>JASGKM010000031.1:0-254419 GCA_049840615.1 Pseudomonas sp.
AACAGCACCTAGCAGCGGGCGGGGCCATGGCGGGGCGGTTTTGACAGGCAAGGCTGCACCTTGATCGGGATTTGGCAAGCAGCTAGAGCAATTCTAGGAAAAGTGCGTAGCGGTTTTCCGTCCGGAACTGCGCAAAAACAAAGGCTTAGAGCGGCTCGGCAATTCCGTGAAACACTGAACCGCTCTAGGGCAGAATGTCGAATGTCTGAGGTGCTACATGGTGCAGGTAAAGAAGGCGGAGGTGCGCGGGGCGATCCTCGAAGCCGCAACGCAGCTCTTCTTCGAGAACGGCTATGCCGGCACCTCGGCGAGCGAGATCGGTCAGCGCGCGGGCGTGGCGCCCTCGGCCATCTACACATACTTCGATTCGAAGCTCGATCTCTTCTTTCAGGTCTACAGTCCCTGGCTGAAGGCCAGGCTTGACCAGCTTGAACGGGAACTGAAATCGATCGACGGCCACAGGCCAAAGGTGCAGCACATCGTCGCAACGATTTGGCGTGAAATCCCGAATGAACAGAACTTCTTTGCCAACAATCTGATGCAGGCCGTGTCGACCGCCACTCCCGCCGATCACTACAGCGGCAATCTGCTTGAATGGTGCGAGCAACATGTGGCGCGGATGCTGAAGGCGGCCGAACCAAAGCCGCTGCATGGCATCGCGCATTACTCCAGCCTCGCGCATGTGCTCTTCATGTCGTTCAACGGCTTCGTCGTCGGCGCCTATCTCGGGGTGCGCGGCGAGAAAACCGTCCCGGCCATCGAGGCGATGACAGACCTGATCGTCGGCGCGTCGGCGCCCGACCTGAAGCCGATCAAGAGTTGATCGCGGTCGGGCGTCAGAACTCCATCTCGTCGAGCGTGACGACGTGGGCGAGCATCGCCATCGTCGCAAAGGAAGCCTGCGCCGCCGCGTCGTTGGCCGAGCCGCAGCAGTCACGCACCATGGTGACGATATAACCAAGATCGGCGGCATGCCTGACGGTGTGCTCGACCGAGTATTGCGTGGCCAGGCCCGCGACGGCGACATGGGTAACGGCGCGCTCGCGCAGGATATCCTCGAGGCCGGTGCCCTGGAAAGCATTGTTGCAGCTATGGATCAGCGTCACGTCGCCCGACGCCGGCTCGAAGCCCCGCATGGGGGCTGCGCCCCACGTGTCGCGCTTCAGCGCCCCGAACTCGCCTGCGGCCCTGAACAGCGGGGCGTTGCGCAACAGATCCGAATAATCCGGCTGGAAGGCGATGTGCACATGGGCCACCAGCCAACGCGCTTCGCGAGCGCGGGAGATCAGCGCCCGTGACCTGTCGAGGAACAGATCAGGGGCCGGCCCCGAGCGATCGACGGCGAAGGGGATCAACCCGTCCGGATGGCAGATGTCGTTCTGAAAGTGCAAGGCGATCAGCGCCTTCATCATTCCATCCTCATCGACGAAAGCCCGCCTCAAGCCTTTGCGGCGAAATAGCGTATGGCGAAATCGATCCATTCGGGCGCTTCCCAATCGGGATGCTCGGCGCGCACTCGAGGGCCGAGGGTGGCGACGATCTCGTCGGCGTTCTTGCCGGCCTTCAGCTCGGCCGCCACGCGCGATCCGAGGTCGAGCATGTAGCCGCGCACCGCCGACAGGATCTCCACCCCACCAACCGAGCCATGACCTGGAACGACGATTTTCGGCTTGGTCGCCTCGATCGCGGCGAGCACGGACGCCCAGTTGTCGGCGTCGATGTCCGCATCGTCAGGGGGGAACCAGGGGAAGATCGGGAAAATTCGCTCCTCGGCGAGATCGCCGACGAAGACGACGCCTGCGTCGTCGACGCTGACGACCTGGTCGCCCCTGGTATGCGCCAGGCCATAAGTGCTGAGGGTCACCACGCGACCGCCAAGATCGATCGTCTTTGACGGCCCATCATAGACCTCGTCCGGCATGACGAGCGTAGTGCCTTCGAGCGCCGCGGCGACGCCGGGGCCGAAGCCGCGGAACATGCCGAGATAGGCAGGCCCCTTCGCGGCCAGTTCGTCACGCTGGGCGCTGTTGTAGAGGATGGTCGCCGCGTCTTTGAAGGCCTGCGGCACCGAAACCGTGCTCGGGATGGAAATGCGTGAGCGTCAGGATGAGTTTCCGGCCGCCCGCAAGGCGGCTGGCGACATCCAGGACCCTGCGGCCATTATCCGGCCCCATGCCGGTGTCGACGACGAGCGCCGCATCTCCGCCGAGCACGATGCCGATGTTGGGCACCAGCGGCACGCGACGATCGCCGATGACGTAAACGCCTGGCGCGACCTCCGTCGTCTCATTGGGATCGACCTCGGGCGGCGGCGGCAGATTGTCGGTCATTGCAGTTTCCTCGACTGGATTTCCGGAGCGGCGGCAGATGACCGGAACGGCCATGAAATCTCCCGGCCGCCGGCTATGCCGTCCGGACGGAAGAGAATAATGAGGAGCATCAGCAGCGCGAGCAGCACGTCGCCGAGCCCGGCAGGGGCGGCGAAGGTCGTCGTCGCGATCGTGACGCCGACCTCGGCCTGGCGCAGCAGTTCGGTCAGCGCGGTGATGACGATCGCGCCGGCAACCGCGCCGGTCAGGCTGCGCATGCCGCCGATCACCAGCATGGCGATGATGAGGAAGGTGAGGTCGAGATAGAAAGTCTCGACCCTCACCGTGCCGAGGAAATGGGCGAGCAGCACGCCAGCGATGCCGGAGAGGAATGCGCTGACGACGAAGGCGGCCAGCCGGTGCAGAACCATGTGGACGCCGGAGGCTGTTGCGGCCACCTCGTCCTCGCGCGAGGCCCTGCAGCAGTAGGCCCGAGCGCGTCTCCTGGTGCAGAAGGCGATGACGATTGCGGCGACAGCCCAGCCGGCGGCGGTCCACAGGCCGACATAGATCGGCAGTCCCATCAGCGAATTCTGGCCGCCGGTCACGGAGGTCCAGTTACCGAGCACGACATAGGTGACGACCAGGATGGCGAAAGTGGCGATGCTCGCGGAAATGCCGGAAAGGCGCATCAGCGGAAAGCCGACGACCAGCGCGACGAGCGCGGCGGATGCGCCGCCCGCCAGGGCGCCGGCGAGCGACAGGCCATTCGGCGGCGGCGAGGAAGGCAGGCAGGTCGGGCAGGAAGACTCCCTTCGCGCGCGGCCGGCATGGTCAGCAGGGCGGAGACATAGGCGCCGATCGCCATGAAGGCGACATTGCCGAAGGAGAGCACGCCGGAATTGCCGACGAAGACATAGAGGCCGACCACCGCGACGAGGTTGATGAGCCCGTGGGTGATCCGCCGCTGCATGACGATCGGCGCGAATTCGGCCGCGCCGAGCAAGCACGAACACCACGACGATCAGGATGACGAGGAAGCCAGCGGCGGCCGGCGCTCACTTGCCGGGAACGGCGGGAAGCGACGGCCATCAGATGCGCTCCCGCGATCCCGCGCGCCGGGATCAGGCCCTGCGGCCGGAAGAGCAGCACGACGTGACGGCCAGGAACAGGAAGGCTTCGCGGAAAACGCGCAGCTCGGGTGGCAGCAGCGCCTGCAGCAGGATCGTGACGACACCGACCAGAGAAACCGCCAAAGGCCGCGCCAGGCAGGCTGCCCAGCCCGCCGATGACGGTGCCGACGAAGGCGATGATGACCAGTTGGAGCCCCATGCGCGGCTGCACGCAGCCCGGTCTGGGCGACGAACAGGCAAGCGACCGCCGCGGCGAGCAGGCCGCTGATCGCGAAGGCGGAGGCGATGACGCGATTGGCGCGGATTCCGAGCACCTCGGCCATGCGGAAATTCTCGGCTGCCGCGCGCATTTCGAGGCCGAGCCGGGTCGATTTCAGGAACCAGGTCGTCGCCACCAGGAGGACGACGCTGACAAGGATCGTGACGAGTTGGAGAAGCTGCAGCCTGACGCCCGCGATCTCGACCTGACCCGCCAGCATCGGCAGCGGAAGTCGACGCCTTTCGGCCGGGACCCGACCAGCATGATCATCACCTTCTCGATCAGGAAATTGACCGCAAAGGAGGCGATCAGCAGCGTCGCCGGATCGGCGCCGCGCAGCGGACGGAAGGCGATGCGCTCGACGAGAAGGGCCAGGATCATGGCGCCGGCGACGGCACCGAGCATGGCAAGCACCACCGATTGCGGCGAAAAAGAGCAGCACGGCGTAGCCCGCGATCATGATGAGCTGCGCATGTGCGAAGTTGATGAGCCGCATGACCCCGAAGATGAGGCCGATGCCGAGCGCGGTAAGCGCATAGAGCCCGCCCACACTGACCGCGTCGACAAGAATCTGGATCGCCTGCCCGATCATGCCGCTCCCGCTTTCGCCATGGCGACGCCGAAATAGGCGGCATCGAAGGCCTCGTGGCGCTCGATCTCCGCAGGCGTGCCGGTAAGGGTGAAGACGCCGCGGCTCATGACGCAGGCACGGTCGGCGAGCGCAAAGGCACGCGCCGCGTTCTGCTCGACCAGAAGCAGCGACACGCCCTGGCCGCGTATCTGACGCAAGATGTCGTAGACCTTGTCGACGATGTTGGGCGCAAGCCCGAGCGAAGGTTCGTCGAGCATCAGGAGGCGCGGCCTGGAGAGCATCGCGCGGGCGATCGCCAGCATCTGCTGCTCGCCGCCGGAAAGCTGGCCCGCCGGCTGGTCGCGGCGCGCGCCGAGGATCGGGAAATCGGCAAACACGTGGTCGATATCGGCGGGGACCGAGGCGTCGCGCCTTGGCGTTGCGCCGAGGCGGAGATTTTCCATCACGGTCAGGCTGCCGAAGATATTGCGCCCCTCGGGAACCAGCGCGACGCCCTGGCGCACGACATCGGACAGCGCGATGCCGGCGAGCGGCTTGCCGGCGATGCGGATCGAGCCGGCGGAGGGGCGGACGATGCCGGCGAGCGCCGACAGGAGCGAGGTCTTGCCGGCGCCGTTCGGTCCGACGATGGCGACGGCTTCACCCGCATCGATGACCAGGTCGACGCCTTGCACGGCGGCGATGGCGCCATACCGGATGACCAGTCCGCCGAGTTCGACCAGGCGTCCACCCGGCGACGTGAGATCGGGACTGACTGTCATGCGGCCGCGCGGCCGAGGTAAGCGGTGCGCACGGCCGGATCGGCCATGATCTCGTCGGGCCGTCCAGACGCGATCGTCTTGCCGCCGCCAAGCACATGGATGCGGTCGCAAAGGCTCATCACCAGCGCCATGTTGTGCTCGATGACAAGGATGCCGCAGCCGTAGCGATCGCGGATCGAAAGGATTGCGCGCTTCAGTTCCTCGGCTTCCGCCGCCGCCAGTCCGGCCGCGGGTTCGTCGAGCAAAAGGAAACGCGGCTCGAGCGCCAGTGCCCGCGCCAGGCCGGCGCGGCGCTCCTCGCCGTAACTGAGCGCGCTTGCCGGCTGTGCCGCGCGATGGAGAAGATCGAAATCGGCGAGCAGAGTGCGCACCCGCCGTCTCGCCTCCGCACGGCCGAGGCCGCATGCCACAAGCCCGACCTCGACATTTTCCGAAACAGTCAGCCCTCGGAAGAGCCGCACCGCCTGGAAGCTGCGCACGATGCCGGCACGGGCGAAGGCCCGCGGCCTGCGCCCCGTCATGTCGCTGCCGGCCAACGTGATCGCGCCTGAGTGCGGCCGCTGGAAGCCCGACAATATGTTGACCAGCGTGGTCTTGCCTGCGCCGTTCGGCCCGATCAGGCCAAGCACCTCGCCGGGCGCGATGGCGAGTGACACATCGTCATTCGCCACCAGCCCGCCAAAGCGGACAGACACGCGTTCGGCCGCGAGTTTCAAGGCTTTCGCCTCCCTATCCGGGCGAATACTCGTCAGAACTGCGGGAACTTCTCGACCGAGAAACGACCCTCGGCGGCGAACTTGCCGTTTTGCACGCCGATTATCGCCATCGGACGTGTCGTCTCGATATGGCGGTCGGCGGTCCAGGTCGTCGGGCCGAGAACCAGCGGCTCCTTGTCGAAGGTATTCGAGCACCGCGGCAACCTTGTCACCATCGAGCGAGCCCGCCTTGTTGGCCGCCTTCGCCCAGGCCTGGACGGCGGAATAGCCGCGCAGGCCATAGGAGACATCGGCCTTCTTGCCGTATTTCTTCTCGAAGCGCTCGAAGAAGGCGTTCACCCCGGGATCGGGATCGTCGCCATATTTGGAGCCGTAATTCACAACGTAGAAGTTGCTGAGGTCGGGAACGCTGCCGATCCAGTAGTCACCGTCCATGGACTCGCCAGTCAGGACCGCCGCTTCGATGCCGGCTGCCCGCATCTGGCGGATCGCGCTCGGTCCGCCCGGCGCATAGGAGCAGAGGAAGACGAGGTCCGGCTTCTCCGCCAGACCGGTAATGCGGGTCACCTGCGCGGCGATCGAGGCGTCGCCATTGAGGAAAGTATCCTGGCCGAGCAATCCTTCAGCACCGGCTATTTCCTTCCAGCGCTCGGCGAAGCTTCCGCAAAGCGACTTGGTGTAGGAAATGGTGTTGTCGAGCAGCACATAGGCTTTCTTCCAACCCTTCTTGTTGTAGGCCCATTCCGCCATCAGCGCGCCCTGCGCCTGGCCGGCATTGGAGACGGAGTAGGCAAGCGGGCCGATGCCCTGCACGCCGAACTTCGGGTCCGACGCCGCCGAGAAGGCGACGACGTTCTTCTGCTGCGCGACGAACGCGCCCGGAGCGCCGAAATCGAAGTCCGACGGAAAAAGGATCGCCTTGGCGCCTTTGTCGATGACGTCGATCGCACCGTCGGCACCGAGTTGCGGCTCGGACTTGTTGTCAAACTCGACGGTCTCGATCGGTTGTCCCAGCACGCCGCCGGCCGCGTTGATGTCGTCTACCGCCAGCTTGGCGCCGGCAATGGTGTCCGCGTCGATCGGCTGGAACCAGCCGCTGAAGGACATTACCAAACCAAAGACCGGTTTGTCCTGCGCTCCGGCGGAAGACGACACGACAGATAGAGCAGTCGCAACGCACGCTGCTGTCAGCAATGCACGCCTGGTCATATGAAGCTCCTGTGTTCCCCATTCATTTTTAGATGCGGTCGCGAAACGCCTCCGCATCAAAACAGAATGGTATTCACTTTTGCGCGGACTGCAAGAGGGGGGTGGCGTTGCCGCCGGGACTGGTCGCTGATTAAAATGTCTTCGGCAGATAGCGCCAGGCGACGAAGCCGCAGAAGGCGGCCAGGATGCCGAGTGTGACGAAAACCGAGCCGAGGCCGAAGAAGGTGAGCACCACCGAGTAGACCAGCGGGGGCGTCAGTTCGGAGAAGTCGAGATAGGTGCGATAGACCGCCGCCATCTGCGCTCTTTCATAAGTGCGCACCGAGCGCATGAAGGCGGTCGAGCCGAGCGCGTCGAGCGCGATGGTGAAGAGCGCGCCACACAGCAGCAGCGCGGCCGTGAGCAGCGGCGCGGCCTCGCCGACGCCGCCGGCCGCAAACAGCATGGCGGCCATGGCGAAATAGGCGAAGGTCATGACCCGCCGTCCGCCGAAACGCCTGCCCGCCCTGCCCCAGAATATCGCCATGAACAAGAGCGCGTTGCCGGCCGAGACCAGCAGTCCGCCGGCGAGCTCGCCCTGGCCGGTGATCACCATGAACAGTGGGCCATAGACGAAGAACGTCGTCCAGAAGCAGGAGCGGCCGAAGGCGATCAACCAGGCGAGCCTGAGCCTCGGCTGCTTCACGAAGCGGCCGATATTGGCCAGCGGATTGGCCGGGCGCGACTTGCCGGGCCGGGATCGACTGGTTGTCGGTCAGCCGGTAGAACCAGAACAGGCAAAGCAGCGCGAATGCAAACACCACGACCGCGCCATGCGCGGCATAGATGCCGAAATGCGTGTAGAGGAAGATGCCGAGCGTCGGGCCACCCGTCCAGGCAAACATCGACCAGGCCATGCGCAGCGATTCCGCCTGCATGAAGTCGGTCTTGCGGATGTGGTCCATGATGTAGAGGTTGAGCGTGATCGACAGCGCGCTCGCCCCCATCACGCGGCAAAGCATGCCGGCGATCTGTCCAGGCAGCGTGTGGGTGACGAAGAAGGCGGAGCCGATCGCCAGCAGCACGCAGCCGCCCGTGTAGACCCAGCGCCGCGCGAAGCGACGGATCAGCATCGGCATGAACAGCGTTACCGAAAGGCCCATCAAGGACACGATGGTGTAAAGGATCGAGACGATCCGCTCATTGTGCAGGATCTCGTAGGCTTGGATCGGGATCACGCTGGAGATGGTGGCGCGGGCGAAGGATTCCACCGCATAGAGCGAGGCGAAGGTGCGCGCATCCGCCGGCCGCAGGGCCGGAAGCCAGATCGGATGGCGCACATGAGTGGACATCGGCCCTCCGGGACGTGAATTACGCCCCCAAATCTGGCCGGGCCAGCCGAGGGCCAGTAACAGGAAACCGACCCCCAGGGGTCGAAAAGCGCAGCCTGCCAAAGGCTTTCCGGCGCTGGCCTAAAGCGAAATTTCATGGCTGTCATAAGACGCATTGATGGCCGCCTGCTTCTGTCGCCGGCTTGAACCGTGATAGTCGTCTTGGCACGACTGAATTGGATTGCCAGACGATGAGCCTTCAAACGACGAGCGAACCCGTTCAGGACGCGCCCAAACAGGGCCGCATCGCCGCCTTCGACATCCTGCGCGGCGTCGCGCTGATCGCGATGGCCAGCTACCACTTCACCTGGGACCTGGAAAACTTCGGATACACCACGCCCGCCCTCACCGCCTTCGGCTGGTGGAAGTTCTATGCGCGCTGCATCGCCTCGACCTTCCTGTTCCTGGTCGGCGTCAGCCTCTTCCTCGCCCATGGCCGTCAGATCCGCTGGCCAGGCTTCTGGAGGCGTTTTGCCATGGTGGCCGTGGCGGCGATCGCCATTTCCGCCGTCACATATCTCGTCACCCCGGACGGTTTCATCTTCTTCGGCATCCTGCACGAAATCGCGCTTGCGAGCCTGCTCGGCCTCGCCTTTCTCAGGCTGCCTTGGCTGCTGACGGCCATCATTGCCGCGGCCGTCATTGCAGCCCCCTACGATCCGGCGGTCGAGCTGCGGCCTGGCGCGCGCGGGCGAACTGGGCCGTGGCTTCGCCGTGGTGGCCGATGAGGTGCGCACGCTGGCCAGCCGCACCCAGGGCTCCACCGATGAAATCCTCACCATCATCCAGCGCCTGAAGGGTGGCGCGGAGGCTGCGGTGCGCTCGATGCAGTCCAGCCAGCAGACTACCGGGCAGAGCCTGGCCGCCAGCGAACAGGCAGGCGCCTCACTGGGCGCCATCGCCGACCAGGTGGAGCGCATCAGCGACATCAACCACCAGGTCGCCACGGCCACCGAAGAGCAGTCGGCGGTGACCGAGGAGATCAATCGCAACGTGCAGGGCATCGCCGATCTTGCCCACGCCACCACCCGCGAAGTGCAGCACGGCCGCGAGCAATGCCGCGAGCTGCGCAACCTGGCCGATGACCTGGCGCGGCAGATGGCGCAGTTCCGCCTTTGAGCCGTTCCGGCGCCGGCCTTCTGCCGGCGCCTTTTCCCCAGAGTTACCCACAGATTTTCCAAGCGAAGCGGCAGCCTTTTCGCCATGACTGGTGGGTGGTGACGGCCGATCAGCGCACGAAGTGTCTCGCCAGCGAGACACCTTGCCCACAAGTTGCCCACAGATTGTCCAGAGACTTGCCCCCAGCCCTCACAGCGCCACCTGCTCAATCGGCGAAAAGCCCGAGCCCAGGCCCTGCAAGCCCTGCATCAATCCGATGAATAACCCACCGAATGGTCAGAAGTGGCGTTTGGCGATGTTCCCGGTGAATTTCACCCACACCTTTTCCACAGCTTGTTCATATTTTGCTCAACAGGCCCGAGGAAAATTGATCAGAAAACAAGCAAGGCGCTGAAGGCTGCGGAATACAGGGGCAGCAGAGGTCCTGCCACAGGTTATCCACAGGCGGTTCCACGGTGTTTGGGGAGAAGAATCAGGCGTCCAGCACTTGCGCCTGGACACGACCACGGCTGAGGTCACCCAATAGCTTCTGCAGAGGTTCGACCTGGGTGGTCGGCAGGTTCACTGTCATGCGCACGCCGTCAGCGCCAAAGGCTTCGTCTTCAACGCTGGCGCCGAGCGCGAGCACCCGCGCCTTGAACAGCGCGTGCTCGGCGAAGCTGCAATCAAACGCCAGCCGGCTGCTGGGCACCAGTTCGATGCGTTCGGCGTCCTGCAGGCATTTCGCCGCGCAGCCGCCATAGGCGCGGGCCAGGCCACCGGTGCCGAGCTTGATGCCACCGAACCAGCGGCTGACCACGACCACCACGCGGTCCATGTCCTGCCCCTCGATGGCGACCAGCATGGGCCGGCCAGCGGTGCCGCCGGGCTCGCCGTCGTCGCTGAAGCGGTACTGGTTGCCCAGCTTCCAGGCCCAGCAGTTGTGCCCGGCGCTGGGGTCGCGGTGTGCGGCGAGGAAGGCCTGGGCCTCGGCCTCGCTGGCGATGGGAGCGGCGACGCAGTGGAAGCGGCTCTTGCGGATGTCTTCCTCGTAAACCGCCGGGCCGGCGAGGGTGAAACTCATGCCGAGGCCGGCGGCGTCAGCCCGCAACCCTTGAGGATGATGCGGATGAGGTTGTCACTGGCCTCGCTGAAGTCCTGCCTGGACAGGCGCTTGCGGCCGGTGACGAAGCCGATCTGGGTGGCGAAGTCCGCGTAGTGCTGGGTGCTGCTCCAGATCAGGAAGATCAGGTTCACCGGGTCCACGGCGTCCATCTTGCCGGCGTCGATCCAGGCCTGGAACACCGCGGCGCGGCCAGCGAACCAGGTGCGGTAGTCCTGGCTGAAGTGCTCGGAGAGGCACTCGCCGCCACTGATGATCTCCATGGCGAACACTCGCGAAGCCTGCGGGTAACGGCGGGAGAACTCCATCTTGGCGCGAATGTAGGCGGCCAGCGCCACGGCCGGGTCATCGTCCACGGTCAGGTGGTTGAAGGTGCTGTCCCACAACTCGAGGATGTTGCTCAGCACCGCCACGTACAGCCCCAGCTTGTTGCTGAAGTAGTAATGCAGGTTGGCCTTGGGCAGGCCGACGCGCTGGGCGATGGTGTTCATGCTGGTGCCCTTGAAGCCGTGCCGGGCGAACTCCTCCTCGGCGGCGGCGAGGATGGCTTCCTCGTTCTTCTGGCGAATGCGGCCGGCGGGCTTTTCGCCGTTGGGCGCGGTATGGGCGGGTACCTGGAGGGTCATGCGGGATGTCCGTGCATTTTGCGGGGGCGTTGCATGGATAACCCAGGCGGGTAGCGGGATTCAAGCGCAAGGCGAGAAAAAGGGCAGGAACCGGTATCGCCAGGCGATCCGGTTCCTGCCCTGGTCACTGCAGCCCCCGTGAGTAGGCCGGGGGCGTGGCATCACTTGGTGGTGCCAGTGGTGCCGGAGCTGTGATGGCCGCCACCGCCGCCGTGGTTGCCGACGGCCGCGCCAACTGCGACAACCGCGGCGCCAATGCCTACCGCAGCGCCGACGGTGAGCGAGCCCACCAGCGGCGTGCTCAGGCCCAGGCCACCGGAGGCCGGCACCGAAGCGGCCACCTCACCGGCCGTACCGGTAGCAGCACCGCTGCCCACCGCGGCGTTCACGCCGGATTCAGAGACGGCGGCATCGGTGACCGGGACCGGGCGCGTAACCGTGCCCTGATAGAAACCGCCCTGGTGGGTCGTTTCGAACTGCTCCAGCGGCTTGATCTTGCCGGGCTGCTGGGTGCGCTGCCTGGATTGTGCGTCGGTGGGCGCCGCCAGAACGGGAGCGCTGAGACCCACGGCGAGTGCCGCGATCAGTAGTTTTTTCATTGCTCATATCTCCATGGTGAAGCAAGGAGAGGCAACGCTAGTGGCATCGGGGCCCGCGACCTATTGGGCGGAGCCGGGAGGAGGTGTAGGCAATTTCCGAATTTACCGAGGGCAAGAACGCAGGACCGGAAATCAGGCGGGATACGGAAGGAACAACCCCGCCAGCAGGCGGGGTTGTCGGGACGCTTAGAAGTGGTACTTGACCAGCGCGCTGACGGTGTTCTGGTCGGTGGTGAAGTACTGCGAATCCTTGATGCCGTACTTGTCGGACCAGTAGTCGTACTCGATACCCACGTACAGGTGCTTGGCTTCGTAGCCCAGGGACTTGCCCAGGTCGTATTTCACCTGCGGGTTGAAGTGCAGGTTGGCGTGATAATCCGACTGATTGCGGCGGCTGGAGCTGGCGTCCTTGTTGTTCACGACCCAGTCCATGAAGCCGTCGAACAGGATGTCGGAGTTGCCCACCGGGATGGTGATGGCCCAGGCCGGGGTGATCTGCCAGGCGCCGGACGGCACGCGATTGCCGTCAGGCTTGCGGTAGTAGAAGTTCAGCTGGAAGTAATCGAAGCCCGGCAGCGCCAGGTCGAAGCCCGGGCCGACCAGGTAGGACTCGACGTCGCCTTCGCCGAATTCGTAGGTGGTGGCCAGCAGGACGTCCTTGACCGGGCCGAAGGACAGGTCGGTGCCGGTGATCTTGCCGAACGACAGGCGCGGGCTGAATTCACCGTAGTAGGTGTTCTTGCCGTTGGTGCCGCTTTCCTTGCCGTTGTAGTTGATCTGGTCGACGAAGAACCAGATGTCACCCCAGGTCCAGGCGCTCGCACTCTCGAAGGTGAAGGTCTGCTGAATCGGCGGGTCTACCTTGAAGTTCTTGCCCCACAGGTAGGACAGGCTTTCGTTGTGCCAGATCAGCGGGCCATCGTTGACGGCCTTGGCCGGCTCCAGGTCTTCACCGCCAGCCATGGCCTGCCCGGCCGCGAGCAGCCCGCCGGCGAGCAGCAGGGATGCGAGAGTGCGAGTCATGCGTTGCTCCTAATCAGTGCAGTCGTGTTGCGTTTTTAATTGTCGGTGGAACCTGTCCGGTCGGTCAGGCCTGGCGAGGAAAAGCAAGATTGGCGCCAATCCTGACCAGATGTTCCACTTTTATGACGAACCCCTTCAGGTCCGCTCCTTTGGCAGGGAAGACGCAGGTGCACGGGACGGGCCATTTCCTGACTCGCAGGACAACTTCGCCTGTTTCGAGGGCATCGGCCCCAACAGGAAGCACTGCGATGGCGATCGCCGACCAGAAGATTGGATACATGACTAACCTGTGTTGAAACGAATCAACACAAATTATGTATACAACACTCTTGTGGGAAATCTACACAACAGCCGTCGGAACACACCACGCGTTTTTCCGGGCGCGGATAATGCCAGACAAGGGCCTTCACCACACCTGCCAAAGTGCCTCGGACCGCCCGGCGGTCGCGCTGCCAGAGGCTTCTTCAGGCATCGAATGTCGCCGTTCGGGTTGGCAACGGCTCTGATCCAGCTTGAGGTGGACGAGGCGGCCTGCCAGACTCCGAGCCTCCAGCGATACTTTCCAAAGTTATACCGATGAAAGGACAAGCCCCCGAGCTGCAACGCCTGATTCCGGTGCTCGACCGCCTGCCGCGACCGGTCTATGCGCGTGCCGAGCGCTTGCGCGCCGGCTCCTGGACCAGCAAACACCACCACGCCTGGGTGCAGCTGTCCTACGCCATCACCGGGGTACTGGGGGTGCACACGGCCGAAGGCAGCTTCTTCGCGCCACCGCAGCGGGCGATCTGGATTCCGGCCTTCCTCGACCATGAAGTGGTGACCTCGACCCAGGCGGAAATGCGCAGCCTGTACATTCGCGACGACGCCTGCCGATGGGCGCCTGACCGCTGCCGGGTGCTGGAGGTGACGCCGCTGGCGCGCGAGCTGATCAAGAGCTTCTGCGAGCTGCCGGTGGATTATCCACAGGGCGACAGCGCCGAATCGCGGTTGGTGGAAGTACTGCTGGACCAGCTGCGTGACCTGCCGGAAGTCGCCTTCTCCCTGCCGATGCCACAGGAGGGTCGCCTGCTGCAGCTGTGCCAGACGCTGATCGACCACCCCACCGACAGCCACACCCTGGGCGACTGGGCGCAGCGCATTGGCACCTCGGAGAAGACCCTGTCGCGGCTGTTCCAGCGCGAGACCGGGATGACCTTCCGCCTGTGGCGCCAGCGACAGCGCCTGCTCGCCTCCCTCGGCTCGCTCGAGGCCGGCGACAGTGTGACGGCGGCGGCGCTGGATTGCGGGTACGACTCCACCTCGGCGTACATCGCATCGTTCAAGGGCTTGTTCGGGTTTACCCCGGGAGACCTGTTCCGCCAACGGTAGACCGTGCCGGCGGGTAGCGATCGCGGACGGAGTCCGCTCCCACGCGAGGTCAGGCCTTGGGTGGGAGCGGACTCTGTCCGCGATTGGCTGAATCCCGAACCGAACCCACGCTGAAGCGCCTTTCTACAGACACCCCACCTATCGGCGGATTTCCGCTCAGAACCTGCACCAATCGGCGCCGCTTCGCCTGTCATCGCCACCCTGCAAATCGCTCAACCCCTTGTGCCACGCGGCTTTCGCGCCTTGGCACGCTGCCTGCTATCGCCCTCGACACTGCGCCGCCCTCGCGGCGCGCCGGCGTGATGTTTCGAGTAGTCCGCACGCCTGACGACAACAACGACAAGAGGAATACCCATGGATAGCGCAAGCGCCGTCTCCGCTTCTGCCGCACCCCGCACGACATCCCAGCGCATCAAGTCGATCTTCAGTGGCTCGGTCGGCAACCTGGTCGAGTGGTACGACTGGTACGTCTACGCCGCCTTCTCGCTGTACTTCGCCAAGGCGTTCTTCCCCCAGGGCGACATGACCGCCCAGTTGCTGAATACCGCCGCGATCTTCGCCGTGGGCTTCCTGATGCGCCCGATCGGCGGCTGGCTGATGGGCATCTATGCCGACCGCAAGGGCCGCAAGGCGGCGCTGCTGGCCTCGGTGCTGCTGATGTGCTTCGGCTCGCTGATCATCGCCCTGACTCCCAGCTATGAAACCATCGGCGTCGGCGCCCCGATCCTGCTGGTGCTCGCGCGCCTGCTGCAGGGCCTGTCGGTCGGCGGCGAATACGGCACGTCCGCGACCTACCTGAGCGAGATGGCCAACAAGGAGCAGCGCGGCTTCTTCTCCAGCTTCCAGTACGTGACCCTGATCTCTGGCCAGCTCATCGCCCTGGCGGTGCTGATCGTCCTGCAGCAGACCCTGACCGTCGAGCAGCTGGAAAGCTGGGGCTGGCGTATTCCGTTCTTCATCGGCGCGCTGTGCGCGGTCGTGGCCATGTTCCTGCGTCGCGGCATGGAAGAGACCGAGTCCTTCAGCACCAAGAAGGAAGAGCCCAAGGAAAGCCTGATGCGCTCGCTGATGCGCCATCCCAAGGAAGTCCTCACCGTGGTCGGCCTGACCATGGGCGGTACCCTGGCCTTCTACACCTACACCACGTACATGCAGAAGTACCTGGTGAACACCGTGGGCATGAGCAAGAACGACTCGACCATGATCTCGGCGGCCACGCTGTTCCTGTTCATGCTGCTGCAGCCCATCGTCGGCGCGCTGTCGGACAAGATCGGCCGTCGCCCGATCCTGATCGCCTTCGGCGTGCTCGGCACCGTCTTCACCTACCCGATCCTCAGCACCTTGCACACCATCGACACCTGGTGGGGCGCGTTCTTCCTGATCATGGCCGCGCTGGTCATCGTCAGCGGCTACACCTCGATCAACGCCGTGGTGAAGGCCGAGCTGTTCCCCACCGAGATCCGCGCCCTGGGCGTGGGCCTGCCGTACGCGCTGACCGTATCGATCTTCGGCGGCACCGCCGAGTACGTCGCGCTGTGGTTCAAGAGCATCGGCATGGAGAGCGGCTTCTACTGGTATGTCACCGCGTGCATCGCCTGCTCGCTGCTGGTCTACGTGACCATGAAGGACACCCAGAAGCACTCGAAGATCACCACCGACTGATTGGGCTCCTTGCCCAGGCCCCGGCGCACACTCTCCGGGGCTTTTTATCCACAAGGCCCAGCATCTGCCGGGCCTTGTCGTTTCACTCGCGCCACGAACGCTCCCTGTAGGAGCGGGCCATGCCCGCGATCGCGCGCCACGAACGCTCCTACAGGGGAATCACCGCTGGGTTATCCTTGACCCTTCCGTCACCTGCTGGAGCCCTGCCATGACCACCCCGAAATCCGCCCTGATCATCGGCGCCTCGCGCGGCCTCGGCCTGGGCCTGGTGCGCGAGTTGCTGGACCGCGGCTGGGACGTCACCGCCACCGTGCGCGATGCTGCCCATCCCGGCGAGCTGGCGAACCTGCCGGTGCGCGTGGAAACGCTGCTGCTGGACGACATCCATTCCCAGGACCGTCTTGCCGAAGCCCTGGCCGGCTCGCGTTTCGACCTCATCTACATCAACGCCGGCATCTACGGCCCGCCGCACCAGTCGGCCATCGACGCCAGCCTCGCCGATGTCGGCCAGCTGTTCATGGTCAACGCCATCGCCCCGCTGCGTCTGGCCGAGCGCCTGCTGCCGCGCCTGGACGCCGAGCGCGGCGTGCTGGCCTTCATGACTTCCGAACTGGGCAGCGTGGCGGGCAATGTCACCGGCGGCATGGCGTTGTACCGCGCGAGCAAGGCAGCGCTGAATTCGCTGACCCGCAGCTTCGTCGTCGAGCTGGGCGATACCGGGATCACCGTGCTCAACCTGCATCCGGGCTGGGTACGCACCGACATGGGCGGAGAGTCCGCGCCGCTGGACGTACAGACCAGCGTGAAAGGCCTCGCCGACCAGGTCGAAAGCCACGCCGGTCGGGGTGGGCAGTTCTACCTGGATTACCAGGGAGCGACGATCGACTGGTGACGAGCAGTGCCGTGGGCGTTACCATGCGCCCACGCCTGACTTTCGAGTCAGCGAACCTGGATCAGCAGACAGGGTGAACACTGAGCTGGCTTCCCATGACCCCATGGAGCCGGCTCTAACCGACGGCTCCGTCCGTTTGGAGAATTCATCCATGTCCTCCCCGCGTCTCTGGCTGCGCAACCCGCTGGCCATCTTCACCGCTAACGATCAGGACGCCCGCGGCGGCATCGTCGTCCAGGACGGCCGCATCGTCGAACTGGTCGCCGCCGGCCAACAGCCCGCCACTCCCGTCCAGCAGACCTTCGACGCCAGCCAGCACGTGCTGACGCCCGGCCTGATCAACACCCACCACCACTTCTACCAGACCCTCACCCGCGCCTGGGCGCCGGTGGTGAACCAGCCGCTGTTCCCCTGGCTGAAGACCCTCTACCCGGTGTGGGCGCGCCTGACACCCGAGCAGCTCGGCGTGGCCACTAAAGTAGCTCTGGCCGAACTGCTGCTCTCGGGCTGCACCACCGCTGCCGACCACCACTACCTGTTCCCCGACGGCCTGGAGCAAGCCATCGACGTGCAGGCCGGCGTCGTCCAGGAACTGGGCATGCGCGCCATGCTCACCCGCGGCTCCATGAGCCTGGGCGAAGCCGACGGCGGCCTGCCGCCGCAACAGACCGTGCAGAGCGCCGAGGCGATCCTCGACGACAGCCAGCGCCTGATCCGCGAGTACCACCAGCGCGGCGAAGGCGCCCAGGTGCAGATCGCCCTGGCGCCCTGCTCGCCGTTCTCGGTCACCCCGGAAATCATGCGCGCCAGCGCCGAGCTGGCCGAGCGCGAAGACGTGCGCCTGCACACCCACCTCGCCGAAACCCTCGACGAAGAAGACTTCTGTCTGCAGCGCTTCGGCCAGCGCACCGTGGATTACCTCGACAGCGTCGGCTGGCTCGGCCCGCGCACCTGGCTGGCCCACGGCATCCACTTCAACGACGAGGAAATCCGTCGCCTGGGCGAAGCCGGCACCGGCGTCTGCCATTGCCCCAGCTCGAACATGCGCCTGGCCTCGGGCATCTGCCCGACCGTGGCGCTGGAAGCAGCCGGCGCGCCGGTGGGTATCGGCGTGGACGGCTCGGCCTCCAACGATGCCTCCAACATGATCCTCGAAGCCCGCCAGGCCCTGTACATCCAGCGCCTGCGCTATGGCGCCGAGCAGATCACTCCGGAGCGCGCACTGGGCTGGGCGACCAAGGGTTCGGCCAAGCTCATCGGCCGCAGCGACATCGGCGAGCTGGCCGTGGGCAAGCAGGCGGACCTGGCGCTGTTCAAGCTCGACGAACTGCGCTTCTCCGGCAGCCACGACCCGCTGTCGGCCCTGCTGCTGTGCGGCGCCGACAAGGCCGACCGGATCATGATCGGCGGCAGCTGGCGCGTGGTGGACGGTGAAGTCGAAGGCCTCGATCTGAAGCGCCTGATCGCCGACCACACCCAGGCCGCGCGCAAGCTGCTCGGCACGCTGTAAGGGTTAGCTTTCGTAGGAGCGGACTCCGTCCGCGATGTCCAACCGGCTTGCACAGAGCGGCCGGAAATCGATCGCGGATGAATCCGCTCCTACGCATTCGTCGACACCTGTAGGAGCGGGCCATGCCCGCGATCGCGCGCATGGCGCGCTCCTACACCCCGGCATCGATTTCCACCCGCCGTCGGGCGTGGCTCCGGATGCCATTCCAGCCGGCACGTTTTGTCATCGAAAAATCGCTACAACCCGCGCCACACAAGGGCTGCGCACTACCGCCCGTCGCCCTCCCGCCAGCCACGATGAACGGTCATTCACTAAAAACCCCTCTAGATCAAGGGTCTATCCCCTGTGACGGAAATATGCCGTCAGTTTGACATCACGCTTTGGCACTCTAGTTTTAAATCGCCAGGCCGAATTCCTGCTCAAGACGTTGTCAGCAGCCGTTTGGCCCGGTTACCGGCGCCCGGCAATGGAGTGCACTTCAATGCGCGATTCACAGTTGAACCCCCAGGCGGTTCAAGAAGCCGGCCAGGATTGGCCGCGGCGCCTGATCATCCAGACCCTGCCGTGGGCGGTCGTGGCCGTGCTCTGCGCGGTCGGCGTACCGTTCTGGTGGATGCTGCCGATCGGTTGGGCATCTAGTCTGGTGATAGGCAGCCTGGTGCTGAGCAGCCTGCTGTGTGGCGCCAGCAGGACCGGCGTCGAGGGCCAGGAGGTCGCGTTGCAGACCGACGAGTTGCCGCGCTGGCGCCCGCTGCAGGAAGCCGTGGAAGGCCATCTGGCCTCGCTCAACGGCCACACCCACCAGATCGACAACCTCCTGCACCAGGCCATCCGCCAGCTGACCGACAGCTTCCATGCCCTTGCCGATCGCATCGATACCCAGCGCGGCCTCTCTCACTCGCTGATCGAGCGCTATGACGGTCGCGGCCACATGGACGGCGACATCGACTTCCAGCGCTTCATCCATGCCACCCAGGAAACCCTCGGGCTGTTCGTCGAGGCCACCCTGGAAACCAGCCGCACCTCGCAGCAACTGGTGCAACGCATGGACCGCGTGACCCACAAGATTGCCGAGATCCTGCAGTCCACCCAGGACATGGACGCCATCGCCAAGCAGACCAACCTGCTGGCCCTCAACGCCGCCATCGAGGCCGCCCGCGCCGGAGAGAGCGGCCGCGGATTCGCCGTGGTGGCCGACGAAGTGCGCGCGCTGTCCACCCGCTCCACGCACTTCTCGCAGGCCATCCGTGAACACGTCGACGTCGTCTATCACGAGATCAAGGATGCCGAGGGCGCCATCAGCCAGCTGGCCGACAAGGACATGACCTTCGCCCTGGATTCGCGCAAGAAGATCCAGACCATGCTCGACGACCTCGACGCCATGAACCAGCACACCGTGAAGGTGGTGCAGGAGCTGGACCGTATCTCCCTGGAAGTGGGCGACGGCGTCAACGCCGCGGTCACCGCCCTGCAGTTCCAGGACATGAGCAGCCAGCTGCTCGGGCAGATCGGCAAGCACAGCGCCCGCCTCGGCGCCCTGGCCGTCGGCCTGGGCGCGCTGGATGGCCGCGAGCCCGGCGAATGGAACGAGCGCCTGCGCGGCGAAGTCGCCGAGCTCGGCCGCCCCCTGAGCAACCCGGTCGCCCAGACCAGCCTCAGCGCTGGCGAAGTGGAACTGTTTTGACGTGATCCGAGCCCAGGAGGCATCGCCATGCTGCAGTCCGTCATCGAATACCTGGCCAACCTCGCCCTGATCGGCTGAGCCCCACACCCTTTCCGCGCGCCGGGATGGCGCGAGTTCCGCGCGCCTGGCGACAAGCAACGCATTGCACCCAAGGAGAATCAACGCAATGGGAAAACAGATTCTGATCGTCGATGACTCGGCCTCGATCCGGCAGATGCTGAGCTTCACGCTCAAGTCCGCCGGCTACGAGGTGGACGAGGCCGTGGACGGCAAGGACGGCCTGGGCAAGGCCCAGCGCAAGACCTACAACCTGGTCTTCACCGACCAGAACATGCCGAACATGGACGGCCTGTCGCTGATCCGCAGCCTGCGCGACATGGCCGGCTACCGCAGCACGCCGATCCTGATGCTGACCACCGAATCCAGCGACGCCATGAAGCAGCAGGGCAAGAGCGCCGGCGCCACCGGCTGGCTGGTCAAGCCGTTCGACCCGCCGAAACTGCTGGAAGTGACCCGCAAGGTCCTGCCCTAGGGGAACCCGGAATGGCGACTGGTATGGAGCAGTTCCTCCAGGTGTTCTTCGAGGAAACCGACGAACACCTGGCGACCCTCGAACTCCTGCTGATCGGGCTCGACCTCGATCAGCCGGACGCCGAGACGCTCAATGGCATCTTCCGCGCGGCGCACTCGATCAAGGGTTCCAGCGGCATGTTCGGCTTCGATGACCTGACCGCCGTGACCCACGAACTGGAAACCCTGCTCGACCGCATCCGCTGCGGGCAGACCGCCCTGCACGTGGACATGATTGGCGTGTTCCTCGAAGCCCGCGACGTCCTGCAGCGCCTGCTCGATGCGCACCGCAGCCAGGTGCCGGACCCGGAGGTACCGGTGGCCGCCACCGTGGAACGCCTGCGCGCCTGGCTGGCAGAGCCGGTCGCGGCTGCCGTGGATGACGGTTCCGGCCTGTTCGACGCTGCTCCCGCCGCAGCTGAAACCAGCGCCGGCGACGACGATGCCTTCGGCTTCTTCGACGAAGCGCCCGGCACGCCCGGCGCCAGCGAGACCACCGCCAGCGCGGACGACGACTTCGGCTTCTTCGACGACGCCCCCGGCGCGCCGGACGCCCGGCCCGTCGAGCCCTATGGCATCTTCGACAAGGCGCCCGGCGCCCCACTCGCCAGCGCCGCCAGCGTACCCAGCGAACAACCCAAGGTCGCGCCCACGGCGGCCGCCAAGCCGGCCGCCCGCGCCGACAGCGAATCCAGCTCGATCCGCGTCAGCGTCGAGAAGATCGACAGCCTGATCAACCTGGTGGGCGAGCTGGTGATCACCCAGGCCATGCTCAGCCAGCTCAGCGAAGACCTCGACCCGACGCACTTCGAGCGCCTGCAGCAGGCCCTGGCGCAGCTGGAGCACAACACCCGCGACCTGCAGGAATCGGTGATGTCCATCCGCATGCTGCCGATCAGCTTCATCTTCAGCCGCTTCCCGCGCCTGGTGCACGACACCTCCGCGCGCCTGGGCAAGCAGGTCGAGCTGATCCTCCAGGGCGAGCACACGGAGCTGGACAAGAGCGTCATCGAGAAACTCAGCGACCCGCTCACCCACATCGTCCGCAACAGCATCGACCACGGCATCGAGACACCCGCCGAACGCCTGGCCGCCGGCAAGCCGGCCCAGGGTTCGGTGAAGCTCGCCGCCAGCCACCAGGGCGGCAGCGTGGTGGTGGAAATCTCCGATGACGGCCGCGGCCTGTCGCGCGAGCGCATCCTCGCCAAGGCCCGCGAGAAGGGCCTGCCGGTGCACGACGGGATGACCGATGCGGAGGTCTGGCAACTGATCTTCATGCCGGGTTTCTCCACCGCCGAAGCGGTCACCGAGCTGTCCGGCCGGGGCGTGGGCATGGACGTGGTGCGGCGCAACATCCAGGCCATGGGCGGGCGCATCGACATCGACTCGGCGCCCGGCATGGGCACGCGGATGAGCATCCGCCTGCCACTGACCCTGGCAATCCTCGACGGCCTGATCGTCGCCGTGGAGCAGGTCAACTATGTGGTGCCGCTGACCTACATCGTCGAGTCGCTGCAGGCCCGCGCCGACGACGTGCGCGGCCTGGCCGGCGAGGAGTCGACGGTGATCCGTGTACGCGGCGAATACCTGCCGCTGTTCTCCCTCAACCAGTTGCTGCGCATCGGCGCAGCGCCCGTGCCGCCGGAGCAGGGGATCGTGGTGATCCTCGAATCCGAGGGCAAGAGCTTCGCCCTGCAGGTGGATGAACTGGTCGGCCAGCAACAGGTGGTGATCAAGAGCCTGGAACAGAACTTCCGCCGGATCGACGGGATCGCCGGCGCCACCATCATGGGCGACGGCAGCGTCGCCCTGATCCTCGATGTCGATGCCCTGCCACGACTGGCAGCACAAGGAGAATCCACCCATGAGCGCAGCTGAAGCCAGCGCGGCTGGCAGCCCGGTGCAGGAGTACCTGACCTTCACCCTGGGCCGCGAGGAATACGCCATCGACATCCTGCGCGTGCAGGAGATCCGGGGCTACGACCAGGTCACGGCGATCGCCAACGCCCCCGCCTTCATCAAGGGTGTGATCAACCTGCGCGGCGCCATCGTTCCCATCGTCGACCTGCGCATCAAGTTCAACATGGACGACATCAGCTACGACCAGTTCACCGTGGTGATCATCCTCAACGTCGGCCGGCGCATCGTCGGCGCGGTGGTGGATTCAGTCTCCGACGTGATCGCCCTGGCCGGCGATGAGATCAAGCCGCGCCCCGAATTCGCCGCCAGCTTCGACACCGAGTACCTGCTGGGCCTGGCCACCGCCGGTGAGCGGATGCTCATCCTGGTGGACATCGAAAAACTCATGACCAGCCGTGAAATGGCGCTGGTCGACGAAACCGCCGCCTGATCGCGACCGAGGACAAACAACATGGGTCTGTTCAACGCACACGCCGTGGCGCAGCAACGCGCCGACCGCATCACCGCCATCCTCCACAGCCTGGTGGACGGCAACCTCGACGTCGCCATCGGCGAAGCGCCGGCCGCCGGCTATGAACGTCTCTACGATGGGCTGCGCAGCATCCAGCGCAACCTGCGCGAGCAGCGCGCCGAGCAGGCCCAGGTGGAAGCCCTGGAAGCCGGCCTGGTGGAGATGACCCGCCAGCATGAGCTGGGCTGGATCGACGAGGTGATCCCGGTGGACAAGTTCGCCGGCCGCCCCGCACGCATCGCCAAGGGCATCAACGACCTGGTTGCCGCGCACATTGCAGTGAAGATGAAAGTGGTCGCCACCGTCACCGCCTACGGCAAGGGTGACTACTCGGTGGACATGGACCGCTTGCCGGGCAAGAAAGCCATCATCACCGAAGCCATCGACGGCGTGCGCGACAGCCTCAAGGCCAACGCCGATGCCGCCGAGTACAACGCGCGGATCAAGAGCGCGCTGGATAACGTCTCGGCCAACGTGATGATCGCCAACAACGACCTCGAGATCATCTACATGAACCGCACGGTGACCGAGATGCTCGGCAACGCCGAGGCCGACATCCGCAAGCAGCTGCCGAACTTCAACGCCAGCCGCCTGATGGGCGCCAACATCGACATGTTCCACAAGAACCCGGCGCACCAGCGCGGCATGCTCGCGCACCTCACCGCGCGGCATAAGGCCGAGCTGAACCTGGGCGGCCGCCGCTTCGCCCTGGACGTGGTGCCGGTGTTCAACGATGCCGGCGAGCGCCTGGGTTCGGCCGTGCAGTGGACCGACCGCACCGAGGAATTCCGCGCCGAGCAGGAAGTCTCGCAACTGGTGGACGCCGCCGTCGCCGGCGACTTCAGCAAGCGCATCGAGGCTTCGAACAAAGAGGGCTTCTTCCTGAAGATCGCCACCGGCCTGAACAACCTGGTGGATACCGCCGACAAAGGCCTGCGTGACGTCACCCGCGTGCTCGGCGCACTGGCCCAGGGCGACCTGACCCAGCGCATCGACGCCGACTACCAGGGCACCTTCGGGGAGCTGAAGGACTACGCCAACGAGACCGCGCAGAGCCTGTCGCGCATGCTCGGGCAGATCCGCGAGGCCGCCGACACCATCCACACCGCCGCCAGCGAAATCGCCAGCGGCAACGCCGAGCTGTCCACCCGTACCGAGCAGCAGGCCTCCAGCCTGGAAGAAACCGCCTCGAGCATGGAAGAGCTGACCAGCACCGTGAAGCTCAACGCCGAGAACGCGCGCCAGGCCAACTCGCTGGCGGTGAACGCTTCAGAAGTCGCCACCGAAGGCGGCAGCGTGGTGCAGAAGGTGGTGGGCACCATGTCCGCGATCAACGACTCGGCGCGCAAGATCGCTGACATCATCGGGGTGATCGACGGTATCGCCTTCCAGACCAACATCCTCGCGCTCAACGCCGCCGTCGAAGCAGCGCGCGCCGGCGAGCAGGGCCGTGGCTTCGCCGTGGTGGCCGGTGAAGTGCGCACCCTGGCGCAGCGCTCCGCCGCCGCCGCCAAGGAGATCAAGACGCTGATCAACGACTCGGTGGACAAGGTCGAGAGCGGCAACACCCTGGTCGCCCAGGCCGGGCAGACCATGAGTGACATCGTGGTAGCGATCAAGCGCGTCACCGACATCATGGCCGAGATTGCCGCGGCGTCCGCCGAGCAGAGCAGCGGCATCGAAGAAGTCAACGGCGCCGTGTCGCAGATGGACGAGATGACCCAGCAGAACGCCGCGCTGGTGGAAGAAGCCGCTGCATCCGCCGAGGCCCTGCAGGAACAGGCCGGCATGCTCAACCAGCAGGTCGGGGTGTTCAAGCTCGAGTCCATCGCGGCCACCGTGGTGCCGCTGGCCTCCGCCCGCCCGGCGCGCGCCGAGCCGACTGCGCACACCTCGCGCGCCGCCCGTGGCGTGGCCAAGGCGGTGCGTGCCAAGGGCAAGGAAGACGACTGGGAAGAGTTCTGATCGGGCGGGGCTGAGGGATGGCGGCGGCCGGAGCAATGGGAGGGTCGGCCGCCGCGCGCGGGCCAGGGATGGCCGGGCGATACCCACCGCACACAGTGATCCTGTAGGAGCGGGCCATGCCCGCGACAGCCCGGCACGAGGCGGATCGCGGGCATGGCCCGCTCCTACAACAGCCCGGCCTGCGCTATCGGCTAACGCGACACATCCAAACGCAACCCGCTCACCGTCGAGACCCACCGATGTCGATCAACCTGCCCGCCCCCGAGCACGAATTCCACTACACCCGCCGGGACTTCCAGCAGGTGCGCGAGCGCTTGTACCAGCATGCCGGCATCAGTCTCTCGGAGAACAAGCAGCAGCTGGTCTACAGCCGCCTCTCGCGGCGCCTGCGCAGCCTGCGGCTGGGCAGCTTCGCCGAGTACTTCGCCTACCTGGAGAACCACGAGGAAGAGTGGCAGCAATTCGTCAACGCACTGACCACCAACCTCACCGCCTTCTTCCGCGAGAAGCACCACTTCGACCACCTCGGCCGCTTCGCCGCCGAGCAGGTACAGGACCACCAGCCGCTGCGGTTCTGGTCCACCGCCTCGAGCACCGGCGAGGAGCCCTACTCCATGGCCATGACGCTGGTGGACGCGCTGGGCAGCTTCGCCCCGCCCATCGAGCTGATTGCCTCGGATATCGACACCGGCGTACTCGGTCAGGCACGCCAGGGCATCTATCCGCTGGAGCGCATCGAAGCACTGACTCCTGCGCAGAAGAAGCGCTTCTTCCTTCGTGGCACCGGCGGCAACGCCGGCAAGGCACGGGTGGTCCGCGAGCTGCGGCAGATGATCGACTACCGGCAGATCAACCTGCTCGACCGCGACTGGGGGATTACCGGCGGCCTGGACGCGATCTTCTGCCGCAACGTGATGATCTACTTCGACAAGCCGACCCAGACCCGCCTGCTCGAACGCATGGTGCGCCTGCTGCGGCCCGGCGGGCTGTTCTTTGCCGGCCACTCGGAGAACTTCGTGCACGCCAGCCACCTGGTGCGTTCGGTGGGGCGCACGACCTACCAGGCGGTGGGGAACCCCTGATGGGCGCAGCCCTGGACCAACCCAATCGCTACTACGACCCGCGCTTCGGCATGGAGGCAGTGAAGCTGCTGCCCGGCGAGTGCTATGTCACCGACGAGCCGGTCATGCTGGTCACGGTGCTCGGCTCCTGCGTCTCAGTGTGCCTGCGCGACCGCAGCAGCGGGCTGGGCGGCATGAACCACTTCATGCTGCCCGGCGACACCGGCGTTCAGGGCATCCTCTCCAACTCCGGGCGCTACGGCGTGCACGCCATGGACCTGCTGATCAACGGCCTGATGCGGCGCGGCGCCCAGCGCCGACACTTCGAAGCCAAGGTGTTCGGCGGCGGCTCGGTGCTGAAGAACCTCAGCGCCGACGTCGGCCAGCGCAACGTCGAGTTCGTCCTGCAGTATCTGGAGGACGAGGGCATTCCACTGGCCGCCCAGGACCTGCTCGACGTACACCCACGCAAGGTCTATTTCTTCCCCGGCAGCGGCCGGGTGCTGGTGCGCAAGCTGCGCACCCTGGCCAACGACACGGTGCTGCAGCGCGAGCGGCAGTACTGCCAGCAACTGTCCCGTCGGGAGCGCGGCGGGAGCATCGACCTGTTCTGAAAGGAGGGACGCCCGATGGCCGTCAAAGTCCTGATCGTCGACGACTCGGCGCTGATTCGCAGCCTGCTCAAGGACATCATCCAGAACGACCCGGAGCTGCAGCTGGTGGGCGCGGCGCCCGACGCCTTCGTCGCCCGCGACCTGATCAAGCAGCACTCGCCCGACGTCATCACCCTCGACGTGGAAATGCCGCGCATGGATGGCCTGACCTTCCTCGACAAGCTGATGAAGGGTCGACCGACTCCGGTGCTGATGATCTCCTCGCTCACCGAGAAAGGCTCCGAAGCCACCCTGCGCGCCCTGGAGCTGGGCGCCATCGACTTTATCGCCAAGCCCCGCCTGGGCATCGCCGAAGGCATGCAGGCCTACGCCGAGGAAATCTGCGCCAAGCTCAAGGCCGCCGCCCGCGCGCGCCTGCCCCGTGCGCGCCCTGCGGCTGCGCCCGGCGCACCAGCGACGAGCAGCGCGCCGTTGCTGAGCACCGAAAAGATCTTCGCCATCGGCGCCTCCACCGGCGGCACCGAGGCGATCAAGGAAGTGCTGCTGGGCCTGCCGCCGGACTGCCCCGGTACTGTGGTCACGCTGCACATGCCACCGGGCTTCACCAAGTCCTACGCTGACCGACTGGACCGTCAGACGCGCCTGTCAGTGCGCGAAGCCCGCGACGGCGACCGCATCCTTCCCGGCCACGTGCTGCTCGCCCCCGGCGACTACCACATGGAAGTACAGCGCAGCGGCGCCAACTATGTCGTGCGCCTGCACCGCGAGGCGGCGGTGAATGGCCACAGGCCGGCGGTGGACGTGATGTTCAACTCCCTCGCCCGCTGCGCCGGGCGCAACCTCATTGCCGCGCTGCTCACCGGCATGGGCAAGGATGGGGCCCGTGGTTTGCAAGCGATCCGCCAGGCCGGCGGCCACACCGTCGCCCAGGACGAGGCCACTTGCGTGGTCTATGGCATGCCCCGCGAGGCAGTGGAGCTGGGCGCGGCGAAGGAAGTCCTGCCGCTGGAGCGCATAGCAGGCTCGCTCCTACAACAGGCGCGCCAGAGCGGAAGTGGGAACCGCGTCTAGTTCTGCGGGAATCATCCCGCACTTCCAAGCGGCTTTTCACACAGGGTCTAGACTCAGGCCAATTGACCGGCGCCAATAATATGGCGATCCGATATCAATTTGGTTTGATTGTGCCCGTATACAAAATGCACAATTGAGCTTTCGCCAAAAGACCGGCACACGGCGGGCGACACGGGGAAACAAGATAGCCATGGCGGCAAGATGGGGGTTGCGCGGCAAATCGGTGGTGGCATTGCTCATCGCCTGTCTCCTGGCGCTGGTACCGGCAGTCATGCTGGGCTGGAAAGCCATGGAGGACATCCGCACGCATTTCGGCCTCGCCTTCGCGAGAAACTTCACGCTGCTCAACCAGCAGAAGATCATTGCGCCGGTGATTCGCGAGCTGGCGCTCTCGCGGCGCCTGGCCGAGTCCGTGGTGACGCAGGACTGGCTGCTGTCCGAGAACGACCCGGCGCGCCGCGCGTTGTTCTTCCGCGAAGCCGAAGGCTTCCGCGCTGACCAGCACAACTACTCCTACTTCGTCGTGGTGGACTCCTCGCGCCACTACTACTTCAACGACTCCAGCTCGCCGCTCTCCAATTCCCCGCGCTACACCCTGAGCCAGGACGACCCGAAGGACTCCTGGTACTTCGATACCCTCGCGCGCGACGAGCTGTACAACATCAACGTCGACTACAACGAGAAGCTCAAGGTCACCAAGGTCTGGTTCAACATGGTGGTGCGCGCCGGCAACGAGAAAGTCGGCCTGGCCGGCGGCGGCCTCGACCTCACCGAGTTCCTCGACCAGTTCATCTCGCGCCGCGAGGCCGGGGTGACGCCGATGATCGTCGACCCCGAAGGCGCCATCCAGGCGCACCCGGACACCAAGCTGATCGCCTACAACTCCGGTTCCAGCGGCCAGGCCAAGCACCATGTCTACGACCTGCTGGCCAATGACCAGGAGCGCACCGCGCTGCGTCAGACCCTGCGCCAGGCGGAGACCAACCCCGGCGAAGTGGAAACCATGTGGGGCACCATCGACGGCAAGGAACAGCTGATCGCTACCGCCTACATCCCGCAGCTGCGCTGGCACGTGCTCAGTGCCATCGACCTGCACGCCGCGCAAGTGCTCGACAGCCGCTGGATCTGGCCACTGGTAGGTACCCTCGCCGGGCTCCTGGCGATCCTGCTGATCGGCTTCGCCTACACTGTCGACCTGCTGGTGCTGCGCCCGCTGCGCGGCCTCAAGCAATCGGCCAAGGCCATCGCTGCCGGGCAATACGACAGCCCGCTGCCGCGCACCCGTCCGGACGAGATCGGTGAACTCTCCAGCGCCTTCGCCAGCATGGCCGACCAGGTGCGCCGCCACACCGAGGAACTGGAAGACAAGGTCCAGCAACGCACCCAGGCCCTGGAAGCGGCCAACCGCGAGATGGCCGCCGCGCAGAAGAAGATCGGCGACTCCATCGACTACGCCAGCCTGATCCAGCGCGCCATCCTCCCTGACCGCCAATTGCAGGCCTCCCTGGGCGAGCACCATTTCGTCCTTTGGAAGCCGCGCGACGTGGTCGGCGGCGACTTCTACATCTACCGCGAAGGCCCGGTGGACAGCCTGATCGGCGTGGTCGACTGTGCCGGCCACGGCGTGCCCGGCGCGCTGATGACCATGCTCGCCCTGGCCGCCATCGACCACGCCATCGACAGCGTGAAGAGCCACGACCCGGCGGCCATCCTGCGCGAGACCGACCACGTGATGCGCGGCATGCTCGGCCAGGAAGAGTTCACCCACTCGCTGGCCACCAACATGGACGCAGGGCTGGTGCGCGTTGACCACCAGCGCAAGCTGCTGCATTTTTCCGGGGCGAAGATTTCCCTGTTCGCCAGCGACGGCAACGACGTGCGCGAATACAAGGGCGCGCGCCGCGCCATCGGCGACAAGCGCCAGGGCGACTATCAGGATGTGGAAATCCCGATGGAAACCGGCTGGACCTACTACCTGTGCACCGACGGCTTCCTCGACCAGGCCGGCGGCGAGCACGGCTTCGGCTTCGGCAACAGCCGCTTCGCCGACCTGCTGCGCAACCACGCGCGCAGGCCTCTGGCCGAGCAGGCCGACGTATTCGCCGCTACCCTCGCCCACTACCAGGGCGAGCAGCCGCAGCGTGACGACATCACCATCCTCTCTTTCCGCTTCGACTAGGGGTTAATCCATGGAATCGCTAGATCTGTTGGCCATGCGCGAGAGCTACACCCGGCAACGCATCCTGCTCTGCTTCAACGGGCCCATCTCGCGCAGCCTGATCGAGGAAATCGGCCATGCGCTGCGCAACTACATGCAGGCCGAGCAGGCGCACCCCAGCGAAGCGATGGACGTGTTCGCGGTCTACATCGAGATGACCCAGAACATCCGCCATTACGCTACCCAGCGCGGCTACAACGACCAGGAAGCCTCGGCCACCGTGGCGATTGCCCGCGATGACGAAGGCCACTACGTGGTCTCCGCCGGCAACCTGGTGGAACTGGCCGACGGCCAGGGCCTGGTCCGCAGCATCGAAGCCATCGCCGGACTCGACAAGGCCCAGCTCAAAGCCGCCTACAAGGAGCAACTGCGCCGCCCGCGCGATGCTGAAGCCTCCACCGGCGCAGGTCTTGGCCTGCTGGACATTGCCCGCAAGTCCAGCGCGCCGCTCAAGACCTCCCTCACCGAACAACCCGACGGCCGCGCCTTCTTCAGCCTGCGCGCCGTGATCTGAACCGCGAAATTCAGGAAGACCCGACATGAGCGATCTCAACGTCACCGGAACCCAATCCACCCCGCAGATCCACGGCGATTGGCAGGCCGGCATCCTCGCAATGCAAGGCGACTCCTACCCGGAGAACTCCTTTGAACTGTTCGGCCAGGTCATCGAGTGGGTCGAACGCTTCCTCACCGAGGAACAGCGCCCGCTGGAACTCGACCTGCGCCTGCTGTACCTCAACACCAGCTCGATCAAGGCCATGATGGACATCTTCGACCTGCTCGAAGAAGCCCACGGCCAGGGCCGCAGCACACGCGTGGCATGGCACTACGACCGTCGCAACGAGCGCGTCGCCGAACTGGCCGAGGAATTCCGCGAGGACTGTACCTTCCCGTTCGTCATCCAAGCCTACGACGAGTAAGTACCATGACTAGCGAGCGCGAGCTGGACCTGCTGATCGAAGAGCTGCTGGCCGACCCCCAGTACGAAGGGCACCCCCTGCGCGAGGCCTTGTACCAGAAGCATCAGCAGTCCCTCGACCAGCTCGCGCGCCTGGAACGCATCGCGCGGATTTCCGACGGCTTCCAGTCCATGGCCCGGCAGCAGAACAGCACGCTCTCCGAGCGCTACCACAAGCAGCTGCGCCAGCTGGAAAAGGTCGCGCGCATCTCCGACCGCTACCAGGACATGATGCGCGACCTCAACGTCGCGCTGAAGGAAGCCTCGACCCACGACACCCTCACCGGCATCGCCAACCGCCGCCTGCTGATGGAGCGCCTGCGCGAGGAAAGCGAGCGCGCTCAGCGCCACGGCGAGTCCTACGTGCTGGCCATGCTCGACGTCGACCGCTTCAAGCAGGTCAACGACACCTGGGGCCACGAAGTGGGCGACCGCGTCCTGGTGGAAATCGGCCGTGCCATGGAGTCCGCCCTGCGCCAGTACGACCTCTGCGGCCGCTGGGGCGGCGAGGAATTCCTGCTGATCCTGCCCGACACCCGTCTGAGCGATGCCGCCGCGATCATCGAGCGGGTGCGCAACGACATCCGCTGCCTGGCGGTGCGCGTGGGCACCAACGCGCTGTCCGTCACCGCCAGCTTCGGCGTCGCCGAGCACCATCCGGGCGAGAGCTACTCGCAGACCCTCAGCCGCGCCGACGCCGCCCTGCTGGACGCCAAGCGCAGCGGGCGCGACAAGTGCGAGTTCGCCACCGCGTAACGGCGGCTCCATGAAAAAAGCCCGACCATGGCCGGGCTTTTTTCGCGGTGCGGGATCAGTTCTGCAGCGACACCTGACCGGCACCGAGCTTCAGGCCACCCAGGCGTTGCAGCAGGGTGTTGATGTTGGCGCGGGCCGAGCCTTCGTTGGCCAGGCGCAGACGGGTCACGCCGTAGAACGCATCACCCACGCCAGCAGTGAAGGGCTCCTTGACGGTTTCCTGCCAGACCACGCGGTTGCTGGCGTTTTCTACCAGGCTGTACTCGACGGTCGAGGTCACGGTGAAGTTGAAACCGAACACCGGCTGGTCGAGGCTGACCAGCTTGGTGCGCAGCGAATAGGCCACCTTGTCGCCCTGGCCGAGCAGGCCGGCCTTGCCCAGGGATTGCTCCAGTGCAGCGCGGAAATCGGCGCCGTCGATCTGCGAAGTCCACAGCGGGTTGGTCTTCTTGCCACCCTCGACATCGGCGACCTGGAGGTTGTCGCGCAGCGCGGCATCGTAGCCCTGGGTGTGCGCCTGCTGGTCATTGACCTGCATGTTCTCGACCTTCGCCGAAGAAGCGCAGCCGGTCAGCAGGATCGCGAAAAGGGAAACGCAGAGAAAGCGAAGCATGGTCATTCCTTCGATGGCAGATTGGGCGCCCAGGCAGTTCGCGATCGAATGATGGCGCCGCGTTCCTCCCTGAACGGGGGCGGAGGATATGCCTGCGCCGATGATGGCGCAATGACTCTATCGGCGTTTCCGGGTTGTCGCGCCCGGCCTCGCGCACTATGGTCGTCTGAACCCCAGCAAAGGATGCAGCATGGCCAACAAGTCTCCCGCCACTCGCCAGCAGACTCATCTCGCCGTGCTGATCGACGCCGACAACGCCCCCGCCGCCATCGTCGAGGGCCTGTTCGAGGAGATCGCCAAATACGGCGTCGCCAGCGTCAAGCGCATCTACGGCGACTGGACCAAGCCCAACCTGGGCAAGTGGAAGCAGGTGCTGCTCGACCACTCCATCCAGCCCATGCAGCAGTTCGCCTACACCAGCGGCAAGAACGCCACCGACAGCGCGCTGATCATCGACGCCATGGACCTGCTCTACACCCGGCGCTTCGACGGCTTCTGCCTGGTCTCCAGCGACAGCGACTTCACTCGCCTGGCCGCGCGCCTGCGTGAGGAAGGGCTGACCGTCTATGGCTTCGGCGAAGAGAAGACGCCCAAACCCTTTGTCTCCGCCTGCGACAAGTTCATCTACACCGAGATCCTCCGCGCCGAGCCGGCAGCACCGGCCGAGCAGCCTCCCGTCACCGACAAGACCGCCGCCCCCAGCGCCAACGACAGCCCCAAACCCACCGCCAAGCCCAAGTCGCAGAAGGTCCCGCTGGACTTCATCGCCAAGGTGCTCGACGACATCGACGGCGACGATGACGACTGGGTGCAACTCGGCGCTCTGGGGCAGAACATCAGCAAGCTGCGGCCCGCGTTCGACCCGCGCCTGTATGGCTTCAAGAAGCTCAGCGACCTGATCAAGGGCCACCCCAAGCGCTTCGAACTGCAAATTCGCGGCGGCAGCAACAGCGGCGGCAAGGACCTGTATGTGCGCAATGCCGGCACCGCGCGCTGAACCTGCATCAGCTCAATGAAGCAGCCCATTGCCGGGCATTAGACTGGGCAGCGAACCCGCACCGGAATCGACCCATGCGCCCCTGGCTGATAGCCCTGCTCCTGACCCTGGCCGCCGGAACCGCCCACGCCGGCACCCTGCGCTGCGGCACCAGCCTGATCAACGAAGGCGACCCCATGGACGAAGTGCTCGCCAAGTGCGGCGAGCCTGCCAAACGCGTCATCGTTCCTCCCAGGCCGCCTCGGCGCGACTCGACCGGCAAGCTCATTCCCGGCGAAGCCCAGCTGGAAACCTGGATGTACGGCCCCAGCGGCGGGGCCTATCGCTACCTGTTCTTCCGCGATACCAAGCTGCTGTCGATCAACATGTCGCGCAAGGAACTGCTCTGAGCTTCCCGCGCTATTCGTCCCAGCACGCCCGCCGCTACCAAAGGCGCCTACCCATCGCCGCAGCATCTCCCTAGACTGGTGCCCTTCGCCAATCCGGAGGGCACCATGCAAACCCCATTCGATTTCACCCTCGGCATCGACCCGCAGGCGCGCGACGTCGTGGTCAAGGGCCTGCTCGCCTACAACCTCGGACAGATGGGCCGCAGCAACACCTATGACGACTTCGAACTCTATGCGCGCGACGCCCAAGGCGAAGTGGTCGGCGGCATGTTCGGCCAGTCCGGCATGGGCTGGCTCTACATCGACTACCTCTGGCTGCAGGACGACCAGCGCGGCAGCGGCCTGGGCAGCCAGCTCATCGCCCTGGCCGAAGACGAAGCCCGCCGTCGCGGCTGCGTCGGCCTGTTCCTCTACACCTACAGCTTCCAGGCCCCCGGCTTCTACGAGAAACAGGGCTTCGAGCGCATGGGCGTGCTGGAGGATTGCCCGCCGGGGCATCAGCGCATCTACCTGAAGAAACACCTGGGCTGATCGCCACTCCGCTTTTTGTAGGAGCGAGCTTGCTCGCGAACCTGCCCAACGCCGGCTCTGCCGGATCAATCAAGGTCCGCGCCGACAAAATCAAAGGCCCCTCTCCCTAACCTTCTCCCTGAAGGGAGAGGGGACCGTCCGGAACAGGATGAAACTTCAGCGTCAGCCGGCACGGACGGCTCCCTCTCCCTTGGGGAGAGGGGCAGCACTGACACGACGCCATCAGCAGACGACCTTTGGCGGCGGATAACCCGTTCCGGGTTATTCGCCCTACCTCCGGCTCCGGCTCCGGCTCCGGCTCTTGAAGACTTCCAGAAAAACACCCGCGCACTCCGAACGGCCCCGTTCAGGAGCCCTCGTTGAAACTTCGATTCAACGAGGGGATTTTTCGCCTAAGCGAAAAACCGGATGTCCGGGGCAAGACCTTTGCCCACTTTGGGTGGGGCGGCCATCCGTCGTTTGCCAAAGTGGGTCGCCCGAGGGCGAAACCAGAAGTCCGCGCGCACACCGAAGCGACGCAGAACCCCCAAACGAAACGCAGCCAGACCTGAGCCTCGCAGCCAGCCTGTAGGAGCGCGCCATGCGCGCGATCGCGGGCATGGCCCGCTCCTACAGGGGGGCACCGTCGCCGGGCGGTTCGCGAGCAAGCTCGCTCCTACACGCATGCCGGAAACGGCTTCTTGTTGGCCACCGCTGCCATTCCTATCCTCGCCCAGTCACATCAGTGACCTGGGTTTGGCGACCCGGCTTAGTAGGCGCAATGGCGCCAATAGGTGCATGCAGGAACAGCGAATGTTCCTGCAGGCCCCCGCACGATTGCAGATATCTGCGATGCTCTAGGGCAGATCGCGCGGGGAGACCTCCGGGTCTGCCGGGTCCTACTACCGGTTCGCCAACCCCGCGCGGTCTGCCACCCTTCGTTTGGCGACGCTGGGGGCAGCTCTTAACGACTAGTAGGAGCTCTACCCAATGCACGACGCATATACCCCAACCTTCTTCACCCGCGACAACCGCCCCCTGCGCGGCGTCATGATCGACAACCAACCCTGGTTCGCCGCCCGCGACATCGCCCGCCTGGTCGCCTACCGCTTCCCCCACAGCATCCACCACCGCTTCTACCCCCACGAAGTCCGCACCGCTTGCCTTGCCTACAGCACCGGCAGCGAAGAAGAAGTCGTGATGCTCAGCGAAGCCGCACTCTTCAAAGCCCTCATCCGCTTCGGCCACCCCGAGATCGAATCCCTCGACCACTGGCTCACCCAGGACGTCCTCCCCACCCTGCGCGACCAGCACTCCCCGGAAAGCAACACACCCCGCCGCGTCCTCCTCACCTGGGACACCCGCCGCCTGATGCTGCTGAACTGGCAAGGCGGCCTGTGGATGCGCTGGGAAGAAGTTCCCCAACTTGCCTGGCGCGACTAGCCGGAAAAGAAAAAGGGCCGCTTCAGCGGCCCTATTTGTCGTAGTGGTAACGGCACTGCAGGATCGTCAGCACCTCAGCCTCGAAGAAGTACACCAGCCGGTGCTCTCGGGTAATGCGGCGGGACCAGAACCCGGACAGATCACCCTTCAACGGCTCCGGCTTACCCGTGCCCTTGTGCGGCGTCCGCCGGCATTCCTCGATCAGTTCGTTGAGCACCCGAAACACCTCGCCGTCACTCTGCTCCCAGAACTGATAGTCATCCCAGCCATGGCTGCTGAACGCAACGCTGATGGAACCTCGGGCGATCGACTTGTTACGGCTTTTCGACTTCACGTTCAACGGTCAGCTCCTTGACCTGAACCTTGCCGGCACGCACCTCGTCGATGGACTCGCGCAGCCGCTTGGCGTTGGCGGTAGCACTCAGCAGGTAGAGGGTTTCCTGCATGCCGTTGTAGTCCTCCAGCGAGATCATCACCACCGGCTCGCCACGCTGGCGCGTAATGACCGCCGGTTCGTGATCCCGGCACACATCGTCCATGGTCTGCTTCAGGTCGGCGCGGGCCTGGGTGAAGGTGAGTACTTGCATGAAAGGTCATCCTTGCCGCCGATGGCGAACAGTGGAGAGCGAGACAACATTGTACCTAACTACGTACCATCTTTTCAGCGCCACTGATCCACAAGTTCTGCCGCTTGAAACAAAAAAGGCCGGTCACTTGGACCGGCCTTTTTCTTACCGCTTAGTCACCATCAGCCATTGCTGGGGAAGGCGAACTGCGCCGCTTCGTGCGACTTGCGCTGCGGCCAGCGCTGGGTGATGGCCTTGCGCTTGGTGTAGAAGCGCACGCCATCCGGGCCGTAGGCGTGCAGGTCGCCGAACAGCGAACGCTTCCAGCCGCCGAAGCTGTGGTAGGCCACCGGTACCGGCAGCGGTACGTTGACGCCGACCATGCCGACTTCGATCTCGTCGCAGAACAGGCGGGCGGCTTCACCATCGCGGGTGAAGATGCAGGTGCCGTTGCCGTATTCGTGGTCGTTGATCAGCTGCATGGCTTCTTCCAGGCTGTTCACCCGCACGATGCACAGCACCGGGCCGAAGATTTCTTCCTGGTAGATGGTCATGTCCGGGGTCACCTTGTCGAACAGGGTGCCGCCGACGAAGAAGCCGTTTTCGTGACCGGCGACCTTGTAGTTGCGGCCGTCGACCAGCAGCTGCGCGCCCTGCTCGACGCCGGCGTCGATGTAGCCGGTGACTTTCTGCTGGGCAGCGCCGGTGACCAGCGGGCCCATGTCCAGGCCGCAGGAGGTGCCGGCGCCGATCTTCAGGGCCTTGATCTGCGGAACGATCTTCTCGACCAGCGCGTCGCCGATCTGGTCGCCCACGCAAACGGCCACGGAGATCGCCATGCAGCGCTCGCCGCAGGAGCCGTAGGCCGCACCCATCAGGGCGCTGACGGCGTTGTCCAGGTCGCAGTCGGGCATCAGCACGGCGTGGTTCTTGGCGCCGCCCAGGGCCTGCACGCGCTTGCCGCGCTTGGTGCCTTCGGAATAGATGTACTCGGCGATCGGGGTCGAACCGACGAAGCTCAGGGCTTTGACTTCCGGGGCCTCGATCAGCGCGTCCACGGCGGTCTTGTCGCCGTGCACCACGTTCAGCACGCCCTTGGGCAGGCCAGCTTCTTCGAACAGTTCGGCGATCAGCAGAGTGGAGCTCGGGTCACGCTCGGACGGCTTGAGGATGAAGGTGTTGCCGCAGGCGATGGCCAGCGGGTACATCCACAGCGGCACCATGGCCGGGAAGTTGAACGGGGTGATGCCGGCGACCACGCCGATCGGCTGGAAGTCGCTCCAGGCGTCGATGTTCGGGCCGACGTTGCGGCTGTATTCGCCCTTGAGGATTTCCGGGGCGGCGCTGGCGTACTCGACGTTCTCGATGCCGCGCTTGAGTTCACCGGCGGCGTCTTCCAGGGTCTTGCCGTGTTCTTCGCTGATCAGCTGGCTGATGCGCGCTTCGTTGGCTTCGAGCAGTTGCTTGAAGCGGAACAGCACCTGGGCGCGCTTGGCCGGCGGGGTGTTGCGCCAGGCGGGGAAGGCGGCCTTGGCGGCGTCGATGGCCTGCTGCACGGTTTCGCGGCTGGCCAGCGGGACCTTGCGGATGGCTTCGCCGGTGGACGGGTTGAAGACGTCGGCGGTGCGGCCGGTGTCGGCGATCATCTCGCCGCCGATCAGGTGCTTGACGGTGGTCATGGGAAGTCTCTTCTCGCTGAAAGTGTGGGGGCGGGCTCTCTCAAGAGCCCCTCTCCCTAGCCCTCTCCCTGAAGGGAGAGGGGATTTGTACGGTGCACGGGTCGAGCGTCGAGGCTCGCCGGGAAGGTCACTCTACGGTGACAGCCGCCGGCATGCCTTCTCGCGTGCCCGCGCGCTCAGTGGCTGTGCGGGTGTTCGTCGCTCTTGAGCTCGATCTCGATGAAGGCCACTTCGTGATCGCAAGGGTTGATCACGTTGTGCTCGGTACCGATCTGGCGGGTGTAGCTCGCGCCCAGGACCAGCGGCGCGCGACGCTCGCCCTCGGGGGTTTCCAGCAGCAGCTCGCCGTTGGTCACCGGGACCACGACGTATTCCATGCCGTGGCGGTGCCAGCCGGTCTCGGCACCGGGGGCGAAACGCCACTCGGTGACCAGGACCTTGTCGTTGTCGATCTGTACCGTCGGGACGGCCTTCGGACGTTCGCTCACTTACGCCACCCCGTTGAGGGCGTCGCCGACGGCGCTGAACAGGCGGTCCAGGTCTTCGGGCTTGGCGTTGAAGGTCGGGCCGAACTGCAGGGTGTCGCCGCCGAAGCGTACGTAGAAGCCTTCTTTCCACAGCTTCATGCTGGCTTCGAACGGACGCACGATGGCGTCGCCGTCACGGGCGCCGATCTGGATGGCGCCGGCCAGGCCGCAGTTGCGGATGTCGACGACGTTCTTCGCGCCCTTCAGGCCGTGCAGGGCCTTCTCGAAGTGCGGAGCCAGCTCCAGGGACTGCTGGATCAGGTTCTCTTTTTCCAGCAGGTCCAGCGCGGCGATACCGGCGGCGCAGGCGACCGGGTGGGCGGAGTAGGTGTAGCCATGGCCGAACTCGACGGCGTATTCCGGCAGGTTCTGGCCCATGAAGGTGTCGTAGATTTCGCTGCTGGCGATCACCGCGCCCATGGGGATGGCGCCGTTGGTGACCTGCTTGGCGACGTTCATGATGTCCGGCTTCACGCCGAAGAACTCGGCGCCGGTGGCCTTGCCCATACGGCCGAAGGCGGTGATCACTTCGTCGAAGATCAGCAGGATGTTGTGCTGGTCGCAGATTTCGCGCAGGCGTTGCAGGTAGCCCTTCGGCGGTACCAGCACGCCAGCGGAACCGGACATCGGCTCGACGATGACGGCGGCGATGTTGGAGGCGTCATGCAGCTCGATCAGCTTCAGCAGTTCGTTGGCCAGCTCGACGCCGCCAGTCTCGGCCATGCCCTTGGTGAAGGCCATGCCCGGCTGCAGGGTGTGCGGCAGGTGGTCGACGTCCATCAGCTGGCCGAACATCTTGCGGTTGCCACCGATGCCGCCCAGGGCGGTGCCGGCGACGTTCACACCGTGGTAGCCACGGGCGCGGCCGATCAGCTTGGTCTTCTGCGCCTGGCCTTTCAGGCGCCAGTAGGCACGGGCCATCTTGATCGAGGTGTCGGCGCACTCGGAGCCCGAGCCAGTGAAGAACACGTGGTCGAGGCCGGCCGGGGTCAGCTGGGTGATCTTCTCGGCCAGCTTGAAGGACAGCGGGTGGCCGTACTGGAAGGCCGGGGAGTAGTCGAGGGTGGTCAGCTGCTTGGCGACCGCGTCGGCGATTTCCTTGCGCGAGTGACCGGCGCCGCAGGTCCACAGGCCCGACAGGCTGTCGTAGATCTTGCGGCCCTTGTCGTCCACCAGCCAGCTGCCTTCGGCGGCGACGATGATGCGCGGGTCTTTATGGAAGTTGCGGTTGGCGCTGAAGGGCATCCAGTGGGCCTTCAGGTTCAGTTCGCTGGCCACCGACGGGGTGACGTTCACTTGCTGGTTCATGCAGCTTGTCCTCGAAGACAGTCTTGTTGGGCGCGCAGGCCGCGTCGGGCCTGGTGCGATGCTGGTAGATTGGGCCTGACTTAACGTGAGTTAAAGCTTATTCTTCTTACGTTCAGTTTCGGATTGGTAAAACTAAAATGGCGAAACAACGAGCGCCTTCCCTGGGCCAGGTCAGCGACTTCGAGATCCGCCTGCTGCGCATCTTCAAAACCATAGTCGAGTGCGGCAGCTTCTCGGCCGCCGAGAGCACGCTGGGCATCAGCCGCTCGGCCATCAGCCTGCACATGGGCGACCTGGAGAAACGCTTAGGGATGCGCCTGTGCCAGCGCGGCCGGGCGGGCTTTGCGCTGACCGACGAAGGCCGCGAGGTGTACCGCGCGACCCAGTCGCTGCTGGCGGCGCTGGAGGGTTTTCGTGCCGAAGTGAACGAGCTGCACCAGCACCTGCGCGGCGAGCTGAACATCGGCATCATCAACAACCTGGTGACCCTGCCGCAGATGCGCATCACCCATGCCCTGCGTGCGCTGAAGGCCAGCGGGCCGGGCGTGCGGATCAACATCGGGATGACCACGCCCAACGAGATCGAGTTGGGAGTTCTCGACGGACGGTTGCATGTCGGCGTGGTGCCGCTCATCAGCCCACTGTCGGGGCTGGAGTATTCCGCCCTTTATGAAGAGCGCTCGCTGCTGTTCTGCAGCCAGGAACACCCGTTGTTCGAGCGCGACGACGCAAGCATTACCGTGCAGGAAATCCACACCTGCGACGCGGTGGCGCCGAGCTACCGCATTCCCGCCGAGGCCCAGGAGCGCCACCAGGAACTGCGCGGCAGCGCCAACGCCTCGGACCGCGAGGGCATGGCCTTCCTGATCCTCACCGGCAGCTACATCGGCTATCTGCCCGACCACTATGCCGCCGACTGGGTCGCCCAGGGCCGCCTGCGCGCGCTGAGGCCCGAGCGCTTCCACTACGACATCCCGCTGACCGTGGTGACCCGCAAGGGCCGCCGGCCGAACCTGGTGCTGGAGCGGTTCATCGAGGCGGTGGCGGAGAGTCGCTGATCTGCCTGACTTTCAGGATGAATGCCTTCGTAGGATGGCGTGGAGCGCAGCGATACCCATCAATCCGGCGCACCAGCAGCATGGGTATCGCTGCGCTCCAGCCATCCTACAAAGCTGATCGTTGTTCTTTGTAGGAGCGCGCCATGCGCGCGATCGCGGGCATGGCCCGCTCCTACCGATGGGCGCCTGGCTTACACAAAGCACATTCTGCCTATCCAATTTGTCGCCCCAGCCACCAAAAATCCTATAGCCCCGCCCCTGCAGCCCGCGGGCCGCGGGGTTTGCGTGGGTGCAGCTTTTCCCTAGCCTGCGACTACAAAAAACATAATTTCGCTAATCCCAGCCTCTGAACAGAATGCGGCCAACACCTCATCGCTAGCCGCAACAAGAACAAACGTGATCAGAGTCTGAGGAAGCAAGCCATGACCGACCTGAATCCAGGCGCCTTCGGCAAGAAGTCGCTTGATAACCTGGAAATCGACACGCTGGTCGTTGGCGCCGGACAAGCCGGCGTGGCCATGAGCGAGCACCTGACCCAACAGGGCGTGCCGCACATCGTGCTGGAAAAGAGCCGCATCGCCGAAGCCTGGCGCACCGGCCGCTGGGACTCCCTGGTCGCCAACGGCCCGGCCTGGCACGACCGCTTCCCGAACATGGAATTCCCGGTCGGCCCGGACGATTTCCCGCATAAAGAGCAGGTGGCGGATTACTTCGTCGCCTACGCCAAGCAGTTCAACGCGCCGATCCGCACCGGCGTGGAAGTGAAGAAGGTCACCCGCAACGAAGGCCGCCCCGGCTTCACCGTGGAAACCTCCGAGGGCACGATCCAGGCCCTGCGCATCGTCTCCGCCACCGGCCCGTTCCAGCGCCCGGTGATCCCGGCCATCGCGCCGAAGGACGAAGGCCTGTACCAGATCCACTCGGCCAAGTACTACAACCCGCAGCAGCTGCCCGAAGGCGCCGTGCTGGTGATCGGTGCCGGCTCTTCCGGCGTGCAGATCGCCGACGAGCTGAACCGCGCCGGCAAGAAGACCTACCTGTCCGTCGGCGCCCATGACCGTCCGCCGCGCGCTTATCGCAACCGCGACTTCGTCTGGTGGCTGGGCGTGCTCGGCCTGTGGGACGCCGAGGAAGTGCAGCCGGGCCGCGAGCACGTGACCATCGCCGTGAGCGGTGCCCGTGGTGGCGAGACCATCGACTTCCGTCGCCTGGCCAACGAGGGCATCACCCTTACCGGCCTGACCAAGTCCTTCGAAGGCGGCAAGGTGACCTTCCAGGACGACCTGGTGGCGAACCTGAAAGCCGGCGACGACAACTACCTCGGCCTGCTCGACGCCGCCGACGCCTACATCGAGCGCAACGGCCTGGACCTGCCGCTGGAGCCGGAGGCCCGCAAGGTCTTCGCCGATGCCGAGTGCATCCGCAATCCGATCCAGGAGCTGAACCTCGCCGACGCCGGCATCACCGCGATCATCTGGGCAACCGGCTACGCCGTGGACTTCAACTGGCTGCAGGTCGACGCCTTCGACGACAAGGGCAAGCCCAAGCACCAGCGCGGCGTGTCCCGCGAGCCGGGCGTGTACTTCGTCGGCCTGCCGTGGCTGTCCCGTCGCGGCTCCACCTTCATCTGGGGCGTCTGGCACGACGCCAAGCACGTGGCCGGCCACATCGCCACCCAGCGCCGTTATGTCGAATATCAGGACGCCTCGCAGCGCGAAGGCTCCGTACCCAAAGCCGCATCCTGGGAGTAAGAGATGCCTACCCATACTCGCATTCGCATGTTCAACACCAAGGACACCTACCCGAACCAGACCCTGGACAACGACCTCTGCCAGGCCGTACGCGCCGGCAACACCGTGTACGTGCGCGGCCAGGTCGGTACCGACTTCGAGGGCAACCTGGTAGGGCTGGGTGACCCGCGTGCCCAGGCCGAACAGGCGATGAAGAACGTCAAGCAACTGCTGGAAGAAGCCGGCAGCGACCTGTCGCACATCGTCAAGACCACCACCTACCTGATCGACCCGCGCTACCGCGAGCCGGTGTACCAGGAAGTCGGCAAGTGGCTGAAGGGCGTGTTCCCGATCTCCACCGGCCTGGTGGTTTCGGCCCTCGGCCAACCGCAGTGGCTGATGGAGATCGACGTCATCGCGGTCATTCCGGACTGATCGATGAACTGAAAAACGATGCGGCGGCGCGGGATTTCCTGCCTCGCCGCTTCGTCGTTTGTGCAGGTTTGCGCGACTAGAACAAGCAAAGGAGCCACCATGACCTTCTCCATCGTCGGCCGCTGCGCCGAAACCGGACAACTGGGTATCGCCATCAGCTCCTCGAGCATCGCCGTGGGCGCCCGCTGCCCCTGGGTACGCGCCGGCGTCGGCGCGGTGGCCACGCAGAACATCACCCTGCCGGCCCTCGGCCCGCAGATTCTCGACCAGCTCGAAGCCGGCCTGGAGCCGGGCGCGGCGCTGGACAAGGCACTCTCCAGCAACGGCTACAGCCAGTACCGTCAGGTGACGGTGATCGACCAGCACGGCAAGGTCGCGCTGTTCACCGGCAGCGAAGCGCTGGGCGTGTACAACGCCGTGGCCGGGGAAAACTGCGTGGCGGCAGGTAACTTGCTGTCCTCCCCCGCCGTGATCGAAGCCATGACCCAGGCCTTCGAAAGCGCCAACGGCTGCCTGGCCGAGCGCCTGCTGGCCGCGATGCAGGCAGCGATGGCCGCCGGTGGCGAAGCCGGCCCGGTGCACTCGGCCGCGCTGAAGGTGGTCGGCGACCTGGTCTGGCCGATCGTCGACCTGCGCGTGGACTGGGCGGACGAAGCGCCCATCGATGAGCTGGAGAAACTCTGGGTGGCCTACAAGCCGCAGCTGGAGGACTATCTCGTGCGCGCCCTCGACCCGACCAAGGCGCCGAGCTACGGCGTGCCGGGCGACGAGTAAATAACATCGCGGTGAAAATGGGCACTGTCTGCGAAGCGTTTATACGCCGAGTGCAGGCATAGCCCCTCTCCCCCGCCCTCTCCCTGAAGGGAGAGGGAGCAGTCCGTACCGGCTGAGACCATGGATTTCATCCTGCGCCGAGCGGTTCCCTCTCCCTTCAGGGAGAGGGTCAGGGAGAGGGCAGCCCCGACGCAACAACAGTGGTTAGTACAAAGCTCTGAAGCAGGACCCGACCATGCCTTCCAGCCGTGAAATCCTCGCCGACCTGATCGCCTTCGACACCGTCAGCCGCCACTCCAACCTGGCGCTGATCCACTACATCCGCGACTACCTCGCAGGCTTCGACATCGCCTGCGAGCTGTTCCACGATGCCGAAGGCGGCAAGGCCAATCTCTACGCCACGCTGGGTCCACAGGACCGCGGCGGCGTGTGCCTGTCCGGCCACACCGACGTGGTGCCGACCGATGGCCAGCCGTGGACGGTCCCGCCGTTCGAACTGACCGAGCGCGACGGGCGTCTCTACGGGCGCGGCACGGCGGACATGAAGGGCTATATCGCCTGCGTGCTGGCGGCGGTGCCGGCGTTCCTTGCCCAACCGCTGCGCCTGCCGGTGCACCTGGCCTTCTCCTACGACGAGGAAGTCGGCTGCCTCGGCGTGCGCTCGCTGCTCGCCGCGCTGGAGCACCGCGAGCACAAGCCGATGCTCTGCATCATCGGCGAGCCCACCGAACTCAAGCCGGTGCTCGGCCACAAGGGCAAGCTCGCCATGCGCTGCCAGGTGCACGGCGCGCCGTGCCACTCGGCCTATGCGCCGCAGGGCGTGAACGCCATCGAATACGCGGCGAAGCTGATCGGCCGCCTCGGCGAGATCGGCACCCGCCTGGCGGATCCTGCGCGCCACGACCCGCGCTTCGACCCGCCCTATTCCACCGTGCAGACCGGTGTGATCAGCGGCGGCCGCGCGCTGAATATCGTGCCCGCCGAGTGCCAGTTCGATTTCGAGGTACGTGCGCTGCCCAGCGATGACCCGCAACAGGTCGCCGATGACCTGCGCGCCTTCGCCGAGGCCGAGCTGCTGCCGAAGATGCGTGCGGTAAAGGCCGAGACGGATATCCACTTCAGCGAAATTTCCGCCTACCCGGCGCTGGTCACCGACCAGCAGACCCAGGCGGCCGAGCTGATCGCGCAGCTGACTGGCTCGCGCGACTTCACCACCGTCGCCTACGGCACCGAAGGCGGGCTGTTCCACCAGGCCGGCATCCCTACCGTGGTCTGCGGCCCGGGCAGCATGGACCAGGGCCACAAGCCGGACGAGTTCGTCAGCCTGGAGCAGTTGGCCAGATGCGATGACATGCTGGGGCGGTTGGCGGAGTGGTTGCGCGCTTAGGCTGCACGCTCCTGCGAGATCAAAAGCCCCTCACCCTGACCCTCTCCCAGAGGGAGAGGGAACCGTTTGGAGCAGGGTGAAACTACAGCGCCAGCCGGCACGATCGGCCCCCTTTCCCTCCGGGAGAGGGCTGGGGTGAGGGCAGGACGTGACACGGGCTGCCCAGCCGGGTTCGCGAGCAAGCTCGCTCCTACGAAGAGCCGTTAGCGCGGACCTGCAGGAGCGAGCTTGCTCGCGAACAGCCCCGGCAACGGACTATCCGGCAAACGCTGCACGCAGCTCATCCAGACTTGCGAAGTAATGCGCCGGGCTCTCCGCCATCAGCTCTTCACGGCTGCCAAAGCCATAGCCGACGCCCGCCGCGGACAGGCCATTGCGGTGCGCACCGATCAGGTCGTGCTTGCGGTCGCCGATCATCAGCGTCTGCTTGAGGTCCAGCTGCTCGATGCCCAGCAGGTGCTCGATCAGCTCGACCTTGTTGGTGCGCGTGCCATCCAGCTCGCTGCCGTAGATCACCTTGAAGTGCCGGGCGAAGTCGAAGTGGCGGGCAATTTCAGCGGCGAACACCGTCGGTTTGCTGGTGCAGATGTACAGCGTGCGGCCCTGGCCGCCGAGCAATTGCAGCAGCTCGGCGACGCCGTCGAACACCTTGTTCTCGTAAAGCCCGGTGTCCTTGAAGCGCACACGGTAGTGGTTCACCGCTTCCCAGGCACGCGCCTCGTCGAAGTCGTAGGTGCTCATGAAGCACTGCAGCAGCGGCGGGCCGATGAAGTGTTCGAGCTGGCGCAGGTCGGGCTCGTCGATGCCCAGCTGGGCGAGCGCGTACTGGATCGAGCGGGTAATGCCCTCGCGCGGATCGGTGAGGGTGCCGTCGAGGTCGAAGAGGATGTTCTGGTAATGCATGAGGTCAGCGTCCGGCCGCGAAAGTCGGGCGGGAAGGATACTGTGCAAGGCCGCCCGCGCGAAGCGCGGATCGCCGAACGACACGTCAGGGCGCCGAGCCCTGCCCTTGCCTGAGCACCCGGAAGCCACCGCTGACACTCACCGGCCCCGTCTCGCCGGCGCCATAGCTCTGGGCCGTGGACTCGTCACTGGGTTCGTCCTCCGGCCGCGCCAGCCGGCCGGTCAGGCTCTGCTGCACGCGCGCGCCGAGGTGATCGACGCCGGACATCACCCCTCCGTCCGGGTCACGCATCAGCGCCAGCCACTGTTCGTCGAAGGCGGCGTTGATCTCCTTGCGCAACTGGGTCTCCACCTCGGGCCGTTCCTTGTCGTTGCCGGCCATGCTGAACAGGGTGAAGGCCACCGAGATGACCGAACCGGCGACCTTGCCCGCTGCGCCCGCCACCACGCCGGCGATACTGCGATTCTTCAGTTCATTGACCAGCTTCGCGCTGGTGCGCTGCGCCACCGGCGAGACGCCACTGACCCTGGTGCCGGCGCCGGCCTTGCCGGAGGCGGTGCGAATCTCCTGCATCAGCGCGGTGAAGGCGGGCAGCTTGCCGATGTCCTTGGCGTACACCACGTCATACAGCGAAGCATCGCGGCTGGAGGGCGGGCCCAGGGAGATCGCCGGGATACCCATCAGGTGCTCGTCGAAGGCCTTCTGCGGTATGCCGCGATGCTGGGGAATCGCCTTCACCGCCACGGTGAGCAGCTCGATGTAATGCCGCGTGGCCTTTTCCATCACCGAATCGGGGTCGATCTGCTTCGCCACGGGGACGAGCACTTGCTTGCGGTACTGCTCCTGCAGGTAGGCGGCGAGCTTGTCGACGGTGGGATCGAGGTCGCCATGGGACCCCATCTTGTACCAGGCGACCTTCATGCCCAGCCATTGCTGGGTCCAGTAGCTGGAGAACCAGGGAATGAATTGCTCGTCGGTGCGCTGATAGACCAGGTCCATCCACTGCTGCATGGCTTCTTCGGCGTAGGCGCGGGCCTGGGACGTGGCGGCCAGCGACGCGGCGCCGATGTCCGCGTCGACCTGATGCCAGGTAGCCTCTGTGATGGGAGCAGCCGGTTGAGCAGGATGTTGGGCGCAGCCGCCCAGCGCCAGCAAAAACAGCGCGATGACACCGCCGCGTCGCCAGGGCGAAACGGTGGCGCTGGAGGAGCACAGACTGTTCATGGCCGCTCGCCGGCTCGGCGGCGCCGTGATGGCTGGCCGCCCGCTGCTGAATCCGGCCGGGCACGCGCTGGCGTCCGGTCGCCTTGGTTCAGTATAGGGCGCGGGGCCTGGCGCGGCGGGCCGTCTGGCGGCTGCGCAGAGCAATCCTGTAGGAGCGGGCCATGCCCGCGATCGCGCGCATGGCGCGCTCCTACAATTGTCCGCGGTGCATGTCGGCTGCGCAGAACGTAGGGCGCATAACGCCACAGGCGTTATCCGCCATCGCAGCAGCGGCGGATAACGCGTTCCGCTTCATGCACCCTACAGGTGGCGCCGGTGCGATCAGCCGGCAAACCCCTCGGCAATATGCTGATCCTTCAGCTTCACATAGTTCCCGGCCGTATAGCCGAAGAACGCACGCTCCTTGTCGGTCAGCGGCCGGGCCTTCTTCACCGGGCTGCCGACATACAGGAAGCCGCTCTCCAGCACCTTGCCTGGCGGCACCAGGCTGCCGGCGCCGAGGATCACCTCGTCCTCGATCACCGCACCGTCCATGACGATGGAACCCATGCCCACCAGAATGCGGCTGCCAATGGTGCAGCCGTGCAGCAGGACCTTGTGGCCGATGGTCACTTCGTCGCCGATGGTCAGCGGGAAACCGTCCGGGTTGAAGGGTCCGGCGTGGGTGATGTGCAACACGCTGCCATCCTGCACGCTGGTGCGCGCACCGATGCGGATGCGGTGCATGTCGCCGCGGATCACGACGAGCGGCCAGACCGAGCTGTCCATTCCGATCTCCACATCGCCGATGACCACGGCGCTGGCATCGACGAACACACGCTCGCCGAGGGATGGCGTTTTGCCCTGATACGAACGAATAGTCACGATAGAGTCTCTCTGGCTGCGAATAGGCCCGATTGTATTTAAGATGGCCGGGTGTTTCTTCAGCCAAGGTGCCACCGTGAGCGCGAATCCTCTTCTGCAGAGCTACGACCTGCCGCCCTTCTCCTCCATTCGCCCCGAGCACGTGAAGCCGGCCATCGAGCAGATCCTCGCCGACAACCGCGCCGCCATCGCGCGCATCCTCGCCCAGCAGAACGGCACCCCGACCTGGGCCGGCCTGGTGCTGAGCATGGATGAACTGCATGACCGCCTGGGCAAGGCCTGGAGTCCGGTCAGCCACCTCAACGCGGTGTGCAACAGCGCCGAATTGCGCGACGCCTACGAAGGCTGCCTGCCACTGCTGTCCGCCTACTGGACCGAGCTGGGCCAGAATCGCGAGCTGTTCAAGGCCTACGAGTCGCTGGCCGCCGGCCCCGAGGCAAAAAGCTTCGACGTCGCCCAGAAGACCATCCTCGAACACGCCCTGCGCGACTTCCGTCTGTCGGGTATCGACCTGCCGGCCGAACAGCAGCAGCGCTACGCCGAGATCCAGACGCGCCTGTCGGAGCTGGGCAGCCGCTTCTCCAACCAGCTGCTGGACGCCACCCAGGCCTGGACCAAGCACGTCACCGACGAAGCGGCCCTCGCCGGCCTGACCGAATCGGCCAAGGCGCAGATGCAGGCCGCCGCAGAAGCCAAGGAGCTGGACGGCTGGCTGATCAGCCTGGAATTCCCCAGCTACTACGCCGTCATGACCTACGCGCAAGACCGCGCACTGCGCGAAGAGGTCTACGCCGCCTACTGCACCCGCGCCTCGGATCAAGGCCCGAACGCCGGGCAGAACGACAACGGCCCGGTGATGCAGGAAATCCTCGACCTGCGCCAGGAACTGTCGCGCCTGCTGGGCTTCAAGAACTTCGCCGAGCTGTCCCTGGCCACCAAGATGGCCGAGACGCCGGAGCAGGTGCTGAACTTCCTCCGCGACCTGGCCGTGCGCAGCAAGCCCTTTGCTGCCCAGGACCTGGAGCAGCTCAAGGCCTACGCCGCCGAACAGGGCTGCGCGAACCTGTCGAGCTGGGATGCCAGCTACTTCGGCGAGAAGCTGCGCGAGGCGCGCTACAGCGTGTCCCAGGAAGCGCTGCGCGAATACTTCCCGATCGACAAGGTGCTCTCCGGTCTGTTCGCCATCGTGCAGAAGCTCTACGGCATCCAGATCCGCGAGCTCTCCGACTTCGAGCGCTGGCACCCGGACGTGCGCCTGTTCGAGATCGAGGAAAACGGCCAGCACGTCGGCCGCTTCTACTTCGACCTCTATGCCCGCGCCAACAAGCGCGGCGGCGCCTGGATGGATGGCGCCCGCGACCGTCGCCGCACCGCCGGTGGCGACCTGCAGGCGCCGGTGGCCTACCTGGTGTGCAACTTCACCCCGGCGGTCGGCGGCAAGCCTGCGCTGCTGACCCACGATGAAGTCACCACCCTGTTCCACGAATTCGGCCACGGCCTGCACCACCTGCTGACCCGCGTCGAACACGCCGGCGCCTCGGGCATCAACGGCGTGGCCTGGGATGCGGTGGAGCTGCCGAGCCAGTTCATGGAGAACTGGTGCTGGGAGCCCGAAGGCCTGGCGTTGATCTCCGGTCACTACGAGACCGGTGCGCCGTTGCCCAAGGACCTGCTGGAGAAAATGCTCGCGGCGAAGAACTTCCAGTCCGGCCTGATGATGGTCCGCCAACTGGAGTTCTCGCTGTTCGACTTCGAACTGCACGCCACCCACGGCGACGGCCGCAGTGTGCTCGACGTGATCGAGGCAATCCGCGACGAAGTCGCGGTCATGCGCCCGCCGGCATACAACCGCTTCGCCAACAGCTTCGCGCACATCTTCGCCGGCGGTTACGCGGCCGGTTACTACAGCTACAAGTGGGCCGAGGTGCTGTCCGCCGATGCGTTCTCGCGCTTCGAGGAAGAAGGCGTGCTCAACCCGGCGACCGGCGCGGCCTTCCGCGACGCGATCCTGGCCAAGGGCGGCTCCCAGGAGCCGATGGCGCTGTTCGTGGCCTTCCGTGGCCGCGAGCCGTCCATCGACGCCCTGCTGCGCCACTCGGGTCTCTCCGAGGAGGCCGCGTGATGAGCGAGGTGAAGAAGCGCTTCATCGCCGGGGCCGTCTGCCCGGCGTGCAGCGAGCAGGACAAGATCGTCATGTGGGACGTCGATGGCGTGCCGCACCGCGAATGCGTGGCCTGCGGTTATGCCGACACGCTCAACGCCCAGGGCCAGTCGGTACCGAAAGAGCTCTCCACCCGCGTCAACACCAGCGCGCTGGAAAAGCCCAAGGACCCGAAGGTGCAGGGGGTGCAGTTCTTCCCCAATCCAAAGCTGAAGAAGCCGCAGGAATAGCGTTCTGATGTTGTGCTGAAAAATGCCCCGGCTTGCCGGGGCATTTTTTTGCGTTGCCGAAAGACCGCGCACCACCACCAACATCAAGGAATGTCGATGCGGCCTTGCCTTAGCATGGCCTTGCGCCCCACTCGCCCGGCCACTCCAGGATCGCCATGGCCGGCTAGTCTGTAGGGCATCGCCGCAAGGAATCCGCCAGATGCCACCACCGCCCCGAAGGAAGCGCCCCCGTGCTTGACCGCTTTGGCATGCTCGAGGTGATGCGCGCCTCGCGCCTGACGCAGTTCCCGATCAGCCCGGTGCTGCGCGAAACCCATGGGTTCAAGGGTCGCCTGACCTTCTTCCTGCTGTTGGCCGGGGCGCTGGTGTTTACCTTCGCCGCGCTCGGGCATGACATCCATGCCAGCGGCACGCACCTGGAGCCTGGCTGGTCGGTGCTGGTGCTGGTCGTCGCGCTGCTGATCGCCCTGGGCTTCGAGTTCATCAACGGCTTCCACGACACCGCCAATGCGGTGGCCACGGTGATCTACACCAACGCCCTGCCACCCCGTTTCGCCGTGGCCTGGTCGGGGCTGTGGAATTTCCTCGGCGTGCTCTTCTCCAGCGGCGCGGTGGCCTTCGCCATTGTCTCTCTGCTGCCGCTGGACCTGCTGCTGAAAGTGGACAGCAGCGCCGGGCTGGCGATGATCTTCGCCCTGCTGATCGCCTCGATCCTGTGGAACCTCGGCACCTGGTGGCTGGGGCTGCCGGTGTCCTCCTCGCACACGCTGATCGGCTCCATCGTCGGCATCGGCCTGGCCCACGGTGCCATGGCCGGGCACATCGGCCTGTCCGGCAACGCCTGGTCGCAACTGCTGACGGTGGGCTATGCACTGTTCCTCTCGCCAGTGGTGGGCTTCTTCGCGGCCTTCGTGCTGCTGCGGGTGATGAGCGCGACCATCCGCAATCGCGCCCTGTTCCACGCGCCGGAAGGCCGCACGCCACCGCCCCGCTGGATTCGCGCGATCCTCATCCTGACCTGCACTGGCGTGTCCTTCGCCCATGGCTCCAATGACGGGCAAAAGGGCATAGGCCTGATCATGCTGATCCTGATCGCTACCGTTCCATTGGCGTTTGCCGTGGATCGCGCCCACTCGCCGGAGCAGACCCGCCAGTTGCTCGCCCTCACCCAGGCCAGCCAGGAACAGTTGCACCGCGCCGGCGGCAGCCCGGCGGCGGACCCGCGCCAGGCGCTGCTGAGCTACCAGGAAGATGAAATGGTGAAGCCCGAATTGCTGCCCTCGCTGGGCAGCGTGATCGGCGATACCAGCGCGCGCCTGGAGCGCTACGGCCAGCTGGACAAGGTGCCGGCCGAAGAGGTGCAGGAACTGCGCAACGACCTCTACCTGATCCTGGAGACCGTCCGCCTGCTGGACCGTAGCGACCAGCACTTCGAACTGGAAACCTGGAGCAGCCTGCAGGCGCTGCGCCAGGGCGGCGAGCAGGCGATCCGCTTCATTCCGGTGTGGGTCAAGGTCGCGGTCGCCCTGGCGCTGGGCCTGGGCACGCTGGTGGGTTGGCGGCGCATCGTCACCACGGTCGGCGAGGGCATCGGCAAGACGCCGCTGACTTATGCACAGGGCGCCTCGGCGCAACTGGTGGCCATGCTCACCATCGGCGCGGCGGACGGCTTCGGCCTGCCGGTATCGACGACTGAAGTGCTCTCCTCCGGCGTGGCCGGCACTATGGCGGCCAACGGCAGCGGGCTACAGTGGCCGACCATCCGCAACATGCTGCTGGCCTGGGTACTGACGCTGCCGGCGGCCATCGGTCTGGCGGCGGGGTTGTACTGGCTGTTTACCCGGCTGCTGTAGGCCCTCTTTAGTAGGAGCGAGCTTGCTCGCGAACCGCTCAACAGCTGAGCGGCCGGGAAGCTCCGTTCGCGAGCAAGCTCGCTCCTACGAAAAGCGGCGCATTCGACCACCGAGCAAGTAATGCTGGCTGTGGAAAACTCAGTGGATTACTGTATTCATATACAGTATTTCTTCAGAGCTTTCCCACATGACCACTTCCCTTCCGCCCCGCGGCCGGGGCACCGCCAGCAATCCGCACAACCGCTTCGCGCCGACCACCTCGACGCCTGTGGATAACGACTGGTACGACGAAGTACCCAAGCCCCAGGTGACCGAAATCCGCACCGAGCGGGCGAAGTCGGTGATCTCGCGCAACCAGTCGCCGGACCTGCCCTTCGACCGCTCGATCAACCCCTATCGCGGCTGCGAGCATGGCTGCATCTACTGCTACGCGCGGCCGAGCCACGCCTACTGGGACCTTTCGCCAGGGTTGGACTTCGAAACGAAGCTGATCGCCAAGACCAACGCCGCCGAGGTGCTGGAAGAGGAACTGAGCCGCAAGGGCTATGTCTGCGCGCCGATCAACCTGGGCGCCAATACCGACCCCTACCAGCCCATCGAGCGCCAGCAACGCCTGACTCGGCAAATCCTCGAAGTGCTGCTGCGTTACCGCCATCCGGTGACCATCGTCACCAAGGGTTCGCTGATCCTGCGCGACCTCGACCTGCTGGCCGAACTGGCGCAGCACCGCCTGGTGGGCGTGATGATCAGCCTGACCACCCTGGACGACGAGCTCAAGCGCATCCTCGAACCCCGCGCCGCCGCGCCTTCCGCACGCCTGCGGGCGATCCGCGTGCTGCGCGAGCACGGCATTCCGGTGGGCGTGCTGTGTTCACCGATGATCCCGATGATCAACGACCGCGAGCTGGAGGCGCTGCTCGAAGCCGCCCACGACGCCGGTGCCCAGAGCGCCAGCTACATGATGCTGCGCCTGCCACGCGAAGTCGGCCCGCTGTTCGAGGAATGGCTGGCGGCGCACTATCCGCAGCGCGCCAACCATGTGATGAGCCTGATCCGCCAGCTGCGCAGCGGGGAAATCTACGACAGCCGCTTCGGCCACCGCTTTCGCGGCGAAGGCCCGTTCGCCGACCTGCTGGCCAAGCGTTTCGAGGTCGCCATGCGCCGCCTCGGGCTGGGTCGGCGCGGCAGCTTCAATCTGGACTGCACGGCTTTCGCCCCGCCGCGCAGCCAGATGAGCCTGTTCTGAATCAGCGGTCGGGGGCCACCAGGTCAGCCATCATCTGGGCGAGCTGCAGCGGCGAGTTGAGCAGCTTGTCGAGGACGACCAGCACGTTCTTCTCCTCCTTGCTGACCTTGCTGCCGAAGCCGAAGAAGCCGCCGGATGACTCGGCCACGGCCTTGCCCAGGGCCAGCAGGTCCTTTTTGAAAGCCGCCGCGTCATCGTCGCTGGCCTGCTGTTCCAGCAGGCGGTTGACGTCGACGAAGTACTGCAAGCGGTTGAAGTCGGGGCTGATGAAGCGCTGCAGGAAGTCCATCAGCACCGTACGGCCGTTGGGCGTGTCCGGGCTGAGCTCGGTCATCACGCGCTGCATCAGCACGCTGGGGTACTTGCCGGACTCCTTGAACAGCTTGCCGAAGGCTCCGGCCTCCTTGGCATCTATCTCGCCGTCTGCGCTGGCAACCATGCAGAAGATCGCCACGGGCGCCTCGCGCAGGTGCTTCCAGTCTTCGCTGGAGAAACCGGCGAAGCCGGTCATGCCGGTGATCTGGTCCTGCTGGTGTTCCTTCCAGATCGCACGCCCCTCGGCGTTCTCGTCACGCCCCTGGTAGAAGGCATCGATCAGTGGTTGCAGCTCGTCCTGGGCAATGCCGGTGACGCCCAGCAGCTTGGGCTTGAACACAGCGAAACCTTCATGGCTGTGGGCATGCCGATAGGGAACGGCCAGTTGCATCTCGCGACGCGGCTCGGCGTAGGAAACAACGTTCAGAATCAGTGCATCGACCTTGCCGACCTCCTTGTGGGTCACGAAGCCGTCGACAATCCACACCGCGCCGATCGCCTGCTGGGTGTTCTCCTGGTACATCCGCTGGCCTGCCTGCATGGCTTCTTCGCCGGTGTCCGCCATCAGCACCACCATCTTGAGCCGGCCATCCGGTTCCAGGCAGTGGAACATCGGCATCAGCAGCTCGCCGCCGCTGACCGTTTGTACCGCGCTCGCGGCCGCATTGCCGGCCATCCTGTAGATGTCTTGCATGGTCACATCCTTGTTTACTGGGGGGAGGATCCGGCGTCGCGCGCCACGCTCGTCATCCTGACCAAGCGGCAGGCCCGGCTATCCGGGTCTTACAAGAATCGCCGCAAATAATGTCACATTGCCTGCAACGAGAATATTGGCACCGTCACAGTAGCACCGTGACATTTCATCGCCATGATAGCTTGCCGATATCATCGTGAAATGTCGGCGAAACATCATGCAAAAGCTCATTCCAGAGCGCTTTTTTAATTTTGGTTTAATCTTCGACGTCTAGGGTTTGAGCACAAAGTGACTTACCGGTCACAACAGATTTTTTCCCGCGGCTGTGCCTTTTCTCCCCAGGGAGAGCGTCGGCTGACGTGGGAAAATTCTTCGTCATTCTTCGAGGCTGATACATGAACGACAAAACGCACGGTGAGGATCACGCCCACGAAACGGCTGACGAGGCGCTGCGCCATATCGTCGAGGGCTTCCGCCAGTTCCGCCATGAGGTCTTCCCGCAGCAGGAAGAACTGTTCAAGAAGTTGGCCCACGCGCAGAACCCGCGCGCCATGTTCATCACCTGTGCCGACTCGCGCATCGTTCCGGAGCTGATCACCCAGAGCTCACCGGGCGACCTGTTCGTCACCCGTAACGTGGGCAACGTGGTCCCGCCGTACGGCCAGATGAACGGCGGCGTTTCCACCGCCATCGAGTTCGCGGTGATGGCACTGGGCGTGCAGCACATCATCGTCTGCGGCCACTCCGACTGCGGCGCGATGAAAGCAGTGCTGGCGCCGCAGACGCTGGAAGGCATGCCGACAGTAAAAGCCTGGTTGCGCCACGCCGAAGTGGCCCGCACCGTGGTCGCGCAGACTTGTGGCTGCGCCACGCAGGAGCACCTGGGCGTGCTGACTGAAGAGAACGTGGTCGCCCAGCTGGATCACCTGAAAACGCACCCGTCGGTAGCCGCGCGCCTGGCGTCCGGCCAACTGTTCATCCATGGCTGGGTCTACGACATCGAGACCAGCGCCATCAAGGCCTACGACGCCCAGGAAGGCCGCTTCCGCGCCCTCGACGGCGAAGGCCCGACGCCGAGTGCGACCCCGCGCCCGCGCTACTCCCCCCAATAAGCGGCTGATACCAGCACGCTCCGGGGCGCGGCGGCCCAGCAGAACAAACGCCGCGCCCCGCTTCTGACTTGATCCCTGCCTGAGGCGTACGCCCCCACCGCGTTCGCCATCCCTCTGAATTGCGCGTGTCGATGCGGTCGAGACCGGCGTCGTGGGCTTTCGCGCGCCCGAAAAATGCTTGAAGGAGAACAGCGCCATGTCGGCTTCCCACTCTGTTCCATGCGGACTTTCCCAGCTGCGCCAAGCGCTGCCGCGCGACCTGCTCGCGTCGGTGGTGGTCTTTCTCGTCGCCCTGCCGTTGTGCATGGGCATCGCCATCGCCTCGGGCATGCCGCCGGCCAAGGGCCTGGTGACTGGCATCATCGGCGGCCTGGTGGTCGGCTTTCTCGCCGGTTCGCCCCTGCAGGTGAGCGGCCCCGCGGCGGGCCTCGCGGTGCTGGTCTTCGAACTGGTGCGTACCCATGGCATCGCCATGCTCGGACCGATCCTGCTACTGGCCGGCGCGCTGCAACTGCTGGCAGGAAGACTCCGCCTGGGCTGCTGGTTCCGCGTGACCTCACCGGCGGTGGTCTACGGCATGCTTGCCGGCATCGGCATCCTTATCGTGCTATCGCAGGTCCACGTCATGCTGGACCTCAAGCCGCAGGCATCCGGGCTGGATAACCTGCTGGCCTTCCCCTCGGCGCTGCTGTCCGAGGCCAGCGGTTTCGATGCGGCGCTGCTCGGGCTGGGCACCATGGCCTGCATGGCGCTATGGGACCGCTTCAAGCCGGGCCGGCTGCGCATGCTGCCCGGCGCGCTGATTGGCGTGAGCCTGGCGACATTGGCGTGCATCGCACTGCAGCTCGATGTGCTGCGGGTGAGCGTGCCGGAGAACCTCGGCGACGCCATCGACTGGGTCCGCCCGACCGACATTGCTGCGCTGCTCGACCCGACGCTCCTGCTGGCCGCCGTGGTGGTGGCCTTTATCGCCAGCGCCGAAACGCTGCTCTCCGCCGCAGCGGTGGACCGCATGCACACCGGCCCACGCTCGGACATGGACCGCGAGCTGAGCGCCCAGGGCGTGGGCAACATGCTCTGCGGGCTGGTCGGCGCACTGCCGATGACCGGGGTGATTGTGCGCAGTTCGGCCAACGTGCAGGCCGGCGCACGCAGCCGCGCGTCGGCGATCTTCCATGGGCTGTGGCTACTGGCGTTCGTCGTGCTGCTGGGCGGGTTGCTGCGGCAGATCCCCATCGCCAGCCTGGCTGGCGTGCTGGTCTACACCGGAATCAAGCTGGTGGACCTGAAGGCGCTGCGTTCACTGGGCAGATATGGGCGCATGCCGGTGCTGGTGCACGCGGCGACGGCGCTGGCCATCGTCGCCACCGATCTTCTGACTGGCGTGCTGCTGGGCTTCGCGCTGACAGTACTGAAACTGGTGCTCAAGGCCGCGCGGTTGAAGATCAACCTGCGCTACGACGAGGAGGGCAACGGTGCCGAGCTGCGTCTGGTCGGCGCAGCGACCTTCCTCAAGGTGCCGGCGCTGTCCAAGGCCCTGCAATCAGTATCACCGGCACGCACCTGCGCGTGCCGCTGCAGCACCTGAGCTACATCGACCACGCGTGCATGGAGCTGCTGGAAGACTGGGGCCGCAGCGCCGCAGCCAGCGGCTGCCGGCTGTCAATCGAAGGCAACGGCCTGCGTCGCCGCGTGGAGGGCCGGGTGCGCGCATTGCAGAGTGCGGGCTGAGCCTCAGTCGCGGCCCAGCTCCAGCTCGACCCCGAACTGCCGCGACAGGCACGGCCACTGCTGCCAGGCCATGACCACCTGCGGATCATTGAGGCGAGCACGGTAGCTGACGGCGGACTCGGCGCTGAAGGTGCTGTCGTCGAGCATGCCGTTGACCGCGTGGTGCACCGCTTCATCCAGCTGGTTGGCGAAGGGTTCGCCGATCAGCTGGTGCGCCACCAGGTTGGCCACCGTGGTGTCCAGCGGGATCAGCGGCTGGTTGAAGTGGGCGATGTAACGGTCGTTCACCTCTTCCACCAGGCGGTGGGCGAGGTAAGCCTCGTCCAGCAGCGCGTCGAGGCCATCATGACCATCGAGCAGCACGGGCGGCGTGAGGAAGAACTGCTCGGCAAGCTTGAGCACCGGCTTGATTCGGTCTTCGATACCGGCCGCGCGGGCCACCGAGTTGGCGGCATCGAGGAAGTCGGGCACCTGTTCGATGTAGGCGTGGACGAAGCGCGTCAGCGTGCCGCTGGGGTCCTCTCCCGTCAGGGCGATGCTCTTGTGCAGGCTTTGCAGTTGGCTCTGGATCAGGCGGGCGAGATGGCCATGGCGGGATTCGAGCAGGTGGGCATTCCGGATCAGCTCACGCAGTGCAGCGGTGTTCATGACAGCTCCAAGACAACGGGTTTGGAAAGTGAAGAAAGACCTTAGCCGCACCCCGGCCGTAGCTAAGACGCGATTGTCATATTCATGAACTGGTTATGCCGGCACGGCATATCAGACGGCCAGCATGGTACTCCAAACCCGCGCCGTCCGTGGCTTTGAGATCACACTTCGGTCTTTGAAAACGGTTTTTTACTCTGCGTTGTTATGTCGCAACCCGTGGCTATACTCCGCTTCGACACACCGAAAACCTGATGGACCCGGCCTGCCCTGCGTGCTGCCGAGGTACGACGTCAAAGTAAGTTGTCTTGGCGGTCACTCCCTTGGCCGTTGGCTTGTTCAGGCTCGATCCCTCTGGAATGGGGATCGCAGCCAGGGCGCTATGCCGGCGGGATAAAAACAACGATAAGGGGAACCCGAATGCTGCGACATCCACGAGTCTGGATGGGCTTCCTTTTGCTCTTGGCTTTCAGTCAGGCAAACGCCGCCTGGACGGTCAACATGACCCCCGGTGCGACAGAAGTCAGCCGTAACGTTTTCGATCTTCACATGACGATCTTCTGGATCTGCGTGGTCATTGGCATCGTCGTCTTCGGCGCGATGTTCTGGTCGATGATCGTCCACCGCCGGTCCACCGGGCAGCAGCCCGCGCATTTCCACGAGAGCACGACGGTGGAAATCCTCTGGACCGTCATTCCCTTCCTGATCCTGGTGGTGATGGCCGTTCCGGCCACCAAGACGTTGATCCACATGTACGACACCTCGGAGCCCGAGTTGGACGTGCAGGTCACCGGTTACCAGTGGAAGTGGCAGTACAAGTACCTGGGCCAGGACGTGGAGTTCTTCTCCAACCTCGCCACGCCCCAGGACCAGATCCACAACAAGGCCGACAAGGACGAGCACTACCTGCTCGAGGTGGACAACCCGCTGGTGCTGCCGGTCGGGGTCAAGGTCCGTTTCCTGGTCACCTCCAGCGACGTGATCCACTCCTGGTGGGTGCCGGCCTTCGCGGTCAAGCGCGACGCCATTCCCGGCTTCGTCAACGAGGCCTGGACCAAGGTCGACCAGCCCGGCATCTACCGCGGCCAGTGCGCCGAGCTGTGTGGCAAGGACCACGGCTTCATGCCCATCGTGGTGGACGTGAAGTCCAAGCCCGACTTCGACAAGTGGCTGGCCGAGCGCAAGGAAGAGGCGGTCAAGCTCAAGGAGCTGACCAGCAAGGAATGGACGAAGGAAGAACTGGTCGCCCGTGGCGACAAGGTCTACCACACCATCTGCGCCGCCTGTCACCAGCCCGAGGGCCAGGGCATGCCGCCGATGTTCCCGGCGCTCAAGGGTTCGAAGATCGTCACCGGGCCCAAGGAGCACCATCTGGAGACCGTGTTCAACGGCGTCCAGGGCACAGCCATGGCGGCCTTTGGCAAGCAGCTCTCGGAAGTCGACATCGCCGCGGTGATCACTTTCGAGCGCAACGCCTGGGGCAACAACGACGGCGACATGGTGACCCCGCAGGACGTGGTCGCCTACAAGCAGAAACAACAATAAGGAGGCCGCGATGAGTACAGTGATCGATCACCCCGACCATTCTCACGCCGGCGACCACCACCACGGCCCCGCCAAGGGCCTGATGCGCTGGGTACTGACCACCAACCACAAGGACATCGGCACGCTGTACCTATGGTTCAGCTTCTGCGCCTTCCTGCTGGGCGGCTCCTTCGCCATGGTGATCCGCGCCGAACTGTCCCAGCCGGGCCTGCAGATCGTCGAGCCGGCGTTCTTCAACCAGATGACCACCATGCACGGCCTGGTGATGGTCTTCGGTGCGGTGATGCCGGCCTTCGTCGGCCTGGCCAACTGGATGGTGCCGCTGATGATCGGCGCGCCGGACATGGCCCTGCCGCGGATGAACAACTTCAGCTTCTGGCTGCTGCCGGCGGCCTTCGGCCTGCTGGTGAGCACCCTGTTCATGCCCGGCGGCGGCCCGAACTTCGGCTGGACCTTCTACGCACCGCTGTCGACGACCTTCGCGCCGCACAGCGTGACCTTCTTCATCTTCGCCATCCACCTGATGGGCATGAGTTCGATCATGGGCGCGATCAACGTGATCGCCACCATCCTCAACCTGCGTGCCCCGGGCATGACGCTGATGAAGATGCCGCTGTTCGTCTGGACCTGGCTGATCACCGCCTTCCTGCTGATCGCGGTGATGCCGGTGCTGGCCGGTTGCGTGACGATGATGCTGATGGACATCCACTTCGGCACCAGCTTCTTCAGCGCGGCCGGCGGCGGCGACCCGGTGCTGTTCCAGCACGTGTTCTGGTTCTTCGGCCACCCCGAGGTGTACATCATGATCCTGCCGGCGTTCGGCGCCGTCAGCTCGATCATCCCGGCCTTCAGCCGCAAGCCGCTGTTCGGCTACACCTCGATGGTCTACGCCACCGCCTCGATCGCCTTCCTGTCCTTCGTCGTGTGGGCGCACCACATGTTCGTGGTGGGCATTCCGCTGGTGGGCGAGCTGTTCTTCATGTACGCGACCATGCTGATCGCCGTGCCCACCGGGGTGAAGGTGTTCAACTGGGCGTCGACCATGTGGCAGGGTTCGATGACCTTCGAGACACCGATGCTGTTCGCCGTCGGCCTTCGTCATCCTGTTCACCATCGGCGGCTTCTCCGGCCTGATGCTGGCCATCGCCCCGGCGGACTTCCAGTACCAGGACACCTATTTCGTGGTGGCGCACTTCCACTACGTGCTGGTGCCCGGCGCGATTTTCGGCATCTTCGCCTCGGCTCTACTACTGGTTGCCGAAGTGGACCGGCCACATGTACGACGAGACGCCTGGGCAAGCTGCACTTCTGGATGACTCTGTCATCGGCATGAACGTGGCGTTCTTCCCGATGCACTTCGTCGGCCTGGCCGGCATGCCGCGACGGATTCCGGACTACAACCTGCAGTTCGCCGACTTCAACATGGTCTCGTCCATCGGCGCCTTCATGTTCGGCACCACGCAGCTGCTGTTCCTGTTCATCGTCATCAAGTGCATCAAGGGCGGCAAGCCGGCACCGGCCAAGCCGTGGGATGGCGCGGAAGGCCTGGAGTGGACGATCTGCCCTCGCCGGCGCCGTACCACACCTTCAGCACACCGGAAGTGAAGTGACGTTCTGGCTCTTGTAGGAGCGAGCTTGCTCGCGAATGTCCCCGAAAGGACAGGCATCAAGCGGTTCGCGAGCAAGCTCTCTCCTACAGACAGAGGATTAACCCATGAGCGATGGCAACATCGAAACGCGCAAGCTGGTGACCCGGCTGGTCATTGCCGTGGTCGCCATGTTCGCCTTCGGCTTCGCCCTGGTGCCGCTGTACGACGTGATGTGCAAGGCACTGGGCATCAACGGCAAGACCTCCGGCAGCGCCTACCAGGGCGACGGCCAGGTGGTCGATCAGTCGCGCGAGGTGAAGATCCAGTTCGTCGCCAACAACAACATCGACATGGTCTGGGAGTTCCACCCCGAGGCCGAGCAGTTGGTGGTGCATCCGGGCGCGGTGAATCAGATGCTGTTCGTCGCCTACAACCCCACCGACAAGCCGATGACTGCCCAGGCGATCCCGAGCATCGCGCCCTCGGTGGCGGCCACCTACTTCCACAAGACCGAATGCTTCTGCTTCACCCAGCAGGTGCTGCAGCCGGGCGAGCGCATCGAAATGCCGGTGCGCTTCATCGTCGACCGCGACCTGCCCAAGGATGTGCGTCACCTGACGCTTGCTTACACGCTGTTCGACATCACTGCCCGCAAGCCACCCGTGGCCAGTAACGAGCGCTGACCTGGGCAGAAGGAGAACAAGAGAGATGGCAACGCACGATCCCCTATTACGTCCCCGCGCAGAGCAAGTGGCCGATCATCGCCACCATCGGCATGCTGGTGACGATGTTTGGCGTCGGCACCTGGATGAACGACATGAGCGCCGGCAAGGAACACTCCCACGGCCCATGGATCTTCTTCGCCGGCGGGCTGATCCTGGCGTATATGCTGTTCGGCTGGTTCGGCAACGTCATCAAGGAAAGCCGCGGCGGTCTCTACAGCCCGCAGATGGACCGCTCGTTCCGCTGGGGCATGAGCTGGTTCATCTTCTCCGAGGTGATGTTCTTCGCCGCCTTCTTCGGAGCGCTATTCTACGTGCGCCACTTCGTCAACCCGTGGCTGGGTGGCGAAGGTCACCACGGCATCTCGCACATGCTCTGGCCGCAGTTCGAAACCGGCTGGCCGCAGCTCAGCAACCCGGACAACAAGCTCTTCCCGCCGCCCAAGGAAGTGATCGATCCGTGGAAGCTGCCGTTGATCAACACCCTGCTGCTGGTCACCTCCAGCTTCACCGTGACCTTCGCCCACCATGCGCTGAAGAAGAACCATCGCGGCCCTCTGAAGATGTGGCTGGCCGCTACGGTGGCGTTGGGCGCGTGCTTCATCGTGCTGCAGGCCTACGAGTACCACGAGGCTTATAGCGAGCTGGGCCTGACGCTGGGTTCGGGCATCTACGGCGCGACCTTCTTCATGCTCACCGGCTTCCACGGCGCCCACGTGACCATCGGCGCGATCATGCTGAGCATCATGCTGATCCGCATCATCCGGGGGCACTTCGACGCCGACAAACACTTCGGCTTCGAGGCGGCCAGCTGGTACTGGCACTTCGTCGATGTGGTGTGGATCGGGCTGTTCGTCTTCGTTTACGTGCTTTAGCGCCGGAGGAATTGCCGGACCTGTAGGAGCGAGCTTGCTCGCGAACGCTTTTTTCCTGATGCCTCAGGGCTATGCGGTTCGCGAGCAAGAACTGGGCGTCCCCCTCGCTCCTACGAAGAGCAAAGCGGAATCAGAAATGCCAGGGGGCGGAGCTGCCGAGTTGGCCGCTGAAGAACCCCCAGGCGATGAGAGCGACGGTCAGGGCAGTCAGGGTGACACGCACGGTCAGCGCGTTGACCACCCGCGAACCATGGCCCTCGTCCTTGACCAGAAAGAACAGGCCACTGAACAGACTGACGACGGTCGCCAGCAACAACAGAACGATCGCAGCTTTGAGCACTACCGGCCTCCTGTCCACAGGGGACTGGGGTTGAGGGGGATGTCTTGCAGTATAGCCAGCACGCATCTGAGCACCGTCAAGGCCGCGCCACGCGCGCCTTCCGGCCCGGCATCGCGCCGACCCTGGTGGTCCTCGCACTGCTGCCGGTGCTGATCGGCCTGGGCTTCTGGCAACTGTCCCGCGCCGCCGAAAAACGCACCCTCCTCGCCGCCGCCGAAGTGCAACGCCAGCAGGATCCGATCAGCATTGCCAAGCTCGAACGCCAACCGCCGCGCAGCTACGTTCGTGTGCGCCTGCAAGGTCAGCTCGACGCCGAGCATACCGCCCTGCTCGACAACCGCACCCGCAACGGCCAAGCCGGTGTCGAGGTGCTGCAACCCTTCTTCGACCGCGTCGGCCACCAGTGGCTGCTGGTCAATCGCGGCTGGGTGCCCTGGCCCGACCGGCGCGTGCCGCCAAAGATCGATACGCCCAGTCACGACCTGTTGCTGGACGCCTGGACCTACGTCCCGCTGTCCGCCGGCCCGAGCGCTCCGCTCGCCGGTTGGCCGCGCCTGATCACCCAGGTGGACGCCCCGTTCCTTTGGGATCAGCTGGGCCGCGAAGGCAGCCCACTGGAAATCCGCCTGGAGCCGGGCGACGCCGCCTTCGACACCGACTGGCCAATCGTCGCCATGCCACCGGAGCGCCATGTCGGCTACGCCGTGCAGTGGTTCGCCCTGGCCATCGCACTCTCCGCCATTTACCTCTACCTCGGCATCCGTCGCGCACGGGAGACCTTCGACCATGACCGCCATGACTCTGCCTGACTCCTCCGCCCGCCGCCGCGGGCGTGTGCAACTGCTGCTGATCCTCGGCATGGTGCTGGGGCCGATGCTGCTTGCCACCGCCATGTACAAGCTGCAGTTCTGGGTGCCGGATGGCCGCAGCTACCACGGCGACCTGATCGCCACCGGGCAGACACCGGCCGATCTCGGCGTGCAGAACGACAAGGCCAGCGACCAGTGGCAACTGCTGGTGACCGCACCGGAAACCTGCACCAGCGACTGCCAGCAACTGGTCTACCTGGCGCGTCAGATCAACATCGGCCTGGGTCGAGAAGCCAGCCGCGCCGAACACGCCCTCGCCTTCGCCAAACCGCTGCCGGCCGAGTTCACCGGCCTGCTCGACAAGGACTATCCGCGCCTGCAGCGCCTGGGCCTGACACCCAACCAGCACACCGGCGCCCAGCCGCAGCTGTGGATCGTCGACCCCCACGGCAACCTGGTGCTGCGCTACGACGCCAAGGCCAACGGCAAGTCGATCCTCAAGGACCTGCAGCTGCTGCTGAAGCTATCGAACATCGGTTAAGCCGGTTGAGACATCGCCAGCCCCACGACAACAACAAGATCGGGAGCGACGCATGATCCAGGCAAGACGCAAACCCGCCTTCTACCTCGCCGTGCTGGCCACGGCGCTGGCCTTCGTGGTCATCCTGCTGGGCGCCTACACCCGCCTGACCCACGCCGGTCTCGGCTGCCCGGACTGGCCCGGCTGCTACGGCTTCGTTCACGTACCACTGAACGAAGCACAACTGGCCCATGCCGAGATGCACTTCCCCGACTCGCCGGTGGAGGCACAGAAGGGCTGGAACGAGATGATCCACCGCTACTTCGCTGGTAGCCTCGGCCTGCTGATCCTCGGGCTGGCGGTGCACGCACTGGTGCGTCGCGGCCGCGACGGCCAGCCCATGCGCCTGCCGCTGGTTCTGCTCGCGGTGGTGATCGCTCAGGCGGCGTTTGGCATGTGGACGGTCACCCTGAAGCTCTGGCCGCAGGTGGTCACCGCGCACCTGCTCGGAGGCTTCACCACGCTGTCGCTGCTGTTCCTGCTTAGCCTGCGCCTATCCGGCGCCTTCGCCCCGCTGCAATTACCTTCGAAGCTGCGAGCACTCGCGGCGCTGGCCCTGCTGATGGTGATCGGGCAGATCGCCCTGGGTGGCTGGGTCAGCAGCAACTACGCGGCGGTGGCCTGCATCGACCTGCCGATGTGCCACGGCGAGTGGTGGCCGAACATGGACTTCGCCAACGGCTTCCACCTTACCCAGCACATCGGCCCGAACTACCTCGGCGGCCAGCTCGACAGCGACGCCCGCACGGCCATCCACATGACCCACCGCATGGGCGCGCTGTGCGTGACCGCCGTGATCCTGCTGCTGGCCTGGAACCTCCAGCGCCACGGCCTGATTGGCCTCACGGCGTTGATGCTGCTGGGGCTGTCCTTCCAGATCGGCCTGGGGATCAGCAACGTGCTGCTGCACCTGCCGCTGCCGGTGGCAGTAGCGCACAACGGCGGCGGCGCCTTCCTGCTGCTGATGCTGGTGCTGGTGAATTACCGGGTGCGCGCACCTGCAGGCCAAGCGCGTCGAGCTGCCCGCCTGCAGCCCGGTCGGCCTGGACGCGATGGAACGCCCGGTGGCCTATCCCTCGCAAGGATGACAGTACACGGTTGAGCACGATGGCCGGCGCCGAGGCGCGCCGGTCCCTATCCAAGCCAAGCAGTCAGCACAAAGACGGAGAAATGCCCATGGCCAGCGTCATCAGCACTTCCAGCCAAGCCAGCTGGCGCGACCTGCTCGAACTGACCAAACCCAAGGTCGTGCTGCTCATGCTGATCACCTCGCTGATCGGCATGCTGCTCGCCACCAAGGCCGGCGTGCCCTGGCAGGTGCTGGTCTTCGGCAACCTCGGCATCGGCCTGTGCGCCGGCGGCGCGGCGGCGGTGAACCATGTGGTGGACCGGCGCATCGACTCGATCATGGCGCGCACGCACAAGCGCCCGCTGGCCGAAGGACGCGTTTCGCCGACCATCGCGCTGGGCTTCGCCATGCTGCTGTCGGTCGCTGGAATGGCGGTGCTGCTGGTGTTCACCAATGAGCTGACGGCCTGGCTGACGCTGGCCTCACTGCTGGGCTACGCGGCCCTCTACACCGGCTTCCTCAAGCGCGCCACGCCGCAGAACATCGTCATCGGCGGCCTCGCCGGCGCCGCCCCGCCGCTGCTTGGCTGGGTCGCAGTGACCGGGCAGGTTTCCGCCGAACCGCTGCTGCTGGTATTGATCATCTTCGCCTGGACCCCGCCGCACTTCTGGGCCCTGTGCCTGCACCGCAAGGACGAATACGCCAAGGCCGACATCCCGATGCTGCCGGTCACCCACGGCGAGCACTACACCAAGCTGCACATCCTGCTCTACACCCTGGTGCTGTTCGCCGTGACGCTGATGCCCTTCGCCATCCACATGGCCGGGCTGGTCTATCTGCTCGCCGCGCTGGCCCTGGGCGCGCGCTTCCTCGACTGGGCCTGGGCGCTCTACTGCGGCAGCCGACCCCATGCGGCGATCAAGACCTTCAAGTACTCTATCGCCTACCTGTTCCTGCTGTTCATCGCACTGCTGGTGGACCACTACCTGCCGCTGCACCTGAACTACTGAGGCCGGTTCGCGAGCAAGCTCGCTCCTACAGCGGAGTTACCTGTAGGAGCGAGCTTGCTCGCGAACATCGCCGCTCCCATGCCAAAGGTAGGAACAGCAGTTCAAAGCCCAGACGTCCCGACCCACGAGAACCCCATGTCCCGAGTCAACAAGACCGTCTTCATCCTCGTCGCCATCGTCGCCCTGATCCTCGGCCTCACCGTCCAGAAGGTGCTCAACCAGCGCCACCAGCTCGATCCGACCGTGCTGCTCGACGCCGGCATCGTGATCCTGCCGCAGACCCGCAGCGTCCCCGACCTCACCTTTACCGACCAGGACGGCCAGCCGTTCCAGACCGCCAGCCTGAAGAGCAAGTGGTCCCTGCTGTTCTTCGGCTACACCTTCTGCCCGGACGTCTGCCCCACCACCCTGGCGCAGTTGCGCGAGCTGCAGACCAAGCTGCCGCCGGAAGTGGCGAAGAACCTGCAGGTGGTGTTCGTCAGCGTCGACCCGCACCGCGACACCGCGCCACGCATCAAGGAATACCTCGGCTTCTTCAATGCCGGCTTCAAGGGCATCACCGGCTCGGAAGAGAACGTACAGAAGCTGGCCAACGCGATGAGCATCCCCTACATCCCGGCAGATACCAGCAAACCCAACTACACCGTCGACCACAGCGGCAACCTGGTCGTCATCGGCCCGGACGGCACCCAGCACGGCTTCATCCGCGCGCCGCTGCACAACGACAAGCTGGCCGCCCAACTGCCCAGCGTGATCAGCGCCAGCAACTGATCTGCCGCGACACCGTGTCTCACCCCCTGCGGCCACCCTTTTCGGGTGGCCGTTGTTTTTTCTGCATCACTCGTCGTCCCGCAAGACAAACCCCGACTTTCTGCTAAACCTCTTCTCAAGGCTCTGGCGCTACGCAACACGCGGCCTTGAAGCTTTCCGGTGAAATTCCTGACCCCGTAGTCAATGTAAAAAATCTGCTACAGGAAATCAGGCATCAGGAATGACTCATACTCCATATTAGAAACATTAATTAACACCTATGCCTGAGCCTGTTGCAGGATTACCGGGCCTTTCGGTGGGCATGGGGAGCCTCTGATGGGTGGTCATTCACGGCGAGGATGACATTTCCGTCCGGTCACAATAGGCAATTAGGCTAAACGCCAGGGTCCACGCGGCCTCGGTGGCGACCGGAAAACCACGGGTCCAAACGTGACTTGTAGTTATCGCTTCGTACCACTCCAGAACTTCTTGATGCCCTCCAGGTTCGATTGCACAATGCCGCGGCCACCGGGTCACAAAACCCGGCCACTAGAACAACAAGACCGTTGCCAGTTCGATATCCCGGGTCGCCAACGTAGTAGCCCGGACAATCCCAGGATCACGCAGGAGATTTGCGAGTGCAGATCGGTGTACCCCTCGAGACCCAAGCCGGTGAGACGCGGGTCGCAGCAACGCCGGAGACGGTCAAGAAACTGATCGGGCAAGGCCATCAGGTGGTCATTCAGAGCGGTGCGGGCCTCAGCGCCAGCCAGCCGGATGCTGCCTTTGAGGCCGTTGGCGCGAAGATCGGCACTGCCGCCGATGCCTACGGCTCGGAGCTTGTGCTGAAGGTTGTCGCGCCCAGCGAAAGCGAGCTCGCGCAGATGAAACCGGGCACCGTGCTGATCGGCATGCTCAACCCGTTCAACAACGAGAACATCGCCCGCATGGCCGAACGCGGCATCACCGCCTTCGCCCTCGAGGCCGCGCCGCGTACTTCCCGCGCGCAGAGCCTGGACGTGCTCTCTTCCCAGGCCAACATCGCCGGCTACAAGGCCGTGCTGCTTGCCGCCCACCACTACCCGCGCTTCATGCCCATGCTGATGACCGCCGCCGGCACCGTTAAGGCTGCCCGTGTGCTGATCCTCGGCGCTGGCGTCGCCGGCCTGCAGGCCATCGCCACGGCCAAGCGCCTGGGTGCGGTGATCGAGGCGTCGGACGTTCGCCCGGCGGTGAAGGAGCAGATCGAGTCCCTGGGTGCCAAGTTCGTCGACGTACCCTACGAGACCGATGAAGAGCGCGAGTGCGCCGAAGGCGTTGGCGGCTACGCCCGCCCGATGCCCGCCTCGTGGATGGAGCGCCAGGCCAAGGCCGTGCACGAGCGCGCCAAGCAGTCGGACATCGTCATCACCACCGCACTGATTCCGGGCCGCAAGGCACCGACCCTGCTGCATGAAGCAACTGTCGCCGAAATGAAGCCGGGTTCAGTGGTTATCGACCTCGCCGCATCGCAAGGCGGCAACTGCCCGCTGACCGAGGCTGACCAGGTCGTGGTCAAGCACGGCGTAACCATCGTCGGCCTGAGCAACCTGGCCGCGCTGGTCCCGGCAGACGCCTCCGCACTCTACGCACGCAACCTGCTCGACTTCCTCAAGCTCACCCTGACTGCCGAAGGCTTCACGGTGAACCTGGAAGACGACATCGTCGCCGCGTGCCTGATGTGCCGTGACGGCCAGATCGTGCGCAAGAACGGCTGAGCCCTTCTTATATAAGAATGCGCCGGACCCCGCGTCCGGCCCTGAAGACCGGTGAGAAACTATGGAAGACATGCTGATCTCCCACGGCATCTACAACCTGATCATCTTCGTGCTGGCGATCTACGTCGGCTACCACGTGGTCTGGAACGTCACCCCTGCCCTGCACACCCCGCTGATGGCAGTGACCAACGCCATCTCGGCGATCGTGATCGTCGGCGCCATGCTGGCCGCCGCCCTGACCGTCACCCCGCTGGGCAAGGCCATGGGCACCCTGGCCGTGGCCCTGGCAGCAGTGAATGTGTTCGGTGGCTTCCTGGTCACCCGCCGCATGCTGGAAATGTTCAAGAAGAAAGCGCCGAAGGCGGAGAAGCACTGACATGAGCATGAACCTCGTCACCCTCCTCTACCTCATCGCCTCGGTGTGCTTCATCCAGGCGCTGAAAGGTCTGTCGCACCCGACCACCTCACGCCGCGGCAACCTGTTCGGCATGATCGGCATGGCCATCGCCGCGCTGACCACCGTCGCCCTGGTGTTCAAGATCAGCAGCGAGATCGCCACCACCGGCATCGTCTACGTGATCATCGGCCTGCTGGTCGGCGGCACCGCCGGCTCGATCATGGCCAAGCGCGTCGAGATGACCAAGATGCCGGAACTGGTCGCCTTCATGCACAGCATGATCGGCCTGGCTGCCGTGTTCATCGCCATCGCCGCCGTGGTCGAGCCGCAGTCCCTGGGCATCGTGCAGAACCTGGGCGATACCATCCCCACCGGTAACCGCCTGGAGCTGTTCCTCGGCGCGGCCATTGGCGCCATCACCTTCTCCGGTTCGGTGATCGCCTTCGGCAAGCTGTCGGGCAAGTACAAGTTCCGCCTGTTCCAGGGCGCCCCGGTGCAGTTCGCCGGCCAGCACATGCTCAACCTGGTGCTCGGCCTGACCACCCTGGGCCTGGGCCTGCTGTTCATGTTCACCGGCAACCTGACCGCCTTCGTCGTGATGCTGGCCCTGGCCTTCGTCCTCGGCGTGCTGATCATCATCCCGATCGGCGGTGCGGACATGCCGGTCGTGGTGTCGATGCTGAACTCCTACTCCGGCTGGGCCGCGGCAGGTATCGGCTTCTCGCTGAACAACTCGATGCTGATCATCGCCGGCTCGCTGGTGGGCTCCTCGGGCGCGATCCTCTCCTACATCATGTGCAAGGCGATGAACCGCTCGTTCTTCAACGTCATCCTCGGTGGCTTCGGCGCCGAAGCGGACGCTGGCGGCCCGGCGGGTGCGAAAGAAGCCCGCCCGGTGAAATCCGGTTCGGCCGACGACGCCTCCTTCCTGCTCACCAACGCCGACAGCGTGATCATCGTTCCCGGCTACGGCCTGGCGGTGGCCCGTGCCCAGCACGCGCTGATGGAACTGGCGGAGAAGCTGACCCATCGCGGCGTCAACGTGAAGTTCGCCATCCACCCGGTTGCCGGCCGTATGCCGGGCCACATGAACGTCCTGCTGGCCGAGGCCGAAGTGCCCTACGAGCAGGTGTTCGAGATGGAAGACATCAACTCCGAGTTCGGCCAGACCGACGTGGTGCTGGTCCTGGGCGCCAACGACGTGGTGAACCCGGCGGCGAAGAACGATCCGAAGTCGCCGATCGCCGGCATGCCGATCCTCGAGGCCTACAAGGCCAAGACCGTGATCGTCAACAAGCGCTCGATGGCCAGCGGCTACGCCGGCCTGGACAACGAACTGTTCTACCTGGACAAGACCATGATGGTCTTCGGCGACGCCAAGAAAGTCATCGAAGATATGGTCAAGGCCGTCGAATAAGACGGCCGTCGATCCACAAGACACCGGCCTCGCGCCGGTGTCTTGCTTTCCGGCAAAGGGAAAACTCCTGAACTTTGGTAGTAAGAAGGCAACCGGCCGGGCGATTTTTCGACCTTGGTATAAGAGCCAAAAATCGCCGAGTCCCTAGACTGGCGGCCTCGCACTTCCTACTGCCCGAGGTTTTCCCATGTTCCGTGATCGCGTGCGTATGTCCTCCCTGCTGGACAAGGTGATGACTGCCGACCAGGCCGCGGCCCTTATCAAGGACGGCATGACCGTCGGCATGAGCGGTTTCACCCGCGCCGGCGAAGCCAAAGCCGTACCCAAGGCCCTCGCCGAGCGCGCCAAGCAGGAGCCGCTGCGCATCAGCCTGATGACCGGCGCCAGTCTGGGCAATGACCTCGACAAGCAGCTCACCGAAGCCGGCGTGCTGGCCCGTCGCATGCCCTTCCAGGTCGACAGCACCCTGCGCAAGGCGATCAACGCAGGCGAGGTGATGTTCATCGACCAGCACCTCTCCGAGACCGTCGAGCAGTTGCGCAACCACCAGCTCAAGCTGCCGGACATCGCCGTCATCGAAGCCGTTTCCATCACCGAGGAAGGCCACATCGTGCCGACCACCTCCGTGGGCAACTCGGCCAGCTTCGCGATCTTCGCCAAGCAGGTGATCGTCGAGATCAACGTCGCGCACAACACCAACCTGGAAGGCCTGCACGACATCTATATCCCGACCTACCGCCCGACCCGCACGCCGATCCCGCTGACCAAGGTCGATGACCGCATCGGCAGCACCGCCATTCCGATCCCGCCGGAAAAGATCGTCGCCATCGTCGTCAACGACCAGCCGGACTCCCCGTCCACCGTGCTGCCGCCGGACGACGAGACCCAGGCCATTGCCAACCACCTGATTGATTTCTTCAAGCAGGAAGTGGACGCCGGCCGCCTGGCCAAGAACCTCGCACCGCTCCAAGCGGGCGTCGGTACCATTGCCAACGCGGTGATGTGCGGCCTGATCGAATCGCCGTTCGAAGACCTGACCATGTACTCCGAAGTGCTGCAGGACTCGACCTTCGACCTGATGGACGCCGGCAAGCTGCGCTTTGCCTCGGGCAGTTCCATCACCCTGTCCGCACGTCGTAACGAAGAAGTCTTCGGCAACCTCGAGCGCTACAAGGACAAGCTGGTACTGCGGCCGCAGGAGATCTCCAACCACCCCGAAGTGGTCCGTCGCCTGGGCATCATCGGCATCAACACCGCGCTGGAATTCGACATCTACGGCAATGTGAACTCCACCCACGTAGGCGGCACCAGGATGATGAACGGCATCGGCGGCTCGGGCGACTTCGCCCGCAACGCACACCTGGCCGTGTTCGTCACCAAGTCCATCGCCAAGGGCGGCAGCATTTCCAGCGTGGTACCAATGGTCAGCCACGTCGACCACACCGAGCACGACGTGGACATCCTCGTCACCGAAGTCGGCCTCGCCGACCTGCGTGGCCTGGCGCCGCGAGAGCGCGCCCGGGTGATCATCGACAACTGTGTGCATCCGTCCTACCGCGACGCCCTGAACAGTTACTTCGACACCGCCTGCGAGCGCGGCGGCCATACCCCGCACATCCTGCGCGAGGCCCTGGAGTGGCATATCAATCTGGAAGAACGCGGCCACATGCTGGCGGCGAGCTGATTCCAGACACTTTGCGGGTCATTCAGCAATGAATGGCCCGCAAGGGTTTACAGCCGGAAAAAAACCACGTAAAAACACTCTTGAACAGATTTTTATCCCGCTCCAACTGTTCAGCTTCCCCCGCCGCCAACCTGGCCGGCACCCTCGGAAAACCTCAGACGCTCGCCCATTGCGCACCAGAATAGAGCGCAACGGTACAGTTCGCCCCGAAAAAGACCATTACAGTTCAAAATTACAATCGGCTGACTAGCTGCAATACAGTACAACTGTACCTGTCATCCCTGACCAAAAAGTCAGATCATATGCTCAATCCATTCAGCAACTGACTACTCGCCACAAGCGAGAAGGATGACCACCATGGAACGTACCCTCGGTTCCGCAGCTCTGAGCACCACCCGTAGCACCTCCAGCGCCCATCGTGGCCTCGTCGGCACCGTTCGCCTGTGGCAGCGCCGCATGGAAAGCCGCCGTCAGCTGGCCCGCCTGGACTCCCGCCTGCTGGCCGACGCCGGCATCAGCGAAGCCCAGCGTTACGCCGAACTGAACAAGCCGTTCTGGCGCTGATTCAACAGTACAACTGAGCCACACTCTCCAGGCTCGCCTAAACTGTACTGGTAAGTTCGTTGCCCCGGTCGCTCAGCCAGAGCGACCTTCGGGCAGCAACCCTTCCTTCTCCGCCCTTTCGTCCAGCAGATTGCGATACAGATCTGCCCAGACGCGCCCCATCGCCTCAGCCGTGAACAGCTCCTGATAGCGAGCTTCCGCGTGCCGCCCCATTTCCGCTGCTGCTTGCGGATTTTCCCAACACCATTTCATCGCCTGACGGAACGCCGGGGGATCGCTCGGTGGCACCACCAGGCCGGTCAGCCCGTTGGCATTGATGAAGCTGGTACCGGTGCCAATCTCGCTCGAGATCATGGGTTTGCCGTACATGGCGCCTTCCAGCAGGGAAATGCCGAAGGCTTCCGAGCGCAGGTGCGAGGGGAAGACGATCGCCCGCGACAATTGCAGCAGGGCAACCTTGTCCTCTTCGCTGACACGCCCCACGAAACGGACGTGGGACTCGACGCCCAGCGCTGCCGCCTGAGCCTTCAACTGCTGTTCCAGGGGGCCAGCACCGACAATCACCACCGGGTACCCGGTGCCCTGCACGGCTTCCAGCAGGATGTGCAGCCCCTTGTAGTAGCGCATTACGCCGACGAACAGGAAGAACTGCTCCCCTACCTCACGGCGCCAGCGTGCCGTGCACTCCTCGGACGGAACGGGGTAAGCCTGCTTGTCCAGACCATAGGGAATGACTTCCGCCTTGTGCTGGTAACGACGCAGGGTCTCGCTGGAGCCCAGGTAGTTGGGCGAGGCGGCGACGATGCGGTCCACGCTACCGAGGAAACGGTGCATCAACGGCTGGTACAGTTTGAAGAGATGACGCTGGCGAACGATATCCGAGTGGTAGGTCACCACCGTTGGCTTGTCGACGCCCGCCAGCAGGTGCACCACATCCATGAACGGCCAGGGGAAGTGGAAATTGATGATGTCGGCTTCTGCCGCGAGCCGGCGGAACTGTGGCACGACGCTGTAGGAGAAACCGGTGGAAGCCAGTTGCAGATCGAGGCGAGAGCGGTAGACCCGATGCCCGTCGACCATCAGCTCCGTAGGCTCTGGATTCGAGCTCAGGGTGAGAACCTGGTGCTCGATGCCGTGATGCCGTCCGGTACGGCAGAGCTGGTTGATCACCTGCTCGATGCCGCCCACGGAGTCCGGCAGATAGGTCTTGAAGAAGTGCAGTACGCGCATTCAGCCTCCCACAGCCTTTCGGTAGGCTTCGCTGGTTATCCGGGCGCAGCGCTGCCAGCTGAAGTGCCGGGCTCTCTCGAGCCCCAGCATCCGGCAGCGTTGCCCGAGAGAAGAGTCGTCCACCAGTTCCTGCAGGGCGGAACACATCTCCTGCGGATCATGGGCATCGACATAGATGCCCGCCTCCCCCGCCACTTCCGGCAGCGAGGAGGTACGAGTCAGTAATACCGGCACACCACTAGCCATAGCTTCCAGCACGGGCAGGCCGAAGCCTTCATACAGCGAAGGGAAGAGCAAGGCCTTCGCCCCGGCCAGCAACTCCGCCAGCACCTCGTCGCTCTGGTAGCCGAGCACCTTCGCCCAGCCACCTTTCACGGCAGATTCCAGCGTCTCATCGAGCCCTTCGCCGCGCCAGCCTGGCATTCCGACTATCACCAATGGCAGGCGCGTACGCAGCGTCGCCGGCAGCAGGGAATGGGCCCGAAGCGCCAGCTGAAGGTTCTTGCGCGGCTCGAGCGTACCGACACAGATCAGGTACTGACCCGAGGACAGTCCGAACGACGCGAGCGTGCCTGCCAGCTCCGCATCCGAACGAGGATGGAAGCGCGGTGCGTATCCCAGCGGCGCCACCACCACACGCTCATCGGGCAGCGCGAAATGGCGGCGAATCTCTCCAGCGACATGCTCGGAGTCTGTCAGCACGCACTGCGCCCGCTCCACGCCACGGCCGACATGCCGCTCGATCTCGGCGAGTCGGTCGGCGGGCTGGGTCTGCGGGAAGTGCACATGCGTCAGGTCATGCAGGGTCATGACCATCGGGCCGTCGAACTCCAGGGGCCACAGGCTGGGCTCGTGGTACAGATCGATCGAACGTTGCCGCAGCCCACGGTCAAAGCTGCTCTGCTCCAGCCAACGGCGAATGCGGTAGGCGCCCGGCACGCGCTTGGCCAGCGCGACGCGGCCGGAATATCCGGGCAGCGGGGCTGGCGGCAGATCCACCGCCCATTGACGGCCCAGGAACAACTGCAGACTGACTTCCGCTTGCTCCTGCAACGCCTGGGTCAAAGATGACACGTACTGGCCGATGCCGGTTCTCGGCGCCTGGAGGATGCGGGCGTTCAGCGCAACGTGCACGCTAACCTACTTCCACTTCAGGTCGTGGCTGCTCCAGCTTTCGCAAGCTCAGAGCGCCCAGCACACGGCTGACCAGCTGCCGACTGGCATCACGCCAGGTCAGCCAGCTCCAGTCTGCGGTGGCGCGGGCTGCCGGGAAGCGGGCGCTGCCTTCGAACTCCTGCACCAGCTCGGCCAGGGTCTCCGGGCGCTGCAGATCGAAGTAGGCCACGAAGTCGCCGCCCACTTCACGGAACACAGGAATGTCGCTGGCCATCACCGGCAGGTGGCGCTGCATGGCCTCCACCAACGGCAGGCCAAAGCCTTCGACATAGGAGGGGAAGACCAGGGAACGGGCGTTGGCGTATGCGTACTCGAGGCCGCGGTCATTGAGCTTGTTGAACATGAACAGGCGCTTGTTCAGCTCCTCGTGGCCGCGAATGCGCGCCATCAGGTTTTCGCACTTCCAGCCATAGCGGCCGATGATGCACAGGCGCGCCGGAGAGCCAGCCGCCCACAACTGCTCGAAGGCATCGAGCAGGTATGCATGATTCTTGCGCGGCTCGATGGTGCTGACCATCAGGTAGACCGGCGCGCCATCCTCGAACATCTGCACCAGCTTGCCGTCCAGCTGCGAGGCATCGTGCACCAGGTCCAGTTCCGAGCCGAGGTAGAAGTGCTCGAACCAAAGGCCCCGGGCAACCTCTTCGCCTCGGCGGCGAACGATTTCGGCGCGCACCTGATCGCGAATAGTGGTGGAAATGCAGATAAAGCCGTCCGCCATTTCGACGATCCAGTCGAACCAGCGGTCGAACACCTTCACCAACCCGGCATCGCAGAACTGCGGATGCGTGCAGGGAATCAGGTCGTAGATCACCGAGATCAGCCCGACACCCTCGGCCTTGAGTTTTTCGGCCACCGGGAAGAAATCGGCGTGCCAGGAAGAGTCGAGCAGCAGCAGCTGGTCACCCGGCTGGACGTCCATCGGTTCCAGGCGCTCAGGCACCACGTGGCCGCGCGAGGCGAACATGGCGAAACGCAGCGGTAGGGTAATCGCCAGACTGGCAACCTTGCACACCACGTAGAGCGCGCGGCGTGCGTTGTGGTAGCGGCTGATCGGCCAACGGCGCTCCAGGCTCGCATGCCTCACCCAATAGTCATTGCGCATCTGCTCCAGGGCGATCTTCATGCGGCTGTGCCAGGGCAGTTCCTCGGTCGACAGCGGCGCCAAGTGCAGCACCCGATGCATGCGGCCGTTGATGAACGCCACCGGAACGCATTCCACCCCGCCCTCGGCATCCTCCAGATGACGAATCACGTTGCGCACCACGCGCTGGATGCCGGAGTTCACGTGGGGATGTTCGAAAACGTAGGTGCATTCGACGAGCAGGCGCATCAGGAGTGCTCTCCACTGCGTTGAACCGAGGCATCGCTGGGGAAGTGCTCGATGCTGGCGCGGGCATCCAGCCACGAATAACCGATGAAGTTCTCGCGCGTGCTGTTGACCACATGGAAAATCATCGCGCAGTCCCTCCACTCGTAGTTGCCGTCCAGGTGCGAGTCGAGCCGCGAAAGGCTCGAGCGACACCGAATAGTTGCCAGCTCCCAGTCGCATGGGGAACGCGTAGCGGTAGACCAACCGGTCTCCCGTCTTCAGGCCCTTCTGCACCTGTTTGAGTCGGTGCGAATTGATGCCATACATCGCCTGCCCGAGCCGGTCCTTGAGCATGAAGCCGAGCACCAGCCGATCGACGTCCTGACAAACCCGCACACCGACTTCCAGGACGACATCGTGGCCGACTTCGACCAAATCGATGTCCTTGCCCCCGGCGTCCAGCAGTCGTACCGATTCGATCTCCGCCTCGCCCGTACCGGAGATGGTGCGGGCCTTGCCGTTGGCCAGCATCTCCTGGCGCACGAGATGGTTGAGCCCCTCGCCCATCCGCGCATGGTAGTAGTCCATGACCATTTCCGGGTCACCCTGCATCGCCACCTGGCCGAACTCCAGCAACACTGCTCGATCACAGATGGACTGGATGGAGAAGCGGTCATGGGAAACGATCAACAGCGTGGTGCCCGCACGACGGAAGCTGCGGATACGCTCGAAGCTCTTGTGCTGGAAATACGAGTCGCCGACCGACAGGGCTTCATCGATGATCAGTACATCCGGGCGACGCGCGGTGGCCACGCTGAACGCCAGGCGCATCTGCATGCCGCTGGAGTAGGTGCGCACCGGCTGGTCGATGGCGTCGCCGATTTCGGCGAAGGCCTCGATCTCCGGGAACAATGCGTCGATTTCGCCGCGCTGCAGCCCGAGGAGCTGCGCGGCCATATAGACGTTCTGCCGACCGGTGAACTCCGGATGGAAGCCCATGCCCAGCTCGAGCAGGGCGGATACCGTTCCCCCTACCTCGCAGGTGCCACTGGTGGGCTGCGTGGTGCCGGTGATGATCTTTAGCAGGGTGCTTTTGCCGGCACCATTGGAGCCGACGATACCGACCGCCTCGCCCGGTTCGATCTCCAGCGAAATGTTCTGCAGGACCCAATGCTTGTGATGCCGCGGCTTGCCCCCGGGCGCGACCCACTCGACCAGACGCGACCAGCGCTTGGGGTACTGACGATAGGCCTTGCCCAGCTGCTGAATACGGATATGGCCCATCAGAGTTCGTCCACCATTTCTCCCGCACGTGCGCGGTACAACATCATGGCCAGCACGCACAGCAGTACGCCGGATACCGTCACCGGCAGCAACTGCGAGAGCTGCGGCCACTGGCCGTAGAGAAACAGGTTCTGGTAGGCCTGCATCAGGCCAGTCAGCGGATTGAGCTGCACCAGCCGGCCGATTGACTCCGGCAGAATGGTCAGCGGGTAGACGATGGGAGTGAGCCAGAACCAAAACTGCAGGAGAATCCCGAACAGCTGCCCGACATCGCGGAAGAACACGTTGAGCACGCCGACCAGCATGCCCAGGCCAACGGCGAACATCAGCTGCAACGCCAGCAACAGCGGGAACGACAGCAGCGCAACACCGGGCAGGCGCCCGGTGATAAGCAGGAAGCCGATGAACAAAGCGAAGATGATGGCGAAATTCAGCGACGCACTGCAGACACTCACCACCGGCAGGCAGAGGCGCGGGAAGCTCAGCTTCTTCAGCAGGTTGGCATTCTCGAGGAACATGTTCAGGCAGCGGCTGACCACTTCGGAGAACAATCCCCAGGTCAGCAGGCCCGCGCACAGGAATACGCTGTAGGCCATCTTGTCGTCCACACCGGGCAGGCGCGCACGCATCACTTCGGAGAAGATCACGGTGTACACCAGGATCATCGCCAGAGGATTGAGGATGGTCCAGGCCGCTCCGAGCAACGAGCCACGATAACGCGACTCGAATTCCCGCCGCACGCTGCCCGCGATGAAACCGCGGTACTGCCAGGTGCCTTTCAGACTGCTCAGCGACATCAGACGATCCTGCCGTAGATATCCTCGAAGCGGACGATATCGTCCTCACCCAGGTATTCGCCGCTCTGCACCTCGATCATCACCAGGTCGATCACGCCCGGATTCTCCAGGCGATGACGGTGCCCCGCTGGGATATAGGTGGACTCGTTGCTGTTCACCAGCCGCACGGATTCGCCGTTGGTGACCTTGGCCATGCCCTGCACCACGACCCAGTGCTCGCTGCGATGGTGATGCATTTGCAGCGACAGGGCGGCACCAGCCTTGACCACGATGCGCTTGATCTTGAAGCGCGGGCCTTCTTCCAGAACGGTGTAGGTGCCCCACGGGCGGCTCACCGTCCGGTGCAAACGGTAGGCTTCGTTGTCGCTGTCCTTGAGTTGCTTGACCACCTTGCGCACGTCCTGCGCACGGTCAGCCCGCGCCACCAGAATCGCATCGGCAGTCTCGACCACGACCAACCCTTCGACGCCCACGGTCGCAATCAGCCGACCTTCGCTCTGTACGTAGTTGTCACGGCTATCGACGAATATGGCGTTGCCGGCAGCGCGGTTGTTGTCGGCATCGGCGTCCACCAGGGCACTCATGGCGGTCCAGGAGCCGATGTCGCTCCAGTCGAACGCCGCCGGAATCACCGCAACGCGGTCCGAGTGCTCCATCAGCGCATAGTCGATGGAGATGTCCTCCAGGGCGCAGAAGTGATCCGAAGGCAGCTCCTGCTGCACCAGGTTGCCGAACTCGGCCGGCTGGCTGGCCATCTGGCAGGCGATGGCCATTTCCAGCATCTGCGGCGCGTGCTTTTCCAGCTCGCTGATGAAGGTGCCGACGGTGAAGCAGAACATGCCGGAATTCCACAGGAAGGTGCCGGCCTGCAGGAACCCTTTGGCGGTATCCAGGTCCGGCTTTTCGACAAAGCGCTTCACTCGGCTGCCACCCTTGGCGTCGAGGGCGTCGCCCATCTCGATGTAGCCGAAACCGGTTTCCGGTGCATCGGGTACGACACCGAACGTCACCAGCTGTCCTGCCTCCGCCAGCGCCACCGCGTGCTCGACGCAACGGGAAAAAGTCTCGACATCACGGATCAGGTGATCCGCTGGCATCACCACCATGGTGACGTCATCGCCGTGCAAGGCGCGTAGTGCCAATGCAGCAACTGCAATGGCCGGAGCAGTGTTGCGGCCAGCCGGTTCGAGGATGAAATGTCCCCGCTGACGCAGCTTGGTCGACTGGAAATGGTCCTTGCTCTGGAAGTAATAGTCACGGTTGGTCACCGTGACGATGTGTCCTTCCGAGCCCAGCAAACTGGCTGCGCGGCGGTAGGTCTTGCTCAGCAGCGACTGGCCGTCGGGCATCGCCATGAACGGTTTGGGCTGGCCTTCACGGGAAACCGGCCACAAGCGGGTGCCAGCACCACCGGAAAGGATGACGGGGACGAGCATGGATCACTCCTTGTCAACGCGACGCAGGTCGGCGTCAACCATCATGTGAATGAGGTTCTCCAGACTGGTTTTCGGGCTCCAGCCCAGTACGCGCTCGGCCTTTCCAGGGTTGCCCAGCAGCACGTCCACTTCCGCCGGGCGGAAGAAGGCCGGGTCGATCACCACATGATCCTGGTACTTCAGACCTACGTATTCGAAGGCGATGCGGCACATCTCGCGGACGGTGGTGGTCACCCCGGTGGCGACGACGTAATCATCCGGATTGTCCTGCTGCAGCATCAGCCACATGGCTTCGACGTAGTCGCCGGCGAAGCCCCAGTCGCGCTTGGCGTCGATGTTGCCCAGGCGCAGTTCGTTCTGCTTGCCCAGCTTGATGCGGGCCACCGCGTCGGTGACCTTGCGGGTCACGAACTCGATGCCGCGCAGGGGCGACTCGTGGTTGAACAGGATGCCGCTGGAAGCGTGGAGCTTGAAGCTCTCGCGGTAGTTCACGGTGATCCAGTGACCATAGAGCTTGGCCACGCCGTAGGGGCTGCGCGGGTAGAACGGGGTGTTCTCATCCTGCCGCTCTGCCTGGATCAGGCCGAACATCTCGCTGGTGGATGCCTGGTAGAAGCGGGTTTCCGGGTTGAACTGGCGGATGGCTTCCAGCAGATGAGTCACGCCCAGGCCATCGACAATTCCAGTGGTGACCGGCTGATCCCAGGAACTGCCGACAAAGCTCTGTGCGCCGAGGTTGTAGAGTTCGTCCGGCTTGGCCTTGATCACGGCACGCTGCACGGAGGAAGCGTCCGCCAGATCGCCGTCGAGGTAGATCACCTCGGACTCGATCCCCAGTTCACGCAAGCGCCAGCGCGTATCGCTGCTGCGGCGAGCTACCAGGCCATGGACGTTGTAGCCCTTTTCCAGCAGCAGTTTCGCAAGGTAGGCGCCATCCTGTCCGGTCAGGCCAGTGATCAGAGCACTTTTTGTCATTCTTCTAGCATCCGTGATGGCTCGCAGATGAAAGCGCTGCGAGCTCGTTGTAGTTATGCCGGAGACTCGATCGGCTTCCGCCCGAGCGATGTCTCCGCGTACAGCACATTACCTGTGACCCCCTTCCCCCTGGCAGGCCTGGCGGGATCTTCAATCGGCGACAGGTATCGCCACAGTGGCCGCTGACTGCTGCGGCCGTATCACTCCTGCAAGGCGCGGACATCCCAGTCAGCCAGGACATCCAGCAGGATCTGCTCCATCCCGTGAGCCGGCCGCCAGCCGGTTTCACTCATGAGCTTTGCGTTGCTGCCACGAACACGCCGCTGTTCGGCCTTGCGCAGCTTCTGCGGATCCTGGCGAATCTGCAGATCCACCCCCGCCAGCGAAGCCATCTGGACTATCAGGTCGCGCAGGCGATACTCCTGGCCCGAACAAACGTTGTACACCTCCCCCGAACGCCCCTTTTCGAGCAATACGAAGTAGGCCGACAAAACATCACGTACATCAAGGAAATCACGGGTGACATCAATATCCCCGACCTCGATATACGCGTCCTGCAATCCATGACGAATACGCGCGAGTTGTCTTGCGACCGCCGGTATAACGAAATCGGCCTTCTGGCCCATTCCTACGTGGTTGAACGGACGTGCCACCATCATGCGCCAAGGCTCGGCGAAGCTCCACTGCTGACAAAGCAACTCCGCCGAGAGCTTGCTCACGCCGTAGGGATTCCTCGGCCTGGGCAACTGCAGCTCGGTAATCGGCAGCTGATCCTCGCTCACCTGTCCATAGACATCCCCGGAGCTGACGTAAAGAAACGCTCCGTTAAAGTCGCAACGCTTGAGCGACTGCAGCAGGTTCAGCGTGCCGATGAGGTTCACCTGCAAGGTTCCGGCAGGATCACGGAACGCCTGCGGCACGAACGTCTGGCCGGCCAGGTGAATCACTGCGTCGGGCACATCCTCGCGCAGATACTCATCGAAGGCCCCGGGCTCGGTCAGATCCAGGCGCGGGAGCTCCATCAATTGCCATTGCGACCCCAGCGACGCCCGAAGCCGGGTGCCCACGAAACCGGAAAGCCCTGTTACCAGTAATCGTTTGTTCAAAGGCCAGTCTCTCTGATTGTTCTAAAGGAAAGGAACCTGAAATGGCTGACCGGCTGGTCACGATAATTTGAATGCATCCCTGGCTTTCTGTGACCCGGAAGCAGCCTCAAGGTTTTCCACTCTCGCAACCGACGGCACTTATTCGGTCGCACGCGCGCTCGGCGCGTCTGTCCGGGTGACCTCAAGCGGCTGCGTGTCGTGATGCGGGGCGTCCACCACCGGGACACCACCGGAAAAACGCTCCAGCCGTTCTCGTGCAATCCGCGCACCCTTGCGCCGCAGGGGCTCCTCGACGAATCGATACCATTCAGCTCGCTGGCGATCAACGCAATCGCCAACGCCGTCACCACCAGCTCCAGAGTGAAAGACTTGTCCAGCTCAACGCCCTGCGCCGCAGCATAGCGATACCAGATCTCCCGACTCAGGTGATAAGCGCAGATATGAATGACATACAAGCCGTAGGAGCGCGACCCCAGCCAAAGCAGCGGGCGTGACAGTACCGACGGGCAGTACAGATATCCCTGCTGATAGCTGGCAACCCACACCAGCAGCAGCGCAACAATGGCTATCAGCCCCACGGCGATGGGCATCGCGATGAGCTGACCGGGAATCGCCCCCAGCAAGTAGAACAGGATGAGTACGAAGGCCAGGCGCAACCAGGCGCTCTTGCCCAGGAAGGTCGGTTCGAATCGCCGAAGCAAGGGTGTGCGACCCGCCAGGCATAGCAGAACACCCCACATCATTGCGTCGAGTCTGAACGAGTTGAGCATGGCGCTGGTTGGCGTCCCGAACATGTTGCGGTCCAGCCCGAACTGCAAGGCAATCAGCGCCAGCAGCAACCCTACGCGCCAGCGGTAGGCCGTCACGCACAGCAGGAAGAAAGGCAACATGAAGTAGAATTGCTCTTCCAGCGCGAGACTCCAGTAGACCGCATTTGGCCCCAGCAGCCCGTTGTACTGATTGGCCAGGTTGCCGGTGAAGGTTGCAACGGCAGTGAAGCTGCGCAAGTTGTCGAGCCATGAACCGAAAGCGCCGCTGCGGTTGAACACCAGCGACAGCGCCAAGGGGATCAGGATCCATAACCAGGCAGTCGGCAACAGCCGGTAGATACGCCGCAGCCAGAAGCTCTGGCTGCAATGGCATAGCTACCTCGCTGCCGGTGCTGGTCGAAATAGTCCAGGTAGCTTCTGCAGACGATGTAGCCGGAAATGCAGAAGAACAGGTCGACGCCAGACCAGGGCATGTACACGTTGAAGAATTTGAAGAAGAAAGCTTCGTAATAGGGCAACAACATCGGCACGTGGCATAACAACGTCATACCGATAGCGACAGCGCGCAGGTACTCGATTTCCGGATTTTTCCCCTTGCTCATACGCACTCCTCGACTAACCTCGCTTCCTGCATGAGAAGCCCGCTCCCGGCCATTGCTGGCCACTGTGTCACGATCACCGTCCAAGCCCCTGCTCCACTGCCGTGCCCCGCGGGGCTTCGGTCCGTTGTCCCGAAACCCATTGCGCCATCCGCGCTCCGCGACGACGCAGCGGCGTTTCCAGCAGGCGGAAGTTCAGCTCGCTCAGCACCACGATCAGCGCCATCGCGCACACCACGAAGGGATAGAAAAAGCGATCATCTACCGGCAACTGCGGATACAGGCGAAACCAGAATTCGCGAGTCGCGAAAAATGCCGGCACATGGATGAGGTAGATGGCATAGGAGCGCGTGCCGATCCAAACGGCCAATCGGCGCAAGGGCCCCCAAGGCAGGAACAGGTCCGCGTCATAGGAAGCCATCCACACCAGCACGATAGAGCAGATCGCCACCAGGCTGAACTTATAGATGCCTACATCGAGGGTATCCGACCAGAACGCCCCCATGAGCAGGCTGACTGCAAGCAGCAACAGGCTGCCTCCCCGGGCAGGCAATAGCGAGCGCAGTCGCTCGTAGGACGCCGTCCGGCTCCAGATTGCCAACAACACTCCGAGCATCAGCGCATCACTACGGAACATCACCATTACCAGACCACGGGCAGCGAACAACTGGTACACCACCAGGACGAGCAACACCGGAACCAGCCAACGGCGAGCCAGTAGAGCGATCAGCGGCAGCAGGATATAGAACTGCTCTTCCAGCGATAGGCTCCAGTAAACGAAGCTGGCTCCGTACTCGCTGCGCATGAAGGTCTCGGCGAAGCGCCAGTTGGCGAACTGCAGGACCCCGGCGTAAGTGGCGTCGAGGTTGGCGCCCCAGGTGCCGAAAACACCCGAGCGATTGAAGTACACGACCGCCAGCAATACCACGGCCAACCAGAACCAGGCAGAAGGCAACAAGCGCCAGGCGCGGCGGATCCAGAACGCAAGAACGCAACGCAACGCAACACCGGCCTGTGTAGCGGATCGCAGCCGGGGCAGTAGATCGCGGGCAATGACGAAGCCGGAAATGGCGAGGAACAGGTCCACGCCAAAACCGCCGGAAAAATATGCGGTCAACGCATCGAAGCGGGGCGAAGCCCAGGAGATAAGATTGCCATGGGCATGGTGCAACACTACGAAGAGTACCGCGAAGGCCCGCAGGATCTCGATGTCGGCAATCCGCCCCTTGCTCATCGGCTGCACCCTGATTCGCCCTGCACTCTGCTCATTTTCAGACAGTTCCCCTGCCTCAAACAGGCTTGCGCGCAATGATCGCCTGACTCTTGGGCATCGCCTTGTCCAGGGCCTTCTTGATACGCGGCCCCTCTTCCGTGGCCAGCATCATGTTCCAGGTGCGCGTCCAGCTATCGAGCAACGGGTGCCAGGGCGGCGACAGGTCCTGCTTGCAGGCCCAGAAGAAGAACCACCAGACCGACCAGTAGAAGCCGTAATGCGCCTGGCGCTCGATCACCAGGCCCGCGTCGCGGATCAGTTGCTCGAAGGCTTCGCGTTCGAATACTCGAATATGGTTGGGATGCTCGAAATAGGCGGCAGGAGCCAGCTCCTTCTGCACGCTTTCGCCCAGGGGATCGGGCACGGTGATCAGATAGAGCGCGCCGGGTTTACCAACGCGGACCAGCTCGCGCATGAACTGCGCCGGGTCCTCGACGTGCTCCAGCACCTCCATCGCTACAACCTTGTCCACCCGCGCATCGGGCAGGGGAATGGGATTCGCATCGGTGACCAGGGGCAGCATGGCCCGGGCATTGGAGCCCTGCAGCCCGCGCTCGACAGCGGCAACCTTGTCGGCGTCGATATCGGCGAAGATCACCTCCGCGCCGCGCTGGGCACAGAAGGCAACGAAAGGCCCGTCGCCGCAACCGATGTCCAGGACCGAGTCCTGCGCACTGATCGGAAAACCCTCGAACAGCTCATCGGTTTCCTGGTGGAACCAGCCGCTGAGGTAGGTATCGGTCAGCGTCGACAGATCCTCCACCGGCGCAGCGGGCGGCGGCGCAGCCTCCTGCGGCAGGGTAACGGGCGCCGGCTTGCGCCCCAGGCTCTTGATGAACTCCAGCATGTCAGCTCCCGCTATGACTTCATGTGTGCCGCAGCGCCAATCAGGCAGCGCCAGCGGCCAGAAACGCCTCGAGGCGACCACGACCGGCCTCCAGCGAGCAGTGCGTGCGCATTCTCTCCACCGCCGCAGTCGACATGCGCGCGTAGCGCTCCGGCTGCTGCGAGTAGCACTGGTAGGCGGCACGATAGGCCTCGACCAGTGATGCCCAGTCGATCTGGTGACGCAACGTGCGATAGGCCAGCCGCGGGTCGTGCGGCCAGGCAGTCGCGTCCAGCCAGGTCGCCACTTCGAAGGCGACGCTCTCGTCGATGTAATCGACCATCGCCGAATGGCGTGGTGCAACCGCCGGCTTGCCGCAACTGAGGAACTCCATCAGCGGCAGGCACTGGCCCTCTCCGTGAGAGGCATTGACGATGTAAGCGGTATGACGGATCAACTCGTCGAATTCGGAACGATCCAGATAGCCGTGCAACAGGACAACGCGGCACTGGAAGGCCGGCATGCGCGCCATGCACATCAGCATGTCGTTCATCGCCGACTCGTACTCATGGTGCCCCAGTTTGAACAGCAGCGTAGCTTCGGGAGTGTCGCGGAAGGCGCTGCAGAACGCGGTGAGCATGTCCACCCAGTTCTTGCGGCCATCGTAAGGGTTGAACACGGCCGTGAAGACCACGCCGGACAGGGTCAGCCGATGCTCGCCCAATGGCAGCGGTGGCATTGCCTCTTCATCCACCTCCACATCCGGCAGACCACCAGGCTCCACCGGGTTGGGGGGCTCCATCCGTGCAGGCGCGGGCTCTGCGGCGACCGGTACCGGCGCTCGCCAGGCCAGGCGATACCATTCCACCAGGTAGCGCAAGGTGATACGCGCCAGCGACTGGCGCCCGGCTGCGCGTGGCTCCTCAGGTTCGGCCTTTGCCGCCACCACCGGCAGCTCGCGGGCACGCGCACTGGCAACAGCACGGGTGACGGCGTCGGCGTTGGGGATGTAGGGCGCCAACGACAGATCGTGGGTGTCCATGACCACGCCCGAACGCACGGTCAGGGTCACCGGCTCGCTGGGCAAGCCCACAGGCTGCTCGCGCAAGCGCGCAAACTTGTCCCATACCGGAGCCGGGATGGAGACCACCGGAAACGCCGCGCCCAACTCGGCGCGAGTCGCCTCGACGGTGAGCCCGGAATGGGTGATGGCACGTCCACAGCGCTGCAATACCGCCGCCCAGTTCTGCCGATCATCCTCCAGCCACTGCTGGTTGGGGATGGAGTCGAACTCCCAGGCAAATACCGGAATGGTCGGGCACTGCAGGTCCAGTGGCGTCTTATGCGGCGGCGTGAAGCTGAGGAAAACACAGGGTTCGCCATCATCGAGGGCTTGCCGATAAAGGGCGTCGACCTCCCCGACCTGCTCCACCACGGTGACGTCTCCGAGGTCGCGCAGCAGCGGGAGAAACTCCTTGAGCACAAAGTAATAGCTATAGTCCGGCAGCCCCAGGCTCGACTCGATGCGTGCGCTGTTGACCTCGGAGTAGACCAGGAACCTCATTCCGCCATTCCCCCCGCCGCACGGGCAGGCACTCGTATCGACCGGTCAGTATCCAGGACATCGCCAATGAAGGCCTCCAGCGCACCCGCCACCGTTCTCAGGGAGCTGAACGCCTCCATCCGCGAGCAGGCCGCACAGGACATTTGTGCATAGACCTGCGGTTCACGGATCGCCACAGCATGACTGCGGCGGAACGCCTCCATCAGCGACTGCCAGTTGAGCCGGTGCCGGTGCGTGACCAGCATGCCGGTGGGATCGTGGGGCCAGCAGGTCGGTTCCAGTGCGCCCTCGACAATGAACGCCATGCGTTCATCCAGGTAATCGGCCATCGCCGTATGCCGGGGCGCCAGTGCCGGTTTCCCCGCACTCAGGAACTCCATCAGCGGCAGGCAGAGCCCTTCGCACGACGAGGCGTTCACGTAGTAATCGGTGGCCGCGACCATCGCCTGATACTGGTCGTCCTCGAGGAAGCCATGCAACACGACCACCCGGCAGGAGAATGGAGCCAAGCGGGAAAGCAGTGTCATCAGCACGATCCGGTAATGCTCCAGGTCGTGGTGAGTCATCTTCACCAGCAACACGGCATCGGGCGTATTGCGGAACGCCCAGCAGAAGGCAGTGATCAGGTCGATCCAATTCTTCCGGCCGTCCGCGGGGTTGAGGACCGTGGTGTAAACCACCCCGTCCAGCACCACATCGCGAAGGGCGGGAACTGCTACGATCGGCGCGCTGACCGCGGGCACTTCCGGCGCGCCAAAGACCTCCCGGCGCCAGCCATCGAACAGAAGCCGGCCCGTTTCGAACCGCTGTTCCCAGCGCGAGGGGGAAATGGGGGCAACGACAACCTCCGGTACGGGCTCGGGTGGTGGATCGTCGGCACGACGAACCAGGCCATCGGCGCTGAGGCCCAGCAATGGGCTGTCGATTACAACGCCCGAGAACGGGACGCGCCGCTCGCCCTGAGCCGGGCGAACGGGCGCTACCTTGCCGGCACCGAAGCGCTCCCAGATCGGGGCAGGTGCTGCCAGTACAGGCAGGTGACGATGCTGCTTGGCAACCAGTGCGGCCGCCTCCCGGCTGGTCGCGATAGCGCCCTGAACGCGTTCGAAGACATGGCGCCAGTCGTTGCGCGGGTCACCCTCCCAGGCAACGTCGGGCAGGCTGTCGAACTCCCAGGCGAACAGCGGAATAGTCGGGCAGCGCAGGCCCAGCGGGGTCTGTTGCGGCGGGCTGACGCTGATGAACACCACCGGCCGGCCGGCCGCATGGTGTTCCGCATAGAGAGACTCGACCTCGGCGATACTGCGCACTTCGACCACAGTGCCGATCGCCTGGAAGGCTGGCAGGAACTCCTTCAACAGGAAGTAGTAGCTGTACTCCGGCTTGCCCAGCGAGCTATGGATGGTGTCCTGGCTGATTTTCGAGCCAATGAGAATAAGCAGATCCATCATGCGTACGCAGGCCCCGTTCCTGCGCTGTTTTTTGTTATGGCACGACCGGTCGGACCGGCTCGTTTTTCAAGGAAGGCATGCATAGCACCAGTTCTTCGAGGCGCTGGCAAGCATCCGGATACATTGAGTACAGCTGAGGCGACAACGGGACTGTACAGTTGCGAGAGCCGTGGAACTGACCCGGAACAATCGCCCCCTCCATGACTGAACAGTCACCTCAGAACACGAATTTGCTCGCTACGAACTTACCTTCTTCGCCCAGCGCTCGACGCTAGATCGCGCTCAAGCATTCCGATAGCCTAATTGGCCGTGCTTTCAGATCGGCCAAGCCCATGCGTACCCTGCAACTCCTGCTGTCGCTGCTGAGCTGTTCCCTGCCCACCTCGGCAATCAATCAGATGCGTCGCTTTCCACGTGGGATTTACCCTGCCAATCGCTCGATCCCCCGGAGGGCCAGCACAGGTTCGTATTACCTTGATCTTCCCGACCACCGCGACGGTTCATCTTCGTGGCTTGCTCTGTCGGAAAGCTCTCTCGGCGAAAAATCGAAATCCGCACTCCGCGATTCGATCGCAGGAGGCCTGGGAAGCACTGCCCGCAAGCCATCCGAGCGAGCAGTATGAGTCAGTTCCAGAAACTGCCTGAGCCAGCAACTCTTAGCAAAAGCGCGTGGCTCTGGAGAGAGGCGCCAAGCAGCACCGCTTATGCGGCAGCACTGCTGATGGCCATGGCATTGGTGCTGCACCTGTATCCGCTCTCCTTCCTGGCCGGGCATGGACTGTATTTCGAGGGAGGGGACGCCGCCTCCCACGTGGCAGGCTGGTTGTTCTTCGAGAAAGATGGCTGGCATTTCCCGTTGCTCAAATCCGTTCGCCTGAACGCCCCAGAAGGTACCAGCATCGCCTTCGCCGATAGCATCCCACTGCTGGCCCTGCTGCTGAAACCTTTCCGCACTCTGCTCCCGGATGGATTCCATTACTTTGGGCTCTGGCATGGCTTCAGCTATCTGCTCCAGGCAGCCGCCGCCGTGTTCCTCATCCGCTCGCTGAAAGTTCGCCACCTGCCGGGCGCACTCCTCGCGACCGCTTTCGCGATCACCTGGCCGGCGCTGACCCATCGACTGGGGCACACGGCCCTGATGACCCAGGGACTGCTCCTGATCGCACTGGGTATCTACTTCCGCAGCTTCCAGACAACCTGGAGCCTGAGCAGAACCAGTATCAGCTTCATCGCGCTGACTTGCACCGCGCTGCTGATCCATCCGTATTTGCTGGCGATGACCTATCCGGTTTTCCTGGCCTGCCTGTTGGCTCGGCACCAGCAGTCCCGTTTGACGCTCGCTCAGGGAGCACGCTGGACCGCCACCTCCCTGGCAGCACTCTTGCTGATCATGTATGCCGGCGGATACTTCATCGGCAAGGGAGCCGCGATCGGCGGCTTCGGCGTCTACTCGATGAACCTGCTATCGCCCTTATGTGGCGGGCTGCTCTGTGCCCCCGTGGATGCCACCGGCGGCCAGGATGAAGGCTTCAACTACCTTGGTGCCGGCCTTCTACTGCTGTTGCCCATCGCCCTGGCTCTTCAGGGTGCAGTTCTGTTCAGATCGCTGCGCAGGCATTGGCCGCTGACGCTGGTCATGGCGGTTTTTCTACTCTACGCCGCCAGCGACCGCATCTTCCTCGGCCAGCACCTCCTGCTCGACTTGCCTCTGCCCCGACTGCTGGAAGGTGTGTTTGGCATCTTCCGCGTCAGCGGAAGATTCTTCTGGCTGGTTGGCTACTTCGTGATGTTCGCCGTACTCGCCACCTTGCTTCGTCGCCAAAGCGGCGCATTGCTGCTGATCATCGCCGCCGCCCTGGCGCTGCAGTGGCATGACACCCGTCCGCTGCGCGAACGAGTGCAGTTCTTCACCCGCCTCCCCTCTACCCTGGAGCTTGCCCCCTGGCGATCAGCGCTGGCCGGATTGCACAACATCGAGATCTATCCCGCCTATGGGTGCAAGGACAACCCGACTGAAGACTACGTCCGCTACCAATACATCGCTGCCAACCTCGGCCTGACGATCAACAGCGCCTACACGGCGCGAACGGCAGTGCACTGCGACCAGAAGAACGCTTTCTCGCAGGCTCCCGCGCAGGACGGCCAGCTGTATGTTAGAGCGGGATTCCTGCGCAACTCGCTCGACTTGCCACCCCTGTTTCAGCAGGCGATCGCGGCAGGCGATTGCCTGCTCGATACTGTCCACCTGATCTGCGCCAAGAACCATTCCGGCACTTCCTGGCGTGCAATCGGAGCCCCCCTGACTCCACAGCAGCATGAGTTTTCCGCGCACTGGGAGGCCGCGCAGCTGCCCTCCCTGATCGGCCAATTACAAGGAGAGCGACTGGTACCGCGCACCCCGGGCCAGGCGGGGTACCTCAGCTATGGTCCCTACATCGACTTGCCGGCCGGTATCTATCAGCACCGCATCGACTATCTCAGCCTGGCAGACGACACCACGACCGTGGGGAGCTGGGACCTGGTCGGGCAGCAAGCCTCGGGCACCTTTGTCAGCCTGGCCTCCGGGCCGCTCATGGGAACTTCAGGCAATAGCATCGCGCTCACCGGCAGAGCCGCCCTGAACAGTCCACTGCAGAAGGTGGAGCTGCGTCTGTTCAGCAACGGTGGCGATATCCAGCTCAAGGCCATCTCGTTGCGCGCCGATCATCCTGCGCTCAACGTTCAACAAGACAGATAAAACATGGACAGCCAGCTTTCGAGCGGGGGAGATCACAAGATGACCAGTGAACTGCATGTGCATCCGAGAACGGAGCAGGATGGGCGGATTCAGGATGGTGCTCCCGTATTGCTTTCGCTGGTGGTGCCCGTCTACAACGAAGTCGAGACCGTGGTCTTGTTCGTGGAGCGCGTGGAGAGCGTGTTCAACGACCCTGTGGCCGTGCAAGTGGAGTACATCTTCGTCAATGATGGCAGCATGGATGGGACGCTGGAAATCCTGCTCCTGCAGCAGCGCCGCATTCCGCGTATCAAAGTGGTCGACCTGAGCAGGAACTTCGGCAAGGAGGCCGCGTTGAGCGCCGGCCTGCGCTGCGCTACCGGCCAGGTCGTGGTGCCCATTGACGTCGACTTGCAGGACCCTCCCGAACTGATTCTGGAAATGATCGAGAAGTGGCGCGAAGGCTACGAAGTCGTTCTAGGGCGACGTGTCGATCGTACCTCCGACTCCTGGGCCAAGCGCGCCTCGGCCAACTGGTTCTACCGGATCCACAACAAGATCGCCGACCCGGCCATTCCGGAGAACGTCGGCGACTTTCGTCTCATGGACCGTCAGGTCGTAGATGCTCTCAACGAGTTGCCCGAGTCGCGGCGTTTCATGAAGGGACTCTTCGCCTGGGTCGGGTTCCGGACGACCTGCCTGGACTACCACCGCCCCGAGCGAATCGCGGGGTCGAGCAAGTTCAATGGCTGGCGCCTGTGGAACTTTGCTCTTGAGGGCATTACCAGTTTTAGCACCGACCCCCTGAAGATTTGGACTTATCTGGGCATCACGGTGTCGCTGGGATCGTTCCTGTTCGCGACATTGATCGTACTCAAGGTGGTGTTATTCGGCGTCGACGTGCCCGGCTATGCATCGATCATAGTCGCCGTTACCTTCCTGGGCGGCCTGCAGCTCATCGGCATTGGCGTGCTTGGCGAATACCTGGGGCGGACCTATCTGGAATCCAAGCGCAGACCGGTGTATCTGGTACGGCGCATTTATGAGAGCAAGGACTGAGCATGGACCTGAAGGAAACTGACATCCTCGGCGAGCACATCGGTGAGCAGGAGCATTGCCGTTCCAGATGTGCAGCGGCGCAGAGGTTGCTGGAGGATATCAGCGGCGCACGCAGCGCGGACGGCTCCGCTGGCGCAAAGCTGTGATCTCCAAGGAGTCGAACCCCACACCGAACCTGCAAAGCCGCCTGTTGCGCGAGTTGCTCATCGCCGCTCGTTTCGGTGTTGTCGGGATAGGCGCTACTGCGCTGCATATCAGCGTGGCGTGGAGCCTGATCACCTACATGGCAATGCCGGCACTACTCGCCAACCTGATAGCGTTCCTTTGCGCATTCGGACTCTCTTTCGGCGGCAACTACCTCTGGACGTTTTCCGCTCCCGGCTCTCCGGTCAAGGCAATCCGTCGATTCTTCCTGATTTCGCTGACCGCCTTTCTGGTCAATAGCGCACTGCTCGCCACTATCCTGGCCAGCGGATGGCTATCGCCGAGGATGGCCGTCGTGGCCTCCGCGGCAGTGGTGCCGGGTATCACCTTCCTGGCCAGCCGGCTCTGGGGGTTCCGGAAGCAGCATCATGAATAGCGACTCCAAAACAACAAAAAGCACGGAACTTACAAAGCCATGATGGCGCCAATTAACGTCCGCTCGTCGCTCTGGATCCCAGTCTTGCTAGGCGTCGCGTTATTCATCGCGGTGGGTGGCCTGACAGTGTTACCGACCTCCAGCATCGGCTGGCTCATGCGCGGCCTGCTGGATCCACCAAGCAACCTGCTGGGCTGGGAATTCTTCCGCGAAACTCCGTTTCTGCAGTTCCCGCTGGGCGCTAATCCGCATTACGGCATGGAGATGGGCAGTTCCATCGTCTTTTCCGATTCTCTGCCGCTCTTCGCACTACCATTCAAGGCACTGGGGCCATGGCTGCCGGACACCTTCCAGTACTTCGGCCTGTGGATGCTGCTGTGCATGGTCATGCAGGCCGTCTTCGCCTACCTGGTCCTGTCGCACTTCACCCAGGACAAGCGCCTGCTCACTCTGGGCACGATCCTGCTCCTACTGTTGCCTCCCTACCTGATACGTTTTGCCTTCCACCTGGCACTAGGCGGGCAATGGCTGCTGCTCGGGGGTCTCTACCTCTATTTTGCGCAACGCTACCGCGCCGGCTTCTGGCTGGTGATGCTGGCACTGGCAACTCAGATTCACGCCTACCTGCTGGTAATGCTGGCGGCCGTCTGGGGTGCCGATCTCCTACAGCGCCTGGCGAAACGCGAGTTGAACCTGTGGCAGTGCGTGGCGCAGGGAATGGCCGGCAGCGCAATAGTCCTGCTGCTGATGTGGCTATTGGGCTACTTCATGCTGGGACCAGCACCGGTGGCACCCGGCCAGTACGGGCGAATGAACCTGTTCTCACTGGTGGACTCTCGCGGAGACTGGTCACGGCTTCTACCGGCGCTCAAGCGGCCGGAAGGCATGGAAGGCTTCCTTGACAATGACGGCTTCGCCTACATGGGCGTTGGCATCCTTGCGCTATTGGCAATATCCGCCGTGTTGGCAGCCTTACCACGCAGAGAGGGACGTAGCGAACGGCCGTACCTGCGCTGGCCGCTCGTGCTAATGAGCGTGCTGATGGTGTCGATTTCGCTCACCAACACGTTGAGTGCTGGCCCCTATGTAGTGACCTGGGCCGAACTGCCTGGCTGGGCAGAGCGGGTCTACCAGGTATTCCGCTCTCCCGGCCGAATGATCTGGCCGGTCGTCTACCTGCTGGCCGTCGCGGCCATCGCCGTCATCTGCGTGCGTACCCGCCCCCGCGTTGCCCTCCTACTCCTGGCAGTGGCCGCCTGCGTACAGTTCTACGATCTCTCCAAAGGCCTTAAGGGCATGCGCCAGTACTTCCAACAGGAAGCCGGTTGGACCAGCCCCCTGAAATCCCCCATGTGGGGAAGTCTGGGCAAACGTTACCAACGCATCCTTTTCGCATACCCAACCCACGTTCCAGCAGATTTCGTCCCGCTATCGGACTTTGCCCTGCATCACGGCATGTCGATCAACTCCGGCAACTTTGCCCGCTCCAACCTCCAAGCGCAGGCACAGGCGCGCGCTCGCCTGGCCGAACAGGTCGCCAACGGAAATTACGATGCCGATGCGATCTACGTATTCAATGAACCCGGCCTGTGGGATCAGGCCATCAGGACGATGAAGAATGGTGCGATCGCCGGCGAACTGGATGGCATAAAACTCGTCATTCCCGACCTCCAGAGCTGCGCAGGGTGCCGCACAACGGATTTCAAGACTCTACGCTGGGGCGATTGGCCGGCCTCGCGCTTGCCGACAATCATCGGCCAGTTGCGAGATGATCGCCTGGTAGCGCCCGCCGGAGCGGCGGGATACCTCAGCTATGGCCCCTATACCCGAATTCCCGCGGGCCGTTACCAATACAGGATCACCTACGTCGCTCCCGGAGAGTCGTCGCTGCGTTTTGGCACCTGGGATATCGTCAGCAATGCAACAAAGTCCGCAACGGTGCTTGCCCAAGGAGAATTGACCGGCACCGATGGCAAGGAGCGGACGATCGAGGGCCTCATCGAGCGTGACCAGGACAGTCTCGCCTGTGAAATACGCACACTCAGCAATGGCATCGGAGAAGTCTCGCTGATTCGCATCCAATTGCAGCCCGTGGAGACGGATCACAACCTCCCCTAGATACAGTCCACGCAAAAAACACCCTGACAGTCAGCCATCAACCGCAACTGTTACACCTAACCAACCGCTGGCTGCGGCTAACCAGCCAGCAGGCGGCGGGTCATCCTAAACCTCCAAGTGTTGGATGCCAGGATGACCTGTCATGGAAAGCCATCTCGAAACCCACGTGCACTGCACCGCCTCAGGAGTACGCCATTACGTGGCATTGCTTGTGCGCGGACTCCGCCAATGGCACCAGAACGCCCGCACCCGCCGCCAGCTTGCCGAACTCACCAGCCTGCAACTGGCCGACCTGGGCATCAGCCCAAGCGAACGTGTGAGAGAAATCTCGAAACCATTCTGGCGCTGAGCGCTGGTGACCCCGGTCAGTCTTGGCTAGTCTGAGCACAGCTAGAGTGGCCGCCCCGGCCACCTTTGCCTGGTCTAATTCCGGAGCCACTCCATGAACAAAAGTCTTCGCCTGATCGCTGCCGCCGCCCTGATCGGCTGCGCCACCGGCGCCTACGCTACCAGCTTCGTCTACACCACCGACCTGTCGGTACGCGCCACCGGCGCCACCTCCGACGGCACCTCGGACATCAGCAACTCCTTCAAGGACGACAAGATCGTCCTCGAAGCCCGTGACGACGCGGCCACCTTTGTTGCCAGCCAGGGCCAGATCCGCGGCGCGCACCTGGAAGCCGCCCTCGCCCACATCCGCAGCAAGCTGCCAACCCTGGCTGCCAATGACCAGCAACTGGCCCAGGCCATCCTGACCATCTGAGTGATGCATCGCTGATTCCTGCCGCGCCGGGCGCTCCCGCCCGGCGCTCTGCGCTGGCTCTCCTGCGCGCATTCCGTTAGCCTTGTGGGCCGTGCTTTTCCGATCGTCCGAGCCCATGCGTACCCTGCTGTTCCTGCTGCCGTTGCTGACCTGTTCGCTGCCCGCCTGGGCATTCGACCAGACCACCCAGTTCCCGGTAGCGACCAGCTACGCCACCAGCCAGGTCACCAGCGCGCCCTTCGATAACAAACTGCTGCGTGGCGCCCGTGATGACGCGGCGCAGTTCGTGGCAACCGATGGAGCCTTGCGCGGCGCCCGCCTGGAGGCTGCGCTGCATTGGTTGCGCCAGCAGCATCCGGAGCTGGCGGCAAATGATCGGGAACTGGCCGAAGCCATTCTTGCCAAATAAGTCGTGAGCAGCCCCCGCTGCCCTTTCGGAGACATCCATGCGCCTCAGCTCGCTTTCCAAGAGCCCCCTGATCCTCGGCCTGCTGCTTGCCGCCTGCGCGTCCACCGCCCAGGCCCAGTCGGTGGTCCGCGTGTTCAACATCACCACCAACGCCTTCGCCCGCAGCATCGACTTCACCTCGGACACCACCACCTCCGTGCGTGACATGAAGGTCGTCCGCGAAGCCCGTGACGATGCCGCCAGCTATGTCGGCAGCGACGGCGCGATCCGTGGTGCGCAGCTGGAAGCCGCGTTCAAGGTACTGCGCGAGCAGGTGCCGCAAGCGCGCGAAGCCTCCGACCAGGACCTGGCCGAAGCCATCCTCGCTCTGTGAGACTCCGGGCTGGCCGCTGGCTGGCGGCCCTGGCACTGATCGTCGCCGCCAGCAGCCACGCCTCGCTCCGCCTGGAGCTGGACACCGACGGCCTGAGCGCCGCCCAGCGCCAGGCCAGCCAGCAACTGCTGGACGAAGCCGTGCACACCCTGCCGGACAGCTTCGTGCAGCGCCTGGACCGTAGTGTCCAGGTGCAATGGCGCGACGACCTGCCCAGCAATGGCATGGGGCGTACCCTGCGTCCCGGCGCCATCGCCCTGAATACCCGCTATCTCGGAGCGCTCACCGACGGCAGCGCCGCCACCGAGCAGACCGGCCGCACCCACGGCACCCTGCGCCGTGAGCTGCTGGCCACACTGCTCCATGAGCTGACCCACCTCTACGACCGCGCGCGCCTCTGGGATACCGAGGAAGGCCGGGTGATCCGCCGCTGCACGATGCGCGACAAGAGCCTCGGCCGCGTCGGCGCGCCGGACGATTGCCGTGGCCAGACCGGCCGCCGTTTCAGCCTCTCGGACGACCCACGCCTGCTCGACCTCGCCGGCTGGCCGCAGTACGCCGGCAAGCATGGCGAGCGTGAGCAGCACAACCGCTTCCTGCTGCGCAGCCCGGACAAGTACGAACTGACCAACCCCCGCGAGTACGTCGCGGTGAACATGGAGTACTTCCTCCTCGACCGCAGCTTCGCCTGCCGCCGCCCGGCGCTGTACCGCTACTACGCGGCACGCTTCGGCGAGCGCCCTCATGACGAGTGCTCGACGCAATACGCCTACCTCAACGCGGGCCGCGACTTCGGTCGCCAGCCCCTGGGCTACCTGGACCCGGAGCGGGTCTACGAGGTCGACTACCTGATCGCCGAGGCCAACAACGAGATCGCCAGCCGCTGGGGCCACACCATGCTGCGCCTGGTGGTCTGCGCGCCAGGACGCCCGCGCGGCCCGGCCTGTCGGCTGGACCTGGACCAGCACCTGGTGCTGTCCTATCGAGCCTTCGTCGGCGACCTGCAACTCTCCAGCTGGGACGGCCTGACCGGCGCCTACCCGTCGCGCCTATTCGTGCTGCCGCTGTCCCAGGTGATCGAGGAATACACCAAGGTCGAGCTGCGCAGCCTCGCCTCGATTCCGCTCCGGCTCAGCCGCGACGAAGTCTCCAGCCTGGTGGAGCGCTCGGCGCAGAGCCACTGGAGCTACGACGGCAACTACTACTTCCTGTCCAACAACTGCGCGGTGGAGACGCTCAAGCTGCTGCGCAGTGGCATCCAGCGCCAGAGCCTGCAGACCCTGGACAGCATCACGCCCTATGGCGTGCTCGGTCTGCTGGAAAACAAGGGCATTGCCGACGCGAGCGTGCTGGACAACCCCAAGGAAGCGCTGCGCCTGGGCTATCGCTTCGACTCCTTCCGCGACCGCTACCAGGCCATGTTCGACGTGCTGAAGCAGCGCATGAACGTGCCGCAGGACAAGGTCGAGGACTGGCTCGCCCTCCCCGCTGTCGAGCGCCGCGCCTGGTTCGACAAGGCCGACCTGCGTTCCAGCGCCGCCCTGCTGCTACTCGAACAGGCCTCGCTGCGCCGCCAACTGCTGCTGGCCCAGGACGAGCTCAAGCGCCTCTACCTGAGCAACCCGGACGCCATGAAAAGCCAGCCGGACCTCGCTGCGGCCGGCAAGACGCTGCAGCAGATCCTCGACGACAGCGGCTTCCTCAGCCGCCCGGCCGAGCTGCTCGACGGCGGTTACGGCCTGCCTCAGGCGCCGGAGACCGCAACCCTGGAGAAGCAGACGCAGCAGCGCCAGCAACGCCTGCGCCAGCTCAGCGACAACCTCGACCGCGAAGTGCGCGCCCTGCTCACTCCGGAGCGCCGCGACGAGCTGGCGGCGCTGGAAGCCAACACCAAGCAGATCGGCGCGCACCTGCGCGAGCTACACAAGGCGTCGGGCGGGCTGGAGCTGCCCTGAGGCCCACTGGCTGGGCGGTTCGCGAGCAGGCTCGCTCCTACAGGCTGAAAACCTTGCCGCCCTTCGTAGGAGCGAGCTTGCTCGCGAACCTTCCCGGTCAGGCCACCAGAGCTAGAGCTTCTCTTCCCACTCTTCTTCCAGCTGCTCGTCCAGGTGAATCCACGGCAACCGGCTGTTCACCCAGATATGCCGGTTTGGCAGCACCCCGGCGACTTCCTCCAGCGTTGCCGTGGTGATGTCCAGCGTGTCCGGAGCCTGGTCCGTGAACAGTGCCAGCTGGGCGCCACAGTGGCGGCAGAAGTAACGCACGCAGGGCGGCGAAGAGCGGTACTCGGCAGGCTTACCGTGAGTCCAGCGGAAGCTCTTCAGCGGCACTGTCGCCCAGGTCGTGACGATACCGCCGGTGGTACGCCGGCAGATCGAGCAATGGCAATGGGCGACGTCCGTCAACTCGGCATCGCACTCGTAGCGCAGTTGGCCGCAATGGCAACCGCCGGCATGCACAGCACTCATCTCCAATCCTCCAGGGCGTTTTCGCTCACTCGTATTCCGCCGCCTCGTGGTCGCCCAGCAGCCGCCGTTGTCGCGGTGTACAGGCGGCCAGCACCTGTGGGTTGAAAGCCCACTCCAGGTACGGCGAGAACTTTTGCGCGACCATCCGGCGACCATAGTGCACCTGCAGCAGATAGCGGGTGCGCGAGCTGGTGTTGCGGCTGCCCGCATGCCACAGCTCGCTGCGCAGCAGCAGGACGTCGCCCGCCTTGCACAGGATCGGCCGCGCTTCGCAGCCGCCCCACACGCGTTCGTCCGGGCGCGGTGCCCGGCCCGCCTTGTGGCTGCCAGGAATCACCCAGGTCGGGCACAGCGCCTCGTCGATGTCGCTCAGGTAGAGCTGCGCAGTGCAGACGAACATCGGCAGCTCGAAGGCGCGATCGAGCAGGCACGCCGTCGGCAGCGCCATGGGCAGGTAATCCAGGTGCATCTCGGCACCGATGAAGCCGGGATGGCAACGCCAGGCGGTCTGGCCGATGACATGGCAGTCCTCGCCCAGCAGCGCCTGCATCGGCTCGATCACGCCGGGCAGGTCCAGATACGGCACCCATAAGGGATCGCGGTTGAACACGCACTTGTAGTGATCCACCAACCCTTCGTAGTCCCAGTGCAACGGCTCCAGTCCATCGATGGCTGCTCGCAGCTCATCGACCTGCGCAGTCGTGATGACAGCCGGCAACAACGCGTAGCCATCACGCTGCAAGCCCCGCACAGCCTGGCTCCAGGCCGTCTCGCCATGACCGCCCATCAATACCTCCGATTTCTATCGTTGACGCTAAGTCACTGATACGTATACCTTTGTCTTCAATGTAAACACTGTATACAGCGTAAACGAGACTGCTTAAAAAGTGACCACCGTTGTTTCATTCCGTGCCGATGACAGCCTCGTGGAGGCGCTGGACCAGCTGGCCCGCGCTACCCATCGGGACCGGCCATACCACCTGCGCCAGGCGCTGGCGCAGTACCTGGAGCGCCAGAGCTGGCACGTGGCGGCTATCGATGAAGGGGTGGCGGACGCCGATGCCGGCCACCTGCTGGAACACGCTGCCATCGAAGCCAAGTGGGGCCTGGCATGAGCCTGCAGTGGACGCACAAGGCCGCGGCCGACCTGGATGCCATCTACGACCACTACGTCGTGCTGATCGGCCCGGAAAAGGCGCTGCGGGCCATCCAGGACATCGTCGAGCAGGTCAGCCCGCTGGCGAGCCTGGAGCAAAGCAGCAGCGGCGTGCCCAGCGAAGTGCCCGGCGTGCGCGAACTACCGGTCGAGCGCTGGCCATACCAGGCTGCTTTCCGGGTAAAGGGGCGTTCTGTACAAGTTTTGCGCATCGACCGTGTGGATAACTCGGGGTAAAAGTGGCCACACGGTTACAAGATGTTTCAAAGTATTGACTTTACCGTTTGTTTAAAAAGCAACCAATCGAACAATACGCAAGATTCTGGTCTGCTAATCGGCAAGACTTGAATTAATGAATCATTGGTGACCGCCCATGATGGATACGGTCACAAAATCTCAGCGACGCCTGGCTTTTTCCAGGCAACAAAAAACCCGGCCTTGGCCGGGTTTTTCCGTTCTTTGCGCTTTTACGCCAGCGTTATCAGGCGGCTTGCCAGTTCACCGGTAGTTGGCCTTCTTTCCAGGCGAAACGATCGAGGTGGCTGACCACCACGTTCTGCAGGCGCTCCAGGCCTTCCGCATCGGCGGACTCGGCATCCATCAGCAGCGCGTCGGGCGTCGCCTGCAGGCGGCAGGTGCCGAAATCGAAGGGCAGCACGCCACGGTCGTCGGTCAGTTCGACCGGCAGCTTGTGGGCGAAGTGGTTGCACAGGCGCTTGAGATAGCGCGCGGCATCGGGGGTAGGGACGGTGGCTCGGCTCGAAGGCATCTTTTCTCTTCTCCATTTTGGGAGATGACATCCTAGGCGCCGGCAATCCAGGGAAAAACCCGCTATTTTGCCTTTCACTCTTTAGCGGAGCTTCACAATGGACAATCTTCGCGGCATGGCGGTGTTCGCCACCGTGGTCGCCCGCGGCTCCATGGCCGCTGCGGCCGAAGCCCTGGGCATGACGCCCTCGGCGGTCAGCCAGCAGATCCGCAAGCTCGAAGCGCATGCCCAGGTCACGCTGCTGCATCGCACCACCCGCAAGCTGACCCTGACCGAGGCCGGCGAAGCCTTCTACCGCAGTTGCGCACAGATGCTGGCGATCGCCGAAGAGGCCGAGCAACGCCTGGGCGAGTGGCGCGAGGCGCCCGTGGGGGAGCTGCGCCTGGCCGCGCCGGTGGGCTTTTCCGGCAAGCTGATCACCGAGGCGTTGCGCCCGCTGCTGGAGAACCACCGCCAACTGCGCCTGCAACTGTTCTTCCACGACGAGCAGATCGACCTGATCGAGCAGCGCATCGACCTCGCCATTCGCGTCGGCAGCCTGTCCGACTCCAGCCTGGTGGCGCGCCATCTGGCTGAGTGGAACAACGTGGTCTGCGCAGCGCCGGCCTACCTGCGGCGCATCCCGCCGATCGACCATCCGCAACAGCTGCAGAACGTCGACTGGCTGGCACTGAACACCGTGGCACACCAGGCCTACCTGAATTTCAGCGGGCCGGGCGGAGAGGGCTGCAAGCTGCGGCTGGAAGCACGGGTGGCGGCCAACAGCATGATCGCCCTGCGCCAGTTCACCCTCGACGGCCTGGGCGTGTCCTGCCAGCCGGAGCCGGAAGTGCGCGAGGCGCTGGAGGAGGGCAGGCTGGTGCGCCTGCTGCCGGAATGGGCGCTGCCACCGTTCGGCATCTATGCCGTCACCCCGCGCCGCGACGCCCAGCCGGCCAAGGTGAAAGTCGCTATCGAGGCACTGCGCCGGCACTTGGGAGGCTCGACCACGCTGCGCTTCCACGCACCGGTCTGAGGCGCGCTACCATGGCCGTTCTGATGATCGGAGTGAACACGACATGGCCCTGAACTGGACCTGCAAGCACCACCACGACCTGAGCAAGGAAGAGCTCTACGCCATCCTGCAGCTGCGCACCGAAGTCTTCGTGGTGGAACAGAAATGCCCCTATCAGGAAGTCGATGGACTGGACCTGGTCGGCGACACCTGCCACCTGATGGTGGAAGAAGACGGCCAGCTGATCGGCTACCTGCGCCTGCTGGACCCGCAGCGCCACGACGGCGACGTAGTGATCGGCCGCGTGGTGATCGCCCCGCAGGGCCGCGGCACCGGCCTCGGGCACCAGCTCATGGAGCAGGCGCAGAACGCCATCGCCCAGCGCTGGCCGGGGCTGCCGGTGTACCTCTCGGCCCAGGCGCACCTGCAGGGCTATTACGGTCGATATGGCTTCACGCCGGTGACCGAGGTCTATCTGGAAGACGACATCCCGCACATCGGGATGCGCCGCGAGGCCTGACTCAGGCCGGGTAATGCCGGCCGAGGAAATCCCCCAGCAGCGCGTTGACCCGCTCCGGCTGCTGGCTCTGGATCCAGTGGCCGCAGTTCTCCAGCACATGCTGTTCAAGGTTGGGCACGTGCTCGGGCATGCGCTGCACGGTGTAGGCCTCGAAACGGCCGACCGGGTCACGGTCGCCGATCAGGAATAGCGTCGGTTGCTCGACCTTGCGCCCGGCCAGCGGCTCGGTGCGCAGCCAACTGCGCTCGAAGTTGCGGTACCAGTTCAGCGCGCCGTGGAAACCACGCCCCTCGAAGGTCCGCACATACCATTGGAAGTCCTCGGCGCTGCACCAGTCAGGGTGCGCCGGCGGTTGCGGCAGGCCGTCGAACAGGCGGCCGTCAGGGGACTGGTCCGGCGCCAGACGCACGTTGTCGCCGAGGAAGTGGCGCAGACTCAATGCGATGTCGGCATCCAGCTCGTCCTCGGCGCGGCCGGGCTGCTGGAAGTAAAGGATGTAGAAGAATTTGCCGGCGAACACTTCGCGCATGATCTCCACCGGCGGGCGTTTTGCGCGGCCGGCGAAGGGCACCGACAGCGTCGCCAGCACCTCCACGCGCTGCGGCTCCAGCAGCGCCAGGTGCCACGCCACCGGCGCGCCCCAGTCATGCCCGACCATCGCCACGCGCTCATGTCCCAGCGCGTCCATGGCGCCCTGGATGTCCGCACAGAGCGTCAGCACGTCGTAGGCGTCCACCTCCTGCGGCGCGCTGCTCTGGCCGTATCCCCGCATTTCCGGGACAAACACGCGGTAGCCGGAAGCGGCGAGGGCGCGCATCTGGTGCTGCCAGGAGTGCCAGCACTCGGGGAAGCCGTGCAGCATCCACACCGGCTTGCCGTCCGCCGGCCCGCAGCTGTAAAGGCTGAGCTGGATGCCGTTGACCGCCAGCAACTGGTGTTCGAACTCGTTCATGGCGCACGCTCCTGCAGATGGTGAGCTTCACTATGCCAAGCCCGGAGCGTTGGCCGAACCCCATTCACCAGGCGAATAAAGGGATCTTTTCACCCGGCAATGCGGCCCGCTCGGCGAAGCAATACGGCAAAGCTGCGGATAATGCCCGGCGCCACCACCGATCCTCCTCAGAAAGGACGCCCATGAGACGCCAGCCCACCGCCCAGCTGTGCCCGGAACTCGACGCCATCCTGCGAGCCGAACTGCGCGCCGGCAACCAGCTCGGCGAAGGCCCGGTGCGTACCGACTGGCCGCAGCCCGGCTCGATCTACGCGGCCTTGCGCGACAGCCTGAAAACTCGCAAACCCGGCAATGCCGGCCCCGTTCGGCATTCGATCTGCCGCGATCCTCACTACGGCTGGAACGACGAATGCTACTGCGAGTTGCACGGCGACCTGCTGGTCGCCGGAAGCACGCAGAGGCCCTGATGTTTCCGTGCTGGGGCGCCAGAGAATTCGCGGCCGGCCACCGAAAAGGACTTGCAATCAATCCACAAAAAACAGCATCGTATTCTGCACAGCGAAACATCATTCCGTTAAAACGACGCTAAAACGGAGTTCAGCATGTCAGATGCGGTACAGCTCGAACGCCGGGGTGAGATCGCCCTGGTGACGGTCGACAACCCACCGGTGAACGCCCTCGGACAATCCGTCCGCGCCGGCCTGCTCGCCGCCTTCCAGCAGGCCGAGGCCGATCCGCAGGTCCGCGCCGTGGTGCTGGTCTGCGCCGGGCGCACCTTCATGGCCGGCGCAGACATCCGCGAATTCGGCAAACCGCCGCAAGCGCCCTCGCTGCCCGAGGTGGTCGAGGTCATCGAGAACTCGACCAAGCCCAGCGTCTCCGTGATTCACGGCACCGCCCTGGGCGGTGGGCTGGAGGTGGCGCTGTCCTGCCATTACCGCATCGCCCGCCGCGACGCCCAGGTCGGCCTTCCGGAAGTGAAGCTGGGCCTGCTGCCCGGCGCCGGCGGCACCCAGCGCTTACCGCGCCTGGCCGGTGTGGAGAAGGCTCTGGACATGATCGTCTCCGGCGCGCCGATCCGCGCACCGGAAGCCCTCGAATGCAATGTCGTCGACGAGCTCATCGACGGCGACCTGGTCGAAGCCGGCCTCGCCTTCGCCCAGCGCCTGCTGGCGGACGGCAAAGGCCCGCGCCGCACCGGCGAGCGCAACGAGCGCGTACAGCAAGCCGGCCTCGCCGAGCTGATCGCCCACAAGCGCGGCGAGGTGCAGAAGCGCCTGCCCGGCCAATTTTCCCCACAACGTTGCATCGACGCCGTGGAAGCCGCCACCCAGCTACCGCTGCGCGAAGGCCTGCTGCGCGAGCGCGAGCTGTTCATGCAGTGCATGGAATCGCCGCAACGCGCAGCGCAGATCCACGCCTTCTTCGCCGAGCGCGAGGCGGCCAAGGTCGAAGGCCCGGCGGCCGACGTGCAGCCGCGCGAGGTGCGTAGCGCCGCGGTGATCGGTGGCGGCACCATGGGTGTCGGCATCGTCCTGTGCTTCGCCAACGCCGGCATTCCGGTCAAGCTGCTGGAAGTGAGCGACGAAGCCCTGCAACGCGGCCTCGACCGCGCCCGTAGCACCTACGCCGCCAGCGTGGCGCGCGGCAGCCTGGGCGCCGAGGAGATGGAGCGGCGCATGGGCCTGATCAGTGGCGTGCTCGACTACGCCGCGCTGGGCGATGCCGACGTGGTGGTCGAAGCGGTGTTCGAAAGCCTGGACGTGAAGCGCCAGGTCTTCGAGCAACTGGACGCCGTGTGCAAACCCGGCGCGATACTCGCCAGCAATACGTCCTCGCTGGACCTCGACGAAATCGCCGCCTTCACCCAGCGTCCGCAGGACGTGGTCGGCCTGCATTTCTTCAGCCCGGCCAACGTCATGCGCCTGCTCGAAGTGGTGCGCGGCAAGGCCACCTCGGACGCCGTGCTCGCTACCGCCATGCAGCTGGGCAAACGCCTGAAGAAGGTCTCGGTGGTAGTCGGCGTGTGCGATGGCTTCGTCGGCAACCGCATGATCTTCCAGTACGGCCGTCAGGCCGAGTTCCTGCTGGAGGAGGGCGCCATGCCCGCGCAGGTGGACCGCGCGCTGCGCGCCTTCGGTATGGCCATGGGGCCGCTGGCGGTGCGCGATATGTCCGGCCTGGACATCAGCCACGCGATCCGCTCGCGCCAGCGGCCGAACCTGAAACCCGGCCAGACGCTGCCGACTGTGCTCGACCACCTGATCGCCGCCGGCATGCTCGGGCAGAAGACCGGCACCGGCTTCTACCACTACGGCGAAGGCCGCACCGTGCAGGACAACCCGGCGCTGCCGGCCATGCTCGAGCAGGCTGCCGCCGAGCGCGGCATCACCCGCGCGCCGGTAGAGGATGAAGAGATCGTCGAGCGCTGCATCTACTCGCTGATCAACGAGGCCGCCAACATCCTCGACGAAGGCATCGCCCAGCGCGCCAGCGATGTCGACGTGATCTTCCTCAACGGTTACGGCTTCCCCGCCTGGCGTGGCGGCCCGCTGTTCTATGCCGACAGCGTGGGGCTTGCCCGCGTGCTCGAACGAATCCGCGAGTTCCACCAGCGCCTCGGCGCGTGGTGGAAGCCCGCGCCGCTGCTCGAACGCCTGGTGGCCGAAGGCCGCCGCTTCGCCGATCTGTAGAGGACCTGCCATGGACATTCATTTCACCCCCGAGGAACTGGCCTTCCGCGATGACGTGCGCCACTTCCTCGAAACCAGACTGCCCCGGGACATCGCCACCAAGGTGCGCCTGGGCAAACACCTGAACAAGGGCGACCACCAGCGCTGGCAGCGCGTGCTGACCGAACAGGGCTGGTACGCCACGCACTGGCCCGAGGCCTTCGGCGGCACCGGCTGGAACGCCGTGCAGAAGCACATCTTCGAAGAGGAATGCGCCGCGTTCGGCGCGCCGCGCACCATCCCCTTCGGCGTCAACATGGTCGCCCCGGTGATCATCAAGTTCGGCACTCCCGAGCAGCAGGCGCACTACCTGCCGCGCATCCTCGACGGCACCGACTGGTGGTGCCAGGGCTACTCCGAGCCGGGCGCCGGTTCCGACCTCGCTTCGCTGAAGACCCGCGCCGTGCGCGATGGCGATCACTACGTGGTGAACGGCCAGAAGACCTGGACCACCCTCGGCCAGCACGCCGACTGGATCTTCTGCCTGGTGCGCACCGACCCCGAGGCGCAGCAGCAGCGCGGCATCAGCTTCCTGCTGATCGACATGCAGACGCCGGGCATCACCGTGCGCCCGATCATCACCCTGGACGGTGAGCACGAGGTCAACGAGGTGTTCTTCGACAACGTGCGCGTGCCAGTGGAAAACCTGGTGGGCCGCGAGAACGAAGGCTGGACCTGCGCCAAGTACCTGCTCACCTACGAGCGCACCGGCCTGGCCGGCATCGGTGCGTCCAAGGCGGTGCTCGCGCACCTCAAGCGCGTGGCCAGCCGCGAGCTGTGCGACGGCAAGCCGATGCTCGAAGACCCGCTGTTCCGCGCCCAGGTAGCGGAAGTGGAAATGCAGCTGATGGCCATCGAGATGAGCACCCTGCGTATCCTCGCCGCCGCTCGCGAAGGCGGCGTGCCGGGTGCGGAAAGCTCGATCCTGAAAGTGAAGGGCACGGAGATCCGCCAGGCGATCAGCCACCTGTTGCGCAAGGTACTCGGCCCCTACGCGCTGCCCTTCATCGAAGACGAATTCGAGCTGGGCGCCGAACCGCTGCACGCGGACTACTCGGCGGCACCGGCCAGCCAGTACTTCAACCTGCGCAAGCTGTCGATCTTCGGCGGCTCCAACGAAATCCAGAAGAACATCGTCTCCAAGATGATTCTCGAGCTGTGAGGGCCTGACCATGGACTTCAAACTGAGCGAAGAGCAGCAGATGCTGCAGGACACCGCGGCGCGCCTGGTGCGCGACGCCTACCCGTTCGACAGGCGCGAAGGCTTCAGCCGCTCCGAACTGGGCTACAGCGCGGACTTCTGGCGCCAGCTCGGCGAGCTGGGACTGACCTCGGTGTCGCTACCCGAGGCTTACGGCGGCTTCGGCGGCGGTGTCGAGAGCATGCTGGTACTCACCGAACTGGGCCGCGGCCTGTGCCTTGAGCCCTACCTGCAATCGGTGGTGCACGGCGGCGGACTGATCGCCCAGCTGGGCAGCGAGGCACAGAAGGACCATTGGCTACCACGCATTGCCAGCGGCGAAGCGCAGCTGGCAGTGGCACTGGAAGAACCGCAGAGCCACTACCAGCTGCACGACGTGCAGACCCGCGCGGAGCAGGCCGGCGACAGCTGGAAGCTGAGCGGCCGCAAGGCGGTGGTGATCGGCGGGCAGAGCGCCACGGCGATCCTGGTTTCGGCTCGCGTGACCGGCCATGCGCGGGACGAGGAGGGCATCGGCCTGTTCCTCATCGATCCGCAGCAAGCGGGCGTCAGCCGCCGCGAGTACCCGACAGTGGACGGCCAGCGCGCCTGCGAGCTGTTCCTCGATGGTGCTGTTGGCGAAGCCCTCGGCGTGCCGGGCGAAGCGCTGCCGGCGCTGCGTTATCAACAGGGCCGCGCCATCGCCGCGCAGTGCGCCGAAGCCCTCGGCAGCCTGCAGGAAGCCTGCGCGCTGACCCTGGAGTACCTGAAGACGCGCAAGCAGTTCGGCATCCCGATCGGCAAGTTCCAGGTGCTGCAGCACCGCATGGTGGACATGCGCAGCGAGCTGGAACAGGCCACCAGCATGGCAATCCTCGCCGCCTGCGTCGCCGACCAGCCCGACAGCGCCGAGCGCAGCCGCACCCTGGCTGCCGCCAAGTTCATCGTCACCCGCGCGGCGCGCTACGTGGCGGAACAGGCGATCCAGCTGCACGGCGGCATCGGCATGACCTGGGAGTACGTGCTGGCGCACCACGCCAAGCGGCTGGTGATGCTCAGCCACCAACTGGGTGACGACGACCATCACCTGAAGGTGTATGCGAGCCTGATGGACGTCGCCTGAACGGCGAATGCCATCCCTTGTAGGAGCGAGCTTGCTCGCGAACAGAAGGTAGGGCGGATAACACGCTAGCGTTATCCGCCGGTGGTGCGTCTGGCGGATAACCTGTTCCAGGTTATGCGCCCTACGAAACCTCACCGGCAGCTCCGGCGCTGGGCGGTTCGCGAGCAAGCTCGCTCCTACAGCCGCCCGCTACACCCCGGCTCAGTTCTGGCTCTGGCTCCTGAAGACTTCCAGAGAAACCGCCGCGCACTCCGGACTGCCCCTTTCAGGAGGCCTCGTTGAAGCGGCGCAGAACACCCAATCGAAAAGCTTCGCGGAGAAGCTCCGCTCCTACAAAGAGCGAATCGGCGAGCTCAGGGATATCCCTTCACACCAACCCTGTAGGAGCGAGCTTGCTCGCGAACAGAAGGTAGGGCGCATAACGCGCCAGCGTTATCCACCGGTGGCGCGTCTGGCGGATAACCTGTTCCAGGTTATGCGCCCTACGAAACGGCTGGCGAACAGTTACCGAGTAAAAGACAGTTGCTCCTACGAAGGCTCGGAAAACATCAGGCCCCGAGACTCTCGATATCCCGCGCCAGGATTTCCAGCTCGTGGGCCAGCGACCCGCGCAGCGTCTCCTCGCTCAACTGGAACGACGGCGCCCCGCAAGTCAGCGCCATCAGGCCACCGTCAGCCAGGCGCAGCGGTACGCCCGCCGCTCGCACGTTGCGGTCCCAGTCACCGAGGGACAGGCAGAAACCGTGCTCGTAGTACTCCTCGAAGGACGCATCCAGCGAAGCACGCATCGCCGCCCAGTCGCCCTCATGGCGCTCCTGCAACGCCGACAGCAGGTGCTCGCGCTCCTGCTGCGGGGTTGCCGCGAGGTAGGCACGGCCGGCGGCGGTGGTCGCCAGCGGCAGACGCACACCGGCGTCCATGCGCAGGGAAGTGGCTTCCGGCGGACGGCAGTTTTCCACGTAGATCATCGACAGCCAGTCACGGCAGGTCAGGCCGACCGTGGTGTTGGTGCGACGGGCGAAAGCATCCATGTACGGCTTGGCCAGCTGGCGGACGCGCAGGTTGGAGACGTAGGCGTAACCCAGCGCCAGCACGCCGGAATCCAGCTGGTACTTCTCATGCTGCTGCGAGTAGCAGAGGTAGCCGAGCTGGGTGAGGGTGTAGGTCATGCGCGACACCGTCGCCTTGGGCAGGCCGGTGATCCGCGAGATTTCCTGGTTGCCGAGCACCACCGAGCCGTGGGTGAAGGCGCGCAGCACGTCCAGTCCGCGGGCGAGCGCCTCGACGTACTTGCGGTCCTTGGGGTTGCTGCTGTCTTCGACGTCGTCGCTCATGGGGCCTCGGCGGGGGATTGCTGTTGCGGCGCCACGCGCGGCGCGGGCGAACGATAGCAGATAGCCCTGTCGCCACGCAGCGGTCCGCGTGTGCTCGTTGCGCAGGGCTAGCCTATCGCATACCATCGATTTCGACACGATGTTTCGCTGTGCAGAACAACAATTCGAATCCAGAGCCAAGTCAGGCTCGAAAAAGAAACGGAGAAGTCGATGTCTGCTCAACCCTCCGGTCACGTGGCCCGCGAGATCACCCGTCACGACTACCAGAACCTCCACGACCTGCTGCGCGATGCCTGCCGCACATTCCCCGAACGCCTCGCGTTCTCCTGCGGCGACAGCCACCTGAGCTTCGCCGAGCTGGAACGCCAGGCCGACGCCTTTGCCCGTTACCTGCGCCACCACGCCGGCCTGCAACCGGGCGAGCGTCTGGCGCTGATGCTGCCCAATTCCCTGCAGTACCCCATCGCCACCTTCGGCGCGTTGAAGGCCGGCGTGGTGCTGGTGAATACCAATCCGCAGTACACCGCCAGCGAGCTGCGCCACCAGTTGGCCGACTCCGGTGCCAGCGCCGTGCTCCTGCTCGACCGCCTGCTGCCGCTGCTGCGCGGCGTACAGGCGCAAAGCGAAGTCCGGCAGGTGCTGCTGACCTCGATCGACGACATCGAGCGTCCGCAGTTCGACAGCGCCGAGGCCGACTGCACACGCTTCCAGCAGGCCTTGCGCCTGGGCGCCGAGGCACCGCCGGTGGATGCCGAGCCGGGCCTGGATCGCCTCGCGCTGCTGCAGTACACCGGTGGCACCACGGGGGTGTCCAAGGGCGCGATGCTCAGCCACCGCAGCCTGATCGCCAACGTCGTGCAGACCCTGGAACTGTTCCTGCGCCCCGGCCTGCTGGAGCCCGCCACCGACGTGCGCATTGCGCCGCTGCCGCTGTACCACATCATGGCGTTTTCGACGAACCTGCTGAGTTCGGTGGGCATGGGCCTGCACACGGTGTTCATCCGCGACGGCCGCAACCTCGACGAAATCCTCGGCGCCATGCGCCGCTACCCCTTCACCCTGATGAGCGGGATCAACACCCTGTTCGTCGGCCTGATGAACCACCCGGACTTCCCCGCCGTCGACTTCAGCCACCTGAAGTGGGTGACCTCCGGCGGCGCGCCACTGAACCGCGAAGTGGGCCGGCGCTGGGAAGCGCTGACCGGTGCGCCGGTACGCGAAGGTTTCGGCCTCACCGAGGCATCGCCGGTGGTCTCCACCGGCACACTGCTCAGCCCGTACCGTGAGGGCTACGTCGGCCAGGCGCTGGTGGATACCGAGCTGCGCACGGTGGACGAGGAGGGCAACGACACCGGCCCCGACCAGCCCGGCGAGCTGTGGCTGCGTGGCCCGCAGGTCATGCAGGGCTACTGGCAGCGTCCGGAGGAGAGTGCGCAGGTGCTGACCGCCGACGGCTGGCTGAAGACCGGCGATATCGCCGAACTGGATGCCGACGGCATGCTGAAGATCGTCGATCGCAAGAAGGACATGATCCTGGTCTCCGGCTTCAACGTGTTCCCCAACGAAGTGGAAGACGCGGTGATGCGCCATCCCGGCGTGCGCGAGTGCGTGGCCATCGGCGTGCCGGACGAGCGCAAGGGCGAGTCGGTGAAGCTGTTCGTCAGCCTCAGGGACGAGACGCTGGCACCGGCGCAGATCATCGCCCACTGCCGCGAGCACCTCACCGGCTACAAGGTGCCGAGCTTCGTCGAGGTGCTCGACGAGCTGCCCAAGACCAGTGTCGGCAAGCTGCTGCGCCGGCAGTTGCGCGATCTGGAACTGGCCAAAAGGACCACCGCGTGAGCACAGCGTCTATGGTTGAAGCAGGTGTGCACGACGAGACCCGCAGCATGACCGAGTCCTTCCACCGTATTGGCGTGATCGGCGCCGGGGCCATGGGCCGCGGCATCGCCCAGCTGTTCGCCAGTGCCGGGTTGCCGGTGCGGTTGTACGACAGCAACCCGCAGACCGTGGAGCAGGCCCTGGCCTTCAACCGCGAGCTGCTGGAGCGTGCGGTGGCCAAGGGCAAGCTCGCCCCGGACGCCCTCGATGCAACGATGCAGCGCCTGCTGCCGAGCCACAACCTCGATGAACTGGCCGACTGCGACCTGCTGATCGAAGCCATCATCGAAGACCTCGGCGCCAAGCAGGCGCTGCTCGCCGAGCTGGAAAAACGCGTGGCGCCGGACGCCGTGCTGGCGAGCAACACCTCGTCGCTCTCGGTGACCCGCATCGCCGCGCGCTGCCTGCACCCGGAGCGGGTCGCCGGCTTCCACTTCTTCAACCCGGTGACGCTGATGCGCATCGTCGAGGTGGTGCGCGGGCAGCGCACCAGCGAGTCGGTCGTGCGCCGCCTGAGCCGGCTGGCAGAGCAGGCCGGGCATTACCCGGCGGTGTCGCCGGACAGCCCCGGCTTCATCGTCAATCACGCCGGCCGGGCCTTCAGCACCGAAGCGCTGCGCATCCTCGGCGAAGGCATCGCCAGCCCGGCGCAGATCGACCGCATCCTGCGCGACGGCGTGGGCTTCCGCATGGGGCCCTTCGAGCTGCTCGACCTGACTGGCCTGGACGTGTCCCACGCGGTGATGGAGTCGCTCTACCAGCAGTTCTACCAGGACCCGCGCTACACGCCTTCGCCGCTGGCCGCACAGCGCGTCGCTGGCGGCTTGCTGGGGCGCAAGAGCGGCGAAGGCTTCTACCGCTACCGCGACGGCCAGCCCGTGCGGGAGCCCGAGGAGCAGCACGAAACCGTGCTGCTCAATCGCCCTTATTGGCTCGACAGCCAGGACCCCGAACTGCGCCATCGCGTAGCGGCGATCCTCACCCTCGGCGGTGTGGTGCTGGAGACCGGTGAAGCGCCCTCGTCCCGTGCCATCTGCCTGGTCACCCCGCTGGGAGTGGACGCCAGCACGCGCATCGACGCGCTCGGTCTGCCGCCGGAACGCAGCCTGGCGCTGGAGACCTTCACCGAACTGGACCGCCGCCGCGTGCTGATGCGCCAGCCGGCGCTCGACCCCAAGCTCGAAGCCCAGGCGCGCCAGGCGCTGGGTAGCGACGGCGTGCCGGTGGAAGTGATCAACGATTCACCCGGTTTCATCAGCCAGCGGGTGGTCGCCGGGATCGTCAACCTCGGCGGCGAGATTGCCCAGCGCGGCATCGCCAGCCCGGTAACGCTGGACCGCGCGGTGCAACTGGCACTGGGGTATCCCCTGGGCCCGCTGGCCTTCGGCGAGCACTACGGCGCGGCGCGCATCCTCACCATCCTCCAGGGCCTGCAGGCGTGCTACGGCGAGGCACGCTATCGGCCAAGCCCATGGCTGCGCCGCCGCGTGCAGCTGGACTTGCCGCTGCACAGCCCGGATCGGGCGGAGTGATAACTTGCGACCTGATCGGGGGAGGCGATGTGTACCTGCAGGAGCAACTGTCTTCTTCGGGGAAAGCCTGTACCACTGAACTTCCCTCGCCCCAACCCTGGCTGCGCGCCCCGCTCCCAAGGAAGAGGGAGCAGTTCGTGCCGGTAGATGCCACACCTCCCCAAAAACAGTCCCCTTTCCCGCTTGCGGGAGAGAGGCTCTTGTAGCAGCGGGCCTTGCCCGCGATCGCGCGCATGGCGCGCTCCTACATTCAGAACGCCACGTGCTCTCCGGCGGCCAGTTTCTCCAACGCCGCCTTGCGCTCTGCCGGTGGCAGCGCGCCGAGCTTTTCCACCCGCGCATAGAACGCCGGCCAGTTGCCGCCGACCTGGGCAAACAGCGCGGCGAACGACGGCACCCACTGGTCATAGAGGCCGAAGGGCAGCAGCTTGGCGTTGTTCAGCGGGCCGTTGACCCAGGCGTCGAAAGGCGCCTTGCCGCCCCAGTCCTCATCACGCATCCGCGCGTAGTCGTGGCGCAAGCGATCGAATTCGGCCTGCTTGCCGGCGCGCTTTTGCGCATCGCTGCGCGGGCTGACGTAGAGCGTCTGCAGGCGCTCGCGGGTGTCGAGCACAAGCCGGGTGAAGCGCTTGCGCTGCTCGTCCAGCAGCGGCGATTCGTCCGGCAGGTGGCGTGCCTCGCGCCAGCGACGGCCGCCCTCGGCCTCGACGAACGAAGCGTACGACTCGTTGAAGGCCGTATCGCCCGGCAGGTAGAACTTCTGGTGCGCCAGCTCGTGGAAGATCGTCTCGGCCAGGCGCTGGTCACCCCAGCGCAGCATGCTGCTGAGGATCGGATCGTCGAACCAGCCGAGGGTCGAATAGGCCTCCACGCCGCCGACATAGACATCCAGCCCCTGCCCCTTCAATCGCTTGGCCTCGGCCTGCGCGCCCTTGTCGCCGTAATAGCCGCGGTAGGCCACGCAGCCGGCAATGGGGAAGCAATGGGTCAGCGGCTGCAGCGACAGCTCGGGCGTGGCGAAGACGTTCCACACCACGTTGGGCCGATGGATGTCGGCGTAGAGGCGGTAGCTCTGGTTGTCCGGCAAGCCCAGCTCGGCGCTGGCGAAGGCGCGTGCCTCCTGGGACAGCTCCAGGCGCTGGCGCAACGCGGGGTCGCGGGTCGGGTCGGCAACCACCTCGGCCACCGGTTCGCGGGCGGCGAGCAGGCGCAACTGGCCGTCCGCCAACTGGCTGTAGTAGCTCACCGTGGAACAACCGCTCAGCGCCCAGATGGCCAGGCAGGGAACCCAGCGGCACAGGCGGCGGTCGAGTGTCGGGATAAGAAGGCGGAAGGGCATGCGCGGAACATAGCACAGCGCCTGTTCCGCCCGCTGCCGACCCTTTCGACCAGGAGCCCCACCGATGCGCGCCCTTCTCATACCTGCCGGCCTGCTCGCCCTGAGCGGCTGTTCGATGCTGATGCCCCAGCCGGACCCGAACCGCGCCTGGGTCGACCTGGACACCAACAGCCAGAGCGACCTGGCGGCCCTGGAAGTGGACAACAAGGAATGGTCCAGCACCCGCTACTTCGAGGTTGACCCGGGCTCCCACGAATTGCGCGTGCGCTTCCAGTTCCAGGTCGAACCGGTGGACATCGGTCCGGTGGACGAGGCGCTGTGGCGCGACTGCGAAATGACGGTGCAATACAAGGAATTCAGCGCCGGCCAGCGCTACCGCCTGGAGACCGGCAGCATCGGCTTCCGCCCCTGGGCCAAGCTCTATGACGCCCAGGGCGGCGAAATAGCCCGCGGCCGCGAACGGGGCTGCGCCAAGGCCTGAGCGGGGTATGCTGTGGGATGAGCCCATCCCACGGTGAACCACCATGCGCCCGCGTCATTTCCCCGGCCTCCTTTCCCTGGGCTTCGCCCTGCTCGCCGGCTGCGCCAGCCCGCTGCCGGCCCACGATCCGCAGATGGCCTGGATCGATCTCTACACCACACCAGGCAAGACGCTGATGGCCGAGCGCCTGGACGGCCAAACGGTGAACGACGGTCGCTTCTACCAGGTGACGCCGGGGCGCCACGAGCTGGTGGTGCGCTTCCAGTACGAAGTCTCCAGCGGCGGCGGCATGGGCCAGATGACCGATCCCTCGGAGCTGACCTGCCGGGTCAAGGTCACCTACGACGACTTTGCCGCCGGCCAGCGCTACCTGCTGGAGCTACGCCCGCAATTGCGCAGCGCGCTGGCGCTGCTGACGGACGCCAACGGCAAGCTGGTGGCGAAGACGGACTTCCAGGGTGCGGTGCGCTGCGGGCCGTTCTGAGCCGCCACCTGCAGGAGCGGTGGAACGCCTGGCCGACGCTCGCGATGGTGCGCTCCTGTAGTCGATGATTTCCTCCCGCGCAGCATCCTGTCGTACAGTCGCGCTCCCAGTGAGCGGAGCCTCGCCAACACATGCATACGCTGCTCGATTTCAAGGAAGAAGCGCTGGCCGAGTACCTGAATTCGGCCCTGCGCCGGCACGGGCTGGACTCCTACGTCTTCAATGTCGGCGTTGCCTCTGACGGCAGCCCGCTGTTCTCCATCGCCTGCCCCAATGTGAGCGAGATGAAGCAGGGACGGTATCTGATCTACACCAGCACGTACTTCATCCGCGACATTCACCCCGAGGCCGCGCACGAGCTACTGAAGATCCGCTGGCAGGCGCGTCGCAAGGGCCGCCAGATGCTGCTCAGGCTGCTGACGTCGAAACCCGCGCTGGTGTTCTCGGCGCTGGCCCTGAGTGCCGCTGCGGTGGGTTACCTGCTGGACCTTTAGTCACGCGCAAGGCGTGCTGGCCCGATCGAACGCCGCGCTCAGCCGTCGTTCTTCTGGTAGATGATCCGCCGCTGGCCATTGTCGCAGGTGCCGACCACCATGTTCGGGTCCTTCACCTCGGACTTGTCCACGATCTCCAGGGTATAGGAGGTCACCCCGGCGGCCTGGATCTTGGTCTCGATCTCGGCCTTGAGCTCCTCGCAGGGCTTCACCGCCGCCCAGCTCGCGCCGCTCGCCAGCAGTACCGCCACACCCGTCGCCACGGCCCACTTCATCGTCGTCATCACAGTCCCTCGTCATAGCCCCACGGCGGGGCACCCTATCCTAACGGTGGACCTTCACCGCGCAACAGAGTGCCCACCGGCTCATTCGAGGCTGGCGTCGAGGGTGATGCGTGCGTTGAGCACCCGCGAGACAGGGCAGCCGGCCTTGGCCTTGTCGGCTATGGCCTGGAAGGTCTGCGCGTCGGTGCCCGGCACCTTCGCCTTCAACGTCAGGTGCACGGCGGTGATGGTGAAACCGTCGGTGAGCTTTTCCAGGCTGACCTCGGCCGTGGTGTCGATACTCTCGGCCGTCAGGCCAGCCTCGCCGAGCATCATCGACAGCGCCATGGAGAAGCAGCCGGCGTGAGCCGCGCCAATCAGTTCCTCCGGGTTGGTCCCCGGCGCGCCCTCGAAGCGGGTGTTGAAGCCGTAGGGCTGGGATTTGAGCGCGCCGCTTTCGGTGGAGATCGTGCCCTTGCCGTCCTTCAGGCCACCCTGCCAGTGGGCCGATGCCAATTTCTTCATGTCGCGTCCTCCGCGTGGGTTGCAGTCAGGACTTTCGAGGACGGGAAGGTTTGCGGGGTTCAGCTTTTCGTAGGAGCGAGCTTGCTCGCGAACCCGCCCAGCCGAGTAACTGCCGGCGAGCACCGTTCGCGAGCAAGCTCGCTCCTACAGGCAGCAAGTGCGATGAAAAAGGCCGGGCTCCTCACGGAGCCCGGCCTCGTTTGACGTCCAGGCGCTTACTTGGAGTAAACGATTTCCTTGGTGCCGCCTTCGCAGGTGCCGACGACTTGCTTGCCGCCCGCGCTGCCCTTGTCGACGACCTCCAGGTTGAAAGAGGCGACGCCCTTGGCCTTGATCTTCGCCTCGATTTCCGACTTCAGCTCTTCGCACGGCTTGCCGGCGGCAAAGACGTTGCCAGCCAGGGCGAAGACCCCCACAGCGATCAGGAACTTCTTCATCGGTAACGCTCCCTCGTCGTTCACAGAAAAGGCCCGAACGGGCCGGAAAACCGGGCTACCCCGGTACGCACGACCACGCGCCTCGCCAGCATGGCAGCAGCGCGTGACAAAAGGGCCGCGTGAAGAAAGGCCCTCGACAAACAGGATCGAGCCACAGGTGATCTAGCTGTTGGCGATGCGGAAGCCAACCTTGATGGTCACCTGGTAGTGCCCTACCGCACCGTTCTCGATGTGCCCGCGGGTATCCACCACCTCGAACCATTCCAGGAAGTCGATGCTCTTGGCCGCCTCGGCCAGGGCGTTGTTGATCGCATCCTCGATGCTGGTGCGCGAGGAGCCGACCAGCTCGATCTTCTTGTAGGTGTGGTGATTGGACATCGCGCCTCTCCTCGTTCGCAGGGCGACGCAGGCAGATTGCCAGCGCACTCAATGGACAGTAGTAGAGGGGTGGACCCAGGGCAAACGCCGCAGGTTCAGACTTTACACCCGGCCATTGAGCTCAGCCTGCAGCCAGCGCGCCAGGCGTTCGGCGCGGGGATCGGCGCGCCGCTCGGGAACCCACAGCGCCAGCCGTGCGGAGGTCTCGACGAAGCCCCAGGGCGCAGCGAGACGGCTGGCGGCGAGGTCGTCGGCCACCAGTTGTTGCGGCGCGATGGCCACGCCCAGGCCGGCCACGGCGGCTTCCAGCAGGTAGTAGAGATGCTCGAAGCCCTGCCCGAGCTTCAGCCGCGTCGGGTCCAGGCCATGGCGCGCGGCCCATTCCGGCCAGGCCTGCGGGCGCGAGACGGTGTGCAGCAGGGATTCGCCCAGCAGCGCCTCGGCCGGCGCCGCGCGCAGCTGCTCGAAGCGCGGCGAGCGCGGGCTGAGCACCGGGCCGATGCTTTCCACCGCCAGCTCCAGTACGCGCATGTCCGCCGGCCAGGGCGGCGCGGCGAAGCACAGGGTGGCGTCGAGGCCGCCACGGCGCGGATCGAGGTCGCCGTCACTGGCGGAGAGCTGCAGGCGCAGGTCGGGCAGGTCACGGTTCAGGCGGTCCAGGCGCGGGATGAACCAGCGGGCGAGCAGACTGCCGGGGCAGCCGAGCACGAAAGGCGCATCGCCGCCGGCCTGGCGGCGCAGTTCGGCACAGACACCGCGCAGGCGCTCGAAGGAATCGCTGGCCACCTCGCTCAGGCGAACACCGGCATCGGTGAGTTTTACGCCGCGCCCTTCCTTGACGAACAGAGCCACGCCCAGCTCTTCTTCGAGCAGGCGGATCTGCCGGCTGATCGCCCCGTGGGTGACGCTCAGCTCATCAGCCGCAGCGCTGACGCCACGCAGGCGGGCAGCGGCTTCAAAGGCGCGCAGGGCATTGAGCGGCGGAAGGTCTCGGCTCATGGTGTTCTATCCGTGAGTTTTCCTGACAGGTTCTGGCGATCTTATCGCTTTTCCCCGCCCTCACACAGCCGTATCCTGAGTGCCATTCGTAGGTGCCCCGCCCCTACAAGATCAGAGCCCCTCTCCCTAACCCTCTCCCGCAAGCGGGAGAGGGGACCGTTTGGTGCAGGATGAAACCTTGGTATCAGCCGGCATATACAGCCCCCTCTCCCTTCAGGGAGAGGGCTGGGGAGAGGGGAAGCCCAGGCACAATGTCTCGGAACGAGACAGGTTCTAACCAGGAGTGATCCCATGTCCACACTGCGCACCGGTCCAGACGCCAAGGGCCTGTTCGGCAGCTTCGGCGGCCAGTACGTCGCCGAGACCCTGATGCCGCTGATCCACGACCTGGCCCGCGAGTACGAGAAGGCCAAGGATGATCCGGAGTTCCAGAAGGAACTGGCCTACTTCCAGCGCGACTACGTCGGCCGCCCGAGCCCGCTGTACTTCGCCGAGCGCCTGACCGAGCACTGCGGCGGCGCGAAGATCTACCTGAAGCGCGAAGAGCTGAACCACACCGGCGCGCACAAGATCAACAACTGCATCGGCCAGATCCTGCTGGCCAAGCGCATGGGCAAGCAACGCATCATCGCCGAGACCGGCGCCGGCATGCACGGCGTGGCCACCGCCACCGTGGCCGCGCGCTTCGGCCTGCAATGCGTGATCTACATGGGCACCACCGACATCGATCGCCAGCAGGCCAACGTGTTCCGCATGAAGCTGCTGGGCGCCGAGGTGATCCCGGTCACCGCCGGCACCGGCACCCTGAAGGATGCGATGAACGAAGCCCTGCGCGACTGGGTGACCAACGTCGACAGCACCTTCTACCTGATCGGCACCGTGGCCGGCCCGCACCCGTACCCGGCGATGGTCCGCGACTTCCAGGCGGTAATCGGCAAGGAAACCCGCGAGCAGCTGGCCGAGAAGGAAGGTCGCCTGCCCGATTCGCTGGTCGCCTGCATCGGCGGCGGCTCCAACGCCATGGGCCTGTTCCACCCGTTCCTCGATGACACCAGCGTCAGGATCATCGGCGTCGAAGCCGCCGGTCACGGCATCGAGACCGGCAAGCACGCGGCCAGCCTGAACGGCGGCGTACCGGGCGTGCTGCACGGCAACCGCACCTTCCTGCTGCAGGACGAAGACGGTCAGATCATCGACGCGCACTCCATCTCCGCCGGCCTGGACTACCCCGGCATCGGCCCGGAACACGCGTGGCTGCATGACATCGGTCGCGTCGAGTACACCTCGATCACCGATCACGAAGCCCTCGACGCGTTCCACCAGTGCTGCCGCCTGGAAGGCATCATCCCCGCGCTGGAGTCCTCCCACGCGCTGGCCGAAGTCTTCAAGCGCGCGCCGAACCTGCCCAAGGACCACATCATGGTGGTGAACCTGTCCGGTCGTGGCGACAAGGACATGCAGACCGTCATGCACCACATGCAACAGGAGCCGCAAGCATGAGCCGCCTGCAGACCCGCTTCGCCGAACTCAAAGAGCAGAACCGCGCCGCCCTGGTGACCTTCATCACCGCTGGCGATCCGGGCTATTCCACTTCGCTGGACATCCTCAAGGGCCTGCCCGAAGCCGGCGCCGACGTGATCGAGCTGGGCATGCCCTTCACCGACCCGATGGCCGACGGCCCGGCAATCCAGCTGGCCAACATCCGCGCCCTGGGCAACGGCCAGAATCTGGCCAAGACGCTGAAGATGGTCCGCGAATTCCGCGCCGGCAACACCACCACTCCGCTGGTGCTGATGGGTTACTTCAACCCGATTCACTACTACGGCGTGGACAAGTTCATCGCCGACGCGAAAGAGGCCGGCGTCGACGGCCTGATCGTGGTCGACCTGCCGCCGGAACACAACGAAGACCTGTGCCACCCGGCCCAGGCCGCGGGCATCGACTTCATCCGCCTGACCACCCCGACCACCGACGACAAACGCCTGCCCACCGTGCTCGAGGGCAGCTCGGGCTTCGTCTACTACGTCTCGGTGGCCGGCGTGACCGGCGCGGGTGCCGCCACCCTGGAGCACGTCGAAGAAGCCGTGGCGCGCCTGCGCCGCCACACCGACCTGCCGGTATCCATCGGCTTCGGCATCCGCACCGCCGAACACGCCGCGAGCATCGCGCGCCTGGCCGATGGCGTGGTGGTGGGTTCGGCGCTGATCGACAAGATCGCCGAAGCCGGCAGCTCCGCCGACGCGGTGCAGGGCGTGCTTGGGCTGTGCCGTCAGTTGGCAGAGGGTGTGCGTAACGCCCGCTGAGGACCGCCATGCGTCTCCGCGTAGGATGGCGTGGAGCGAAGCGATACCCATCAATTCCCTGCGAACACAGCATGGGTATCGCTCCGCTCCACCCATCCTACTGGCGGCCCCCTGTAGGAGCGCGCCATGCGCGCGATCGCGGGCGTGGCCCGCTCCTACAGGGAGCCTCGGCAAAAGGCGCACACCCAGAAAAAAGCCCGGCAAATGCCGGGCTTTTTTCGTGGCGGGCGAGGCTTATTCCACGCTCTCTTCCTGCGGCTCTTCTTCACCACCGGCAGCCGGACCACCCAGGCCCAGGCCTTGCGCGGAGCCCATGGCGAAGGCCATGAATTCGGGCACGCTCATGTCCTTGCCGTTGAACTTCACCTGGTCGTTGGCGTAGGCCAGCGAGCTGGACAGCGCGTTGCCGTCGAGTACCGCCCACTGCGAGTTCAGCGCCATGCCGCTGAACAGATCGGTCATGGCGTCGGACTGTTGCTTGAGTGCCACCGGATCGACGCTGCCGGCAGCCTCGCCACCCAGCGAACCCTGCAGGGCAACGATGTCGCCGATCACGGCCTTGTCCACCTTCAGGTCAGCCTTGAGCGCGGCCAGGATGCTGCGGGCCATCTCATCAGGCGTGGCGGCGGCAGCGTTGGGCTTGCGCAGGTCGACCGACAGGGACGCCTTGGCCACGCCATGGCTGGTCTGCAGGGACAGTTCGTCCAGCGACAGCACCGGCGAGCCTTCCAGCAGGGCCAGGCCGAGCTTCTTGAGTTCTTCTTCCTGGGCCGGAGTCAGCTCGGTGCTTTCCAGGCTGTCCAGCGCCATCTTGTTGTAGGACTCCTTGAAGGTCTTGAGCACGCCTTCATCGAGGTTGCGCAGGCTCAGGTCCAGCTTCACGCCGCCGATCTCCTGGCCCTGCACCACGACCTTGCCGATGCGGTAGGAAACGCTCTGGTCCAGGCCCTTGCCACCCTGCTTGAGGGTTTCCTCGACCACGGCTTCGCGCAGCTCGACTTCCGGCGCGCCCGGCGACTTGATGTTCAGGCTCTTGATGGTGGCGGAGCTGGGGCCCAGGGCAAAGCCATTGGCGTTTTCCTTCTTGTCGCCCTGCATGCCCAGGTCACGCAGCTGTACGCGAGCCGGTTGGCCGGTGTTCTCGTCGGTGAAGTCCAGGTCGACCTCGGCGAGGTTGCCCACGGCACTCACATCCTTCTTGTCGGCGGAAACGCTGAAAGTCACCTTGGCCGGAGACAGGCGCAGCTTGTCGCTGTCCTTGGCGAATTCCAGGGCAGCGGTTTCGACGCGGCCTTCCTGCTTCTGGTCGTAGTGGATGGTCAGCTCGCCAGACAGCGGGGCCTTGCCGCCAGCGGCGGTGAACAGCGGGGCGGTGAGTTCGTTCTGCTCGAGGGCAAAATGGCTCTGCGCCATGACCGGCGCCAGCTTGCCAGCCGCCAGGCGCGAGGCCGGGAAGGGACCATGTTCCAGGCGGTCGGTGAAGACCAGGACCTGCGGCGCTTCGCCTTCCTTGCCGGTGAAGGACAGGTTGTAGCGCGCGGTGCTGGAGAGCAGGCCGCGCTGGATGTCCACCAGCGTCAGGTGAGCGCCCAGGCCGGGGGCTTCCTGCTCGAACAGTTGGTTGGCTTCGGTGATGCCACGGTTCACTTCCTGCTCGACACGGCTGCCGGTGTACCAGGCGCCGGCAACGGCGGCGCCAACGATGGCAACGGGAATGGCGATGGCCAGGGCGGTCTTCTTCATGCTGAGTCCTTTCAAGTGCGGCCGTACGGGGGACATCCTGTCGACCGTTTATGGGAATGGGCGGCGGGATGCTAGCAGGCGCACTGCCATCACTCCAGCACCGTTGGCGACGGACTTCACAGCGCCAGCATTGACCGTCGGGGTACGGCTGTCAGGATAGAGCGCTCCGAACCACCGGGAAGAACCGCCCATGGCCCTGCTGCACAGCCTTCATCACGTCGCCCTGATCTGCTCGGACTACCCGCGCTCCAGGCACTTCTACACCCAGGTACTGGGCCTGAAGGTCGTCGCCGAGACCTACCGCACCGCCCGCGACTCCTGGAAGCTCGACCTGGAACTGGGCGATGCGCGGCTGGAGCTGTTCTCCTTCCCCGGCGCGCCGACACGGCCGTCCTACCCCGAGGCCCAGGGGCTGCGCCACCTGGCGTTCGCCGTGGACGACCTGGAGAGTGCCGTGGCCCATTTGCAGAGCCACGGCGTAGCCTGCGAGCCGATCCGCGAGGACGAACTGACCGGCAAACGCTTCACCTTCTTCGCCGATCCGGACGAGCTGCCGCTAGAGCTTTACGAGCGCTGAGTCCGGAAGCATCCCCTGTAGGAGCGGGCCATGCCCGCGACAGGCGTTGCACCGACCTGCCGGTCGGTTCGCGGGCATGGCCCGCTCCTACAAGAGCCAATCAACGCCCCGAGTTGCAAAGCAACATCAGGCCGGCACGGCCTCGCTGTCCAACGCCCCGCGCAGACTCGCCAGATCACGCAGCGGCGGCGCACCGAACAGCCGGCTGTACTCGCGGCTGAACTGCGACGGGCTCTCGTAGCCGACGCGATGCCCGGCCACCGCCACCTCCAGTCCCTCCGAAAGCATCAAGCGCCGGGCTTCCTGCAGGCGCAACTGCTTCTGGTATTGCAGCGGGCTCAGCGCAGTCACTTCCTTGAAGCGGTGGTGCAGGGTGGACACACTGAGGTTCACCTCGCGGGCCAGGTCCTCGATGCGCAGGGACTTGTCGTAGTTGCGGTTGAGCCACTCGATGGCACGGGTGACGCGATGGGTCTGGCTGTCGGTCATCGCCAGATCGTGCAGCAGATGCCCCTGCGGGCCGCGCAACAGACGGTAGAGGATTTCGCGGACGAACAGCGGCGCGAGCATCTCGATGTCCCGCGGCGTATCCAGCAGGCGCATCAGCCGCAGCAGAGCGTCGAGCACGGTGCAGTCCAGGCGCTGCAGGTAGATGCCTCGACTGGCCGGGCGCGGCGCGCTGCCGGCCAGGCCCGCTTCGGCGATCAGCCGGGTCAGCTCGCCCGGATCGATGTCCAGGCGGATGGACAGGTAAGGCTTCTCCGGCGAGGCCTCGATCACCTGGCCGGACACCGGCAGCGTCACCGACACCACCAGCAGGTTGAGCTCGTCGTAGCGATACACCTCGCTGCCTAGGCGCACCTCCTTGCAGCCCTGGGCAATCACGCACAGGGCGGGGCGGTAGAGGGTCGGCATGCGGCCTTCGTGGGGGCAATCGCTGCGGCCGACCAGCAGGGAATCGATAGCGGTTTCGAAGACACCTTCACCCTGGCAGTGACGCTGGATGATGTCGGCCAGCTCCTGGCGGCCGGCGGCAATGGGATCGTAGGCGGGAACGGACTGGGACATGCGGGACCTCCAGTGGCGGCGCACGCAGCTTACGCCCGCGACGCGTGCGCGAGTGTGACAGTAAGGCAGCCGCTGGAGGATCAGGCAAGCAATCGGCAGGAATGGACAAGCCAGGGCCGTATTCAAGTGCGCACCGTTGCAGTGCAGGGCCTGGAAACGGCTTGTTACAGGGGATGGCAAGCGCGGCGCAGGATCAGGCAAGAAGCCGACAGCATCCGGATAACGCCCGGCGCTGGCCGCGCCGTAATCTTCCTGTCAGTCGTCCGAGGAGCCACTTCGGACTTCTTCCTGTGAAGCGGAGGACAGGACATGCACTGGCAAACACCCATCGAGCATGAATTGCAGATCCACCCCCGGTTGGGGCACGAGGCGGAACTGGGCGCATTGATCGACAACCTGGTCGACGGCGCACGTCGCGCGCCGGGGTGCCTGCGCTGCCAGCTGGTCACCGGCGGCAACGACCAGCCCTGGCTGCTGCAAGGCAGCTGGAAGAACGAGGAAGCCCTGCTGGACTATTTCGCCACACCTTCATCGCAGCTGCTTGGCGAGGTGCTCTTGTGCCACTGCCGAAGCCTCAGCGGCGGCATCGTCGAAACGCCCAATCAGGCCACCGGAAAGGTGGCCTGAGTTTTTCAGGAAGAGAGCTTTTCAGGCTCTCAGTATTCCAGGCTCCAGCCCAGCGTGAAGGTACGGCCACGGCCCTGGTAGTCGTACAGATAGGCCGGCCCGTAGGTCGGCGAATAGAACAGCGCGGCGCGCTGGCCCCAGACGGTGCTGTACTGCTTGTCCAGCAGGTTCTGGATACCGGCGCTGAAGGTGCCGAAACCGGTCTTCTGCTCGCCCATCAGGTCGAAGGTGGTGTAGCCGTCGATCTCATGATCCGCGTCGTCCTTCAGGTTGAACGCATGCTGGGCCTGCAGGCGGGCGCTGCGCTCGCCATCGCCCCAGCCAACGAACGCGGTGGACTTGGACAGCGACGCATAACGCGCATCGCGCTTGATCCAGTCGCCGTCGGCGTCTTCCTCTTGCGAGCGCACCAGGTGCAGCGTGGTGCCGCCCTGCCAGCCGTTGTCGAAGTAGCGGGTGACCGCGCCCTCGAAACCGAAATCGCGGCTCTTCTGGTCTTCCACGTCGATGGTCAGGGTCGCGGCGTCGGTGGTGATGATCTTGTCCGACCAGATGTAGTACACCGCCGCCTGCGCCTGCCACTGCATGTCGCTGTAGCGCCAGCCGGTCTCGACCTGGCGACTCTTGATGCCGGCCAACGGGTTGTCGTCCACCGACAGCCCAGCCTTGCCGTAGTACTTGGCCGGGTCGGGCAGGTCGAAGCCTTCGCTGTAGTTGGTCCAGACCTGATGGCCGTTCTTGAAGTCGTAGATCGCGCCGAGGTTGAACAGGTTGACCTGGTAGTCGTTGCTGCCGCCGGGCACGCCTTTGAAGTCGTCCACCTCGACGTCCATCTTCTGGTGGCGCGCGCCGCCGGAGATAGTCAGGTTGTCGGTGGCCTTCCAGTCCAGCTGACCGTAGAACGACAGCCCGTCGACGATGTAGCTCGGGTAGCGCGGGGCGCTGCTGGCGGTTTCCAGGTCCAGCCCGCCGCTCTCGGAAGACAGGCGCTGGTCGAAGACCTTCTGCTCGGCGTTGAAGCGCTCGTGATCGAAGTCCACACCGTAGGTGAACTTGAACGCATCCCACTGCTTGCTGAACAGGCCCTTCAAGCCGCTGACCTCGAAGTTCTGCTGCGAGCCGGCGAAGTACACGCCCTTGGAGCCGGTGGGCTTGCCGGTGTTGTAGTAGGGGAAGGGATAGAAGTTGTCGTCTTCCTTGCGGTAGTACGCCTGCAGGTAGAAGTCCTGCTCCAGCAGGTTGCTGTGGTGGTAGTTGGCGTTGAGCAGCACGCGGCGCGAGCGCGGCTCCAGGTCGGTGTCCAGGCCGCTGCGGATTTCCGCGTCTTCCAGGTTCGACGGGCCCTGGTACTTCAGGTTGGGAAAGTAGATGCCGGTGCTGCCATCGTTGCCCGAGTCGTAGTACTGCGCCAGCAGGTCGAGGCTCTGCTCGTCGGTGAACTGCGCGGTGAGGTTGCCCATTACGTCGACGGTGCGGTTGTACTGCAGGTCGGTCTGGGTGTTGTCGATGAAGATCTGGTTGCCGCCGCCGTCGTAAAAGGCTTCATTCTTCTCCGCCGAGATGCCCAGACGGCCGGCCACGCGGTCGTTGCCGCCGCTGATGGACTGCGCGGCGCGGGTCGAGAGGTCATCGCTGTTGTTGAAGCCGCTGGTGGCGCCCAGTTGCGTCTCGAAGCGCGCATCACCGGCCGCGCCCTTCTTGGTGATGATGTTGATGATGCCGCCGGTGGCGCCGCCACCGTAGATGGCGCTGGCGCCGGAGAGCACTTCGATGCGCTCGACGTTGAACGGCGAGATGCTGTCGAATTGGCGCGACAGACCGCGCGAGCTGTTCTGGCTGACGCCGTCGATCATCACCAGCACGTTGCGCCCGCGCATGTTCTGGCCGTAGTTGGTACGACCCTCGGGCGCCAGGTCAAGGCCGGGCACCAGCTTTCCCACGGCCTCCTTCAGGCTCACGCCGGTTTCGAGCTGTTCACGCAGCTGGGTCTGGTCCACGACCCAGACGGTACCGGGAATCGAGCTGATGTCGGTGGGCGTGCGCGCCGCCACGCTGATCTGCATCGGCGCCAGGCTCAGGGCGGCGGAATCGTCCTTTTCGCGCTTGAGCAGCACGGTGCGCTCGTCGGTGAAGCGCCAGCTCACGCCGCTGCCGGAGAGCAGCTGGTTGAGCGCCTCTTCGGTGCTGTAGGTACCGTCCAACCCTTCGCTCTGCAGGCCCTGGATGTCCTCGGAGTTGAACAGCAGGTGCAGCCCGGCCTGGTCGGCGAACTGGGTCAGCGCGCTGTCCAGGCTGCGCGGGGCGATGTGCAGTTCGACAGCGGCAGCGTTCGCGGCGTGGACGACGGGCGCAGCGGCGCCGAGCAGGGAAGCGAGCAGGATCGCGCGGTGCAGCGGGGAAGGACGGTAATGCATGCGGGTGAAATCCGTTCTTGTGGGGTCAGGGTCGCGTAGTGAGAATTTTTCGCGTTCCTGCCTACGACGAAACGGTCATGCAAACCTTGCAGTGCTGAATGAAAAATATTTTCATTTTCTCGCCCGGGCGGGCGTCACCTGTAGGAGCGCGCCATGCGCGCGATCGCGGGCATGGCCCGCTCCTACAGGGGCGTCAGGCTTTCGGGGCGGGGCGGATCAGCACCAGCCAGGGCATATGGGTGACCTTGACCGGCTGCAAGCGCTCCAGGGTCTTGAGCAGCGCGTCCGGGTCCTTGAGGTCGAACACGCCGCTGACCTTGTGCTGCCGCAGCGCACTGTCGGTCAGCACGATGCGGCCGGGCACGTAGCGCTCCAGTTCATCGAGCACCTCGCCCAGCGGGCGCTGGTTGAAGATCAGCTTGCCGCGCTGCCAGGCGCTGGCGCTGGACAGGTCCAGCGGCTGCACCGGATCCGGCGCGACACGCTCGCGGTAGCTCAGGCGCTCGCCAGCGGACAGCCGCACCGGCGCGCTGCCGGCACTGTTCACCTGCACCACGCCCTCGGTCACGTCCACGCGCACCTGCGGCCCACGGCTATCGACATCGAAGCGCGTGCCCACCGCGCGCACTTCGCCGCCCTTGGCCTCGACGATGAAGGGCCGTGCCGCATCCTTGGCCACTTCGAACAAGGCTTCGCCGCTGTGCAAATACAGACGCCGCTGCTGCGCACTGAAGTCCACGGACAGTGCGCTGTCGCTGTTCAGCCAGACGCGGCTGCCATCGGCCAGCTCCAGCATCCGCCGCTCTCCGGTGCGGGTGGCGTAATCGGAATACAGGCCGGCCAGCGGCTCGGGCAAGGCGATGGTCACCGCAATCGCCGCCACGCACGCAGCGGCCGCCAGCGCCAGCAGGCGACGGGGACGACGCGCACGGCGGCGGTAATCTTCGGCATGGTGGGTTTCCGGTAACGCCCCCCACAACGCCTCGGCCTCACGCGCCGCGCGCTCGTGTTCCGCGCTCAGCCCGCGCCAGCGCAGGAAGTCCATACGCTCAGCCGCTCCGGCACTGCCCGAATGCAGCCGCACCAGGCGCTCGATGGCCTCATCGGAAAGCGACAGCTCCACGCCGCTCATGGCGTGCCCTCCTGGCGCTGCGCCCAGTCGCGGCAATGGCGCATGGCCTGGACGATGTATTTGCCCACCATGCTCTCGGACACCCCCAGGCGCTGGGCGATCTGCGAATGGGTAAGGCCGTCGAGGCGGTTCATCAGCAGCGCTTCGCGGGCCTTCGACGGCAACTGGTCGAGAGCGGCGTCCAGATGTTCCAGCGCCTCATGGGCGAGCAGGCGATGCTCCAGCCCGGAGGCGGGGTCGCTCAGATCATCGGCGGCGGTTTCATCCACATGCAGCTCGGCCAGCCGGCCTTCGCGGCGCAGGTTGTCGATGGCGATATTGCCGGCGACGCGGAACAGGTAGGCGCGCGGGTCCTGCACTTCGGCTTCGGCAGGGTGGTCGGCCAGGCGCAGCCAGGTGTCCTGGGCGACGTCGGCGGCGCGCTGGTTGTCCCCCAGCCTGCGGGCGAGGAAGCGCATCAGGTCCGCGTAGTGCGCCTGGAAGCTCTGCAGCAGGGAAGAGGAAGCGAAGCGCCGCATGATGGCCGAAATACCCTGAAAAACCGGCCAACGTCTGTCAGGCCGGAGCGAAGGGTCGGCAGCATACACCGAATCGAGAATTATTATCGAATGCAAAAAAATGTCAGCTCGTGAACAACGAAAGGTCCAGCGGCCGCACTTCGCCCAGCCACATGCCGTAGTCCCGGTGATCGCGCAGATCGTTGCCGGTGTTGGGATGGACGAACACCACCAGGCCGTCGCGGTTCAGCGCCAGCCAGGGCACCAGGGTGGCGAAAGTGGCGTTGTCGAAGGCCAGCTGGCAGCTCCAGTCCGGGTGCGGGCCGACCGGGCGTTCGTGCACGCGGCCCATCTTCGCGCCGAAGCGGCGCGCTGCTTCCTCGCACAGGGCACGGGCGCGTTCGAGGGTGGTCGCATCGAAATAGACGTGGGCGTGGAAGTCTTGAATCTCGGTCATCGGTCCTGCTCCAGTTCCGCCTGCAGCCAGTCGACGAAGCGCTGTACCAGGCGCATGCGCCGTTTGCGCTCGGGCAGCACGGCGTAATAGCCGAACCGCGACTCCACGGCTTCGGCGACGGGCCGGCACAGTAACCCCTGTTCCAGCAGTTCGTCGACCAGATGCCGCCAACCGATGGCCACGCCCTGCCCGGCGATGGCCGCCTGGATCAGCAGGGTGTAGTTGTCGAAGCGTAGCCCGGCGGGCGCTGGCGAGCCGTCGATGCCCAGCGCGCGATAGACACCGCCCCAGTCGAACCAGCGACTGGACGCTTCGGGCTTGAGGTGCAGCAGCGGCAATTCGGTGAGCGCCTGAGGCAACAACGGCAGCTCGCGTCCTTCCAGCAGACGCGGGCTGCACACCGGGAAGACTTCCTCGCTGAACAGCCGCAGTGCCTCGCCGTGCTTGAAGCGCCCATCGCCGAAAGCGATGGCGACGTCGATGTCGCTGCGCAGGGAAATCGGGCTGCGGTCGCTGCTGATCAAGCCGACATCCAGTTCCGGGTGGGCCTGGCGAAAGCGCGGCAGGCGCGGCATCAGCCAGTAGGCGGCAAAGGCGAAGTCGGTGGCGACCTGCAGCACCTCGTGGGGATGCTGTGCGGTCACCGCGGCGATGCCGGCATCGATGCTCTCCAACCCGGCCTGAACGTGCTGCTGCAGCACCTGTCCACTTTCGGTGAGGGCGATGCCCCGGTGGATACGGTCGAACAGGCGCACGGCGAGGAGTTTCTCCAGGCGCTTGATCTGCTGGCTGACTGCCGGCTGGGTGGTGCCCAGCTCTCCGGCGGCGGCGGTGAAACTGAGCAGCCGGGCGGCGGACTCGAATACCCGCAGCAGTTCCAGCGGCACGCTCAAGGCTGGCTCTCACATAAGCAGGAGTTATCCGAAGCATGCGGCGCCATGCGCTTTACCCCCTATCCAGCAGCCAACAGACTCATACCGCACAGCATCCCATAACAGCGCCAACAGGATAAGCCCAACGCCATGAAGCGCCAGCGCCCGAATATCCTCTTCATCATGGCCGACCAGATGGCCGCGCCGCTCCTGCCCTTCTACGACGCCCAGTCGCCGATCAAGCTGCCCAACCTCTCGCGCCTCGCCGGCGAGGGCGTGGTGTTCGACTCGGCCTACTGCAACAGCCCGCTCTGCGCGCCCTCGCGCTTCACCCTGGTGAGCGGCCAGCTGCCGACCCGGATCGGCGCCTGGGACAACGCCGCGGATTTTGCCGCCGACATTCCCACCTATGCGCACTACCTGCGCCGCCTGGGGTACCGCACCGCGCTGTCGGGCAAGATGCACTTCTGCGGCCCGGACCAGTTGCACGGCTACGAGCAGCGCCTGACCAGCGACATCTACCCCGCCGACTACGGCTGGGCGGTGAACTGGGACGAGCCGGACGTGCGCCCGAGCTGGTACCACAACATGTCTTCGGTGCTGCAGGCCGGCCCGTGCGTGCGCACCAACCAGCTCGATTTCGACGAGGAAGTGGTGTTCAAGGCGCGCCAGTACCTCTATGACCACGTCCGCGAACACCCCGAGCAGCCGTTCTGCCTTACCGTGTCCATGACTCACCCGCACGACCCCTACACCATCCCGCGCGAGTACTGGGACCTGTACCGCGACGAGGACATCCCGTTGCCTTCGGTGCAGATCGCCCAGAACGAGCAGGACCCGCACTCGCAGCGGCTGCTGAAGGTGATCGATCTGTGGGGCCAGGAAATGCCCGAGGAGAAAGTCCGTGCCGCACGCCGCGCCTACTTCGGCGCCTGCAGCTATGTCGACGCGCAGATCGGCGCGCTGCTGCGCACCCTGGAAGATTGCGGCCTGAGTGAAGACACGCTGATCGTGTTCTCCGGCGACCACGGTGACATGCTGGGCGAGCGCGGCCTCTGGTACAAGATGCACTGGTTCGAGATGGCCGCCCGCGTGCCTCTGCTGGTGCACGCACCCAAGCATTTCGCCCCGCATCGGGTCAGCCAGTCGGTATCCACCGTGGACCTGCTGCCAACCCTCGTCGAGCTGGCCGGCGGGCAGGTCGAACCCGGCGTCGACCTCGACGGTCGTTCGCTGCTGCCACACCTGCAAGGTGCAGGCGGCCATGACGAGGTGATCGGCGAGTACACCGCCGAAGGCACTGTCAGCCCGCTGATGATGATCCGCCGCGGCGACTTCAAGTTCATCTATTCCGAGCAGGACCCGTGCCTGCTGTTCGACGTGAAGAACGACCCGCGCGAACTGGAAAACCTCATGGATTCGCCCGCCCACGCCAACCTGATACGCGACCTGCTGGGTGAAGCCCGCGCGCGCTGGAATATCTCCGCCATCACCAGACAGGTTCTGGCCAGCCAGCGCCGCCGCCGGCTGGTGGCCGACGCGCTGACCCACGGCACGCTGAAAAGCTGGGATCACCAGCCCATGGTCGACGCCAGCCAGCAGTACATGCGCAACCACATCGACCTCGACGACCTGGAGCGCCGCGCCCGCTATCCGCAACCGTGACAACAACCACAACAAGCCGAAGGGGAAGGGAGCATGACCAAGCTATTCACCGTACGAAACGCATCGACGTTGTTGCTGGCCGGCGCACTCGCGCTGGGCGGCCCGCTGGCCAGGGCCGAGGATGAAGCCTGCAGTACGGTGAAGCTGGCCGATCCGGGCTGGACCGACATCGCCGTCACCAACGGCATCGCCGCCTTCCTTCTCGAAGGCCTGGGCTACAAGGTGAAGATCGACACCCTGTCGGTGCCCATCACCTACGGCGGTCTGCGCGACGGCCAGGTAGACGCCTTCCTCGGCAACTGGATGCCGGCGCAGCAGGGCTTTTACGATCAGTTCATTGCCAGCAAGCAGGTCACCCAGCTGGCAAAAAACCTCGAAGGCACCGAGTTCACCCTGGCCGTGCCGACCTACGTGTGGAACGCCGGGGTGAAGACCTTCGCCGACCTGGACCAGCACGCCGACCAGTTCAACAAGAAGGTCTATGGCATCGGTTCCGGCGCACCGGCCAACCAGTCGATCCAGAAGATGATCAGCGGCGACGAATTCGGCCTGGGCGACTGGAAGCTGGTGGAGTCCAGCGAACAGGCGATGCTCGCCGAGGTGGGCCGCGCGGTGAAGCGCGAGCGCTGGGTGGTGTTCCTCGGCTGGACGCCGCATCCGATGAACGTGAAGTACGACATGAAGTACCTCACCGGCGGCGAGAAATACTTCGGCAGCACCGGCAGCGTGTTCACCGTTACCCGCAACGGCTACACCGAGCAGTGCCCGAACAGCGGCAAGCTACTGGCCAACCTGTCCTTCGACCTGAAGATGGAGAACGCCATCATGGCCGAGGTGCTGGAGAAGAACGTGAAGAACCCCGACGCGGTGAAAGCCTGGATCAAGGCCAACCCGCAAAGCCTCGATACCTGGCTGCAAGGCGTGAAGACCCGCGATGGCGGCGACGCGCTGGCGGCCGTGAAGGCCAAACTGTAGGCCGTCGATGGAGCGCCTGATCCGCCTGCTGCCCTTCCTTGCCTGGCTGCCCCAGGTCAGCGGACGCGATGTGCGTCGTGACCTGGGCGTGGGACTTTCCGGCGCGGTCCTCGCCCTGCCGCAGTCCATGGCCTACGCGCTGATCGCCGGACTGCCGGCGGAGTACGGGCTCTATGCGGCGATGCTGCCGGTACTGATCGCCTGCCTGTGGGGTTCGTCGAAGCACATGGTCGGCGGGCCGACGGCAGCGATCTCGGTGGTGCTGTTCACCGCTATCGCGCCCTTGGCCGCTCCGGGCAGCACTCAGTTCATCCAGTACGCGCTGCTGCTGACCTTCCTCGCCGGGCTGTTCCAGTGGTTGCTGGGCCTGTTGCGCTTCGGCGTGCTGGTGAACTTCGTCTCGCACTCGGTGCTGCTCGGCTTCACCTGCGGCGCCGCGCTGGTGATCGTGATCGGTCAATTGCCGTATCTGCTCGGCATCGCCGCAGGAGGGCAGGGCACGGCGCTGACCAGTGCTGCCGCGCTCTGGTGGAAGCTGCCGCAGTTCCATGGACCTTCGCTGCTGGTGGGATTGGTCAGCCTGGCGCTGAGTCTCATGGTCAAGTGCCTCTGGCGGCGCGGGCCGGCATTGCTGGTCGGCCTGTTCGGCGCCAGTGCGCTGGTCTGGGCGATGCCCGGGACCTTCGCCGGGGTCGCCAAAGTCGCCGCCTTCCGCAGTGCGCTTCCGCCGCTCAGTCCGTTGTCTTTCGACCTTTCCGCCATCGCCCAGTTGCTCCCCGCCGCCGTTGCCTGCGGCATGCTCGGGCTGGTGACCAGCCTGTCGATTGCCCGCGCGCTGGCCGCGCGCTCGCACCAGCCGCTGGATGCGAACCAGGAAGTACGTGCCCAGGGGCTGTCCAACCTGGTCGGTCCGTGGCTGTCCGGCACGCTGTCCGCCGGCTCCTTCACCCGTTCAGGGCTGAACCAGGATGCCGGCGCGCGTACGCCGCTGGCCGGGGTCTTCTCCGCCCTGTGGGTTGCGCTGCTGGCCGTGGCCGGCGCCGGCCTGATCACGCACATCCCGCTGCCGGCCATGGCCGCCGGCATCCTGCTGATCTGCTGGAACCTGGTCGATCGCCCGGCCTTGCGTGCGCTATGGAAGGGCAGCCGCGCGGAATCCCTGGTGATGCTGCTGACCCTCGCCGCGACCTTGCTGCTGCCGCTGCAGAACGCCATCTACGCCGGCGTGCTGGCCTCGTTGTTCTTCTACCTCAAGCGCACCTCGCAACCGCGCGTGCAGCAGTGGCAACGGGAAGACGAAGAGGTGCTGCGCATCGAGGGCTCGATCTTCTTCGGCGCCTGCGACTACCTGCAGAAGCTGATGCAGCACAGCCGCGGCGAGCGCCTGGTGCTGGATGCGCACCACGTGAACTTCATCGACTTCGCCGGCGCGCAGATGCTCCAGCAGGAGGCCCGCCGCCTCGCGAGCGAAGGCCGCAGCCTGGTCCTGCGCAACGCCCGGCCACTGGTGCGTGCGGAGCTGGAAAAGCAGATGGGGAAGGGCGGGGTGTTGCTGGTCGAGGAATAGCGCCGGACTTCACCTGTAGGAGCGAGCTTGCTCGCGAACAGATTCTCCAGGCGACTTCGCTGCTGGGCGTTGGTTCTGTAGGAGCGGGCCATGCCCGCGATCGCGCGCATGGCGCGCTCCTACAGGTGCTAGCGATCTTCAGCCCTTGAGCTGACGGCGCAACTCGTCGAGCACTGGCGCCGAATCCGGGCGCACGCCGCGCCACAGCAGGAAGGCTTCCGCCGCCTGCTCGACCAGCATGCCCAGCCCGTCGATGCAGCGCGCAGCGCCCTGTTCGGTGGCCCAGCGGTTGAAGGCCGTCACGTCCTTGCCATACATCATGTCGTAGCAGACGGTGTGGCCCGGCTTGATCAGCGCAGGATCAATGGGCGGCAGCTCGCCGGCCAGGGACGCCGAGGTGCCGTTGACGATCAGGTCGAAGGGCTCATCCTGCAGGTCGAAGCCGCCGCCGCGCACGGTGCCCAGGTCCTTGAACTCGCGGGCCAGCAATTCGGCCTTGGAAGCCGTGCGGTTGGCAATCACGATGCAGGCCGGCTGCTGCCCGAGGAAGGGCTCGAGAATGCCTCTCACCGCACCACCCGCACCCAACACGAGGATGCGCGCATCCCGAAGGGCGACACCGTGATTCACCGTGAGGTCGCGGGTCAGTCCGGCGCCATCGGTGTTGTCGCCGAGCAGGCCGCCGCCATCGAGCTTCTTCAGCGTATTCACCGCGCCAGCCCGACGCGCACGCTCGCTCAGTTCAGTAGCCAGGCGGTAGGCGTCTTCCTTGAACGGCACGGTGACGTTGCCGCCCAGGCCCTCGGCAAAGAACTCGCGGGCGTTCCCGGCGAAGTCGTCCAGCGGTGCCAGCCGCGCGTCGTAGCTCAGTACCTGGCCGGTCTGCTCGGCGAACAGCCGGTGGATCTGCGGCGACTTGCTGTGGCCGATGGGGTTGCCGAAGACGCAGTAGCGGTCCATGGGGAATCCTGGGACGTGAAAATCGAAAGGCCGAGAGAGTGCCGGTTTTTCCACTTCGGTGCCAGACGGTGTTCGCGAGCAAGCTCGCTCCTACGAAGAGCTAGCTCGGCACGCGGGCTTCCTGTAGGAGCGAGCTTGCTCGCGAACCGCCCGAAGATACGAACGTCAGGCCTGCGCCAGCCAATCCCGATCAGTGAGGAAGTACTCGGTCAGGCGCGCCTCTTCGCTGCCCGGCTCGGGCTTCCAGTCGTAGCCCCAGCGTACCTGCGGCGGCAGCGACATGAGGATCGACTCGGTGCGTCCGCCCGACTGCAGGCCGAACAGGGTGCCGCGGTCGTAGACCAGGTTGAACTCGACGTAGCGGCCGCGGCGGAAAGCCTGGAACTCGCGCTGCTGCTCGGTATAGGGAGTGTCCTTGCGCTTGCGCACGATAGGCAGGTAGGCGTCGATGTAGGCATCGCCAATGGCGCGCAGGAAGGCGAAGCTGGTGTCGAAGTCCCACTGGTTCAGGTCGTCGAAGAACAGGCCACCGACACCGCGCGGTTCGTTGCGGTGCTTGATGTGGAAGTAGCGGTCGCACCATTCCTTGTAGCGTGGGTAGACATCCTCGCCGAAGGGCGCGCAGGCGTCGCGGGCGACCTGGTGCCAGAGCACGCAGTCTTCTTCGTGGGCGTAGTAGGGTGTCAGGTCGAAGCCGCCGCCGAACCACCAGACCGCTTCTTCACCTTCCTTCTCGGCGATGAAGAAGCGCACGTTGGCGTGGGAGGTCGGCACGTGGGGGTTGGTCGGGTGGATCACCAGCGACACGCCCAGCGCCTGGAAGCCACGCCCAGCCAGTTCCGGACGGTGCGCGCTGGCGCTCGGCGGCAAGCCGGCACCGAAGACGTGGGAGAAGTTCACGCCGCCCTTCTCGATCAGCGCGCCGTCACCGATCACCCGCGTCCGACCACCGCCGCCCGCCGGACGCTGCCAGGCGTCCTCGACGAAACGGGCACTGCCGTCCTCGGCTTCGAGTGCGGCGCAGATGCGGTCTTGCAGGTCGAGCAGGTAGGCCTTCACGGCCTCGATGCGGTCGGTCACGAGAATCACCTTGGAGCGGGAAAGCCACGCGTGGCGCGGGCCGGAGCGGGGTTCAGGGTCGAAAACGGGCGCCAGCATACCATCGTCGCCGGCAAAGCTGGTCTTGACGCCCGTCCGGCGTGCGGCTTGGATGAAAGTCTTTTCCCCGGCGAGGCAGAGCCTCGCGCCATCAGGAGAGCGACATGGCCAAGCGTGTTCAATTCGCCAAGACCGGCGGCCCGGAAGTCCTCGAGATAGTCGACTACACCCCGGCCGAACCCGGCCCGAACGAGGTGCGGGTGCGCAACCGCGCCATCGGCCTGAATTTCATCGACACCTACTACCGCAGCGGCCTGTACCCCGCGCCGAGCATGCCGTCCGGCGTTGGCACCGAGGGCGCTGGCGAGGTGGAAGCGGTGGGCAGCGCGGTGACCAACGTGAAGGTCGGCGACCGCGTCGGCTACGCCACCGGCCCGCTGGGCGCGTACAGCGAGCAGCATGTGCTGCCGGCGGCCAGCGTGGTGAAGCTGCCGGATGCGATCACCTTCGAGCAGGCCGCCGCCGTCATGCTCAAGGGCCTGACCGTGCAATACCTGCTGCGCCAGACCTACAACGTGCAGCCGGGCCAGACCATCCTCTGGCACGCGGCCGCCGGCGGTGTCGGGCTGATCGCCTGCCAGTGGGCGAAGGCCATCGGCGCACACCTCATCGGCACCGTGAGCTCGGCTGCCAAGGCGGAGCTGGCGAAAGCCCACGGCGCCTGGGCAACCATCGACTACAGCCACGAGAACGTGGTGGAACGCGTGCTGGCGCTGACCGATGGCAAGAAGTGCCCGGTGGTCTATGACTCGGTGGGCAAGGACACCTGGCTGACCTCGCTGGACTGCACTGCCCAACGCGGCCTGGTGGTGAGCTTCGGCAACGCCTCCGGCCCGGTGGACGGGGTGAACCTGGGCATCCTGTCGCAGAAAGGCTCGCTCTACGTCACCCGGCCGACACTGTTCGGCTACGCGAGCACGCCGGAGCGTCTGCAGGCCATGGCCGACGACCTGTTCGGCATGATCACCAGCGGCAAGGTGAAGGTAGAGATCAACCAGCGCTTCGCCCTGGCCGAGGCCGCCAAGGCCCAGACCGAACTGGCGGCGCGGCGCACCACAGGCTCGACGATTCTGCTGCCTTAAGTACACGCCTGTAGGAGCGGGCCATGCCCGCGATCGCGCCCAATGGGCGCTCCTGCAGCGTTACGACGGGCGAACCGTCTCACCGGTACGCAGATCGCGGATCAGGCTCGGATTGCGGCGCCCGCCCAGGGTGCCACCGAGCACGCCATCCAGCTCGCCACGGAAGTACTGCTCCACGCGCAGGCGACTGCGCGCAGCGGGGCGGCCGGCGGGATTGGCGGACGTGGAGATCAGCGGACCGGTGAAGCGGCACAGCTCGCGCACCAGCGGGTGGTCAGTGACGCGCAGGGCGACGGTATCGTGCTCGCCGGTCACCCACTCGGGCAGGCGGCCCTGGTGCGGCACCAGCCAGGTGTTGGGGCCAGGCCAGCTGGCGGCGAGTTTCTCCTGCCAGGCTTCGGGCAGGTCCTCAAGGAGGAAATCGAACTGACGGATGTCCCCGGCCACCACGATCATGCCCTTTTCCACCGGGCGCGCCTTGATCGCCAGCAGGCGGTACACCGCATCGGCGCTCCATGGGTCGCAGCCCAGGCCCCAGACGGCTTCGGTCGGGTAAGCGATCACACCGCCGTCGCGCACGACCTGGGCCATGCGCTGGGTACGCCAGTTGCTGTACATCGGGAATTCCTCGGGTCTGCGATGCGCGGCAGTTTACGTGCTCAGGGGGCACGATGCACCCAGACGCCGGCTTCGCAGGCCACCCGCCCGTCCAGCTCCAGTTCGGTGAGCGCCACCAGCACCTGCGGCAGTTCAAGACCGCTACGCAAGGCCAGTTGCTCGCTGCTTTGCGGCGCGGCACGCAGCAGATCGACCAGAGGGTGAGGCGGCAGTGCTGGCGCGACCTGAACCGTCGGAACACCTTGCGTCCATCCCTGCAGCCCTTCGAGGATGTGCTCGACCGTCTCCACCAGCATCGCTCCCTGGCGGATCAGTTCGTGGCAGCCACGCGCGCCGGGGTGGTGGATGGAGCCGGGAATCGCATAGACCTCGCGGCCCTGCTCGGCAGCCAGTCGCGCCGTGATCAGCGACCCGCTGGACGGGCTGGCCTCCACCACCAGCGTGCCCAGGGAAAGGCCGCTGATGATCCGGTTGCGCCGTGGGAAATTCGAAGCCTGGGGCGAGCAGTTCAGCGGCAGCTCCGAGATCACCGCTCCGCCCTGCTCGACGATGCGTTGCGCCAGCCCGAGGTGACGACGCGGATAGAGATGTTCCAGGCCCGTGCCCAGTACGGCGACGGTCTTGCCACCAGCCTCCAGCGCCCCTTCGTGGGCCGCGCCGTCGATACCCAGCGCCAGCCCGCTGGTAATCACGAAGCCACCGCCGACCAGGCTGCGGGCGAAGGCCCGTGCAGTATCCAACCCCGGCTTGCTGGCGCGGCGGCTGCCGACCATCGCCAGCTGCGGCCGCTCCAGCAGGCACGGATCGCCGGCCAGGAAAAGCAGCGGCGGCGCATCATCCAGTTCGGCGAGCAGGGCGGAGTAGGCTGGCGCGTCCCACATGACCAGATGATGCTCGGGCGCCTCCAGCCACTGCAGCGCCTGAGCCGCCTGCTCGCGGATGGAGGCATCGCGGCGTGGTTCTGCGCAGACGGTGGGCAACCCCAGGGAGCGCCAGGCAGCCGCCGGCGCGCTCAACGCCGCGGAAGCCGAGCCGAAGGCTTCCAGCAGACGGCGAAAGCGCCGGGGACCCAGCTCGGGCAGTCCATGCAGGCGCAGCCGCGCTTCGAGTTCGGACGGAGAAAGGCTCGGATCGAGAGGCATGGCGCAGTCCTTGGCGTGGGGAAGACGCCCGGACTATGCCGCGCCGGATGGCGCCGCCGCTGTCGGACCCTTCCGGATCGCGCCCACAAAAAACCCCGCCGGAGCGGGGTTTTCTTCAACTCAAGCGTCGATCAGGGGTTCAGGACGCGATCGTTGACTTCCAGCGAACGGGTGGCGTTCAGCACCAGGCCATAGCTCAGGCGGTTGTAGGTGCGGAAGATCATCACCAGACCCGAGCGCTCGTCCGGGATCTTCACCATTTCATCGGTGACGCGATCGCGTACGGTTTCGCCCAGTTTGTAGATCGCCAGCACGTTGCCTTCGGCCAGGCCGTCGCGGGCGCCCTTGTCGATGGTCACCACATCGTACTTGCCGATCTGAGTCACACCACGCGGCACATCGATGATGATGCCCTTGATCGGGGTGCTCGGTTCGCTGGGCATGAAGGTCGAGGTGATCGCGCGCTCCTCGGTGGGGAACAGGCGGTCGCCCGGACGGACCTCCTGGGTCGTGCGGGTCAGGTTCAGGGTAGCGATATCGCCTTCCTTCGCCGTGACGTTGCTGCTGCCGACGTCCATCGCATCAATACCCAGGACTTCGTTGGTTTCCGGGTCGCGGTAGACCTTGGCCTGGCGGAAGATGCCGTAGCTGTTCTCTTCGGACAGCGAGTTGCCACGAGCGTAGGCGCGGTCGCCGGCGCCGCTGATCACGCTTTCCTGGTCGCCAGCGACCACATAGGGGGCGTTGGAGAAATCGGCGTCGCTATCGACGATGCGGTTGGACAGCAGGAAGGCGTTGATCTTGTCCAGCGGGATGGTCGGGATCGCCTCGGCGATCGGGGTGCTGCGCACCCGTGGCGACAGCTTGATGGTCCCGCGCGATTCGCCGCGGTTGAGCATCAGGCGCGGCTGGCCGTCGATATAGGTAAGGCTCAGCACGTCACCCGGATAGATCAGGTGCGGGTTCTGAATCTGCGGATTCACCTGCCAGATTTCCGGCCACTTCCACGGCTTGCTGAGGAACTTGCCGGAGATGTCCCAGAGGGTGTCGCCCTTCACTACGGTATAGCGATCCGGATGGCCTTCCTTGAGCTGCACGGCAGCCTGCGCCATCCCGCCTGCAGCGAGCAGCAGCAGGGCGAGTAGTGTTTTCCTCATGCGGTGAATCCCTTTATTATGTGTACACATGAAACGCCTGGAAGCCGCCCCTACCGCGCTTTCCAGCCGTTTTTCGATGCTGCTCAGCATATTAGCAGCCGATTTTGACTTTATTCCACAAGTGCATCACAAACGTATATGGCCATTCTGAACATTCTCGAATTCCCCGATCCGCGCCTGCGGACCATCGCCAAGCCGGTCACGGTCTTCGATGACGCCCTGCGCACGCTGATCGACGACATGTTCGAGACCATGTACGAGGCGCCGGGCATCGGTCTTGCGGCGACGCAGATCAACGTGCACAAGCGCGTCGTGGTGATGGACCTGTCCGAGGACAAGTCTGAACCCCGGGTCTACATCAACCCGGAGTTCGAGTTCCTCACCGAGGAAATGGACCAGTACCAGGAAGGTTGCCTGTCGGTGCCCGGCTTCTACGAAAATGTAGACCGTCCGCAGAAAGTGCGGATCAAGGCCCAGGACCGCGATGGCAATCCGTTCGAGGAAGTGGCCGAGGGCCTGCTCGCCGTGTGCATCCAGCACGAGTGCGATCACCTCAACGGCAAGTTGTTCGTGGACTACCTGTCCAACCTCAAGCGTGACCGCATCCGCAAGAAGCTGGAAAAGCAGCACCGGCAACAGGCGTGACCCATCCCCAAAGGCTTGCCCCGGCAAGCCTTTTCTTTTTAGTGAGTTCGATATGAGCCAAGCACTGCGCATCGTCTTCGCCGGCACGCCGGAATTCGCCGCCGAGCACCTCAAGGCCCTGCTGGATACGCCGCACGAGATCGTCGCCGTCTACACCCAGCCGGACCGCCCGGCCGGCCGTGGTCAGAAGCTGATGCCCAGCCCGGTCAAACAGCTCGCCGTGGAGAACGGTCTGGCGGTGCTGCAGCCACCGACCCTGCGCGACGCCGGCGCCCAGGCCGAACTGGCCGCGCTCAAGCCGGACCTGATGGTGGTGGTCGCCTACGGCCTGATCCTGCCACAGGTGGTACTGGATATCCCGCGCCTGGGCTGCATCAACAGCCATGCTTCGCTGCTGCCACGCTGGCGCGGCGCCGCGCCGATCCAGCGCGCGGTGGAAGCCGGTGACGCCGAGAGCGGCGTGACCGTGATGCAGATGGAAGCGGGCCTGGACACCGGACCGATGCTGCTCAAGGTCAGCACCCCGATCTCAGCCGAAGACACTGGCGGCAGCCTGCACGACCGACTGGCCGAACTCGGCCCGAAAGCCGTCGTCGAAGCCATCGCCGGCCTCGCCGCTGGCACGCTCAAGGGCGAGGTGCAGGACGACGCCCTGGCCACCTACGCGCACAAGCTGAACAAGGAAGAGGCGCGCATCGACTGGTCGCGCCCGGCCGATGAACTGCAGCGCCGCATCCGCGCCTTCACGCCCTGGCCGGTATGCCATTCCACCCTCGGCGAAGCCGCACTGAAAGTGCTCGGCGCCAAGCCGGCAGACGGCAAGGGCGAGCCGGGCAAGATCCTCGATGCCAGCCGCGACGGCCTGCTGGTCGCATGCGGTGAGGGCGCGCTGCTCCTGACCCGCCTGCAACTGCCCGGCGGCAAGCCGCTGGCCTTCGCCGACCTGTTCAACAGCCGCCGCGAGCAGTTCGCGCCTGGACAGCTGCTGGGACAACAAGGGCAGGGCGCATGAGTACCAATCCTCGCCTGGCGGCCGCCCGCGCGCTGGCCGCAGTCCTCGCCGGCCGCGCCTCGCTGGGCAGCTCGCTGCCGACCCAGCTGGAGAACGTCGAGCCGCGCGACCGTGGCCTGGTGCAGGAGCTGGCCTTTGGCGCGGCCCGTTGGCAGCCGCGCCTGTCCACCCTCGCCGCACGCCTGCTGCAGAAGCCGTTCAAGGCCGGCGACCGCGACGTCGAGGCACTGCTGCTGGTCGGCCTCTACCAGTTGCTCTACACCCGCATTCCCCCGCACGCGGCCATCGGCGAAACCGTCGGCTGCGCGGACAAGCTGAAGAAGCCCTGGGCCAAGGGCCTGCTCAACGCCGTGCTGCGCCGCGCCCAGCGCGAGAGCGAAACGCTGCTGGCCGAGGTCGACAAGGACCCTGCCGCACGCCTGGCTCACCCGCGCTGGCTGCAGAAGGCCCTGAAGAAATCCTGGCCGGAGCAGTTCGAAGCCATCTGCGCCGCCAATAACGCGCACCCGCCGATGACCCTGCGGGTGAACCGCCGCCACGGCAGCCGCGATGACTATCTGCAAGAGCTGAACCGCGTTGGCTTCGAAGCGACCGCCTGTGAATTCAGCCGTGACGGCATCAACCTCGTGCAACCGTGCGACGTGCGCGAGCTGCCCGGTTTCGCCGAAGGTCGCGTCAGCGTGCAGGACGAAGCTGCGCAACTGGCCGCCGACTTGCTGGAGCTGGCACCCAACCAGCGCGTGCTGGACGCCTGCTGCGCCCCTGGCGGCAAGACCTGCCACCTGATGGAAGCCGAGTCCGCGCTGGCCGGCGTGGTCGCCGTGGACCTGGAAGAAAGCCGCCTGGTGCGTGTGCGCGAGAACCTCGCGCGCCTGCAACTCGATGCCCAGCTGTTCGCCGCCGACGCCCGCGACACCGCCAAGTGGTGGGACGGCAAGCCGTTCCAGCGCATCCTCCTGGACGCACCGTGCTCCGCCACGGGCGTTACCCGTCGTCACCCGGACATCAAGCTGACCCGCACCGCCGAGGACATCGAGGCGCTGGCACAGCTGCAGGGCGAACTGCTCGACGCTCTGTGGGCGACCCTCGAAGTCGGCGGCGTGATGGTCTATGCGACCTGCTCGGTGATGCCACAGGAGAACAGCGAGCAGATCGCCGCGTTCCTCGGTCGCACCCCCGGCGCCCGCGAGCTGGACCTGCCCGGCCCCTGGGGCCTCAAGCAGCCCCATGGCCGTCAGTTGTTGCCGCAGCAAGGCGGGCATGACGGTTTCTACTATGCCAAGCTGATCAAGATCTCGGCGAAGTAACAGGCGCCGACTCCCAACGGATCGAAACGGAAAGCACCCCGCTCCATGAAGATCATCATCCTCGGTGCCGGCCAGGTCGGCGGCACTCTGGCCGAGCACCTGGCCAGCGAAGCCAACGACATCACCGTGGTCGACACCGACGGCGAACGCCTGCGTGACCTCAACGACCGCCTGGACATCCGCACCGTCCACGGCAAGGCCTCGTTCCCCACCGTGCTGCGCCAGGCCGGCGCCGACGACGCCGACATGCTGGTGGCGGTGACCAACAGCGACGAGGTGAACATGGTGGCCTGCCAGGTTGCCTACACCCTGTTCAACACCCCGACGCGCATCGCCCGCGTCCGCGAGGCGGCGTACCTGACCCGCGCCGGTCTGTTCGACAACGAGGCGATCCCGGTCGATGTACTGATCAGCCCCGAGCAGGTGGTGACCAACTACATCAAGCGTCTGGTGGAATATCCCGGCGCCCTGCAGGTGATCGACTTCGCCGAGGGCAAGGCCCAGCTGGTGGGCATCCGCGCCTATTACGGCGGCCCGCTGGTGGGACAGGAGCTGCGCCAGCTGCGCGAACACATGCCCAATGCCGATACCCGCGTGGCGGCGATCTACCGGCGCAACCGGCCGATCATTCCCCAGGGCGACACGGTGATCGAGGCCGACGACGAGGTGTTCTTCATTGCCGCCAAGGCTCACATCCGTGCGGTGATGGGCGAGATGCGCCGGCTGGAGGACAGCTACAAGCGGATCATCATCGCCGGCGGCGGCAACATCGGCGAGCGCCTGGCCGAGGCCATCGAGAGCCGCTACCAGGTGAAGATCATCGAGATGAACCCGGCGCGCTGCCGGCACCTCTCCGATAGCCTGGACAGCTCCATCGTGCTGCAGGGCAGCGCCTCGGACCGCGACCTGCTGCTGGAAGAGAACATCGGCGACACCGACCTGTTCCTCGCCCTGACCAACGACGACGAGGCCAACATCATGTCCTCGCTGTTGGCCAAGCGCCTGGGCGCGCGCAAGGTGATGACGCTGATCAACAACGCCGCCTACGTCGACCTGGTGCAGGGCGGCGAGATCGACATCGCCATCAGCCCGCAGCTGGCCACCATCGGCACCCTGCTGACCCACGTGCGCCGGGGCGATATCGAAAGCGTGCACTCCCTGCGCCGTGGCGCCGCCGAGGCCATCGAAGTGGTCGCCCACGGCGACGCCAAGTCGAGCAAGGTGATCGGCCGCAAGGTCAGCGAGGTGCAGCTACCCCCGGGCACCACCATCGGCGCAGTGATCCGTGACGACGATGTGCTGATCGCCCACGGCGAGACGAAGATCGAATCCGGCGACCACGTGATCCTCTTCGTGGTGGACAAGAAACGCATCCGCGACGTCGAGCGGCTGTTTCAGGCTGGCCTGACCTTCTTCTGATCGACGGCGGGCCGCCATTCAGCGGCCCGCCAGATCAATCCGAGGAGCTTTCAGACGGCTCCTACTGCGCCAACCCACTTCCCTTGTCACCCTGCGCGGCCTGTTCCTGCTTGCCAGCCTCCGGTCATGCGCTACTCCTCCATCGGTCGAATCCTCGGCGTGCTGCTGATGCTGTTCAGCGCCACGCACCTGCCGCCCCTGCTCGTTGACCTGCATTACGCCGAGCGTTCGTGGCAGCCCTTCGCGCTGTCGTTCCTGGTCACGCTGCTGACCGGCTTCGCCCTCTGGTGGCCGTACCGCCGGCACAAGCAGGACCTGCGCATCCGCGACGGCTACCTGGTGACGGCGCTGTTCTGGATCGTGCTGGGCTCCTTCGGTGCCTTGCCGTTCGCCCTGTCGGATGCACCGCACATGGGCGTGGTCGATGCGCTGTTCGAGTCCTTCTCCGGCCTCAGCACCACCGGCGCCACCGTGCTCACCGGCCTGGATTCGCTGCCCCACGCCATCCTCTACTACCGCCAGCAGCTGCAATGGCTGGGCGGCATGGGCATCGTGGTGCTGGCGGTGGCGGTGATGCCGATGCTAGGCATTGGCGGCATGCAGCTGTACCGCGCGGAAATGCCCGGCCCGCTGAAGGACCACAAGCTCTCGCCACGCATCGCCGACACGGCCAAGACCCTGTGGTTCCTCTACTGCGGCCTGACCCTGGCCTGCGCGCTGGCCTACTGGGCGGCCGGCATGAACCTGTTCGACGCCGTCGGACACAGCTTCTCCACCATCGCCATCGGCGGCTTCTCCACCCATGACGCCAGCATCGGCTACTTCGACAGCCCGCTGATCGAGCTGATCTGCATGACCTTCCTGGTCATTTCCGGGATCAACTTCAGCCTGCACTTCCTCGCCTGGCGTCAACGCAAGATCAGTCACTACCTGAAGGACCCGGAATGCAGGGCCTACCTGGGCATCCTGCTGGTGCTGTTCCTGATCACCGCAACGACGCTGGTCCTCAAGCACCACTATGACTCGCCGCTGCAATCGATCCGTTATGCAGCATTCATGGTGATCTCGGTGGCGACCACCACCGGCTTCGGCCTCGCCGATTTCAGCAGCTGGCCGACCCTGTTGCCCTACCTGCTGCTGTACAGCACTTTCATCGGTGCCTGCGCCGGTTCCACCGGCGGCGGCATGAAGGTGATGCGCATGCTGCTGGTGTACCGCCAGGGCATGCGCGAATTCCTCCGTCTGCTGCATCCCAACGGCGTGTTCCTGGTGAAGTTGGGGCGGCGCACCGTGTCCGACCGCGTGGTGGAATCGGTGTGGGCGTTCTTTTCGATCTACCTGCTGACCTTCGTCAGCCTGATGCTGGTGTTGCTGGCGCTGGGTGTGGATCAACTCACCGCGTTTTCCACGCTCGCTTCCTGCCTGAACAACCTGGGCCCGGCGCTGGGCGAAGCCGCGGTGCACTACGGCAGCCTGCCAGCCAGCGCCAAGCTGGTGCTGAGCCTGGCGATGGTGCTCGGGCGGCTGGAGGTGTTCTCCCTGCTGATCCTGCTCACGCCCGCCTTCTGGCGTACTTGAGGCACTGATCTTGAGGCAGAATGGCGGCCTGCTGACGGAGGCTCGCCATGATCGAATCGCTGGAAAAGATGCTCGCCAAGGGTGTGGACAACTCGCTGCTGCGCTTCGGCCTGGGCAAGGGCTACCTGGACGCCGGTGAGGCAGTGAAGGCCGCCGAGCACCTGCGCCGCTGTGTGGAACAGGACCCGAAGTACTCTGCCGCCTGGAAGCTGCTGGGCAAGGCGCTGCAAGCCGCGGGCGACCTGGACGGCGCGCGCACCGCCTGGACCGACGGCCTCGCCGCCGCACAAGCCCACGGCGACAAGCAGGCGGAGAAGGAAATGACGGTGTTCCTGCGCAAGCTGGACAAGACAAAGGGCGCCTAGGCGCCCTTTTTGCGCGCCGCAACGTCCTGTGGGGGCGAGCTTGCTCGCGAACCCGTTCCGCAGCGAGGCTCGTTCGCGAGCAAGCTCGCTCCTACAAAAAAGCCCCGGTGTTCGGGGCTTTCTCGCAATCAGGCGATCGTGGGTTGCCGCCGCAGATTACGGGTGATGGCGCTCAGCAACATGCCGTAGAGCGGCACGAAGAGCATCAGCATCACCGCCAGCTTCACGCCGTAGTCGACCCAGGCAATCTCCACCCAGTGCTCGGCCATGAAGGCGTTGTCACTGTGCCAGAAGGCGATGGAGAAGAAGGTGAAGGTATCCAGCAGGTTGCCGAACAGGGTCGAAACCACCGGGGCGATCCACCACTGGCGCATACGGCGCAGGCGATCGAAGACCTGGATGTCGAGGATCTGGCCGAACACGTAGGCGAGGAAGCTGGCCAGGGAAATCCGCGCGACGAAGGTGTTGAATTCGCCCAGGGAGGCGAAGCCTCGGAAGGCTCCTTCCTGGAAGATCACCGAGATCACGTAGGAAGCCAGCAGCGCCGGAATCATCACCCGCGCGATAACCAGCCGCGCCGGGCGCTTGCCGAGCAGGCGGACAGTGAGGTCGGTGGCCAGGAAGATGAACGGGAAGCTGAATGCGCCCCAGGTGGTGTGCCAGCCAAAGAGGGTCATTGGCAGCTGCACCAGGTAGTTGCTGGCGATGATGATCAGGATGTGGAACGCGACCAGACCGGCGAGTGCGCCGCGCCTTGCCGCCGGAAGGGATGCCGACATGCTTTGGGCCTTTTTCGTCGATGGGGTGAGGGAACCCATGCCCGGCACCATGCCGAGCGGCGCGCATTGTATACGATCCGGACCGCAAAGTCAGGTTTTGTTGAGCGTTTTTTGTCCAACACCGCCGTATGAGATGCCGTCGGAGCGGATTCCCTCCGCGATGGCGTCCGGCGTGATGCAGGCCTATCGCGGACGGAGTCCGCTCCCACGCTCTAACTCCAACACGCGTCCGGCCGGGAGTCGCTGTCCGAGAAGGTTTGCAGCGAACCTGCGAGATCAGGCGTTGCCGACGAAACGGAAACCCGCGCCCTCGGCGTCGGTGCGCATCACTTCCATCTCCAGAATGGGCGCGTCGAAGGGCATGTCCTGCACCTGGCCGGTGACCCGCGTACCGGCAGGCAATGCTGCGAGCACTTCGTGGCGAACGTAGACACCGCCGTCGGACAGATCACGGGTATGACCGAACACATCACCGAAGCTGGAATGGCTGATCTTGATCCGGCACTTCATCGGGGTACGCGGGTGTTGTCGTTGGTTCGACATGAAAGGCATCCGTCCTGAATGTCAGCGCACTAATGGGCCTCAAACCCGATGGTCAGGTCAAGCCAGCAGTTGCACGAGCAGCCAGAGATTGGCCGCGCTGATGACGCAGAACAAGGTCCAGGCCAGCACGCGGGTGAGCAGCGAGTTGGCGAACTCACCCATCAGCGCACGATCGCTGGTGAAACGGATCAGCGGCCAGAGCGCGAAGGGCAATTGCAGGCTGAGCACTACCTGGCTGAATACCAGCAGCTTGCCCACCGCCTTGTCGCCGAGCATCACCACGCCGATCAGCGCCGGGATCAGCGCCAGTGCGCGGGTGATCAGGCGGCGCTGCCAGCAGGGAATCTTCATCTGCAGGAAGCCGTCCATGATCACCTGCCCGGCGATGGTGCCGGTGAAGGTGGAGCTCTGCCCGGAGGCGAGCAGGGCGACGCCGAAGAGGATCGCCGCAAGGCCGGTGCCCACCAGCGGTTCGAGCAGGCGGTAGGCGTCCTGGATTTCGGTGACGCCGGTGTGGCCGGTCTCGTGGAAGGCCGAGGCGGCAAGGATCAGGATCGCCGCGTTGACCAGCAGCGCCAGGCTCAGTGACACCACGGTGTCGATGCGCGTCAGGCGGATCGCCGCAGCCTTGCCGTTGCTGCCGCTGACCTGCCGTGTCTGCACGATGGATGAGTGCAGGTAGAGGTTATGCGGCATCACCGTGGCGCCGAGGATGCCGATGGCCAGGTACAGCGGCTCGCGTTGGGTTACCGCGTCCCAGCTGGGCAGGAAGCCGGCGGCGACGTCGGGCCAGTAGGGTTTGATGAGGATCAGCTCGACCAGGTAGCAGCCGCTGATGGTCACGATCAGGCCCAGCATGATCGCTTCCAGGTGGCGGAAGCGCTGGCCCTTGAGGCCGAGCACGATGAGTGTGTCGAAGGCCGTGAGGATCACGCCAGTGACCAGGTCGACGCCCAGCAGCAAGTGGAAGGCGAGGGCGCAGCCGAGCACTTCGGCGAGGTCCGTGGCGACGATCGACAGTTCCGCCAGCAGCCACTGCAAGCGCGCCGTGCCAAGGCTGTAGCGACTGCGCGAGAGCTGCGCCAGGTCCTGGCCGGTGACGATCCCCAGGCGCATCGCCAGGCACTGCAGGACCATCCCGGCGAGACTGGAGAGCAGCACCACGAATAGCAGTTGGTAGCCGAAGCCCGAGCCGGCCTCGATGGCGGTGGCCCAGTTGCCCGGGTCCATGTAGCCGATGGAGACCAGCAGGCCGGGGCCGGCGAACTGCAGGATGCGTTTCCACAACGGCGCGCCGGCCGCGACCTGGATGCTGCCTTTGACTTCCGAGGGACAGAACGGCGCGGTGGCGGTGGTCGGCAGGCCGAGCATGCTGGTTTTTCCTGACTGGTGAGCGGGCGCCTTACCCTCTCCCTGAAGAGAGGAGGTATCTCACTGTGGGGCTTTCACGCCGGGCGGCCGACCGACGTGGGTTCGCGAGCAAGTTCGCTCCTACGAAGAGCACGCCGGAGTGGACTCGTAGGAGCGAGCTTGCTCGCGAACCGCCCAGCCACAGTCCCAGCAATGCCGGGTCAGTACCACTTCGCCTCGCCTTCGGGGCGCTTCTTGAAGCGCTTCATGGTCCACATGTACTGACTGGGGTAGGCGCGCACGTACTTGGCCAGCTCGCGGCTGAGCGCGGCTACCGACACTTGCATGTCCTTGTCGTACATGTCCGCCGGTGCGGCTTCGAGGATCACCTTGTAGCCGCTGCCATCGGGCAGGCGCACGGCGTGGAAGAACACGCCACGGGCCTTGCCGCGCGACAGCAGCGAGGGCACGAACTTGCTGGTCAGCGCCGTGGTACCCAGGTAGGGCACGAACAGGCCCGAACCCAGGTCCGGTTCCGGGTCGCAGGGGATGCCGACGCAGCCACCGTTCTTCACTTCCTTGATCACGCTCTTGATGCCTTCGGGCGTCGAGGGCGCGACACGGTTGCCCAGCTGCACGCGCTGCTTCTTCAGCAGGTCATCCACCGCCTTGAGCTTGGGCGGACGGTAGAAAATGATCGGTTTGGCGTAGGAGCAGTAGAAATGGTTGAGCACTTCCCAGTTGCCCAGGTGGCTGGTGATGCCGACCAGGCCGTCGCCGGAGGCCAGCGCTTCTTCCAGCACTTCCATGCCTTCCACTTCGCGGATGTACTGCAGCGACTTCTGCGGCGACCACATCCAGGCGCAGGCGCTCTCGGTCAAAGTGCGGCCGATGTCCATCAGGCTCTGGCCGACCAGTTTCTCCAGCTCGGTTTCGGACAGTTCGGGGAAGCAGTGCGACAAGTTGATCCGCACGATCTCGCGGGAGCGATTAGGCAGCTTCCACATCAGCCAGCCGATTCCGGCGCCCAAAGCGCCCACCGCACGCCACGGCAGCATGGCGAACAACCGCAGGAAGCCCACCACCAGTGCGCCCTTGAATTTCTCCACGGAAAACTCCTTCAAGCAGATGGCGGCCATTGTAGCCGCTCGCGCCGGCATTTCGGGCGCCATCGAGGCTCCACACAATCTCCACCCAGCGAGCACATTGCGCCCACGGCGCGCGCGCAACCTGCGGCCATTCGATCCACAGGCCCGGAGGCCCGCGATGCGTACCCCAACCTTCCTTGCACGGCTGTGCTGCCTGCTGCTGGCAACGAGCACCAGCCTGGCGGCGCTGGCCGCCGACAACAGCTCCTCCAGCGACAACAGCTCCAGCCCGTATTTCTTCGTCGAAAACGCCGATCCGGCCGTCGATGCGCTGCCGCTCAAGGCCACCCGCGTGGATGCCCGTGTGCTGGGCAACATCGCCGAAGTCACGGTGACCCAGGAATACCGCAACCAGGGCAAGACACCGCTGGAGGCGCGCTACGTGTTCCCCGCCTCGACCCGCGCCGCTGTCCACGGCATGACCGTGCACCTGGGCGACCGGGTGATTCAGGCGCAGATCCGCGAGAAGCAGAAGGCCAAGGCCGAGTACCAGCAGGCCAAGCAGGACGGCAAGACCGCCGCGCTGCTGGAGCAGGAACGCGAGAACGTGTTCCAGATGAACGTCGCCAACATCCTGCCTGGCGACGTGGTGCAGGTGGAGCTGCGCTACAGCGAGCTGCTGGTGCCCACTGACGGGAAATTCCAGTTCGTCTTCCCCACGGTGGTCGGGCCACGCTACAACGGTCGCGACGAGTCCGGCAGCGGCAAGCAGCAGTGGATCGAATCGCCATACCTGCCAGCCGGACAGCCTTCGGCCACGTCATTCGCCCTGCAGGTCGAACTGCTGGCACCGGTGCCGATCGGCGAGATCGCGTCACCCTCCCATCGCCTGGCTATCCAGAGAGATGGCCAGCGCGCCACCGCTCGCGTCGCGGCCGACGATGCCACCGCCGGCAACCGCGACTTCATCCTCGACTACCAGCTCGGCGGCGAGGCCGTGCAAAGCGGCCTGCTGCTGTCGCGCGGCGCACAGGAGAACTTCTTCCTCGCCATGGTCGCGCCCCCGCGCGTACCGGACGCCCGACTCATCGTGCCGCGCGACTACGTCTTCGTGGTGGACGTCTCCGGCTCCATGAACGGCTTCCCGCTGGACACCACCAAGGCCCTGCTGCGCGACCTGATCGGCCGGCTGCGCCCCAGCGATACCTTCAACCTGCTGCTGTTTGCCGGAGACAATCGCAAGCTGGCCGAGCGTTCGCTGGCCGCCACCCCGGAAAACATCCGCCTCGCCATCGACCTGCTGGACAGCCAGGTCGGCGCCGGCGGCACCGAGCTGATGCCGGCCCTGCGCGAGGCACTGGCAATGCCGACCGACCCGGAGCGCTCGCGCAGCTTCGTGGTGGTCACCGACGGCTACGTCACCATCGAGAGCAGCGCCTACAAACTGGTGCGCGAAAACCTGAGCAAGGCCAACCTGTTCGCCTTCGGCATCGGCAGTGCGGTGAACCGCAGCCTGATCGAAGGCCTGGCGCGGGCGGGGCAGGGCGAGCCCTTCGTGGTGACGGATGCCGTGGAGGCGAGCCGCGCGGCGCAGCGTTTCCGCCGGATGATCGACAGCCCGCTGCTCAAGGGCATTCACGCCCGCTTCGAGGGCCTCGACGTCTACGATGTGGAGCCACTGCAACTGCCCGATCTGTTTGCCAATCGCCCGCTGGTCCTGTTCGGCAAGTGGAGGGGCGAGCCACGCGGTGAGCTGCGACTCGACGCGCGTGCAGCCGACGGCCCGTTCGAGGTACGGCTGCCGATCAGCTCCGGCAATCTCACCGACAACAGCGATGCGCTCGCTCACCTGTGGGCACGCCAACGCCTCGCCACCCTGATGGACCAGGAAGCTCTCGACGGTGGGTTCGAGTTCAGCACGCAGATACTCGACCTCGGGCTGAAATACCAGCTGCTCACGCCCTACACCTCGTTCATCGCCGTCGACCAGCAGGTGCGCAATCTCGATCCACAAGCATCCAGAACAGTCGACCAACCGCTGCCTCTGCCTCAGGGCGTGAGCAACAACGCCATCGGCAGCAGCGTGCCAGGCACGCCGGAACCGGGCGTCTGGGCCATGTTGCTGCTGGCCGCACTGGGTGCCTGGTACTGGCGGAGGAAGGCCGCATGATCCGCCGCCTGCCCGGCTGGAGCTGGCTGCTGTTTGCCGCGCTGGCGGCCTGGCCCAGCTGGCTGTGGGCAGCGCGGCGCCTCGGCGATGGCTCGGATGACCCGCTGGGCATCATCGCTTTGGCGGCACTCGGGCTGTTGCTCTGGCGCGATCGCTCCAGCCTGCGCGTGCAACCTCGTTTGCGTTGGCTGTGCGTCGCAGCGCTTCTGCTGATCGCTGGGGCGTTGTCCCAATCGATCCTCCCGCCTCTGCTGCGTGCGCTGGTCTCGGTGCTGGCACTGCTGTTGGTGATCCTCAGCCTGCGCGCCCCCGGCCAGCCCTGGTTGGGCTGGCTGGGGCTGGGCGTGCTGTCGCTGCCGCTGCTGTCTTCGCTGCAGTTCTTCGTCGGTTATCCGCTGCGAGTCGTCACCGCCGAGGTCAGCGCCTGGCTGTTGCGCCTGGGCAGCTGGACAGTGGAACGGCAGGGCAGTGCGCTGTGGGTGGACGGCCAGTGGGTGATGGTCGATGCGCCCTGCTCAGGTATCCAGATGGCCTGGGTCGGCTACTTCACCGCCTGCGCGCTGGCGGCCTGGCTGCGCTTGCCCGACCGCGCGCTGGCACGCCGCCTGCCGCTGGTGGGGCTGCTGGTGCTGGGCGGCAACATCCTGCGCAACACGCTGCTGGTGTGGGGCGAGAGCGGGGCGAGCGGCTTTCCCGGTTGGGCCCACGAGGCAGTCGGGCTGCTGGTATTCGTCGGGGTCTGCGGGATGATTTTCCGGGTGATCGGGCGGCGCGCTTTTGCGCTGCCAGCTTCGGTCGAAGCTGTGCAGCCCGACGTTTCGACGTACTTCACCGGCAGCCTGCTTGGCGCCCTGCTGCTGGCGACGCTCTGGCCTTTCGTGGCGCCGGCTAGCACCGCGTCGGAGGCCACTCGGGTCGCCCATGAATGGCCGCTGCAGTTCGAAGGTCGACCCTTGCAACCGCTGGCGCTTTCGCCGGTGGAGCAGCGCTTCGCCGAGGACTTTCCCGGCCAGCTTGGCCGCTTCACCGATGGCCAGCGCAGCATCGTGCTGCGCCGAGTATTGCGGCCGACCCGCAAGCTGCACCCGGCGGAGGATTGCTTCCGCGCACTGGGCTATCGCATCGAGCAGACGCAATTGCGTCAGCGCGTCGGAGCACAGGGCCTGCAACGCTGCTTCGTGGTGACGCGCGAGGGCATGCGACTGCAGGTCTGCGACTACATCGAGGACGCCGCCGGCCAGTCCTTCTCCGACACCTCGGCCTGGTACTGGTCGGCGCTGTCCGGCCGCTCCGCCGGGCCATGGCAGGCGGTCACCCTGGCCAGCCCGCTGCCTTAGGCGCGGGTCAGCTGGGCGTAGCGATCACAGTCGGTCGTGTGGTCCATGACCATGCCGGTGGCCTGCATGAAGGCGTAGCAGATGGTCGGGCCGACGAAGTTGAAGCCGGCCTTGCGCAGCGCCTTGCTCATGGCTTCCGCCTCCGGCGTCACCGCCGGGACCTGGCCACGTTCGCTGAAGTGGTTGACCTTGGGCTGGCCACCGACGAAGGACCAGAGAAAGCCCACCGGGTCCTCCAGCTTCAGCCAGGCCTGGGCGTTCTGCCGCGCCGCCTTGAGCTTGGCGAAGTTGCGGATGATGCCCGGGTCCTGCATGCGCTCCTCGATTTCCTCGTCGGTCATGCGTGCCAGGCGTTCCGGGTCGAAGCCGAACAGCACCTCACGGTAGCGTTCGCGCTTCTTCAGCACGGTGATCCACGACAGGCCAGCCTGGGCGCCTTCGAGGATGATCATCTCGAACAGGGCGCGGGCATCACGCTGCGGCACGCCCCATTCGGCATCGTGGTAGGCGATGTACAGCGGGTCGTCGTTACACCAGAAGCAGCGGGGCATGGCAGTCGTCCTGACAGGGAAAGTCCGACTATAGCCAATATACTGTATGAAGATACAGTCATCGAATTGATTTCCGACAGATTCGTGATCTCCCGCCGGGCGCCTCGGCAGCGCTGTGAGGCCCAAGCTGCAAGCGTCTTGGGGTATACTGCCGGGTTTTAGTCGCATATCCAGCACAGGTGAAATTCGTGAGCCAGACTACGCCCGCCGTGCCCACCTTCCAGGACCTGATCCTTGCCCTGCAAAAATACTGGGCCGATCAGGGCTGTGTGGTGCTGCAGCCCTACGACATGGAAGTAGGCGCCGGCACCTTCCACACCGCTACCTTCCTCCGCGCCGTGGGCCCGGAAACCTGGAACGCGGCGTACGTGCAACCGAGCCGCCGTCCCACCGACGGTCGCTACGGCGAGAACCCCAACCGCCTGCAGCACTACTACCAGTTCCAGGTGGTCCTGAAGCCGAACCCGGAGAACTTCCAGGAACTGTACCTGGGCTCGCTGCAGGCCATCGGCATCGACCCGCTGGTGCACGACATCCGTTTCGTCGAAGACAACTGGGAGTCGCCAACCCTCGGCGCCTGGGGCCTGGGCTGGGAAATCTGGCTGAACGGCATGGAAGTCACCCAGTTCACCTACTTCCAGCAGGTCGGCGGCATCGAGTGCTACCCGGTCACCGGTGAGATCACCTACGGCCTGGAACGCCTGGCCATGTACATCCAGGGTGTCGATTCGGTGTACGACCTGGTCTGGGCCGACGGCCCGTTCGGCAAGGTCACCTACGGCGACGTGTTCCACCAGAACGAGGTGGAGCAGTCGACCTACAACTTCGAACACGCCAACGTCGAGAAGCTGTTCGAGCTGTTCGACTTCTACGAAAGCGAAGCCAACCGCCTGATCGAGCTGCAGCTGCCGCTGCCGACCTACGAGATGGTCCTCAAGGCCTCGCACACCTTCAACCTGCTGGACGCCCGCCGCGCCATCTCGGTGACCGAGCGTCAGCGCTACATCCTGCGCGTGCGCACCCTGGCCCGCGCCGTGGCGCAGAGCTACCTGCAGGCCCGCGCCCGCCTCGGCTTCCCGATGGCCACCCCCGCACTGCGTGACGAAGTACTGGCCAAGCTGAAGGAGGCCGAATAATGAGCGCGAAGGATTTCCTCGTCGAACTGGGCACCGAAGAGCTGCCACCCAAGGCGCTGAAAAGCCTCGGTGAAGCTTTCCTGGCCGGCATCGAGAAGGGCCTGAAGGCCGCCGGCCTGACCTACGCCGCCGCACGCTGCTACGCCGCGCCGCGTCGCCTGGCCGTACAGATCGACCAGCTCGCCGTGCAACAGCCGGACCGCACCGTGAACCTCGACGGCCCGCCGCTGCAGGCTGCCTTCGACGCCAGCGGCAACCCGACCCAGGCCGCCCTGGGCTTCGCCAAGAAGTGTGGTGTGGACCTGGAGCAGATCGACAAGAGCGGCCCGAAACTCAAGTTCAGCCAGACCATCGCCGGCCAGCCGGCCGTCGGCCTGCTGCCGGGCATCGTCGAAGCCTCGCTGAACGAGCTGCCGATTCCCAAGCGCATGCGCTGGGCGGCTCGCCGTGAAGAGTTCGTGCGCCCGACCCAGTGGCTGGTGATGCTGTTCGGTGACGACGTCGTCGACTGCGAGATCCTCACCAAGAAGGCCGGCCGCGAATCCCGTGGTCACCGCTTCCACAACCCGGCCAACGTGCGCATCTCGGCACCGGCCAACTACCTGGAAGACCTGCGCAGCGCCCACGTGCTGGCCGACTTCGCCGAACGCCGCGAGATCATCTCCAAGCGCGTCGCCGAACTGGCTGCCGAGCAGAAGGGCAGCGCCATCGTCCCGGCCGATCTGCTGGACGAAGTGACCGCGCTGGTCGAGTGGCCGGTGCCGCTGGTTTGTTCCTTCGAGGAACGTTTCCTCGCCGTGCCGCAGGAAGCCCTGATCACCACCATGCAGGACAACCAGAAATACTTCTGCCTGCTGGACGCCAACGGCAAGCTGCTGCCGCGCTTCATCACCGTGGCCAACGTCGAGAGCAAGGCGCCGGAGCACATCGTTTCCGGTAACGAGAAGGTCGTGCGTCCGCGCCTGACCGACGCTGAGTTCTTCTTCAAGCAGGACCAGAAGCAGCCGCTGGAAGCCTTCAACGCCCGTCTGAAGAACGTGGTGTTCCAGGCCCAGCTCGGCACCGTCTACGAGAAAGCCGAGCGCGTTTCCAAGCTGGCCGCCTACATCGCCGAGCGCATCGGTGGTGATGCGACCAACGCGGCCCGTGCCGGCATCCTCTCCAAGTGCGACCTGGCCACCGAAATGGTTGGCGAGTTCCCGGAGATGCAAGGCATCGCCGGTTACTACTACGCCACTGCGGGTGGCGAGGCCAAGGACGTCGCCCTGGCGCTGAACGAGCAGTACATGCCGCGCGGCGCTGGCGCCGAACTGCCGGGCACCCTGACCGGTGCCGCAGTGGCCGTGGCTGACAAGCTCGACACCCTGGTTGGCATCTTCGGCATCGGCATGCTGCCCACCGGTAGCAAAGACCCGTACGCCCTGCGCCGTGCCGCCCTGGGTGTGCTGCGCATCCTCATCGAGAAGCAGCTGGACCTGGACCTGGTCGACGCCATTGGCGTTGCCGTAGCCCAGTACGGCGACAAGGTGAAAGCCGACGGCCTGTCCGAACAGGTGCAGGACTTCGTCTTCGACCGTCTGCGCGCCCGCTACGAGGACGAGGGTGTCAACGTCGCCGTGTACCAGGCCGTGCGCGCGCTCAAGCCGACTGCGCCGCTGGACTTCGATCAGCGCGTGCAGGCCGTCCAGGCCTTCCGTCAGCTGCCAGAAGCCGAAGCCCTGGCCGCCGCCAACAAGCGCGTGTCGAACATTCTGGCCAAGGCCGAAGGCGAAGTGCCTGCGACCGTCAACGCCAGCCTGTTCGCCGAGACCGCCGAGAAGGCCCTTGGCAGCGCCGTAGCAAGCGCCGAGGCGGAAGTGGCTCCGCTGGCCGCGGCTCGCGACTACCGCGCCGCCCTGGCCCAGCTGGCAGCCCTGCGCGCGCCAGTGGATGCTTTCTTCGAGGAAGTCCTGGTGAATGCCGACGACAACGCCGTGAAGGCCAACCGTTACGCGCTGCTGGCGAAGCTGCGCGGGTTGTTCCTCGGCGTCGCCGACATCTCGCTGCTGGGTTGATGCCCACCTGAAAGCCGGGAGTTCGCAACGGTTCGCCGTGACGAACTCCCGGCTTTTTCATTTCCGACTTTCGAAGCGCGTGACCTATCCCAGCATGAAGCTACTGATCCTCGACCGCGACGGCGTCATCAACCAGGACTCCGACGCCTACATAAAATCCCTCGAAGAGTGGATTCCGATCCCCAGCGCGATCACCGCCATCGCCCGCCTGAGCAAGGCCGGCTGGACCGTGGCCGTGGCCACCAACCAGTCGGGCATCGCCCGGGGTTATTACGACCTGGCCACCCTGGAGGGCATGCATCAGCGCCTGCGCGAACTGGTGGCAGAGCAGGGCGGTGAACTCGGCCTGGTCGTCTACTGTCCGCATGGTCCCGACGAGGGCTGCGACTGCCGCAAGCCGAAACCCGGTATGCTGCTGCAGATTGCCCAGCACTACAGCGCGGATTTACGTGGCACCTGGTTCGTGGGTGACAGCCGGGGTGACCTGGACGCCGCGCTGGCCGTCGATTGTCAGCCAGTGTTGGTAAAGACCGGCAAAGGCGAGCGAACCCTGACCAAGCCGTTGCCCGAAGGCACGCTGGTATTCGACGATCTGGCTGCAGTAGCCGACCAACTTCTTTCCTGAGGACCCATCCCCCATGTCGATAGTGCAGGCCATCAGAACCGTACTTTTCTACCTGCTGCTGTCGTCCAGCGCCTTCGTCTGGGGCACCCTCAGCCTGCTCATTGCTCCCTTCCTGCCGTACCGCGCGCGCTACCGTTTCATTGCCCAGGCCTGGTGCAAATTCGCCGTCTGGCTCGCCAGCTGGATGGTCGGCGTGCGCTACGAACTCAAGGGCGTGGAGAACATCCCCGACCAGCCCTGCGTGATCCTCGCCAAACACCAGAGCACCTGGGAGACCTTCTTCCTTACCGGCTACTTCGAGCCGCTGGCTCTGGTACTCAAACGCGAGCTGCTGTTCGTACCCTTTTTCGGCTGGGCCATGGCGCTGCTCAAGCCCATCGCCATCAACCGCGAGCAGCCCAAGGTGGCCCTCAAGCAGATCGCCAAGCAGGGCGATGAGTGTCTCAAGAAGGGCGCCTGGGTACTGATCTTCCCGGAAGGCACCCGCGTCCCCACCGGCCAGATCGGCAAATTCTCCCGAGGCGGCGCTTCCCTGGCGGTCAACGCCAACCTCCCGGTGCTGCCGATCGCCCACAACGCCGGGCACTGCTGGCCGAAGAACGGCTGGGCGAAGTACCCCGGCACCATCCAGGTGGTGATTGGCCCGGCGATGTACGCTGAAGGGGAGGGCGCACGCGCCATCACCGAGCTCAACCAGCGTGCCGAGAACTGGGTCATCCAGACCCTGCGCGATATGGGTGAGCTGTCGGCAGATTCGGCGCCTCAGGCGGTGGCCGAAGCCTCCTGATACTTTCCTCGAGTAAAAAGAAAGGGCCCCGAAGGGCCCTTTCTTTTTGCCTGGCTGTTTCTGAACAGCGTCAGACGTCCAGGTTGGACACCGCCAGGGCATTGCTTTCGATGAAGTCGCGACGCGGCTCCACGGCATCACCCATCAGGGTGTTGAACAGCTGGTCGGCAGCGATGGCATCCTCAATGGTTACCTTCAGCATGCGACGCACGTTCGGGTCCATGGTGGTTTCCCACAGCTGATCCGGGTTCATCTCGCCCAGACCTTTGTATCGCTGGATGCTGTGGCGCTTGGTGCCTTCGGTCATCAGCCAGTCCAGGGCTTCCTTGAAGCTGCTGACGTTCTTCTTGCGCTCGCCCTTCTGCACGTAGGCACCCTCTTCCAGCAGGCTGTTCAGCTTGCTGCCCAGCTCGGTTACCGCGCGGTAATCGTTGCTGGCGAAGAAGTCACGGTTGAAGGTGACGTAGTTCGACAGACCGTGCGCAACCATCTCGACTTCCGGCAGCCACAGGTGACGCTCGCGGTCTTCGCGCAGGCTGACCTTGTAGGTCAGGCCGGACTTCTCGACAGCCTTCAGGCGTGCCTGGAACTGCTCGATCCAGGACTGCATGGTAGCCTCGTCACCCAGGCTTTTCCGCCTCGATGCGCGGCAGATAGATGAAGTGCTCGGTCAGGTCCTGCGGGTACAGACGGGACAGGCGGGAGAGGGTACGCATGACGCCGCGGTACTCGTTGACCAGCTTCTCCAGCGCCTCGCCGGACAGGCCCGGGGCACTTTCGTTGACGTGTACGCTGGCTTCCTCGAGGGCCGACTGGGTCATGTATTCCTCCATGGCCACGTCGTCCTTGATGTACTGCTCCTGCTTACCGCGCTTCACCTTGTACAGCGGCGGCTGGGCGATATAGATGTAGCCACGCTCAACCAGCTCCGGCAGCTGACGGAAGAAGAAGGTCAGCAGCAGGGTACGGATGTGCGAACCGTCGACGTCAGCATCGGTCATGATGATGATGTTGTGGTAACGCAGCTTGTCGATGTTGTACTCCTCGCGCCCGATACCGCAGCCCAGCGCGGTGATCAGCGTACCGACCTCCTGGGAAGACAGCATCTTGTCGAAGCGAGCTTTCTCGACGTTGAGGATCTTGCCCTTGAGCGGCAGGATCGCCTGGGTCTTGCGGTTACGGCCCTGCTTCGCAGAACCGCCCGCGGAGTCACCTTCCACGATGTACAGTTCGGAGAGGGCGGGGTCCTTCTCCTGGCAGTCGGCGAGCTTGCCCGGCAGGCCAGCGATGTCCAGCGCGCCCTTGCGGCGGGTCATCTCACGGGCCTTGCGCGCAGCCTCACGGGCACGAGCGGCGTCGATCATCTTGCCGACCACGGCCTTGGCCTCGTTCGGGTTCTCCAGCAGGAAGTCGGCGAAGTACTTGCCCATCTCCTGTTCCACGGCGGTCTTCACCTCCGAGGAAACCAGCTTGTCCTTGGTCTGCGAGCTGAACTTCGGATCCGGCACCTTTACCGAAATGATTGCGGTCAGACCTTCACGGGCATCGTCGCCGGTGGTTGCGATCTTGAACTTCTTCGCCAGGCCTTCCTGTTCGATGTAGTTGTTCAGGTGGCGGGTGAGGGCAGAGCGGAAGCCCGCCAGGTGGGTGCCGCCGTCGCGCTGGGGAATGTTGTTGGTGAAGCAGAGGATGTTCTCGTTGAAGCTGTCGTTCCACTGCAGGGCGACTTCTACGCCGACGCCGTCTTCTTCGCGCTGGCAGTTGAAGTGGAAGACCTGGTTCACCGCAGTCTTGTTGGTGTTCAGGTACTCAACGAAAGCGCGCAGGCCGCCCTCGTACTTGAACAGCTCTTCCTTGCCGGCGCGCTCGTCACGCAGGACGATGCCGACGCCGGAGTTCAGGAACGACAGCTCGCGGATCCGTTTGGCCAGGATGTCCCAGCTGAAGTGGATGTTATGGAAGGTTTCCGGGGACGGCTTGAAGTGCACTTCGGTACCCGAGCCTTCGGTATCGCCTACCGGGCGCAGCGGGAACTGCGGTACGCCGTGGTGGTAGACCTGCTCCCAGACTTTGCCTTCGCGGCGAATGGTCAGGCGCAGCTCGTGGGAGAGGGCGTTCACCACCGACACACCCACACCGTGCAGGCCGCCGGAGACCTTGTAGCTGTTGTCGTCGAACTTACCGCCGGCGTGAAGGACGGTCATGATGACCTCGGCCGCGGAGACCCCTTCTTCCTTGTGGATATCCACCGGAATGCCGCGACCGTTGTCGCGCACGGTGATGGATTCATCGGTGTGAATGGTGATGCTGATCTCGCTGCAGTAACCCGCCAGCGCTTCGTCGATCGAGTTGTCCACGACCTCGAAGACCATGTGGTGCAGGCCAGTGCCGTCGTCGGTATCACCGATGTACATGCCCGGACGCTTACGTACGGCGTCCAGCCCCTTCAGTACCTTGATACTGGAAGAGTCGTAGGTGTTCTCGCTCATTCTTCACTCCCGATGGTAGTGTCCTGAGAGACGCGCCCATGTTCCACGTGGAACATCGACACCGGCGTTTCCGTTTGCCAGCCGTCTTTCAATAAGTGCGGGTCAACGCAGGTGATGAATACCTGGCAACCCAGATCTTCGAGAAGCCGGCACAAAGACAACCGATGCTTCTCATCCAATTCGGAGGGGAGGTCATCCACCAGGTAGACGCATTGCCCGCGCTTGGCCTGGTTGATCAAGTGCCCCTGGGCGATCCGCAAAGCACAGACCACCAGTTTCTGTTGGCCACGGGAAAGAATCTCCGCGGCATTGTGTCCCCCCAGACGGATTCTCAGGTCCGCGCGTTGCGGTCCCGCCTGGGTGTGTCCCATCTGCTGATCGCGCAGCAGGCTGGATGACAGCACTTCGCTCAGGTCGCGTTCCTTGTCCCAACCCCGGTAGTAGCTGAGCGTCAGATCATCGATCTGAATCAGCTCGGCCAGAGTCCGCTCAAACTGGGGTTTGAGAGCCTGGATATAGGACCTTCGATACGCGTCGATTTCGTCGCTCGCCGCACATAACTCACGGTCCCACGCAGCCTGCGAAGCACCGTCCAGTTTACCATGTCGGAGCCACGAGTTCCGCTGCCTCAGGGCCTTCTGCAGTCTTTGCCAAGCGACCATGAAGCGTTGTTCCACGTGGAACACTCCCCAATCGAGGAACTGCCGGCGAATCTTCGGCGCACCTTCCAGCAAGCGAAAACTATCTGGATTGATCAACTGAAGGGGCAAGGTCTCGGCCAACTGAGCAGCGCTGCGTGCATTCTGACCATCGATACGAATCTGGAACTCACCCTGGCGATCGCGCGAAACCCCCAGGCTGCTATCGAAGCCGTTGCCCAGGCGTACCTGTCCGAAAACCGTGCAAGCCGGTTCTTCATATTGGATGACAGGTTGCAGGCGCATGCTGCGGAAGGAGCGGGCGAGACCGAGCAGGTGGATGGCTTCCAGCACACTGGTCTTGCCGCTGCCGTTTTCGCCGTAGAGGATGTTGATGCGGGGGGAGGGGGAGAAGGTCACCGGGTGCAGGTTGCGCACCGCGGTGACCGAAAGGCGGGTAAGGGACATCAATACGCGTCAGAGGCGCATCGGCATGACGACGTAGGCAGAATCGTCGTTGTCCGCTTCCTGCAGCAGCGCACTGCTGTTGGAGTCGGAGAGGATCATGCGCACCTGCTCAGTCCCCATGACGCCCAGGACGTCCAGCAAATAGCTGACGTTAAAGCCGATCTCCAGGCTGCCGCCGTTATAGTCGACCTGCACTTCTTCTTCCGCTTCTTCCTGCTCCGGGTTGTTCGCCTGGATTTTCAGCAGACCATTGGAAAGCTGCAGACGAATACCGCGGTACTTCTCGTTCGACAGGATCGCCGTACGGCTGAACGCTTCGCGCAGCACCTGGCGGTCACCCAGCACCAGCTTGTCACCACCCTTGGGCAGTACGCGCTCGTAATCCGGGAACTTGCCGTCCACCAGCTTGGAGGTGAAGGTGAACTCGCCCGTGGTCGCACGGATGTGGTGTTGACCAAGCACGATGGACACTTCGCCGTCCTGCTCGGTGAGCAGGCGAGCCAGTTCAAGGATGCCTTTGCGCGGCACGATCACCTGGTGGCGATCCTGGGCTTCCGGCACGCCGTTGCTCAGCGAACACATGGCCAGGCGGTGGCCATCGGTGGCCACTGCGCGCAGAGTGCCGCCGCCCACTTCCAGTAGCATGCCGTTCAGGTAGTAACGAACATCCTGCTGTGCCATGGCAAAGCTGGTGCGATCGATCAGGCGACGCAGCTTGCTCTGCACCAGGCTGAAGGTCAGCGAACCGGGGCCCTCTTCCACGGTGGGGAAGTCATTGGCCGGCAGGGTGGAGAGGGTGAAGCGACTGCGGCCGGCCTTGACCAGCAGCTTCTGCTCGTCGACGCGGATGTCGATCACGGCGTCGCTGGGCAGGCTCTTGCAGATGTCCATCAGCTTGCGCGCCGGCACGGTGATTTCACCCGGCTCGGCGGCATCTTCCAGAGTGACACGACCTACCAGCTCGACTTCCAGGTCGGTGCCGGTCAGCGACAGTTGCTGGCCTTCGACGACCAGCAGGACGTTGGAAAGAACCGGCAGCGTCTGGCGGCGCTCGACAACGCCAGCGACCAGTTGCAGGGGTTTCAACAGAGCTTCGCGTTGAATAGTGAAATGCATGGTCTAGTCCCTTGCCTCGTGAGGCTGCGTCAAGTGGTCAGAGTACGCAGCAGGTTCTTGTAGTCCTCGCGGATATCCGCGTCGGATTCCTTGAGTTGAGCGATCTTACGACAGGCGTGCAGCACCGTGGTGTGATCCCGACCGCCGAAGGCCACGCCGATCTCCGGCAGGCTGTGGTTGGTCAGTTCCTTGGAAAGTGCCATGGCAACCTGACGCGGACGTGCCACCGAGCGCGAACGGCGCTTGGACAACAGGTCGGCGATCTTGATCTTGTAGTACTCGGCGACGGTACGCTGGATGTTGTCGATGCTGACCAGCTTGTCCTGCAGAGCCAGCAGGTCCTTCAACGATTCGCGGATCAGCTCGATGGTGATCGGCCGCCCCATGAAGTGGGAGTGGGCGATCACGCGCTTGAGCGCGCCTTCCAGCTCACGAACGTTGGAGCGAATGCGCTGCGCAATGAAGAACGCGGCGTCGTGCGGCAGTTCGACCTTGGCCTGCTCGGCCTTCTTCATCAGGATCGCCACGCGGGTTTCCAGTTCGGGCGGCTCCACGGCCACCGTCAGGCCCCAGCCAAAGCGCGACTTCAGACGCTCTTCCAGGCCTTCGATTTCCTTCGGGTAGCGGTCGCTGGTCAGGATGACCTGCTGACCGCCTTCGAGAAGGGCGTTGAAGGTATGGAAGAACTCTTCCTGGGAACGCTCCTTGCGGGCAAAGAACTGGATGTCATCGATCAGCAGCGCATCGACCGAACGGTAGAAGCGCTTGAACTCGTTGATGGCGTTCAGCTGGAGCGCCTTCACCATGTCCGCGACGAAACGCTCCGAATGCAGGTACACGACCTTTGCATTGGGATTCTTCTTCAGCAGATGGTTACCCACAGCGTGCATCAGGTGGGTCTTGCCCAGGCCAACGCCACCATAAAGGAAGAGCGGGTTATAGCCGTGCTTGAGGTTGTCCGCCACCTGCCACGCGGCCGCGCGGGCCAGCTGGTTGGATTTACCTTCAACGAAGTTCTCGAAGGTAAAGGTGCGGTTGAGATAGCTGGTGTGCTTGAGCGCACCCTCTACCTGCACGTTGCGCTCGGTACGTACAGCTGCGGCCGGCATGGCCGCAGCCAGCGGATCGATCCCCGGGCTGGACTCGTCGAGATCGGCGATGGTCTGTACCGGCGGAGCCTGAATGAGCTGAGGCTCGGCAATGGACAGAGCCGCCGGAGCGGCAGCAACAGGAATTGGCGCCACCACCGGCTGCGCTACCGGCTGAATGTTGACCTGCGGTGTCGGCACCAGGGCAGGGCGAGGCGTACGGCTGCGGCGGCTGCCAATCAGCAGCGAAATTGCCGGAATCTGGCCATTGCCACGCTCGCTCAGCAATTCGAGCAGGCGCCCCATGTACTTCTCATTGACCCAGTCGAGTACGAAGCGGTTGGGTGCGTAGACGCGCAATTCTTCACCCTCGGCCTCGACCTGTAGAGGTCTGATCCAGGTGTTGAATTGCTGGGACGGCAGCTCGTCACGCAGAAGCTCCACGCACTGCTGCCAAAGTTCCACGGACACGGATATCCCCCAAAAGAAGTCGCAAAGCGAAACAGGCGGCTATTGTAGCCCCGCCGGACCAACTTATCCACAGTTAAACATGCAGGGATGCAAGCAAAATCAAGGTGTTAATGATTTTACCGGCGGTCGGGTAATAGCGCCTTGAACCTTGTGGATAACAGCTTGATGGGGCAGGGGAAGACCCTGGTGATCGTTCTGTGGAAAAAATCCCTGTGGAAAAAATCGTATTCCATACCCAGCTTTCCAACCGGCCCCACACAAGCAGCCCACGCCTTCCCGACAGGGTTATCATTTCTCCTGGCCCGCTCAGCCAAAGGCGCCTGCCGACTTATGCACAGGCATCCGCCCGCATAAACATAATCATCGCTTCAATCTTTAAAAAAAGAGATTTCCTCCCTTTCTATAGATTTTGTATCCGGGTCTGGTTGGAAATTGACCTGACCGCGCGATTTCACTAGAATCGCCGGTCTCTTTAAACGGGGTCACTGCGACCTCATGTCGTCAAACCCAGGTACCGAATCATGAAACGTACTTTCCAACCCAGCACCCTCAAGCGCGCTCGCGTGCACGGCTTCCGCGCTCGCATGGCCACCAAGAACGGTCGTCAGGTTCTGTCGCGTCGTCGCGCCAAGGGCCGTAAGCGTCTGACCGTCTGATTTGTCTGACACAGGTGGTGAGTCGAGATTTCAGCCGGGATAAGCGTCTTCTGACAGCCCGGCAATTCACAGCAGTCTTCGACTCCCCCACCTCCAAGGTTCCCGGCAAGCACATCCTGCTGCTGGCGCGCGAAAACGGTCTCGATCACCCCCGTCTGGGCCTGGTGATCGGCAAGAAGAACGTCAAGCTCGCCGTCGAGCGCAACCGCCTCAAACGCCTTCTCCGCGAGTCCTTCCGCCATAACCAGCCAAAGCTGGCCGGCCTGGATATCGTGGTGATCGCGCGCAAGGGCCTTGGCGATCTGGAGAATGAAGAACTGCACCAGCAGTTCGGCAAGCTCTGGAAACGCCTGTTGCGCAACCGGCCCAGCCCGGAACCTTCGACAGAATCTCCGGGAGTGGCCGACAGTTCCCATGCGTAGACTGGCGCTGTTACTGATCCAGTTTTACCGCTACGCCATCAGTCCCATGATGGGCAGGCACTGTCGTTTCTACCCCAGCTGTTCCTGCTACGCGCAGGAAGCCATTGAAACCCATGGTTTCCTGCGTGGTGGCTGGTTGGCCGCTCGTCGCCTAGGCCGCTGCCACCCCTGGCATCCCGGTGGCTACGATCCGGTACCGCCAGATCCTTCCAAGCCCGCCCCTTCCTCGACGGCCGAGTAACCATGGACATCAAACGTTCAATCCTATTCGTCGCCCTGGCAATCGTGTCCTACGCGCTGGTTCTCCAGTGGAACAAGGACTACGGCCAGCCCGAACTGCCGGCGCAGACCGCGACCTTCAACCAGACTGAAGGCCTGCCGGACACTTCCGTGCCTGCTGGCAATGCGGCCAATGCCGACGTACCCACCACGCAGAACGCCCAGGCCAGCCTGCCCAATGAGCAAAAGCCGGCGGCAACCAGCGAACAGCTGATCCGCGTGAAGACCGATGTCCTGGACCTGACCATCGACCCGCGCGGCGGCGACGTGATCAAGCTTGGCCTGACCCAGTACCCGCTGCGCCAGGACCGCCCGGACGTGCCGTTCCCGCTGTTCGAGCGTGACAACCAGCGTACCTACCTGGCCCAGAGCGGCCTGACCGGCGCCAATGGCCCGGATGCCGCTGCCAGTGGTCGCCCGCTCTACGCTTCGGCCAAACCCGTCTACGAACTGGCCGACGGCCAGGACCAGATGGTCGTCGACCTGACTTATGCACAGGATGGCGTGAACTACATCAAGCGCTTCACCTTCCATCGCGGTCTGAAAAACGACTGCACCGAGAAGGAAAAGGCGCAGAAGAAGCTCGAGTGCATCAACCCCAACGCCTATCAGGTCGGCGTGAGCTACCTGATCGACAACCAGAGCGACAAACCGTGGAACGCTTCGCTGTTCGCCCAGCTCAAGCGTGACGCCAGCGTCGACCCATCCTCCACCACCGCTACCGGCGTATCGACCTACCTCGGCGCCGCGGTCTGGACCCCTGAAAAGCCCTACGTGAAAGTGTCCATGAAGGACATGGACAAGGAGCAGTTCAAGGAAACCGTCCAGGGTGGTTGGGTAGCCTGGCTGCAGCACTACTTCGTCACCGCCTGGGTTCCCGCCAAGGGCGATACCCACAGCGTGATGACCCGCAAGGACGCCCAGGGCAACTACATCGTCGGCTACACCGGTCCCAACCTGACCGTTGCGCCGGGCGCCAAGGGCGAAACCAGCATGACCCTGTACGCCGGCCCGAAACTGCAGGCGTACCTGAAAGAGCTGTCTCCGGGTCTGGAACTGACCGTCGACTACGGTCCGCTGTGGTTCATCGCCCAGCCGATCTTCTGGCTGCTGCAACATATCCACAACCTGGTGGGTAACTGGGGCTGGTCGATCATCTTCCTGACCATCGTCATCAAACTGGCCTTCTTCCCGCTCTCCGCCGCCAGCTACCGTTCCATGGCCCGCATGCGCGCCGTGTCGCCCAAGCTGGCTGCCCTGAAGGAACAGCATGGCGACGATCGCCAGAAGATGTCCCAGGCGATGATGGAGCTGTACAAGAAAGAGAAGATCAATCCGCTGGGCGGCTGCCTGCCGATCCTGGTGCAGATGCCGGTCTTCCTTTCGCTGTACTGGGTACTGCTGGAAAGCGTCGAGATGCGTCAGGCCCCGTGGCTGGGCTGGATCGTCGACCTCTCGGTGAAGGATCCGTTCTTCATCCTGCCGATCATCATGGGCGCTACCATGCTGGTTCAGCAGATGCTCAACCCGACGCCGCCGGATCCCATGCAGGCCAAGGTGATGAAGCTGATGCCGATCATCTTCACCTTCTTCTTCCTGTGGTTCCCGGCAGGCCTGGTCCTGTACTGGGTTGTGAACAACTGCCTGTCGATCGCACAGCAGTGGTACATTACCCGCCGGATCGAAGCGGCGACGAAGAAAGCTTCTGCCTGATATCGCCCCCGCAGACGATCGACAAGACGCCCCCTCGTGGGGCGTTTTGCTATGTGGATAACTTGCTTTCCAGCGAGCCACGACACCAACCGCGAGACCGCCGACATGCATGCAGCCCGTGAAACCATCGCCGCCGTTGCCACCGCCCAGGGCCGTGGCGGTGTGGGCATCGTCCGCGTCTCCGGCCCGCGCGCCCGCGCCATGGCCATTACCCTCAGCGGCCGCGAGCCACAACCGCGCTACGCCCATTACGGGCCGTTCCACGCCGACGACGGTGATGTCATCGATGAAGGACTGCTCCCTGTACTTCCCCGGCCCGAATTCCTTCACCGGCGAAGATGTGCTCGAACTGCAGGGGCATGGTGGTCCCGTGGTCATGGACATGTTGCTGCAGCGTTGTCTGGAGCTTGGCGCACGCCAGGCGCGCCCTGGTGAGTTCAGCGAGCGCGCCTTCCTCAACGACAAGCTCGACCTGGCCCAGGCCGAAGCCATTGCCGACCTCATCGAAGCCAGCTCGGCCCAGGCCGCTCGCAACGCAGTCCGCTCGCTGCAGGGCGAGTTCTCGCGCCGTGTCCATAGCCTGACCGACCAGTTGATCGCGTTGCGCATGTACGTCGAGGCCGCGATAGATTTCCCGGAAGAGGAAATCGACTTCCTCGCCGATGGCCATGTCCTTTCGCAGCTTGATGGGGTACGCGAGGAACTCGCTTCCGTACTGCGCGAAGCTGGCCAGGGCGCGCTGCTGCGCGACGGTATGACGGTAGTCATTGCCGGGCGTCCCAACGCCGGCAAATCCAGCCTGCTGAACGCCCTGGCGGGCCGTGAAGCCGCCATTGTCACCGACATCGCCGGCACTACCCGCGATGTGCTGCGCGAACATATCCACATCGACGGAATGCCTCTGCATATCATCGATACCGCCGGCCTGCGCAGTACCGATGACCATGTGGAAAAGATTGGCGTGGAGCGTGCGCTGAAAGCTATCAACGAGGCGGATCGAGTTCTCCTGGTAGTCGACTCCACTGCGCCGGAGGCCAGCGATCCTTTCGCGCTGTGGCCTGAATTCCTCGACAGCCGCCCCGACCCGGCGCACGTGACGCTGATTCGCAACAAGGCGGATTTATCCACAGAGAGCATCGGGCTGGAAGAGAGCGCTGACGGCCACGTCACGATCACTCTGTCCGCCCGTTCCGGCCATGGCCTGGAACTGCTGCGCGAGCACCTCAAGGCCTGCATGGGCTTCGAACAGACCGCCGAGAGCAGCTTCAGCGCGCGCCGGCGTCATCTGGAAGCCTTGCGCCTGGCTGGAGACAGCCTCGAGCACGGGCGCGCACAGCTCACCCTGAGCGGCGCGGGCGAGCTGCTCGCCGAAGACCTGCGTCAGGCCCAGCAAGCGCTGGGAGAGATTACCGGGGCCTTCACGCCGGACGACCTGCTGGGACGCATCTTCTCCAGCTTCTGCATCGGCAAGTAATCCACAACGCAGTTTTCCCCTACCGGTGACGGGCCGTCTCGTCACCGCGCTTCCTGCTGTCCGGCGTTCTTTGCTCGGTACAACTATCCACAGCCAGAATTTAGACAAGATCCCCAATATACGCGGCCTGCAGGCCATTAATCAGAGGATCCACAGGCATTCGTGAACCCTGTGGAAAAGTTACGTACAGATAGGTTAACAACACCTGCATCAGCCTGTTGATAAAGACGCCTGTTGATAACAGTGCACTTAATCCACAAGCTGAACACCGGAGATCCCCCGTCACCCTACAGAATCGACACAGGTTTGTTAGTCGCTGAAACCCAAGGCATGTCTGGCTTAGGAATGGTTATCCACAGAAAACGGCTTCACCATACATAAACACAAGCTCTAAAAAGATTTAAAAAAGTTCCTCTCTTTTATTTTCTATAGAAGCGCACAGACGCCATTGGCTATTTTTTGTTCAGGTGCCTTCAATCGAGAGCCCTTAACCCCTATACTGTCCGGCTCTCTTCTTTCTCCTTGATCAACAGGCACGAGGTGCGTGGTGGATTTCCCTTCCCGTTTTGACGTGATCGTGATCGGCGGCGGCCATGCCGGCACAGAGGCCGCACTAGCGGCCGCACGCATGGGCGTGAAGACGCTGCTGCTCACCCACAATGTGGAAACCCTTGGCCAGATGAGCTGCAACCCCGCCATCGGTGGGATCGGCAAAAGCCATCTGGTCAAGGAAATCGATGCGCTGGGCGGTGCCATGGCACTGGCCACCGATAAAGGCGGCATTCAGTTCCGCGTGTTGAACAGCCGAAAAGGCCCGGCAGTCCGCGCAACTCGCGCCCAGGCAGACCGCGTTCTCTACAAGGCCGCCGTGCGCGAGATCCTGGAGAACCAGCCGAACCTGTGGATATTCCAGCAAGCCTGCGATGACCTGATCGTCGAGCAGGATCAGGTGCGCGGCGTGGTGACTCAGATGGGTCTGAAATTCCACGCGGATAACGTCGTCCTTACTGCAGGCACTTTCCTCGGTGGACTTATCCACATCGGTCTGGAGAATTACTCCGGTGGCCGTGCCGGCGATCCGCCCTCGATCGCCCTGGCGCGCCGCCTGCGCGAGCTTCCACTGCGTGTCGGTCGCCTGAAGACCGGTACTCCGCCGCGCATCGATGGCCGCAGTGTCGACTTCAGCGTGATGACCGAGCAGCCCGGCGATACACCCGATCCCGGTAATGTCTTTCCTGGGCTCCAAGGAAATGCATCCCCGCCAGGTCAGCTGCTGGATCACCCACACCAATGCGCGGACCCACGAGATCATCGCGTCCAACCTCGATCGCTCGCCCATGTACTCCGGCGTGATCGAAGGGGTCGGCCCGCGCTACTGCCCGTCGATCGAAGACAAGATCCATCGCTTCGCCGACAAGGACAGCCATCAGGTCTTCCTCGAGCCCGAAGGACTGACCACCCATGAGCTGTACCCGAACGGCATCTCCACTTCGCTGCCCTTCGATGTGCAACTGGATATCGTCCGTTCCATCCGCGGCATGGAGAACGCGCACATCGTTCGCCCGGGTTACGCCATCGAGTACGACTACTTCGACCCGCGCGACCTGAAATACAGCCTGGAGACCAAGGTCATCGGCGGGTTGTTCTTCGCCGGCCAGATCAACGGCACTACCGGCTACGAAGAAGCCGGCGCCCAGGGCCTGCTCGCCGGCGCCAACGCCGCGCTGCGCTCGCAGGGCCGTGAAAGCTGGTGCCCGCGTCGCGACGAGGCCTACATCGGTGTGCTGGTCGACGACCTGATTACCCTCGGCACCCAGGAGCCGTACCGCATGTTCACTTCGCGCGCCGAATACCGGCTGATCCTGCGCGAGGACAACGCCGACCTGCGCCTGACCGAGAAAGGCCGCGAACTGGGCCTGATCGACGACGAGCGCTGGGCGGTGTTCGAAGCCAAGCGCGAAGGCATCGAGCGTGAAGAGCAACGCCTGAAGAGCACCTGGGTTCGCCCCAACACACCGCAGGGCGATGCCATCGCCGAGCGCTTCGGCACTCCGCTGGCCCACGAATACAACCTGCTGAACCTGCTGGCGCGCCCGGAAATCGACTACGTCAGCCTGGCCGAAGTAACCGGCGTCGGTGCCGAAGACCCGCAGGTCGCCGAACAGGTGGAGATCCGTACCAAGTACGCCGGCTACATCGATCGCCAGCAGGAAGAGATCGCGCGCCTGCGGGCCAGCGAAGACACCCGCCTGCCTGTGGATATCGACTACGCGTCCATCTCCGGGCTGTCCAAGGAGATCCAGCTCAAGCTGGGCAACGCGCGGCCGGAAACCCTCGGCCAGGCCGGACGCATCCCGGGCGTCACCCCGGCAGCGATCTCCCTGTTGCTGATTCACCTGAAGAAACGCTCCTCCGGTCGTCAGCTGGAGCAGAGCGCCTGATGTCCCTGGTCACTGCCCGCCACGCCGAAGAACTCGCGCGTGGCATCCAGACGCTCGGCCTGGATATCGACGCTGCCACCCAACAGCGCCTGCTGGACTACCTGGCCCTGCTGGCCAAGTGGAACAAGGCCTACAACCTCACCGCCGTGCGCGATGTGGATGAAATGGTCTCCCGCCACCTGCTCGACAGCCTGAGCATCGTCCCGCCGTTCGAAGCCGCAGGCGGCGATCGCTGGCTGGACGTGGGCAGCGGCGGCGGTATGCCCGGCATCCCGTTGGCCATCCTGTTCCCTGGCAAGTCTCTGACCCTGCTGGACAGCAACGGCAAGAAGACCCGCTTCCTCACGCAAGTGAAGCTGGAGCTCAAGCTCGACAACCTGCAGGTTATCCACAGTCGGGTGGAAGCCTTCCAGCCCGAGCTGCCGTTCAATGGCATCGTGTCGCGGGCTTTCAGCAGCCTCGAAGACTTCACCAACTGGACGCGCCACCTGGGGGACGCCCAGACCAACTGGCTGGCCATGAAAGGCGTACACCCCAGCGACGAGCTCGCGGCACTCCCGGAAGATTTCCGGGTCGAAGCCGAACGCGCTCTGGCGGTGCCGGGTTGCCAAGGCCAGCGCCATCTGCTGATACTGCGCCGCACTGCATGACGGGGAGTGGGGAAAACCATGGCTAAGGTATTCGCGATCGCCAACCAGAAGGGCGGCGTCGGCAAGACCACGACCTGTATCAACCTCGCAGCATCGCTGGTCGCCACCAAGCGACGCGTGCTGCTGATCGATCTCGATCCACAGGGCAACGCCACCACCGGCAGCGGTGTGGATAAGTTGTCCCTGGACCATTCCATCTACGACGTGCTCACCGGCGAATGCGACCTGGCCCAGGCCATGCAGTTCTCCGAGCACGGCGGCTACCAGCTGCTGCCCGCCAACCGCGACCTCACCGCGGCGGAAGTGGTACTGCTGGAAATGGACATGAAGGAACACCGACTGCGCCACGCGCTGGCGCCGATCCGCGAGAACTACGACTTCATCCTCATCGACTGCCCGCCGTCCCTGTCGATGCTGACGGTCAACGCCCTGGTCCGCCGCGGACGGCGTGATCATCCCCATGCAGTGCGAGTACTACGCGCTGGAAGGGCTGACCGACCTGATGAACAGCATCCAGCGCATCGCCGAGCGACTGAACCCGGCGCTGAAGATCGAAGGCCTGCTGCGCACCATGTACGACCCGCGCATCAGCCTGACCAACGACGTCAGCGCGCAGTTGCAGGAACACTTCGGCGACAAGCTCTACACCACCGTGATCCCGCGCAACGTGCGATTGGCCGAGGCACCCAGCTTCGGCATGCCGGCGCTGGTCTACGACAAGCAATCGCGCGGTGCCCTCGCCTACCTGGCGCTGGCCGGCGAGCTGGTGCGCCGTCAGCGCGCCGCTCGCACCACCGCCCCCGCCTAAGAGATTAAGGAACCCGCATGGCCGCCAAGAAACGAGGTCTCGGACGCGGGCTGGACGCCCTGCTCAGTGGCTCCAGCGCCGCTACGCTGCAGGAAGAAGCCGTTCAGGTGGACAGCAAGGAGCTGCAACACCTGCCGCTGGACCTGATCCAGCGCGGCAAGTACCAGCCCCGCCGCGACATGGACCCGCAGGCCCTCGAAGAACTCGCCCAATCGATCAAGGTCCAGGGCGTGATGCAGCCGATTGTGGTGCGCCCGATCGACAAGGGGCGCTACGAGATCATCGCCGGCGAGCGCCGCTGGCGTGCCAGTCAGCAGGCCGGCCTGGACAATATCCCGGCCATGGTCCGCGAAGTGCCGGACGAAGCCGCCATCGCCATGGCGCTGATCGAGAACATCCAGCGCGAGGACCTCAACCCCATCGAGGAAGCCGCCGCGCTGCAGCGCCTGCAGCAGGAATTCCAGCTGACCCAACAGCAGGTCGCCGACGCCGTGGGCAAATCCCGCGTGACCGTGGCCAACCTGCTGCGCCTGATCGCCCTGCCGGACGAGATCAAGACCCTGCTTTCCCACGGCGACCTGGAAATGGGCCACGCCCGTGCCCTGCTCGGATTGCCCGAGAATCGGCAGGTTGAAGGTGCGCGACATGTTGTCGCACGCGGCTTCACGGTGCGTCAGACCGAAGCACTGGTGCGCCAGTGGCTGAACGCCCCCGAGGAACCTGTCGAAGCGGTCAGGACCGATCCGGACATCAGCCGCCTGGAACAGCGCCTGGCCGAGCGCCTGGGCGCTCCGGTGCAGATTCGCCATGGGCAGAAGGGCAAGGGCCAGTTGGTCATCCGCTACAACTCCCTCGATGAGCTCCAGGGCGTCCTCGCCCACATACGCTGATACGAACGTAGCATGTAGGGGTCGGTCGGAAATCACTACCTGACGGTTGAATGGGTATGCGGCGCCCCCTATACTCTGCGCGCATTTTTGTCGGCACAAAGTATGCCAAGTTGTTGATTTGTGAAGCCGACACCAGAGGACTGTGAGCTAGAGATGGACACCCGCAAGCCCGAACGTTTGCCCGTCCATCATCAACCGGCGTTTCGCCTGTTGCTCGTCCAGCTGGTGGTGCTGCTTATCGGCGCAGCAACCCTGTGGTTTGCCCGGGATCGGTCCGCAGGCTATTCCGGATTGCTCGGAGGCCTTATTGCGCTGGTTGCCGAATCTGTACTTTGCTCGCAAGGCGTTCCGCTTCAGCGGGGCGCGTGTCTGCCCAGCTGATAGTCCGGTCCTTTTATGCCGGCGAGGCGGGAACTGATTTTGACGGCAGTGCTCTTCGCACTGACGTTTGCAGGTGTGAAGCCCCTGGCGGCACTGGCGCTGTTCGGCCTCTACCTGCTGACCCTCGCGGTCAGCTGGTTTGCACCCCTGCTGATGCGAACACATTTACAAGACCTTAGAGCGATTGAGGCAAACATGGCAGCAGAAACGCTTCGGGTTATATCCAGCACCACTTGCAGAACCTGACTCTGGGTCGTCTGCCGGATGGTTGCCTGGGGCTTCGCCCACACCGCCGAAGAAGCCAAGGAAATGGGCTTCTGGGCATTCCACGTTGATACCCTGGGCTGGTCCGTAGTCCTCGGCCTGGTGTTCATCCTGTATCTTCCGCATGGCCGCCAAGCGCGCCACCAGCGGTCAACCTGGCGGTCTGCAGGACTTCGTCGAAGTGCTGATCGGTAGTTCGTCGACAACAGCGTGCAGGACACCTTCCACGGCCTAACGCCGCTGATCGCCCCGCTGGCGCTGACCATCTTCGTCTGGATCTTCCTGATGAACTTGATGGACCTGATTCCGGTCGATTTCCTGCCGCTACGGCGCAGCTGATCGGTGCGGTCTTCGGTGCTGACCCGCACCATGTTCTTCAGCGTCGTGCCGTCGACCGACCCCAACATCACTTTCGGCATGTCGCTGTCGGTGTTCGTCCTGATCATCTGGTCTACAGCATCAAGGTCAAGGGTCATCGGCGGTTTCCTCGGCGAGTTCACCCTGCACCCGTTCAGCAGCAGCAAGCATCCGGTGGTGCAGACTCATCCTGATGCCGATCAACTTCCTACTGGAAATGGTCGTCGTTCCTGATCGCCAGCCGGTGTCTCTGGCGCTGCGACTGTTCGGTAACATGTATGCCGGTGAACTGATCTTCATCCTGATTGCCGTTGTTGCCATTTGGCGTGCAGTGGATGTTGTCGAGTGCCCTGGGCCATTTTCCACATCCTGATCGTTACCCTGCAGGCGTTCATCTTCATGATGCTGACCATCGTCTACCTGTCGATGGCCACACGAAGAAGCACTGATAAATTACTGCCTCCTGTCTCGGAGTGGGTTTAAATAGCTTCATAGCTTCAACTTTAACCAACAACATAGAGGTGGTTCAAATGGAAAATGTGATTGGTCTGACCGCTATTGCTGTGCTCTGCTCCTCGGCCTTCGGGCGCTCTGGGTGCTGCCATTGGCATCGGCATCCTGGGCAGCCGCTTCATTGAAGCGTTGCTCGTCAGCCGGAAATTGTTCCGATGCTGCAGACCCAAAGTTCTTCGTCATCATGGGTCTGGTTGACGCCGTCCCGATGATCGCTGTTGGTCTGGCCTGTTCATCATCTTCAGCAACCCGTTCATTGCTCAGGTTGCTCCAGTAATTTCGCGCTAGCGCGGATAATCTGGCGTGACTCGAATAATGCAACGCAGATGAGGTATTGGCATGAATATTAATGTAACCTTGATCGGCCAGGCCGATCTCTTTCGTCATCTTCGTCTGGTTCTGCATGAAGTTCGTGTGGCCGCCGCTGATCGCAGCTCTGCATGAGCGTCAGAAGAAGATCGCTGAAGGCCTGAACGCTGCCAAGCACAGTCGTGATCTGGAACTGGCTCACGAGAAAGCGGGTCACCAACTGCGGAGCCAAAGCCCAGGCTGCCGAATTGCTCGAGCAGGCTCACAAGCGTGCTAACCAGATGTTGAAGAAGCCCGCAATCAGGCTGATGTCGAAAGTGAGCGTCATGATGGCCCAGGCCCATGCCGCAGATCGAGCAGGAAGTCAACAGCGCCCGTGACGCTCTGCGTACCCAAGTGGGTGCCCTGGCTGTCGCCGGTGCCGAGAAGATCCTCGGTGCTTAGATGGATGCCAATGCGCACAAGCTGCTTGTTGATCAAGCTGGCCGCCGAGATCTAAAGCAGAGGAGTGATATGGCTGAACTGACCACTGTAGCTCGTCCCTATGCCAAGGCGGCTTTTGAGTTCGCCCAGGGCACATCGGCAACTGGCCGTCTGGTCATCGCCGCTGGCGCTGCTCGCTGCAGCTGTTGCAGGATGAGGAGCTTGCGCGCAGCTGTCAGGCGCCCAAGCATGACCGTGGCCGAGCAGGCCATGCCGTTGCTGAAGTGCGGTGGGACAAGCTGGATCTCCGGTGTGAGTAACTTGTCTTGCATTGTGGCAGCTAACAAGCGTCTCAACGCCACTGCCAGCGATTGCCGCGTTGTTCGAGGAGTTACAAAGCCAAGCAGGAAACGTTGCCGATGTTGTCGTTACCAGCGCTTATGCCCTGAGATGACGCGACCAGCAGGACAAATTGGCCAAGACATTGCGCACTAAACTGGGCCGCGCGCATCATTCAGCGCCGTGAAGTGGACGCCTCCCTGATTGGCGGCGTGATTGTACGTACCGGTGATCTGGTGATTGATGCGCTCCGTGCGCGGCAAACTCGCAAAATTCACTGCCACCCTGAAATCTTGATTTTGAGGAACAGCGCATCATGCAGCAACTGAATCCTTCTGAGATCAGCGCGCTCATCAAACAGCGTATCACCAATCTCAACGCCACTGCCGAAGCCCGTAATGAAGGCACCGTGGTTAGTAGTTTCTGACGGTATCGTGCGTCATTCACGGTCTGGCCGATGTAATGTACGGCGAAATGATCGAGTTCGACGGCGGCATCTTCGGTATGGCTCTGAACCTGGAGCAGGATTCGGTTGGTGCTGTTGTGCTCGGCGACTATCTGGGTCTGCAAGAAGGCCAGAAAGTGCGTTGCACCGGCCGCATTCTCGAAGTGCCGGTCGGCCCTGAACTGCTGGGTCGTGTCGTTGACGCCCTCGGTAAGCCGATTGACGGCAAAGGCCCGGTCAATGCCAAAATGACTGATGCTGTTGAAAAAGTAGCACCAGGCGTTATCTGGCGTAAGTCCGTTGATCAGCCAGTGCAAACTGGTTACAAAGTCCGTTGACTCCATGATCCCGATCGGTCGTGGCCAGCGTGAGTTGATCATCGGTGACCGTCAGACCGGTAAAACCGCTCTGGCTATCGACGCGATCGTCCCAGAAAGATTCCGGCATCAAGTGCGTATACGTTGCTATTGGTCAGAAGCAATCGACCATTGCCAACGTTGTGCGCAAGCTGGAAGAAAACGGCGCTATGGCTTACACCACGGTGGTTGCTGCTACGGCTTCCGAACCGGCCGCCATGCAGTTCCTGGCTCCGTACTCCGGTTGCACCATGGGTGAATACTTCCGTGATCGCGGCGAAGACGCCCTGATCATTTATGATGATTTGTCCAAGCAAGCTGTGGCTTATCGTCAAATCTCCCTGCTGCTGCGCCGTCCGCCGGGACGTGAAGCGTACCCGGGCGACGTGTTCTATCTCCACAGCCGTCTGCTGGAGCGTGCTTCCCGCGTGTACGAAGAGTACGTTGAGAAGTTCACCAACGGTGCCGTAACCGGCAAGACCGGTTCTCTGACTGCTCTGCCGATCATCGAAACCCAGGCTGGTGACGTTTCTGCGTTCGTTCCGACCAACGTGATTTCGATTACCGACGGTCAGATCTTCCTGGAATCCTCCTGTTCAACTCGGGTATCCGTCCGGCCGTCAACGCCGGTATCTCGGTATCCCGTGTAGGTGGCGCGGCCCAGACCAAGATCATCAAGAAGCTGTCCGGCGGCATCCGTACCGCGCTGGCCCAGTACCGTGAACTGGCTGCCTTCGCCCAGTTCGCTTCGGACCTGGACGAAGCGACCCGCAAGCAGCTGGAACACGGTCAGCGCGTTACCGAGCTGATGAAGCAGAAGCAATACGCGCCGATGTCCATCGCCGAGATGTCGCTGTCCCTGTATGCCGCCGAGCGTGGCTTCCTGCAGGACGTCGAGATCGCCAAGGTGGGCGCCTTCGAACAAGCGCTGATCGCCTACTTCCAACGTGAGAACGCCGCTCTGCTGGCGAAGATCAACGAGAAGGGTGACTTCAACGACGAAATCGACGCGGGCATCAAGGCCGGCATCGAGAAGTTCAAGGCCACCCAAACCTGGTAAGCCGCAGCCGGGGTCGTTAACGGCCCCCGCCTGCTAAACCGATAGGTGTGAAATGGCAGGCGCAAAAGAGATTCGCAGCAAGATTGCGAGCATCAAAAGCACGCAAAAAATCACCAATGCCATGGAAAAGGTGGCGGTGAGCAAGATGCGCAAGGCACAAATGCGCATGGCGGCCGGCCGTCCCTATGCGGAGCGCATTCGCCAGGTGATCGGCCATCTGGCCAACGCCAACCCGGAATACAGTCACCCGTTCATGGTCGAGCGTCGAAGTAAAACGCGTCGGCTACATCGTGGTGAGCTCCGACCGTGGCCTGGCTGGCGGCCTGAACATCAACCTGTTCAAGGCTCTCGTCAAGGACATGAGCGGGCAGCGCGATCGTGGCGCAGAAATCGACCTCTGCGTGATCGGCTCCAAGGGTGCATCCTTCTTCAAGAGCTATGGCGGCAACGTAGTTGCAGCTATCAGCCACCTGGGCGAAGAGCCGTCGATCAATGATCTGATCGGCAGCGTCAAGGTCATGCTGGATGCCTACCTGGAAGGTCGTATCGATCGCCTGTACGTGGTTTCCAACGAAGTTCGTCAACACCATGACCCAGAAGCCGACCGTGGAACAGCTGATTCCGCTGGTGGCCGAGGACAATGCCGAGCTGAAGCACCACTGGGACTACCTCTACGAACCCGACGCCAAGGCCCTCCTCGACGGCCTGCTGGTGCGCTACGTGGAATCCCAGGTGTACCAGGCCGTGGTTGAGAACAACGCCTGTGAGCAGGCGGCCCGGATGATTGCAATGAAGAACGCTACCGACAACGCCGGTGATCTGATCAGTGGTCTGCAACTGATCTACAACAAGGCACGTCAGGCGGCGATCACCCAGGAAATCTCGGAAATCGTCGGCGGCGCTGCCGCGGTGTAAGAGACAGGTTCAAAATTCAGAGGAACCAGACATGAGTAGCGGACGTATCGTTCAAATCATCGGCGCCGTGATCGACGTGGAATTCCCGCGCGATGCCGTGCCGAGCATCTACGAGGCCCTGAAAGTTCAGGGCGTCGAAACCACCCTGGAAGTTCAGCAGCAGCTGGGCGACGGCGTGGTTCGTTCCATTGCGATGGGTTCCACCGAAGGCCTCAAGCGTGGCCTGAACGTGGAAAGCACCGGCGCAGCCATCTCCGTCCCGGTCGGCACCAAGACCCTGGGCCGTATCATGGACGTGCTGGGCAACCCGATCGACGAAGCCGGTCCCATCGGCGAAGAAGAGCGCTGGGGTATTCACCGCGACGCTCCGTCCTACGCTGACCAGGCTGGCGGCAACGACCTGCTGGAAACCGGCATCAAGGTTATCGACCTGGTCTGCCCGTTCGCCAAGGGCGGTAAAGTCGGTCTGTTCGGTGGCGCCGGTGTCGGCAAGACCGTAAACATGATGGAACTGATCCGTAACATCGCCATGGAGCACAGCGGTTACTCTGTGTTCGCGGGTGTGGGTGAGCGTACTCGTGAGGGTAACGACTTCTACCACGAGATGAAGGATTCCGGCGTACTGGACAAGGTAGCCCTGGTTTACGGCCAGATGAACGAGCCGCCGGGCAACCGTCTGCGCGTTGCACTGACCGGCCTGACCATGGCCGAGAAGCTTCCGTGACGAAGGCCGTGACGTACTGCTGTTCATCGACAACATCTACCGTTACACCCTCGCCGGTACCGAAGTATCCGCACTGCTGGGCCGTATGCCTTCCGCAGTAGGTTACCAGCCGACCCTGGCCGAAGAGATGGGCGTTCTGCAAGAGCGCATCACCTCCACCAAGAAAGGCTCGATCACCTCGATCCAGGCCGTCTACGTTCCCGCGGACGACCTGACCGACCCGAGCCCGGCGACCACCTTCGCCCACCTTGACGCCACCGTCGTACTGTCCCGTGACATCGCCTCGCTGGGTATCTACCCCGCAGTTGATCCGCTGGACTCGACTTCCCGTCAGCTGGACCCGCTGGTCATCGGCCAGGATCACTACGACACCGCTCGTGGCGTGCAGTACGTTCTGCAGCGCTACAAGGAGCTGAAGGACATCATCGCGATCCTCGGCATGGACGAACTGTCCGAGTCCGACAAGCTGCTGGTGGCCCGTGCTCGTAAGATCCAGCGCTTCCTGTCCCAGCCGTTCTTCGTGGCTGAAGTATTCACCGGCTCGCCGGGCAAATACGTCTCCCTGAAGGACACCATCGCTGGCTTCAAAGGCATCCTCAACGGCGACTACGATCACCTGCCCGAGCAGGCGTTCTACATGGTCGGCGGCATCGAAGAAGCCATCGAGAAAGCGAAGAAGCTGTAATCCGTGCGCCCGGCAACGGGCGCTTACGTGAGGCAAGGGTATGGCTATTACTGTCCACTGCGACATCGTCAGCGCCGAAGCGGAGATCTTCTCCGGTCTGGTTGAGCTGGTCGTAGCGCACGGCTCCCTGGGCGATCTGGGTATCGCTCCGGGCCACGCGCCGCTGATCACCGAGCTCAAGCCGGGTCCGATCCGCCTGGTGAAGCAGGGTGGCGAGCAGGAGGTGTACTACATCTCCGGTGGCTTCCTCGAAGTACAGCCGAACATGGTCAAGGTTCTCGCCGACACCGTGATTCGCGCAGGCGACCTCGACGAAGCGGCTGCCCAGACCGCACTGAAGGAAGCTGAGAAGGCTCTGCAAGGTAAAGGTGCAGAGTTCGACTACAGCTCCGCCGCAGCCCGCCTGGCCGAAGCCGCAGCGCAACTGCGCACGGTCCAGCAGGTTCGCAAGAAGTACGGCGGCTAAGCCGCGAAGTCCTCTGGGACTTCAGCGTCAAATAGGAAAAGGGTAGCCTTGGCTACCCTTTTTCTTTTTCTACACCCGGGGTTTCCCCGCTCACCAGGACGGTCCCTCACTCATGTCTCTCGAAATCGTCATTCTTGCCGCTGGCCAGGGCACCCGCATGCGCTCGGCCCTGCCGAAAGTCCTGCATCCGGTGGCTGGCAAACCCATGCTTGCTCACGTGATCGACACTGCTCGCGGCCTCAGCCCGTCGCGTATCCACGTGGTGATTGGCCATGGTGCCGACCTGGTGCGCGAGCGCCTGCAGGCGGATGACCTCAATTTCGTGATCCAGGAACAGCAGTTGGGCACCGGTCATGCCGTAGCGCAGGCCGCCCCGTTCCTGAGTGCGGACAAGGTGCTGATCCTCTACGGCGATGTGCCGCTGATCGAGCAGCCGACCCTGGAGCGCCTGATGGCCCAGGCCACTGCGGAGCAACTGGCGCTGCTGACCGTCGAGCTGGAGGACCCCACCGGCTATGGCCGTATCATTCGCGACGACGCTGGCGAAGTTCAGGCCATCGTCGAGCAGAAGGATGCCACTGCCGATCAGCGCGCCATCCGCGAAGGCAACACCGGTATTCTCGCCGCGCCGCGCGAGCGCCTGCTGGGCTGGCTGTCGCGTCTGTCCAATTCCAACGCACAGGGTGAGTACTACCTAACCGACGTCATTGCCATGGCAGTCGGCGACGGCCTGCGCGTGGCCACTGCCCAACCCCAGGTGGCGATGGAGACCCAGGGCGCCAACGATCGCCTGCAGCTCTCCGAGCTGGAGCGTTTCTTCCAGCTGCGCGTGGCACGTCGCCTGATGGCCCAGGGCGTGACCCTGATCGATCCGGCGCGCTTCGACGTACGTGGCGAAGTCAGCGTCGGCCGCGATGTGAGCATCGACGTCAACGTGATCCTCGAAGGCCAGGTAGAGATCGAGGACGACGTGCAGATCGGTCCGAACTGCTACATCAAGGACAGCACCCTGCGCCGTGGCGCCATCATCAAGGCCAACTCGCACCTGGACGGCGCCCACGTCGGTCCGGACAGCGATGTCGGCCCGTTCGCCCGCCTGCGTCCGGGCAGTGTGCTGGAGCGCCAGGTGCATGTGGGTAACTTTGTCGAGCTGAAGAACGCCCATCTGCAGGACGGTGTGAAGGTCGGTCACCTGACCTATCTGGGCGACAGCGAAGTCGGTGCACGCAGCAACATCGGCGCCGGCACCATCACCTGCAACTACGATGGCGCGAACAAGTGGCGCACCACCATTGGCGAGGACGTCTTCATCGGCTCCAACAACTCGTTGGTGGCGCCTGTGGATATCGGCACCGGCGCCACGACTGGCGCGGGCTCCACTATTACTGCCGAGGTTCCGGCCGGCACCCTTGGTGTCGGTCGCGCCAAGCAGCGGGTGATCGAAGGCTGGAAGCGCCCGGAAAAGATCAAGAAATCCTGATACACAAGCCATCGCCCTGTGGGTAAGTTGTTATCCACAGGGTGAATTGTTCAGTCCGTTATTCACAGGCCATCCCGGAAACCGCGGAGTGGCTCGTTCTTGCTGGAGTTGTCCCGATCATGCTTGGCGTCGCCATCCTGATCTTTCTGATCACCGACCCGTTCGGCAATATCGCGGTCTTCCTCGCCGCCCTCAAGTCTGTCCCCGCCGAACGCCGTCTGAAGGTGGCGCTGCGCGAGCTGCTGTTCGCCCTCGGCCTGCTGCTGCTGTTCCTGACCCTGGGCGAGCACATCCTTACCGGGCTGGGCCTGTCCAAGGAAGCGACGGGTATCGCCGGAGGCATCATCCTCTTCGTGGTCGCCATGCGCCTGATTTTCCCCACGCCCCAGGGCGTGCTGGGCGACATGCCCGACAACGAGCCGCTGTTCGTGCCGTTGGCCACTCCGGCGGTGGCCGGGCCCTCTGCGCTGGCGATGCTGATCACCCTGCGCAGCACCTACACTGGTCCGTTGTGGGAGTTGTATCTCGCGGTAATCCTCGCCTGGGCGGCGACCGCCTTCATCCTGATGCAGGCGGCGTTCCTCCAGCGCTTCCTCGGCCCACGCGGGCTGATGGCGGTGGAACGCCTGGCCGGCATGCTGCTGATCATGCTCAGCGTGAACATGCTCCTGCAGAACGTGCGCAGCTTCCTGCACATCGCTGCCTGATGCTCTCCCTCTGAGAACCGCCATGATCCTGCGTGTCCTGACCTTCGCTTTGCTCACCACACTGCTCGCCGGCTGCGCGGACAAGGGCCTGCAAATCGATCGCGAGCATGTGTCGAAGAATCAGGACAGCCGCATCCAGTACATCATCGTCCACTACACCTCAGCTGACCTGCCGCGCTCGCTGGCGCTGTTGACCCACGGCGAGGTGAGCGCGCACTACCTGATCGGCGACAACCCGGCGACCATCTACCAGTTGGTCGACGAGAACCGGCGTGCCTGGCACGCCGGCGCCAGCGAATGGCAGGGGCGGACCTGGCTCAATTCCACCTCCATCGGCATCGAGCTGGTGAACCCCGGCTACCGCGATACTCCCAGCGGCAAGATCTGGTATCCCTATCCGGATGCACAGATCGATGCGTTGATCGCCCTGCTCAAGGACATCACCAAGCGCCAGGGCATCACGCCCGAACATATCCTCGGCCACAGCGACATCGCGCCCCAGCGCAAGGTCGACCCAGGCCCACTGTTCCCCTGGAAGAAGCTCGCCGAAGCCGGCCTGATCCCCTGGCCGAAACCGGGCGAGCTGGCGCGTCGACTGACCGAGCTGAACGGCCAGCTGCCGGCTCCTGGCTGGTTCCAGCAGCAGCTGGCGCGACACGGCTACACGGTGCCGCTCAATGGGGTGATGGATGGGGAAACCCGCAACGTGATCGCGGCGTTCCAGATGCGCTTCCGCCCGGAGCGCTTCGATGGCGAACCGGACCTGGAAACCGCCGCGCTATTGCTGGCGGTTCCGACCTCTTAAACCGGCAGCAGCAGGTAAAAGCGCGAGCCCTTGCCCTGTTGCGAGCGCAGGGCGATGCGACCGCCGTGCAGTTGCACGATTTCCCGGCACAGCGCCAGACCGAGCCCTACGCCGCCTTTCTTGCGGCCCACCTGCACGAAGGGTTCGAAGATGCGTCCTTGTTGGCTGAGCGGGATGCCATCGCCGCTGTCCTCCACGGCAATCGCCACACGCTCCTCCTGGCAGCGCGCCTGCAGGCGAATGGTTCCGCCTTCGGGCGTATGGCGCAGTGCGTTGCCGATCAGGTTATCCAGTACCCGCTCGATCTGGGTGCGATCGATGTTGATCGGCGGTAGATCCTCGGCGATCTCCAGGTCAAGCTCGAGGCGCTTGTCTTCGGCCGGCCCGATAAAGCGCTGGTGAGCCTGGCGCAGCAGGTCGCCGACATCGCAAAGCTGCAGCTCGAGTTTCTGAGTGCCGCTCTGGTAGCGGGAGAAATTCAGCAGATCGTTGATCAGCCTCACCAGGCGGTGCATCTCCTCGTCCACGGTACGCACCAGGTCGCGCTCGCGGGACTCCTCGGGGAACTTCAGGCGTTCGGCGAGCAGGCCGAAAGCCATGTGCATACCTGTCATGGGCGTGCGCAGCTCATGTGACGCACGCAGCACGAAGTCGTTGCGCACGCGCTCGAAGGCGCGCTGCTCGGTGACGTCGCGTACGACCATCACCGCGCCGATGTTGCGCCCGTCGTCATGGCTGACCGGCGACATGCCCCAGGTCAGCAACCGGCTTTCGCCGCTCACTTCCACCACCAGGTCCTGCGGGGTTTCCTCCAGCAGATTGCCGGTCAGGACGCGCTGCGCCGCCTGGTCCAGCGCCGGGTTGTTCAGCATCGTGCCCAGTTCCTGGCCCTGGGGATCGCTGTGGGAGAACAGCTGGCGCGTAGCGACCGGATTGGCGTGCTCGATACGGCCGTGACGGTCGAGGATCACCAGGCCGTCGTCGATGCTGTCGAGCACGGCCAGCAGGCGCTTGCGGCCCGAACCCAGCGCCTCGGTATTGCTCGCGCGGTAAAGCCGCAGGGCTTCCGCCATCAGGCCGAAACGGCGGCTCAGGGAAGACATCTCGGCGACGCCGGAAACCGGCAGGGTCACGTCGAATTCGCCCTGGCCGATCTTGTCCGCGGCCTTGGCCAGCGTCTCGATGGGCGCGCCGAAGCGACGGGCGATGCTGTGGGCGGTGATGAATCCCACCACCAGGATGGCGATGCCGATAAGCCCGAGCAGGCCGCTGATCAGCAGGGTGCGGTCGCGGGCCGAGCGCTCGTCGGCGCTGATGTTCTCCATGGCTCCCTGGTGAAGCGCCAGCAGGCGGTTGCGCAGGACGTCGAGGGTACGGCTGAGATCGCTGTCTTCCAGCAGTTCCGGGCGGCCGGGGCCGGGCGTGTCGATGGCGTTGACGAACAGGCGGTGCGCGTCGGCGATGTCCGCCATGGCCCGGCGGTCGCCGCTGTTCCTGGCCATCTCGCGGCCGCGCTCGACGGCCTGGGCGAAATTCGTCCGGGCTTGTTCAAGGCGCCCTGGGTTGGGTTGGGCGCTCAGCACCTGGACCAGTTCGTCGCCCAAGGCCTGGCGCAGATGCTGGCTGACTTCGATGGCATCGAAGTTGTGCTGGATCAGCCGAGCCTGCTCGCGCCCGGTGATGATCACGCTGAAAAGACCCAGGAGCAGACCGATGAGCGCGACCGTGATGAGCGCCGATATGCTCAGGAACAGCCTCGTGCGCAGCGTCATCGGAATGGGCAGGTTCACAGGCTGTACTGCTTGCGCTTGCGATACAGGGTGGAAGCGTCGATCCCCAGGGTCTTGGCCGCCTGGTCGAGTGTGGCGCTGGAAGCCATGACGGCGGCGATGTGGGCTTTCTCCAGCGCTTCCAGGCTCATGGCTTCGCCAATGCGTGGCGCCGAGTTGGTGGTCTGTTCACTGATAGCCAGCTGTTCGACACCGATAAGATCGAAGTTGCAGATGATGCTTGCGCGTTCGATAACGTTACGCAGCTCCCGCACATTCCCCGGCCAGTTGTAGCGGCGCAGCAACGCCCGCGCGTCGTCGGTGAATCCGCGGGCGGGGCGACCGTAGTCCTTCACGAAACGGGCGAGGAAACGTTCGGCCAGGCCGATGATGTCCTCGGCGCGTTCGCGCAGCGGCGGCAGATTCAGCACGATGACGTTCAGACGGTAGAGCAGGTCTTCACGGAACGTGCCCTGGGCGACCATGCCGGCGAGGTCCCGGTTGGTAGCCGCGAGGATACGCACGTCGGCATTGCGAGTAACCGGATCGCCGACCCGCTCGTACTCCTTGTCCTGGATGAATCGCAGCAGTTTTGGTTGCAGCGTCAGAGGAAAATCGCCGATCTCGTCGAGAAACAGCGTGCCGCCATCCGCTTGGCTGATGCGTCCGAGGGTGTTCTCGGTGGCGCCGGTGAAGGCGCCGCGACTGTGGCCGAACAGTTCGCTTTCCATCAGTTCCGCAGTCAGCGATGGACAGTTGATGGTCACGCAGGATTTCTTCGCGCGCTTGCTCCAGTGGTGGATCGCCCGCGCCAACTCTCCCTTGCCCGAACCGGACTCGCCCAGGATAAGGATGTTGGCGTCGGTGGCCGCGACCTGGCGCGCCGTCTCCAGCACTGCAGCCATGGCCGGGCTGTGGGATTCAAGTACGTCGCCCTGCTTGCGCACCTCGCCTTCCAGTGCCTCGATGCGCGCGGTGAGCTGGCGCACTTCCAACTGCTTGGCAGCGGCCAGTCGCAACTGGTCGGGACTGCAGGGCTTCACCAGGTAATCGGCAGCCCCGGCCTGCATGGCGTCGACGGCGGTATCCACCGCTGAATGGGCGGTGACGATCACCACGCGCATCCAGGGCGCCTGCACCCGCATCTGTGCCAGGACATCCAGGCCGTTGTCGTCGCCCAGGCGCAGGTCGAGGAAGCACAGGTCGAACACCTGGCGCTGCAACAGGTTCTCGGCCTGCTGCGCACTGCTGGCGGTGGCCACGCTGTAGCCCTCGTCCTCAAGGCAGTAGCGGAACAGCGCAGGATGGCGGACTCGTCATCGACCAGCAGGATCCGGCCTTGCTGTTCAGGCGTTGCGTCCATTCAGCGATTTCCTCGTTGTGTGATTCGTTGTTGTAAGCGGTGTGATTTTTCTTAGTCCAGGGATTTTCGTGCAAGTTGCAAGAATCTTTCTGGTCCTTCGGGCAGGGTGCACAGTCCGGAGGGATGGATAACCATTCAACACATTGAATTACAAAGATTTTATCCATAAATGGCACTGGCACGGCGCTTGCGAATCCAATCTCGCACCATCGTTTGACGGAGACCGCCATGCCTAACCCGAAGATCCTTGCCCTCGCCCTGGGGTCCGCCCTGCTCGCCTTGCAGCCACTGGCCAGCCACGCCGCCGAGGCTGGGTTGACCGCCCAGTTGGCCGAGGCACGCCAGGAAGGTTCGATCTGGACGGCCATCAACCTCAACCGCGAACTCAAGCCCTACGCGATCAAGGTGAATGTGGAGAACGGTCGCGCGCAGTTGACCGGCGCCGTGGCCAGTGCAGAACAGAAGGCGTTGGCCGGCCAGATCGCCGGCAGCGTCGAAGGCGTCACCGCTGTGGATAACCAGTTGGGTGTCGACGCGTCCCTGGCGGACGCACAGAAGACCGATACCACCCAGGGCGAAGCTGTGGTGCAGAAGTGGGACGACGCCACGCTGGCGGCCAGGGTGAAATCCAAGCTGCTGCTGGAAAAGCGCGGTGAAGGCCTGGATATCAAAGTCACCAGCAAGTCCGGCGCAGTCATTCTCGAAGGAACGGTCGTCAGTGAGGAGGCCAGCCAGCAGGCTGGCCACCTGGCGGCGCAGACCGAAGGCGTCACGGCTGTGGATAACCGCCTGAAGGTCGATCCGGATGCCGCTTCCACCCAGAAACTGGAGAAATCCGTCGGCGATGCCCAGGCCGCCGTGAGCGATGCCTGGATCACCAGTCAGATAAAGGCCGGCATCCTCGCTGCCCATGCCCTGAATGGCCTGTCCATCGGCGTGTCCACCCGTGACGGTGTGGTGACCCTCAGTGGCCAGGTGCCCAGTGCCGACGAGCGCCAGCAATTGATCGATTCCGCCCGCAAGACCCGTGGTGTGCGTGAGGTGGACGCCACTGCGCTGAAGGTGGCCGGTCAGGCCGCCTGACTCTTCCACCCTTTCCTATGCAGGAGAACCTGTCATGACTCGCACGACCAGTCAGCTCAATGAGCTCATCGAGATTACCCGCGACGGCCAGCGTTTCTACCAGCACGCCATCCAGGAAGTGAAGGATGCCCGGCTGCAACGGCTGTTCCAGTCCATGGCGCAGGCCAAGACTGACGTGATCAACGCCCTGGCCGGCAAGGTGGCCGCCAACCACGAGGACCCTGCCACCGGCGGCACCCTGCTGGGCAAGTTGCGCCAGGTCTACGCCGATACCCGCGCGACCCTCGCCAGCGACGAGGGCGCTACCTATGTCGCGCAGCTGGAGGAAACAGAGGACCGCATCCTGCATGCCTTCGAGGATGCCCTGGAGAAAGGCACACCGAAAACCCAGGCCCTGCTGCGCGCCGAACTGCCCAAGGTGCGGGCATGCCATGACCAGATGAGTCAGCTCAAGCACTCGCTGAAGTGATGCCGTTCACACAGGCACAGGGAAGTGCCTGACGCCGGGATTGCAAAACGCACGAACTATCCCGGTCCATCGTGCAGGATGCAGCAGAAATGGACCTTGGTACTAGATTTAACTAATTGATTTATAAGGTAAAAATAGAATCAGTCAGACTGGCATGCGGCGTGCAATTTCAACTGCAAGACAGTCAACAAAACCACCCGCGACGGCAAGAACCTGAAAGGCCCAAGGAAACAGCCTCAAGGTTCGACAGACAGATCGGCGACGGGCAGGAGAAACGGGATGAACAGCGGAACCAACAGCCAAGTGCAAGTCGCGCGTATCGATGTGTGGAGTCGGATCTTCTTTGCCGGCGCCCTCCTGCTGTTGCTGGTCAACCAGGTGCAACTGCAGATGCAGGTCTCCCAGGCCCAGGCCGCCAGCGCACCGGTCGCCTACGTTCCGACTGCTTCCAGCACGCCCGGCCTGTACCGCGAAGCTTCGCGTTATCCACAGGTCGCTCCCGCCCGCAACCCGGATCAGGTGCTGCAAGCCCCGCAGACCCAAGCCCAGGCTCAGGTCCAGCCGATGACCCGATCCCAGGGCGGCTGGGTGTTCTGATCCCGGATTTCTGAATCGCTGGCAGGCCGCCGGCTTGCCCGACAGGTCCGCAGTGCCCGGAAGCGCCCGGGCGGACACCCCTTCCGGAGACTGCCTTGCGAACGCTCCGGAGCAGGTACCCGACGCGGTACCGAACCGACAACGAGAAGAGGAGAGACCCCATGCTTAGCTGGGCACTGACATTCCTGATCATCGCCATCATCGCCGCGGTCCTGGGCTTCGGTGGTATCGCCGGCGCCGCGACCAGCATCGCCAAGATCCTGTTCGTGATCTTCCTGGTGCTGTTCATCGTGTCCTTCTTCATGGGCCGTCGCCGGGGCTGACGCTCCGAACCGATGGACATTGAACAAGGAGCGTAGCGATGAGTTTTACCCGCAATCTGCTGCTGTCGACCCTCCTGCTCGGCGCCGGGGCTCATGCCCTGGCCGCCGAGGCGGACAAGGACGCGCAGTACCGCTTGAACGAGTTGGTGGCCAGTGATCCGCAGTACCGCGATACCTGGCAATCGGTGGTCAAGGACGAGAGCCGCCTGCCGGACTGGGTGATGAACCTCAGTGGCACCGCGCCGCCGATGCAGGCGGTTGACGAGCAGGGCGACAAGTATCTGGTCGGCGAACTGTGCGAGGCACACAACTGCGCTGCCCAGCGGTTGTACGTGGCGTTCACCTGGGACAAGGACAAGGCCTACGCGTTGTACGTGAAGGTTCCCGAGAACCTTCCGGCGGACAAGTCGCCGAGCAAGCACGCCAGTTTCCGCTGGCTGGGCGAACCGGATGACTCGGTGAAGCGGATCCTCGACGATCAGCTCAAGAGCGATCCCAACTGGTACTGATCCACCGATTTCGAATACCGCGTAGCCGTTACGGCGTACGCATGGCCAGGGAGCCGGGATGTTCGGGATGCGTCATGTCCTGAGCGACCCAGGGGTACAGGGAGTACTTCCGCGTCAGCGGGCAAGGGCAGGCAGGGCGTGCGGAACCGGGGCGACAACCTCGCACCGGTTCCGGAGCGCCATCACAGGTCAGGGCTTGAAGTTGGCCGCGTCGCGCGCCCAGCCGTCGAGCACCGGCTTCAGGTCGTCGAGGGTCAGGTGGGTGCTGGAGTTCTCCAGTGTCTTGCCTGCACCCTTGCGTACCACCTTGGCGACCGGCTTGCTGGTCGCACCATCCAATGCCTCGAATTCCACGAAGACCTCGGTGTCCTGATCACGCGTGCCGATGGCGGTCGACGTTGCCGCTACCACCAGCGCGATCGGGATGACCTCGTAGGCATGCAGGCCTTCGTTGGAGACATCCACGCCGCTGATGGCGGTGCGTAGCACCAGGGTGTCGCGATCCGCCTGCTGGACGATGCGGTAGCGGCTGCCCAGCTGTAGCTCGACCTGCTTCTTCAGGTAATCGGGGATGGCGTTGAGGGTGGTCTGATCGATGGTTTCGTTCGGTTTGGGCGGCGGGTAGTAGACCGGCCGCTCGACCAGCACCGAACTGTAGTTCGCCAGTTTCAGGTTCGGGTCGACCCAGCGCAGCACCGGCTGGCCACTGGGAGAGGTGGCGGGCTTGAGTTGCGAGTAGTCGCCGAGGAAGCCGGAGTATTGTGAGGCATCCGGTTTCTGGCTGGAGCAGCCGGCCAGCGCCAGGGCGCCAGCGAAAAGCAGGGTGGGTACTACGTAGCGTCGCGTCATGGAGCATCCTTATTCAGAGTGTCACCGCGTTGTGCTGTCACCACATTGAACAACCCGTTGCTGACCCGGCTGTCGCGGCGGCCGCAGGGTATCCGCAGCCCTGCTCGAACCCGGTCGAACTTCACTGATGTCGGTCAATTCGGACCCAGGCAGATTCGTCCTACAATGCCTCGCCGATTCCCGTCGGCCGCATCAACGGCCCTCCGGCACCTCAATAATGAAGAGCGGAATCCGGCACTTATCCACAGTGCCTGCTTTCCTGCCAGCCTCTGAGTCGAAGGGCCCTTTTCCTCGCCCTCGGCCATTCATGACGGCCCCCTCGCGGCGACCGTACATCCGGTAACAAGAATCCGCCGTGAGCGCGCGCGGACTTCTGATCCGATCAATCCGGGCCATTGATGGCCGAATTGCATCAAGCCTAGACGGCTTTGAAGAGCGCTGCGTGGCAGGGGTTCAGGAACCTGCGTCATGCAGAAAATCAAGGGTCTTACGACCTGGAACCAAGGTTTCAGATGCCTTTTCCTATGCCGATTGTGCATGGGGTAGGCATTTCCGGCATTAGACGGAGGAGGGGTGGGTCGGAATCATGCGCCCCTTTTTTCGCAGGCATCGGCATCCCGATGATCCGGCGAACCCCGACTTCCACAAGAATCAAGGGTGACTCACTATGGGCAAAGCCAAGCTCAGCCTCGCCTGGCAGATCCTCATCGGCCTGGTACTCGGAATCGCACTGGGCGCCGCGCTCAACCATTTCAGCGCGGAAAAGGCCTGGTGGATCAGCAACATCCTCCAGCCGGCGGGCGACATCTTCATCCGCCTGATCAAGATGATCGTCGTACCGATCGTGATCTCCTCGCTCATCGTCGGCATCGCCGGCATGGGGGACGCGAAGAAGCTCGGACGGATCGGTCTGAAGACCATCATCTACTTCGAAATCATCACCACGGTCGCCATCGTGGTCGGCCTGCTGCTGGCGAACATCTTCCAGCCAGGCGCTGGCATCGACATGAGCACCCTGGGCACTGTGGATATCTCCCAGTACGCGCAGACCGCCAAGGAAGTCGAGCACCACCACGCGTTCATCGAAACCATCCTCAACCTGATCCCGTCGAACATCTTCGCGGCCATGGCCCGTGGCGAGATGCTGCCGATCATCTTCTTCTCGGTGATGTTCGGCCTGGGGCTGTCCTCGCTGCCGGCGCCGACCCGCGAGCCGCTGGTGAAGATGTTCCAGGGCGTGGCCGAGGCCATGTTCCGCGTGACTCACATGATCATGCGCTACGCCCCCATCGGCGTGTTCGCGCTGATCGCGGTGACGGTCGCCAACTTCGGCTTCGCCTCGCTGCTGCCGCTGGCCAAGCTGGTGGTGCTGGTGTACTTCGCCATCGCCTTCTTCGCTTTCATGGTGCTGGGCCTGGCCGCACGCCTGTTCGGCTTCTCGATCATCAAGCTGATGCGCATCTTCAAGGATGAGCTGGTGCTGGCTTACTCCACCGCCAGCTCCGAGACCGTGCTGCCGCGCATCATCGAGAAGATGGAAGCCTACGGCGCGCCCAAGGCGGTGAGCAGCTTCGTGGTGCCGACCGGCTACTCGTTCAACCTCGATGGCTCGACCTTGTACCAGAGCATCGCGGCGATCTTCATCGCCCAGCTCTACGGCATCGACCTGTCCATCGGCCAGCAACTGATGCTGGTGCTGACCCTGATGGTCACCTCCAAGGGCATCGCTGGCGTGCCGGGCGTTTCCTTTGTGGTGTTGCTCGCGACCCTGGGCAGCGTGGGCATTCCGCTGGAAGGCCTGGCCTTCATCGCCGGTGTCGACCGCATCATGGACATGGCGCGCACCGCGCTGAACGTGATCGGCAACGCCCTCGCGGTCCTGGTGATCTCCAAGTGGGAAGGCGTGTACGACGCGCAGAAAGGCGCCCGCTACTGGCAGGCCATGCAGAACGGCCGCGTCGAAGCTTTCCTCGAAGGCGAGAGCGCGGACGGCAAGGAAAGCCCCGCCGCTCACTGACCCGCAAGGGTTATCCACAAGGCCCCGGCACTGTCCGGGGCCTTGTCGTTTCTGGCGCCGGAGGGGTCCGTGCCGCTATCATCGCGGCCATTCCAAGGGGGACTCTTCATGCTCAACGGCCTGTGGCTGAGCTTCTTCATCGTTGCGGCGGTCACCGCGCTTTCCCGCTGGCTGCTGGGTGGCGAGGCCACCGTGTTCGCCGCCATGGTGGAAAGCCTGTTCGCCATGGCCAAGCTGTCGGTGGAGGTCATGGTGCTGCTGTTCGGCACCCTGACCCTCTGGCTGGGTTTCCTGCGCATCGCCGAGAAGGCCGGCCTGGTGGAGAAGCTTGCGGTGCTGCTCGGCCCGTTGTTCCGCCGCCTGATGCCGGAAGTACCCGCCGGCCATCCGGCCATCGGCCTGATCACCCTGAACTTCGCCGCCAACGGCCTGGGCCTGGACAACGCCGCCACCCCCATCGGCCTGAAGGCCATGAAGGCGCTGCAGGAACTCAACCCCAGCAGCACCACCGCGAGCAACGCGCAGATCCTCTTCCTGGTGCTCAACGCCTCGTCGCTGACCCTGCTGCCGGTGACCATCTTCATGTACCGCGCTCAGCAAGGCGCGGTGGACCCGACCTTGGTGTTCCTGCCGATCCTGTTGGCTACCAGTGCCTCCACCCTGGTCGGCCTGCTCAGCGTCGCGGTGATGCAACGCCTGCGCCTGTGGGACCCGGTGGTGCTGGCCTATCTGATTCCCGGCGCGCTGGCGCTGGGCGCTTTCATGGCGCTGCTGGCCGGGCTTTCCGCGACAGCGCTGGCGCAGCTCTCCTCGCTGCTGGGCAACCTCACCCTGTTCGGCATCATCATGCTGTTCCTCGTCGTGGGCTGGCTGAAGAAGGTGCCGGTGTACGAAACCTTCGTCGAAGGCGCGAAGGAAGGCTTCGACGTCGCCAAGAGCCTGCTGCCCTACCTGGTGGCCATGCTCTGCGCCGTCGGCGTGCTGCGCGCTTCTGGTGCGCTGGAGATGGCACTGGACGGCATCCGCTGGGTGGTCGAAGGCGTGGGCTGGGACACCCGCTTCGTCGATGCGCTGCCCACCGCGCTGGTCAAGCCATTCTCCGGCAGCGCCGCACGCGCGATGCTGCTGGAGACCATGCAATCCCATGGCGTGGACAGCTTCCCCGCCCTGGTAGCCGCCACCGTGCAAGGCAGCACCGAGACCACCTTCTATGTGCTCGCGGTGTACTTCGGTGCGGTCGGTATCCAGCGCGCCCGCCACGCCGTGGGCTGCGCGCTGCTGGCGGACCTGGCCGGCGTGCTGGCTTCCATCGGCGTCTGTTACTGGTTCTTCGCCTGAAGAGCCTGAGTGGCCTTGCGCGCCGTCTGGGCCTGGAACAGCAGCCATTCGCGCTGAATCACGCTGTAGGGCACGAACACGCTCAGGCGTGACATGCCGGCCAGTTCCGGGCGACTCACTGGGGGCTGGAAGCCTGCCTGGAAGCCGATGTTGATCCCCAGCACGCTGCCGTCACTGCCGATCAGCGGCCCGCCGGACATCCCCTTGGCGATGGCCGCGTCGTGCACGCCATAGCGTTCGCCACTGGCGGAGCCGTCATCGACGAAAGGCACCGGCCATATTTTGCCCATGCTGCTCATCGGGATGAGCAATGAGCTGCTGCCTAGCGCCGTGACCGCTTCGCCCGCACGGAACTGGCGCCATGGCGGCGGGGCACCATCGGCCTTGTGCGCGATGAACAGCAGGTCGCAGCCGGTGCTGCAGCGATAGGCCTGGTGGCGCAGGAAAGGCGTATGGGCGGCGGTCACGGCGTAGTCGGCGTTCCATTGCACCGCAGAGGCAACGATGAAGCCCGGAATCGGCGGGCCGGAGAGAACGGTGAAGTAACGATCCGTCAGACGGCCATCGGTTTCCGGTGAGACCCAGCCATTGCAGCCGGCCAGGGAAAACAGCAAGAACATTCCCCAAATAGTTTTCATATGAAAGCTCTCCCTTTTTTGTGGGAAAAGCTAACTACTAATCAGGGAAATTTCTTATATAAAAGTAAGATTCTTACTTGCGATATTCTGTCTGGAATTATCTTAAATGATGAATGTTTCCTACGGTTAATTCCGTAGGATGTTAGTCGCTGAGTGAGTCAAATAATTTCTCTATAAATTTATATATATTTAAATAATTGAGAGGTTTATCGCTAAAGTCAGGCGCCCGACGAACGGTATCGAAGCTTTCGCCAAGCTTTCAATTCCAGTAAATATGGGCCTTTCAGCCATTTTCCGATTGTCGAGTCGACGCTTTTACACATAGGGTTACAAATCAATCACCCATCCAGGGCCTGCCTGCCGCGGATGGGGATCATCGATTTCCCTTTGGGGAAGTCCCCCGTGTAACAGCCCTGAGTGATGTTCTTATGGCCTCGAACAACTCCAAAGCCAAAGCCGTCTTCCGTGTGGTGAGTGGCAACTTCCTCGAGATGTATGACTTCATGGTGTATGGCTTCTACGCCACTGCCATTGCCAAGACCTTCTTCCCCGGTGATGACCCCTTCGCCTCCCTGATGCTGTCGCTGGCGACCTTCGGCGCCGGCTTCCTGATGCGCCCGCTCGGCGCCATCTTCCTGGGTGCCTATATCGACCGCCACGGCCGCCGTCAGGGATTGATCATCACCCTCGGCCTGATGGCCATGGGCACTCTGCTGATCGCCTTCGGTCCCGGGCTACGCCACGCTCGGTGTGGCGGCGCCGCTGCTGGTGCTGCTCGGACGACTGCTGCAGGGCTTCTCTGCGGGTGTGGAGCTGGGCGGCGTGTCGGTGTACCTGGCGGAAATCGCCAGTCCCGGCAAACGCGGCTTCTTTGTCAGCTGGCAGTCGGCGAGCCAACAGGTCGCGGTGGTCTTCGCCGGTCTGCTGGGCGTCGATCCTCGAACCACTGGCTGAGTCCGCAGGACATGGGTGAGTGGGGCTGGCGCGTGCCCTTCTTCGTCGGCTGCCTGATCGTCCCGGCGCTGTTCATCATCCGCCGCTCGCTGGAGGAAACCCCCGAATTCCAGCAGCGCAAACATCGCCCGACCCTGGGCCAGGTGCTGCGCTCCATCGGCCAGAACTTTGGCCTGGTACTGGCCGGTACTGCCATGGTGGTGATGACCACTGTGTCCTTCTACCTGATTACCGCGTACACCCCGACCTTCGGCAAGAACGAGCTGCACCTGTCGGACTTCGACAGCCTGCTGGTCACCATGTGCGTGGGCCTGTCCAACTTCATCTGGCTGCCGCTGATGGGCGCCGTATCCGACCGTATCGGACGCAAGCCGCTGCTGCTGGCCGCCACCGTGCTGGCGCTGGTCACCGCTTATCCGATGCTGTCCTGGCTGGTGGCCGAGCCGAGCTTCGCGCGCCTGCTGGAAGTGGAGCTGTGGCTGTCCTTCCTCTATGGCAGCTACAACGGCGCGATGGTCGTGGCGCTCACCGAGATCATGCCGGCGGATGTGCGCACCACCGGGTTCTCCCTGGCCTACAGCCTGGCGACTGCGACTTTCGGCGGCTTCACCCCGGCCGTCTGCACCTGGCTTATCCACACCCTGGATAACAAGGCTGCGCCGGGCATCTGGCTCAGCGGCGCGGCAGCACTTGGCCTGCTTCGCCACGCTGGTGCTGTTCCGCAAAGGGGCCCGTGTACGCGCCGGGGCTTTGGCCGCCAGCGCCTGAGCCTGCTGCGACGTTCTGCCCAAGCACGGTTCCGGGCGGCATTGACTTGGGTGAGGCTTGCCCGGGGCCTGTGGGAGAAGGATAGGGTCAACCCAATCCCTCTTCGCCAGCGGAGAACGCGTCATGATCACCCACACCACCGCCGAGCTCGCAGCCCTCGGGGCTGTAGGCGCCGATCACTGGATAGAAACCCTCGAGGATGGCAGCCATGTGCTGATCCGTCCGTTGCGCGCGGAAGACCGCGAGCGCGAACGCCTGTTCCTCGAGCGCCTGTCCCCCATGACCCGCAAGTTCCGCTTCCATGGCGAAGTGAAGATCGACGACAGGCTGCTCGACCGCCTCATGGACGTCGACTACCAGACCACGATGGCCTTGATCGCCCTGAGCCGATGTGGACGGTGAACTGCGCGAAGTCGGTATCAGCGGTTACGCCGCTGTGGATAAGCAGCAGTGCGAATGCGCGGTGACCGTCGCCGACGACTTCAAGCAACTGGGGCTGGGCCTTGCGCTGATGCGCCACCTGATCGATGTGGCCAGGCGCAATGGCTGTTCTCACGAGATGATCTCGATCGAGATTCGTCCATGGACCGTGACATGCGCGACATGGCTCTGTGAGCTGCGCTTCCGCCTGCCCAGGTCGACCCGGACGACTCCTGCCAGGTCATCCGCCGCCTCGCGCTCTGAAGCCTGCAGGCGTTCCGACGGGGCTTCAGCTCCGTCGGCGCCACAGCGCCAGCCCCAGCAGTCCCGCCAGCAATAACGCGCCCAGAGCCGCCAGCGGATAGACCATATCGTCATCCAGTAGCGGCTTCTCGATGCGCAGATAACCTTCGTCCTTGAACAGCTGCTTCGCGACTTCGTTGGCGTGGGCCAGGCTGACCTTCGCCAGGCGCTTGTCTTCGTCGGGGAACTTGCCGTCGTCGAAGTCCGCCAGCGCACCCCAGTAGTAATCCGCCAGGGTTGAATTGCCCGGCGTGCTCCATGCCAGCTGCGCACGCGCCACGCGCTGGATGCGGGCGAAGCGTTGCGGGTCGAGGCCTTCGTGACGGATCTTCTCCACCAGTTCCGTCAGGGCCTGTTGCGCCTCCTTCTGTTCATCCCGCTCGACATTCGCGTTGAGGCTCATGAAGCCCTGGTTGGCCCAGGCGGTGCGTTCGCTCCAGGGGCCGTAGGACAGCTCGCGGCGTACCCGCAGCTCGGTGTAGAGCACGTCGTTCAGGTAGGCCTGCAGCAGGTCCAGCGTGGCGCCATCGGCATCCTCGGGTTCCGGGAATATCCAGTGCAGTACCGCGCTTTCGCCGAACAAGCCGGTGGTCAGGTTGCGCTGGCGCTCGGCGGTGTTCTTCATCTGCGGCAGGTCGCGGCGTTCCGGCGTGTCGTGATCGACCAGGGAGCCGTAGGTGCGGCCCAGGTAGACCGGCAGGCGCGGGTCGAGGTCACCGACGATGATCAGGGTCATGTTGCCGGGGACATACCAGTCCTTGCGTAGCTGCTCCAACTGGGCCTGGGTGAGGTTATCCACAGGTGCGCGCTCATCGCAGGACAGCCCCAGTTCAACCGCCAACTGCTCCTGCCCGGTGCGGCTGACGTTCTGCTGGTCCAGCCAGCGCTGCAGGTGGGAGTAGTGGCCACCGTCCTCGCGGACCAGCACCTGTTTGGCGGAATCGATCTTGCGCTGGTCAAGCTGGGTGCGGGTGATGATCTCCAGCAGCAGGTCCAGCACCTGGCGCTGGGTGGCGGCGGGAGATTCGACCACGAAAGCGGTGTCGCCTTCGCTGGTGTAGGCGTTCCACTGACCGCCCAGGGCTTGCATGCGCGCTTCCAGGTCAGCTTCGTCGCCGCCGTCCAGGCCGCTGAAGAACAGGTGCTCCATCAGGTGCGGAAGCTGGCGGTCGCGGCAGCTGAAATCGCTGAAGCCGACGCCGACGATCAGGCGGATCGACACGTGGCCCTTCTCGCGGGTGGGCTTGAACAGCACGCCCATGCCGTTCGCCAGCTGATAGGCCTCGACCGTCTGTCGCTGGTCGGCATGGGACCAGGCGCTGAGCAGCAGGGACAACAGGGGGACGAACAACCAACGCATGAGCGGTGTGCCTGAACGCAAAGCCGTGAGGATAGCGGATTGACCGGCACGAACCCACCGCGTTCAACCTGAGTCGGGTGGCATCTTTGGTCACGGGGCTGGCTTGTGTGGTCACTGTCGGTGCTGGCGCAGTGGAACTACGCTCCTTTCATCCACCCCGATCAACGGACCCGTCGTTCGCTTCATGCCGAGCGATCTGGAGGCCACATGCGTGTCCTGATCACCGGCGCCGCGGGATTTCTCGGGCAGAGCCTACTCAATGAACTGGCCGTGCAGCACCTGGACTGGACGTTGATCGCCGGCGATGTCAGGCGCATCAACACCCAGGGCCTGCGGCCGAATATTGAGCCGGTGCCGCTGGACCTGGGCGTCGCTGCCCAGGTGAATGCCTGCGTCGAGCAATGGCGCCCGGACGCCATTGTCCACCTGGCCGCCCTGGTCAATCCGCCGCGCGAGATGTCCGCTGAAAAGCGCCACGCCATCGAAGTGGGTGGCGCGCGTGCGCTGATCGAGGCGGCGCGCAACAATGAAGTCCGTCAGCTGATCGTCACCAGTTCGAGTGCGGCCTACGGGTTTCATCGCGACAACGCCGAGTGGATCGACGAGAACCAACCGTTGCGCGGCCATTCGAATCTTCCCTACGCGTGCCACAAACAGGAAATCGAACAGCTGCTGGCCAACGCGCGCCAGCGTTATCCACAGCTCAAGCAGCTGATCCTTCGCCCCGGCACCATTCTTGGCCGACGTGTGCATAACCCACTGGCCGAACTCTTCGCCCGCCCGACCCTTGTGGGGGTGCTGGGACATCGAAGCCGCTTCGTGTTCATCTGGGATCAGGATGTGGTGAATGTGATCCGCCAGGGATTGGAACGCGGCAGCGAGGGCATCTACAACCTTGCCGGCGACGGCGCATTGTCCATGCGCGAGATCGCCGGCCTGCTCAACAAACCCTACCGGCCCATGCCGGCAAGCCTGATGCGCGTAGGCCTGGGGCTGCTCAAGCCGCTCGGGTTGTCGCGCTTCGGACCCGAGCAGGTGGACTACCTGCGCTACCGGCCGGTGCTGGACAACCGCCGGCTGAAGGAAGAGTTCGGCTACGAGCCGCGTTATTCCAGTCGCGAGGCGTTCCTGGCCTACCTTGCCGCGCGGGGCCCGCACGGCTGATTGCCACGCTGTGGAAATCCTGTAGACAAGTCTGTTGAAAAGCCTGCGATCGGCCCCTGGCAGTGCCCGTCAGTTCTCGGACTGGCGCCGCCGTTGGCGATATTCGCCCGGCGTCAGTCCCGTCCAGTGCCGGAAGGCGCGGAAGAATACGCTGGGCTCGGAATAGCCGAGCAGGGCGGCGATGTCCGTGGCCGGCAGGTTGCCTTCCCCCAGGTAACGTTCCGCCAGTTGCCGGCGGGTATCGGCCAGCAACTGTTGATAACTGCTGCCTTCCTCCGCCAGCCGGCGCTGTAGCGTGCGTTCGCTCAGGCCCAGTTCGCTGGCGACGGCGGCGCGGCCGGGTTCGCCGCGAGTCAGTTGCTCGCCGAGCAGGGCGACCACCCGGCCACTGATGCTGGCGCTGGGCAGACGGGCCAGCAGGCCTTCCGCGTGCTGGCGCAACAGGTCGCGCAGCGGCGGGTTGGCCTGCGGCAGCGGAGCGTCGATGAGCGCCAGGGGTAGACCCAGGGCGTAGTCCGGCGCGTCGAATTGCAGCGGGCAGTTGAAGGCCTTTTCGTAGTCCTCGAGGCTTTCCGGTTGGCTGTGCATGAAGCGGCAACCGGCCAGCTGGAGGCCACTGAGCAGGGCCTTGAGCTGGCGTGCCCAGAAGCCCAGCAACGCCAGCGCACGGGCGCGGGTGGCAGGGCGTTCGGGGTTCAGCGGTCGGTAGGCGACCCAGATGACCTCGGCTTGTGCCTCGATGGCCACCTGGCCGCCTTCGCCAACCAGGCGCTGGTAGCGCATGGCCGATTCGAGAGCGTCGCCCATCGTGGTGCTCGACTGCAGCAGGTAGCCCAGCGCGCTGAAGGATGCCGGCGACAGTGCACGCCCCATGGCAAGGCCAGGTTCGTCATGCTTGAGGTCAGTCTGGATCACCTGCCACATCCGCTCCTGCAGCGCGAAGTCGATGCGCGCGTCCGGGTCGCTGAGCTGGGATTCCTGAATGTCGCTGGCAGCCAGCAGCGCGTCGCGGTTCAGACCGAGACGCACAGCCGCCAGCAGGATGGCCTGGGTCAGGCTGGCGCTGACCGAGGGAGGGCGTTGAGATTGAGTGCATGCTTCCATGGCGGCGGATTCTGCCCGAACCCTGGGCGTCGTGATATCAGGACTTTGTAGGGGCTGGCGAAGGTTCCGACGGAACCTTCGCTCAGGCCCCCTGGCCATCAACCCGTCGCGCTGGAGCCGGGGGAAGCCGGCCGCTGGTGATCCTGTACCGCTTCGACTTCGCGTTCGACGAAGTCCTCGTCTTCCACAGGTTCGCCGATTGCCGAGCTACTGGCATCGGGGTTGTCCAGAACAGCATAGGCGATGGCGCAGAACAGCGAGTTCAAGCGCTTCATGTCGCTGATCAGATCCAGGTGCAGCGAACTGGTCTCGATGCTCTGTACCACCTGCTGGCGCAGGCGGTCGACGTGGGAGTGGGCGAACCGCCGCTCCTGCAGGCGGAAGCGCTGCTTGGCGCGACGCAGGCGCTTGGCCCCCTCCTGGTCGCCATTGAGGAACACCGAGAGGGACAGGCGCAGGTTGGCCACCAGTTGGCCGTGCAGAACGGTGATCTCCTCCAGGCCATTGTCGGAGAAGGAACGGCTGCGCGAAGTCTTCTTGTCCTGCACGGCGCCGAGCATGTGCTCGATGATGTCACCGGCCTGCTCGAGGTTGATCGCCAGCTCGATGATCTCCGCCCAGCGGCGGCTGTCGGCTTCGCTCAGGTCTTCGCGGGGCATCCGCGCCAGGTACAGCTTGATCGCGGTGTAGAGCGCGTCGACATCGTCGTCCTGCTTGCGGATCTCCTTGCCCAGTAGCGGGTCGCCGCTGTGGATAACCTGCATCAGGTTATTCAGCATCTGCTCGACGATATCGCCCATGCGCAGGGTTTCGCGCACTGCGTTGACCAGTGCCAGGCTGGGTGTATCCAGCGCCGCCGGGTCGAGGTGTCGCGGGCGCACGATGTCTTCGGGCGAGTGGCGGTCTGGCATGACGCGGGTGCAGAAGGCTGCCATCTGCCCGGTCAGCGGCAGGCAGGCGAGGCAGCGGGTGGTGTTGTAGAGCACGTGGAAGGCAATCACCAATTCGGCCGTACTGAACTGCCAGTGGTCGATCCACTCGGCCAGTGGGCCCACCAGCGGCAGCACCAGGGCACAGCCGGCAATCTTGAACAGCAGGCTGCCCAGTGCCACGCGGCGACCGGCGGCGTTCTGCGAGGAGGCGCTGATCATCGCCAGGATGCCGCTGCCCAGGTTCGCACCGATGACCAGGCACAGCGCCACCTTCAGCGAGATCACCTTGGAGGCCGCCAGCGTCGCGGTGAGCAGCACGGCGGCCAGGCTGGAGTAGGAAATCATCGCGAACAGCGCGCCGGTGAGGGCGTCCAGCATCACGTCGCCGGTGAGGCTGGAGAACAGCACCTTCACGCCTTTGGCCTGGGTCATCGGCTCGGCGGCGGCGACGATCAGCTGCAGTGCGAGGATGATCAGCCCCAGGCCGATGAATACCCGGCCGAGCTGACCCAGGCGCGACTTCTGTCGGCCAAGGAAGAAGATCACCCCGAAGAAGATCAGCAGCGGCGACAGCCAGGACAGGTCCAGGGTCAGCACTCGCGCCATCAGCGCCGTTCCGACGTCCGCGCCAAGCATGATCGCGAGTGCCGGCGCCAGGGCCATCAGCCCGGTGGCAACGAAGGATGTCGCCAGCAGCGCCGTGGCGTTGCTGCTCTGCACCAGGGCGGTGACACCGATGCCGGCGGCGAAGGCCAGCGGGCGTTTTTCCACGCTGCGGCTGAGGATTTTTCGCAGGTTACTGCCGTAGACCCTGAGGATACCGGTGCGGACGATGTGTGTGCCCCACACCAACAGGGCTACGGCAGAGAGCAGATCGAGCAGTTTGAGCATGTCGGGCCCCCTTGCACGCAAACGGGTCCGTGGGCGGAGCGTCCGTCGACGGACCCTGTAACGACCTCGCCCGCGGCTCCGTACAGACAGCGCGGAGGGCCGAGAAGGACACGGCAGCATTCAGGCGATTGTCACAAGACTGTCATGGTAGACCCTCGTTTTTCCCTGAGGGTTCGCCAAATCTCTGATTTGCCGGGATTCCTGTCTGTGAGTAAAGCCGATCAAAAGCGGATGCGAGAGCCTTCGCATCGGTTATTTCGCACGGAATCGCAGGCGGATATGTCTAGACTGCCTAACCATTTGCTGAAAGAAGTGGTCACCGACATAAATGCATCACAGGCCGAGGAGAAGTCGTATGCGTGGGTCGTTCCCCCTCCTGATCGCGCTGGCGGTGGCCGGTTGCGGCGACAAGTCGGCGCTGCCGTTCACGGCCGGCACCGGGCCGCAACCACAGCTGCCGGAACCCCAGAGCAGCGTTCTGCCCACCGTCAACATTGCCACCGCCACTGGTTGGCCTGCCGGGCAGATGCCGCGCCCGGCCGAAGGCCTGGAAGTGCAGCGCTTCGCCGACCAGCTCGAACATCCGCGCTGGCTCTACGTGCTGCCCAACGGCGATGTGCTGGTGGCGGAAAGCTCGGCACCCCCGAAGGAGGAATCCGGCGGGCTGAAGGACTGGGTCGCCGGCAAGGTGATGGAGAAAGCCGGAGCCTCGGTGCCCAGCGCCAACCGCATCACCCTGCTGCGTGACGCCGACGGTGACGGCGTACCGGAGCAGCGCAGCGTACTGCTCGAAGGCTTGTTCTCGCCCTTCGGCATGGCCCTTGTGGATAACTGGCTGTACGTCGCCAATGCCGACGCGGTGGTGCGTTTCCCGTACAAGACCGGCGAAACGACCATCAGTGCACCGGCGGAAAAGGTCGTCGACCTGCCGGGCGGGCCGCTCAATCACCACTGGACCAAGAACATCCTTGCCAGCCCCGATGGCCGCTACCTCTACGCCACGGTCGGGTCGAACAGCAATGTCGGCGAAAATGGCCTGGATGCCGAGAAGAACCGCGCGGCGATCCTGCAGATCGATCTCTCCAGCCGCAGTGTGCGCGTCTTCGCCTCCGGCCTGCGCAATCCCAACGGTCTGGGCTGGGAGCCGAACACGGGCGTGCTGTGGACAGCCGTGAACGAGCGGGACGAACTGGGCAATGACCTGGTGCCGGACTACATGACCTCGGTGAAGGATGGCGGCTTCTACGGTTGGCCCTGGAGCTACTTCGGCCAGCATGTGGATAAACGCGTCGAGCCGCCGCGCCCGGAGATGGTGGAGAAGGCACTGGTGCCGGATTACGCGCTCGGTTCGCACACCGCCTCGCTGGGCCTTGCCTTCTATCAGGGCAGCCTGCTGCCGGAGCGCTATCGTGGCGGGGTATTCATCGGCCAGCACGGCTCGTGGAACCGCAAGCCGCGCAGCGGCTACCAGGTGGTATTCATCCCCTTCGGTGGCGGCAAGCCCAATGGCCAGCCGGTGACGGTGCTGGATGGCTTCGTCAACGACAACGACGAAGCCATGGGCCGGCCGGTCGGCGTCGCTGTGGATAAGTTCGGTGGCCTGTTGGTGGCCGACGATGTCGGTAACACCGTGTGGCGCCTGCGTCCGGCTACCCTGAAGTGAATCGACGAGGAGAAGCCATGGCCCTGGCCCGCCGTATCACCCTGATAGCCCTGCTGCTGGCGCTCGGCGCCTGCAGCAGCCTGTTCGGCACACGCGACCCGTTGCGCATCGACCTGGTCGGCCTGGAGCCTGCGACCGGGCAGGGCATGGAGGCGCGCTTCACGGTCAAGCTGCGGGTGCAGAACCCCAATGATCAGGCCATCGACTACAACGGCATCGCCCTGGACCTGTCGGTGAACGGCCAGCCGCTGGCCAGCGGCGTGAGCGACGCCAGCGGACAGGTGCCGCGCTTTGGCGAAAAAGTGATCAGCGTGCCGGTGAGCATTTCGGCGTTCTCCGTCTTCCGCCAGGCCTGGGGGCTGTCGGGAGGCCCGCCGCGCCAGGGCATGCCCTACGAGATCAACGGCAAGCTGGCTGGCGGACTGTTCGGCACGGTGCGCTTCAACGACAAGGGCGTGCTGAACTGGCCGGAGCCGGTCGCACGCCCTTGAAACCGGTCAATGGTGAATAAAAAGGGCTGTGAATAAAAAAACCGGGCTGTGAAGCCCGGCTTTTGCTTTTCCACCGTACGCCTGTGGATAGCGTTTGTGGGCTATTGGCCCGGAATGTCCTTGCGCAGTTTCACCGGGTCCGCGTCCTTCTTCCCGCGTGCGGTACGCATGCGGATGTTCAGCGCTTCCACCGCCAGCGAGAAGGCCATGGCGAAGTAGACGTAGCCCTTGGGCACGTGGACTTCGAAGGCTTCGGCGATCAGCACGGTGCCGACTACGATGAGGAAGGACAGTGCGAGCATCTTCAGCGACGGGTGCTTGTCGATGAAATCGCTGATGGCGCCGGCCGCCAGCATCATCACCATGACCGCGACGACGATGGCCGCGACCATCACCGGCACGTTGGAGACCATGCCCACGGCGGTGATCACCGAGTCCAGCGAGAACACGATGTCGATGATGGCGATCTGGATGATGGTGCCGATGAAGCCGCCCATTACGCTCTTGGGTTCGCCCTCGGTTTCGTCCTCGCCTTCCAGGCCATGGAAGATCTCGGTGCTGCTTTTCCACAGGAGGAACAGGCCGCCGAAGAACAGGATCAGGTCGCGCCCGGAGATGCCCTGGCCGAACACGTGGAACAGGTCGGCGGTCAGGCGCATGACCCAGGTGATCGAGAGCAGCAGCAGGATGCGCGTGACCATCGCCAGTGCCAGCCCGAAGAAGCGCGTGCGTGGCTGCATGTGCTTGGGCATGCGGCCGACCAGGATGGAGATCATGATGATGTTGTCGATGCCCAGGACGATTTCCAGGGCCGTCAGGGTGAAGAACGCAATCCAGATTTCAGGGCTGGTGAGCCATTCCATTTAATCGGTACTCGAAGTCAGTCGTTGAGCTATTCATCTACTGAATAGGGGAAACAGGCCCAGCAGCAGCGCGGCGGCGAGGATCGCCAGGCACACCAGCACGGCCCATTTGAGGGTGAAGCGCTGGTGGTCGCCGAAGTCCACCTTGGCCAGGCCCACCAGCAGGTAGGTGGAGGGCACCAGCGGGCTGAGCAGGTGTACCGGCTGGCCGACGATGGAGGCGCGGGCCATTTCCACCGGGGTGATGCCGTACTGCGCGGCGGCCTGGGAGAGTACCGGGAGCACGCCGTAGTAGAAAGCGTCATTCGACATGAAGAAGGTGAACGGCATGCTCACCAGCGCGGTGATGGTCGCCAGGTACGGCCCCAGTGCCGGCGGAATCACCGCCAGCAGGCTTTTGGACATGGCTTCGACCATCCCCGTTCCCGAGAGAATCCCGGTGAACACCCCGGCGGCGAAGATCAGCGAGACCACCGCGAGGACGTTCTCGGCGTGGGCGCCAATACGCTTCTTCTGCTCCAGGATGCAGGGATAATTCACGATCATCGCGATACCGAAGGCGATCATGAAGAGAACCGGCATCGGCAGCAGACCCGCGATCAGGGTACCCATCAGGACCACGGTGAGCACGGCGTTGAACCACAGCAGCTTTGGCCGGCGCGCCTCGGGGAATTGCGAGACGCTGACCTCGGCCATCGCTTCGTGGTCGGTGGGCAAGTGCAGCTCGCCCAGGCGGGCGCGCTCGCGTTTGCCGTAGACCCAGGCCAGGCCGAAGATCGCCGCGATGCCGGCGAGCATGGCCGGGATCATCGGCACGAAGATGTCCGCCGGGTCCACATGCAGCGCACTGGCCGCGCGGGCGGTGGGGCCGCCCCAGGGCGTCATGTTCAGCACGCCACTGGAGAGCATGATCAGGCAGGCCATCAGCAGCGGGCTCATGCCCAGGCGGCTGTACAGCGGCAGTACGGCGGCCACGCAGATCATGTAGGTGGTCGAGCCGTCACCATCCAGCGAGACGATCATCGCTAGCGCGGCGGTGCCCATCGACACCTTCAGCGGGTCGCCCTTCACCAGCCTGAGGATGCGCCGCACCGCCGGATCGAACAGCCCGGAATCGATCATGATGGCGAAGTAGAGGATGGCGAACATCAGCATCACCCCGGTCGGCGCCAGGGTGCGGATGCCGTCCAGCATCATCGGCCCCAGGCCCTTGGCGAAGCCGCCGAGCAGGGCGAAGGCGATCGGGACCAGGATCAGCGCGATCAGCGCCGACAGACGCTTGGTCATGATCAGGAACATGAAGGTCGCCACCATGGCGAAGGCGAGGGAAGTCAGCATGGGGATAACTCCGGGTCGGCGCGGGGGATTCAGCAGCGGCTGTGGATAAGCACGCGTGGTGCGGACGGAGTCGGGGCGGGTAGAGACAGGAAGCGGGGCATGAGCGATCACCGATTGTTGTTTTTGTACGCTGCGCGAACGCAGGTCCGGCCGGGAGGACCGAGGCGGCGATGCTAGGGGGTCAAGCTTTCAGCAGGCTTTCGTCAGCGTTTCTGCTGATCGACGGGACTTTGCGGCAGGAGCGAGCTTTGCCCGCGTACGGATGACAGTGCCATGTGGGTAAGTCGCGAATTCCGGGCCAGCGGTGTGAATAAAAGTCTTCCGATCATCGCCGGACTGGCAGCGAGGGTGCTTCGCAGGGTGGTGTGGAGCGCAGCGATACCCATCGATACGACGTAATGGATATCCAGCAGGCGAGCGGAAAGTCAGCGACGCTGGAAAGCCTTGGCCGGCGGCTGCCAGTCCATCAGCTCGTTCTCCCTCGCGGTGGCGTTGGCCTTGAGCCAGGCGCTCATGCCGTAGAGCCTGTGGGAGTAAATCACCCCCGTGCCGGTGCCGTTTTCCAACTTGAGGCGGGTGAACACCGCTTCGATGAAGCTCGGTTGCGGCAACACGGCGGCGATGAAGTAGACCGCGGGCTGGCTGCCCCGGGCGGGACTGGCGTCGACCTTGAGGATCATCGCGCCATGCTGCTGGTAGTTGTCCAGTACAGCGTTGGCCACGGCGGCCATCTGCTCGGCGTTACTGGCCGCCGTGTAGCGGTGCAGAGTGACCATGTCCTGCCACTTCGCCAGGTCTTCCTGGCCTTGTGGCGTGAATTCATGCTGATCCTCCTGGGACCAGCGATGAAAGTAGTCGGTACCGGCGAAGGTGAATTCCTTCGTCAGACTCGCGGCCCACGACAGAGGAGTGACCAGAGCCAGCAGGATCAGCCAAGTACGCACGGTATTGCCTCGTCGCGAGAGAAAAACGCTGGAGTCAGTTCAGCTGCTCGATCCCACCAGGATCGCCTGCACTCATTGTGGATCACTGCATTGGCGGTGGGCGGCCTCAGTCTCCCTCTGAGAGAGGCGGTGACAGCCCTGAGTGTATGGCCGGTACTCAAGGCCCTTCCGGTGTTGATACGGGCAATTATCCGAGCATCTGGATGAGGCCCATCACCAGCAGAAGACTGGCACCGGCCAGCAGCGTCTGCAGGGTGATGATCCCGGCCATCAGCCCGCTCTCGCCACCCAGTTGGCGGGTCAGCACATAGGCGGTCGGGGCTGTGGGTAAAGCGAAGAACAGCACCAGCAGCGCGCTTTCCAGCGCCGGCAGGGCCAGCAGGTGGGCGATGGCAAAAGCCAGGAGCGGCATGGCCAGCAGGCGGATCGCGCAGTTCCAGCCCAGCGCCGACACTTCCGCGCGCAACTCCTGCGGCTGCAGTGCCGCGCCCACACAGAGCAGGCCCAGTGGCAGGCTGGCCACGGCCAGCAGGTTGAACAGCCGGTCCGTGCCGCCAGGCAGGCCGATGCCCGTCACGTTGAGCAGTGCGCCGGCCACGCAGGCGAGGATCAGCGGATTCTTCACGATGGGCAGCAGCAGCGAGCGAAGGCTGATGCCGCGCTCGGCGGTCAGCGCCCACACCGACATCACGTTCACCGTCGGTACCATCAGCGCCAGCATCAGCGCGGCCAAGGTCAGCCCCGGCTTGCCGTAAAGGCTACCGACCGCGGCGAGCCCGAGGTAGGTGTTGAAGCGCAGTACGCCCTGGGCGATGGCGCCGAAGCGCGCGGCGCTCCAGCCTCGCAGGCGTTTGACGAGCAACAGGGCGATCCAGGCGATGCCCAGGCCCAGAACCACCGCCAGCGCCTGGCGGGCGAGTCCGGGATCGTTCAGCGGCGCGCTGGCCAGGCTGCTGGCGAGCAGGGCGGGGAACAGGATGAAGTAGTTGAGTCGTTCTGCCGCCGGCCAGAAGGCGTCACCGGGAAAGCCTTTGCGGCGCAGCACGAAGCCGCCGACGATCAGCGCGAACAACGGCCAGAGGGCCTGGAACAGAGCGGTCACGGCAACCCCGCGATGGTGGTGGAAGCGGGCATCTTGCCGAGGGCGTGCAGGGAAGAGCAAGGCGTGTGGATAAGTTGATCACCCGACCCGAAGCGGTTTTCCACAACGACCAGCGCTGTGGAAAACCTTGTCCACAGCGTCAGCGGCGGAAGCCGCCTCCGCCGAAATGCCCGCCACCGAAGCCGCCGCCACCCCACTGGCGCTGGGTCTGGCCGAAGCGTTGCTGACCTATCTGGCGCGATTGCCACTGTTGGTCCAGTTGGCTGCGCACGTTCTCCTGGTTGGTCTGCACCGGTTGCCAGCCGCTGCTGGTGTGCTGTTGCCAGCCGCTGTCGGTGTGCTGGTAGACGTTGCCGTCGTGGCCGGCGTAGACGTCGCCGTTTTTCCAGGCCACGGCGTTCCCGGTGCGGCGGTTGTAGCTGACACCCTGGTTGTTGTGGTCGTAGCTGCCGCGGCCATCATCCACGTCGCCGGAGACACCGCGCTCGGCGATGGTGGTGCGGCCGGTCTGGGCGTTGTGCTGGATGCCCTGCTGGCCGGCCTTGAAGTCACCGCTGTCGGCGTCGTACGCCACGCCGCTGCGCCCCGCGCCGGACATGCCGGTGGAGGGATTGGCGTAGGCGCCACGCCGACCGGCCACTGCCTGGTCGGTGTAGGGGTTGAAGGCTGCTCCCTGGCTGCCGGCGAACCGGGCGCCGGTGCGCGGGTTGTAGCCGGCGGCCGAGCTGCCCTGCCACTGCGTGCCGGTCCAGCCGTTGTAGCCATAGGCATGGGTGACGGTGCCCTGGCCCCAGCGCCCGTAGAAGTTGGCCTGGTTGATGTTGGTATAACTCCAGCCGCCATGTGGATAAGGCCCCCAGTACGGCCCCCAGTAAGGCTCCGGCGAACCCCACCAGGCCCCGGCGGCATAGCCGAAGGCGAAGCCGGTGAGGGCGCCCACGGCGAACCCCGCGCCGTAGCCGTAGGTCGGTGGATAACCGTAGTAAACGGTGCTGCTGACATAGGCCGGATAGGTGTAGCCGGTGCCGTAGACCACCGTGCCGTCGCTGTTGACCACCACACCCAGGTAGCCCGGCGTGTAGCCGACCACGACGGTTTGCGGGGTGACCGAGTAGATGTGCACGTAGGTCACGTAGTAAACCGGCGAGCTGGGTGGGATGCCGTAGATTGCCGCCGGCACTTCGGTCGCTACCTGCCAGGGGCCGGTGGCGCTGGGGGCGACGAACCAGACGCCGTTGCTCACCGCGAAGAACTGGTTGGCGGTGACTTCGATCACTGGCGTCGGCGTGTTCACCGCGTAGTTGAGGCTGGTGCCGGAAATGGGCTGGAAGCTCGGCGCGCCGTCGTAACTCACCCTCAGCGTCGCCTTGCTGCGCGAGACGCTGGCGGTCTGCGGGATGCTCGCGGCAATGGCGGCTTCCTTGGCTTGCGGTGTGCCGGGGACCGAAACCAGTACGTTGGCCTTCGGGTCCTTGGCCGAAATCTTCGCGAAGTCGGCGGGCAGGTCCTTGCCCGGCACGTAGGTCCAGGGGCCTTTCTCGCCGGGGCCGCTGAACCAGCGGCCGGACACCAGTACGTACCAGATGTTATGGGTCGGGTCGACGAACACCGCGTGGTCGGCGTTCTGCATCGTCAGCAGGCTGACGCCGTCCACGGGCTGCATCTGCGCGGTACCGTCGCTGATGATCAGCTCGGTGGGCTGCGTGGCGACCAGCAGCGCCGGCGCCTTCGCCGGCTTCTTGCCGTCCTTGGGCAGCAGCGCGTCCACCGGACCGGCTTTCTCTGCCAGTTGCTGTGCGCTGACCAGTGGCTTCGGCGGCTGGCTCAGCACCAGCCAACTGCCGTCCAGCGCCTGGGCCGTGTACCAGTTGCCGGCGGCGTTCAGGTAGTGATTGCCCTGGGCGTCGCGCAGGAGCAGCACCCGGCTGTTGATAACCCGCTCGAAGTCGCTGCCCGTCAGGGCTTGCCACTGTGGCTGGCCATCGATCATCACCAGCACGGTCGGGGTGCTGGCGAAGAGAATCTGTGGCGCGTCGTTCTTCACGTCGATGTGGCGCAGCTTGTCCAATTGCTGGTTCACCGCGTAGCTGGCCTGCAACTGGTCGAGGGAGACCGTCAGGCCATCCTTGGGCAAGCGCGCCACCAGGGCGTCGCGCACCTTGCTGGCGCTGTCCGGGGCGGTAGGGACTTCGACCTTGTCGATGCGCAGGTCGGTGAGCTGCACCAGGCCACTGGCCTTGTCGATGGCCGCTGCGGCGGAGAACTGCGCCACGCCATAGGTGGGAGCGTCCTTCGCGGCGCCGACGGCGATGGCCGCACGGCCGCTCATGCGAGTGCCGTCCCAGTCCTCGATCTGTGGCTGGAAGATCTGCACATGCTGTTCGCCCAGGGCGAAATCACGGGGCCAGGTCAACTGGACGGCGGCGGATGGTTGGGCGTCGGCGGCCTGTGGAAAAGTCGTTGGCAGCGACAGCCCGATGGCGAGCGCCAGGGCAGACAGGGTGGGGCGTAGAGCCATGATGGGATCTTCCTGGAAGAGAGCTGCGATCAACGATAGTGCAGCCGGAAGGGCCTCGCGCGTGTTCGAGTTCTCCCCTGCGCCATGCTGGTGCACTTTCGCCCGCAAGGCAGCTTTTTCTTATGGCGCAACGACATATTTAATAATTTTCCGAGCCTCCCGCTTCGGCCACCATCGGTCTGTCAGACATGTCGCGAGACAAAGCCTTCAGGCGCTGAGCCATAGAGCTCGATGCCGCGCATGTCCCGGTTTTACCGGCCTCCTGGCCACTGCCGCAGTAAATCAACAACAAAGCCAAACGGCTGTGGGAGTGCTTCATGATCAAGTCCTTGCTCGTGCGTTCCATCGCGTGTTCCGCCCTGGCTCTCGCCGCCGTTTCCGGCGCGCAGGCCGGCACCCTGTCCATCGGCCACACCACCTGGGTCGGCTACGGCACCCTGTACCTTGCCCGTGACCTGGGCTACTTCAAGGAACAGGGCCTGGACCTGCAGCTGACCACCATCGAGGAAGCCTCGATGTACATGGCGGCCCAGGCTTCCGGCCAGCTCTCCGGCTCCGCCTCCACCATCGACGAAATCCTCAAGTACCGTCCCAAGTTCTGCTTCAAGGCCGTGGCCGCGCTGGACGACAGCCATGGCGGCGACGGCGTGCTGGTGGGTAAGGACGTCACCTCACTGGCCCAGCTCAAGGGCCAGGAAGTCGCGGTGAACGAGGGTTCCGTCTCGCAGTTCTGGCTGGCCTATCTGCTCAAGCATGCCGGCATGAGCATGAGCGACATCAAGGTGCAGAACATGACCGCCGATGATGCCGCCAGCGCCTTCATTGCCGGACGTGTGCCCGCCGCCGTGACCTGGGAGCCGCATCTCTCGCTGGTCCGCGAGAAGCAGCAGGGCAAGGTGCTGGTGGACAGCTCCACCACCCCCGGCGTGATCGTCGACGTGGTCGCCCTCAACTGTGACGTCATCGAGAAGCAGCCCGAGGACGTGAAGGCCCTGGTGAAAGGCCTGTACAAGGCCGTGCAGTACACCAAGGAGCACCCGGATGAGGCCTACGCGATCATGGCCAAGGGCGTCGGCGGCTACCTCTCCGATCCCAAGGCCCTGGCCGATGCGGCCAAGGGCGTGCGCTTCTACGACAAGGCCATGAGTGAGCAACTGATTGGCACTCCCGGCAAGCCCGGCGACATCAAGGGTCTGATCCGTCTCGCCAACGAGACCTGGAGCGGCCTGCAGGGCAAGCGTCTGGAAGTCAGCTACGACGACCTGGTCGACCCGCGCTTCGTTTCCGAGTAACCGTCTCACTCTTGTCCCCGCGGGCGGCCTGGCGCCGCTCGCCTGGAGGAATCCGCGATGCCTCGTCGTTCGCAATCCTGGCTCAGCCGTTGCCTGACGCCCAAGGTCGACCTGCCGTTGAAGCTGGTCTGGTCTGCCGGCACCTTGTGCTGGCTGCTCGTGTTCGGCCTGTGGGCCGGGCTTTCCTACGGCGGTGTGGTGCCGGCGATGTTCCTGCCCACCCCGGATGCGGTGCTCGCGGCCGGCGTGCGCCTGGCCAGTGACGGCACCCTCGCCACCCATGTGATGGCCAGCGTCAAGGTGGTGATGATCGGCTTCATCATCTCCTCGCTGGTGGCCGTACCGCTGGGGCTGCTGATGGGCAGCTTCCGCATCGTCCAGGCCTTCCTCGAACCGCTGGTGAACTTCATCCGCTACCTGCCGGTGACCTCCTTCGTACCGCTGTTCATCCTGTGGATCGGCATCGGCCTGGAACAGCGCGTCACCGTGATCATCTTCGGCGTGTTCTTCCAGCAACTGGTGATGATCGCCGACGTCTCCCGCGGCGTCGCCAAGGACCTGGTCAACGCCTCCTACACCCTGGGTTGCAACCGCCGCGATGTGGTTCTCCACGTGCTCGGCCCGGCCTCGCTGCCCGGCGTACTCGACACCCTGCGCGTGACCATGGGCTGGGCCTGGACCTACCTGGTGGTTGCCGAACTGGTCGCGGCCTCCAGCGGCCTGGGCTACATCAGCCTCAAGGCCATGCGCGGCTTCCAGGTCGACGTGATCTTCCTGGCGATTGCCATCATCGGCCTGCTCGGCCTGATCACCGACCAACTGTTCCGATTCATCCGACTGAAGGTGGCGTCATGGGCGCAGTAGCGATCAAGCAGGAAGAACCAGCCGTGACCGGTCAGCAACCCACCACACCGCCCCGCCTGCGGGTCGAGAACGTCAGCCTGCGCTATCGCACGCCCGAGGGCGGCACCTTCAGCGCGCTGGAGAACGTCTCCTTCGAGGTGCCGGACCAGCAGTTCGCCGTCATCGTCGGCCCATCGGGCTGCGGCAAGTCGAGCCTGCTCTACCTCACCGCCGGCCTGGCCGAGCCTACCGAGGGCGATATCTACGTCGGCGGCCAACTGGTGGACGGCCCCGGCGCCGACCGCGGCATGGTGTTCCAGAGCTACACCCTGTTCCCCTGGCTCACCGTGCGCCAGAACGTCGAGTTCGGCCTGAAGCGCCGCGGCATGCCGGCAGCCGAGCGCCGCGAGATCGTCGACTACTACCTCGACGAAGTCGGCCTGCGCCGCTTCGAGAACAACTATCCCAAGCAGCTCTCCGGCGGAATGATGCAGCGCGTGGCGATCGCCCGCGCGCTGGCCAACGACCCGCAGATCCTGCTGATGGACGAGCCCTTCGGCGCCCTCGACAGCCAGACCCGCATGCAGATGCAGCAACTGCTGCTGCGCGTGTGGGATCACAGCAAGAAGACCGTGGTGTTCGTCACCCACGACATCGACGAGGCCATCCTGCTGGGCGACCGTGTCTACGTCATGGGCGCGCGCCCGGGGCGCATCAAACGCATCCTCGACGTGCCCATCGAGCGCCCGCGCTCGCTGGACATGGTCATGGACCGCCAGTTCATCGAGATGAAGCGCGAAATCCTCGGGCTGCTGCACGACGATCTGGAAGAGGCTCATTGAAAGCTCGACGCCGCTATCCCTCACCCCAGCCCTGTCTCTGAAGAGGGGGCCCCTACGGAGCCTGGCTATCGCTGTAGTTAGCCGGCGAGCGCGGTGCTTTTCGTAGGAGCGAGCTTGCTCGCGAACCGCCCAACGCCGGACCTGCCGGTGAGTTTGTTCGCGAGCAAGCTCGCTCCTACAGGTTGGGTGCTGCGGCGGGGTGTGAGCTTGCCCCTCAACCCTTCACGCCACACTCCAAAGGGAGCCCCCATGTCCTCCTCCAACGACTCCACCTACGACTACCTCATTGTCGGCGCCGGTTCCGCCGGCTGCGTGCTGGCCAACCGCCTGAGCGCCGATCCGGCCGTGCGCGTCTGCCTGCTGGAAGCCGGCGGCAGCGACGCCAGCCCGCGCGTGCAGACCCCGGCCGGCACCATCACGCTGTACAAGAGCAAGGTGTTCAGCTGGAACTTCTACTCCGCGCCGCAGCAGCGCCTGAACAACCGCTCGCTGCATTGCCCGCGTGGCAAGGCCCTGGGTGGCTCCAGCTCGATGAACAGCATGATTTACATCCGCGGCCACGCCTCCGACTACGACCGCTGGGAAGCCGAAGGCTGCCCCGGCTGGGGCTGGAAGGACGTGCTGCCGTTCTTCAAGAAATCCGAACGCAACCTGCTTGGCCAGGACCCGGCGCTGCACGGCACCCTCGGTGAGCTGGTGGTGGACAAGCCGCGCGACCCCAACCCGCTGTCGCACCTGTTCATCAAGGCTGCCGAACACCTCGGCCTGCGCCGCAACGATGACTTCAACGGCCGCGAATTCGAAGGCGTGGGCATCTACAACGTGACCCAGAAAGACGCCAAGCGCCTGAGCAGCTATCGCGCCTTCGTCGCGCCGCTGCAGCGCCCCAACCTCACCGTGCTGACCGACCGCCAGGTGGGCCGCCTGCTGCTCGAAGGCGAGCGCGTCACCGGCCTCGAACTGCGCAGCGGCGAGCGCCTGCTGGCGCGCCGCGAGGTGATCCTCTGCGCCGGCTCCCTCGGCTCGCCGCAAATCCTGCTGGCTTCCGGCATCGGGCCGGGTGAAGAGTTGAAAGCCGCTGGCATCCCGGTGAAACACGACCTGCCGGGCGTGGGCAAGAACCTCCAGGACCACCTCGACGGCCTGGTCACCGTGCGCTCGCCGAGCCCGCTGAGCCTGGGCTTCTCCCTCGGCTCGCTGCCGCAGATCCTGCTCTCGCCGTTCAAGTACCTGCTGGCGAAGAAGGGCTGGCTGACCACCAACTACGTCGAGGCTGGTGGCTTCGCCCGCACGCCGCTGGCCGATTCGCTGGCCGACGTGCAGTTCCACTTCGTGCCCGGTTACCGCAGCCACCGTGGCCGCCTGTTCGAGTGGGGCCATGGCTACGCCGTACACACCTGCGTGCTGCGCCCCAAGAGCATCGGCGAGCTGCGCGTGAAGCCGGGTGGCGATATCGAGATCGACTACAACTTCCTCGCCAACGAGGAGGATGGGCGCGTGCTGGTGGAAGGCGTGAAGCTGGCGCGCAAGATCCTCGCCCAGCCGGAGTTCGACAAGATTCGCGGCACCGAGATGCTCCCCGGCCCGCAGGTGCAGACCGACGAGCAACTGATGGAACACCTGCGCGAATACGCCGCCACCGTGTTCCACCCGGTGGGCACCTGCAAGATGGGTGAAGACCCACTGGCGGTGGTCGACCTGCGCCTGCGCGTGCACGGCCTGAAGGGCCTGCGCGTGGTGGATGCGTCGATCATGCCGACGCTGATCAGCGGCAACACCAACGCCCCCTGCATCATGCTCGGCGAGCGCGCGGCGGCGATGATCCTGGAGGACAGCCGCCTCTCCTCCACCGTTCCCGCCCGCGCCGTCCCGGCGTGATCTTGTAGGAGCGGGCCATGCCCGCGATCGCGCGCATGGCGCGCTCCTGCAGGTCGCCCACATCCGTAGGATGGGTATCGCTTCGCTCCACGCCATCCTACGGTGTGCCACAGGCGTGCTCCTGTGGATAACCGCCCTTACAGCCCCAGATCGCTGAGCGACGGATGATCGTCCGGCCTACGGCCCTGCGGCCAATGGAACAGGCGCTCGTCCTCGCTGATCGGCAGGTCGTTGATGCTGGCATGGCGCTCGAACATCAGGCCGTTCTCGTCGAACGCCCAGTTCTCGTTGCCGTAGGAGCGGAACCAGTTGCCCGAGTCGTCGTGCCATTCATAGGCGAAGCGCACGGCAATGCGGTTGTCGGTGAACGCCCAGAGCTCCTTGATCAGCCGGTACTGCTGCTCGCGCACCCACTTGGCGGTAAGGAACTGGACGATCTGCTCGCGGCCCTGGACGAAAGTCGCGCGGTTGCGCCAGCGGCTCTCCGGCGTATAGGCCAGCGACACGCGGTGAGGATCGCGGCTGTTCCAGCCGTCCTCGGCGAGGCGGACTTTCTGGATCGCGGTATCGCGGGTGAACGGCGGCAGAGGGGGACGGGCTTCGCTCATGGTGGGTCTCCAGGGCAGTGAGGGTTTGAACCTGATCTCCATACTCCGCCCGACCCCGAGTGAGGTAAATGACGGCAATCCCACAGATATTGCCAACCTCGTTTACGGCTTCCTGTAGGAGCGGGCCATGCCCGCGATCGCGCGCATGGCGCGCTCCTACAAGTTTTCAGGCCCTGGCCACGGCCTTGCGCAACCCCACCCGATCCTGGCTCGGACACACGCCGAACTTCGTCCGGTAGCTGCGCGACAGGTACGAAGGGGTCTCGAAGCCGCAGGCCACGCCGATCTCCAGCACGCTCATGTCGGTCTGGCGCAGCAACTGGCGCGCCTTGTCCAGGCGCAGGCCGAGGTAGAAGTTCGATGGCGTGTCGTTCAGGTGCAGGCGGAACAGGCGTTCGAGCTGGCGGCGGGTCACCTGGATGCGCTCGGCCAGCTCCAGCGTCGACAGCGGCGGCTCGGTGTGACGCTCCATCTCTCCGATCACCTGCACCAGCTTGCGGTTGCTCACCCCGTAGCGGCTGGCGACCTGCAAACGCTGGTGATCCTGGCGGGGGCGGATGCGCCCGACCACGAACTGCTCCGACACCTGCACCGCCAGTTCCGGCCCGTGGGCCTGGGCGATCAGGTCGAGCATCAGGTCGATGGACGCGGTGCCGCCGGCGGAGGTGATGCGCGGCCCGTCGATCTCGAACAGTTCCTGGGTCGCCTGCACCTGTGGATAAGTCTCCCGGAAGGCATCCAGCGCCTCCCAGTGCACCGTGCAGCGCTGACGCTGCAGCAGGCCGGCCTCGGCCAGCACGAAGCTGCCGGTGTCGATGCCGCCCAGGGTCACGCCGTCGCGGTCCAGGCGCTTGAGCCAGTGCAGCAGTGCCGGGGTGCAGGCGCGCAGCGGTTCGAAGCCTGCCACCACCAGCAGCGTGTCGCCTTCGCGCAAGGCCTCCAGGCCGCTGTCGGCGTTCATCGACATGCCGTTGCTGGCGAGCACCGGCCCGCCATCCAGGCTCATCAGGTGCCAGCGGTACAGCTCGCCGCGAAAACGGTTGGCCACCCGCAGTGGCTCCACCGCGGAGACGAAGCCCATCACGGAAAAACCGGGCAACAGCAGGAACCAGAAGTCTTGGGACATGGCGGGTACCGTGCGATGGGAGGGCGGCGTCGTGGCAGCCTGCCCTTGCTTATGAACCATGGATGTCGCCCTGGCAATCGGGGAGGTCGCTGCTGTGCAAGAGCTGGTCGCCGCTGTGCGATTCTCCGGGGCGCCGCCTGCGTAATTTGTTCTCCAGCCCCCGTGAGGGCCATGACCTACAAAAACGATAACCAACGCCGCAAAGGCCTTGAGGGAGAAGTCATGAAGCTATCGATCAAAGCGCTCGGCTGCGCCGCGCTGATGCTCGCCGCCGGCACCAGCTGGGCCGCCGAGCCCGCCCAGTGCCAGAACGTGCGCATGGGCACGGTGAACTGGACCGACGTGGTGGCCAGCAGCGCCGTGGCCGAAGCCGTGCTCGACGGCCTGGGCTACAAGGTTAAGCAGACCAGCGCCTCGCAGCAGATCATCCTCGCCGGCATGGCCGACAAGCAGCTCGACGTCTTCCTCGGCTACTGGCAACCCACCATGCAGCCGGTGGCCAAGCCTTACCTCGACAAGCAGCAGATCGACGTCATCACTCCGCCGACCCTGCCGGACGCGCAGTCCACCTACGCCGTACCGACCTACGTCTACGACGGCGGTCTGAAGACCTTCGCCGACATCGCCAAGTTCAAGGACAAGCTGGGCAACAAGATCTACCTGATCGAGCCCGGCAGCGGTTCCAACCGCATCACCGCGAAGATGATCGCCGACGACAAGTTCGGCCTGAAGGGCTTCCAGATCGTCGAGTCCAGCGAGGCCGGCATGCTCACCGCGGTCAAGCGCGCCATCAAGCGCAAGCAGTGGGTGGTGTTCTTCGGCTGGAAGCCGCACCCGATGAACCTGCAGATCGACATGAAGTACCTCACCGGCAGCGACGACGTATTCGGCCCCGACGAAGGCTCCGCCACCGTTTCCATCATGACTGCCGGCGGCTACCAGGCGCAGTGCGGCAACGTCGCCAAGCTGTTGCACAACCTCAAGTTCAGCAGCGAGCAGGTCAGCCAGGTCATGGTGCCGATCCTCGACCGCAGCCAGCCGGTGGACGCTGCGAGGGCCTGGCTGAAACAGAACCCCGAGCCGCTCAAGGCCTGGCTCGACGGCGTGACCACCTTCGATGGCAAGGACGGCCTCGCCGCCGTCCAGGCCTCGCTCAAGTAGCTCGTTGATCCAGCACACCCCCTGACACAGCACTCCCTGCGCGCGCTCCGTCGAGCAGGGCCTGCGTTCGCCCAGAAGAAAGGACAGCCACCGTGAATTACGAAGTGATCGTCACCTGCGCGGTGACCGGCGCCGGCGACACCGTCGGCAAGCACCCGGCCATTCCCGTCACCCCCAAGGAAATCGCCGCCGCCGCCATCGAGGCAGCCAAGGCCGGCGCCACCGTCGCCCACTGCCACGTCCGCGACCCGCAGACCGGCAAGCCCAGCCGCGACGTGAAGCTCTACCGCGAAGTGGTCGAGCGCATCCGCGAGAGCGACACCGACGTCATCATCAACCTCACCGCCGGCATGGGTGGCGACCTGCAGATCGGCCAGGGTGAACAACCCCTGGAGTTCGGCGCCGGCACCGATCTGGTCGGCCCGCTGGAGCGCCTGAAGCACGTCGAGGAACTGCTGCCGGAAATCTGCACCCTGGACTGCGGCACCCTGAACTTCGGCGACGGCGACTTCATCTACGTCTCCACCCCGGCCCAGCTGCGCGCCGGCGCCAAGCGCATCACCGAGCTGGGCGTGAAGGCCGAGCTGGAAATCTTCGACACCGGCCACCTCTGGTTCGCCAAACAGATGCTCAAGGAAGGCCTGCTGGAGGACCCGCTGATCCAGATCTGCTTGGGGATTCCGTGGGGCGCTCCGGCGGACACCACCACCATGAAGGCCATGGCCGACAACATCCCCGACGGCCTGACCTGGGCCGGCTTCGGCATCGGCCGCTCGCAGATGCCCATGGTCGCCCAGGCGATGCTGCTGGGCGGCAACGTGCGGGTCGGCCTGGAAGACAACATCTGGCTCGACCGCGGCGTGCACGCTACGAACGGCCAACTGGTCGAGCGCGCCATCGAGATCATCGAGCGCCTGGGCGGCCGTGCCCTGACCCCGGCCGAGGGGCGCAGGAAGATGAACCTCAAGCCGCGCTGATTCCACCCTGCGTACTGACTGAACTGCTCTTCGTAGGAGCGAGCTTGCTCGCGAACAGAATCATCCGGCTGCTCAAGAGCTGGGCGGGTTCGCGAGCAAGCTCGCTCCTACAAGGTGCCACAGCTTATCTCTGGAGAAGCCATGCCCTTCATCACCCAAATCAAGACCTTCGCCGCCCTCGGCAGCGGTGTCATCGGCAGCGGCTGGGTCGCCCGCGCCCTGGCCCACGGCCTCGACGTCGTCGCCTGGGACCCGGCACCTGGCGCCGAAGCCGCGCTGCGAGCGCGCATCGCCAACGCCTGGCCGGCGCTGGAAAAGGCCGGTCTCGCCCCCGGCGCCTCGCAGGAACGCCTGCGCTTCGTCGCCACCATCGAAGAGTGCGTGCGTGATGCCGACTTCATCCAGGAAAGCGCCCCTGAACGCCTCGACCTCAAGTGCGAGCTGCACGCGAAAATCAGCGCCGCCGCCAAGCCCAACGCTCTGATCGGCTCCAGCACCTCGGGCCTGCTGCCCAGCGAGTTCTACGCCGACGCCACGCACCCCGAACGCTGCGTGGTCGGCCACCCGTTCAACCCGGTGTACCTGCTGCCGCTGGTAGAAGTGGTGGGCGGTGCGAAGACCGCGCCGGAAGCCGTGCAGGCCGCGATCCAGGTTTACGAATCCCTCGGCATGCGTCCGCTGCACGTGCGCAAGGAAGTCCCCGGCTTCATTGCCGACCGCCTGCTTGAAGCCCTCTGGCGCGAGGCGCTGCACCTGGTCAACGACGGCGTGGCCAGCACCGGTGAGATCGACGACGCGATTCGCTTCGGCGCCGGCCTGCGCTGGTCCTTCATGGGCACCTTCCTCACCTACACCCTGGCCGGCGGCAACGCTGGGATGCGTCATTTCATGGCCCAGTTCGGCCCGGCGCTGCAATTGCCCTGGACCTACCTGCCAGCCCCGGAACTGACCGAGACCCTGATCGACCGTGTGGTCGAAGGCACCAGCGAGCAGCAGGGCTCGCGCAGCATCGCCGAGCTGGAACGCTACCGCGACGATTGCCTGCTGGCAGTGCTCGGCGCCATCAAGGACACCAAGTCGAAACACGGCTTCGCCTTCGCCGACTAACCTCTCCCATCACCGCCCACTCCGGATCGCCCCCTCTCCCTTCAGGGAGAGGGCCGGGGAGAGGGGCATTCCGGATGCGCAAATGACCCACGCCCTGAAAACCTACGAAACCCCCATCCTCGCCGAGTGGACCGACTACAACGGCCACCTGCGCGACGCCTTCTACCTGCTGCTGTTCAGCTACGCCACCGACGCCCTGATGGACCATCTGGGCCTCGACGCTGAGCATCGCGCCGCGACCCAAGATTCCCTGTTCACCCTCGAAGTGCACCTCAACTACCTGCACGAGGTGAAGGAGGGCGAAAAGGTCGAAGTGCGCACCCAGTTGATCGCCCACGACCGCAAGCGCCTGCACGTTTTCCACAGCCTGCACCGCGCCGGCGAAGACCTCGCCCTGGCCGCCAGCGAGCAGATGCTGCTGCACGTGAATCTCGAGGGTGGCGCGCGCTCCGCACCCTTTGAAGGCGTGGTGCTCGAGCGCGTGCTGGCGCTGGCCGAAGCCCATCGTCCACTGCCGCGCCCGGACTACGTCGGCCGCGTCATCGGCCTGCCGGGCTGAGCGGCATGAACCGGCGCTATCCGCTGTCGGATGCCATGCAGGCCTTCGTCGCCGAGACGGAGGCCCACCCACTGGCCGGCCCGACGCTCGATGCCCAGCGGGAGAACTACGAGCGCATGGCGGCGGCCTTTGCGCCGTCGGTTCCGCCGGGTCTGCGGGTCCGCGACATTCGCCCTGAAGGCCTGGTCGAGCTGCGCCTCTACCAGCCTGAAGGCGCGCCGCCGGCGAATGGCTGGCCCACGGTGTTCTACATCCACGGCGGCGGCTGGGTGCTGGGCAGCGCCCGCAGCCACGACATGATCTGCATCCCGCTGGCTGCCGAACTGGGCGCGCTGGTGGTTGCCATCAGCTACCGGCTGGCGCCCGAGCATCCTTATCCCGCCGCCCTCAATGATTGCCTCGATACCTGGCGGCGCATTCAGCAGGACGGTCTCGGCGAGCCTGTGGACAAGTCCCGCATTGCCGTGGCCGGTGACAGCGGCGGCGGCAACCTGGCTGCCGCGCTCTGTCTGGCCCTGCGTGACAATGGCGAAGCGCAGCCGCTGATCCAGGCGCTGGTCTACCCTGCGCTGGGCAACCTCGACACCCCCTCGCGCACCACCTGCGCCGACGCGCCGCTGATGACCAGCGCCGCCGTCGACGATTACCTCGCCGCCTACCTCTCGCGCCCCGCCGACTGGCGCGACCCGCTGGCGCTGCCACTGCTGGCCGAAGACCTCGGCGGCCTGCCGCCGGCCTTCATCGCCGTCGCCCAGTTCGACCCGTTGCGCGACGACGGCGCGCTTTACCGCGACCGCCTGCGCGAAGCGGGCGTGGCCGTGGATTACTTCCCCGGAGCCGGCCTCGTCCATGGCTGCCTGCGCGCCCGTCGCGTGGCGGAAGTGGACGCCCTGCGCGGCGCCCTGATCGCGGCCCTGCGCCGCAGCCTGAGCTGACAAGGAGAAGAGCATGGAAACGACGCTGGAACGTCCCACCATCGCCGACTGGCGCACTTATCCACAGACCGCCGCGCTGACCTCGCTGCGCCCGCAGGCCAACCACCTCGACCTGGTCTGGGACGACGGCCGGGTCAGCCCCTTCCATCACCAGTGGCTGCGTGACAACTGCCCTTGCGGCGAATGCGTCTACGCGGTTACCCGTGAGCAGGTGCTGGAGATCATCGACGTGCCCGCCGACCTCGCCCCTGAGCGGACCGCCATCGAGCTGGGCTACCTGTGTGTGAACTGGAGCGACGGCCACCGCAGCCAGTTCGACCCGGGCTGGCTGCGCGCCCATGCCTATGACGATGCCTCCCGCGCCGAACGCCTGGCAGCGCACCAGACCACCCGCGTCTGGCGCCGTGACTTCGAAGTACCGGTGTTCCAGCACGACCAGCTGATGGAGGACGACTCGGCGCTGCTGGAGTGGATGCTCGCCCTGCGTGACCTCGGCCTCAGCCGCGTGGATGGCGTGCCCACCGCGCCCGGCTCCCTGCACCGCATCGCCCAGCGCATCGCCTTTATCCGCGAGACCAACTTCGGCGTGTTGTTCGACGTGAAGTCCAAGGCCGCTGCCGCCGACAGCAACGCCTATACCGCTTTCAACCTGCCACTGCACACCGACCTGCCGACCCGCGAGTTGCAACCGGGGCTGCAGTTCCTGCATTGCCTGGTGAACAACGCCGACGGTGGCGACAGCGTGTTCGTCGACGGTTTTGCCATCGCCCAGGCGCTGCGCGACGAAGCGCCGAAAGACTTCCGCACGCTCTGCGAGATGCCCATCGAATTCCGCAACAAGGACCGCCGCAGTGACTACCGCTGCCTGGCGCCGGTGATTGCGCTGGACGCGCGGGGCGAGATCAGCGAAATCCGCATCGCCAACTTCCTGCGCGGCCCCTTCGACGCCCCGGCCGAGCAGATGGATGCGCTGTACCACGCCTGGCGCGCCTTCCTCACGCTGACCCGCGATCCGCGTTTCCGCCTGCAACAGAAGCTGCGTGCCGGGCAGATGTGGTGCTTCGACAACCGCCGCACCCTGCACGCCCGCACCGCGTTCGACCCCGCCAGCGGCGAACGGCACCTGCAGGGTTGCTACATCGACCGCGACGAACTGCTGTCGCGCATCCTGGTATTGCAGCGCGGGCGTTGACCTTTCCGGCATACGCCGGACAAGGAAGGAGTGAGCCTGGTCGCGAACCGCCCGGCGATGGAGTCGCCGGATAGCCTGTTCGCGAGCAAGGGCTAGGCGCCCCCCTCGGTCCTACGAAAGGCACCTTCTTCCGGGCAAAAAAATCCCCTGCGGCGCCCGACGCGCGGCAGGGGACAAATCGAGCCGATTCGGGCTCTCAGTGTGCGAGGCCCCACAGCTGGCGCCGGTGCCGGTTGCGGGGTATGGAATCCAGTCTGCGCGTCGCGCCGCCGCCTCGGTTAGCCGAAAACGACCTGCGCTTGCCCGCCGCGGACATTCCGTCGGACAGGTGCTTGCCGCGCTCCTCGGGGCTTACCAGAATCGACGCAGACCCCTGCCGCTCCCAAGGAGACCCGCGATGATGCACGCCGACCTGATCGACCAGGACGATTTCCGCGAACGCCTGCAAGCGCTGGGTTTCGCCGTGCCGCCGGGCATCACCGCCGAGCAGGCCTGCGAATACGCCGTGCGCGGCCTGACACCGGAGCGCTCGCTGGCGCTGCGCCGCCTGGTGGAGGAAATGCTCGCCGGTAACGCAACCCTGTTGCCCGCCGTGCGCGAGGCGATCTCCCGGCAGTTGCTGCCGGCGTTGGTGCCCAAGCCCTTGTGATCGCTCAGTGCAGGTCGGCGGCTACTTCCAGCGGGATGAGCGGGAAGCTGTCGCCAAGCGGCTCACCCAACAGGGCCAGGTAGCGTCGGCCCTGGTCTTCCACCGTGACCTTTCGGCCCGCGTCCAGCGGCAGGGTCGGACAAAGCACGCGCAGTTCGTTCGTCTCGGGCAGCAGCAGGGCATGGCGGGAAGCGCTTTCCTGCAGCTTGCTGCGCAGGCTGAGGCGGCAGGGACGCGGCTGCGAGGATAGCCAGCTACCGCGCAACTCATAGTGATCGCCGCCGAGCAGGTGGAGGCTTTCCACTTTTGCCAGCTGCCAGGAACTCCTGGGAGAAAGGCGGATACCGAGCAGTTCGCCGACCGCAGGCGGTGGGGAGCCTTCCCAGCGTCCACTGAAATGCTGGCCTGTCGTACGCGGCTGTGCCAATGGCAGGACGGGTGGAAGACTGGGTTTGAGTGCGGTGCGGCTGAATTCGATGTCATGCGAGTGCGCGACCACTTCGTCCAACCCGCCACGGCCGCCGGAGTGCTGGGACCAGACATCACTCGCTTCTTGCTGTCGTTCGAAGTGGCGCGCGTCGAGCTGGGTGTCACTCGCGACGCCCAGGTGCGCGAGCAGCGCCGGGAAACCCAGGCAGACTTGCCAGGGCTCGGCGTTGCGCTCCGCCTCGCTCCAGCAGGCCAGCAGGTGGGCATTGAGGTCGAACGCTGCGCCACCCTCGCTGCTGGCGGTGAAGCGCTTGAGCATGTCGCGCAGTTCATCGAGCACCAGGGCGAGTCCGCCCTCGCGGCCGGCGACATCCGGATCAAGGAACGGATGATCGTCATCTCGCTCCAGTCGCCAACGACTTCCAGGTCGTTCCGGTTGGATGTGCACGATGGCGGCGAATACCTGGACGGATTCGATCAGCGCCGGCAGGCATTGCGCGGGAATCTCCAGCGGCCGTGAGCCGGCGACGAGCAGGCAGTGCAGGTAGCCGCTGGCGATCGTCTGGCTGCGCGGCTCGAAGGCTTCACCGTCGTCGATGGGCAGGTGCTGGACTTCGATCTTCAGGGCGCGCCCGTAGACCTGGTGCAGCAGGCTCCACAGCCCGGGTGGGGCGGGGTGGTGGTTCTGCAGGCAGTTGCAGTGGATTTCCTGCAGGCTGCGCACCATGCGCTGCATCAGCAGGGCGGCGGTCTTGCGCTCGGCGCGGCGGGTGCGCAACAGGTACCAGTAGCCGCTGAGCAGCCGTCGGTGGAGGGCAAGGATGAGCTTTTCCGCCTTGTCAGCCCGTGCCTGTTCGAGGGCACTCGAGTGCTCGCCGAAGAGTTCGGTGAGGTGGCGGCTGACGTCGAAGATCTGCGGGCGCAGGCGTTCGAGTTGGCGCAGCAGCTGGATGCCGGTCAGGCGCGAGTAGTCCAGTGCGATGGCGGTGCGGTACAGCTCCCGCGTTTGCTGGGCCAGGTAGTCGAGGGCGGTGTCCATGTGTCCCGTGATTCCGAAGGATGCTGGCGAGCCCTTCGGAGACTGCGGGATTCAGGACGGTTTGCGATTCAGACGAATCTGAATGATGGGGAGTCATGCGTCACAGGCATGAAAAAAGGGAGGCCATGGGCCTCCCTTTTCGTTTCCCGGCAACTCGGGCTCAGAGCACCCGCACGCTGGCGAAGGTGGATTCACCCTGGGCCTGGCTGAGGGCCGAGATGGCCGAGGAGTTGGGCATGAGGGCCAGGTCCTGCGGGATCGGCATGACCATGACCGGCTGGCCGATGGGCTGGCCCTGGCGCTCGTCGCGCGGCGGGATGCCGAAGTACTCGCGGTAGCACTTGGAGAAGTGCGGGGTGGAGACGAAGCCGCAGACCGAGGCGACCTCGATGATCGACATCGAGGTCTGCTTGAGCAGCTGGCGCGCGCGGATCAGGCGCAGCTTCAGGTAGTAGCGCGACGGCGAGCAGTGCAGGTACTTCTGGAACAGCCGCTCGAGCTGGCGGCGCGAGACGTTGACGTAGACCGCCAGTTCGTCGAGGTCGATGGGCTCCTCGAGGTTGGCTTCCATCAGCGCGACGATTTCCTGCAGCTTGGGCTGGTTGGTGCCGAGCATGTGCTTGAGCGGCACGCGCTGGTGGTCCTGCTCGTTGCGGATGCGCTCATAGATGAACATCTCGGAGATGGCCGCCGAGAGTTCGCGGCCGTGCTCGCGGCCGATCAGGTGCAGCATCATGTCCATTGGCGCGGTGCCGCCGGAGGAGGTGAAGCGGTTGCGGTCGATGGAGAACAGGCGGGTGCTCATGGCCACGCGGGGGAAGGCTTCCTGCATGGCGGCCAGGCATTCCCAGTGCACCGAGCAGTCGTAGCCATCGAGCAGGCCGGCGCGGGCCAGGGCCCAGCTGCCGGTGCACACGGCGCCGAGCTTGCGACCCAGGCGCGCCTGGGTCTGGAGGAAGGTGGTGTGGTCGCGGGTGACGCTGCGCTGGATGCCGACGCCGCCGACCACGATCAGCGTGTCCATCTGCGGGGCGCTGTCGCAGGCCGCGTCAGGGGTGATCTGCAGGCCGTCGCTGGCCCAGACCTGGCGGCCATCGAGGCTCAGGGTATGCCAGCGGTAGAGTTCGCGTCCGGACAGCTGGTTGGCCATGCGCAGTGGTTCCACCGCGGAGGCCAGGGAGATCAGGGTGAAGTTGTCCAGCAGCAGGAAGCCGATGGACTGCGGAGCTCGGTTTTGCGGGGGAACTCCGGGGTTGAACGCGTTCATTCAGTCACCTCACGCTAGTCACAGTCGCCTCGCTGGAGGCGTTTCTTATGCTTGTTCTTCTGTCGGGAACTGCACCGTGGGTTGGCCCCGGCTGTTCCTCTGATTGCTCGCTTCTACCAATAGCAAGGCAAATGCCGTGCCTAGGTTGAATGGGCGTTCAAGTAAAGAAAACGGCATGGGAATGCCGTTTTTGCAGGCCCGGATTGCGACGCCTCGAGGGTCGCAAATACGCATGGATCGTGGACTGGGGTTTTTGGTAGCACTCGCCGGTCACGCGACCGGCGGTGCTGTGCCCGGAACGGTAACGCCCTGTGTGTCGTCGGGACGGGCGTACCGCTTGCGCCATCGGGGGGCGCGCCGGATTGGGCGTGGTCGATTGCGGGTCAGCACTCGATGATGCTGACGGCCAATCCGCCGCGCGAGGTTTCCTTGTACTTGTCGTGCATGTCGGCGCCGGTGTTGCGCATGGTGCGGATCACCTGGTCGAGGCTGATGAAGTGCTGGCCGTCGCCGCGCAGGGCCATCTGCGCGGCGTTGATGGCCTTCACCGCGGCAATGGCGTTGCGCTCGATGCAGGGCACCTGGACCAGCCCGCCGACCGGGTCGCAGGTCAGCCCGAGGTTGTGCTCCAGGCCGATCTCGGCGGCGTTCTCCACCTGTTCGGGGAGGCCCCGAGCACTTCGGCGAGGCCCGCGGCGGCCATCGCGCAGGCGGAGCCGACTTCGCCCTGGCAGCCGACCTCGGCACCGGAGATCGAGGCGTTCTTCTTGCAAAGGATGCCGACGGCGGCGGCGGCCAGGAAGTAGTGGGTGACGTCGTCGTCGTTGGCGTCGGGGTTGAAGCGCATGTAGTAGTGCAGCACCGCCGGGATGATGCCGGCCGCGCCGTTGGTGGGCGCGGTGACCATGCGCCCGCCGGCGGCGTTTTCCTCGTTCACGGCAAGGGCGAAGAGGTTGACCCATTCCATGGCCGAGAGGGTCGAGCCGATGACGTTGGGCTTGCCGATATCCTGCAGGCTGCGGTGCAGGCGCGCGGCGCGGCGTTGTACGTTGAGACCGCCGGGGAGGATGCCTTCCTGGCTCAGGCCGTTGTTCACGCAGTCGCGCATGGCCTGCCAGATGACCTTGAGGCCTTCGCGGATGTCGGTTTCGCTGCGCCACATGCGCTCATTGGCCATCATCAGCTCGGACACGCGCAGGTTGTGGCGGCGGCAGAGCATGAGCAGTTCGGCGGCGCTGGCGAAGTCGTAGGGCAGCACGGTGCTGTCGGTGTCGAGGCTGCCGGAGGCGGCCTGCTCCTCGTCGACCACGAAGCCGCCGCCGATGGAGTAGTAGGTGTCGCTGTGCAGCACGTGGTCGCCTTCGATGGCGGTCAGGCGCATGGCGTTGGGGTGGTAGGGCAGGTTTTCCTCGAGCAGGCGCATGTCACGGACCCAGTCGAAGGGGATCGCCCGGCTGCCGGCCAGCAGCAGTTCGCCGGACTCACGCAGCGCAGCCATGCGCGGTTCGATCTGGCGCGGGTCGATGCGGTCCGGCCATTCGCCCATCAGGCCCATGATCACGGCGCGGTCGGTGCCGTGGCCGACGCCGGTGGCGGACAGCGAGCCGTACAGGCGTACTTCTACCCGCGTGGTGCGTTCGAGCATCTGCCGTTCGCGCAGGGCGCCGACGAACAGCGCGGCGGCGCGCATGGGGCCGACCGTGTGCGAACTGGAAGGGCCGATACCGATCTTGAACAGGTCGAACACACTGATTGCCATGCCGGACTCCGGGCGAGCTGCACATCCAAGGGGGAGCATCTCTTGAAGGGATGAGTAGGCACGTCCCTGTGCCCGCGATGCCCGGCCATCATCGACCCAAGTCCGGCGCCGGCTACGTCCATCGGCGACGCGGCCGTATCCAATAACGCCGCCTGCGCACCCCGCCGGTGCAGGGCGCCAGGCCGCCTGTTCCGGGGCCGACGAAAGCTTGCCTCTTTACGACGCGAGCGCCGCGAACCACGACCGGTCGATAGGCGCGGGCGGCCACGCTGTTCCATGATCCGCCACCGACGAACGGCCACGTTCGCCCGTATCCACCCCCATTCTCCGCAGTCAGAGGCTGGTCTCATGAAGAGTCTTGTGTCGTCGCTGTTGGCGTTATCCGTGGTACTACCGGGCGCTGCGCGCGCCGCCGAACCCGAATCCTGCGCCGTGGTGCGCTTCGCCGATGTCGGCTGGACCGATATCACCGTGACCACCGCGGTAACCCGCCTGGTGCTCAGCCACCAGGGCTACCGCACGCAGGTGGTGCGGCTGTCCGTGCCGGATACCTACAAGGCGATGGCGGAGAAGAGGATCGACGTGTTCCTCGGCAACTGGATGCCGAGCATGGCCAACGACATCAAGCCTTTCGCCGACAACGGCCAGGTGGAAACCGTCGGCGCCAACCTCGAAGGCGCCAAGTACACCCTGGCAGTGCCGCGCTACGCCTATGAGGCCGGCCTGAAGACTTTTGCCGATATCGCAAAATTCAAGGAGCAGCTGGGTGGGCGCCTCTACGGCATCGAGCCGGGCAACGACGGCAACCAGCTGATCCAGAAGATGATCAAGGAAAAGGCTTTCGGCCTGGGCGACTTCAAACTGGTGGAGTCCAGCGAGGCCGACATGCTGGCCTACGTCAAGCGAGCCGGGGCCTTGAAGCAACCGATCGTGTTCCTGGGCTGGGAGCCGCACCCGATGAATACCCGAATCCAAATGAACTATCTGGAGGGAGGGGATTCCTACTTCGGTCCCAACTATGGCGGTGCGACGGTCTTCACCAACGTCAGAGCAGGCTATCTTCAGGAGTGCCCGAATGTCGCGCGGCTGCTGAAGAACCTGAAATTCGACCTGGCGATGGAGAACCAGCTGATGGATGCGGTGCTCAACGAGCGACGCAATCCCCGCCAGGCCGCCAAGAGTTGGCTGAAGGCCAACCCGCAGGTGCTCGACGGCTGGCTGCAGGGTGTCGCTCCCAGCACATCGGGCGTGGCGCCAGGGGGCCAGAAAACCGCCGCCATGGAATGATCCGGGCCTCTGGAAGTCGCTGGAACCGGGCCTTTCCACTGGATGCGACATGGCTGGTGCTGAATACGACTTCGCCTGCACTGGATGCGACCCACCCGGTAGGCGACGAAATTTTCCTGCTCCATGATCGTTTACGAAATGACAACAAAAGGACCTGCGCCCCGAGGTCCCACTCATAATTCAGACCGCCGCGCCCCACTGTGGGCAGCGCCGGCGCCCCACCCCGCAGAGGAGTACGCTCATGAATGGTTGCAAGTCTTTGCTGCTGGCTGCTGTGTCCGTTTGCGCACCGCTGGCGGTTCAGGCCGCTGAACCTGAGTCGTGCGGCACGGTACGCTTCTCCGACGTCGGCTGGACCGACATCACCGTGACCACCGCTACTACCCGTCAGGTGCTCGAGTCGCTTGGCTACACCACCAAGGTCACCATGTTGTCCGTGCCGGTGACCTACAAGTCGCTGGCGAACAAGGACCTCGACGTCTTCCTCGGCAACTGGATGCCGAGCATGGCCAACGACATCAAGCCCTACGCCGACAACGGTTCGGTGGAGACGGTGAAAGCCAACCTCGAGGGCGCCAAGTACACCCTGGCCGTCACCCAGGCTGCATACGACGGCGGGCTGAAGTCCTTCGCCGATATCGCCAAGTACGCCGACAAGCTGGGCAACAAGATCTACGGCATCGAGCCGGGCAACGACGGCAACCGCCTGGTCCAGGGCATGCTGGACAAGAACCAGTTCGACCTGGGCAAGTTCAAGCTGGTGGAGTCCAGCGAAGCCGGCATGCTCTCGCAGGTCGGCCGCGCCGACCGCCGCAACCAGTGGATCGTGTTCCTGGGCTGGGAACCGCATCCGATGAACACCCGCTTCAAGATGAAGTACCTCGAAGGTGGCGATGACGTGTTCGGCCCCAACTACGGCGGCGCGACCATCTACACCAACGTGCGCAAGGGTTACATCCAGGAGTGTCCGAACGTCGGCAAGCTGCTGAGCAATCAGACCTTCACCCTGGACATGGAAAACAAACTCATGGACGCCGTGCTCAACGGGGGCAAGAAGCCCGAAGAGGCGGCCAAAGCCTGGTTGAAGGACCATCCGGAACTGCTCGACGCCTGGCTCGCCGGCGTGACCACCCGTGACGGCAAACCGGCCTTGGCGGCAGCCAAGGTGGCGTTCTCGAAATAAGAGCCGAAGTAATTGCCGTTGGCCGATTCCTCAAGCTTCTGATGGGCCCGCATTATGTTTCTGACTGACCACAAGCTACCGCTGGGCGAGCATATCGCCGCCTTCGTCGACTGGCTCACGCAACATGGCGCGTCGGTGTTCGACAAGATTTCCGACACCCTCGAGTTCCTCATCCACGGCGTCACCAACAGCCTGCTCTGGTTCAACCCGCTGGCGCTGATCGCCCTGCTGGTGTTCCTGGTGTTCTACATCCAGCGCAGCTGGGGTCTCGCCGTATTCGCGCTGGCCTCGCTGCTGCTGATCCTCAACCTGGGGTACTGGCAGGAGACCATGGAGACCCTGGCGCAGGTGATCTTCGCCACGGTGGTGTGTATCGCCATCGGGGTGCCGCTGGGCATCCTGGCAGCACACAAGCCCTGGTTCTACACCGGCCTCAGGCCGTTGCTGGACCTGATGCAGACGGTGCCCACCTTCGTCTACCTGATCCCCACCCTGACCCTGTTCGGCCTGGGCGTGGTTCCGGGTCTGATCTCCACGGTGATCTTCGCCATCGCCGCGCCCATCCGCCTGACCTGCCTGGGTATCCAGGACGTGCCGGCGGAGCTGATGGACGCCGGCAAGGCCTTCGGCTGCTCGCGCTGGCAACTGCTGACGCGCATCGAGCTGCCACATGCCATGCCGAGCATCGGTGCGGGGATCACCCAATGCATCATGTTGTCGCTGTCGATGGTGGTTATCGCCGCGCTGGTGGGTGCTGATGGCCTCGGCAAGCCGGTGGTCAACGCGCTCAACACGGCGGACATTTCCCTCGGCTTCGAGGCCGGTCTGGCCATCGTCCTGCTCGCCATCCTGCTCGACCGGGTGTGCAAGCAACGTTCGCTGCGGGGGAGGTAAGTACTATGTCGGCGATTCGATTCGAACATGTGGATGTGATTTTCGGCACCCACACCAAGGAAGCGCTCAAGCTGCTGGACCAGGGCCTGGGTCGCGAGGAAATCCTCAAGCGCACTGGCCAGGTGCTGGGTGTCGAGGATGCCTGCCTGGACGTCGACCGCGGCGAAATCTGCGTGATGATGGGCCTGTCGGGCTCGGGCAAGTCCAGCCTGCTGCGCTGCATCAACGGCCTCAACCGGGTCAGCCGCGGCAAGCTGCTGATCGAGCACGAAGGCCAGCAGGTGGACATCGCCAACTGCTCGCCGGCGACGCTCAAGACCATGCGCACCAAGCGCATCGCCATGGTGTTCCAGAAGTTCGCGCTGATGCCCTGGCTGACCGTGGCCGAGAACATCGGCTTCGGCCTGGAGATGCAGGGCCGCCCGGCCAACGAACGGAAGAAGGTGATCGACGAGAAGCTGGAGCTGGTCGGCCTGTCGCAATGGCGCGACAAGCGCCCGGATTCGCTCTCCGGCGGCATGCAGCAGCGCGTCGGCCTGGCCCGTGCGCTGGCGATGGATGGCGACATCCTGCTGATGGACGAACCCTTCTCCGCGCTGGACCCGCTGATCCGCCAGCAGCTGCAGGATGAACTGCTGGTGCTGCAACGGCAGCTGCACAAGACCATCGTTTTCGTCAGCCATGACCTGGACGAGGCGCTGAAGATCGGTACGCGCATTGCGATCATGAAGGACGGCCGCATCATCCAGCACGGCAAGCCCGAGGAAATCGTGCTCAGCCCGGCGGACGATTATGTGCGTACCTTCGTCGCCCACACCAACCCGCTCAACGTGCTGTGCGGCTCCAGCCTGATGCGTGGCCTGGACCAGTGCCGCCGCCAGGCCGACGAGGTGTGCTTCGACCAGGGCCGCGACTGCTGGCTGGGACTGACCGAATCGAACCAGATCAAGACCGCGCGCCAGGGCAGCAACATCATCGACCTGCAGCAATGGCGCCCGGGTGATCCGGTGGAGAAGCTCAAGCACGAGCCGACTCTGGTGGACGTCAACATCCGCATGCGCGATGCGCTGCAGATTCGCTACCAGACTGGCCACAAGCTGGTGCTGCAGGAGCAGAGCCGCGTAGTCGGCGTGCTCGGCGACAGCGAGCTGTACCACGCGCTGCTGGGCAAGAACCTGGGCTGATTCTCTCGGCTAGATGAAAAACGCCGGCTCCCTGCGAGGGAGCCGGCGTTTTTGTTGGAGCTTGCGCCGGTGTTCGACTCTAGGAGCGCCCCATGGGCGCGATCGCGGGCATGGCCCGCTCCTACAGGTCTACTCCGGAGCTCGGGCGGATATCGCCATCAGTTTGTAGGATGGGTGGAGCGCAGCGATACCCATGCGGTGGTTGCACGCCAATTGATGGGTATCGCTTCGCTCCACGCCATCCTACGGTTCACCCCGGCTATCAGTGTTTGAGGTCCGCCAACCCTTTGAGCAGCGCCTCGTGGAAGCGTTTCGGGTCCTGGATCTGCGGCGCGTGGCCCATGTCGTCGAACTCCACCAGGGTGGCGTTGGGAATGGCCTTGGCGGTCGCCTTGCCCAGCTCGGCGTAGTTGCCCAGCTTCGGCTTGAGCTCGGCCGGGGCGATGTCCTTGCCGATAGCGGTGTTGTCCTTCGTGCCGATCAGCAGCAGGGTCGGCATCTTCAGCTGGCCGAATTCGTAGACCACCGGCTGGGTGAAGATCATGTCGTAGAGCAGCGCGGAGTTCCACGCCACGCGCTCGTGACCGGCGCCATTGAACAGGCCGGCGAGCATGTTCACCCACTTGTCGTACTCGGGCTTCCACTGGCCGGCGTAGTAGGTCGCCTGCTCGTACTGGCGGATGCCCTCGGCGCTGGTCTTCAGCTCGCGCTCGTACCACTGGTCCGGGGTGCGGTAGGGCACGCCGAGGGCTTTCCAGTCTTCCAGGCCGATGGGGTTGACCATCGCCAGCTGCTCGACCTGCTGCGGGTACATCAGCGCGTAGCGGGTGGCGAGCATGCCGCCGGTGGAGTGGCCCAGCAGGGTGATCTTGCCGATCTTCAGGTGCTCGAGCAGGGCATGGGTGTTGGTCGCCAGCTGCTGGAAGCTGTACTGGTAGCGCTCGGGCTTGGTGGATTTGCAGAAGCCGATCTGGTCCGGCGCGACGACGCGGTAGCCGGCGTCGCTCAGGGCCGCGATGGTGGTTTCCCAGGTGCCGGCGCAGAAGTTCTTGCCGTGCAGCAGCACCACGGTGCGGCCGTTGGGCTGCTTCTTGGGCTTCACGTCGATGTAGGCCATGTGCATGTGATGGCCCTGGGACGCAAAGCTGTAGTGGCCGACCGGGTAGGAGTAGTTGAAGCGCTCCAGTTCCGGGCCGTAGGTGGGTTTGGATTCGGCGGCGTGCAGCGGCAGGGCGGCGGCCAACAGCAAGGCGGGTAGCCAGCGTCGGGACATCGGGGAGCTCTCCTGGTGGTGGGGCACGGGTCAGACAGCGGGAATCGCCATAGGTTGGCAGATTTCCGGGCGCGCCGCCGCATGCAACGGTATCGAGATTGTAGGAACGAGGGCGGAAGTACCGTCGACAAGCCGGAATCGCAGGAAGGCGTGGAGCGTAGCGATACCCATCGATTGCGGACGCCAGCTGCATGGGTATCGCTGCGCTCCAGCCATCCTGCAAAGCAGGGGTCAGGCCGCGCTGGCGCCCCCGGTCAGCCAGTCGATGAACAGCGAGAACAGCTCCGCCTGGGAGTTGATCTCAAGCTTGGTGTAGAGGTGCTTGCGGTGCATGCGCACGGTCTCCGGCGAGATATCCAGCACCCGCGCGCTGGATTTCACCGAGTGGCCGCGCAGCAGCAGGTGGGCGATTTCCCTTTCGCGCTCGGTGAGCCGGTCGGCGCCGAAGTTCATGAAGGCTGCGCGGATGTGCCGGTTCAGCGGCGCCTGGTCGTCCTGCACGCTGACTTTCACGCCACGCCCGGCCAGCAACAGGTCCAGCCCGCCATTGCGTTCGAACTGGCGGAACAGCTCACGCACCAGCGGCAGGGCGGTGGCCAGCAGGTCCAGCTGGGTTTCACTGAAGCGCGCGCCGCTCTCGCCCTGGTAAAGGCACAGCGAGACCTTGCGCGTTTCCCCCAGGTCGATGATGAAGTGGCAGTCCTCGGTACAGCCGAACTTGAGGTAGTAGGTCTTGTAGTACTCGCTGGCGAAGAAGTCGTCCGGGGCGATGTCGGCCAGCGGATAGAAGCCTTCGGTGAGGCCGTCTTCCATGGCCAGGCAAAAGGGGTCGAGCAGGTAGCCGCGGGCGTAGTAACGGTCGATCAGTGCCTCGTGGTGCTCCGGGTCGATGCCGCGCTGGTACAGCGGTTGCGGCGGCTGGCCGCGCTGTTCCAGGCCGAGCATCACCGATTCCAGCGGTACCAGGCAGGACAGGGCGTCGGCCAGCCGCTCGACGAAGACGACTTCGCCAACGCTGGCCAAGGCGCGCGCCAGCCCCGCATGCCAGGCATGCAGGGCCGGTGCGTCGGAGGTTTCGCTCAGTGCCTGAGATTCGCTCATGTCCGGCAGCATAAAGGGCTGCCGGGGTCTAGGCAAAATCCTCGGATCGATCATCAGTGCCCCGCGTAATCACCGCTGCGCTTAAGGTCTTCGGCGGCCTCGAGGATCGACTCGCGTAGCTTGTCGACGATCTCGTCGACCTGCTCGCGGGTGATGGTCAGCGGCGGCGACATCACGTTCAGGTGCACGATCGGCCGCACCAGCAGGCCCTTGGCCTGGGCGCGCAGGTGGATCTTCTCGCCGATGTTCAGCTCCTCGGGGAAGAGCACCTTGCTGCGCTTGTCGGCGACGAACTCGACGCAGGCCATCAGCTTCTGGCAGCGCACGCTGCCCACCAGCGGCAGGTCGGCCAGTTCCTGCAGACGCTGCTCCAGGTAGCCGCCGACGTCCTTCACATGCTCCAGCAGGTTCTCGCGCTCGATGATCTCGATGTTCTTCAGCGCCGAGACGCAGCTTACCGGGTGCCCGCTGTAGGTGAAGCCGTGGGCGAAGCAGCGGCCCTTGTCGGCCTCGCCGATCACCTTCCAGATGCGGTCGGAGAAGATGCACGCGCCCAGCGGCAGGTAGCCGGAGGTCAGGCCCTTGGCGGTGGTGATGATGTCCGGCTGCATGCCGAACACGTCTTCGGAGGCGAAGAAGGCGCCGAGACGGCCAAAGGAGGTCACCACTTCGTCGGCGACGTAGAGCACGTCGTATTTCTGGCAGACCTGCCACATGCGCTGGTGGTAGCCCTTGGGCGGAATGATCACGCCGCCCGAGCCCATGATCGGCTCGGCGAAGAAGGCGGCGACCTTGTCTTCGCCCAGTTCGAGAATCTTGTCTTCGAATTCCTTCACCAGGAATTCGAGGAAGTCTCCTTCTGTCATCCCTTCCGGCGCGCGGTAGGGGTTGGGGCAGGAGATGTGGTGGATGACGTCCTTGAGGAAATCGAACTCGGCCGGGTGGTCGGCGACCTTGCCGCCCAGGGACATGGTGAGGAAGGTCGAGCCGTGGTAGGCGTTGACGCGGCTGATGATGTGCTTCTTCTCATGCTTGCCGCGGCAGTTCTGGTAGTACTGGATCAGGCGGTAGGCGGTGTCCACGGCGGTGGAGCCGCCGGTGGTGAGGAACACGTGGTCGAGGTCGCCCGGCGCCAGTTCGGCGAGCTTCTCGCAGAGCTGGATGGCGGTGACGTTGGCCATGTCGCAGAACGGGTTGGAGTAGGCCAGCTGGCGCACCTGCTCGGCGATGGCGTCGGCCATTTCCGCGCGGCCCAGGCCGATGTTGGTGCACCACATGCCGCCCACGGCGTCCAGGTAGCGATTGCCCTTGGTGTCGTAGATGTAGTCGCCCTCGCCGGCGGCGATGTTCAGCGCACCGTTGACCCGGTGATCGTCGAACACGTGATAGCCGTGCATGTAGTGGGCTTTGTCGGCGGCGACCAGCTGCTCGTCGTTGAACTGGGCGAAGAAGGCTGGGGTTGGGGTGGTCATCTGCTTTACCTCGGACTTTCGTTAATCGGTTGGGCGTTCTGCCCTCTCCCTAACCCTCTCCCTGAAGGGAGAGGGGACTGTTCGGAGTGCGTGGAGACTCCGAACCTCCTTGTGGCTCGTGTTGCTCGTTACTTTCAGGATGCCGCCATGATTTCCGGCGACTCCGCTTGGCCCCCTCTCCCTTCGGAGCGGGGCGCGTAGCCAGGGCTGGGGAGAGGGGGCTTGGGTGTTGTTATCAGGTCCCGGTCTTCACCGCGTTCCAGGTACGGGTGATCAGGCGGGTGGCCTTGGGGTTCTGCACTTTCTGGGTGAACAGCCGGGCGCGGGTTTCCGCGTCGGGGTAGATCGCCGGGTCGTTGCGCACTTCGGCGGCCAGCAGCGGGGTGGCGGCGGCGTTGCTGGAGGCGTAGCGGATGTAGTCGGCGACGCCGGCGGCCACCTTCGGCTGCAGCATGTACTCGATGAACTTGTGGGCGTTCGCCACGTGCGGCGCATCGGCCGGAATATAGAAGTCGTCGAACCAGATCAGCGAGCCTTCCTTGGGCACGAAGTAGCCCAGCTTGACCTTGGCGCCGGCTTCGTCGGCGCGGGCCTGGGCGGTGGCGTAGTCGCCGGACCAGGTCATCGCCATGCACTGGTCGCCGTTGGCCAGGCCGTTGAGGTAGCTGGTGGAGTCGAACTTGCGGATGTACGGGCGGATCGATTGCAGCAGGTCCTGGGCGGCCTTGAGGTCCTCGGGCAGCGCGCTGTTGGGGTCGCGCTTGAGGTAGGCCAGGGCCAGCGGGATCACGTCGGTGGGGGAGTCGATGATGGTCACCCCGCAATCGGCGAATTTCGACACGATCTTCGGATCGAACAGCATCGCCAGCGAGCCGATGGGCGCGTCCGGCATGCGCTGCTTGATCTTGTCGATGTTGTAGGTGATGCCGTTGCTGCCCCAGGTGTAGGGCGCCGAGTACTTCACGCCCGGATTGAGTGGTCCAGGTGCTCGAGCACGTCCGCATCGAGGTTGTTCCAGCTGGGCAGCTTGGACTTGTCCAGCGGTTGGAACACGCCGGCTTTGAGCAGCGGCGGCACCAGGGCGGCGTTGAGCACCACCAGGTCGTAGCCCGAGCGGCCGGGCAGCAGCTTGCCCTGCACGGTCTCGGCTACCCGAAGGTGTCGTAGACCACCTTGATCCCGGTTTCCTTCTCGAAGTCGGCGATGGTGTGTTCGCCGATGTAGTCGGTCCAGTTACAGCCGCAGCGTCTTCGCGCCTTCGGCATCCTCCCCGTGACCCAGTGCCGGCAAGGTCGCCAGCGCCGCGCTGAGTACTGCTGCGAGCGTTTTCTGCATGTCAGTCCCACCTTTGATTTTGTTATGGATTGGAGATATCGCGGATGAAGCCACTCTCGACCAGGGCCGGTTTCCGGGCCATTCCCTCAACGGGTAGGTAAGGCTGGCGTCCTGTCGAACAATCGTTCAGATTGGCCACCTGAACTTTAGGAGCCAGGCATGAACGAGGAAGTCCGCTTTACCCGACTGGAGCCGGAACAGCGCAAGGCGCTGCTGATCGAGGCCACCCTCGCGTGCCTGAAACGCCATGGCTTCCAGGGAGCATCCATACGCAAGATCTGCGCCGAGGCGGGGGTCTCGGTGGGGCTGATCAACCACCACTACTCGGGCAAGGACGAACTGGTGGCCGAGGCCTACCTGACCGTCACCGGGCGGGTCATGCAGCTGCTGCGCGAGGCCATCGCCGAGGCAGCCCCGGATGCCCGCGCGCGGCTGTCGGCGTTCTTCCGTGCCTCGTTCAGCGCCGAACTGCTCGACCCGCAACTGCTGGATGCCTGGCTGGCATTCTGGGGCGCGGTGAAGACCGCCGAGGAAATCAACAAGGCCCACGACCATTCCTACGGTGAGTACCGCTCTTTGCTGGCGCAGGCACTCAACGAACTGGCAAAGGAACAGGAATGGGCCGATTTCGATGCCGAACTGGCCGCCATCGCCCTCAGCGCCTTGCTTGACGGCCTGTGGCTGGAGTCCGGTCTGAATCCCAATACCTTCACCCCGGAGCAGGGGGTGCAGATCTGCGAGGCCTGGGTGGATGGCCTCCAGTACGGCGGTCGGCAGCGTTTCTGTCGAGCGTCGGGAGTCTGTTGATCGATTGTTCAGCGGGCGGTAACCTGCCGCCATCTGCAGGAAGTTCCTACAGCTCTACCTCCACGCATAACAGAATGGCCCCGTCACGAGCGGCGGCCCCAGCAGGGTATTGCGATGACTTCCCGTGTACTGATCGTCGACGACGATCCGGTGATTCGCGAGCTCCTCCAGGCCTACCTCGGCGAGGAAGGCTATGACGTGCTTTGCGCCGGCACCGCCGAGCAGGCCGAGGCAACGCTCGCCGCAGCCGAGCAGGCCGAGCAGCCCATCGACCTGGTGATGCTCGACATCCGCCTGCCGGGAAGGACGGCCTGACCCTGACCCGCGAGCTGCGCGTGCGTTCGGAGGTCGGCATCATCCTGATCACCGGACGCAACGACGACATCGACCGTATCGTCGGCCTGGAACGCGGCGCCGACGACTACGTGATCAAGCCGCTCAATCCGCGCGAGCTGGTGTCCCGCGCGAAGAACCTGATCCGCCGCGTGCGCCACGCCCGCCAGCCCGCCGCCACCGCCGCGCCGGGCAGCCGGCAGCACCACAAGCGCTTCGCCCACTGGACGCTGGACCCGGACCGTCGCCGCCTGATCGACGCCGGTGGCAGCGACAACTCCGCTGACCCACGGCGAGTTCCAGCTGCTCGGCGTATTCCTGCGCAACACCGGCCACACCCTGAGCCGCGACCAGCTGATGGACCAGATCCGCAACCGCGAGTGGCTGCCCAACGATCGCTCCATCGACGTGCTGGTCGGCCGCCTGCGCCGCAAGCTGCGCGACGACCTGGCCGAGCCCGAGCTGATCATCACCATCCACGGCGCGGGATACCTGTTCACCGCCACGCCCGCCGACGCCTGAATGCACCTTGCCGTGAGCGTGTTGCAACGATCCTTCAGCCTCGCGCGGGAACGGCTTTTGCCCCCTCTCCCTTCAGGGAGAGGGCTGGGGAGAGGGCAATCGCCGCACAGATCCTTGCAGCATGTACTTGCCCTGCTCACGTTGATCTTCTGCACAGCTGTTCAGGCCGCCCAACCCATCCGCTACTGCGACTACCCCGTCTACCCACCGATCTCCTGGAGCGACGGCCATGAAGTGCGCGGCCTGGCGCCGCAGACGGTGCGCAGCGTGCTCGGCGAGCTGGGCTACGAAGTGAAGACCGTGGTGCTGGGCAACTGGAAGCGCTGCCTGCTGGACGCCGCCGAAGGCCGGGTCGACGTGGTGCTCGCCTACCAGACCCCACAGCGCGACGACGGCCTGCTGTTCTCCCGCGTGCCGGTGCTGCGCGAGGAAGTGGCGATCTTTTACAACCGCCGCAAGCCGGTGCGTTTCGACCAGCTGGGCGACCTGGCTCATTACCGCGGCGGGCTGTTGTTCGGCGAGAGCTACGGGCCTGAGTTCGACCGCTTCGTCGCCGAACACGGCAACGTCGAATGGGTCTCCGACAGCCGCCAGAACTTCGGCAAGCTGATCCGCCAGCGCATCGACTTCATCGCCCACGAGCGGCGCACCGGCACGCTGTTCGCCGAGCAACTGGCCGGTGGGCAGGACATCTTCGCGCTGTCCAGGCCGCTCACCGTGGATTACCTGCGCATCGCCGTCTCCCGCCATTCCCCGCTGGCCGCGAGGATGGGCGAGATCGACGCGCTGCTGAAGAAACGCGTGGACGACGGCAGCGTCGCCCGTTGGCTGGAACAGAGCGAGCACGACTACCGCGCCATGCTCGCCGGCGACGGGGTGCCGCGTTGAGGTTGCCCGGTGGCCTGGCCCGGCGCCTGCTGCTGCGGGTGCTGCTGTTCAGCCTGTGCTTCACCGTGCTGGCCAGCGTGGTGCAGCTGTACTTCGAATACCGCCGCGAGATGCGCGACATCGACACGCGGCTGGAGCTGATCCGCGTCGGTTATCTCGCCAGCTTCGAGCGCAGCCTCTGGGACCTCAACCAGGAGCAGTTGAACGTGCAGCTGCACGGCCTGGCCGATTTCCCCGACGTTGCCCAGGTGCGCCTGCGCAGCGCCGACTTCAACCTGGTGCAGGACGCCGACGACCCGCGCGGACCGTTCCGTGTCGAGCGCTACGCACTGGCCTTCCAACCGCCAGACGGCGAGCGCCGCGACCTGGGCGAGCTGCAAGTCAGCATCGATCTCGGTGCCGTCTACCTGCGTCTGTTGCACGGCGGGCTGACCAGCCTGTTGTGGATGGGAGTATTCCTCTGCGGCCTGGCGGTGGCACTGAGCTGGCTGTTCCACAGTCTGGTCACCCGCCACCTGCGCGCCATGGCCGACTTCGTCCGCGGGCTCACCGGCGGTGACCTGGGCACCGAGCTGGCGCTGGTTAAAAAACGTTCGGGCGAAGAGGACGAGATCGACACGGTTGCCGATGCCCTCGACGGCCTGCGACGGGCCCTGCGCGCCGAATTACGCCGACGCGAGGCCGACCGTGCGGCCCTGCAGAGCAAGCGCGACGAACTGCAGCGGCGGGTCGAGCGGCGCACCGCCAGCCTGCGCCGCGCCAAGGAGGAAGCCGAGGCCGCCAACCGCGCCAAGAGCCGCTTCCTCGCCACCATGAGCCACGAGATACGCACACCACTCAACGGCATCCTCGGCATGGCCGAGCTGCTGCGCGCCGCGCCTCTGGGCGAGCAGGACCGGCGCCGTCTGCAGGCGCTGTCCACTGCCGGCGAAGGGCTGCTGGCGATCCTCAACGAGGTGCTGCACTTCGCCAAGCTGGAGGACGGCGCCAGCCAGCCCGAACCGGTGGATTTCTCCCTGCGCCGATTGCTCGATGATGTGGTGACCCTGCTGGAGCCGCGCGCCGAGGACAACGGCACCTGCCTGCGTCTGCGCGTCGATTCAGAGGTGCAGGACGCCTGCCGGGGTGCCGAGCAGTTCCTGCGCCAGGTGCTGAGCAACCTGCTGGCCAACGCGGTGAAATTCACCGAGGAGGGCGAGGTGCTGCTGGAGGTCGCCCTGCTGCAGCACAGCGACACAGGACAGCGCCTGCGCTTCAGCGTGACCGACGACGGTATCGGCCTCTCCGCCGAGCAGCAGGAGAAGATCTTCCAGCGCTTCACCCAGGCCAGCGACGAGGTGGCGCGGCGCTATGGCGGCACCGGGCTGGGGTTGGCGATCAGCAAGCGGCTGGTGCAAGCCATGGGCGGCGAGATCGGCGTGGAAAGCCTGGAGGGCGAGGGAAGCACCTTCTGGTTCGAGATCGTGCTGGCGCCGGGTGTGCTGCCGCGCACCGACGTGGCCGTCGAGCAGGCGCCGGCCTTGGACGTGCTGGTGGTGGAAGACGTCGCCCTCAACCGCGAAGTCGCCCAGGCGTTGCTGGAGCGCGATGGCCACCGCGTGCAGCTCGCCGATGACGCCGAGCCCGCGCTGGCGCTCACCACCGCGCGGCGCTTCGACCTGATCCTGCTGGACATGCACCTGCCGGGGATGACCGGCCTCGACCTGTGCCGGGCGATCCGCGCGCAGGCCGGTGGACTGAATGCGACCACGCCAATCCATGCCTTCACCGCCAGCGTGCAGCCGGGCATGGTCCGACGCTACTTCGAGGCTGGCATGCAGGGCGTACTGGGCAAGCCGCTGCGCCTGGACGACCTGCGCCGCGCGCTGACCGGCGTGGCCTGGGAGCCGCCTTCCGAGGCGGTGGATAACGGCCCGCTGGACCGTCAGGTTCTGGAGACCCACCGTCGCCTGCTGGGCGAGCACAAGCTCAACGAGCTGCTGGCCAGCCTGTGGAAGCTGCTGGATGAGCAATGGCCGTTGCTGCTGGATGCGTTGCGCCAGGACGATGCGGTGGAGGCCGCGAGCCTGGCGCACCGGCTGGCGGGGAGTTGCCGGTCCATGGGGCTGCGCGGGTTGGGCGATTGCCTGGGCGAGCTGGAAGAGGCGGCGCTGGCGGGTTCGCTATCCGCTGACTGGGCCGCGCGATTGGAGCGGGAGCGGTCGTCGGCCGGCGAGCTGATGGGCTCCCTGTAGGAGCGGGCCATGCCCGCGATCGCGCGCATGGCGCGCTCCTACAGGCTCCCGCAGCGCTGAAAGCCGCGGACCGCGCGGCCTGCACAAAATCCTTACATCTTTCTACAACTTCGATCCTGGCGAACAACCCCGTCTTACATCGCCTTCCAATAATCCGCTGGCATCCGTGCCCGAGCCACGGCCTCTGATTGATTGGAGATAACAATAATGATCCAACGTAGAGTTCCGCTCAGCCGCGCCCGCCATTCCCTGGAGGTGCGCCATGTCTGAGACCCATCACGCCGGTAGCGGCGAAAAGATCCAGCTCACCCGCGCGCTCAAGAGCCGCCACATCTTCATGCTGTCGCTGGGCGGCGTCATCGGCACCGGCCTGTTCATGGGCTCGGGCGTCACCATCAGTTCCGGCGGCCCGATGGGCGCCATCCTCGCCTACCTGGTCGCGGGCCTGCTGATGTACCTGGTGATGGTCTGCCTGGGCGAGCTGTCGGTGCAGATGCCGGTCTCCGGCTCCTTCCAGGCCCACGCCACGCGCTTCATCGGCCCGGCCACCGGCTTCATGATCGGCTGGGTCTACTGGATGAGCTGGGCTTCCACCGTCGGCCTGGAATTCACCGCCGCCGGCATGCTGATGACCCGCTGGTTCCCCGAGGTGCCGATCTGGCTCTGGTCGGGGTTCTTCGTAGTCGTGCTGTTCTCCCTCAATGCCCTGGCCACCCGCGCGTTCGGCGAGGCCGAGTACTGGTTCTCCGGGATCAAGGTCGCGGCGATTCTCGGCTTCATCGTGGTCGGGGTGCTGGTGATCTTCGGCGCCATTCCGCTGAACAGCGGCGCCGCCGCGCCGGGGCTGTCCAACCTGGTCAGCGATGGCCTGTTCCCCAACGGATTGTCCGCGGTGTTCGCGGTGATGATGACGGTGGTCTACGCCTTCCAGGGCTGCGAGATCATGGGCGTTGCCGCCGGCGAAACCGACCAGCCGGAGAAGAGCATCCCGCGCGCCGTGCGCAACGTGGTGTTCCGCGTACTGATCTTCTATGTGCTGGCGATTGCCGTGCTCTCCGCCATCGTGCCGTGGAAGCAGGCCGGGCTGATGGAAAGCCCGTTCGTGCAGGTGTTCGACATGGTCGGTATTCCCTACGCCGCCGACATCATGAACTTCGTGATCCTCACCGCGATCCTCTCGGTGGGTAACTCCGGCCTGTACGCCTCCACCCGCATCCTCTGGGCCATGTCCAAGACCGGCATGGCGCCGCGCAAGCTGTCGAAACTCAGCGCCCGCGGCGTGCCGCTCTACGCGCTGCTGATCAGCCTGGCTTTCGCCCTGCTCTCGCTGCTCACCAGCGTGGTCGCCGCCGACACCCTGTTCATGGTGCTGATGGCGGTGAGCGGGATGGCCGGCACGGTCACCTGGATCGTCATCGCCTATGCCCAGTACCGCTTCCGCCGCGAACACATGGCCAAGGGCGGCACGGTTGCCGACCTGAAGTACGCCGCGCCCTTGTTCCCGCTGATCCCGCTGGCGTGCATCGCGATCTGCTGCTCGTTGTTCGTCTTCCTCGCCATGGACCCGACCCAGCGTCCGTCGCTGTACTGGGGCTTCGGCTTCATGGGCGCGTGCTACCTGGCCTACTACCTGCTCAAGCGCAAGCGCGGCCAGGTGCTGAGCGACGAGGCGGTGCCAAGCGTCGGTTGAGCCTTGGCGCACCGAATAAAGCCCCGCTTCGCGGGGCTTTTCGCTTTGCGTAGGAGCGAGCTTGCTCGCGAACCGACCGCGCTCCGAAGCCGCCTGGAAATCCGTTCGCGAGCAAGCTCGCTCCTACAGGTCTCCCCCCCCCTCGGGCAACGGATCGCGCCGAATGCGCTGCTGAACGTTTGTTCGAAGTTGTAACAAACCCGCCCACGATTCCCCGCAAAACCCCTCAGCCCCCGCGCCACGCGGCCTTCCCGTCGATGGGCAGGGCGTTACAAGCCACCCATTCGGGTGGATTGCCGGCTTGCTGAACACTTGTTTAGTATTGGCTCCAACGCTTCATCCGCCTCAGCAAACGACTACAAGAACGAGGGCAGCATGACTCAGCCATCCCCGCTCAGCCGGGTCCAGGACGGTATCGCCTGGATCACCCTGAACCGCCCCGAGCAGCGCAACGCGCTCGACGTCCCCACGCTCAAGAACCTGCTGGCCCTGCTCGATGCCTTGGATGCCGATGCGGCCGTACGCGTCATCGTTCTGACCGGCGAAGGCCGCAGCTTCTGCGCTGGCGCCGACCTCGCCGAATGGGCCGAGGCCGAAGCCCGTGGCGAGCTGGAAACCTACGGCTGGACCGAAACCGCCCACGCCCTGATGCGCCGCCTGCACAGCCTGGACAAGCCGACCATCGCCGCCGTCAACGGCACTGCCGTGGGCGCCGGGATGGACCTGACCCTGTGCTGCGACTTCCGCATCGCCGGCGCCTCTGCGCGCTTCAAGGCCGGCTACACCAGCATGGCTTATTGCCCGGACGCTGGCGCCAGCTGGCACCTGCCGCGCCTGATCGGCAGCGAAGCTGCCAAGCGACTGCTGTTCCTCGACGAGCTGTGGAACGCCGAGCGCGCGCTGAATGCCGGCCTGATCGGCGAAGTGGTTGCTGACGATCAGCTGCAAGCCCAGGTCGGCGAATTCGCCGCACGCTTGGCTGCCGGCCCGACCTACGCCTTCGGCCACACCAAGCGCCTGATCCGCGAAGGCGCCAGTCGCACCCTGGCCCAGCAGCTGGAAGCAGAGCAGGCCGCCGGCCTGCTCTGCGGCCGCAGTGAAGATGCCGCCGAGGCGCTGCGCGCCGTGGCCGAGAAACGCTCCCCCCAATTCAAAGGCCGCTGACGGCTGCAGGTGATGTGATGGATTTCCAACTGACCCAAGAACAGGAAATGCTCGTCGAGGCGGTCAAGGCTTTCGTCGAGAAAGAGCTGCTGCCTTACGAAGAGGAAGTGGACCGCGCCGACGCGGTGTCTCCGGAGCTGGCTGCGAAGATTCGCGGCAAGGCTCTGGCAGCTGGCTTCTACGCCTTCAACATGCCCGAGGAAGTCGGCGGCGGCGGCCTGGACTACCTGTCCCAGGCGCTGGTCGAGCGCGAACTGTCCAAGGTCTCCTGGGCCCTGCACGTGTTCGTCGCGCGCCCCTCGAAGATCCTCATGGCCTGCAAGGGCGAGCAGATCCAGAATTACCTGCTGCCGGTGGTACAGGGCGAGAAGATCGACTGCTTCGCCCTCACCGAGCCGGGCGCCGGCTCCGACGCCAATTCGATCAAGACCCGCGCCGTGCGTGACGGCGAGGACTTCGTGATCAACGGTTCCAAGCACTTCATCAGCCACGCCGGCCACGCCGATTTCGCCATCGTCTTCGCGGTGACCGACACCTTCGAGCGCAACGGCAAGAAGCGCAACGCCGTGACCGCCTTCCTGGTCGACAAGGGCACCGCCGGCATGACCGTGCGCCGCGGCCCGAAATGCGTCAGCAACAAGGGCTACCACACCTACGAAATCTTCTTCGACGACTGCCGCGTGCCGGCCTCCCAGGTCCTGGGCGAAGTCGACAAGGGCTGGGAAGTGGCCAACGCCTGGCTCACCGCCGGCCGCGTGATGGTCGCCGCCAACTGCGTGGGCCAGGCCCAGCGCGCGCTGGACCTGGCGCTGCAATGGTCGGCCGACCGCAAGCAGTTCGGCGCCGCCATCGGCAGCTACCAGGGCATCTCCTTCAAGCTCGCCGACATGGCCACGCAGATTCGCGCCGCCGAGCTGATGACCCTGCACACCGCCTGGAAGATGGACCGCGGCAGCATGACCGATGGTGAGGCCGGCATGGCCAAGCTGTTCGCCAGCGAAGTGCTGGGCAAGGTTGCCGACGAGACCGTGCAGATCTTCGGCGGCATGGGCCTGATGGACGAAGGCCCGGTGGAACGCATCTGGCGCAATGCGCGCATCGAGCGCATCTGGGAAGGCACCTCGGAAATCCAGCGCCACATCATTTCCCGCGAACTGCTGCGTCCGTTGTTGCGCTGATTTGCGGTGCTTTTCGGGGAAAACGGGGGTGCTGAAAGCCCCTCTTCCCAGCCCTCTCCCTGAAGGGAGAGGGGGCAAGAGCGATTTCGGCGCCCAGGCTGACGCCAGCGCTGAAGGATGAACCTGAAAGCTCCCTTCTCCCTTCAGGGAGAGGGGTTGGGGGAGAGGGCGCAGGCCCGTACGAGACCCGACATGAAAAGAGAAAACCTCCAGCGTCTGTTAGCCCCCCGTCACGTCGCCTTCATCGGCGGGCGCAGCATGGCGCGCGCGCTCAAGCGCTGCGCCGAAGGCGGCTTCGCCGGACAGATGTGGCTGGTCAACCCGCAATACGATGAACTCGAAGGCGTGCCCTGCGTGCGCAGCGTTGCCGAACTGCCCGAGGGGCCGGATGCGGTGTTCGTCGCCACCAACCGCGACCTGACCCTGCAGGCCGTCGCCGAGCTGGCCGCCAAGGATGCCGGCGGCGCCATCTGCTACGCCTCCGGCTTCGCCGAAACCGGCGCCGAGGGTGAAGCGCTGCAGCGCCGGCTGCTCGAATCCGCCGGCGACATGGCCCTGCTCGGCCCCAACTGCTACGGCCTGCTCGACTACCTGCACGGCTCCGCGCTATGGCCGGTGGCCCACGGCGGGCACATCGTCGAGAAGGGCGTGGCCGTACTCACCCAGAGCGGCAACTTTGCCTACAACCTGTCCATGAGCGACCGCTCGCTGCCCATCGCCTACATGGCTTCGGTGGGCAACCAGGCGCAACTGGGCGTGGCCGAACTGATGGACGTACTGCTCGACGAGCCGCGCGTCACCGCCATCGGCCTGCACCTGGAAGGCCTGAAGAACGTTCCCGGCTTCGCCCGTGCCGCCTTCAAGGCACTGCAGAAAGGCATCCCGGTGATCGCGCTGAAGACCGGCGTATCCGAGATCGGTGCCGAGCTCGCGCTCAGCCACACCAGCTCCCTGGCTGGCTCCGACGCGCTGTACGACGCACTGTTCGATCGCCTCGGGGTGATCCGCGTCAGCGGCCCGGTGAGCTTCATCGAAACCCTCAAGGCCGCCGCCTGCGGCAACCTGCCGGCCGGGCCGAGCCTGGCTGCGCTGGCCTGCTCCGGCGGTGACGCCGGGCTGATCGCCGACTACGCCGAACGCAACGGCCTGAGCTTGCCCAAGCTGGTCGATGCGCAGCGTACCGAGCTGGCGCAGGTGCTGCCGGACTACGCGAACATCGCCAACCCGCTGGACTTCACCACCGCCATCTGGGGCGACGGCCCGGCGCTCGACCGCATGCTCGACAGCGCTCTGCAGACCGAGGCTGACGCTGCCCTGCTGGTACTCGACTACCCCGGCGAAGAGACCGGCGAGCGCCCGCAGTGCGACCTGCTGCTGGAGCTTTACTGCGCCGCGCTGGAGCGCCACGGCAAGGTCGGCTTCATCGCCTCCGCGCTGCCGGAGCTGTTGCCCAGACATGCGCGCGAACTGCTGCACTCCCACGGCGTCGCCGCGCTGCAAGGCGTGGAAGACGGCCTCGCCGCCTGGGGCCGCATCGCCCATTACCGGCAGCGTCGCGAAACCCTGCTGGCGCGTGGCGAAGCCGCGCTGGTGCCGCTCTGCCCGCAGGCGCTGGAAGGCGAAGGCCGGCTGCTGGACGAGTGGAAGTCCAAGCAGGCGCTGAAACCCTTCGGCCTGCCGCTGCCGCGCGCCGCGCTGAGCACCCCGACCCAGGCCCGCGAAGCGGCCGCCGATGTCGGTTTCCCGCTGGCACTGAAAGTGGTCAGCGCGCAGCTGCCGCACAAGACCGAAGCCGGCGGCGTGGCGCTCAACCTGCGTAACGAGGCGGCGCTGGAAGCCGCGTTGTTCGACATGCGCGAGAACATTGCCCGCCACGCACCCGGCGTGCCCTTCGACCAGGTGCTGCTGGAGCGCATGGCCAACCCGCCGCTGGCCGAGCTGATCGTCGGCATCAAGCGCGAGAACGGCTTTGGCCTGGCGCTGGTGCTGGGCGCTGGCGGCATCCTCGTCGAGCTGCTCAAGGACAGCCGCAGCCTGCTGCTGCCGACCACCGACGCGGCGATCCGCGATGCCTTGCTGAGCCTGCGCAGCGCGCCGTTGCTCACCGGCTTCCGAGGTCGCGCAGCGGTGAACCTGGAGGCGCTGGTGGAAGCCATCCGCGCCGTCGCCGACTACGCCTGCGAGCACGTGGACACCCTGCTGGAACTGGACGTGAACCCGCTGCTGGCGGACGCCGAGGGCGCCGTGGCGGTGGATGCGCTGATCCGTACCGCTGAATGACCGTACCTGTAGGAGCGAGCTTGCTAGCGAACCATGCCCCGCAGCGGCGTTTGTTCGCGAGCAAGCTCGCTCCTACGAAAAGAACTTCAGTGCTGGGCGTTGAAGAAAGTACACGAACGCTCCCCTCTCCCGCTTGCGGGAGAGGGGCTGGGGGAGAGGGTGGTGGGCCCGGAACTCGGTGCCACCGACAGAGCCCCTCTCCCCAGCCCTCTCCCTGAAGGGAGAGGGGCAAGAGCGCTACGGCGCGAGCGGCGACTCCGCAAGTCGCCGGACTGGACGAGGATTTGCCATGCAAGAAAACAAGAACCTCACCGGCGGCCAGGCCCTGGTAAGCCTGCTGGCCAACTACGGCGTCGACACCGTGTTCGGCATTCCCGGTGTACACACCCTGGAGCTGTACCGTGGCCTGCCCGGCAGCGGCATCCGTCATGTGCTGACCCGCCACGAACAGGGCGCCGGTTTCATGGCCGACGGCTATGCGCGCGTCAGCGGCAAGCCGGGCGTGGCCTTCATCATCACCGGGCCGGGGGTGACCAACGCCGCCACCGCCATCGGCCAGGCCTACGCCGACTCGATCCCGATGCTGGTGATCTCCAGCGTCAACCACACCGCCAGCCTGGGCAAGGGCTGGGGCTGTCTGCACGAGACCCAGGACCAGCGCGCGATGACCGCGCCGATCACTGCGTTCTCGGCTGTTGCCTTGAGCCCAGAGGATTTGCCCGAGCTGATCGCCCGCGCCTACGCCGTGTTCGACAGCGAGCGCCCGCGCCCGGTGCACATCTCCGTGCCGCTGGATGTGCTGGCCAACCCGGTCGCCCGCGACTGGACCCACGAAGTCGTGCGCCGCGCCGGCCGTGGCCAGCCCAGCGCCGATGCGCTCCAGCAGGCTGTGGATAAACTCCAGGCCGCCCAGCGCCCGATGATCATCGCCGGGGGCGGCGCGCTGCATGCCGCCGATGCCGAGCTGGCCGCAACTGAGCACAGCGCCTGGCGGCGCCGCTGTTCACCAGCGTCGCCGGCAAGGGCCTGGCTGCCGCCGGAATCGCCGCTCTACGCCGGCGCCACCCTGTGCATCCAGAGCCAGGTTGGGACATGATTGCCGAGGCCGACGTGGTGCTGGCGATCGGCACCCGAGATGGCCGACACCGACTTCTGGCGCGACCGTCTGCCGCTCACCGGCGAGGTGATCCGCGTCGATATCGACTCACGCAAGTTAAACGACTTCTACCCCAGTGCGCGCTGGCGTTGCATGGGCGATTCCCGGCAGGCACCTTGCGCAGGCGCTGCTTGAACGCGCTGCCCAGACGGCATCCGCGACGCAGCAAAGCGCAATCGCGCATCGCCCGAACTGCGCGCTGCCGATCGAAGCTGACCACCGCCGCTTGCAAGCAATCCACCAGTCGATCCTGCAGCGCGTTGCGCCGAGGTCCTGCCGGAAAACGCCTTCATCGCCACCGACATGACCCAGCTGGCCTACACCGGTAACTACCTCTATTCGAGCCGCGCTCCGCGTAGCTGGCTGCACCCACCGGCTACGGCACCCTCGGCTACGGCGTGCCTGCCGGTATCGGCGCCGAGTTCGTCCCGGAGACCGTCCCGGGCCTGGATGTCGTCGGCGTCGGTGGTTTCCTCTACACCGCGCAGGAACTGGCGACCGCCGTGAAGAGCTGGACCGCCCGCTGGTGGTGCTGCTGTGGAACAACGATGCGCTGGGGCAGATCCGCGACGACATGATCGGCCTGGACATCGAGCCCATCGGCGTACTGCCGCGCAACCCGGACTTCGCCTGCTCGGCCCGCGCCTTCGGTTGCGACGATCGCGCAGCCGCAGAGCCTGGACGAGCTGGAGCGCGACCTGCGCGGCGGTTTTGCCCGCATCCGGGCGTGACCCTGATCGAGCTCAAACACGCCTGCGCGCGCTAGGCCGTCGTACTCGCCGGGGCCACAACAGGTCCCGGCGCCGCCAGGAGTTACCCATGCGATATCCTCGAATTTGACCGAACGCATCGCCGGTGACGGCGCCGCCGCCTGGGAGATCCACTACCGCGCCCTGGCCAATGCGAAGAAGGCTGACGACATATTGCTGCTGTCGGTCGGCGACCCGGACTTCGATACCCCGGTGCCGATCATCCAGTCGGCCGTCGACAGCCTGGTAGCCGGCAACACCCATTACGCCGGACGTGCGCGGCAAGCGCAGGCTGCGCGAGGCCATCGCTCGTCGCCACAGCGAGCGCAGTAGTCAGGCGGTCACCGCCGACCAAGTGATAGTGCTGGCGGGGGCGCAGTGCGCGCTGTTATGCCGTCGCGCAATGCGTGCTGAATCCGGGCGATGAAGTGATCGTCGCCGAGCCGATGTATGTCACCTACGAAGCGGTGTTCGGTGCCTGTGGTGCCAAGGTCATCCCGGTGTCGGTGCGCTCGAGCATGGCTTCCGCGTGCAGGCCGAAGATGTTGCCGCACTGATCACCCCGCGCACTCGTGCGCTGGCGATCAACAGCCCGCACAACCCCTCCGGCGCCAGCCTGCCTCGCACCACCTGGGAAAAGCTCGCCGAACTGTGCATCATGCATGACCTGTGGATGATAGGTGCTGTTCGGATTCTATCGTGTTTCCCTATTAACCTTAGCAATA
>JASGKM010000032.1:0-16580 GCA_049840615.1 Pseudomonas sp.
TGCTCTGCCCGGGCACCAGCACGTTGCGGGTAGTGAAGCGCTGGGTAATGCTGCCCTTGGCCACGGTCAGTTCGGCGCGCATGGCCGTATCGCTTGCCTCCAGCACAGTGGAGGCGGAACACCAGGGCAGGAACTCCGGGTAGCGCGCCACATCGTTGACCAGGTCGTACAGCGCCTTCGCCGGATAGGGCAGCAGCGCCGAACGCTGGATATGCGTGCTCATAGACGTCTCGCTTGGTTGTGGGGCGTTTCACACGCCCGCTGCTCAAAAAAAACAGCGCGCATTGTCCGAGATTAGCCACACACCCTCAAGCTTGCATGCCGTCGCACGCTGTCCTGATAGCGGCGCGGCGAGCGACTCCCTATAATGCGCGCCCTATGGCCAAGCGAGAGAAACACCCCACCGGGACCATCGCGCTGAACAAAAAGGCGCTGCACGATTACTTCATCGAACACAAGTTCGAGGCCGGCCTGGTCCTGTGGCTGGGAAGTGAAGAGCCTGCGCGCCGGCAAGGCGCAGCTGGTAGACAGCTACATCCTGCTCAAGGATGACGAAGCCTGGCTGATGGGTTGCCACATCACCCCACTGAAGACTGCCAGCACCCACGTCATCGCCGACCCGACGCGCACCCGCAAGCTGCTGCTGAACAAGCGCGAGCTGGACAAGCTGTTCGGCTCGGTGCAGCAGAAGGGCTACACCTGCGTGGCCCTGTCGATCTACTGGAAGGCGCACCTGATCAAGTGCGAAATCGCCCTGGCCAAGGGCAAGAAGGAGTTCGACAAGCGCGGTACCGAGAAGGAGCGGGATTCCGACCGGGAGATCCAGCGTGCCATTCGCACAGAAAGGCACAGGACGACTAGAGCGCTGTCGCGCCCTCCTTCAGGGCGCGTTGCCGGTCAGGCGTCTACCGCGCCCTGGCGTCGCTGCGCCCGTTGCCAGGCGCTTACTTCCTTCGCCTGCACCTCGTCGAGCACTTCCTGCACGTAGTCGATATGCCGATGGGATACCTCCCGCGCCGCCTCGGCGCGGCCGCCGACAATCGCCTCGTACAGCGCCCGGTGCTGTTCGCAGCAGCTGCTCGCGGGTCTCGCCGCGCTGCGCGTACATGCCGCCGATATTGGTCACCACGTTGTGCTTGAGCAGGTCGAACAGACCGCGAATGGTGTGCAACAGCACGGCATTGTGACTGGCCTCGGCGATGGCCAGTGGAAGGCCGCATCCGCCGCCCCCTCCTCTGCCCGACTGACCTTTCTCACGCGCAGGTAGCAGTCCTGCAGCGCATCGAACGCCTGTTTCAGCCGCTCGTGATCGACCTCGGTGGCACGCTGCGCCGCGTAGTAGGCGCAGGAGCCCTCCAGGGTGTGGCGAAATTCCAGCAGGTCGCGCTGCGCCTCCGGATTGCTCTCCAGCAGATGCAGCAGCGGATCGCTGAACGTCGAGCCCAGCTCTTCGGTGACATAGTTGCCGCCGCCCTGACGACTGACCAGCAGGCCCTTGGCGCCCAGCTTCTGGATCGCCTCGCGCAGCGACGGTCGTGATACGCCGAACTGCTCGGCCAGCACGCGCTCGGCCGGCAGGCGCTCGCCCGGCTTGAGAGTGCCCTCGAGGATCATCGCTTCCAGCTGCTTGACGATGTCGTCCGACAGACGGCGTTGCTTGACCGGACGAAACTCATGCTCGGAACCCTCTCGCCTCTCACCCTGGAGCCGCGCTCCAGGCCACGACCTGAACTGCCGCGGCAGCCTAGCCAGCACCGCCCGCCAGCAACAAGACCAGCGCGCCGCCACCCTACCCGCTCGACTAAAGTCGCAGGGCAGCAAATTGACAGGCCGCAAGCAGGGCTTTTACCCTGAGTGCTCGGCCTTGTAAATTGGTCTTACCAATTTACCGCAAGTCTGGCCCGATCGAGTCGCCCGTCTGCCCCAGCGCCACAAGCGCATCGGAATCCCCCGACCGGCACCAGGCCCTCCCTCCAAAAACAATTAGGGAGCCACACCAGATGCAAACCTGGCAACAGATCTATACCCCGCTCGGCAGCCTCGGCCTGTCGGCGCTCGTCGCCGTCATTCCGATCGTGTTCTTCTTCCTCGCCCTCGCCGTGTTCCGCCTCAAGGGCCACGTCGCCGGCAGCATCACCCTGGCGCTCTCCTCATCATCGCCATCTTCGCCTTCGGCATGCCCGCCGACAAGGCCTTCGCCGCCGCCGGCTACGGCTTCGCCTACGGCCTGTGGCCGATCGCCTGGATCATCGTCGCGGCGGTGTTCCTCTACAAACTCACGGTCAAGAGTGGCCAGTTCGAGGTGATCCGCAGCTCGGTGCTGTCGATCACCGATGACCAGCGCCTGCAGGTGCTGCTGATCGGCTTCTCCTTCGGCGCCTTCCTCGAAGGTGCGGCCGGCTTCGGCGCGCCGGTGGCGATCACCGCCGCCCTGCTGGTCGGCCTGGGCTTCAATCCGCTGTACGCCGCCGGCCTGTGCCTGATCGCCAACACCGCGCCGGTGGCCTTCGGCGCCCTGGGCATCCCGATCATCGTCGCCGGCCAGGTCACCGGCATCGACGCCTTCAAGATCGGCGCCATGACCGGTCGCCAACTGCCGTTCCTGTCGATCATCGTGCCGTTCTGGCTGGTGGTGATGATGGATGGCTGGAAGGGCGTCAAAGAAACCTGGCCGGCCGCCCTGGTCGCCGGTGGCAGCTTCGCCATCACACAGTACTTCACCTCCAACTTCATCGGCCCGGAACTGCCGGACATCACCTCCGCCCTGGTCAGCCTGATCTCCCTGACCCTGTTCCTCAAGGTCTGGCAACCCGCGTCGGCGAAGACGCGAAGTGGTCGCGTACCTCCGGCGGTGCAGCCGTCATGGGCGGCAACAGCACGCGCAGCGCCGAGCCGTCGCCGTACAGCTTCGGCGAGATCCTCAAGGCCTGGTCGCCCTTCCTGGTGCTGACCGTACTGGTCACCATCTGGACCCTGAAGCCGTTCAAGGCCATGTTCGCTCCGGGCGGCGCGCTGGAGAACTTGGTGTTCAACTTCGCCATCCCTCACCTGGACCAACTGGTGGTGAAGATCGCCCGATCGTCGCCAACCCTACACCGATCGCGGCCGTGTTCAAACTGGATCCGGTATCGGCCACCGGCACCGCGATCTTCTTCTCCGCCGTGATCTCGATGCTGATCCTGCGGATCGGCGTAAAAACTGGTCTTACCACTTTCAAGGAAACCTTGCTCGAGCTGAAATGGCCGATCCTTTCCATCGGCATGGTGCTGGCCTTCGCCTTCGTCACCAACTTCTCGGGCATGTCCACCACCCTGGCGCTGGTCCTGGCTGGCACTGGCTCGGTGTTCCCGTTCTTCTCGCCGTTCCTGGGCTGGCTGGGTGTGTTCCTGACCGGTTCGGATACCTCGTCCAACGCGCTGTTCAGCTCGCTGCAGGGCGACGACCGCGCACCAGATCGGCGTCAATGACACCTTGCTGGTGGCCGCCAATACCAGCGGCGGTGTGACCGGCAAGATGATCTCGCCGCAATCCATCGCCGTCGCCTGCGCCGCGACTGGCATGGTTGGCAAGGAATCCGACCTGTTCCGCTTCACCCTCAAGCACAGCCTGATGTTCGCCGCCATGGTGGGTCTGATCACCCTGGCTCAGGCCTACATCTTCACCGGCATGCTGGTTCACTAAGGGAGTCATCGCCGTTGCGCCGCTCACGGGTTGAACGGCGCAGCGGCCGGCCCAAGCGGCACGCGCGACTGCAGCGCACCCGGTAAACGTCCAGTTTGTTGGGGTTCCTGCCGTCACCGTGACGCCTTAATCGACAGACCCTCACCGATGGGACGCCCATGATCATTTCTGCCTCTACCGACTACCGCGCCGCCGCCCAGCGCAAGCTGCCGCCGTTCTTCTTCCACTATGTCGACGGCGGCGCCTACGCCGAGCGCACGCTGCGCAACAACGTCGACGACCTGGCCAACATCGCCCTGCGCCAGCGCGTGCTGAAGAACATGTCCGAGCTGAGCCTGGAGACGATGCTGTTCGGCGAGAAGCTGAACATGCCCATCGCCCTGGCTCCGGTCGGCCTGACCGGTATGTACGCCCGCCGTGGCGAAGTGCAGGCTGCCCGCGCGGCTGCCGCCAAGGGCATTCCCTTCACGATGTCCACGGTGTCCGTCTGCCCTATCGAGGAAGTCGCCCCGGCCATCGACCGGCCCATGTGGTTCCAGTTGTATGTGCTCAAGGACCGCGGCTTCATGCGCAATGCCCTGGAGCGCGCCAAGGCCGCTGGTGTGAAGACCCTGGTGTTCACCGTCGACATGCCCGTGCCCGGTGCGCGCTACCGTGATGCCCATGCCGGCATGAGCGGCCCGAACGCGCCGCTGCGTCGTGTCTGGCAGGCCATGACCCACCCGTCCTGGGCGCTCGATGTCGGCCTGCTGGGCAAGCCCCACGATCTGGGCAACATCTCCAAGTACCGCGACAACCCCACCGGCCTGGCCGATTACATCGGCTGGCTGGGCGCCAAGTTCGACCCGTCGATCTCCTGGAAGGACCTGGAGTGGATTCGCGAATTCTGGGACGGCCCGATGATCATCAAGGGCATCCTCGATCCGGAAGACGCCAAGGATGCGGTGAAATTCGGCGCCGACGGCATCGTCGTGTCCAACCACGGCGGCCGCCAGCTCGACGGCGTGCTCTCCAGCGCCCGCGCCCTGCCGGCCATCGCCGACGCGGTGAAGGGCGACCTGAAGATCCTCGCCGACTCCGGCATCCGCAACGGCCTGGACGTGGTGCGCATGATCGCCCTCGGCGCCGACAGCGTGATCATCGGCCGCGCCTTCCTCTACGCCCTGGCGACCCACGGTGAAGCCGGCGTGAAGAACCTGCTGGACCTGTTCGAGAAGGAAATGCGTGTGGCCATGGTGCTCACCGGCGCCAAGTCCATCAGCGAGATCACCCGCGACTCGCTGGTGCGCGAGTTGGGGCAGTAAACGCTCTGCTTTTGTAGGAGCGAGCTTGCTCGCGAACCGGGCCGGCACGAAGCTGCGCAGGTTCGCGAGCAAGCCCGCTCCTACAGGAAGAACGCGCTCCGGCGCGTTCGATAAAAGAACACCGATGGGCCGTCCAGCGGCCCACGCTCACCGATGATGAATGGAGCCGCCATGAGCCTCCCTGCCGCCTTCCTCGACACGGGTAGAACACCTGATCCCCCCGCGAACGCCGCTTCGACGATCCGCTCTCGACACTGGCCTTCGGCACCGACGCCAGCTTCTATCGACTGATTCCCAAGCTGGTGATCCGCGGTCGAGAACGAAGACGAAGTCGCCTCCCTGCTCAAGTCCGCTCATGCCCATCAGGTGGCGGTGACCTTCCGCGCCGCTGGAACCAGCCTCTCCGGCCAGGCCGTGAGCGACTCGGTGCTGCTGGTGCTGGGTGACAACTGGAATGGCCGCGACATCCGCGACGGCGGCACGCAGATTCGCTTGCAGCCCGGCGTCATCGGCGCCCAGGCCAACGCCTGGCTGGCGCCCTTCCGGCCGCAAGATCGGCCCGGACCCGGCGTCGATCAACGCCTGCAAGATCGGCGGGATCGTCGCCAACAATGCCAGCGGCATGTGCTGCGGCACCGCGCAGAACAGCTACCACACCCTGGCCGGCATGCGCCTGCTGCTGGCCGACGGCACGCTGCTGGACAGCGAACTGCCGGGCAGCGTCGCGGCCTTCCGCGAAAGCCATGGCGCCCTGCTCGACCAGCTCGCCGAACTGGGCCAACAAACCCGCGCCAACACCGAGCTCGCCGCGAAAATCCGCCACAAGTATCGCCTGAAGAACACCACGGGCCTGTCGCTGAATGCACTGGTCGACTACGACGAGCCGCTGGATATCCTCACCCACCTGATGGTCGGTTCCGAAGGCACGCTGGGCTTCATCAGCGCGGTGACTTACGACACCGTGCCGGATCACCCGAACAAGGCCAGCGCACTGATCGTCTTCCCTGACGTGGAGACCTGCTGCAAGGCCGTGACCGTGCTCAAGCAGCAGCCGGTGTCCGCCGTGGAACTGCTGGACCGGCGCAGCCTGCGCTCGGTAGAGAACATGCAGGGCATGCCGGTGTGGGTGAAGAGCCTCTCAGAGGGCGCCTGCGCACTGCTCATCGAGTCCCGCGCGGCGACCCAGTCGCTGCTGCACGAACAGCTTGAACAGATCATGGCCTCCATCGCCGATTACCCGGTGGAGAAGCAGGTCGACTTCAGCGAAGACCCGGTGGTCTACAACCAGCTCTGGCGCATCCGCAAGGACACCTTCCCGGCCGTCGGCGCGGTACGCGAGACCGGCACCACGGTGATCATCGAGGACGTCACCTTCCCCGTCGAACAACTGGCCGAAGGCGTGAACCGCCTGATCGCTCTGTTCGACAAGCATGGCTATGACGAAGCCATCCTGTTCGGTCACGCGCTGGAAGGGAACCTGCACTTCGTCTTCACCCAGGGCTTCGAATCGCCGGAACAGATCGCCCGCTACTCGGCCTTCATGGACGACGTCGCGCACCTGGTTGCCGTGGAATACGGCGGCTCGCTCAAAGCCGAGCACGGCACCGGGCGCAACATGGCGCCCTTCGTCGAGCTGGAATGGGGCCATGACGCCTACCAGCTGATGTGGCAATTGAAGCGTCTGCTCGACCCCACCGGCATCCTCAACCCGGGCGTGGTACTGACCGACGATCCGCAGCTGCACCTGAAGAACCTCAAGCCACTGCCCGCCGCCGACGAGATCGTCGACAAGTGCATCGAATGCGGCTTCTGCGAACCGGTCTGCCCGTCCAAGGGACTGACCCTCAGCCCGCGCCAGCGCATCGTGATGTGGCGCGACATCCAGGCCAAGCGCCGCGCCGGCGTAGACACCACAGAGCTGGAGCGCGACTACCAGTACCAGGGCATCGACACCTGCGCCGCCACCGGCCTGTGCGCCCAGCGCTGCCCGGTGAACATCAACACCGGCGAGCTGATCCGCAAGCTGCGCGGCGAGGAAGCGCACCACGCCGGCACCGCCACCTGGCTGGCACGCAATTTCGCCACGGCGCTGAAAGGCGCGAAGTTCATGCTGCATGCCGCCAACGGCGCGCGCATCGTTCTGGGAGCACCGCGCCTGGCTCGCCTCAGTGCCTCCGTCAGCCACGCCAGCAAAGGCCGCGTGCCGCAGTGGACGCCGGCCATGCCGCAGCCGGTGCGTCTCGCTGCTACGCCGCAATCCATCGATAACGGTAGGCCGCGCGTTGTCTACCTCACCGCCTGCGTATCCCGCGCCATGGGCCCGGCGGCGGCGGACGAAGAGCAGATGCCGCTGATCGACAAGACCCGCCAGTTGCTGGAGAAAGCCGGCTACCAGGTGGTCTTCCCGGACAATGCCGACAACCTCTGCTGCGGCCAGCCTTTCGCTTCCAAGGGTTACCAGGAGCAAGCCGACGCCAAGCGCGACGAACTGCTCGCCGAACTGCTGCGCGCCAGCCGTGGCGGCCTCGACCCGATCTACTGCGACACCAGCCCCTGCACGCTGCGTCTGGTGCAGGAGCTGGCGGACGAACGGCTGAAGATCTACGACCCGGTAAAGTTCATCCGCACGCACCTGGTCGAGCGCCTGGACTTCCAGCCGCAGGACAAGCCGGTGGCCGTGCACGTCACCTGCAGCACCCAGCACCTGGGCGAAAGCCAGGCGCTGATCGACCTGGTCAAGCGCTGCACCCGCGAAGTGGTGATCCCCGAGGGCATTCACTGCTGCGGCTTTGCCGGCGACAAGGGTTTCACCACGCCCGAGCTGAACGCGCACTCGCTGCGCACGCTCAAGGAGGCGGTGCAGTACTGCGAGGAAGGCGTTTCCACCAGTCGCACCTGCGAGATCGGCCTGTCCGCCCATGGCGGCATCGACTACCGCGGCGTGGTCTACCTGGTGGATCGCGTGACCCGCGCACGCCCAACGCAGACCCAACCGTAGGGCGCATAACGCTCCCAGCGTTATCCGCCGCCACCTCCGACGGCGGATAACCTGTTCCAGGTTATTCGCCCTACAACGCTGTTCGCGAGCAAGCTCGCTCCTACAGACTCCGGCCGGGCAGGAGCGGACTCCGTCCGCGATCGGCCGCACGCCACGGCGAATCTCAGTTCTTAACGCCCCGTTAAGCGAGCGCTGCCACCCTCTGCCCGAAATGAGTAACGCCGGCTATCCTGCTGCACAGAGCCGGCTGAGGGGGCATCGATGAGAATCCTGTTGGCAGAAGACGACCAGCTGCTGGGCGATGGTATTCGCGCGGGGCTCGGTCTGGAAGGTGACACCGTAGACTGGGTGAACGATGGCGTGGCCGCCGATCAGGCGCTGGCCACCGATGAGTTCGACCTGTTGGTCCTCGACCTCGGGCTGCCGCGCAAGGATGGCCTGGAAGTGCTGCGCGGCCTGCGCCGCCGGGGTGACATGACACCAGTGCTGATCCTCACCGCCCGCGACAAGGTAGCCGACCGCGTGGCCGGCCTCGACGCCGGCGCCGACGACTACCTGACCAAACCTTTCGACCTCGATGAACTGCTCGCCCGTGTCCGCGCCCTGACCCGCCGCCACACCGGCCGCGCTGCGCCGCTGCTGCAACACGGCGAACTGGCACTGGACCCGGCTACGCACCAGGTCAGCCTCGCTGGCTCACCGGTGGACCTGGCCCCGCGTGAATACGCGCTGCTACGCCTGCTGCTGGAACAACGCGGCAAGGTACTGTCCCGTGCGCGCCTGGTGGAGGCCCTCTACGGCTGGGACGGCGACCTGGAAAGCAACGCCATCGAAGTCCATATCCACCACTTGCGGCGCAAGCTGGGCAACGGCCTGATCCGCACCGTGCGCGGTATCGGCTACGGCATCGACCGCCCCGAAGGCGCTGCACGAGCTTGAGCAGCGCGCCGCGCCGCGCCGGCTCCATCAGCCGGCGCCTGCTGCTGACGCTGATCGGCGGTGTATCCGTACTGTGGCTGGTAGCCGGCCTCTTCACCTATCACCTGACCCGCGAGCAGGTGAACCGGCTCTACGACCAGGACATGATCGACTTCGGCCAGGCCGCCCTCAGCCTGGTCGACATCGCTGACTCCATCGATGCCGAGCCGACCCCACCGGGCGAAATCCTCTCGCGCAGCCGCAAGGCCATCGAAGGCCTGCCACTGATCCACCGGGAAGCGACCCTTGGCTACTCCATTTGGTATCTGGGCGAACCCCTGCTGACGACCGAGCGCCCGCCCGCGGGCCTGGATCGCCAACCACTGGGCTTTTCCGACCTGCAACAAGGCGGTGTGCGTTATCGGGTGCTGCAGATCGAGTCCTCCGGTGCCGACCAGATTCGCATCTGGGTCTACGAGGACCTGCACTTCCGCTCGAAGACTCTGCGTCTGTTGCTCTTCAGCGCGCTATTTCCCTTGCTGCTGGCCCTGCCGTTGTTCGCCGTGCTGGTCTGGTTCGGTGTGCGCCAGGGCCTCGCTCCGCTGCGCAGTCTGATCGAGCAGGTACACCAACGCGGCGCTCATAGCCTGCATCCCCTGGCGTTGTACCGGGCCCCTGTGGAAGTGCACAGCTTGGTGAACGAGCTGAACCTGCTGCTGGAGCGCCTGAATACCGCGATGGAAGCAGAGCGCCGCCTGACCAGCGACGCCGCCCATGAAATCCGTACCCCCCTGGCCAGCCTGCGCACCCATGCCCAGGTGGCGCTGCGCTCGTCTGACCCGGCCGCCCACGCCCACGGGCTGCAGCAGGTCAGTCGCAGCGTCGAACGGATCAGCGCGCTGATGGAGCAGATCCTCCTGCTGGCGCGACTCGATGCCGAAGAGCTGCACGAAATCTTCGCCCCGGTGGACCTGCGCCTGCTGGCCGAAGACACCATCGCCGATCTCGCGCCGCAGGCCATCGACAAGCAGATCGATCTGACCCTCGATAGCCAGGAGGTCACGCTGCGCGGCGTAGCGGCGTGGCTTGGGCTTATGCTCACCAACCTGGTCGGCAACGCCTTGCGCTACACCCCCGAAGGCGGCCGCGTGGCCGTCAGCCTGGAGAGCGAGAACGATCGACTGACCCTCTGGGTCCGCGACAACGGCCCCGGGGTAGCGCCTGCGGAGCACGCGGCGATCTTCACCCGCTTCTATCGCAGCCCGAGCGTTTCCAGCAGCCCTGGCAGCGGACTGGGCCTGCCCATCGTCAAGCGCATCGTGGAAATCCACCGCGGGCGCATATCCCTGCACGAAGGGCTGGACGGCGCCGGCCTGGGCGTCTGCGTCGAACTCCCGGTCACCGCCGGGCCGATTCTCTGAACCCCGCGCGAATCACGGCAGTCCACCCTGTACGGCCCGCTCGTTCGGTCCGCTCGTTCGGTCCGCGACAACGGTCAAGTTGACAGGAGTACTGCCATGAAACGTGCCGCCCTGCTCATTACCGCCGCTCTGCTGGCATCGCCGGCTTTTGCTGCCGACCTGTGCAGCGACAATCTGCAGAAAGTCGATGACGCCGTGAAAACGATCACCAACAACACCCAGGCCCAGGAACAGGCCATGCGCCTGCAGGAAAAGGCCGCCCAGGCCCAGGCCGCAGGTGACACCAAGGCCTGCATCGCGCAGACCGAAAAAGCCCTGCAGCTGCTGAAGAAAAACGCCGGCGACGGCGGAGCCAACGGGTGATCCCGCACGCGGCGGCCGGCCCCAGGCCGGTCGCCGCTCATAAGGCCCACTAAGCCTGTGCCATTCGCAACGCCGTAGTTGATTCCCCGTTCTCCCCACCCGCCTAAGATGGTGCGATTCCCGACCACAAGAACCACAACCGGAATCGCCATGCCCGTCACCCGCCTGCTCATCGCCAACCGTGGCGAGATTGCCATCCGCATTGCCCGCGCCGCTGCCGAGCTGGGTATCCAGACGCTGGCGATCTTCGCCGAGGACGATGCCGCCTCGCTGCACACGCGTCGGACCGACCAGGCCGCAGCCCTGAAAGGGCGCGGCGCCAGCGCCTACCTGGACCAACAGCAGATCATCGACATCGCCCTGGCCCAGGGCTGCGACTCGGTGCATCCAGGCTATGGCTTCCTTTCCGAAAACGCCGATTTCGCCCGCCGCTGCAAAGCCGCCGGGCTCATCTTCGTCGGCCCCTCGGCAGAAGTGCTCGACGTCTTCGGCGACAAGGCCCGCGCCCGCGACCTGGCCCGCGACCACGGCGTCGCACTGGCTGCCGGCAGCAACCGCGCCACCTCCCTGGAAGACGCTGAACGCTTCTTCCGCGAGCTACCCGCCGGCGCCGGCATGATGATCAAGGCCCTCGCCGGCGGTGGCGGGCGTGGCATGCGCGCGGTGCACCGCGCCGAAGAAATCGCCGACGCCTACGCCCGCTGCCAGGCCGAAGCCCGTGCGGCCTTCGGCGATGACCGGCTCTACGTCGAACGCCTGATCCAGCGCGCCCGTCACATTGAGGTACAGGTAATCGGCGACGGTCGTGTCGTCAGCCACCTGTGGGAGCGCGATTGCACCCTGCAGCGGCGCAACCAGAAACTGCTGGAGATCGCCCCAGCCCCAACCTGCACCCGCGCCTGCGCGGCGCCATCCTCGCGGCCGCGGTGAGGCTGGCAGAAGCCGTGGATTATCGCGGCCTGGGCACCTTCGAGTTCCTGTTGGACGAGGACAGCGGCGACTTCGTATTCATGGAAGCCAACCCGCGCCTGCAGGTGGAACACACCATCACCGAAGCGGTAACCGGCATCGACCTGGTCCAGGCGCAACTGCGCATCGCCGCCGGCGCCAGCCTCGCCGAATTGAATCTGACCCAGGCCGAGATTCCCGCGCCGCGCGGCCACGCCCTGCAACTGCGGATCAACCTGGAAAGCCTCGCCAGCGACGGCACGCCCCACCTCGCCTGCGGCACCCTCAGCGCCTACGAGCCGCCCTGCGGCCCCGGCCTGCGCGTGGATGGCTACGGCTACGCCGGCTACCGCAACAGCGCCGGCTACGACTCGCTGCTGGCCAAGCTGATCGTCCACGGCAACGGCGGTTATCCACAGCTGGTGCAACGCGCCTACCGTGCGCTCTGCGAGTTCCGCCTCGAAGGCGTGGCGAGCAACATCCCTCTGCTACTCAATCTGCTGCGCCAGGGCGCGGTGGCCGACAACCAGGTCACCACCCGCTACATCGAAGAACACCTGCCCACACTATTGGGCGCACAGCAGCACGCGCACCCGCATCGTTTCTTCAGCCAGGCCGGTGCAACCGCGCCAGCCCAGCGCACCAGCGAAGCGCCGGCCGGGTGCATCCCGCTCGCCACTCCCAGTGCGGGGGTACTGGTCAGCCTGAACGTGGCCACTGGCGACGCGGTCGCCCAGGGCCAGACCATCGCCGTCGTCGAGGCGATGAAGATGGAATTCGAGGTGAAAGCCAGCGCCAGTGGCATCGTCCACAGCCTGGCCGCCACGCCTGGCGATAGCCTCGGCGAGGGGGACGCCCTGCTGTTCGTCGAACCCGCGGATATCGAGGCGCAGGACCATGAAACCAGCGCCGACATCGATCTCGACACCCTCCGCGCCGACCTCGCCGAAGTCCTCGAACGCCATGCCATCGGTCTCGACGAGCGCCGCCCGGAGGCTGTCGCCAAGCGCCACAAGATCGGCAAGCGCACCACCCGCGAGAACCTCGCCGACCTGCTCGATGACGGCAGCTTCATCGAGTACGGCGCCCTGGCCATCGCCGCCCAGCGTCGTCGCCGCAGCGTCGAGGAACTGATCGCCAGCAGCCCTGCCGACGGTCTGATCAGCGGCCTGGGCAGCATCAACGCCGCGCAGTTCGGCGACGAGAAGGCCCGTTGCCTGGTGCTGGCCTACGACTACACCGTGTTCGCCGGCACCCAGGGCGTGATGAACCACAAGAAGACCGACCGCATGCTGCACCTCGCCGAGCAATGGCGCATCCCGCTGGTGCTCTACGCGGAAGGTGGCGGCGGGCGTCCGGGCGACACCGACTTCGTCGGCGTGGCCGGGCTGGACAACATGAGCTTCGTCGGCCTGGCACGACTCTCCGGACTGGTGCCGCTGGTGGGCGTAGTCTCCGGTCGCTGCTTCGCCGGCAACGCTGCCCTGTTGGGCTGCTGCGACGTGATCATCGCCACCCGCGATACCAGCCTGGGCATGGCCGGCCCGGCGATGATCGAAGGCGGCGGCCTGGGCAAGTTCGCCCCCGAGGAGGTCGGCCCCAGCGACGTACAGAGCGCCAACGGCGTGATCGACGTACTGGTTGAAGACGAGGCCGAGGCCACGCGTATCGCACGCCAGTACCTCGCCTATTTCCAGGGCGACACCGCTGGCTGGGAATGCGCCGACCAGCGCCTGCTGCGCCACGCAGTGCCGGAGAACCGCCTGCGCGTCTACGACATCCGTCAGGTCATCGAACAGTTGGCCGACAGCTGGCTCGGTACTGGAGCTGCGCCGCTACTTCGCCGCCGGCATGATCACCGCGCTGGTGCGCATCGAAGGCAAGCCCTTCGGGCTGATCGCCAACAACCCCATGCACCTGGGCGGCGCCATCGATGCCGAGGCCGGCGACAAGGCCGCGCGCTTCATGCAGCTGTGCGACGCTTTCGACCTGCCGATCATCTCCCTGTGCGACACCCCCGGCTTCATGGTCGGCCCGGAAGCGGAGAAGACCGGCACCGTGCGCCACGTCTCGCGCATGTTCGTCACCGCCGCCAGCCTCAGCGTGCCGTTCTTCACCGTGGTATTGCGCAAGGGCTACGGCCTCGGTGCGCAGGCCATGGCCGCAGGCAGCTTCCACTCGGCGCTGTTCACTATCGCCTGGCCCAGCGGCGAGTTCGGCGCCATGGGACTGGAAGGGGCAATCCGCCTCGGCTACGCCAAGGAGCTGGCCGCCATCGAAGACCCGCAGGAGCGGCAGAAGCTGTTCGACAAGCTGGTCGCCGCGGCCTACCGCAACGGCAAGGGACTGAACATGGCGAGCTACCTGGAGATCGACGACGTCATTGACCCGGCCGACACCCGCCGCTGGTTGCTGCGCGGCCTGGCATCGACGCCGAAGCCCGCGCCGCGCCAGGGGAAAAAGCGCCCGCTGATCGATACCTGGTAACGCATGGGTTGAGCTGCTCGCCCGATCCGCTAGAATGCGCGGCGTCATTGGGGAGTAGCCGACCGTTCGACGACGGGGGCGACGTCAACACACTTGGCCCACAGGCCATGGCGTCGTCAGCAGCTTTGCCTGGCAAGACCTTTGACCACGTGATCTCCGCAACGGCCGGGGAGACGCGTGGTCATGGTACTTACACCGGCCGGGAGCTTCACCGTGATGCACCACCCCACTCTTCGCTCCATCTCTCTGGAGCTACGCGCATGCTGACCTTCATTCTCGAACTGCTCGGCATGCTGCTGGTGATCCTGATCGCCGCCGAACTCTTCACCAACGCCCTGGAACATTTTGGCGAACGCCTCGGCATCTCCGAAGGCGTCACCGGCTCGCTGTTCGCCGCCGTCGGCACTGCCCTGCCGGAGACCCTGATCCCGCTGCTGGCGCTGATTCGCCGGCACCAGCAACGTCAGCCTCAACGAGGAAGTCGGCGTCGGCGCCATCCTTGGTGCGCCACTGATGCTCTCTACCCTGTCCACCTGCCTGATGGCGCTCGCCGCCTGGCGCGCTCGCGGCCTGTTCGGACGCATCCGCCCGAGCGCACGGGGCTGCAGCGCGACCTGAACTTCTTCCTGGTCGCCTTCAGCTTCGCCACCATCGCCATGTTCGTGCCTGCTGAACTGCACTCCGTGCGCGTCGCCCTCAGCGTGCTGCTGGTACTGACCTACGTCGGCTACATCACGCTGACCATCCGTGCCTCGCAAAGCCTGGTGGAGGACGGCCACGGCACCGAGGCCGACCACCACATGTACCTGTCACGCATCGGCCTGCCGACCAACCTGGCCACCATCCTGCTGCAACTGCTGCTGGGCCTGGTGCTGCTGGTGCTGGGCGCCAAGGGCTTCATCCATGGCGTGGAAGGCCTGTCACACATACTGGGGATTTCGGCGCTGCTGCTGTCGCTGCTGATCATCCCCATCGCCACTGAACTGCCGGAGAAGATCAACAGCATCCTCTGGGTGCGTCGCGGCAAGGACACCCTGGCCTTCGGCAACATCAGCGGCGCCATGGTGTTCCAGGGCACCCTGCTGCCCGCCATCGGCATCCTGCTCACACCCTGGCAGCCGCGCATCGAAGTGCTCACCGGCGTGCTGGTGACCCTCGGCGCTGCGCTCTGGCTGCGAATCAACGCCCAGCGCGGCGGCGGCCTGCCGATCTGGGTACTGATGCTCAACGGCGTGCTGTACGCCGCCTATCTGGGTATCACCCGTCGCGCTGACGCGGACGGCTCATTGCCTACACTGACAGTCCGGGCTGCCGTTTCGGCGGCAGCCGCATGACTAGCGATACGCCGAAGGAGTGAGCATGAAAATCCTGGTAGTCCTGACCTCCCACGACCAGCTCGGCAGCACCGGGCAAAAAACCGGCTTCTGGCTCGAGGAGTTCGCCGCGCCCTACTACGTGTTCAAGGATGCTGGCGCCAGCCTGACCCTGGCCTCGCCCAAGGGCGGCCAGCCGCCGCTGGACCCCAAGAGTGACGCGGAAGACGCGCAGACCCCCGCTACCCACCGCTTCCGCCAGGACAGCGACGCCCAGGCCGCACTGGCCAATACCGTGAAGCTCAGCGAGGTGAAAGCGGACGACTTCGACGCCGTGTTCTACCCCGGCGGCCACGGCCCGCTCTGGGACCTGGCAGAGGACCAGCACCTCGGTGGCGCTGATCGAAGCCTTCCACTCCAGCGGCAAACCCGTCTCCGCCGTCTGCCATGCTCCGGCCGTGTTCCGCCATCCGCACGGGCTCGACGGCCGCCCGCTGGTGCAGGGCCGACACGTCACCGGCTTTTCCAACAGCGAAGAGGACGCCGTGGGCCTCACCGACGTTGTGCCCTTCCTCGTCCAGGACATGCTCAAGGCCAACGGTGCCCGCTACAGCAAGGGCCCGGACTGGCAGAGCCACGTCGAGGTGGATCGCGGCCTGATCACCGGACAGAACCCCGCGTCCTCCGAGGCCGTGGCCGAAGCCGTGCTGAAATTCCTGAGCTGACAACAGCTTCCGCCGCCCCGGGTGGCTATCGGGGCGGCTTTCCCGTAGAATGAATCTCGACCTTGAAAGGTTTTGGGGCCGATTAGGATTCGACGCCGGTAACAAAACTCGAGGGGCATGCCAGTAGGTGACAGTTCTCGTAAATCAGCTGCCACAACTTTATAGTTGCCAATGATGACAACTACGCCCTAGCAGCCTAAGTGCCGCTAGCAGACCCTAGGGGATGCCTGTAATCCAAGATTAGGTCTGTTATATAGAACAGGATCGCCGCCAAGTTCGCTGTAGACGTAACGGCTAAAACTCATACAGCTCGCTCCAAGCGCCCTGCCACTCGGGCCGCGAGGAGTTAACCTAATAGGTGCTGTTTGCATTTATCGTGTTCCCCATTACCCTTAGCATGTACCCACTCAAGAACACATAGA
>JASGKM010000033.1:0-215010 GCA_049840615.1 Pseudomonas sp.
TATTGCTAAGGTTAATAGGGAAACACGATAGAATTCGAACAGCACCTGTATCATTGTCAATCATCCCGCAGGCAGCATTGATTTCCCCTGGCTCGCTGATGCAACTCGATATCATCGACAAGGCCGATCAGATCAAGTTGCCGCAGCATGCCGAAACCATGAATATCCTGAAGGGCGGTCCGGTGGAAACCGGGCGGGGATTTGTTCTTCATTCCAGCGATTTTCATATCAGCAACGCGACGTTGCCGATCGATGACGGCATTTCGTTGACCGCAACCTTGGACATTCTCAAGGCCATCGCCGAAGGGACCGGTCCGAAACATGCGATCCTGGCTCTCGGATATGCCTGCTGGGCGCCGGGGCAGCTCGAGAGCGAAATTCAGGGGAACGGCTGGCTGCATTGTCCGGCGGATGCCGAACTGATCTTCGGACATGATGTGGATGTCAAATATCAACGTGCGCTCGAAAAGATCGGCGTCGATATCGGCATGCTTTCGAATGAAGCAGGCCATGCCTGACGCGCATCGCGGCCCCTGCAGGATTATTCCTGCGCCGCGATGATCGTTGACGGCTTGGGAGCGGCCGTCGCGAGGCGTCTGGCGGTCTGCTTTGTCTCCACCTTCTCGCCCGTTAGAAGCCGCATCGCGGCCTCGGCGTCCATCGGCTCGCCAAAGGCGAAGCCTTGCGCATACTCGCAGCCGAGCTGGTAAAGCTCGACCGCATCGGAATCGGTTTCCGCACCTTCTGCGACGACTTGCATGCCGAGATCGTGGGCAAGCGAAACAATCGATTTCAGTAAGACCGGTCTGTATGCCAGGCGTGGGTGGTGCGGACAAACGACTGGTCAATCTTGATGGTGTCAAACGGAAAGCGTTGCAGATACGCAAGCGACGAGTGCCCGGTGCCGAAAATCATCGAGCGCCAGACCGGTGCCAAGCTCCTTGATCCGGTGCAGCATTTGCGCGGCATGTTCCGGATTTTCCATCACCAGTGACTCGGTCAGTTCGAGCTTGAGCGATCCGCGTGCTACGGCCGATCGCGCCAGTACCCCGCGCACGTCGTTGATGAGGTCATGGCGCAGTAACTGGCGCGAAGACACGTTGACGCTGGCGAACACGGGTTCGCGCGAGCGAGCGGTGCGTTGCCAGGCGCCCAGTTGGCGCGCGGTGGTGTCCATCACGAAAAGGCCGAGATCAACGATAAGGCCAATTTCCTCGGCCACCGAGATGAACTCGTCAGGCGCCACTACGTCCAAGCTTGGGGTGATCCCAGCGCGCAAGCGCTTCGAAGCCGGCAACAGCGCGATCTTCGAGCCGGATGATCGGCTGATAGAGGATGGTGATCTCTTCGCGCTCGATGAGCGCGACACAGCTCCGACTTCAGCGTCAAGCGGTCCGTCTTCCGGGCTCGCATGGCTGGTTTGTAAATGTCGATGCGGTCGCCGCCGATGCGTTTCGAATGATACATCGCAAGCTCGGCATCCTTGATGAGCTCGTCCGTCAAGGGCGTTTGCGGGTCGCTCAAGGCAAGCCCCATGGATGCGGTCAGGAAAATCTCGCGGTCATTGAAGGCAATGGGTGCGCAAATCGTTTTGCGATGGTCTCCGCGAAGGCGGTGATACGGTTGGGTTCGTGCTCGGACACGAGGATGAGACCGAACGGATCGCCGGACAGCCGCGCGAGCGTGTCCTCGGTTTGAGAATGCGGGACAGGCGCCGCGCAAGGGTCAGCAGGATCAGAATCGCCCACCGCAATTCCAACGGAATCGTTGACCTGCTTGAAGCGGTCGAGATCGATCACCATGACGGTTGGGCGCAGATTGGGTGTCGTCTTCGCGAAGTTCGCGACCGCTTTCAACCGGTCAATGAAAAGCTGACGATTCCCGGAAGGCCTGTCAGGTTGTCATGCACGGAATCGTGCAGCATTCGCTCTTCCGAGTTCTTCGTTTTCGGTGACATCCGACAATGTGCCTACAACGCGCGCCACCTCGCCATCCGAGCCCACCACCGGACGCGCTTTCAAGGCGAACCACATGAAATGACCGTCAGGTGTCCGCAACCGGGAAGTCCTGCGCCAATCGCCCGCGGCGCTGATCGAGCACGCTGTCGAGAGCGGCGCGGAAACAATCGATCTTGATCAAGAGGATGCAGGACCTCCAGCCATTTTGCGGCGGAGCCTTCCAGCGCGCCACGTTTCAGACCGAGCAGGCTTTCGGTTTCAGGGCTGGTGAAAACCTTGTCCGCCGAAACGTCCCAGTCCCAGATCAAATCGCCCGAGCCGGTGAGCGCCAATGCGCGGCGTTCCACGTCGGAGACGATGCCGCTGCTCGCTTCGCCCGCAAAGGCGTGCTGCATCACCGTAAAGCCGATGAGCATGACAATGAGAAGACCACCGAGCAGGGCCGGTCCGAGCGGACTGTCGATTGTCTACCGCGCCGGCTACCGTCATGCTGCGGCGACAATCCAGACCACCAGCAGAGCAACCATGTCGGGATGAGCAACACCGCGCGGTCAAAGCCATGCGTGGCAATAGCACGATCAGCGCGAAACCAAATACGGCGATGAGCGTTTCAGCGGAATGCGCGCGATGCCGAGGCCACCGCGGGATCAAACAATGCCAAAGCCACCAACGCGCCAAGAAAGACCAGCCACCCGATGGTGATATGAGAATAGCGCATTTGCCAGCGCAACAGGTTGAGATACCCGAACAGGAACACCAACAGGGTCGCCGCGAGGATCGCCTCGCCGGCCGTTGACGTGCTCGGCGCCAGCCGACATGTCGAATATTTTCCCCAGAATCCGAAATCAACCCCGACATAGACACATGCCGATGGCTAGCGCCGGCGGCAGCCGGAAACATGATGCTGCCCTTGACCACGAACAGAATGGTCAACACCAGCGCCAGCAGGCCGGAGATGCCCGACCATCACGATGCCCTGATACAGCGTAAATGAATTGACTTTGTCCTTGTAGGCTTCCGGCTCCCAGTACATAAAGCTGGGGAATTTTGTCGGTGCGCAGCTCGGCCACATAGGTCACCACCGCGCCGGGATCGAGCGTGATACGAAAAAATCAGCGGTGGCGCTGTCCTGCCGTTCGGGCCTGTCACCCGTTGCAGGCGTGATATTGGCAATGCGCGAGAGAACCGTGATCGGGCCTGACGTCCCGACGACACGACGCGATAGTGCGGCACGACGATCAACCGGTCGAGCTGGTCGTCGGTGTTGTTGGCCAGCGCGAATACGATCCAGTTCTGGCCACCTTCGCGTGAGCGCAGCTCGATCCGGCGCACAATGCCCATCAGTCCCCGGCGCGGTAACACCTGAATGCGATCGGTGTCGCTGCGCTGAAATTCCAGAACGCCGGTGAGGTCGATCGCGGGCGTGTCACTCCGCACGCTGATGGCATCGACGGCATATGCCGCCGGCGTCAGGCCGAAAAGAACGAAGAGGGATGCCAGCAGAGCGAAGCACCTGATCGAACGCAATGTCAGCTTCCGTATTGAAAACGCCGGGCCAAGGCCAGCGCCGAGCGCGATAAATGACATGAATATGAGGAAAATGAAAGGGTTTAACGACCAACGACAGGCCTTGAAGGCACAATTTCGCCAAAATCGGATCGGTGCGCGACGATATCGGCGCAACGCAATCGCATCCGATCCGCTGGAAAACTCCCCGATCGGTGTATCTTCGGGAGGAACGGTATGCGCTCGTGCAAATAGTGCCGCGAAATGCTGGGTGCGATATGTGACAAGACACGGTGACGACGAAAGGACGTGAAGATGGCTGGGGAGGACGAAGACAGGCCGCGCAAGATGATCGCCCACGACATCGGTCAGGATCTGTATTTGCTCTCTGTCGGTGATTTGGAATGAGCTGCATTGCGCTGTTGAACGATGAGTATCATGCCGTGGCTGAAAGCCGAGGTCGCGAAAAAGCAGGCGTCACGGAATGCAGCAGCGAGCCTGTTCAAATCCTGAGCGCGTGGGCAGGCGCTATTCCAAAAGGAAAGATGAACAAAATCGTTCGTTTACGACGTATTAAGCTTTCGCGATTATAACCGCGACTGTCCTTGTTTGGACACCGAGTTGGCTCCTGTCCACTCTGTTTGACGCCTCCCTGTTATCAACTTTCAAAGCCGCCGGTAACGGCGGCTCTTTTTTGTTGGGCGGGCGTCACGCTGGAAACCATATTCCATCTTAGTTTCGCAGGTCGCTGGACTCCCGGCCGGGGAGGCGTAATGATTTATTCATCATAAAAATAAGTGTGTTTTCGAGGCGTTAACCATGTCAGGTCACCCGTCAGGCGATGCCAGCCTGGTTGTATTGAGCGAACGGATCACCCAGTCCGCAGCTTTTGACGCGCTATTTCGGGAGGGCATGGATCTGGTGGAAGAAACGGCCGCCTATCTCGATGGTGCCGGGCGTGTGGAGGCCAAAGCGCTCGAGCGGGCCGTCAGCCTGACCTATGCCACCGAAAGCATGCGTCTGACCACGCGCCTGATGCAGGTGGCGTCCTGGCTGCTGCTTCATCGCGCGGTCAAGGAAGGCGAGATGACGCTTAGTCAGGCCAATCGCGAAAAGACCAAGGTCAAGTTGACTGCCGCCGATCCCGCCGGAGCGGATGTGCTGGAAAAATTGCCAGCGCAATTGCAGGATCTTGTTGCCCGGTCGATGATGTTGCAAGCGAAGGTGCGTCGTCTCGATACGACCATTCACTCTGTTCCGGGCGGTCAGAAAAGCGTTGGCAATCCCCTTGTGCCGCAGCTCAACCGCCTCAAGGCGGCCTTCGAAAGTCAGTGATGCTTCAGCATCGGACTGGCTGACACCTGGCGATCTGTCGCGGGATCATTCCTCATTGCATAGTTTGGCATTTTGCCCAACTCGTGTTCCATAGCCTGCGGCATTCCCGCATCACAGGTTGATTATGGCGAAGGACATAAGGGCTTTGACAGGCGTGCGCGGCGTCGCAGCCTCCATCATTGTTCTTTATCATTTTGGCGACGTGCATCTGTTTGATGGCGGTCGTCTCCTTTACTATCCGATCCCATACGGCTACCTGCCGGTCGATCTTTTTTTCATGCTGAGCGGATATGTTATCGGCCTGACCTATGGCGACAAACTGACTGCCGGTCACCTGAACGACTTCGGCTTTTTCCTGCTCAAGCGCGTGGCGCGGCTATATCCCGCCTACCTTGCCATTGCCATTCTCTATGTCGCCAAGATCGCCGCAGGTCTGTCGGGGCCTGACAGTTTGACGATGTTTTCGTCTTATGACGTGATCGGCAATCTTCTGATGTTGACCGGATGGGGCTTGCATGTTCGGCCGTTGATGGGCGTCTCATGGGCTGCCAGCGCGGAAATGGGCTCCTATCTGCTGGCACCACTTTTGTTGTTGCTGACTGTCAAACGTAACAAATTGGTATGCGGCCTTGTGGCGCTGGCTGCGCTGGTCGGTGTTTATGCGGTGAGTGCGAGCGGATATGGCGCGAGCGGGCCGCTCGATGTTGTCAGCGGTGACTCTTTTTACCCGCTGTTGCGGGCGGTGGCCGGATTTACGCTTGGACTGGCAATCTTCCGTTACGCCGGCATGCTCGATCCGTTCTCGGTGATGGCGCAAGATGTGACGCTTCTCATCGTGCTGGCGGCAATCATCATCGCGGCCGTTGCCGGTGCTGGCGATCTCACGCTGTATGTGCTGTTCGTTCCGCTTGTCGCCGTTCTGTCGCGTGATGGCAGGTTGGCGCAAATGATGTTTGGCAATGCGCTGGTCTATCGGCTCGGGATCATTTCATATTCTGTTTATCTCCTCCATCCGCTGTTCGTGAGCTTCGCAGTAAGCGGCTGGCGGGAATTTGGTCGAACCGGCACAGCTTATGTCATCGCCTCGATTGCCTGCTTTGCAGGTATCTGGCTTTTGTCAGAAATGAGCTATCGTCTGGTCGAAATGCCGGGGCGCAAGGCCGTGGTCGATTTCGTGTCCCGTTTTCGGCGCTCGTAAGACAGTGCGGATTTTTCGATATGAGCTTCGCGGGTAAGAGGGGACGCGTGCGCCTGTGATTGGATTGGCGTTCTATCAAGGCGTGACGTCACGAAAAAGCCCCGGCGGGTAACCGGGGCTGCACCATTTCAAAGCAGGAAGGCGTCGAGCCGTGCTGCTTTCTCTCTTGTTGTGCATGGTCATCCCGAAGACCGTTTCATGCCTTCGGGATCATATGGTGGCGTGACGACCTACTCAGTCCTTCTTGAGAAAGCCCGAGAATTTCTTCTGGAAGCGCGAGAAACACCACGTTCGCCGCGATCCAGGATCTGCTGCTGGCCGCCGGTCCACGCCGGATGAGACTTGGAATCGATGTCGAGGTTGCAGCGCATCGCCGTCCTTGCCATAGGTGGACCGGGTCAAATATTCCGTTCCGTCGGTCATCACTACCCTAATTGTATGATAATCCGGGTGAATTTCGGGTTTCATGACAAATCCTCGGGCGCGCAGCGCCGATCCTGATGGAATGTTCGGGATGAATTTGGCCGCTCTATAGCCCAGCCCGGCGCACGAGACAAGCGCAGACCAACCAGGGCTTGGCTGCTTCTTCATGCCCCATGATTGACCATTTGCCAGCGGCGGCAGCGAGGCCTATGGGAAAGCCGCCGCCGGTCGTGGGCAGCGGTGTGACATGAATGCAGTTGAAAAAATACCGTCTGATGGCTCTCTCGCTCCGGGATTAAGGCGGAGCGAGATCAGACTGATGGATCATCCAGCATGCCGGACAATGGAAACCTACCGTTGAAGCCAGCGGCGCGAAGTGGCATGAAAACTACGGCCGTTGCTGTCACTCTTCGCGCCTTATGTCGCACGGTACCATTCGCGGCCGGTCGCTGGCTGCGCTTGTGGTTCTGATCGTCGCATCTCTGGCGCACTTGCCATGCCTTTGGCTGTGCGGCGCATGATCGACTTCGGTTCAAGCACCGAAGGTATCGCACTGATGAACAGCTATTTCAGTGTCATATCGGTGCGGTGGTCGCTTACGTTCTGGCGCTGCGCCAGCGCGGCACGCTTTATCTGGTCCGACATTGGGTGCGCGTATCGTCGCCGATTTGCGCCGCGATGTGTTCACGCATCTCACGAAGTTATCGCCGGCCTGTCTTCGACACGGCCCACAGCGGGACTGGTCTCTGGTCTGACTGCGGATACAATAACAGATCAAATCCGCCGTCGGCATGTGGGTTGTTGATCGCGTGGCGCAAGCCTTGTGCTGTTCCTTGGTGCATCGGCCGTGATGGTGGTTACCGGCCCGAGGCTCTCGGGTTTTGTGCTAGCAGCGATCCCGCTTATCGTGCTGCCGTTGGTTGCCTTTGGCCGCAAGGTGCAGCGCCTGTCGCGTGGTGCGCGCAGGATACGCTGGCGAATGCCTCCGCCTATGCTTCAGAATTGATCGGGGCGATCCGGACGTTGCAGGCATTCACAAACGAGAAACTCACGGCTGCCCGGTTCGATGGCGAAGTCACACGTGCTTACGAGGCGGCGCGAAGATCGAATTCCGCCCGCGCTGTCCTTACAGCCATCGCGATCTTTCTGGTTTTCGCAAGTGTTGTTGTAATCCTTTGGGTCGGATCTCACGACGTGCTGGCCGGACAGATTACCCGGCCGGCTCAGCCAGTTTGTGCTCTACGCGGCATTCGCTGCGGGAGGACTGGGTGAGCTATCGCAGGTGTGGGGCGAGGTGTAAGCAGCCGCGGCGCACATCGGAGCGGCTGTTTGAAATCTTGCGGTTGAAGTCAACGGTGGCGCCGCCGTCGTCGCCACGTCCGTTGCCGAAACCGGCGCGGGAGATGTCGGTTTCGACAATGTAAGGTTTGCTTACCCGTCGCGCCCCGGAACGTTCGTGGTCGACGGTTTGTCCCTTTTCCGTCAAAGCTGCAGGGAAGAATCCGCATCGATCAGCCATCAGGCGGCGGGCAAAGCGACGTTGTTCCACCTGTTGCTGCGTTTCTACGATCCCGTCAGTGGGACCGTTACAGTCGATGGCGAGCCGATAGAGAAAGTCGATCCGCACGACCTAAGATCGCGCATCGCATTGGTGCCGCAGGGATTCGACGGTATTTGCTGCAAGTGCGCGCAGAGAACATCCGCTTCGGTCGGCCGGATGCGACCGATGCCGAAGTCGGGACGCGGCTGCGATCCAGGCTCATGCCATCGAATCTTTGGCCGTATGCCGGAGGGGTTTGACACCCCGCTCGGCGAACGTGGCGTCACGCTGTCGGGCGGCCAGAGACAGCGCATTGCGATCGCGCGCGCCATTCTGCGTGATGCGCCATTGCTCCTGCTTGACGAGGCAACATCCTCGCTGGATGCCGAGAGTGAAACGCTTGTCCAGACGGCGCTCGAAGGTCTGATGCGTCAGCGCACGACGCTCGTGATCGCTCATCGCCTGGCGACTGTGCTGTCGTGCGATCGCATTCTGGTGATGGAGGCGGGACGTATCGTTGAAGAGGGCACGCATGCGGCGTTGGTCGCCCGAGGCGGCCTCTACGCCCGGCTTGCGCGACTGCAATTCGAAGGCGTCTGAACGTCGGCATATGCAGAACGGCATCTTCGTTCGGCTTCTTGAGTGCAACCCTAAAACTGTTTCAGCTTTTCATGATTGGTGGCGTCCACTTCATGCCCATGATTGGACGCCCTGAAATGGCATTCACGTCGTCATGGGTATGAACAGAATCCATTGCGTTTATAGAAGCGGATGGCGCGCGCATTGTCGGCATTGACCAGCAGGGTGATGCCAGTAGGCGAAGCGCGCATTGCTTCGGCGATCAACGCGTTGCCGAGGTTGGTGCCCCACGATGTCGGGTCGGCGACAAGCTGATCCAGATAGCCGGTCTGATCGATGGTGACGAAGCCCACAGCCCGCCGGGATTTTCGGCAACAATGATGGTTGCGGCGGGTACGAGGTCATTGCGCCAAGCGCGCGCGCCACCAGGGAACGCGTGCGTGCAAAATCGATGGATGGATAGGCGGCTTGCCAGGTGCACCGCCAGAGTTCGAATCGTGGCTTCTTGGTCAGCTGGGACAGTGCGGGCCGGAAGTGAAAGCCTTGATCGTGGATCGGCGTCATCGCTCCGTCAGCTTCAACTCGATGCGGCGATTGCGGCGATAGGCTTCCTCCGTCTTTTCCGGATCCGGTCGGCTGAAAATCGGCAAAGCCGGCGGCCAGCAGACGCGTTGTGCGGGCACGCCAGCGAGACGAGATACTGCACCACCGAAATGGCGCGCGCTGAGGATATCCAGCTGGATTTGAATTGCGGACTGGAAATCGGACACACATCGGTGTGCTCCATCAACCCGCAGCACCCAGCAATCTCGCTCGGAATCTGTTTGTCGAGGTAAAAAAATGATGGCCGCTGCGACTTTGCTCGAGCTCGGCACGTCCTTTTCCGGCAAAAGCACGGCTGTGTCCCGTGTTGAAGATACCTCCGATTGAAACACGAAGCGATCGCCGACGATGCGTACATCCGGGCGGTTGCCAAGGATGGCGCGCAGCCTGCCGAAAAATTCAGAACGGTAACGCGACAGCTCCTGTACCCGCTGTGCCAGTGCGACATTCAGGCGTTGCCCAAGATCGGTGATCCTGCTCTGTGATTCCTTGCTGCTCGTTTTTCCGATGCGTCGAGAGCTTCCTCCAGGGCCGCGAGCTGGCGCCGGAGCGCGCTGATTTGTTGATTGAGCACTTCAACCTGAGCCAGCGCGCGCGCCGAAATTTACTTCTCGGAATCCAGCGCCTTGTTCATCTCCGCCTCGCGGCCCACGGCGTTGGCTCCGGCGCCGGCGGAGAGTCCGTGGCGTATAGTCCCTTGACGCGGATAGCACGCTCGGCCTCGGCACTGGTAAGACCGGCGCGCATCTGGGCAATCTGGTCCTCAAGATTGGTTTTCCCAATCTTTTCCAGGGACAGCAACTCGTTGAGATTGCGAAATCTGGGCGTTGAGCCGTGCGAGCGCCTGGTCCTTCCCGGTGACTTCCTGCGACAGAAAGAATTGCACAATGACAAATACTGACAGCAGGAAGACGATGGCCAGAATTAACGTCGAAAGCGCATCGACGAAGCCCGGCCAATAGTTGGAAGCCGCTATCGGAGCGGCGTCCTCGTGTGAGCGCCATTGTCTTCGCCTTACGTCACCATCAGCTCTTTCGCTTTCTCGCGTCAGCTGCTCGAGCAGAGTCTTGATGTCGCGGCTTTGTTCGCCCTGTCCGTCCACCCATTCGCGGATCATTTGCTGCTCGTTGCGCATGTGGTGGACCAGGCCCTGGATCGCCTCGGCCAGATTTGCCATCGCGGTGGTGGCGGCTCGGTTTGAGCCCATGTTCTCGATAGCGGCATGGAGTCGGTCAAGCAGCGGGCCTAAATCCCCGGCAGGGCTCGTCAAGCCGATCCTGAATGCCAATATCGCCATATTCCTTACGGTCTCGGCAAGCCAGTCCTCAAGGTGGGTGTAGAAGCTGTTTGTGCCTGGCTCGATTGCAGGTCGAGAAACCCCAGGATCAGGGAGCCGGCGAGGCCAAACAGCGATGACGAAAAGGAAATTCCCATGCCACCAAGCGGCGCAGCCAGGCCTTCCTTGAGCGTATCGAACACAGCGCCTGCTTCACCACCGGCCTTGAGGCCCTCAATGACCTTGCCGACCGATCCGACCGTTTCGATCAATCCCCAAAAGGTTCCGAGCAGACCCAGAAACACCAGAAGACCGGTCATGTAGCGCGAGAGGTCGCGCGCTTCGTCGAGACGGGTTGCGATGGAAATCCAGCAAATGCCGCATGGTCTGCTGTGAAATGGCCATGCAGCCCGATCGGTTGGCAAGGATGGCCGCCATCGGCGCCAGCAGGCTCGGCCTGCGATCGACCGCGAGCGCCTGGATCGGACACCCGGAAACTGTTGACCCATGAGACTTCCGGATAAAGCCTGCAATACCTGCTCCGGAAAGCGAGGATGATGCCGATGAGCAGCACCGCGCCGATCAATGCGTTGAGACCTTGGATTGGCCAGAAACGCCGTCCAGATCTGGCGGTACAGCACCGCCACGATCAAGGCGCAGAGGATCAGGAACACCAGCATCCGCACCAGGAAGATGCGCAGTGTGGATGATTTCGTCGCGTCGATATCCGCGGCCGAAGCGGGAGGTGGATGCTGCGCCATGGTAAATCGCCAGAAAGACAGTATCAGGATGCAATATGGACATCGACAGGCTGGGAGAACAGGACCACTCTTCGGTCTTGGGGGAACCTGTTTGAGGTTCTAATGATCTTGGAGGTATCTCGGCGGCGAAGCCGCAGGCAGCGGCTCACGAGCCGAGCGGCTTGAGGATTTTTACAAGTTCGCGTTGAACGAAGTCGTTGCCGCATACCACATTGCCACTGGCGAGCGCCGTGTCACCGCCCTCAATGCCACTGACATTTCCGCCGGCTTCGAGCACGAGGATCAGTCCTGCCGCGATATCCCACTGCTTAAGATTTCGCTCCCAATAGCCATCAAGACGTCCGGCCGCGACAAACGCCATATCGAGCGATGCCGCTCCAAAGCGGCGCAGGCCCGCGACTTTTGGCTGAAGCTGGGCCATTTCCGCGCGCGACAGTTAGTGGTCGCCACGTGATATCCGGAAGGCCGCGGCAATGACGCATTCGTGGAGTTTCTTGCGTCCGCGACCCGTAGCCGGTGGTCGTTGAGAAACGCACCCTTGCCGCGTTCTGCAATATACAGCTCATCATTGGCGGGATTGTAAACAACGCCAGCGACGATCGCGCCCTCGCGCTGCAGGGCAATGGAAATTGCAAATTGCGGGATGCCATGAAGGAAATTGGTCGTGCCATCCAGCGGGTCGACAATCCAGGTGTTCGTGCTGTCGGTGCCCTCCCGAGTGCCACCTTCCTCGCCGATGAAGCCGTAACCCGGCCGTGCCTTGAGCAGATGAGTGCAGAGCATGTCCTCCGCGCGCTTGTCCGCGGCGGAAACAAAATTTGCAGGCCCTTGGGGAGACCTGGAGATTTTCGATTTCACCGAGATCACGCTTGGCTGCATGCAGCACGAAGGGCCGCCTGGGCCCATGACGTTAATGAGCGCGGAATGAAGCATGGCCGTCCTGAACCAAATGCGATGCTGGGCGTAGAGCCAAGAGCGTATTGGCTTCAAAGGAAAGAGGCGTCAAGGTGGTAGGCGCTCCACCCCTTCGTTGGAGCAACCATTTGTTGGCGGCGGGTTCCACCTGGACGCTCAATGGGCGTCAATTCAGCCAATTGGGCATCCAGATCGGGGTCACCTTGCCGGCGGTCTTGGCGATCAGGATAGGTTGAAGCCTTCGATCTTGTCCATCGGGGCGCCCTGGCCATTGACCAGGACCCAGGCGAGGCGATTTTGTGCGATGGGGCTGTTCTGCCGCGCCGCGCGATTGAGGAGGGCGACCGCAGTGGGAACGTCCTTGGTAGTGCCGGTGCCATTGTAAAGGGCGATGGCATCCTCGACCTCGGCGTCGATATTGTCGGCAATGGCGGCAGCCCGCAGCAACTTTCCCGCTTCGACGAGATCCTTTTCAACCCCGCGCCCTTCTTTGTAAAAAGTGGCCAGCGCGTATTGAGCCTCGGCATTGCCGGCGTTGGCGGCTTGTCGAAACAGTTCCGCGGCGCGCTTGAGGTCTTGTGGAAAAGTCTGCCCTTCCAGATAGAGCAGGCCAAGATTCTGGCCGCGGCTTTCCCCAGCTTGGCCGAGCACCACAGAAGTTTCGCAGCCTGGTACGATCTGCCGGCCCGCCACGGCCCGCGATTTTGAGCACTGCCAGCGCGAACATTGCTTCTCGGTCGCCGCGATCCGCCGCGCGTGCGTACCACTCGACGGCCTTGGCGTCGTCGCGCTTGATTCCCATGCCGTTGGCGTTCGATGAACTTCGCCGAGCAGGGCCATGGCCTTGACGTCGCCCTTCTCGGCGCGAGCGGCGGCGATATCGCGGGCAGTACGATAGAGGCCGACCTGATAAGCGCCATATAGGCCAAGTCCACCTTCGGATCATCGGTGGTGTTTGGCTGTGATGCGGTCGGGGGTTGTTCTGGCGGCTTCTTTTGCTCGGTCGCTTTCGGAGGCGTTTTAGACTTCGCGGCCGGCTTCGAGGCGGCCCGCTTTGGGTTGCCGTTCGGTTCGAGTTGCGGTGTCAAAGACAATTGAGCAAGCGCGGCGCTGTTCATGCCGCATAAAATAATCGCGGCCGCTCGCAGGCCTGCCGCACCGATCGAACGCGACCTCAGGAAGCATTTCATGCCCGCGTCTGTCCATCGGTCGGTTTCGGCGGGTTAAAAGCCCGGCCGTACCGAAGTACGCCGTAACTGCACTGATCTCATCGAGAGCCTTGTCGGGTCCGCGCCCATGGTCCGGCGCAAGCTCATTGAGCCAGATAAAATCTGCCCCCGTGCGCCAAACAATCCCGCTGCTTTCCGGGAGCCGGTCTGGCATAACCTCAGGGCGGTTCAAATACTTCCGCCCACCATTGCAGACGGTCATAAATGGCGTCGGGAGCAGCGCATGGCCATGTTTGTCCCGGCTCTCCAAACAGAACATAGTCTGCGCCGGCCTCACCAGCGACCATGGCATCGTGCCGTGTGTGCAAGCCGCCGACGCCCACCATCCGCCCGGATTTTGTCAAGGGCAGGGCGTCTTGCATCGCCTCGACACCGCTGACATGAACGCCATCGGCGCCCGCCCGGGCCACCAGACCGACATGCCCGTCCACCAGCATTGCCGTTCCTGCCTGCTGGACCGCCGGGGCGATGGCCTTGAGGCGCGATGTCGTGGTGCGCTCATCCGCAGGTGCAAGCCGCACCAGGAGAGCCGCAATATCATGCGCCGCCAGTAACCGGGGCAGGAGGAGGAAGGCTCGCCGGGTCAGACAGGGAGGGCGTCGCGAGATAGATGCGCGGCGCCGGTTGTTGAGAATTTACCTGACGGGACTTGGAGGCCATGGCTCACTCTCTTGAGGGCGAGAATGTCGCCAACGAATTTCGGCACCCGCACCCGCGCTGTCATGCAGCGCATTCTCCAGATCAGCCTTCCACTCGCCTTTGCTTGCGAGGGAATTCATGTGAGCGCGGTGTGTGAAACCTTGCTGTGCGGAGGCGACGTTCTCGACCTTGCCTGACCAAGCCTTTTGCGGGGCCGCCTGAAGCGCACGGCCGTAGGAGAAGGTCGGTTTCGGGCGGTCCACCACGATCCCTGTTGCATGGCATGAAGATGTGCTGTCGCTTCTTCATCGGATTGACCGCCGGACAAAAATGCAATTCCCGGTACCGCGCCAGGGCACGCAATTCTTCAGCATGCGCACGGTCTTCTCGGCGACTTCCGCACGCGCGCCTTTTTGGCGCTCTTCTTGCCCGGCACCGCCATGTTTGGCTTCAGTACGATGCCTTCGAGCGCGACTTTTTGATAGAAAGCTGCTTCAAGTTTCCTTCTCGAGTACCAACTCGGTCACCGTATAACAGCGTCGATGTCGTGGTCGCCGTCCATGAGTACTTCCGGTTCGACGATTGGCACGATTTGCGCGGCCTGCGCAGAGCGCGGCGTAGCGCGCGAGCGCATGTGCGTTGGGTCACGCAGCGCATAGCTCGGAATGCCCTTGCCGATGTCGATCACCGCGCGCCATTTCGCAAAGCGCGCGCCTTGCTGATAATATTTCGCAGACGGTCGGCGAGCTTGTCGAGGCCGATGGTAATGGTTCGCCAGGGCATCCGGCAGCGCTTCGTGCCTTCGTCGACTTTGATGCCGGGATCGCGTTGGCCTTTTCGATGAGACCTGATCAGTGGCGTGTCGTCCTTGGCTTTTTCCAGATGGTTTCATCATAGAGGATGACGCCTGAGATGTATTTCGACATCGCCTCCTGGAGTGCGGAACATCATTTCGCGATAGTCGGCGATTGTCTTCATTGGTCTCGGCGCCGATCACGTCAAAGCGCTTCTTGATGGTGCCGGTAGATTCTGTCGGCGGCCAGACGCCCCCGGGAGCGACCATGGCTTGGCAACTTTATTGAGTTCGGCTAGATTCATCGAAATCTCCTGAAAATGTTGTTTCATCCCAAGTCGGCGGCCGGTGGAAAAGCGAAATTAAAATCTAGTGACTTCTGCCCGCGGTCGCGGCGTAAAGGGTGAGGTCACTTTGTCTCTCAACAATCTCAACACCCGGCAGAGGTTTGCCTTCGCATAAACTCGAGGAAAGCCCCGCCGGCTGTGGAAATATATGTGAAATCATCGCGACACCAGCGTGATTTAGCGCCGCAACGGTATCGCCGCCGCCTGCAACGAAATCAGCTTCCGGGCTTTGGTTCGTTCCGCCGCATGCTTGGCGGCTAGCCACTGTACCGCGGTCGAAGGGCGCCATTTCGAAAGCGCCTAGTGGACCGTTCCACAGCAATGTCGAGGCGTCATCGATTGCGTGCTGGATGCGCGCGATCGAGATGCGGGCCGACATCGAGGATCATGCCGTCGGCGGGAATGGCGTCGATGCCATAGGCCTGCGATGGCGCATTGGCCTCGAAGTGAAATGCGACGATCGCCATCCGTCGCCGGCGAGAAGGACGGCTTCCACGCCGGCCAGATCAAGGCGCGCCAGGAAGCCGACGCGGCGCTGCAGCCGCGCCTGCAGAACCTCGAAACCCTGATGTCGCACCTGCTTGACCCCATCGCCGAGCAGGACCAGATGCTCGAACAGGGCATGCTCAACCTGGTGACCCACGTGGTGCGCCAGGTGGTACAGCGCGAGCTGGCCACCGATTCCAGCCAGATCCGCCTGGTACTGCGCGAGGCGCTCAAGCTGCTGCCGATGGGCGCCAGCAACATCCGCATCCAGGTCAACCCGCAGGACTTCGAACTGGTGAAGGCCCTGCGCGATCGCCACGAGGAAAGCTGGAAGATCATCGAGGACGACGGCCTGCTGCCCGGCGGCTGCCGTATCGAGACCGAACACTCGCGTGTCGACGCCACGGTCGAGACGCGCCTGGCCCAGGCCGTGAAACAGCTCTTCGAGCAGCAGCGCGATCAGGCGACCCACGCGTTGGAGCCAGACCTGCACGTGGACTTCGGCGCCGGCCAGGGCGAGTCCGATGCGCCTTGACCGCGTCAGCTTCGCCCGCCGCCTGCAGGGCTACAGCGACGCCGTGAGCCTGCCGGCCCAGCCGGTGGTGGAAGGCCGCCTGCTGCGCATGGTCGGCCTGACACTGGAGGCCGAAGGCCTGCAGGCCGCCGTTGGCAGCCGTTGCCAGGTCATCAACGACGGCGGCTACCACCCGGTGCAGGTGGAAGCCGAAGTCATGGGCTTCGCCGGTAGCAAGATCTACCTGATGCCGGTGGGCAGCCTCGCGTCGGCATCGCCCCCGGCGGCCCGCGTGGTGCCGCTTGCGGACTCCGGTCGCCTGCCCATGGGCATGTCGATGCTCGGCCGCGTGCTCGACGGCGTCGGCCGCGCGCTGGACGGCAAGGGCGGCATGCGTGCCGAAGACTTGGGTGCCGATGGACGAGCCCGATCATCAACCCGCTGGCGCGCGGACCCGATCCACGAGCCGATGGACGTCGGCATCCGCTCGATCAACTCCCTGCTCACCGTCGGCCGTGGCCAGCGCCTGGGCCTGTTCGCCGGTACCGGTGCGGTAAATCGGTGTTCCTCGGACATGATCACCAAGTTCACCAAGGCCGACATCATCGTGGTCGGGCTGATCGGCGAGCGGGGCCGCGAGGTGAAGGAATTCATCGAGCACATTCTGCCGGCGAGGAGGGCCTGAAGCGCTCCGTGGTGGTCGCCTCGCCAGCGGACGACGCGCCGCTGATGCGACTGCGCGCTGCGCAATACTGCACTCGTATCGCCGAGTACTTCCGCGACAAGGGCAAGAACGTCCTGCTGCTGATGGATTCCCTGACCCGTTACGCCCAGGCCCAGCGCGAGATCGCCCTGGCCATCGGTGAGCCGCCGGCGACCAAGGGCTATCCACCGTCGGTGTTCGCCAAGCTGCCGCGTCTGGTCGAGCGTGCCGGCAACGGCGAGAAGGGTGGCGGTTCCATCACGGCGTTCTACACCGTGCTCAGTGAAGGCGATGACCAGCAGGACCCGATCGCCGACGCCGCGCGGGGTGTGCTCGACGGCCACTTCGTGCTGTCGCGCCGGCTGGCCGAGGAAGGCCATTACCCGGCCATCGACATCGAAGCCTCGATCAGCCGGGTGATGCCGCAGGTCACCACGCCCCGAACACCTGCGCGACGCCCAGCGCTTCAAGCAACTGTGGTCGCGCTATCAGCAGAGTCGCGACCTGATCGGCGTCGGCGCCTACGTGGCCGGCGGTGATCCGGAGACCGACCTGGCCATCCAGCGCTTCCCGATCATGCGCCAGTTCCTCCGCCAGGCGCTGGACGAGAGCCAGAACCTCGACGACAGCCGCCTGCTGCTGGACGCGGTCGTCAGCGGCAAGGCCGGGTGATGATCAACCTGCACGATAGCTCCCGTAGGATGGGTGGAGCGCAGCGATACCCATGCTGCCTTGGCTACGTCATCACCGGGATGACCGACGCTCTGGATCGATGGGTATCGCAAGCTCCACCCATCCTACGGAAAGCGCAGCGGGAGAGGTGTTCATGAACCGCCGCGCCGAACGCCTCGCCCCGGTGGTGGACATGGCGCTCAAGGCCGAGCGCGAGGCCGCGCGGCAGCTCGGCCAGATGCAGGGCCAGTTGCAGCAGGCGCAGCGCAAGCTCGCCGAGCTGGAGCGCTACCGCTACGACTACCAGCAACAATGGATCACCAATGGCCAGCAGGGTGTCAGCGGCCAGTGGCTGATCAACTACCAGCGCTTCCTGTCCCAGCTCGAGGGCGCCGTCGAGCAGCAGAATCGCTCGGTGGCCTTCCACGAGGGCAACGTGGGCAAGGCACGGGTCATCTGGCAGGAGAAGTACGCCCGCCTCGAGGGGCTGCGCAAGCTGGTGGAGCGCTACCGCGAGGAAGCTCGTATGGCCGCCGACAAGTACGAGCAGAAGCAGCTCGACGAATTCGCCCAGCGCCTGAAGCCTTCCGCCGACTGATCCGGCCTGTGGCCGTGCTAGGCTCCAGTCAGATCCCGACCGGAACCTTTCCATGCCGCTTCCCACTCCCGTGCCTGTGGATTTCCAGCGCGTCTTCTCCCTGTGGCGCCTCAGCGCCGAAGGCGAGCCGATCATCACACCGAGCAGCCACCTGCTGCCGGTTCGCTGGCAAGGCCGGGCGGCCATGCTCAAGCGCGCCCTCGACGTCGACGAACGCCTGGGCTCGAAGGTGCTCGACTGGTGGGATGGCGACGGCGCTGCGCTGGTCTATGCCTACGACGGCGACACCATTCTCATGGAGCGCGCCGAGGGTGAACGGTCGCTCATGCACATGGCGCTTCACGGCGAGGACGATCAGGCCAGCCGCATCGTCTGCGATGTCGTGCGCAAGCTGCACCAGCCACGGGAAAAACCTCTGCCGGAGGTGATCGGCCTGCGCGAATGGTTCCGAGATCTCGCGCCTGCCGCCGTGCGCTATGGCGAGCTGTTCCCGCGCTGCCTGGAGACCGCCCAGGCGCTGCTGGCCAGCGAGCACGACCAGTGCGTGCTGCACGGCGATGTTCACCACGACAACATTCTGGATTTCGCCGAGCGCGGTTGGCGCGCCATCGATCCCAAGCGTCTGCAGGGTGAGCGCCTGTTCGACTATGCCAACCTGCTGTGCAACCCGGACTTGCCCACTTCCCGCGAGCGCGCGCGCTTCCTGCGGCAGCTGGACGTGATCGTCGAGCACGCACGCGTCGATCGTCGTCGCCTGCTGGAGTGGGTGCTGGCTTTTGCCGGTCTTTCCGCCGCCTGGTTCCTCGACGATGGCATGGCTGCCGAGAGTGACCTGAGCGTGGCGCACCTGGCTGCCGCCGAGCTGGACCGCATGGCATGCTGCGCTTGAACCGAGCCCTGTTGCAGGCGCACCCGCGCCTGATCACCTCCGCCGTCATCGGCGCATTGGTGGCGCTGGCGTGCTACCGGTTCGCGCCCATGACTCGCGTGCTGCTGGGCTGGAACTGCATGGCCTGGCTCTACGTGCTGCTGATCGGCTGGCTGGCCCTGCGCGCGGCGCCAGCGGAGGTGCGCCGCCTGGCTGAGATCGAGGACGAGAACGCCGAGGCGGTATTGGTGCTGGTCACTGTCGCAGCCGTGGCGAGCCTGGTTGCCATCGTCGTCGAATTGGCCATCGCTGGGCACTCCAATGGCCGCGAGCAGTTCGTTCGCTACGCCTTCACCGCCAGCACGGTGCTGGGTTCCTGGTTCCTCATTGGCACCATCTTCACCATGCACTACGCCCGCCAGTTCTACTCGGCCGATGCGGCGGAGCCGGTGCTGCGCTTCCCCGAGGGCGAAAAGAACCCGGACTACTGGGACTTCCTCTACTTCTCCTTCACCCTCAGCGTGGCGGTTCAGACCTCCGACGTGGAGATTGCTTCGCGCTCGATGCGCAGGGTGGTACTCGCGCACTCGGTGATCGGCTTCCTGTTCAACACCGCGATCCTGGGGCTGGCGATTAACATGGGCGCGGGGCTGATCGGCTAGCGGGTGATCAGGGCTGGAGCGTCTCGACAGCCAGCCGTAGCGCCAGAACGACAAAGGCGAGGGTGAAGCTCCAGCGGATCAGCGTCATCACCGCCGGCGGCCGATCACCTGCTCGCGCACCCAGGACGCCAGCAACCCGTAGCCGATGAACACGATAAAGGTCATCAGCGCGAACACCAGGCCCAGCATCAGGAACAGCCCCCGGGCGTCCTCGCTGCCGCTTGGCACGAACTGCGGCAGGAAGGCCAGGAAGAACAACCCGAGCTTGGGGTTGAGCAGGTTCAGCCAGAGCCCGGTGCCCACCAGTTGTGGGGTGCTGCGCGGGCTGCTGGCAGAGTCCAGCGCCAGGGCTCCGCTGCCGCGAAACACCTGCCAGGCGATGAACAGCAGATAGGCCGTGCCCAGCAGTCGGATGATCTGGAAGCTGGCGGCGCTGGCCTGCAGGATCACCGACAGGCCGAAAGTCGCAAGCAGCAACTGCGGGACCATGCCCAGCGTGCAGCCCAGTGCCGCGAGGGTGGCGGCGCGGGCGCCAAGGCCGAGACCGACGGCCAGGGTGTAGAGCACGCCGGTGCCGGGCAGCAGAACGACGACGAGCGCCGTCAGCAGGAATTCTGCGTTCATTCCCGTGGGTTTCCTGTGTGGATGAAAAAGGGGCGTGGCGCTGGCGAGCTCAGCGTGTGGGTGGCCGCTGCCTGAGCGATGAGCGCCATTGCCCCGGCGTCAGCCCGAGCTGGCGGGCGAAGGCGCGGGTCATGTGTGACTGGTCGGCGAAGCCGGCGAGCTGGGCGGCGTCGACCAGCGTGCGGCCTTCGCCGATGGCCTTGTGGGCCTGTCGCACACGGTATTGCAGGAGGTAGGCGTGGGGCGTGGTGCCCAGTTCGCGGCTGAAGCGCCGCAGCGCCGCGTAAGGTGTCAGCCCGGCAATGCCGGCCAACTCCGACAGCGAGGGTGCGTTGCGCGGGTCGTCGTGAATCCGTTCGAGCATGCGCGCCACGCTGCGGCTGGGGAGGGCCGCCAGGCTCGCGTCGGTGCGCTGGTCGAGCAGTTCGCCGAACAGGTCGAGTACGCCCTCGGCAATTTCATCTGCTCCAGCGTCCGGCAGGTGCTGTAACAGGCGGGCTATACGCTGGGCGAGTGGCGGGTCGGCCAGCGCCGGCAGGGAGAACTCCCGTCCGGCCAACTCGCCGCCGGTCCATTGCGCGATCACCGTTGGCTCGACGTACAGCATCCACCAGTGCCGTGGTGCACCCCGCAGGGGAATGCCGTCGTGCAGTTCGTTGGGGCTGACGGTGATGATGTCGCGGGGCCGCGCTTCGATCTCACCGCGCCCGCTCCAGGAACGATGGCCGCCTTCGAGCATCACGCCGATGCCGTATTCGTCGTGGGCGTGACGCGGGAAGCTGCGCTGGGTGAGTATCTCGACCGTGCGCAGGCCGGGCAGGGCGGCGGAGGTGCAGTTCACACGGTGCAGCATCGCTGGGTCACCTGGGTGGTGGGCGCGCGTTCGGTCAAAGGGGCCGCGCAGGGAGTTCCCGATCACGGGAAAGTGACTGCAACCTTAGCCTGCCGTGCTGCGGCGCTCTTGAATGAAATTGACTTTCTGCGACTGCCGCACGGCTCAGAAGAATGGCCGCGACGCCTTGAACATGAACGCGGAGTCGCAATAGGCGTTGTGCCCGGAGTAGGCGCTGCAGTCGCCGCCGGTGAGGCTGCTGCCGCTGTAGGAGAAGTTCAGGTCGATGCCGTTCCAGGGGCGGCTGAAGTTCACCGACCAGTCGCCGAATCCGCTGACGCTGCCACCGCTGTCCAGGCTCACTGGAGAGGCAAGACTGTAGGTGGAGTACTTGAAGGTGACGTCGAAGCCAAGGTCAGGCTGCACACCAAGGTCGGTGAACAGGGTCGTGGTGCTGCGCCCTGCCTGGGCGCTATACGCTGCGCCGAGCCGGCTGCCGAATACCGAGAGGCCGCCGTACAGGGCCTGGCTGTCGTAGTCGGGTTGTTCCGGCCGGGTGTAGCGCAGGGTGCCCACTTCGTAGCCCAGCTTGCCGTCGCCCAGCGGGTGCTTGAAACCGGCGTAGCTGTCGATCTCCAGCGGCTTTTCCTGCTCGATGTTCGAGGTCCAGCTGCCGACGTACCAGCCGCTGTCGTGGGTGATGTCGAGGCCGCCCTGGGCGCTGTTGGCCTGGCCCGGCTGGACCAGCCCCTGGGCCATGCTGCGGGTCGGCGAGTTGGCGAACTTGAGGTCGAAATCGCCCAGCTCGCGCTGCATCACCTGGGCACCTGCGTACGGCGCCGCGCACAACACGCAGGCCGCGATGAGAATGGACTTGTACATGCTCCCCCTGCTTGCGGGTGCGACCCCTCCAAGGCCTCTTGCGAGCCTTCGCCCTGCGTCGCACGCGTAAAAGGGTAAAGGCATTCAGCGTGCCTGTGGCGACCGGTGGTCCATTAATCGACCTTGCGGGTTCCGTTCGACCGGTCTGGCGAGGCGGTTTCCCATCGCTCGCCGAGGTTGCCGCTGTCATCGCTAGCTGCTACATCTTCAAGCTCGTGCGCGACCATCGATCGATAAGGAGAATCCCATGGCCATCACTTCCGTTCCCTCCGCCGACGGGCAGGAGCTCACCATCGTGGTCCAGGGACGTTTCGATTTCGGCGCACACCAGGAATTCCGCAATGCCTACGAGCGCGTCGAAACCACGCCCAAGCGCTACGTGGTGGACCTGAAAGGCGCCACCTACCTCGACAGCTCGGCGCTGGGCATGCTCCTGCTGCTGCGCGACCACGCCGGCGGCGAGAGCGCTCAGATCAGCCTGGCGAACTGCAACCCGGACGTGCGCAAGGTGCTGTCCATCTCCAACTTCGAGCAGCTGTTCAGGATCAGCTGACGCAGCGCGGCCTGCAGTGGCAACGGCCATGTCCGAACTTCTCACCGTCCTGATCGCCGACGACAACGCCGCCGATCGCCTGCTGCTGTCGACCATCGTCAGTCGCCAGGGGCATCGCGTGATCACCGCCGCCAATGGGCTGGAAGCGCTCGCGCTGTTCGCCCAGGAGCGCACGCAGCTGGTGCTGATGGATGCGCTGATGCCGGTGATGGACGGCTTCGAGGCGGCGCGGCGGATTCGCCGGCAGGCGGGCGAGGAACTGGTGCCGATCATCTTCCTCACTTCGCTGAGCGAGCCCGAAGCGTTGGTGCAGAGCCTGGAGGCCGGCGGCGATGACTTCCTCTCCAAGCCCTACAACCGCGTCATCCTCGAAGCCAAGATCCGCGCCATGGGCCGCCTGCATCACCTGCAGCGGATGGTGCTGGAGCAGCGTGACCTGATCGCCCGGCACAACGAGCACCTGCTCAACGAGCAGCGGGTGGCCAAGGCGGTGTTCGACAAGGTGGCGCACTCGGGTTGCCTGAACGCGGCGAACATCCGCTACCTGCAATCGCCTTTCGCGCTGTTCAACGGCGACCTGTTGCTGGCGGCGTTCAAACCCTCGGGCGGGATGCACGTGCTGCTCGGCGACTTCACCGGCCACGGCTTGCCGGCGGCCATCGGCGCCATGCCGCTGGCCGAGGTGTTCTATGGCATGACCGCCAAGGGCTACCCCATGGCGGACATCCTTCGGGAGATGAACGCCAAGCTCAAACGCATCCTCCCGGTGGGCGTGTTCTGTTGCGCCGCCGTGCTCAACCTGAGCTTCCAGCGCGGTCTGGTGGAGGTGTGGAACGGCGGCCTGCCCAATGGCTACCTGCTGCGCCGGCAGCCGCGCGAAATCGTGCCGTTGGTGTCGCGGCATTTGCCGCTGGGCATCCTCGATTCCTCGGCTTTCAGCGACCATTGCGAGGTCTATGCGATGGAGGAGGGCGACAGCGTGTTCCTCTTCTCCGATGGCGTGCTGGAGGCGCGCAACGCGGCCGGCGAGATGTTCGGCGAGCAGCGCCTGCGTGAGGTCTACGACACCGAACCGAATCCGGCGCGTCTGTTCGATGGCATCCAGGCGGCCCTTGCGCGCTTCCGTGGCGAGGCACAGGACGACGTCAGCATGCTGGAGATCGCGCTGGTGCCGGAGAGCTCGCTGCAGCGCCCGCCGCTGGCGTTCTCCGACAACGGCCTGAGCAGTCCGCTGGACTGGTCCGCCAGCTTCGAGTTCCGTGCGCCGACCCTGCGCAACTTCAATCCGCTGCCCTTCCTGCTGCAACTGCTGATGGAAGTGCAGGACCTGCGCCCGCGCGGCGGCGCGCTCTATACCGTGCTCGCCGAGCTGTACTCCAACGCCCTGGAGCACGGCGTGATGGGTCTGGATTCCTCGCTCAAGTGTGACGCTGCCGGTTTCGCCCGCTATTACCAGGAGCGCAGCAAGCGTCTGGTCAACCTGCGCGACGGCTTCGTGCGCTTCCATCTCGACCTCGCCCCCCATGGTGATGGAGGGCGCCTGCTGGTGCGGGTGGAAGACAGCGGCGAGGGTTTCGATGTGGGCGCGGTGCTGGCTTCGCAGAGGGCTGCCGGCAGTCTCTGTGGGCGTGGCCTGACGCTGGTCCGGCAACTGGCTGACCGCTGTCAATGGTCGGGCGATGGCAAGACGGTCTCCGTGGAGTTCTTCTGGTCGGCTCAGGCATAATCGAGGCCTTCTTGTCTCCCTGAAGGGTGGCGAGCCGTCCTTCAGGGAGTGCCCCATGTCCGAGCCGCATCTCGATGGCGCCGTGCTGAGCAATTTGCTGTCGATCATGGAAGACGAGTACCCGCTCCTGGTGGAAACCTTCCTCAGCGACTCCGAGGAGCGCCTGCGCAGCATCCGCGAGGCATTCGCCGCCAGCGATGCGCCGGCCCTGCGCCATGCCGCGCACAGCTTCAAGGGCAGCTGCGGCAACATGGGCGCCTCGGTACTGAGCAGCCTGTGCAAACGCCTGGAGGAGACCGCGCGGCAGAACGACCTGGCCGCCGCGCAAGGCCTCATCGGCAAAGTCGAACACGAGTTCGCCATCGTCCGTACGCTGCTGCTGCCCGGTCGTCCCTGACCTTTTTCAAGTTGGCCCGCGCCTTGCTATCTCCGTGTTGGATATTCACATCAACGGAGAACTCCGATGGCTGTCGCCCCGGATATTTTATTGACGTCGACGCCTGACACCCGTCCCAAGGCGGCGCTCTCCAAGTCTGCCCAGAGTTCGCCCGGCACCAGCAGCGACAAGGGTTCCAGCTTCGCCGACGTCTATGCCAAGGAGCAGCGGCCAGCGGCCAGCGAGCGAACCGACAAACCGGCGAAGGCAAAGAACGACAAGCCGCGGGACAGTGCCGACAAGGACACCGCGAGCAAGGACTCCACCGCGCCAGCTGCCGCCGACCAGCCAAAGGTTGCCGACGACGGCAAGGCCTTGCCGGCCGATGGTGCCAGCAAGGCTGACGAGAAGGTGGCGGATGCCGAGAGCAACCCCGATGCGACCCTCGACCCACTGTTGATGCTCGGCATGACCGGCCAGCTTCCGGAGCCCGAAGCGCCACCGCTGGTGGTCAGCAGCGGCACCAGCCAGCTGACCGATGCCAGCAGCGATGGCGATCTGCAGAAGCTCAACGAGATTCCGGGGGTGAACCTGACCCTCGCCGTGGGCGCTGACGACCCGGCGCAGCAGGCACAACAGACCCAGCTCACGGGCCATCTCGCCGCCAAGGCGGGGGACAAGTCGCTGGATGCCAGCGGCAAGAGTGATCTGAATGCCGCACTCTCTGCGCTGACCGCAGATTCGACGGCCAAGGGCACCGAAGGCAAGCTTGCCGAAGGCGCGCTGAAGGATGGCGTCGACCTGACCCAGCAACTGGCGGACGTACAGACCGACGCCAAGCCGGAGATGCCACGCAACGAGGCTTTTGCTGCGCGCCTGGAATCGCTGACACAGGCGCTGAACACGCCGCAGGCCATGACCAGCCGGCCGGTGAATCCGCTGGTGCCGGGGCAGGCCGTGTCGGTTCAGCAGAACGGCTGGACCGATCAGGTGGTGGACCGGGTGATGTGGATGTCCTCGCAGAACCTCAAGTCGGCCGAGATCCAGATGGACCCGGCCAACCTCGGCCGCCTGGAAGTGCGCATCCACATGACCGGGGACCAGACCCAGGTGAACTTCGTCAGCGCCAACGCCAACGTTCGTGAAGCGCTGGACAGCCAGCAGCACCGCCTGCGCGAGATGTTCAACCAGCAGGGCATGCAACTGGACGTGAACGTCTCCGACCAGTCCGCCCGTGGCTGGCAGCAACAGCAGCAGGGTGATGAGCGCGGTGACTCGCGGCGCGTGGGCGGCACCGGCACTGCTGACGACGAGCCGATGATCAGTGGGGTGTCCGAGATTCGCCCGCAGGCAGCGGCGCAGGGCAGGGGGCTGGTGGATTACTACGCGTGATCCCGCGGAGGGCGACTTTCGGTGGGCTATTAGACTTGCCCGAGAGCGCCCTCACCGAGCATTCACGGCTTCGCGAGCAAGCTCGCTCCTACAAAAGCGCTAAGGCTTTGCCTGTAGGAGCGAGCTTGCTCGCGAATCGCTCCACTGCCGATCACTATCGGGCATAGGAAAATTCTTGCGCGCCCCGTGACATCCTCCGTCTAGCCTGTAATATCCGCGGCGTCGCCAGTAGGTCTCGTCCGAACTGGCACAGCCCTTGCTGCTACCCCGGTATCAGCGCATCGCGCCGCAAAAGTGACGGATTATTGGCATGGCCAAGAAAGAACAGACGCCTTCTCTCCCCGATGGCCAGGCGCCCGGCAAGGGCAAGCTGAAGCTCATCATCATCATCGTGCTGGCCTTCCTGCTGGCCGTCGGTGCGTCGGTGGGCGGTACCTGGTTCTTCCTGCACAAGAGCGCCAAGCCCGACGAAGCCGAGGCCAAGGCCGCGGAACACGCGGAGCCGACGAAGAAGCAGGCGATCTACGAGATCCTCGCGCCGTCCTTCGTGGTCAACTTCAATCAGAACGGCCGCCAGCGCTATCTTCAGGTAGCCGTTGCCCTGATGGGGCGCGACCAGGCGCAGATGGATGCCCTGCGCGAGCAGATGCCGCTGGTGCGCAACCAGTTGGTGATGCTGTTCTCCAGCCAGAATTTCGACAATCTGGTGACCCCGGTCGGCAAGGAGATGCTCCGCCAGCAGGCCACGTCCAGTCTTCAGGAACTGGCGAAGAAGGCGACCGGTCAGTTGACCGTGGAGCAAGTGCTTTTCACCAATTTCGTATTGCAGTAGGTACCCGCCATGGCCATGCAGGATCTACTTTCCCAGGACGAGATCGACGCGCTGTTGCACGGCGTCGACGATGGCCTGGTGGAAACCGAGTCCGACGTCGAGCCGGGGGCGATCAAGTCCTACGACCTGACCAGTCAGGACCGCATTGTCCGGGGGCGCATGCCGACCCTGGAGATGATCAACGAGCGGTTCGCCCGCTACACCCGTATCAGCATGTTCAACCTGCTGCGCCGCTCGGCGGATGTCGCCGTGGGCGGCGTGCAGGTGATGAAGTTCGGCGAGTACGTGCATTCGCTTTACGTGCCCACCAGCCTCAACCTGGTGAAGATGAAGCCGCTGCGCGGCACCGCGCTGTTCATCCTCGACGCCAAGCTGGTGTTCAAGCTGGTGGACAACTTCTTCGGTGGCGACGGTCGTCACGCCAAGATCGAAGGCCGCGAGTTCACCCCCACCGAGCTGCGAGTGGTGCGCATGGTCATCGAGCAGGCCTTCGTCGACCTCGCCGAGGCCTGGCACGCGGTGATGCCGATCACCTTCGAGTACGTGAACTCCGAGGTGAACCCGGCGATGGCCAACATCGTCAGCCCCAGCGAAGTGGTGGTGGTTTCCACCTTCCACATCGAGCTGGATGGCGGCGGCGGCGACCTGCACATCACCCTGCCGTACGCGATGATCGAGCCGATCCGCGAGATGCTCGATGCCGGTTTCCAGTCCGACGTGGACGATCAGGACGAGCGCTGGATCAATGCCCTGCGCGAGGACATCCTCGACGTCAGCGTGCCGCTGGGCGCCACCGTCGTGCGTCGCCAGCTCAAGCTGCGGGACATCCTGCACATGCAGCCGGGCGACGTGATTCCGGTGGAGCTGCCCGAACACATGATCATGCGCGCCAACGGCGTGCCTTCCTTCAAGGTCAAGCTGGGTTCGCACAAGGGCAACCTGGCCTTGCAGATTCTCGATCCGCTCGTGCGTCCGCGCTGAGCGAATCCCAAGAGGACACACCATGTCAGACGAAGAAAACGTAACTCCCGAAGAGCAGGCGCTGGCCGACGAGTGGGCCGCGGCACTCTCCGAATCGGGTGACGCCAACCAGGACGATATCGACGCCATGATGGCCAGCGCCGCGGCCCCGGCCGTGCCCGCCGCACCGCGCGCGCCGATGGAAGAGTTCGGCATGGCGCCCAAGGCACCGACCATCGCCGGCCTCGAAGGGCCGAACCTGGACGTGATCCTGGATATCCCGGTGACCATTTCGATGGAGGTCGGCCATACCGACATCAGCATCCGCAACCTGCTGCAGCTCAACCAGGGTTCGGTGATCGAACTCGATCGCCTGGCGGGCGAGCCGCTGGACGTGCTGGTCAACGGCACCCTGATCGCCCACGGCGAAGTGGTGGTGGTGAACGAGAAGTTCGGCATCCGCCTCACCGACGTGATCAGCCCCAGCGAACGCATCAAGAAGCTGCGCTGACATGGCCCGCCTGCTCGCGAAGCTTTCCGTCCTGCCGCTGGCAGGGCTGTCCCTCCTGGCGATGGCAGAAGAGGCCGCCAAGGTACCGGCGTCCAACCCGGCCATCGTCCATGCCAGCTCCACGCCGAGCCTCATCACCGGCAGTGCCGGCGCGCAGCTGATGCAGCTGCTGCTAGGCCTGGTGCTGGTGGTTGGCCTGATTTTCCTGCTGGCCTGGCTGGTGCGCCGCGTGCAACAGGTCGTGCCGCGTGGCAACCAGGCGATCCGCCTCATCTCCAGCCAGGCGCTCGGCCCGCGTGACCGGCTGGTGCTGGTGCAGGTGGGCGAGGAACAGGTGCTGCTGGGCCTGACCCCCGGCCGCATCACCCCACTGCACATCATGCGCCAGCCGGTGCATGCCGCCGAATCGGAACCGGCGCAGCCGGAATTCGCCCAGCGCCTGCTGGAATTGCTGAACAAGGACAAGGGCCGCCCGCAGTGACCCGTTCGCCGAACCTCTCCGCTCTGATCGGCGCGCTCAAGGCAGTCGCGCCGCTGCTACTGGGCCTGCTGGCGCTGATGGCGCCACAGGCCTTCGCCGCCGATCCGACGCAGCTGACGGCGATCACCGTGACTACCAATCCGCAAGGTCAGCAGGAGTATTCGGTCAGCCTGCAGATCCTGCTGATCATGACCGCGCTGAGCTTCATCCCGGCGTTCGTCATGCTGATGACCAGCTTCACCCGGATCATCATCGTCTTCTCCATCCTGCGCCAGGCGCTGGGCCTGCAGAGCACGCCGTCGAACCAGATCCTGGTGGGCCTGGCGCTGTTCCTGACGATGTTCGTGATGGCGCCGGTCTTCGACAAGATCAACAGCACTGCGCTGCAGCCTTACCTGAACGAGCAGATTCCGGCCCAGGAGGCGATCAGCCGCGCCGAGGGGCCGATCAAGTCCTTCATGCTTGCGCAGACCCGGCAGTCGGACCTGGAGCTGTTCGTGCGGCTGTCCAAGCGCACCGACATCGCCAGCGCCGACGCCACGCCCCTGACCATCCTGGTGCCGGCGTTCGTCACTTCGGAGTTGAAGACCGCGTTCCAGATCGGTTTCATGATCTTCATCCCGTTCCTGATCATCGACCTGGTGGTGTCCAGCGTACTGATGGCGATGGGCATGATGATGCTCTCGCCGCTGATCATCTCGTTGCCGTTCAAGATCATGCTGTTCGTCCTGGTGGACGGTTGGGCCTTGATCATCGGCACGCTCGCCGGCAGTTTCGGGACGGTCTAGCGATGCCCATTCCCGTCGGCGCAGCGGTATCCGGTGGCAGCGTAGGATGGCGTGGAGCGAAGCGATACCTATCGATAGCCAGGTCGAATCCGCTGATGGGTATCGCGAGCTCCACCCATCCTACGAATGAGCTTTCCATCGAGGCCGCCGCGCAAGAGGAGCAGCCATGACCCCCGAAGTCGCCGTCGACCTGTTCCGTGAAGCGCTCTGGCTGACCGCCGTGATGGTCGGCATCCTGGTGCTGCCCAGCCTGCTGGTGGGCTTGATCGTGGCGATGTTCCAGGCCGCCACGCAGATCAACGAGCAGACCCTGAGCTTCCTGCCGCGCCTGCTGGTGGTACTGCTCACCCTCATCGTGCTGGGCCCCTGGCTGCTGCGGCAGTTGATGGAGTACACCCAGCACCTGATCACCAGCATTCCCACGCTGATCGGCTGATGCTCGAGCTCAGCAACGCGCAGATCGGCGGTTGGATCGGGGCCTTCCTGTTCCCGCTGTTCCGCATCGCCGCCATGCTGATGGTGATGCCGATCATCGGCACCCAGCTGGTGCCGACCCGCGTGCGTCTGTACCTGTCCCTGGCGATTGCCGTGGCGCTGGCGCCGAACCTGCCGCCGATGCCGCAGGTGGATGCGCTGAGCCTCAAGGCGATGGTTTACATCGCCCAGGAAATCCTCGTCGGCGCCATGCTTGGCTTCGTCCTGCAGCTGATGTTCCATGCCTTCGTCATTTCCGGGCAGATCATCTCCATGCAGATGGGCCTGGGCTTCGCCTCCATGGTCGACCCCACCAACGGCATCTCGGTGCCGGTGCTGGGGCAGTTCTTCACCATGCTGGTGACCCTGCTGTTCCTCGCCATGAACGGCCACCTGGTGGTGTTCGAGGTGCTGGCGGAAAGTTTCACTACCCTGCCGGTGGGCGAGGGACTGTCGAGCAACCATTTCATCACCGTGGCCGGAAAGCTCGGCTGGGTGCTGGGCGCCGGCCTGATGATCGCCTTGCCGGCGATCACTGCCCTGCTGGTGATCAACCTGGCGTTTGGCGCCATGACCCGCGCCGCGCCGCAGTTGAACATCTTCTCCATCGGTTTCCCGCTCACCCTCATCATGGGGTTCGTCATTGTCTGGATTGGCAGTGCCGAGATTCTCACTCAGTACCAGGCGCTGGCCAGTGAGGGCCTGCGCCTGCTTCGCGAACTCGTGGGGGCCCGCTGATGGCCGAGAACGACAGTAGCGAAGACAAGACAGAGGAACCCACAGAGAAACGGCGCCGGGAGGCGCGCGAGAAGGGCCAGCTCCCCAGGTCCAAGGAGCTGAACACCCTGGCCGTGCTCCTGGCCGGCGCCGGTGGCCTGCTGATGTTTGGCGCGAGCCTGGCCGATGCGCTGATGCGCCTGATGCGCGGCAGCTTCCAGCTGGACCGCGCCACGGTGATGAACAGCGAAAGCATGCTCAATCTGCTGATCGCCGGCGGCAAGATCGGCGCCGACGCGATCTGGCCGGTCCTCGCGGTGCTGCTGATCGCGGCGTTGGTCGGCCCTGTCGCCCTGGGAGGCTGGCTGTTCTCCGCCGAAGCGCTGGCGCCCAAGTTCAGCCGGATGAATCCACTGGCCGGGATCAAGCGCATGTTTTCGTTGCGCTCGCTGACCGAGTTGCTCAAGGCCCTGGCCAAGTTCGTGCTGGTGCTGATCGTGGCGATCCTGGTGCTCAAGGCCGACCAGGATGACCTGCTGGCGATCTCCCATGAGCCGCTGGAACAGGCCATGATCCATAGCGTCAGGATCGTCGGCTGGAGCGCCTTCTGGCTGGCCTGCAGCATCCTCTTCATCGCCGCCGCGGACGTTCCCTTCCAGCTCTGGGACAACCGCAAGAAGCTGATGATGACCAAGCAGGAGGTCAAGGACGAGTACAAGGACTCCGAGGGCAAGCCGGAGGTCAAGGCCAAGGTCCGCCAGATGCAGCGCGAAATGGCCAACCGGCGGATGATGCAGGCGGTGCCCGAAGCCGACGTCATCATCACCAACCCGACGCACTTCGCCGTGGCCCTGAAGTACGACGCCGAGAAGGGCGGGGCGCCCAGGCTGCTGGCCAAGGGCAACGACTTCATGGCGCTGAAGATTCGCGAGATCGCCCAGGAGCACAAGGTCACGGTGCTCGAGTCCCCGGCGCTGGCGAGGGCGGTGTACTACTCCACCGAACTCGATCACGAGATTCCTGCCGGCCTCTACCTCGCCGTGGCCCAGGTGCTGGCCTACGTCTACCAGCTCAAGCAGTACCGCGCCGGCAAGGGCAAGCGCCCGGGACCGATGCCGGACCTGCCGATCCCGCCGGACCTGCGCCGCGACGAGTGACCCGCAGGCGCCGCGCGTGCAGTAGGATGATCGGCTTGCGCTCGGCGTCGAAGGCGCCGGGCAGCCTGTTCAGCCAAGGAAACGTTTCATGCTTCGGGATTCCTTCGCCGGCCTGCGCTTTGCGTTCTGGCTCTTTCTCTGCCTTCTCACCTGCGTCCAGCCCAGCTGGGCCGACGCGCCTGGCGACGGCGGTGTGCTGCTGCCGCTGAACGAGCGCGTGGTGGACGTCACCGGCACCCTCGACCCAGCCTCCAGGGCCCGTCTGATCGACAAGCTCAAGGCCCTGGAAGATCGCCGCGGCGCGCAGATTGCCGTGGTGATGTTGCCCACCGTCGGCAAGATGGGCATCGAGGCTTTCTCCAACAAACTCTTCAACCTCTGGAAGCTCGGCCGCAAGGGTGTGGATGACGGTGTGCTGCTGGTGGTGGCGAAGGACGACCACCTGATGCGCATCGAGGTCGGCTATGGCCTGGAAGGCGCGATACCCGATGTGCTGGCCGGGCGCATCATCCGCGAGCGCATGGCGCCGGCCTTCCGCGAGGGCGATTACGCCGGCGGCATCGAGTCGGCGGTGGACGCGCTGATCACTCTGGTCGATGGCGAGACGTTGCCCGAACCCGTCCCCGAGCCATTGCGCATCCCATTGGAGGCCTGGTTGCTGCTGGCATCCTTCGTCGCGGGTGGCGTGGGCGGCGTGCTGCTCGCGGCGCGTCGAATGGACTGGCGTGGGGCTCTGGCACTTTGTGCCGTGGTGGTCATCGGGGTGGCATTGCTGGCCGGCGCCACGGACGCGTTGGCGTCCGTGGCGATCGCGCCGTTCTGCCTGCTGATCGGCGGCGCCACCTTCGGCGCGCTGTGGACGGTTCGCGCGGTGTTCTATGCCGTGCTCGGGCTGATGGCCTACTGCATCCTGCTTGGCTTCCTGACGCCGCGATTCGGTGGCCTGCTCTGGGTCTATGCGCTGGCCGCCCCCTTGGCGCTGATGATCATCCTGGGCCTGTGGTGGTTGCTGATCTCGATGATGCGCGATGTGTGGCGCGGCGGGAGCAAGTCCCACAAGGGGCGGAAGGGGCGCAAGTCGGCCAAGGGAGCGAACGGCCGCAAGACCTTTTACTGGCGCCTGGCAGTCTTCATCGGCCTGTACCTGCTGCTTGGCCTGGTTATCGGTGCGCCGGCCGCTCCACTGAACTGGCTGCTGCTTTTGCCCTTCATGTGCCTGCCGGGGCTGCTGGTATTCGGCTCGGGGCAGGGCGGTACGGGAGGAGGGTCAGGCTCCGGCGGCAGTTCGTCCGGCGGATCGTCCGGCGGTAGCTCGGGCGGTGGCGGATTCTCCGGTGGCGGCGGCTCCAGCGGCGGTGGCGGCGCTTCCGGGAGCTGGTGAGAAGGGCCGCTCTGTTTCAGGCATTTCAGGTCTTTCGAAAAAGTTGGAACGCTTCCTGCAAAACCCTGTGCAGATGCCCGGTTGGGCGTCAAAAGTTTGATCCGGTGGCCGGCTCGGTCACCAACGCGCAGGGGAATTTCGGGTGGATCGTACCAACTGATCGGCACTGTTCGCAGCAATCTGGTAGGGCTCAGCCGGGGCAATCTCGGCGTGCCCCTGCTGTTGCTCGCGATGCTGGCGATGATGACCCTGCCGCATCCCGCCGTTCCTGCTGGATGTGCTGTTCACCTTCAACATCGCGCTGTCCATCGTGGTCCTGCTGGTCAGCGTGTACGCGCTGCGCCCGCTGGACTTCGCCGTTTTCCCGACCATCCTGCTGGTCGCCACCCTGTTGCGCCTGGCGCTGAACGTCGCGTCCACCCGCGTCGTGCTGCTGCACGGTCACGACGGCCACGCGGCCGCGGGCAAGGTGATCCAGGCCTTTGGCGAGGTCGTGATCGGCGGCAACTACGTGGTCGGTATCGTGGTGTTCGCGATCCTGATGATCATCAACTTCGTCGTGGTCACCAAGGGCGCCGGGCGTATTTCCGAAGTGAGCGCGCGTTTCACCCTCGATGCGATGCCCGGCAAGCAGATGGCTATCGACGCCGATCTCAACGCCGGCCTCATCGAGCAGGCGGAAGCTCAAGCAAGCGTCGCGCCGAAGTGGCGCGGAAGCGGACTTCTACGGCTCGATGGACGGTGCCAGCAAATTCGTCCGCGGTGACGCCGTCGCCGGCATGCTGATCCTCTTCATCAACCTCATCGGTGGTGTGGCCATCGGCATGATCCAGCACGGCATGAGCATTCGGCGACGCCTGCAAGGTCTACACGTTGCTGACTATCGGTGACGGCCTTGTCGCGCAGATTCCTTCACTGCTGTTGTCGACCGCCGCCGCGATCATGGTGACGCGCGTCAACAGCTCCAAGGACATGGGCGAGCAGTTCAACAGCCAGATGTTCGAGCTCGCCCAAGGCGCTGGCGGTGTCCCGCCGCCATCCTGATCGCTCGATGGGCTTGGTTCCCGGCATGCCGCACGTGGCATTTATCGGCTTGGGTGGCCGGCCCCTGCGCATACCTGCTGGCACCGCAAGCGCAGCAGGACCAGCCGTAAGGCCGCAACAGGCGGCCAACGCAGCAGGAGCTGCTGGCGGCGCAGCCGTGCCGAGCAGACCAGGAGTTGGGCTGGGACGACGTGCAGCCCGGTAGACATGATTGGCCTTGAAGTGGGCTACCGCCTGATTCCGCTGGTGGATCAAGCCGACAGGGCGGCGAATTGCTGGCTCGGATCAAGGGCATTCGCAAGAAAACTGTCGCAGGAAATCGGCTTCCTGATTCCGTCGGTACACATCCGCGACAACCTCGACCTGTTGCCGAACGCCTATCGCATCTGACGCTCATGGGCGTTGCAGCGTGGCGGAAGCCGAGATTTATCCCGGACCGTGACCTTGCGATCAATCCCGGCCAGGTGTTCGGCACGCTCGAACGGCATTGCCGAGTCAAGGATCCCGCTTTCGGTCTGGAAGCCGTATGGATCGAGGCGTCGCAGCGCGATCAGGCACAGACGCTGGGCTATACCGTGGTCGACTCCAGCACCGTCGTCGCCACCCACCTGAACCAGGTGTTGCACAAGCATGCACATGAATTGCTGGGTCATGAGGAAGTGCAGCAACTGATGCAACTTCTGGCCAAGAGCTCGCCGAAGCTCGCCGAGGAGCTGGTGCCGGGGATGATTTCCCTGTCGACGCTGCTCAAGGTGCTTCAGGCGTTGCTGCAGGAACAGGTGCCGGTACGTGACATCCGTACCATCGCCGAAGCCATCGCCAACGTCGCGGTGAAGAGTCAAGATCCCGCCGCGATGGTGGCGGCGGTTCGTGTCGCGCTGTCCCGCGCAATCGTGCAAACCATTGTGGGACTAGAGCCGGAGCTGCCTGTGATCACCCTGGAGCCCAGGTTGGAACAGATATTGCTCAATAGTCTTCAGAAGGCCGGACAGGGCTCCGAAGACGGCATGTTGCTGGAACCCGGAATGGCCGAAAAGCTGCAACGCTCGATGGTTGAAGCGGCGCAGCGTCAGGAGATGCTCGGCAAGCCGGCGATTCTGCTGGTGGCAGGTCCCATCCGCGCGATGATGTCGCGATTTGCCCGGATGGCAGTTCCCACCATGAACGTGCTGGCTTACCAGGAAATCCCCGACAACAAACAAGTCACGATTGTTGCCACCGTTGGGCAGAATTGAGGTCCCAGACCATGCAGGTAAAACGCTTCTTCGCCGCTGATATGCGTCAGGCCATGAAACTGGTCCGTGACGAGCTGGGCCCGGACGCCGCGATCATCGGCAATCGCCGTGTCGCCGGTGGCGTTGAGCTGACCGCTGCGCTGGATTACCAGGCGCCGGTGGCTGCCAGCAAGCCGAATCCGGCGCTGGAAGCCGAGCTGCGCAAGACCCAGGCGAAGATCGCCCAGGCCAAGGCTGATCTGTCGGCTCCTGCCCGTGCCAGCGATGGCGTGCGCAAGGACCGTCAAATGTACGGCACCGAGAAGCCGCGTCGCAGCGCTGCCGAAACCCTCGCCGCAGCCATGGACGCACCGGTTGCCCCGGCGCCGGCCACTGTCGGCCAGCAGGCGCTGGAAGCCATGCGCTTCGAACTCAACGGCCTGCGCGAGCTGATCGAAGTGCAGCTGGGCTCCATCGCCTGGAACCAGCTGCAGAACCAGCGCCCGAAACAGGCCGGCCTGTGGCGTCGCCTGCAACGCATGGGGCTGCCGGCGGACCTGTCGCGCAACCTGCTGGAACGCGTGGCTTCCATCGCCGATCCGAAGCAGGCCTGGCGCATGCTGCTGGCGCACCTGGCGCGCTCGATCAATACCCCGGAAATCGACCTGCTGGAGCAGGGCGGCGTGATCGCCCTGGTCGGCCCGGCCGGCATGGGCAAGACCACCACCCTGGCCAAGCTGGCTGCCCGCTACGTGCTGAAGTACGGCGCGCAGAGCATCGCCCTGGTATCCATGGACAGTTTCCGCATCGGTGCGCAGGAGCAGATCAAGACCCTGGGCCGCATTCTCAATGTACCGGTGACCCTGGTCGATCCGGGCCAGTCGCTGATCCAGGCCATGGCGCCGCTGGCGCGCAAGCGTCTGGTGCTGATCGACACGGCCGGCCTGCCCGCCAACGATCCGGCGCTGCGCATGCAGCTCGAAGCGCTGTCGTCGCTGAGCCTGAACGTGAAGAATTACCTCGTGCTGGCCGCGACCAGCCAGAGTCAGGTACTCAAGTCCGCCTGGCAGAACTATCGTTCCTGTGGGCTGGCCGGGTGCATCCTGACCAAACTGGACGAAGCGGGAAGCCTCGGCGAAGCTCTGGCTCTGGCTATCAGCCAGCATCTACCGGTAGCCTATCTGGCTGACGGGCCGAAGATCCCGGACGACCTGCATGTGGCACGCGCGCACCAACTGGTCAGCCGTGCGGTGAGCCTGCAGTCGCCCGAAGAGCCTTGCGAGGACGCCATGGCGGACATGTTCGCCGGCCTTTACCAACAGCCGGTGCGTCGCGCCAGCTGAAGATTGTGAGCCCCGTGTGGGGCGTGGGGCGGCCGGTTGAGCCGCCCAAGCGATGCGGATGCTCTGCAAGACGATCCGCGAGCGCCGGGGGCGGTAGAGCACTGCAACCGGATTAGCCGAAACGCCAGAAGCGTGACGGTCGAACGACGAGACAAGGTATTGATATGGGTATGCATCCCGTTCAGGTAATCGCAGTCACCGGTGGCAAGGGTGGCGTGGGCAAGACCAACGTGTCGGTGAATCTGTCGCTGGCGCTGGCCGATCTCGGCCGTCGCGTCATGCTGCTGGACGCCGACCTGGGCCTGGCCAACGTCGACGTGCTGCTTGGCCTGTCGCCCAAGCGCACGCTGGCCGACGTGATCGAAGGCGAATGCGACCTGCGCGACGTGATCCTCCAGGGGCCCGGTGGCATCCGCATCGTCCCGGCGGCGTCGGGCACCCAGAGCATGGTGCACCTCACGCCGATGCAGCACGCCGGCCTGATCCAGGCCTTCAGCGACATCAGCGACAACATCGACGTGCTGGTGGTAGACACCGCCGCCGGCATCGGCGACTCGGTGGTGAGCTTCGTCCGTGCCGCTCAGGAAGTGCTGCTGGTCGTTTGTGATGAACCCACGTCCATCACCGATGCCTACGCTTTGATCAAGCTGCTCAACCGCGACTACGGCATGACCCGTTTCCGCGTGCTGGCGAACATGGCCCACAGCCCCCAGGAAGGCCGCAATCTGTTCGCCAAGCTGACCAAGGTCACCGACCGCTTCCTGGACGTGGCGCTGCAGTACGTCGGCGCCATTCCCTACGACGAGTCGGTGCGCAAGGCCGTGCAGAAGCAGCGTTCGGTGTATGAGGCGTTCCCGCGCAGCAAGGCTTCCCTGGCCTTCCGTGCGGTGGCGCAGAAGGTCGACAGCTGGCCGCTGCCGGCCAACCCTCGAGGGCACCTGGAGTTCTTCGTCGAGCGCCTGGTGCAACATCCCACGGGTTCGGCCGTATGACCGCGGCCTCCGGAGCGCGTATGTACAGCAAGGCACAGGCGCACAACTCCCAGGAACTGCTGATCCAGAAACACGCCCCGCTGGTGAAGCGCATCGCCTACCACCTGCTCGGCCGTCTGCCGGCCAGCGTGCAGGTGGAGGACCTGATGCAGGCCGGCATGATCGGCCTGTTGGAGGCAGCGAAGAAGTACGACCAGGGCAAGGGCGCAAGCTTCGAAACCTACGCCGGCATCCGCATCCGCGGCGCCATGCTCGATGAGGTGCGCAAGGGCGACTGGGCCCCGCGTTCGGTCCACCGCAACACCCGCATGGTCAGTGACGCCATCCGCGCCGTCGAAGCGCGCACCGGACGCGACGCTAAAGATCAGGAGGTTGCTGCCGAACTCAATATGAGCCTCGAAGATTATTACGGCATCCTTAGTGACACCCAGGGCAGCCGTCTGTACAGCTTCGATGACATGTTGCAGGACGGCGACCAGGGCAGCGGCTTTGCCGAAGACGCCTCGCACCACGACAACGAGCCGTCCCACGGGCTGGAAGACGAGCGTTTCCAGGCGGCACTGGCCGACGCCATCACCAAGCTGCCCGAGCGCGAGCGACTGGTGCTGGCCCTGTACTACGACGAGGAGCTCAACCTCAAGGAGATCGGCGAAGTGCTGGGCGTCAGCGAATCGCGCGTCAGCCAGCTGCACAGTCAGTGCGCCGCGCGCCTGCGCTCGCGTCTGGCGGAGTGGCGTGCGCGCTGAGCATCGGGTAGTTTCGCGTCGGCTGCATCTGAGGGGCGATGCTGAAGGGATTTTCCTTAGGCAAGTTATAGGCTTACGAATTTTTGGGTGACGTTCCTTTGACGCGCCCACAGCGAAGAGCGCACGGCGCTCGATGAATTGACGGCACGCCCGCCAGGGCGCGTTTGGTATCGATGGAGGCAGGTTTGGACAAGAACATGAAAATTCTCATCGTGGACGACTTTTCCACGATGAGGCGCATCATCAAGAACCTCCTGCGGGACCTGGGGTTCACCAACACCGCAGAGGCCGACGACGGCACCACTGCGCTGCCGATGCTGCACAGCGGCAACTTCGACTTCCTCGTTACCGACTGGAACATGCCTGGCATGACCGGCATCGACCTGCTTCGTGCGGTCCGCGCCGACGAGCGTCTGAAGCACCTGCCGGTGCTGATGGTCACCGCCGAAGCCAAGCGCGACCAGATCATCGAAGCGGCCCAGGCCGGGGTCAACGGCTATGTGGTCAAGCCTTTCACCGCTCAGGTGCTGAAAGAAAAGATCGAGAAGATTTTCGAGCGGGTCGGCAGCTAAGGCTGGCCAAGAGGGCGTCATGGATTTCAACGAATCCGCGGGTGACTTCGAGTCGACCCTGAAAAAACACGCGCGCGAATTGGTCGAATGCCTCGAGCAGGGCGACGTGCAGACCGCCGTGCAACTGATCTCCGAGCTCAACCAGGCGCGCGATCGTGGGCTCTACCAGGAAGTGGGCAAGCTCACTCGCGAGCTGCACAACGCCATCGTCAACTTCCAGATCGACCCCAGCTCTCCGCGTGCCCAGGAAGTCTCGCAGATTGCCGACGCCACTGATCGCCTGTCCTACGTGGTAACGATGACCGAGAAAGCGGCCAATCGCACCATGGACCTGGTGGAAGAGTGCACCCCGGTGGTCATGCACATCGAGACCCAGGCCAAGGAGCTGCAGGAAGACTGGTCGCGTTTCATGCGTCGCGAATTGGGCCCCGAGGCCTTCCGTGACCTGGCCAAGCGTGTCGAGCAGTTCCTCTACATCAGCGCCCAGGACAGCCGCAAGCTCTCCGCGCACCTGAACGACATCCTGCTCGCGCAGGACTTCCAGGACCTCACCGGGCAAGTGATCAAGCGCGTCACCAAGCTGGTGACCGAGGTCGAGTCGAACCTGGTGAAGCTGGTCTGGATGGCGGGGCAGGTCGATCGCTACGCCGGCATCGAGCATGACCACGAGAGCATGCGCGACGCGGTGGAAAAAGAAAGATCGTCCAAGGGTGAAGGTCCGCAGATTGCTGCCGATACAAGAAAGGACGTCGTATCCGGTCAGGACGATGTCGATGACCTGTTGTCCAGCCTTGGTTTTTAAGCGTCCGCTGACGCTGTAGAGGGAGCACCGAATGAGCTTCGACGCCGATGACGAAATCCTCCAGGACTTCCTGGTGGAGGCCGGCGAGATTCTCGAGCTACTGTCCGAACAACTGGTCGAGCTGGAAAGCCGCCCGGATGACATGGACCTGCTCAATGCAATCTTCCGTGGGTTCCATACCGTCAAAGGTGGTGCCGGCTTCCTCCAGCTGAATGCGCTGGTGGAGTGCTGCCACATCGCCGAGAACGTGTTCGACATGCTGCGCAAGGGCGAAGCGCGGCGTGGATGCCGAGCTGATGGACGTGATGCTGCAGGCGCTGGATACCGTCAACGTCATGTTCCAGCAGGTGCGTGATGCCGAGGAGCCGACGCCGGCCACGCCCGCAGCTGCTGGCTGCGCTGTCGCGCCTGGCTGACCCGAATGCCGCTCCTGTCGAAGCTCCCGCTCCGGCCGCTGCCGAGCCGGTTGTGAAGAAGCTCCGGCGGCCCCGGCTGCCTATGGCGACATCACTGACGCCGAGTTTGAGCAACTGATGGACGCCCTCGAACCCACCGCTGACGCGCCTGCCGCTCCGGTAGACGCCGGTGGCGACGACATCACCGACGACGAATTCGAAGCACTGCTCGACCAGCTGCATGGCAAGGGCCAGTTCAGCGCTGCTGCCAAGGAACCCGTCGGCATGGCTCCGGCGCCTGTTGCCGAGACGCCGGCCGCCGGTGCGGGTGACGAGATCAGCGACGACGAGTTCGAAGCGCTGCTCGATCAGTTGCACGGCAAGGGCCAGTTCACCGGTGCGAAGGAAGAGGCTCCTGCTCCCGCCGAGCCTGTTCGCCGAGACGAAAGCCGAGGAAGCTCCGGCGGCCGGCGGCGACGACAACATCACCGACGACGAATTCGAGAAGCTGCTCGACGAGCTGCACGGCAAGGGCCAGTTCACCGGTGCAGAAGAAGAGCCGGTCGTGGCCGCCCAGCCTGTTGCCGCAGCGCCCGCGCCCAAGCCTGCCGCCGCTCCGGCACCGGCCGCAGCCGCCAAGCCTGCGCCGGCCAAGCCCGCCGCTGCCGCCGCCGAGAAACCGGCCAACGAAGCGGAAACCACCGTGCGTGTGGACACCGCGCGCTGGACGAGATCATGAACATGGTCGGCGAACTGGTGCTGGTGCGTAACCGCCTGGTGCGCCTGCGGCCTGAACAGCGGTGACGAGGCGATGGCGAAGGCGGTCGCCAATCTCGACGTCGTCACCGCCGACCTGCAGCTTCGGTCATGAAGACCCGCATGCAGCCGATCAAGAAGGTCTTCGGCCGCTTCCCGCGCCAGGTCCGCGATCTGGCGCGCAACCTGAAGAAAGAGATCAACCTCGAGCTGATCGGCGAAGAGACCGACCTGGACAAGAACCTGGTCGAGGCCCTGGCCGACCCGCTTGTGCACCTGGTGCGCAATGCGGTCGACCACGGCATCGAAGGCCCCGACGAGCGCGAGGCCGCCGGCAAGTCGCGTTCGGGCAAGGTGGTGCTGTCCGCCGAGCAGGAAGGCGACCACATCCTGCTGTCGATCTCCGACGATGGCAAAGGCATGGACCCGGACGTTCTGCGCGCCAAGGCCGTGGAGAAGGGCCTGCTGGACAAGGACGCGGCCGATCGCCTGTCCGAGTCCGACTGCTACAACCTGATCTTCGCCCCGGGCTTCTCGACCAAGACCGAGATTTCCGACGTCTCCGGCCGCGGTGTCGGCATGGACGTGGTGAAGACCAAGATTTCCCAGCTCAACGGGATCATCAACATCTACTCGACCAAGGGCCAGGGTTCGAAGATCGTCATCAAGGTCCCGCTGACCCTGGCGATCATGCCGACCCTGATGGTGATGCTGGGCAACCAGGCCTTCGCCTTCCCGCTGGTCAACGTCAACGAGATATTCCACCTCGACCTGTCGAACACCAACGTGGTCGATGGCCAGGAAGTGGTGATCGTCCGCGACAAGGCCCTGCCGTTGTTCTACCTCAAGCGCTGGCTGGTGCCGGGCGCGCAGTATGACGAGCCGGGCGAGGGGCACGTGGTGATCCTCTCCGTGGGCACCCAGCGCATCGGCTTCGTGGTCGATCAGCTGGTGGGCCAGGAAGAGGTGGTGATCAAGCCGCTGGGCAAGATGCTGCAGGGCACGCCGGGCATGGCGGGGGCGACGATTACCGGGGACGGGCGCATCGCGCTGATCCTCGACGTGCCGAGCATGCTCAAGCGCTACGCCCGTCGTATCTGACCGCCGGGGGCGGGTGCAGTCAATAAAACCGGCTGCGCTCGCCCTTGTGATGGAAGAAGTTTTTTTCAGGAGTGTCTATGGCTGTCAAAGTCCTGGTGGTGGACGATTCGGGGTTCTTCCGCCGCCGCGTCTCGGAGATTCTTTCGGCTGACCCGCAGATCCAGGTGGTCGGCACGGCGACCAACGGCCGCGAGGCAATCGATCAGGCGCTGGCGCTCAAGCCCGACGTGATCACCATGGACTACGAGATGCCGCTGATGGACGGCATCACCGCCGTGCGGACCATCATGCAGCGCTGCCCGACGCCGGTCCTGATGTTCTCCTCGCTGACCCACGAGGGCGCGCGGGTGACCCTGGATGCGCTGGACGCCGGCGCCGTCGATTACCTGCCGAAGAATTTCGAGGACATCTCGCGCAACCCGGACAAGGTCCGCCAGCTGCTGTGCGAGAAGGTCCACACCATCGCCAAGAGCAACCGCCGCTTCGCCGCGTACTCTTCGTACTCGTCGAACCCGGCCGCGCCGGTTTCGACTCCCGCTGCCGGCTCGGCGCGCCCGACTGCTTCCGCTTCGACGGGCGGCAGCCATGCGCCGGCCGCTCCGGCTGCGGCGACCTCCGCCGCCCCAAAGCGTAAGCCCTACCGGCTGGTAGCCATCGGCACTTCGACCGGTGGGCCGGTGGCGCTGCAGCGGGTCCTTACCCAGCTGCCTGCCAACTTCCCCGCGCCCCTGGTGCTGATCCAGCACATGCCGGCGGCCTTCACCAAGGCCTTCGCCGAGCGACTGGACAAGCTGTGCAAGATCACCGTCAAGGAAGCCGAGGATGGCGACATCCTGCGTCCCGGCGTGGCCCTGCTGGCTCCCGGCGGCAAGCAGATGATGGTCGACGCCCGTGGCGCGATCCGCATTCTTCCCGGTGACGAGCGCCTGAACTACAAGCCCTGCGTCGACGTGACCTTCGGTTCTGCGTCCAAGGCCTACGGCGACAAGGTCCTGGCGGTGGTTCTCACCGGCATGGGCGCCGACGGCCGCGAAGGCGCGCGCATGCTCAAACAGGGCGGCGCCCAGGTCTGGGCCCAGGATGAAGCCAGCTGCGTGATCTACGGCATGCCCATGGCGATCGCCAAGGCGGGCCTGGCTGATGCGGTGTACAGCCTGGACGACATCGGCCGCCACCTGACCGAGGCCTGCGGCTGATGGATGTCCTCAGCCTGGTCGGCCTGATCCTCGCGCTGGTTGCCATCATCGGTGGCAACTTCCTCGAGGGCGGGCACGTCGGTGCCCTGGCCAACGGCCCGGCGGCACTGATCGTGGTGGGCGGCACCCTGGCTGCCGCGCTGCTGCAGACGCCGGTCGCGGTGCTCAAGCGTGCCGTGACCATGCTGCGCTGGATGGTCCTGCCGCCCAAGGTGGACCTGGTCGGCGGTATCAACCACGTGGTCGGCTGGAGCATGACGGCGCGCAAGGAAGGCCTGCTGGGCCTGGAAACCGTCGCCGACGCCGAGCGTGACCCCTACGCACGCAAGGGCCTGCAACTGCTGGTGGACGGCACCGAGCCCGAGGCCATCCGCAGCATTCTCGAGGTCGACCTGTTCAACCAGGAAAGTCGCGACCTGGCCGCTGCCAAGGTGTTCGAGGCCATGGGGGGCTACTCGCCGACCATCGGCATCATCGGCGCGGTGATGGGCCTGATCCACGTGATGGGCAACCTCGCCGACCCCAGCCAGCTGGGCAACGGCATTGCCGTGGCCTTTGTGGCCACCATCTATGGCGTGGGCCTGGCCAACCTGCTGCTGCTGCCCATCGGCAACAAGCTGAAAAGCATCGTGCTGCGCCAGTCGTGCTACCGCGAAATGCTCATGGAGGGCCTGCTGTCCATCGCCGAAGGCGAAAACCCGCGCTCCATCGAGCTGAAGCTGCAAGGCTTCGTCGGCTGAGGAGGAGGGGATGCGCATGCCTCGCCGCAGACGTCATGAGGAACACGAGAATCACGAACGCTGGCTGGTGTCCTACGCGGACTTCATCACCTTGCTGTTCGCCTTTTTCGTGGTGATGTACTCGATTTCGTCGATCAACGAGGGCAAGTACAAGATTCTCTCGGAGACCCTGACCGGCGTATTCAACCAGCCGGACCGCTCGATTCGTCCGATCCCGGTTGGCGAAGAGCGCCCGCGCACCCAGCAGCCGGACCAGTCGATCACCGAGCCGCAGGACGAAGGCCAGGCCCAGGGCAGCCCCGACACTCTGCAGCAGATCAGCGACAGCGTGCGCCAGGCCTTCGGCGACCTGATTTCCACCGATCAGCTGTCGGTGCGCGGCAACGAGTTCTGGATCGAGATCACCCTCAATTCCAGCCTGCTGTTCCCCAGCGGCGATGCGATTCCCAATGACGCTGCCTTCGAGATCATCGAGAAGGTCGCCAGGATTCTGGCGCCTTACCGCAACCCGGTGCATGTCGAAGGTTTCACCGACAACGTTCCGATCCATAATTCGCAGTACCCGACCAACTGGGAACTGTCCGCGGCCCGCGCCGCCAGTATCGTCCGCATGCTCGCGCAGGATGGCCTGGACGCCGGTCGGCTGGCGGCGGTGGGCTATGGCGAATTCCAGCCAGTGGCGGACAATGCCACGGCGGATGGCCGCGCACGCAACCGCCGGGTGGTGCTGGTGATCTCCCGCAACCTGGAGGTGCGCCGCAGCATCAGCGGGGTGGGCAGCGGCAAGGCACAGCCGGACCCGGCGTTGCGGCATGCTGGCACGCAATCTGCACCAGTGATTGCCAGCGAGGCGCCCGGCAGTGGCGCCGTCAATTCTTCGTCATCGGCAGGGGACTGAACGATATGAAAACCCTGATCCGATCCTGTGCATGCGGGGAGCCAGCACTATGAAAGTCTGGGCGGTAGCCAACCAGAAAGGTGGCGTCGGCAAGACCACATCCTCGATCGCATTGGCGGGCCTGCTGGCGGATGCCGGCAAGCGCGTGCTGATCGTCGACCTGGACCCCCACGGCTCGATGACCAGCTATTTCGGCCATGACCCGGACACCCTGGAACACAGCGTGTTCGACCTGTTCCTGCACCAGGGCAACGTGCCCGAGGGGCTGCCGGAATCGCTGCTGTTGCCCACCAGCCACGAAAATATCCGCCTGCTGCCGTCGAGCACCGCGCTGGCCACCCTGGAGCGCCAGTCGCCCGGGCAGAACGGGCTGGGGTTGGTGATCGCCAAGAGCCTGGCGCAGCTGTGGAACGAATTCGACTACGCAATCATCGACAGCCCGCCGTTGCTGGGCGTGCTGATGGTCAACGCCATGGCGGCCAGCCAGCACCTGGTAATCCCGGTGCAGACCGAATTCCTCGCCCTCAAGGGCCTGGAGCGCATGGTCAACACGCTGAAGATGGTCAATCGCTCGCGCAAGCAGGCGTTGCCGTTCACCATCGTGCCGACCCTGTTCGACCGCCGTACCCAGGCGTCGCTGGGCACCTTGCGGGTGCTGCGCGATACCTATCCGGATACCCTCTGGCAGGCGTTCATTCCGGTGGACACCAAGCTGCGCGATGCCAGCCGCCTGGGCATGGTGCCCTCGCGCAACGACGGCAACAGCCGTGGCGTGATCGCCTACCGCGCGCTGCTCAAGCATCTGCTGGCCCATGTGCCGGCGAGCCAGGTAGCCTGAGCATGTCGTTACCGAGGCCGGCCGGCCCGAACCAAAGAATCCGACGGATGCGCTCAAGAGCGGCGCGCCCGCTGCCGATAGGCTGGACAGTCACCTTGCGCGGTTATCCATCATGAGTCGTTCCGCTACCGCCACTCGCCCCCAGCTCGCACTGCAGTCCTACCTGGACGCGCTGCTGCAGGAGGCTACTTTCGAAGACTTCGCCCCGGAACCGGTGGCGCAGCCTGTCGCCGTGCCCGTTGCTCCGGCTCCGGTCGCCCCGGTGGCGCTGGTCGTCAGCGAGCCGGTCGCGCCCTTGCTCGCCGAGCCTCAGGCTGCCGTCGTGCAGGCGCCGGAAGCCAGCGTCAGCCTCGACGAATTCGAAGCGGCGGTGCTCGAAGAGCAGGTCCGTGATGCGCGCCTGAACGTCGCCGTGCGAGCTCCGGTGGCCGAACTGCGCCTGCCTGAGCCTGTGCTGCCGGTCATCGAAGCGCCGGTGATCGCTGAGTCGACCGTCGATGAGCCGCCGGCACAGATGGGCCAGGTCATCGACCTGCACCATCCCGGCAGCGCCGAGATGCCCGCCGCGCCGCTGAAGCTGCTCGACGACGGTCGCCCGGTCTGGGCCGCCGAGCCCTTCGAATGCCTGCTGTTCGACGTCGCCGGGCTGACCCTGGCGGTGCCGCTGGTTTGCCTGGGTTCCATCTATCCACTGGCGGGGCACGACCTGACCCCGCTGTTCGGCCAGCCCGACTGGTTCCTCGGCATCCTGCCGGGCCAGAACGGCAACCTGAAGGTACTCGACACCGCGCGCTGGGTGATGCCCGAGCGTTACCGCGACGACTACCGCGAGGGGCTGCAGTACGTGATTTCCGTGCAGGGCTACGAGTGGGGGCTGGCCGTGCACCAGGTCAGCCGCTCGGTGCGCCTGGACCCGTCCGAGGTGAAGTGGCGCAGCCAGCGCCAGCAACGCCCGTGGCTGGCCGGCACGGTGATCGACCAGATGTGCGCGTTGCTCGACGTCTCGGCGCTGGCCGAACTGATCGCCAGCGGCGCGGCCAAGCGCCTGCAGCCCTGAGGCCGGGCCTGAAAACCACCTGAATTGAAAGACAACCTCCGCGCCGCAGGCGGCGTGGAACCAGAAGAGGCGAGGGGATATGAAGAAAACGTCAGCGCAAGGTGCCGAAGATCCGATTCTGCAGTGGGTCACCTTCCGCCTGGACAACGAGACCTACGGCATCAACGTGATGCAGGTCCAGGAAGTGCTGCGCTACACCGAGATCGCGCCGGTTCCGGGTGCTCCGAGCTACGTGCTGGGCATCATCAACCTGCGCGGCAACGTGGTCACCGTGATCGACACCCGCCAGCGCTTCGGCCTGGACCCGGCGCCGGTCTCGGACAACACCCGCATCGTCATCATCGAGGCCGACAAGCAGGTGGTAGGTATCCTGGTCGACAGCGTTGCCGAGGTCGTCTACCTGCGCCAATCCGAGATCGAGACCGCGCCGAACGTGGGTAACGATGAGTCGGCCAAGTTCATCCAGGGCGTCTGCAACAAGAACGGCGAACTGCTGATCCTGGTCGAGCTGGACAAGATGATGACCGAGGAAGAGTGGTCGGAGCTGGAGAGCATCTGAGGTGTTGATCGCTCTGGTTGTGCTGGGTATCGCCTGCGCCGGTCTTGCACTGGCCTGCGTCTGGCTGTCCGGCCGACAGCGCGCCCAGGAGGCGCAGGCGGTGGAGCTGGCCAAGCAGCTGGCGCTGCTGGAGCAGCGTCTGAAGGACCAGGGCAAGCGCATCGAGTCGTACCAGCAGATCAATATCCGCATGGGCGAGGAGCTGCGCGAGCTGAACAAGCAGGTCGCGCCGTTGCCCGAGCGTCTGGTGCGCATCGAGCAGCGCGACCCCACCAGCCTGTCCTTCAGCCAGGCCGCGCGCCTGGTCGGCATGGGCGCCAGCCCGGAAGACCTGACCCAGAGCTGCGGCCTGTCCCAGGCCGAAGCTGAACTGGTCGCCCGCCTGCATCAGGGCAAGGCGCGGGACTGACCCGCGTCGCCGCTTTTTCCGAGTCTCTGCCGTCTGTCGGGATCCCTGTTTTGTAGGGATTCCGCTACGTGCGATTAGGACTCGTCTGATAAGAAAAGCGGCAAATCGTCGCTAAATTGGCCTCGTCAAAATTATTTCGAGGCCATCGATATGGCGACCATCTCCCGTCGGGCCATGGTGCTGTGCTCGCACCCCGGCCGGCTACTGAACTACAGCGTGCTGCTCAATCGCCTGGAGTTCTACCACCTGAGCCTGTGCCTGAACCTGGACGAAGTGCGCAAGGCGCTCTCGGGCCGGCAGCGCTACAGCCTGTTCATCCATGATGACTTCCGTCCCGGCCCCAACGAGCTGATGAGCCTGAAGTCGCTTAGCCAGAGCAATACCTTCCGCCAGTTCCTGCTGGTGGGGAACTACAGTGCCGAGGAGAAGCGTGGCCTGATGCAGTGGGCCTGGGCTAACCGCGTACCGTTGCTGGATGTGCTGGACAAGCCGTTGTCCCTGGCGCAGCTGCGTGAAGTGACCGGCAGCATGGTGCTCTACCACAGCGAAGACCAGCAGCCGATCCGCAAGTCGGTGGGCGAGATTCGTGACTTCGCTCCGGCCGCTGACTTGCCGCCGGCCCGCATCGGTTGCGAGTGCCGCGGCTGAGAAGGACTACCTGCGCCGGGAGTCCGGGCCTTCCAGCAGCAGGGGCATCGCGTCGGGCGGTGCCCCTGGCTTGCCGTTCAGCGGGCTCTTGCCCTTGAGGTACCAGGCGAAGGCAATGACCTCGGCGATGGTGCGGTAAAGCGCTTCGGGAATCGCGTCGCCCAGTTCCAGGCGCGCCAGCAGGCGCACCAGCTCGCCGTTCTCGTAGATCGGCACCTCGTGGTGGCGCGCTATGGCGAGGATGGTTTCCGCCAGCTCATCGTCGCCCTTGGCGGTGAGGGTCGGCGCACTCTGCCCGTCGTAGTTGAGCGCGATGGCCTGGCGTGGCGCTTTTCTGGTTTTCTTCATGCGGTCTCATCCACCCAGCGTTGTTCCACCGCGGTGCGCGCGCCCTGGGGCGGCTTGCCCTGGCGGCAACTCAGCTCGCCCACGGTCAGGCCGGCGTCGTTCAGGCGTTGGCGCAGGGTGCCCAGTTCGCCATCGATGAGGTTGGCGGTGGCGGCGTGTTCGGCCCACAGCTGCGTGCCGATGCTGCCGTGGGCCAGGGTGGCCTGGACCTGCAACGGGCCGAGGCTGTCCAGGTCGAAGGCCAGATCGACGCGCCAGAGCATTTCGCGCGTCTGCTGTTCTCGCTCGCTTGCCGGGCTGTCCTTTTCTTCCTGCTGGATACGCACCTGGATCGGCACCATCTGCTGCTGATGGCGCAGGGGTATCTCCAGTTGCCAGGTATTCAGCACGGTGCCGTCGGGCAGCACGTCGCTCTGCGCCAGGCTGCCCAGCTGGTGGGTCTGCAGGCGAGACACCGCAGCGGCGGCCAGCTTGAGCAGCGATTCGAGGTCGCCTTCTTCTTCCAGTTCATGGGCCAGCCGGCTGGGGAGCGGGAAGCTGACCGGTGGCGGTGTACGCCCACTGGTCTGGCCGATCACACCAAGGGCATTGCGCACGAACGCCGGCATGGCCTGTGCCAGGTTGTTGGCACCGGCCAGGGCGGTGCCCGGCAGGTTGCCGAGCACCGCCGCTGCCGTACCACTCTGGACAGTCGGCAGCAGCTGGGCGATCAGTCTCAGCAGGTTGGCCTTGAGATCCTGGGGCAACCCCTCTACTCCGCGCAGCAACTGCCCTTCGAGGAACGCGCCGCTTTGCTGGAAAGCCTGGGCAACGCCCTTGGCATCACTGAGCTGGCGGATGTCCGGAAGGGCGCCGAGCAGCTTATCCACCGACTGGCGTAGCTCCGGGCTCATGTCCGGGTTGCCGCCGGCACCCTGCAGCGCCTTGAACAGGTTATCCAGCGGGCCCTGGCGGTTCTGCTGGGCGCCGAGTTGAAGGCTCAGGTCGAGCTGGTCCAGGCGGGCGTTCATCGGCAGGAACTGCAGGGCTTGCTGGTCCTGCACGCGGGCGCTGAGCAGGCTGTTGAGCGGAAGCGGGTTGGGAGATTCGATGCTCAGCTGGCGCCCGGCCAGCGGCGTGTTGAGCAGGGTCACCAGCACCTTGTAGACCACCTGTTCGGCCTTGCCCTGGGCGATCAACTGGCTGGCGTCCACCTTGCCCTGGATCAGCGTGCCAACCGGCAACACATCGAGGTCGAGACTGCCCAGCGGCGCCTGGCTGGCGCCGCCCAGGCCGAGCGAGCCGAGGCTCGGCTGGGTCAGCAGGGTAGCGGCGAGGCTGGTCTGGTTCAGCGTCGAAAGTTGCAGGGTACTGCCTTTGGGCAGCGCCTGCGGGCTTTCCGCCACCACCAGGGCTTGCTGGCCGCTGGCCATGGTCAGGCGCAGCAGCAGCTGGAAATTCACTTGCCCGTCGCGCACGGCCAGTACTTCCGCGTGGGCCTTGTCCCCCGGCGGCAACAGGTCGCCGAGGCTCTGCGCGAGCTTGAGCGTCAGCTCGGCCGCGCTCTGCGTGCTGCGTAGCGACGGGGTAGGCGGTAGCGGACGGGAAGCGCCAATTTCACTCGGCATCGGGGACCTGCAGGCGGCGTGACGGGGTTGCGCCCAGTGTATCGGCGGCGCTTGCGCGCACTTTAGACCGTCCAGCGGTGCGGGGCAGGGCGGTTGTTGCCGGCAGGGTGCGCTGTTATGACGTTACACCCTGTCGAAAAACCTGACGTCGGGCGTAGGAACGGCTGTGTATAATGCGCCGCCCGAGGCCGTGCTTGGCGGCCCGCGCGGCATGGCCGCGTTTTTGCACCACTGACTGTTTTCTGCCCGACGGTTGCCGATGCCCTTGAACCATCCCCTCCTCGAAACCGTGGCGCTCGCCTGCGAGCGGGACTGGCGCATGCTGTTCGAGCGTCTCGATTTGCGACTGGGCGCTGGCGAGATGCTACAGATCGTCGGCCCCAACGGCAGCGGCAAGACCAGCCTGCTGCGACTGCTCAGCGGGCTGATGCAGCCCACCGCCGGCGAGGTGCTGCTCAATGGCAGGCCGCTGACCGAACAGCGCCATGAACTGGCTCGCCTGCTGCTGTGGATCGGCCACGCGGCCGGCATCAAGGGCCTGCTCAGCGCCGAAGAGAACCTTGCCTGGCTTTGCGCCCTGCACCAGCCGGCCAACCGTGACGCCATCTGGCAAGCGCTGGAAGCCGTCGGCCTGCGCGGTTTCGAGGACGTTCCCTGCCATACCCTGTCCGCCGGCCAGCAGCGCCGCGTGGCCCTGGCGCGCCTGTACCTGGATGCGCCGCCGCTGTGGATTCTCGATGAACCCTTCACCGCCCTGGACAAGCAGGGTGTGGCGCAGCTGGAAGAACACCTCGCCGGCCATTGCGAGCGCGGTGGGCTGGTCGTGCTGACCACCCACCACACCCTCGAGCGCATGCCGCAAGGCTACCGCGCCCTCGACCTGGGCCAGCACGCACGGGAGGTGGCGGCGCGATGAGCAACGTCTTCACCCTGCTGCTCGCCCGCGAAGCACGCCTGCTGTTCCGCCGTCCGGCGGAGCTGGCTAATCCTTTGGTGTTCTTCGCCATCGTCATCGCGCTGTTCCCACTGGCGGTCGGCCCCGAATCGGAAATGCTCAAGAACCTCTCGCCGGGGCTGGTCTGGGTTGCGGCTTTGCTGGCGGTGCTGCTATCGCTGGACGGCCTGTTCCGCAGCGATTTCGAGGATGGTTCTTTAGAACAGTGGGTCCTTTCGCCGCACCCCCTGCCACTACTGGTCCTGGCCAAAGTGCTGGCACACTGGCTGGTTTCAGGGCTGGCCCTGGTGCTGCTGTCGCCGCTGTTCGCCCTGATGCTGGGCCTGCCGGCGCGTTGCCTGCCGGACCTGCTGCTGTCGCTGCTGCTGGGTACGCCCATCCTGAGTCTGCTGGGCGCCGTGGGCGCCGCGCTCACCGTGGGCTTGAAGCGAGGTGGCCTGCTGCTGGCCCTGCTGATTCTGCCGCTCTACATTCCGGTGCTGATCCTGGGCAGCGGAGCACTGCAGGCTTCGCTGCAAGGGTTGCCCACCGCCGGGCACCTGTTGTGGTTGGCGAGCCTGACGGCGTTAGCATTGACGCTGACGCCCTTTGCCATCGCCGCCGGGCTGAAGATCAGCGTCGGCGAGTGAACGAACGATCGCCGGGCTGGGAAGCGGCACCGGCGGCAGACTAGAGCTTTGATGACAGAGCCTGATGATGAACTGGACTTGGTTTCACAAGCTTGGCTCGCCCAAGTGGTTCTACGAGATCAGCGGACGCTGGATGCCCTGGTTCGCGGTCGCCGCGATCCTGCTGATGGTTGCCGGCACCGTCTGGGGCCTGGCCTTCGCGCCGCCGGACTACCAGCAGGGCAATAGCTTCCGGATCATCTACATCCACGTGCCGGCGGCGTTCCTCGCCCAGTCCTGCTACGTGATGCTGGCGGTGGCCGGCGCGGTCGGGCTGATCTGGAAGATGAAGATCGCCGACGTCGCCGTGCAGTGCGCCGCGCCCATCGGCGCCTGGATGACCTTCGTCGCTCTGGTGACCGGTGCCATCTGGGGCAAGCCGACCTGGGGTGCCTGGTGGGTCTGGGATGCGCGCCTGACTTCGATGCTGATCCTGCTGTTCCTGTATTTCGGCATCATCGCCCTCGGCCAGGCCATCACCAACCGCGACAGCGCGGCCAAGGCCTGCGCCGTGCTGGCCATCGTCGGCGTGGTGAACATCCCGATCATCAAGTACTCGGTGGACTGGTGGAACACCCTGCACCAGCCGGCCACCTTCACCCTCACCGAGAAACCGCCGATGCCGCCGGAGATGTGGATCCCGCTGCTGATGATGGTCGCCGGTTTCTACTGCTTCTTCGCCGTGGTGCTGATGATGCGCATGCGCCTGGAAGTGCTCAAGCGCGAAGCCCGCGCGAGCTGGGTCAAGGCCGAGGTGGAGCGCGCGCTATGAGTTTCCAGTCCTTCTCCGATTTCCTCGCCATGGGACACCATGGTCCGTATGTGTGGTCCGCCTACGCCATCTGCGCGGTGGTCCTGGCGATCAACGTCGTCTCGCCGATCGTGGCGCGCCGGCGTTACCTGCAAGAAGAGGCGCGTCGTCTGCGCCGGGAGGCCAGCAAGTGAATCCGGTCCGCAAGAAGCGTCTGTACATCGTTCTCGCCATCGTCGCCGGCGTGGGCGTCGCCGTCAGCCTGGCGCTGTCGGCCCTGCAGGAAAACATCAACTTGTTCTACACCCCGACCCAGATCGCCAATGGCGAAGCACCGCACGACACGCGCATCCGCGCTGGCGGCATGGTGGAGAAGGGCTCGCTCAAGCGTTCGGCGGATTCGCTGGATGTGGAGTTCGTGGTCACCGACTTCGCCAAGGAAGTCACGGTGAAATACCGCGGCATCCTCCCGGACCTGTTCCGCGAAGGGCAGGGCATCGTCGCCCTGGGCAAGATCAACGAAGCCGGTGTGCTCACCGCCGATGAAGTGCTGGCCAAGCACGACGAGAAGTACATGCCGCCGGAAGTCACCAAGGCGCTCAAGGACAGCGGCAAGCTGGAGCACTACGAGGCCAGCCAGAACGGCGGCGCTGCGCCGCAACAGGGGAGCAACTGACATGGTTCCCGAACTCGGCCACCTCTCGCTGATCCTCGCGCTGTGCATGGCGCTGGTGATGTCCTTCTTCCCGCTGATCGGCGCCTGGCGCGGCGATCGCCAATGGATGAGCCTGGCGCGCCCGGCGGCCTGGGGGCAGTTCGCCTTCCTGGCATTCTCCTTCGGCTGCCTGACCTGGGCCTTCCTCCACGATGATTTCTCGGTGGCCTACGTCGCCAGCAACTCCAACAGCGCGCTGCCCTGGTACTACAAGTTCAGCGCCGTGTGGGGCGCCCACGAAGGTTCGTTGCTGCTCTGGGCGCTGATCCTTGGCGGCTGGACCTTCGCCGTGTCGGTGTTCTCCCGCCAATTGCCGGAAGTGATGCTGGCCCGCGTACTGGCCGTGATGGGCATGATCAGCACCGGCTTCCTGCTGTTCCTGATCATCACCTCCAATCCCTTCAGCCGCCTGCTGCCGCAGGTCCCGGCCGACGGCAACGACCTCAACCCGTTGCTGCAGGACCCCGGCCTGATCATCCACCCGCCGATGCTCTACATGGGCTACGTGGGCTTCTCGGTGGCTTTCGCCTTCGCCATCGCTGCGCTGCTCGGCGGCCGTCTCGACGCTGCCTGGGCGCGTTGGTCGCGGCCCTGGACACTGGTGGCCTGGACCTTCCTCGGCGTCGGAATCGTGCTCGGCTCCTGGTGGGCCTACTACGAACTGGGCTGGGGCGGCTGGTGGTTCTGGGACCCGGTGGAGAACGCTTCCTTCATGCCCTGGCTGGTCGGCACCGCGCTGATCCACTCGCTGGCGGTGACCGAGAAGCGCGGCGTGTTCAAGAGCTGGACCGTGCTGCTGGCCATCGCGGCCTTCTCCCTGAGCCTGCTGGGTACCTTCCTGGTTCGCTCCGGCGTGCTGACCTCGGTGCACGCCTTCGCCTCGGACCCCGAGCGCGGCGTGTTCATCCTCGCCTTCCTGCTGGTGGTGGTCGGCGGCTCACTGACGCTGTTCGCCCTGCGCGCGCCGGTGGTCAAGAGCCAGGTCGGTTTTGCCCTGTGGTCCCGCGAGACCCTGCTGCTGCTCAACAACCTGATCCTGGTGGTCACCGCCTCGATGATTCTGCTGGGCACCCTCTACCCGTTGGTACTCGACGCCATCAGCGGCGCCAAGCTGTCGGTCGGCCCGCCGTACTTCAACGCGCTGTTCGTGCCGCTGATCGCCATCCTCATGCTGGCCCTGGCGGTCGGCGTGCTGGTGCGCTGGAAAGACACCCCGACGCGCTGGCTGCGCAACATGCTCACCCCGGTGCTGATCGGCACCGTGGTGCTGGGCGGTCTGGGCAGCTTCCTGTATGGCGAGCTGCACTGGGAAGTGCTGACCGTGTTCATGCTGGCCGCGTGGGTGGTGCTGGCCGGTGTGCGCGACTTCTTCGACAAGGTCCGCCACAAGGGCGTGATCGCTGGTGCAGCGGGCCTGAACCGCAGCTACTGGGGCATGCAGCTGGCGCACTTCGGCATTGCCATCTGCGCCATCGGCGTGGTCCTCACCAGCCAGTTCAGCGCCCAGCGCGACCTGCGCATGGCGCCGGGCGAGTCGGTTGAGCTGGCCGGTTACCAGTTCCGCTTTGAAGGCACCCATCACTTCGAAGGGCCGAACTTCACCTCCGACAAGGGCACCGTCCTGGTGACCCGCAACGGCTCGGAAGTCGCCACGTTGCACCCGGAGAAGCGCCTGTACAGCGTGCAGAACTCGATGATGACCGAGGCTGGCATCCACGGCAGCCTGACCCGCGACCTTTACGTCGCTCTGGGTGAGCCGCTGGACAACGGCGCCTGGGCCGTGCGCGTGCACATCAAGCCCTTCGTGCGCTTCATCTGGCTCGGCGGCCTGCTGATGGCCCTGGGCGGCGTACTGGCGGCGCTCGACCGTCGCTACCGGCTGAAAGTGAAAACGCGTGTACGCGAGGCCCTGGGCCTCGCCGGACAGGGAGCCTGAGTGTGAAGCGTGCGATCCTGCTGTTGCCCCTGGCGATCTTCCTGGTCGTCGCGGTATTCCTCTTCCGTGGCCTGTGGCTGGACCCCAGCGAACTGCCCTCGGCGCTGATCGGCAAGCCGTTCCCGGCGTTCTCCCTGCCCAGCGTCACCGAGCCGGGCAAGACCTACACCGAGGCCGATATCAAGGGCAAACCGGCGCTGGTCAACGTCTGGGGCACCTGGTGCCCGACCTGCCGCTTCGAGCACCCGGTGCTCACCGATCTCGCCGCCAAGGGCGTGGTGATCTACGGCATCAACTACAAAGACGATGGCGCTGCCGCGCAGAAGTGGCTCAAGGAGCTGCACAACCCCTACCTGCTGAACATCGCCGATGCACAGGGCACCCTGGGCCTGGACCTGGGCGTGTACGGTGCGCCGGAGACCTACATCATCGACAAGGACGGCATCATCCGCCACAAGCTGGTCGGCGCCGTCGACGAGAAGGTCTGGCGTGAACAGCTGGCGCCGATCTACCAGGGCCTGGTCGACGAAGCGGAGGGCAAATGAAGCGTCTGCTTGCCGCTGTAGCGCTTGGGCTGTGCCTCACCGGCATCGCCCACGCCGCTATCGACACCTACGAGTTCGCCAATGACACCGAGCGCGCGCGCTTTCGCGACCTGACCACCGAACTGCGCTGCCCCAAGTGCCAGAACCAGGACATCGCCGACTCCAACGCGCCGATTGCCGCCGACCTGCGCAAGCAGATCTACACCCAGATGGCGGCCGGCAAGAGCAACCAGCAGATCGTCGACTACATGGTCGACCGCTACGGCGAGTTCGTGCGCTACAAGCCCGAAGTCAGCGAGCGCACCTGGCTGCTCTGGTTCGGCCCCGCCGCGTTGCTGGGCCTGGGCGTGATCGTCATCGGTGCCATCGTCGTGCGCCGCCGTCGCCCGGCCGCTGCCACTTCCACCACGCTGTCCGCCGAGGAGCAGGCGCGTCTCGACCAATTGCTGGATAACCAAGACAAATGATCGATTTCTGGCTCGCCGCCGGCCTGCTGTTGCTGGTGGCCTTGGCATTTCTCCTCGTCCCTCTGCTGCGCGGCCGCAAGGCCCAGGCCGAGGAAGACCGTACCGCCCTCAACGTCGCCCTGTATCAGGAACGCCTGGCCGAACTGACCGCCCAGCGTGACGCCGGGACCCTCGACGAGGCCCAGCTCGAAGCCGGCCGCGCCGAAGCGGCCCGCGAGCTGCTGTCCGATACCGAGGGCGCCAGCGAAGACCGCCGCTCCCGCCTCGGCCGTGCGGCGCCGATGATCGTGGCGCTGGTCCTGCCGTTCCTTGCTCTGGGCCTTTACCTGCACTGGGGCGCCAGTGACAAGGTCGCCCTGGCCCGCGAGTTCGCCACTGCGCCGCATTCCATGGAAGAGATGACCACGCGCCTGGAGCGCGCCGTGCAGGCTCAGCCGGATTCCGCCGAAGGCTGGTACTTCCTCGGTCGCACGTACATGACGCAGAACCGCGCCGCCGATGCCGCCAAGGCCTTCGAGCAGGCCGCGCGCCTGTCCGGCCGCCAGCCGGAAGTGCTCGGCCAGTGGGCCCAGGCACTGTACTTCGCCGGCGACAAGGCGCTGACTCCGGAAGTGCTCGGGCTGGCCGATGAAGCGCTGAAGAAGGACCCGGAGGAAGTCACGACACTGGGCCTGCTCGGCATCGCCGCCTTCGAGGGCGAGAAGTACGCCGACGCCATCGACTACTGGGGCCGCCTGGTCGCTGTGCTGCCGCAGGACGATCCGTCCCGCGAAGCCATTGCCGGTGGCATCGAGCGCGCCCGTCAGAAGATGGTCGAGAAAGGCCAGACTCCGCCGGATGCGCCCGCCGTCGCGCAAGCGGCTGGCGTGACCCTGAAGGTGAAGGTCGACCTGACCGCTGCGGTGAAGGGGCAGGTCAAGCCGGACGACAGCGTGTTCGTCTTCGCCCGCGCCGTGAGTGGCCCGCCGATGCCTTTGGCGGTCAAGCGCCTGAAGGTGTCCGACCTGCCCAGCGAGGTCTCGCTCAGCGACGCCGACGCGATGATGCCGCAGCTCAAGCTGTCGCAGCATCCGCAGGTGCAACTCGTCGCCCGAATCTCCCGCGCCGGCAATGCCATCACCGGCGAATGGATCGGACGCAGCGAAGCGTTGTCTACTGCCAACGCGGGCGAACAGAGCGTGACCATCGACAGCCCGGATCAGAAGTAAGACAGACAAGAGAGGGGTGAGCGATGAAGGGCAGAGTACTGGCGCTGGGCGCCATGCTGGTACTGGGTGGTTGCGTGGTACAGCCACAACAGCCGGAGCAACCGACTTCGCCGACACCGCCGCCCTCGCAGCCGAGCAAGCCGACTCCACCGGCCAAGACTTCCAGCTCGCCGATCACCCCGCAGCCCAGTACTGCACCGGCTGCCAAGCGTCCGACCCAGTTCGCCCCGCCGCCCGGCGGCAAGGGCCGCTGGGACGCCAGCCTTGGCGTCTATGTGATCCAGGGCCAGAAAGACCTCTTCTACCGTCAGCGCACCTACTACCACTGGGACAACGGCTGGTACTGGGGCGTCGGCCCGCAAGGCCCCTGGACCGAGACCGACAGCAGCGGCGTGCCGCCGGGTCTGACGCGCAAGTACGCTCAATAGAGCGCATTCGTAGGAGCGGACTCTGTCCGCGATCGTTTCATCGACGCTCCGGTCTGCCAGGGAGTTCCGTAGGGCGGATAACCTGGAACAGGTTATCCGCCAGACGCGCCACCGGTGGATAGCGCTGGCGCGTTATGCGCCCTACCTTCTGTTCGCGAGCAAGCTCGCTCCTACAGGGTTGGCATGAAGGGATATCCCTGTGCTCGCCAATTCGCTCTTTTGTAGGAGCGGACTCCGTCCGCGATAGGCCACCGGCGACCTCGAAGCGGCCAGCAAGCGATCGCGGACGGAGTCCGCTCCCACGTACCTTGATTGCCGCGAGTTCAGGCGTCAGTCGAACGTCCCCATCTCCGTTCCCAGCTCAATCACTTCCACCCGGTTGCGCCCGCTCGCCTTGGCCTTGTACAGCGCCTTGTCCGCCGCCGCGTAGAGCCCCTCATAGGTGCCCGGCACGCCGGAATCCAGGCAGGCAATGCCGAAGCTCGCGGTGAGGTAGAGCAGGCCGTCCTTCATCGGCAGCGGGGTTTCCTCCAGTAGCCGGCGTACCTTCTCGGCGATGACTCGTGCCTGAGGCTGGGAGGTGTCGGGCAACAGCAGCAGGAATTCCTCGCCGCCCAGGCGCGCCACGCTGTCGCCGGTGCGGGTGTAGTTCCTCAGCAGGCTGGCAGTGTGGCGGATGACTTCATCGCCCAGCGGGTGGCCGTAGCGGTCGTTGATGAACTTGAAATGATCCAGGTCCACCATGAGCAGGCTGATCGGCGCTGGCTGGCGCGCTGCGCGCGAGAGCTCCATGCCCACCAACTGGTCGAACTGGCGGCGGTTGAACAGCCCGGTCAGCGGGTCGTGGCCGGCGAGGTATTCCAGCTGGCGGTTCTTTTCCTCCAGCTCCAGCCGTTGCTGGCGGAGGAACTCGCGCTGGCGCAGGTTGCGCACATGGCCATGCCAGAGGATGAACGACAGCACGAGGCCGATGCCGCAGATGGTCAGCCCGCCCATCTGGTTCGACAGGCGCAGCTGCGGGCTGGCCTGGGTCAGCGCCATGGTCAGCTCGAAGGCGGCCAGGGCGAGGATATAGAGGACGACGGCCAGGCTCGGGCGCAACAGAATGAGCAGCGCGGTAGCCACCGAGGCCATGAGGAAGGGCGTGATGCTGCTGGTGACCTGCTGGTCGGCACCGGTGATGGCGATGCCGAACCCGAGCACCAGGGCGCTGCCCAGCGCAGTGAGGGTCTGCATGTAGCGCAGCGATGTGCTCCGGCGCGGCGACGAGGCCAGCCAGGCCAGCAGGCCGAGGAGGGTGAAGAGCACGGCGACCACGGAGTGCACGCGGATGATATCCAGCCTCCAGCCATCGAACTCGGGGCTGGAGCCTTGCAGATTGAGGCGGAAGATCAGGATGTGGATCAGGTCGAAAGGCACCGCCAGCAGGGCGGACAAATACAGGCGTCGCAGGTTTTCCCGGGCGATCGGCAGCGCCAGCGCGTCGTTGACCGCGATGGCATGGTGCAGTCGCTGGAGCATCGTCCTGGACACGGGCCCTGGCCTCCTGCGCAAGTGCCGGCCCGTAGCAGGATAGACGCAGTGCCGCTTCGCTGCGGTGCAGATTGAAATCGACGTGACTTGGCGCGACACCGGGGCAGTCACAGGGCGCTACGCTGAAATTTCCGAGCGCGGCAACAAATTGGCCTGGAACATTGTCGGATAAGCCCTCGGCGGGCATAGTCCGCAACCCGGTGAATCCACGGACGCTGCCATGAACCCCAGGACGTTGTCATGAATAGAGTGAAACGATTGTCGGCGCAACAGGGCCTGGACGCCGAGCGCGAGCTGCTCGACGCTACCTTTGCCGGTGAGCGCGACAGCGGCCTGTTGTTCTGGAGCCCTCTCGAGCAGTCCCTGGTGATGCCGCGCCGACTGAGCCGCCTGGAGGGCTTTGCCGCCGCTGAGGCCGCCTGCGCCGGGCTAGGTTGGCCTATCGCCCTGCGTGATACCGGCGGCGAGCCGGTGCCGCAGTCCGCCGGGGTACTCAACGTTGCGCTGGTCTACGCGATCCCGCCGGGCGACAACGAGCAGACGCGCATCGAGACCGCCTACCTGCGCCTTTGCCAGCCGCTGTGCGACTGGCTGGCGGCCCTTGGCCTCGATCCGGGCCTGGGGGAAGTGGAAGGCGCTTTCTGCGATGGCCGCTACAACGTCAACCTGGGTGGTCGCAAACTGGTGGGCACCGCCCAGCGCTGGCGCCGCCGACCCAGCGACGGGCGCTACGTGGTGCTGGCCCACGGTGCCATCCTGATGGAAAACCAGCGCGAGCCGATGGTCGCGGCGGTGAACGCCTTTTATGAGCACTGCGGGCTTGAAGCTCGTGTGCGCGCCAGCAGTCATGTGGCGCTGGAAGAGCGCTACGAACAGCCTTGGGATCAGGTGGATGCGCTGGCTGGGCAGTTCCAGCGGCACCTGCTGGTCGAGGGCGTGGCGCTGGATGTCTGATTTGAACGACGTGGGTGGATATTCGCTTCGCCCCAACCCTTCCAAGGAGTCTTGATACATGGAACATGGGACGAATTACCTGCAGTCGGCAGTGGTTTTCCTGCTCGCGGCGGTGTTCATGGTGCCGCTGGCCAAGCGCCTGCAACTCGGTGCCGTGCTGGGCTACCTGCTGGCCGGTGTGATCATCGGCCCCTACCTGCTAGGCCTGATCGACAACCCTGAAAGCGTCGCCAGCCTGTCCGAGCTGGGCGTCGTGCTGCTGCTCTTCATCATTGGCCTGGAGCTCTCGCCCAAGCGCCTGTGGGTGATGCGCAAGCAGGTGTTTGGCGTGGGGCTGGCGCAGGTGTTGCTCACCGGCCTGGCCATCGGCAGCGTCGCAGCGCTGGTCTTCGACATGCCGGTGAATACATCGGTCGTACTGGGTGGCGGCCTGGCACTGTCGTCCACCGCCTTCGGCCTGCAGATCCTCGCCGAGCGTAAGGAGCTGAACAGCCCCTACGGCCGCCTCGGCTTCGCCATCCTGTTGTTCCAGGACATCGCTGCGATCCCGCTGATCGCCATGATCCCGCTGCTGGGCGCGCGCGCCGATTCGGCTGCGCCCGGCGGTGACCTGGCCCACGTCATGGAAGTGGTCGGCAGCATCGCCGTGGTCGTCATCGGCGGGCGCTTCCTGCTGCGCCCGGTGTTCCGCTCGGTGGCCCGTACCGGTCAGGCCGACCTGTCCACCGCCACCGCGCTGCTGGTGGTAGTCGGCACCGCCTGGCTGATGGAGTGGGCCGGTGTGTCCATGGGCCTGGGCGCCTTCCTCGCCGGCCTGCTGCTGGCGGACTCGGAATACCGCCACGAACTGGAAGCGCAGATCGAACCCTTCAAGGGCCTGCTGCTCGGCTTGTTCTTCATCAGCGTGGGCATGAGTGCCGACCTCGGCCTGCTCAAGAGCGAGCCTCTCGTGGTGCTCGGCCTGACCCTGCTGCTGGTGGGCATCAAGCTGCCGCTGCTGTTCCTCATCGGCCGGCTGGCTGGCGGGCTCGACAAGGTCTCGGCGATCCGCCTGGGCGTGCTGCTGGGCGCCGGCGGTGAGTTCGCTTTCGTGGTGTTCAAGCTGGCCCTGGCCCAGGGGCTGATGGACGGGAAGCTGCATTCGTTGCTGGTGCTGTGCATTACTCTGTCCATGGCGATGACGCCGCTGCTGGTGCTGGCACTGGCGCGTAGCATCAAGCCCAAGCCCGCCGTGCTGCGCGAGCCGCCGCCGGAATACAGCCAGTTGCCGGACGATGCACCGCGCGTGGTGATTGCAGGCATGGGGCGGATGGGCCAGGTGGTTGCCCGTATCATGCGCGCTCAGGGCGTACCCTTCGTGGCGCTGGATACTTCGGTGGACACCATCGAACTGACCCGCAGTTACGGCAACATCCCGATCTTCTACGGCGACCCGTTGCGCCCGGAAATCCTCCGTGCCGCCCAGGTGGAGAAGGCCGAGTTCTTCGTCGTTGCCACCGACGATCCGCAGACCAACATCGAGACCGCCCGCCTGGTGCGCAAGCTGTACCCGCACATCAAGGTCATCGGTCGGGCGCGCAACCGCCAGCACGTCTATCACTTGCTGGATGCCGACGCGACGCCCGTGCGCGAGACCTTCCACTCCAGCCTGGAAATGAGCCGTCTGCTGCTCACCGGCCTGGGCCTGAACGAGGAACAGGTCGGTGCACGCATCCGCCGCTTCAAGCGCCATGACGAGGCGGTGCTGATGGCCCAGTACCGCGTTTACGACGACGAGAAGGCGGTGATCCAGACCGCCCGCGAGGCGCGCAAGGAACTGGAAACCCTGTTCGAGGCGGACCACCTGGAAGACCAGGGTATCGGCCACCACTGACCGGCCATTCCGCGCATCGATAGTGCTGGGGCGCCATGCGTACCTCGGCGCATCCTCGGGCCTTCGCAACGGAGGCCCCATCGATGAGCGACTACCGTACTTTCACCCGCGAAGACCGCGACGGCGTCGCCGTGGTGAGCTTCGGTCACCCGCCGATCAACCTGATCGACCGCGCCATGGTCATCGACCTGCTGCACCTGGCCGATGAGCTGGAGCGCGACAGCGACACCCGCGTGGTGCTGCTGCGCAGCGCCAATCCGGATTTCTTCCTTGCCCATTACGACCTCGGCAGCCAACTGGATGCGCCGCCGATGAAGCTGCCTGCCGGCATGGCCAGCCCGCTCAGTGCACTGTTCAGCCGCTTCAGTCGGCTGCCGCAGGTCACCATCGGCGAGCTGCGCGGCCGCGCGCGCGGCGCCGGCAGTGAATTCCTCCTGGCGCTGGACATGCGCTTCGCCTCCCGTGAGCGAGCGTTGCTCGGCCAGCCGGAGGTGGCAGTGGGCCTGTTGCCCGGCGCGGGCGGCACAGTGCGCCTGGCGCAGCTGCTGGGGCGGGGCAGGGCGCTGGAGGTTTGCCTGGGCGGTGCGGATTTCGACGCGGACACGGCGGAGCGTTACGGCTGGATCAACCGGGCGCTGCCGGACTCGGAACTGGGAGGGTTCTGCGAAGCTTTGGCGCGACGCATTGCAGCCTTCCCGGCGGCGGGCATCGCCCACGTGAAGGCGGTGGTGGAGCAGGTGACGGCGGCGGATCAGGCGGCGCTGGTAGAAGAATCCCAGCGCTTCGTCGGTGACATGTCCGCACCGGAAACGCTGGAGCGGGTGCGCTGGATGATGGACAACGGCGGCCAGCAGGACGGGGAGCTGGAGCGCGAGCTGGGGGCTGCGCTCGGGCGCTACCCGGGCTGAATCGCTGGCGAGGACTGATTCAGGCGGTCTTTGCCAGGATCGGCTCGTTCGCCACGGCTACCAGCACCGGCCGGGCCAACTGGTGTTTCACTGCCGGACGCGGCTGGCGGCTGACCGAGGGGCGACGGTCGGGGATGACCACGGCCGAGCCCGGCGAGCGCAGGGTCAGTATGGCGATGCCGCCGGCCAGCAGCGTAGTGGCGAGCACGACGCTGGCCAGGGCGACGTACAGCAGCAGCTCTACCAGGGAGCCAACGAGCAGCAGGAAATCGAGAATGACTTGCATGGTGGTGTCCTCTTGACGATCCGTTGGGGGCGTCTCGCGAGTAGCTTGTTCGCCCCTGCGGCCCGACTGCGGGGCCGGCGAATCTCCTGCCAGCGAGTTGATGGGGCTAAGATGCCGCGCGCGGACTATCAAGAGAACTGAATGCGTCGACTGGTGACTATCGATGTTATCGATAGCGGCCGGAAGCCGCGATTTAGAGAGGCGCCCTGGTTACTCGTGGGCGCCTGCGACCTTGGTCGGGTAGACGCTCAGAACTTCTCGCCCGGTTGCAGGAAGCGCCACTGGCCGACGGGCAGCTTGCCCATGGCAACGCCGCCCAGGCGCAGGCGGCGGATCGACACGGCGTGCAGGCCGACTGCACGGCACATGGCGGCGATCTGGCCGGGGCGGAACTGCTTGCCGGCGAAGCGCAGGCGGTTTTCGCTCTGCCAGCTGACCTTCAGCGGCGGCAGCTCGCGGCCATCGATAAGCATGCCGCGGCAGAGACGCTTCAGGCCGTTGTCGGCGATCTGCCCGCTGACTTCGACCACGTACTCGTGCTCGATATTGTCTGCCTCGTCCACCAACCGGCGCTGCACGCCGCGGCTCTGGGTGTAGACCAGCAGGCCGCTGGCATCGGTTTCCAGCACGGTGGTGTCGATCTGATGGCCGGAGTGTTTGCGCAGCAGGCGCTGCTGCAGGTTGTCCTCGGTCCAGCGCTTGTCCGGCGTCAGCAATTGCTGGGCGGAGTTCGGCGCCATTGCCGCTGCCCAGGCCGACCGGCTTGTGCACGAGGATGGTCACCGGCGGGAATCGGATCGGGAGAGGCGCCCGGCAACAGTTCGATGCGCTGGGTGTCGACCTTGAACTGCGGTTCCTCCACGCGCTGGCCGTCGACCGTGACCCAGCCGCCCTCGATGTACAGCTCGGCGTCGCGGCGCGAACAGGGCAGCAGCTCGGCGAGGCGCTTGGACAGGCGGATGGCTTCGGACATTTCGGGTAACCAGGCAAGGGAAAGGCGCCATTGTAACCGCAAGCCGGTGGAATGATCCGCGCCTTGGTCGGTCACAAGCTCAGACCAAGCAACGAGGAAGCGCGATGCGGATCACCCTGATCGACGGCCTGGGCTGGGACCTGGACGAACAGGGCAGCGGCGGCCTGATCAATCGGCGTGGTGAGAAGGTGCACCTGCGCCAGGGCGACATGGATGGCGCCTGTGGCCCCTATTGCCTGGTGATGGCCATGCTCGCCCGCAACCAGTTGGCGCGGCGTCAGGCCAAGGGGTTGGCACCGGATGGATTCGCGGACCCGCTACGGGCGGCTGATGGAGGCGCTGAACCAGCACGAGACACTGGTGCGCGTCGGCACCACCGGCGCGGACCTGCTGGAACTGCTCAAGGTCATCAGCGACAAGGAGTACCGCGTCGAGCGCGGCAACGGCAGCCGGATGGTCGAACTGACCCGGCGGCACCTGGAGGAGAACATTCCGGTGGTGCTGGGCTTCCACGGGCGCAAGGACAGCGATATCCGCCACTGGTGCCTGGCGGTGGGGATGAGCGACGACGCCTTCTTCCTGCTCGATCCGGCCCATGACCTGCAGCGCGGGCTGGCCTGGAATGCGGTGCTCACCACCCAGGCCAATGGCTCGCGCTTCGGCTATCGCTACCTCAACGCGAAAGGTACCTGGGCGGTGACGCTCAAGGAGATGGTCGCTCTGCTTTGAGAGCGCGACTCAGCGGGTGAAGCGGAACAGGTTGTAGCCGCCCAGCTGTTCGGGCACCAGCAGTACGAAGCCGTCGTAGGAGTTGCGCACCACGCCGACCACGTCGGTCTCGCGCGCCGCAGATTGCTCCAGCCCGCTGTAGCCAACCTGCGGGTCGTCGTTCACTGAAGCGCCGCCGACAAACACCAACTGCTTGTCATCCAGGCGCTGCAGGTAGCCGCTGATACGCTGCGAGCCGCTGGTCTTCTCCAGGAACAGGCCCTTGGGCGTTTGCCGCACCGAGCACTTGAAGTTCGGGTAGCCGTACAGCGCCTGGGCTTCGAGTTGCACCGAACGGCACTTCCAGTTGCCTGTAAGGGCGGCATCGGTGAGCGGTTCCGGGTCTTCCAGCACGATGCGGTAGAGGTTCAGCGCTTCGTTGCGGGTGGTTTCGTCCTCGCTCTGCTGGAGCTGGTCGAGCAGTTGCCTGACCTGCGTGTCGAGGGTGGTCAGGCGTTGCTGGTCGGCAGCATTGACTGCGGCCGGCCAGACGATGGCGGCCTCTTCGGCGAAGGCCAGCGGGGAGATCAGCAGGCCGGCGGCGAGCAGGGCGGCAGTGAGGGGGCAGCGTTTGGGCATCGTGTGCATTCCATTGCGGTGAAGGCCCACGGCTCATGCCGTGGGCGAGGAGGTCAGGGCGTGGCCTGGTCGGGCGATTCGACGGGGGGCGCGATGGGAGCCTCGCGCTCGTGGACCCAGGACATGAACAGTTCGTAACCCAGGGCCAGCACCACCGGCCCGACGAACAGGCCGATGATGCCGTTGCTGAGCATGCCGCCCAGAGCGCCGATCAGGATCACCGGCATCGGCACCTTGCCACCGCGGCCGAACATCAGCGGCTTGAGCACGTTGTCGCTGAGGCCGCCGGCCACGGTCCAGACAGTGAAGAGGATGGAAATCAGCAGCGAATCGTTGGTCATGAACACATAGGCGATTGCTGGCAAGGTTATGAGCACGACCGGCAACTGCGTGATGCCCAGCAGCAACACACCCAGGGCCAGCAGGCCGGCGCCGGGAATGCCCATGACGACGAAGCCCAGGCCGAGAATCATGGTCTGGATGAAGGCTACGCCTACGACGCCCTGGGCCACTGCGCGGATGGTGCCGGTGCACAGCTCGGCCAGACCCGGTCCGCGCTCCGGGCCGGAGATGCGGATGGCGATGTCGCAGGAGGTCCGGCTGCCCAGCTCACCGTAGGCCATGATGATCCCGGCGACGATGAACGCCGCGAGGAACTGCATCAGGCCCATGCCAGCACCCGCCGCCTGGCCCGCCAGCGTCTTGGCGACGCCCTGCAGGTGTGGCGCCATCTGGTGGACAACGCCCATGAAGTCGGTAGCGACGCGGGTCCAGAAGGGATAGACGTACTGCCCGATCACTGGCCAGGTCTGTACCGACTCAGGCGGCAGCGGGATCTGCAGGGTACGGTTCTGGATGGCGTGGACCAGGTCGCGTACCGAGTCGGCCATCGACATGCCGATCACCACCACCGGCACCAGCAGGATCACCAGGCCCAGCACGACAATCAGTGTTGCCGCGCTGTTCGTCCGGCCTCCCAGCCAGCCGCTGAGCAGCTGGTGCAGCGGATAGAGGGTGATGGCGAGGATCACCGACCAGAGCATCAGGTCGAGGAAGGGATGGAAGATGCGGAAGCAGAACAGGGCCAGCAATAGGATCAGGCCGGCGCGGATCAGCACATCGAGCAGGTTGCGCGACAGCAGCTTTTCCGGGGAGGGCAGCATGGGGTGCTCCTTGCAATGGGCGCGATATGGCCCAGTCCTTAACTATCGGCGGACTCTGCCCGAGTGCAAGGTATTCAGGCAATAAAGGAAGTTCGGGAATGCGCGGAAATCGAGAAAAGCGAGAGGCCAAGCGGGGGAGAGCGGGCAGCCTGCCGAGGTTCGGCAGGCTTGCCGCGAGGTATTACTTCTTGCCGAGGCTGATGTGGCGGCTCGGTGCGCCGTAGTTCTGACCGGTCACGCCCTTGGCGATCTGCTGGATCTCACCGCCGGAGTTCAGGAAGGCGGCGATCTGGGCTTCCAGGGCTTCGCTGGTAGCGGTCGCGGCGGGGGCCTTGGGGGCGGCTTTCTGGCGGGTGGAGGGCTTGGTAGTCATATCTGCCATACCTGTCTGCGCAAATTGGCCGCCCATTGTACATCAAACGAGCACCTTTCGGGGCGGTCATGGAACGAACGGTCCGTTTCGGCTGCCAGAATCGTCCTTCGCGCGGTGCGCATCGGCGGTGCTACGCTCTGCCGATTCCGCCCGTTCAGAGCCCGCCATGTCCCTGCTGTCGTCCCGCCAGCGCAATGCCCTGCGCCTGGCTCGTTCGTTTCTCGCTCCCTACCGCTGGCGTGCCCTCGGTGCCTTGCTGGCGTTGCTGTTCACCGCTGCCATCACCCTGTCCCTGGGGCAGGGCATCCGCCTGCTGGTGGACCAGGGCTTCATCACCCAGTCCGAACAACTGCTCACCCGCGCCATCGTTATTTTCTTCCTGCTGGTGCTGTGCCTGGCGGTGGGCACCTTCGTGCGTTTCTACCTGGTGTCATGGATTGGCGAGCGCTTCGTCGCCGACATCCGCCAGCGCGTGTTCGACCATCTGATCGAGTTGCACCCCGGCTTCTACGAGAACAATCGCTCTTCGGAGATCCAGTCGCGCCTGACCGCCGACACCACGCTGCTGCAGTCGGTGATCGGCTCCTCGCTGTCCATGGCGCTGCGCAATGTGCTGATGCTGCTGGGCGGGGTGATCCTGATGTTCTTCACCAATGCCAAGCTGACCAGCATCGTGGTCGCCTCGCTGCCCTTGGTGATTGCGCCGATCCTGCTGTTCGGCCGCCGCGTGCGCAGCCTGTCGCGGCTCAGCCAGGACCGAGTGGCAGACGTCGGCAGCTATGTCGGCGAATCCCTTGGCCAGATCAAGACGGTGCAGGGCTACAACCACCAGGCACAGGATCGCGCGCGCTTCGGTCGCACGGTGGAGGACGCCTTCGACACTGCGCGCAAACGCATCATGCAGCGCTCCTGGCTGGTCAGCGTGGTGATCCTGCTGGTGCTCGGCGCGGTTGGCGTGATGCTCTGGGTCGGTGGCATGGACGTCATCGCCGGGCGTATCAGCCCCGGCGACCTGGCGGCCTTCGTGTTCTATAGCCTGATTGTCGGCATGGCTTTCGGCACGCTCAGCGAAGTGATCGGTGAGCTGCAGCGCGCCGCTGGCGCCGCCGAGCGCATCGCCGAACTGCTGCGGGCGCGCAGCGAAATCCACGCGCCGGCCAGCAACTTGCTGCACTTGCCGGAGCGGATAGTCGGCAGCATCGACCTGCAGGGCGTGCGTTTCGCCTATCCGTCGCGCCCGGAACAGTGGGCCATCGACGGCATCGACCTGCGGGTGGAGCCGGGCGAGACCCTGGCGCTGGTCGGCCCGTCGGGCGCTGGCAAGTCCACCCTGTTCGACCTGTTGCTGCGTTTCTACGATCCGCAGCAAGGACGCATCCTGATCGACGGCCAGCCCATTCCCCGGCTCGATCCGGCGGATCTGCGCCGCAGCTTCGCGCTGGTCTCGCAGAACCCGGCGCTGTTCTTCGGTACGGTGGAAGAGAACATCCGCTACGGCCGCCCCGGCGCCAGCGATGCTGAAGTCGAGGCCGCTGCCCGCGCGGCCCATGCCCACGAGTTCATCCTGCGCTTGCCGCAGGGCTACCAGGCGCACCTGGGCGAAAGCGGCCTGGGATTGTCCGGCGGCCAGCGCCAGCGTCTGGCGATTGCCCGTGCGTTGCTGGTGGACGCGCCGATCCTGTTGCTCGACGAGGCCACCAGTGCGCTGGATGCCGAGAGCGAGCACCTGATCCAGCAGGCACTGCCGGGACTGATGCGCGATCGCACCACGCTGGTGATCGCCCACCGCCTGGCCACGGTGCTCAACGCCGACCGCATCGCGGTGATCGAGCACGGCCGCCTGGTCGCGCTGGGGCGGCACGCCGAGCTGGTGGCGAGCAGCCCTCTGTATGCGCGTCTGGCGGAGCTTCAGTTCGGCCAGGCGGAACACTTGTAGGAGCGGGCCATGCCCGCGATGTGCGTCGATGACGCATGCCCGATCCGGCAACCGGCGGCAGCCATATCGTGCCAATGCGCGTAGAATGCCCGCCCCGTTCACGAGGTAAGCGTCATGGCAGTCATAGGTCGGTTCAATTCGTTGCAGGTGGCCAAGCACACCGATTTCGGTCTTTACCTGGATGGCGAGAGCCATGGCGAAATCCTGCTGCCCAAGCGCTACGTGCCGAAGAACGAACCCACCGAAGTGGGCGACTGGCTCAACGTGTTCATCTACCTGGACAGCGAAGATCGCCTGATCGCCACCACCCAGAAGCCCAAGGTGCAGGTCGGCGGCTTCGCCAGCCTGAAGGTGGTGGAGGTCAACCGCGTCGGCCTGTTCCTCGACTGGGGCCTGCCCAAGGACCTGCTCCTGCCGCACTCGGAAGAGAAGCGCCCGCTGCAGGTTGGCGACTACTGCGTCGTCTACGTCTACCTGGACGAGCGCACCCGCCGTATCACCGCCACCGCGCGGCTGGACCGCTATCTGGACAACGTTCCGGCCCATTACAAGGTCGGCCAGCAGGTGGACCTGCTCGTCGTCGAGCGTACCGACCTTGGCTACAAGGCCATCATCGACGGCAAGCACTGGGGCCTGATCCACAAGAACGAAGTCTTCAAGTTCATGCGCAATGGCTTGCGCGAGACCGGCTACATCAAGGAAATGCGCGCCGACGGCAAGATCAGCCTGAGCCTGCAACCGGCCGGCGCCGGCCTGTCCGACGCGCTCAGCGAGCAGATTCTCAAGGCCCTGCGCGAGTCTGGTGGCACCCTGGCGCTCAGCGACAAGAGCCCGCCGGAACTCATCGCGCAGCAGTTCGGCGTCAGCAAGGGCAACTTCAAGAAGGCCATCGGCGGCCTGTTCAAGCAGGGCCTGATCGTCATCCACGACGACCGCATCGACCTGGCCTGACGATTCAGCCGCGCCCGCGAACGATGGACTCGGCCACCGCGCAACGCGGCTCGGCCGGGGCCAGCGAGCCCATGCGCTGCAGGTCGACCGGGGTGCCCGGTTCGGCTTTCAGCTGACGGCGCAGGTCATCGAACACCCGGTCATGTTCCTTGCGAAAGCGCAGTACCGGCCCGCGACAGACTTGCAGGCCGTGGCGGCGCAGAAGGCGCGTGGCACTGCCGGCGAAGTTGAAGGCGAGGTCACCGGGCAGGTCGAAGCCGTCGTTGAAGGGCTGGCCGTCGATCTCGCCATCCAGCTCGAACTTCACCACAGCGTCGCGGCTGGCGGCGTTCTCCACCACGTAGCTCAAGCGGATGCGGTACTTCTGGCGGTCGAGGCCGGCGGTGGAGTGGATGGTGACCTGAGCGGGGACGGTCATTTTTCCTCCTGTAAAGCAGAAACCCGCGGCGGGGCCGCGGGTTTTTCGTAACGGGCTCAGAGGCTCAGTTGGCCCGAGTAGAGACCGTAGCTGGCGGCCAGCGTCGCGGCCAGCAGGACGGCAAAGATCAGCCACTCCGCCTTGCTGAATACACGCTCGCCACGTTCGCGCTTGGCCATGATGAACAGCACCGCGCCCGGCGTGTAGAGCAGCGCTGAAAGCAGCAGGTGGTCCATGCCGCCGGCATATACCAGCCAGAGGCTGTAGATCAGGGCGATGGCGCCGATGACCAGGTCCTTGCGGCGTGCCTGCAGCAGGCCTTCATAGCTTTCCCCGCGCAGGCACAGCAGCACGGCATAGCCAGCCGAGAACAGGTACGGCAGCAGCGCCATGGAGGCCGCCAGGTACACCAGGCTGGTGTAAGTGCTGGCGGCGAACAGGGTGACCACCAGGAACACCTGTACCGTGATGTTGCTCATCCACAACGCGTTCACCGGTACGTCCTTGTCACTCTCGCGGGCAAGGAACTTCGGCATGGTGTGATCGTGGGCGGCAGCGAACATGATCTCCGCGCTCAGCAGGATCCACGCCAGCAGCGCGCCGAACAGCGAGACGACCAGCCCGGCGATGATCAGCACCGCGCCCCAGTGGCCCACCACGTGCTCCAGCACGTAGGCCATGGACGGGTTGGGCAGGCCGGCCAGTTGCGCCTGGTTCATCATGCCCATGGACAGCACGTTCACCAGCACCAGCAGTGCCATCACCGAGACGAAACCGATCACCGTGGCGGTGCCGACGTCCGAACGCTTCTTCGCGTGGCTCGAATACAGGTTGGCGCCCTCGATGCCGATGAACACCCAGACGGTGATCAGCATCATGTTGCGCACCTGGCTCATCACGCTGTCGAAATCGATATGGCCATGGCCCCAGAAGTCGGCGGTGAACAGGTCCATGTCGAACGCCACTAGGCCGATCAGGATGAACAGCACGATGGGCACCACCTTGGCGACGGTGGTGACCTGGTTGATGAAGGCCGCCTGCTTGATCCCGCGCAGGATCAGGAAGTGCAGGCCCCACAGCAGCAGGGACGAGCAGGCAAAGGCGATGAGCGTGTTGCCCTCGCCGAACACCGGGAAGAAGTAGCCCAGTGCGCTGAAGATCAGCACGAAGTAGCTGACGTTGCCGAGCATGGAACTGATCCAGTAGCCCCAGGCCGAGTTGAAGCCGATGTAGTCGCCGAAGCCGGCCTTGGCATAGGCGTAGACGCCCGCATCCAGCTCCGGCTTGCGGTTGGACAGGCTCTGGAAGACAAAGGCCAGCATCAGCATGCCGACGCCGCTGATCGCCCAGCCGATCAGCACGGCGCCGGGGCTGGCGCTCTTCGCCACGGTTTGTGGCAACGAGAAGATCCCGCCGCCGATCATGGAGCCGACCACCAGGGCAGTGAGGGCGGCCAGGCCGAGTTTCTGGTTGGGCGATGTGGACATTTCCCAGCCTCCTGAAATGAGTGGACTCGGATAGTGTCGAATCCGCCAGGAGGCACTCGGCTGACTTATATCAATAGCATGCTAACGATTTCTGAATGTGACCTGAACAGGCTCTCGCATCCTTCATCAACACGCAGACCGGGCGCCGCGGGTCGTTCGAGCCACGGAGTGCAAGTTCGTCTGGAGGCTCGCTACATCATGTGGCGGAAGCGATTCCAGGCCTGCTCGATGGACAGCCACCAGGCCGGCATGGCGCTGCCGAAGCCGGCGATCTCCAGTCGCGGGTGGTGGCGCACCACCATGTCCAGCACCGGTTCCTGTTCGGGTTTCACGTCAACGAAGAACACGTGGCGGCCTTCCTGCAGGTTGTCGTGGAAGCGGCGTACGTCGCCACTGGGGCGCTGCAGGCCGAAGAAGCTGCTTTCCCACAGGCTGAAGCCCAGCAGCACTGCGGCGAGGAACACCACAGGAATCCAGCCGGCCGCTGTCTGTGTCCAGCCGCTCAGGTAGCCGACCACCAGTACCAGCACCGCCAGCGCGGCGCCGATCATCAGGCCGATCTTGCCCCAGTGCACCACGTCCTTCTTCATCATCGAGGGCACTTCGTGGAGACGGTGTTCTTCGAGTTCCGCGTCGCTGTCGCTGAGCACATGCATCTGCTCAATGCCGATACCGCTTTCGGAAAGCTCCTGCTCGACCTGCTCCAGATCGTCCAGGTTGTCGCTGATGTAGTAATGCCTGTTCATGACGAACCTCCGCCCCCGGAATGAAAGCTCCCCCAGGGTTCGACCGCCATCTACCGTGAAATTCGGCAAATATCCGTCGTTCGATGGCTGTCGTCGTCGATCAGTCTATCACCGCAGTGCTGCGGCTTCCGGGGCGCTGCCCGGCGGTCGCGGGCTTGCCAGACCGGTTGCAGGGGCCGAGGATGCAGCTCTCATTGGAAGCATGCCGCTTTCACTCAACGGCGAACGAGGCCGAGATGATCCGCGAGATTCTCAAGATGGGCGACGAGCGCCTGCTGCGCATTGCCCCACCAGTGCCGGAGTCGATGATCGGTAGCATCGGGTTGCAGGAACTGATCGACGACATGTTCGAGACCATGCACCACGTTGGTGGCGTCGGCCTGGCCGCGCCGCAGATCGGCGTCGACCTGCAACTGGTGATCTTCGGCTTCGAGCGCAGCGAGCGCTATCCGGACGCGCCGGCAGTACCGCCGACCATCCTGCTCAACCCGGTGATCACGCCCATTGGCGAAGAACTGGAGGAGGGCTGGGAAGGTTGCCTGTCGGTTCCGGGCCTGCGCGGTGCGGTGAATCGTTACCAGCGCATTCGCTACCAGGGCGTCGATCCGCAGGGCCAGTCCATCGACCGCACCGTAGAAGGCTTCCACGCCCGCGTGGTGCAGCACGAGTGCGACCACCTGATCGGCCGGCTGTACCCGTCGCGCATCACCGACTTCAGCAAGTTCGGCTTTACCGAGGTGCTGTTCCCGGGGCTCGATCCGGCTGCGGATGACTGATCCGTATTGCGGACTTCCCCTGTGGGAGCAACTGTCTTCTTCAGGTAAGTCCGTGCCAGCGCCGTCCCTCACCCCAGCCCTCTCCCAGGGGGAGAGGGAGTCGCCCGTGCCGGCGAGCGACAAGGTTTCATCCTGCACCGAACAGTCCCCTCTCCCCCTGGGTTAGGGTGATGGCTGATTCGAGCACAGGGCTGTCGGGTAGGAGCGGGCCATGCCCGCGATCGCGCGCGTGGCGCGCTCCTACAGGTTTGGTACCGGGTCTGGCTCAGCTTTCCTCGTCGAGCTGGTAGCGCGTCGGCACCAGGCTCTCCTTGATCTTGCGCAGGTGGGGCTGGAAGTCCACGCCACGGCGCAGGGTCACGCCGGTAGCGAGCACATCGAGCACGGTCAGCTGGATGATCCGCGAGGTCATCGGCATATAGATGTCGGTGTCCTCGGGCAGCGGAATGTCCAGGCTCAGGGTGCTGGCGCGGGCCAGCGGCGAGTCAGCGGCGGTCAGACCGAGCACCGAGGCGCCGTTCTGTCGCGCCAGGTGCGCCACGTCCACCAGCTCACGGGTGCGCCCGGTGTAGGAAATCACCACGAAGAGGTCACCGGTGTGCGCTACCGAGGCGATCATCCGCTGCATCAGTACATCGCTCTGCGCCGAGACCGCCAGGTTGAAGCGGAAGAACTTGTGCTGCGCGTCCAGCGCCACGGAGCTGGAGGCACCGAGGCCGAAAAAGTGAATCTGCCGGGCCTGGATCAGCAGGTCCACGGCGCGGTCGATCAGCTTCGGGTCGAGCAGCTTGTGGGCGCTGTCCAGCGAGGCGATGGTGCTGCTGAAAATCTTCCGTGTGTAGGCCTCGGGGCCGTCGTCGGCGGCCACCGCCTGGGTCACGAAGGCCGCGCCACTGGCCAGGCTCTGGGCCAGCTGGATCTTCAATTCCGGATAGCCACTCATGCCGAAGGAGCGGCAGAAGCGGTTCACCGTCGGTTCGCTGACGCTGGACGCCTGGGCCAGCGCGGCGATGCTGAAGCGCGTGGCCTGCTGCGGGTCGCGCAGGATCACCTCGGCGACCTTGCGCTCGGCCTTGTTCAGCTCTTCCAGACGGCTCTGGATCTGCTCCAGCAGGTTTTTCATCCGTGCTCCTTGGGCAATCGACGGTTGGCCGGGTAGGTGCGGCCAGCGGCGCTATCCTAACGTCAGGCCGGCAGTCGACCAACAACGGCGCGAGGTGGCAAAAATATGTTGTTTAATTACTACATATTTGTCTTAATGCCGGCGTAGAAGGCTAACTATCGTTCAAAATTTGGTTGGTAACAACAAATGCCTGAAGTCCGCGTTCTGCCCTGCACCCTTGCGCTGTTCGGCGCCCTGGGTGATCTCGCCCTGCGCAAGCTGCTGCCGGCGCTCTACCAGCTCGACCGCGAAGACCTGCTGCACCGCGATACCCGCATTCTCGCCCTGGCCCGCGATGACGGCGCCAGCGAAGAGCCGCTGGCGACCATCGAGCGCCGCCTGCGTCAGGCCGTGCCAGCGAAGGAGTGGGACGAAACCGTCTGGGCCCGTTTCCAGGCGCGCCTGCACCACCTGAGCATGGATTTCCTCGACGCCGGCTCCTATCAGGCGCTGGCCGAGCTCGTAGGCGAGGAGAAGACCCTGGTCGCCTACTTCGCCACCGCCGCCTCGGTGTTCGGTGGCATCTGCGAGAACCTTGCCGCCGCCGGTCTGGCTGAGCGTACCCGGGTGGTACTGGAAAAACCCATCGGCCACGACCTGGAGTCGTCCCGCGCGGTGAACGACGCGGTGGCGCGTTTCTTCCCGGAAAACCGCATTTACCGGATCGACCACTACCTGGGCAAGGAGACGGTGCAGAACCTCATCGCACTGCGCTTCGCCAACAGTCTGTTCGAGACCCAGTGGAACCAGAACCACATCTCCCACGTGGAAATCACCGTGGCCGAGAAAGTCGGCATAGAAGGCCGCTGGGGCTACTTCGACAAGGCCGGCCAACTGCGCGACATGGTGCAGAACCACCTGCTGCAACTGCTCTGCCTGATCGCCATGGACCCGCCAGCGGACCTCACCGCCGACAGCATCCGTGACGAGAAGGTGAAGGTGCTGCGCGCGCTGGAACCCATCGCCCCCGAGCAACTGGCGACTCGCGTGGTGCGTGGCCAGTACACCGCCGGCTACATCGACGGCAAGGCGGTGCCCGGCTACCTCGCCGAGGAAAACGCCAACCCCAACAGCGATGCCGAGACCTTCGTCGCACTGCGCGTGGACATCCGCAACTGGCGCTGGTCCGGCGTGCCGTTCTACCTGCGCACCGGCAAACGCATGCCGCAGAAGCATTCGCAGATCGTCATTCACTTCAAGGAACCGCCGCACTACATCTTCGCCCCGGAGCAGCGTTCGCTGATCAGCAACCGGCTGATCATCCGTCTGCAGCCGGACGAGGGTATTGCCTTGCAGGTGATGACCAAGGACCAGGGCCTGGGCAAGGGCATGCAACTGCGCACCGGCCCGCTGCAACTGAATTTTTCCGAAACCTTCCAGACCGCCCGGACGCCGGATGCCTACGAGCGACTGTTGCTGGAAGTCACGCAAGGCAACCAGAACCTGTTCGTCCGCAAGGATGAGATCGAGGCCGCCTGGAAGTGGTGCGACGGCCTGATCGACGGCTGGGGGCGCCTGGGCGAGGAACCCAAGCCCTATCCGGCCGGAAGCTGGGGGCCGCAGGCCTCGGTTGCCCTGATCGCACGCGACGGGAGGGACTGGTATGGCGATCTTTGAACCCAAACTGGCTGAAGGCATGGCCTGGAAGACCTGGAACAACGCCGCCGAACAAGCCCGCGGACTGGCCGAAGCAGTCGCCGATGCATTGCGAGAGGCGCTGATCCAGCGCGGCCGCGCGCTGCTGGTGGTATCCGGCGGACGCAGCCCGGTGGCTTTCCTCGAAGCCCTGAGCGGCGCGGTGCTGGACTGGTCGAAAGTGGCCGTCAGCCTCGCCGACGAGCGCTGGGTGCCCGAGTCGCATCCGGACAGCAACGCCGGTCTGCTGCGCCGCCACCTGTTCCAGGGCGCGGCAGCCAAGGCGCAGTTCATCGGCCTCTACCAGCCGGCGGCCAGCCTCGAAGAGGCGGCCGACAAGGCCGACCGTTACCTGCATGAACTGATGCTGCCCATCGATGTGTTGGTGCTGGGCATGGGCGACGACGGCCACACGGCTTCGCTGTTCCCCGGCAGCCCCAACCTGGTCGAGGCGCTCGACCCGGCCGGCACGCGCCGTTGCCTGCCGATGTGGGCGCCGACCGTGCCACACCAACGCCTGACCTTGACCCGCGCGGTGCTGCAGGGTGCACGGGTGCAGATCCTGGCCATCCAGGGCGAGTCCAAGCTGGCCACCCTGAGTCAGTCGCTCAGCGACAACGACGACCAGCGCATGCCCATCAATGCGTTCCTGCGTTCGCCTCTTTCGATCCACTGGTGCCCCTGAGGCACGGAGTTACCGCAATGTCTGAACAACACATCCAGCAGATCGATGCTCTCGCGCAGCGTGCCCGCATCCTGCCGGTGATCACCATCGACCGTGAGGCGGACATCCTGCCCATGGCGGATGCCCTGGCAGCCGGCGGCATCACCGTGCTGGAAGTGACCTTGCGGACGTCGCTCGGCCTCACCGCGATTCGCCTGCTGAGCGAGCAACGCCCGGAGCTGATCGTTGGCGCCGGTACCGTGCTCGACCCGGACACTTTCGCCCAGGCGGAAGCGGCGGGGGCGAAGTTCATCGTCACTCCTGGCTGTACCGACGAGCTGCTGCAGTACGCAGTGACCCGCCCGGTGCCGCTGCTGCCCGGTGTGGCTACCGCTTCGGAAATCATGGCGGCGTACCGTCATGGTCTGCGCCGCTTCAAGCTGTTCCCGGCAAAGGTCGCTGGCGGCGTGGAGGCGCTCAAGGCCTTCGGCGGGCCGTTCCCGGACATCCGTTTCTGCCCCACCGGCGGTGTCGGTCCGGACAACCTGAATGACTATTACCGCCTGGCCAACGTGATGTGCGTGGGCGGCAGCTGGATGCTGCCCAAGACTGCCATCGACAGCGGCGACTGGGCCACGATCGAGCGCCTGAGCCGTGAGGCGCTGGCGCTGTTGGACACACACTGAGCTGTCCTGAATTTGGACGTGCCCGGCCTTGAGCCGGGCTTTTTTATGGGTAATGGATAAAATACTGCCCCTGTAGGAGCGGGCCATGCCCGCGATCGCGCCCATGGGGCGCTCCTACAGGGGGGGCGTCGGTGCGTGCGGGGCGGGGATCAGTCCACCCCGACGAACCCGCCGGTCTGGTGCCGCCACAGGCGCGCATACAGCCCGCCATGGGCCAGCAACTCGGCATGGCTGCCGCTCTCGACCACGCGACCGTGCTCCAGGACCACCAGGCGATCCATGCGCGCGATGGTCGAGAGACGGTGGGCGATGGCGATCACCGTCTTGCCCTGCATCAGGGTCTCCAGGCTTTCCTGGATGGCCGCTTCCACTTCCGAGTCCAGCGCCGAGGTGGCTTCGTCGAGGATCAGGATCGGCGCATCCTTGAGCAGCACACGGGTGATCGCGATGCGCTGGCGCTGGCCGCCGGAAAGCTTCACGCCGCGCTCCCCGACGTGGGCGTCGAGACCGGTACGGCCCTCGGCGTCGCTCAGTTGCGGGATGAACTCCGAGGCGCGGGCCTTCTGGATCGCGTCCTGTAGTTCCGCCTCGCCGGCGTCGGGGCGACCGTAGAGCAGGTTGTCGCGGATCGAGCGGTGCAGCAGCGAGGTGTCCTGGGTGACCATGCCGATCTGCGCGCGCAGGCTTTCCTGGGTCACGTGGGCGATGTCCTGGCCGTCGATCAGGATGCGTCCGCCTTCGAGGTCGTACAGGCGCAGCAGCAGGTTCACCAGGGTCGACTTGCCGGCGCCGGACGGGCCGACCAGGCCGATCTTCTCGCCGGGGCGCACGGTCAGGTCGAGGCCGCTGATCAGGCCGCCGCCCTTGCCGTAGCTGAAGTCCACCTGGTCGAAGCGCACTTCGCCATGGTTCACCACCAGCGGCTTGGCGTCGGGTACATCGATCACCTGGCGGGGCAGGGCGATGGTCTGCATGCCGTCCTGCACCTGGCCGACGTTCTCGAAGATGCCGCCGACCACCCACATGATCCAGCCGGACATGTTGTTGATGCGGATGACCAGCCCGGTGGCCAGGGCGATGGCGCCGACCGAGATCAGCGACTGGGTCCACAGCCACAGGGCCAGGCCTGTGGTGCCGGCGATCAGCAGGCCGTTGAAGATGGTGATGGTGACGTCCATGGAGGTCACCACGCGCCCGGCGCGCTGGGCCTTGCGGGTCTGGTCGTCGATGGCTTCGCGGGCGTAGTCCTCTTCCTGGCGCGTGTGGGCGAACAGCTTGAGGGTGGTGATGTTGGTGTAGCCGTCGACGATCCGGCCCATGAGCTTGGAGCGCGAGTCCGAGGCTTCCACGGAGCGGCGTTTCACCTGGGGAACGAAATAGCCCAGGGCGCCGACGTAGCCGATCACCCAGAGCACCAGCGGGATCATCAGGCGCCAGTCGGCCTCGGCGAACAGCACCAGGGCGCTGATGGTGTAGATCACCACGTGCCAGATGGCGTCGACCACCTGCACGGCGGAATCGCGCAGGGAGTTGCCGGTCTGCATGATGCGCTGGGCGATGCGCCCGGCGAAGTCGTTCTGGAAGAAGCCCAGGCTCTGCTTGAGCACGTAGCGGTGATTCTGCCAGCGGATCAGGTTGGTCATGCTGGGGTTGATGCTCTGGTGCACCAGCATGTCGTGCAGGCCGTTGAATACCGGGCGCAGGATCAGCGCCACCACGGCCATCCAGATCAGCTCGCGACCGTGCAAGGAGAAGAAGTCGGCAGGGGCAGTGCCCTGGGCGAGGTCGACGATTCGGCCGAGGTAGCTGAACAGGGCGACTTCGATCAGCGCGACGATCAGCCCGACGAAGAGCAGCGCGAGGAAGACCGGCCAGACCTGGCGCAGGTAATAGACGTAGAAGCGGATGACGTCGGAGGGCGGCATGCGCTCGGGGACGTCGCGGAAGGGATCGATCAGGCGCTCGAAACGACGGTAAAGCATGATGGCTCTCGGGTTGTGTCGGCGAGCCCGTCCTGGGCTCGCCTTGAATGGCCTCCGTCAGCCGTGGTTCCGCAGAATCACAGACGCTTGGCGGAGAGGATGACCACCGGAGTGGTCGGTACGTCCTGGAACATGCCGCGATTACCGGTCTTCACGCCGGCGATCTGGTCGACAACGCCCATGCCGCGCACGACCTTGCCGAATACCGCGTAGCCGAAGTCGCGGGCGCCGTGGTTGAGGAAGTCGTTGCCGGTGAGGTTGATGAAGAACTGGCTGGTGGCGGAGTTCACATCGCTGGTGCGTGCCATGGCCAGGGTGCCGCGCTCGTTGAGCAGGCCGTTGTCGGCCTCGTTCTTGATCGGCGCCTGGGTGTCCTTCTCCTTCATGGCCTCGGTGAAACCGCCGCCCTGAATCATGAAGTTGGGGATCACGCGGTGGAAGATGGTTCCGTTGTAGAAGCCGCTGTCGACGTAGGACAGGTAGTTCTTCACGGAAATCGGTGCCTTGTCGGCGTACAGCTCGATTTCGATTTCACCCGAGGTGGTAGACAGCAGCACATGCGGGTTCTTGCTGTCGGCGGCGAAGACCGAGCCGGCCAGGACCAGGGAGCAGGCAGCGAGCAGGAAGCGTTTGAACAGGGTCATTTGGCGGATGTTTCCTGAAGGTTCTAGGGATGGTCGACCTGATCGAGGAAGTCGAGCAGGGTGGTATTGAATCTTTCCGGCTGGTCGAGCGGCGTTGCGTGGCGCGAGTCCTCGATCACCACCAGGCGCGCGTTGGGCATGCGCCCGACATAGGCCTGCTTGAGCGAGACCGGGGTGTAGTCACGGTCGGCGCTGATCACCAGGGTTGGACAGGTTATGCGCGCCAGGCGTTCCTGCACACCCCAGCCGATGATGGCGTGCAGGCTGGACAGGTAGGCGCGCTTGTCGTTCTGCGGCCAACGCTGCTGGATCTTGCGGCGCAGGTCGCTCTGTTCGGGCTTGGGGAAGAGCATCTTGCCCAGCGCCTTGCCCACGGTGTCCAGGCCCAGCACGTGGGCAAGGAATAGCCGGCGCGCCACTTCAAGATATTCGCGCAGGCTGCGCGGTTTCACTTCCGGGGCGCTGTTGACGATGGTCAGGCTGTCCAGCCGTTCCGGCCAGCGCGTGGCCAGTTCGAAGCCGATCATGCCGCCCATGCTGATCCCGACCAGATGCACCCGGCCAAGGCTCAGGTGATCGAGCAGGGCGATCACGTCCTCGGCGAAGGCTCCGATGCTGTAGTGCTGGCGCGGCTTGTCCGACTGGCCGTGGCCGCGCACGTCGAGGGCGATCACCCGATGACGCTTCTCCAGCTCCGGTACCTGGTACTCCCAGTCGCGGGTGCTGGAGCCAAGCCCGTGCACCAGCAGGACCGGCGTGCCGAAGCCGCTTTCCTCGTAGTGCAGGCGATGTCCGGCGTGGTCGAAGAATGGCATGACGGGCTCCTTGCTCGTGCGGCCTGTGGCTTCAGGCCGGGCTTTCCGGGGCGGCGAAATGGGCGTCGAGGGGCACGTTGGCGAAGGTGGTCAGCAGCTCCACGAGGATCTGCGTGGCCGGGCCCAGGGGCTTTTCCTTGTTCGGGTAAAGATAGAAGCGGCTCTCGCGCACGCCGCCCTGCTTCATCAGCAGCGGCTTGAGCTGGCCGTCGCGCAGTTCGCGTTCGATCATGTGCCGCGGCAACCAGGCGAAGCCCAGGCCGTTACTGACGAAGGTGGCGGCGGTGGCGAGGCTGCCGACGGTCCAGCGCTGCTCGGCCCCGAGCCAGCCGACGTCACGCGGTTGCAGGCGGCCGGAGTCGCGGATCACCACCTGCATCTGGGTTTCCAGGTCCTGGTGGGTGACCTCGCGTTGCAACCGGTGCAGGGCGTGGTCGGGGTGGGCGACAGCGACAAAGTCGACGATGGAGAGGTCCGCGCCCAGGTGGCCGGGAATGTTCAGGCCGCTGATGGCGAGGTCCGCATGGCCCTGCACCAGCGCTTCCTCCACGCCCGACAGCACCTCTTCACGCAGCAGCACGCGGCAGCCGCGGCTCTGAGGCATGAAGGCCGACAGCGAGCGCACCAGGCGCACGGTGGGGTAGGCGGCGTCGACGACCAGGCGTACTTCCGGTTCCCAACCTTGTTCCATGTGATGGGCCAGTTCTTCCAGCTGGCCGGCGGATTTCACCAGTTGCCGTGAGCGGCGCAGCAGTACTTCACCGGCTTCGGTGAGCACGGCCTTGCGTCCGTCGATGCGCAACAGCGGCACGCCCAGCTGCTCCTGCATGCGCGCCACGGTATAGCTGATCGACGACTGCGAACGGTGCAGGGCTTCCGCCGCCTGGGCGAAACCGCCGTGGTCGACCACGGCCTGCAGGGTTCTCCACTGATCCAGGGTAACGCGGGGCGCTTTCATCCTCGCTTCCTCTTGTCTACTCTGGCGGTCCGCAGAAGACCAATAAGAGACCGCCATGAAAAAATTCTGTTGTGCCGTTCTGGCCCTGTTGCCGCTGACCGCCCTGGCCTATCCCATCGAAGTGCAGAAGAGCCTCAATGGCGCCGAGGTGGATATCGAGACTCAGGATATTGGCGACCAGATGGGGGCTATCCTCCTGCGCAACGGCGGCCAGCAGCCAGTGACCTGCACTGCGGTCTTCGTCAACGGTCCCGAGACGCCGCACGTGCGCAAGGCCACCATTGCGCCCGGCAAGGAGGCCAACCTGACTTCCAGCTTCAGTCGCGCGGTGATCAAGCTGCGGATCAAGTTGACCTGCAATCCTTCCTGATTACCGGGCAAGACTAGAAGTAGTCAGGCAAGAAATCAATTTATTCGATAATTAGAAGCGACTATTTACGCTTTTTTATCGATTTGTTCATCTTTAGGATGGCCTCCATCGACACATTCAACGACCGATGGAGGTCCAGTCCATGTCCCGCGTCCTGGTTATCGAAAGCAGTGCCCGTCAGGAAGGTTCCGTTTCCCGCCAGCTGACCCGCGATTTCATCGCCCAGTGGCAGGCCGCTCATCCGGCCGACGTCATCCAGGTCCGCGACCTGGCCGTCGAGCAGGTTCCGCACCTGGACGCCAACCTGCTGGGCGGCTGGATGAAGCCGGCACAGGAGCACAGCGAGATCGAACGCGCTGCGCTGGATCGCTCCAACCAACTGACCGCCGAGCTGCAGGCCGCCGATGTGCTGGTCCTGGCTGCGCCGATGTACAACTTCGCCATCCCCAGCACGCTGAAGTCCTGGCTGGACCACGTGCTGCGCGCCGGCGTCACCTTCCAGTACACCGAGACCGGCCCGCAGGGCCTGCTCACCGGCAAGCGCGCCTTCGTCCTGACCAGTCGCGGCGGCGTTTACGCCGGTGGTGCGCTGGATCACCAGGAGCCATACCTGCGCCAGGCACTGGGCTTCGTCGGCATCCACGACGTGACCTTCATCCACGCCGAAGGCCTGAACATGGGCGGCGAATTCGCCGAGAAGGGTCTGGCCAAGGCCAAGGCGCAGCTCGCCGCCATCGCCTGATCCTGCTTTTCCCTTGCGCGTCCTTCCGCTCCTGGGCGCGACCGTGGCCGATTCCTTCCCCGCAGGATCGGCCATTTTTTATTTGCCAACGACTTGACCGGGTGAAAACACATCCTTTCCGTTCGGGCTGTTCAAAGCATGATCAGCATGCTAAAAGAACCTAGAGCTGATCTAGCCGCTTGAAAAAGAAGGGAAAACCATGACCAAGTCGGAGTTGATCGAGAGAATCGTCACCCATCAGGGGCAGCTTTCCGCAAAGGATGTGGAGCTGGCGATCAAGACCATGCTTGAGCAAATGTCCCAGGCTCTGGCCACTGGGGATCGCATCGAAATCCGGGGTTTCGGTAGCTTCTCGCTGCATTACCGTGCGCCGCGTACCGGCCGCAATCCGAAAACCGGCGAGTCCGTGCGCCTGGACGGCAAGTTCGTCCCGCACTTCAAGCCCGGCAAGGAGCTGCGCGACCGCGTCAACGAACCCGAGTGACCCCGGGGTACCCGTCTTCAAGAAGGAGTGTCCATGCTTCGGGCAAAACGTTTCCTGCTGATTCTGGCGCTGGTTGTCCTGGCCGCCGTCGTCGTGGTTTTCGTCCTTGAAAACCTGCAGTCCGCACAGCTGACCTTCCTCGGCTGGCAGTCGCCGCAGTGGCCGCTGGTGGTCTTTATCTCCCTTGCCTTCATTGTCGGCGGCGTGATCGGCCTGCTGCTGAGCGTTCCCTTCCGCGCGAAGACGCACGTCCGCATGACCGGGCTGCGCTCCGAAGTCACCCGTTTCCGCAAGGAGAATGACGCGCTGCGTGAAAAGTCGCTGACGGACCATGCCTAGCGTCATCGCCACGCTGTTCTTCTTCTGCGCCCTGGCCATCGGCTGGTGGATGGGGCGTCGGTCTCTTTCCAGAACCCAGCCCCTTCCTGAGTCGAACCTCCGGGCGCGCGTCCACAGCATGCACAACCTGCTGGAGCGACATTCCGACGACGCGCTGGAAAGCCTTTCCCAGGGCCTGGTCGTCAGTCCTGAGACGCTTGAGAGCCACCTGCACGTCGGTAACCTGTTCCGCCGCCGTGGCGATATCGAGAAAGCCATCCACATCCATCAAGATCTGCTGGGACGCGCCGGCGAGGATGGCTCGCTGGTGGCGCAAGTGCGCCTGGAGCTGGCGCGCGACTACATCGCGGGCGGCCTGCTCGGCAGTGCCGAGGAATTGCTGGACGAGCTGACACAGCAGCGAGATGAGCCTATCTCTCTCGAGGCGCTGGATGAGCAGCGGCTGATCTGTGAGCGTGAGAGAAACTGGTCGCGCGCGATCGAGCTGGCAGCCCGGTTAGTGCCGAGCCGGCCCGAGCTGAGCGCAGCGCTGGCCAACTATTACTGCGAACTCGCTCAGGAGAAGGGCAAGGCCGGGGATCGCAGCGCCATGCAGGAATTGCTGCGCGAGGCTCGTCGCGTCGACAAGCGCTGCGTACGCGCTCTGCTGATGCGGCTGGACTGCGAGTTGTGGCGCAAGGATCCGGCCGCTGCCGTCGCCACCATCGGCGAGCTGGCGAGCGATGCCAAGGCTTTCCTGGGGGAAATTGTTCCGCTGCTGCGTCGCCATGACGGCCTTGCCCGGCCCGAGTTGCTGGCTTGCCTGCGCGAGTTGGCAGGGGGGAGGAAGTCCCTCCGACGATCCTCGCGTTGCTGGTCGAAAGCGAGCAGCCAGGGTATTCCCCGGGCTGGCGCGAAAGCCTGCTGGAACGGGTCGAGCGCCATCCTTCCTGGCAGGGAGTGGGCGAATACCTGGAAGTGATGGGGGGCGAAGCAGAAAAAGACTCGGCGACGGGAAAAATCGCTCCAATAATCATCGGGTTGTATAAGACAATGCCGCGCTATCGTTGCGGCAAGTGTGGTTTTGCCGGTCGCGAACTGCACTGGCAGTGTCCCAGTTGCCACGCTTGGAATGCCCTGCGGCCGGTCATTTCGCCGCTCTGACGTGTTTGCTCAAACATGGAAGACGCCGCTGGCGTCAGGTTCTGCAGGTACTGGATTGAAGGTTCTACTCACGGGCGCGAGCGGTTTTGTCGGCCGAGGCGTACTGGCGCGCTTGTGCCGGGAAGATAATGTGAAGGTTCGCGTCGCCCAGCGCGGCGCCATCGCGCAATACCCCGAAGGTGTCGAAGTGGCGCCCATCGGCGGGTTGAGCGTGACTCAATCCTGGACGCAGGCCCTGCAAGGGGTCGATGTCGTGATTCATTGCGCTGCCCGCGTTCACGTCATGGACGAGCAGTCTGCCGATCCACTCGCCGAGTTTCGCGCAGTGAACGTCGAGGCGACCCGGCATCTCGCGCAGCAGGCTGCGGAAGCCGGCGCGAAACGTTTCGTGTTTGTCAGTTCGATCAAGGTGAACGGCGAGGAGACTGCAGCGGGTCATCCCTTTACCGTTGACGCTGAGCCGCAACCCCAGGATCCCTACGGGCAGTCCAAGCTCGAAGCCGAACAGGCCTTGTTCGACGTGGCTCGCCAGACCGGGCTCGAGGTCGCTGTGGTGCGTCCGCCACTGGTCTATGGTCCGGGTGTGAAAGCCAATTTCGCCAGCCTGATGCGCGCCTTGCAGCGCCGCCTGCCGTTGCCCTTCGGCTCCATCGACAATCGCCGCAGCTTGGTCGCGCGGGATAATCTGGTCGATCTGCTGCTGCTTTGCGCACGTCACCCGGCGGCGGCCGGGCAAGTGTTCCTGGTGAGCGACGGTGAAGATTTGTCGACGGCAGAGCTGTGTCGTGGCCTGAGCAAGGCTCTGGGGGTTCGCCCGCGGCTGTTGCCGGTTCCGGCTGCGCTGCTGCGCCTGCTTGGGGTGCTGACCGGGCGGAGCCAGCAGGTCCAGCGCTTGCTCGGATCGCTGCAGGTGGATATTTCCGCGACGCGCACCCGACTGGGCTGGACTCCGCCGGTCAGCGTCGAGCAGGCTTTGCGGGCGACAGCGCAGGGCTGTGTTCAGGAGTCGGGACGATGAGCATGGGTATTCTGCTGGCGGCCGTGTTCATCGCGTCCTGGGCGATGACTGCCGGCGTGCGCCGTTACGCATTGGCGCGCAGCATCATGGATATTCCCAACGCCCGAAGTTCTCACCAGATCCCCACGCCGCGTGGTGGTGGCGTTGCCATTGTGTTGGGTTTCCTGGGCTGCCTGCCATTGGCCGGTGCACTCGGTGTGTTGGATGGACGCAGCCTCTTGGCTCTGTTGCCGGCCGGCGCCATGGTTGCGGTCATTGGTTTCCTCGACGACCACCGTCATATTCCGGCGCGTTGGCGGCTGTTGGGGCATTTTGTTGCCGCGCTCTGGTTGCTCGCCTGGCTGGGAGGGGTGCCTGCGCTGGCTATGCCTTGGGGGACGCTGGACCTTGGATTGGCCGGCGATCTGTTGGCGGTGGTGTTCCTGGTCTGGCTGCTGAACCTGTACAACTTCATGGACGGAATCGACGGGATTGCCGGTCTGGAGGCCATCAGTGTCTGCCTGGGTGGGGCCCTCTGCGGGTGGTTCGTCGGAGAGTGGCAACTGGTGTGGTTACCCTTGATCCTGGGCATGGCAGCGGCGGGGTTCTTGGTCTGGAATTTCCCACCGGCGCGAATTTTCATGGGGGACGCGGGCAGCGGTTTCCTTGGGTTGACTCTCGGAGGCTTGGCGCTGCAGGCGTGGACGGTTTCCGCGCCGCTGATCTGGAGTTGGCTGATCCTGCTCGGCGTATTCGTGGTCGATGCCACCTTCACGCTGATCCATCGTCTGATGCGTGGCGAACGCGTCTACGAGGCGCATCGCAGCCATGCCTACCAGCGTGCTTCGCGCCGTTACGGCAGCCATTTGCGGGTGTCGCTGGCGGTGACCGCCATCAATGTGCTTTGGCTCATGCCGCTGGCGTTGCTGGTAGCGCTAGGGCATGTTTCGGGTTTGCTGGGACTGATTGTGGCCTATGCTCCCATGGTGCTTGTCGTAGCTCATCTGGGTGCAGGTCGTCCGGATGAACAGGATGTGAGCTGAACTCCGCCGGATTTGGTGGTCAATGTAGCGGGCGAGAAACTTTCCTCCGCTCGGGATTAAGGACAAGCGCTGATGCTCCGAGAACGCCTGCTGAGGCTTCCGAGACGACATAAACGGCTACTGCAGGTCACCACCGACATCCTGCTGGTGTGGTTCTCGTTGTGGCTGGCGTTCATCGTGCGGCTGGGAACCGACGATCTGGAGTATCCATTCAGGGTCCATAGTTGGCTTTTCGTGGCGGCGCCAGTGGTTGCTGTTCCTCTGTTCATCCGCTTCGGTATGTATCGCGCAGTGATGCGCTACCTGGGCAACGATGCGCTGATCGCGATCTGGAAGGCGGTGACCATCTCCGCCTTGCTGCTGTCGCTGGTGGTCTACTGGAATCGCTCGGTGACCGAGATGGTTCCGCGCTCTCTGGTGCTGAACTACTGGTGGTTGAGCCTGCTGATGATCGGCGGCCTGCGTCTGGCCATGCGGCAGTACTTCATGGGCGACTGGTACAGCACGGTCCAGGCTGTGCCCTTCCTCAAGCAACAGGATGGCCTGCCCAAGGTGGCGGTCTATGGCGCCGGCTCTGCTGGCAACCAGTTGGTGGCCGCGTTGCGCCTGGGCCGCGCGATGCGGCCGGTGGCCTTCATCGATGACGATGACGAAATCGCCAACCGCGTCATCGCTGGCCTTCGCGTCTACAAGCCCAAGCATATCCAGCAGATGATCGACGAGACCGGCGTGCAGGAAGTGTTGCTGGCGATCCCTTCTGCGACCCGGGCCCGGCGCCGCGAAATCCTCGGTCTGCTCGAACCCTACCCGGTTCACGTACGAAGCGTTCCGGGGTTCATCGAGTTGGCCAACGGCCGCGTGCGGGTGGACGACATCCAGGAAGTGGACATTGCGGACTTGCTGGGGCGCGACCCGGTCGAGCCGCGCAAGGAGCTGTTCGAGCACTGCATTCGTGGCGAAGTCGTGATGGTCACCGGTGCCGGTGGATCCATCGGATCGGAGCTCTGCCGCCAGATTCTCGGCTCATCGCCCACTGTGCTGGTGCTGTTCGAGCACAGCGAATACAACCTCTACCGCGTGCACCAGGAGCTGGAGAACCGCATCAAGCGCGAGTCCCTTGCGGTGCAGTTGGTGCCGATCCTCGGCTCCGTCCGCAGTGCCGAGCGCCTGCTGGATGTGATGCGCACCTGGAAGGTCGCCACGGTCTATCACGCCGCGGCTTACAAGCACGTGCCCATCGTCGAGCACAACATCTCTGAGGGTGTGCTGAACAATGTGATGGGCACCCTGCATACCGCCCAAGTGGCGGTACAGGCTGGTGTCGAGCACTTCGTGCTGATCTCCACCGACAAGGCGGTGCGTCCGACCAATGTCATGGGCAGTACCAAGCGCCTGGCGGAGATGATCCTGCAGGCCCTGAGTCAGGAGTCCGCCCCGGTGCTGTTCGGCGACAAGTCCGGCGTGCACCAGGTCAACAAGACCCGTTTCACCATGGTCCGTTTCGGCAATGTACTGGGCTCGTCCGGCTCAGTGATTCCTCTGTTCCGCGAGCAGATCAAGCGCGGCGGACCGGTCACCGTGACCCATCCGGGCATCACCCGCTACTTCATGACCATCCCCGAGGCGGCGCAGTTGGTGATCCAGGCCGGCTCCATGGGGCGCGGCGGCGATGTCTTCGTGCTGGACATGGGGCAGCCTGTGAAAATCCTCGAGCTGGCCGAGCGGATGATCCACCTGTCGGGGCTGAGCGTACGCTCGGAGCGTACACCCCACGGCGATATTTCCATCGAGTTCAGCGGCCTGCGGCCCGGCGAGAAGCTCTACGAGGAGCTGCTGATCGGCGACAACGTCAGCGCCACCGAGCATCCGATGATCATGAAAGCCAATGAAGAGCTGATGCACTGGGAAGGTTTCAAGCTTGTGCTGGCGGATCTGCTCAAGGCCGTGGATCAGGGTAATTACGCGCGGGTGCGGCAACTGCTGCGGGAAACCGTCAGCGGCTATTGCCCCGAGGGCGAGATCGTCGACCTGATCCACCAGCAGCGGCGCATGGAGCCCTGATCCAGGGTTCTACCTAGCAGACGCGGTGATCGCCGTGTCTGCGAACATCGTCAGGCCTTTCCTGGCGATCTGTCGGCGGCGCCGGAAACTGCCGCCGACTCTCTAAACCAAGGTTTTTACGAGTGTTCCTGGCGATATGTTCACTGGGCGGCGCTGTCGCGCCCGCCTAACAGCCTCTCATTCCGGGAAATGACTCATGAAGAAGAACCTGCTCTCCATCGCCAGCCTCATCCTGTTCGCCAGCCTCTCTTTTGGCGGGGGCGCCCAGGCAGCCACCGGCGCCCAGCCTGCCGCCAAGCCGGCGGCCGAAGCGCCGGCGCCGACTGCCAAGGCGCCTGTGTCGCAGGTCGAGGCGGTGAATATCAACACGGCATCCGTCGAAGAGCTGCAGAAGTCCCTGAAGGGCATCGGCAAGGTGAAAGCCCAGGCTATCGTTGATTACCGGACCGGCAATGGGCCGTTCACCACGGTCGATCAGTTGCTGGAAGTGAAGGGGATCGGCAAGGGCACCCTGGACAAGAACCGGGACAGGATTTCGCTCTGAGCCTTTGCCGGTCGAAATGAAAAAGCCGGTCTGTGACCGGCTTTTTCATTGGTGAGCATTTCTCCGGCCCAATAAAAAAGCCCCCGGCGTGTGCCGAGGGCTTTGAATTTTGGCTCCGCGACCTGGACTCGACGGCGTCAGCCGAACGCGCTTCAGCGCGGCCCCGAAGGGGGAATCACCTGGGACGCAGTCCCTGGAGAGAGTCCGGCGCCCAATAAAAAAGCCCCCGGCGTGTGCCGAGGGCTTTGAATTTTGGCTCCGCGACCTGGACTCGAACCAGGGACCCAATGATTAACAGTCATTTGCTCTACCGACTGAGCTATCGCGGAACAACGGTGCGTATCTTACTGATTAAAAAGGGGAAGTCAACATCGTGCCGACGACTTCCCCTGATTTTTTTACAGCACCTGGACGATGGCGCGGGTGACGGTGTCCAGGTTGCCGTTGTTCAGCGCGGCGACGCAGATGCGGCCGGTGCCGACGGCGTAGATGCCGCACTCGTTCTTCAGACGCTCAACCTGCTCGGCGGTCAGGCCGGAGTAGGAGAACATGCCGCGCTGCTGTGCAACGAAGCTGAAGTCGCGCTTGGCGCCCAGGGCGGCCAGTTGCTCGACCATCGCTACGCGCATGGCGCGGATGCGGGTGCGCATTTCGCCCAGCTCTTCTTCCCAGACCGCACGCAGTTCCGGGCTGTTCAGCACGGCGGCGACGACGCTGGCGCCGTGGGTCGGCGGGTTGGAGTAGTTGGTACGGATCACGCGCTTGACCTGGGACAGGACGCGAGTGGCTTCCTCGCGGCTGTCGGTCACGACCGACAGGGCGCCCACGCGCTCGCCGTACAGCGAGAACGACTTGGAGAACGAGCTGGATACGAAGAAGTTCAGGCCCGACTTGGCAAACAGGCGCACGGCGGAAGCGTCTTCGTCGATGCCGTCACCGAAGCCCTGATAGGCGATGTCGAGGAACGGCACGTGGCCCTTGGCCTTGAGCACGTCCAGGACCTGCTTCCAGTCGTCCATGGTCAGGTCGACGCCGGTCGGGTTGTGGCAGCAAGCGTGCAGCACAACGATGGACTGCGAGGGCAGGGCGTTGAGGTCTTCCAGCAGGCCGGCACGGTTCACGCCGTTGGTGGCGGCGTCGTAGTAACGGTAGTTCTGCACCGGGAAACCGGCGGCTTCGAACAGCGCGCGGTGGTTTTCCCAGCTCGGGTCGCTGATGGCAACGGTAGCGTTGGGCAGCAGGCGCTTGAGGAAGTCGGCACCGGTCTTCAGCGCGCCGGTACCACCGACGGCCTGGGTGGTGACCACACGGCCTTCGGCCAGCAGCTCGGAATCAGCGCCGAACAGCAGCTTCTGCACGCCCGAATCGTAGGCGGCGATGCCTTCGATCGGCAGGTAGCCGCGCGGTGCGTGGGCCTCGATGCGGGCTTTCTCCGCGGCCTGTACGGCACGCAGCAACGGGAGACGGCCTTCCTCGTTGTAATAAACGCCCACGCCCAGGTTGATCTTGCCCGGACGGGTATCGGCGTTGAAAGCTTCGTTCAGGCCCAGGATCGGGTCACGGGGGGCCATTTCGACAGCGGAGAACAGACTCATTTTGGCAGCAGCTCTAAGGCGGGAGTGAAGTGCAATTGCAACCCACCCGCTCACGGCGCTGGGGGTTGCGTCGACGGGCCGGTATTATATAGGCCTCTATGGCAGGCGGCGAGTTGTCGCGCATGCTTTTCGACTGGTATGACGCTTTGGCGACCGAAGCGTCACACGCCAATGCGAGGTTCCCATGTCGATTTTTCAGCTGGATTCGCGATTCGAGCCCGCCGGCGATCAGCCCGAAGCCATCCGACAGATGGTTGAAGGTCTGGAAGCGGGGCTGTCGCACCAGACGCTGTTGGGGGTGACCGGCTCCGGCAAGACCTTCAGCATCGCCAACGTCATTTCCCAGGTGCAGCGCCCGACCATGGTGCTGGCGCCGAACAAGACGCTGGCTGCGCAACTCTATGGCGAGTTCAAGACGTTCTTCCCGAACAACGCCGTCGAGTACTTCGTCTCCTACTACGACTACTACCAGCCCGAGGCCTACGTGCCGTCCTCGGATACCTACATCGAGAAGGATTCCTCGATCAACGACCACATCGAGCAGATGCGGTTGTCGGCGACCAAGGCGCTACTGGAGCGCAAGGACGCCATCATCGTCTGCACCGTGTCGTCGATCTACGGCCTGGGCGACCCAGCGTCGTACCTGAAGATGGTTCTGCACCTGGATCGCGGCGACAAGATGGACCAGCGTGAGCTGCTGCGCCGCCTGACCAGCCTGCAGTACACCCGCAACGACATGGATTTCGCCCGCGCGACCTTCCGCGTGCGCGGCGATGTGATCGATATCTTCCCGGCGGAATCGGACCTGGAGGCCATCCGCGTCGAGCTGTTCGACGACGAAGTGGAGAATATTGCCGCCTTCGACCCGCTGACAGGCGAGGTGCTGACCAAGCTGCCGCGCTTCACCTTCTACCCCAAGAGCCACTACGTCACTCCGCGGGAGACGCTGCTCGAGGCGGTGGAGCACATCAAGGCCGAGCTCAAGCAGCGCCTGGACTACCTGCGCACCAACAACAAGCTGGTGGAAGCCCAGCGCCTGGAGCAGCGCACTCGCTTCGACCTGGAGATGATTCTCGAACTGGGCTACTGCAACGGCATCGAGAACTACTCGCGCTACCTCTCCGGGCGCGGTCCCGGCGAGCCGCCGCCGACGCTCTACGACTACCTGCCGGATAATGCTCTGCTGGTGATCGACGAATCCCACGTCAGCGTTCCCCAGGTCGGCGCCATGTACAAGGGCGACCGTTCGCGCAAGGAAACCCTGGTGGAATACGGCTTCCGCCTGCCCTCGGCGCTGGACAACCGCCCGCTGCGCTTCGAGGAGTGGGAGGCGATCAGCCCGCAGACCATCTTCGTCTCTGCGACGCCCGGCCCTTATGAGGATCAGCACGCCGGTCGGGTCGTCGAGCAGGTGGTGCGCCCCACTGGCCTGGTCGACCCGGAAGTGGAAATTCGCCCGGCGACCACCCAGGTGGACGACCTGCTCTCCGAGATCAACCGCCGCGTAGCGGAGGACCAGCGGGTGCTGGTCACCACCCTGACCAAGCGCATGGCCGAGGACCTCACCGACTACCTGAGCGATCACGACGTGCGGGTGCGCTACCTGCACTCGGACATCGACACCGTGGAGCGGGTGGAAATCATCCGTGACCTGCGCCTGGGCAAGTTCGACGTGTTGGTGGGTATCAACCTGCTGCGCGAGGGCCTGGACATGCCCGAGGTGGCGCTGGTGGCGATCCTCGATGCGGACAAGGAAGGCTTCCTGCGTTCCGAACGCTCGTTGATTCAGACGATTGGCCGCGCCGCACGGAACCTGCACGGCAAGGCGATCCTCTATGCCGACAACATCACCGGCTCGATGCAGCGGGCAATCAACGAGACCGAGCGCCGTCGCACCAAGCAGCTGGAGTTCAACGCCAAGCACGGCATCGTGCCCAAGGGCGTGAAGAAGGACATCAAGGACATCCTCGAAGGCGCCGTGGTGCCGGGCGCCAAGGGCAAGCGCCGGAGCCTGGCGAAAGTAGCGGAGGAGAGCGGTCGCTACGAGAACGAGCTGCGCACGCCGGAAGAAGTCGGCAAGCGCATCAAGCAGCTGGAAGAGCGCATGTACCAGCTGGCCCGTGACCTGGAGTTCGAGGCCGCGGCCGGCGTGCGCGATGAGATCGGCAAGTTGCGCGACCGCATGGTATCGATGGGCTGAACGCAGGACGAGCCGGCTTTGGCTGGTTTTTCATAGGAGCGAGCTTGCTCGCGAACATCACAGCACCCTGATGTAACGGTGTGATGCGGGGTTCGCGAGCAAGCTCGCTCCTGCAAGGGTTGGTGCGGCGTGGGGCGCTCAGTGCGCTCCGGCCCCCGCTCCAGCGCCCATGCCTGCCGGTAGCGGGCGGGTCAGCAGCACGGCCACCATGCTGATCGCCAGCACGATGCCGATGGCGTGGAAGGCATCGTTGTAGGCCATGATCGCGGCCTGCTGGTGAACGATCTCGCTGATCTTGCCCAGCGCCGCTTGCTGCGTGCCCAGTTGCGAGGTCAGCTGCGCCAGTCGTTCGTCCACTGCACCATTGACCGGCACTACCGCTTCGCGCAGATAGTCGTAATAGACCTTGGCGCGGCTATCCAGCAGGGTAGCCAGCAAGGCGATGCCGATGGCGCCGCCGAGGTTGCGCAGGATGTTGAACAGGCTCGAAGCCGACCCCGCGTCCTGTGGTTGCAGATAGACGGTGGCAATCAACGAGATGGTGACCATCACCATCGGCTGGCCGAGGGCGCGCAACAGCTGAATCTGGTTGAACTGCGGGCCGGCGAAGTCCGGATTGAGCACGCCGGAAAAGAAGCTCGCCATGCCGAACAGGCCGAAGCCGACGGCGCAGAGCAGGCGCGGCTCGATGATCTTCATCAGCTTGGGGATCAGCGGGATGAGGAACAGCTGCGGCACGCCCATCCACATGATCACCTCGCCGATCTGCATGGCGTTGTAGCCCTGGATCTGCGCGAGATAGAGCGGTAGCACGTAGATCGACCCGTACAGCCCCATACCCAGCCCGATGCTGGAAATGCTCGACAGGCCGAAATTGCGGTTGCGCAGAATCCTAAGTTGATCAGCGGATTCGGCCGCGATGTCTGCAGGATGACGAAGAGGATGAGGCTGACCAGGGCGATGCTGCCCAGGCTGACGATCAGGTTCGATTCCAGCCAGTCCTTGCGGTGGCCTTCCTCGAGAAATACCTGCAGACAGCCCAGGCCGATGGCCATGGTGACGATGCCGGCGTAGTCGGTACTTTTCAGCAGCTCCCAGTGCGGCGGCTTCTTCTCCAGGCCGTAGAGCAGCCCCGCGATCATCAGCAGGCCCGGCGGGATGTTGATATAGAAGATGTACTCCCAGCCGAAGTTTTCCGTCAGCCAGCCGCCCAGGGTCGGGCCGATGGAGGGCGCGAAGGTGGCGGTGATGGCGAACAGCGCCATGCCCTTGGGGCGATGGTGCTCCGGCAGCTTGATCAGCGCCAGGGTGAACGCCAACGGAATCAGCGCGCCGCCGGTGAAGCCCTGCATGGCGCGGAACACGATCATGCTCTCCAGGTTCCAGGCGAACGAGCAGAGCAGCGAGGAGAACAGGAAGCCGACCGAGATCATCCACGCCAGTCGGCGCGCCGAGAGCAGCTGCACCAGCCAGGCGGTGAGCGGGATCATGATGATTTCCGCCACCAGGTAGGAGGTGGAAATCCATGAACCTTCCTCCAGGGTGGCGGCCAGCGCGCCCTGGATGTCCTTCAGCGAGGAGTTGGTGATCTGGATGTCGAGGACCGCCATGAACGCGCCGAGCATGGCGCTGAATACGGCGATCCAGTCGCGGCGGGTCGGTTCCCGACCGGCCGCACCAGGGCATCAGCGGACACGCAGCTCGACCTCGGCCTCGACGGACATGCCCGGGCGGATCAGGCCCTTGAGCGGGTTGTCGTCGGCGAAGGTGATCTTGACCGGAATGCGCTGTACCACCTTGGTGAAATTGCCGGTGGCGTTGTCCGGCGGCAGCAGGCTGAACTGCGCGCCGGAGGCGGCGAACAGGCTCTGTACCTGGCCGTCGATGGGCTGGTCGGGGAAGGAGTCGAACACCAGCCTGGCGGTCTGACCCGGGCGCATCTTGCCGATCTGGGTTTCCTTGAAGTTGGCCTGGATCCAGATGCCGTCATCCGGCACCAGCGACAGCAGCTGGCTGCCGACCTGCACGTACTGGCCGACGCGGGCGCCGCGCTGGCCGACCAGGCCGCTGACCGGTGCGTGGATTTCGGTGCGGGCGAGATTGATCTCGGCCTGGGTGATGTCGGCGCGGGCGCTTTCGATCTGCGCCTGCAGGCGCTGCACGTCGGTGCCCAGGGTTTCACGCTGCACGCGCTGGGCCTGCAGGTCGGCCTGGGCCTTGGCCACCTGGGAGCGGGCGACGTTGGAGTCGGCCGCCAGGGTGGTCACACGCTCTTCCGACACGTAGCCGGGCTTGCGCAGGGCCTGGGCGCGGCCGAGGTCGACCTCGGTGCGGCCGAGGGTGGCCTGGCTGGCATTCACGTCGGCCGCGCTGGCCGCGATCATGCTGGTCTGGCCCTTGAGCTTGCTGCGTGCCTGCTCCAGCTCCGCCTCGCGGGTGGCCAGGGTGGCCTTGGCGCGGTCCAGCGCGAGCTGGAAGTCGGCGGCCTCGAGCTTCACCAGCAACTGGCCTTTCTCGACGTGCTGGTTGTCCTGCACCAGCACCTCATCGACGCGGGCGCCGAGCTGGCTGGCGATGCGGGTGATCTCACCCTGCACGTAGGCGTTGTCGGTGCTCTCGACGAAGCGGCCGATGAAGTACCAGCGCGCCAGGAAGGCGAGGGCGACCACGGCGAGGATGACGAAGAACACGGACAGGCGGCGTTTTAATTGTGCGGGCATAGGTAAACGAGCGTTTGGTTGGCCAAAAAAATGTTTGCCAATGTAACAGTGTTCCGTGGCGGCACGTAGCCGCTACACTTCGGAAACTTTGTTGCTTATAGGGAACAATCATGGGGCTGGATGATGCGCTGATCTTTACTCGCGTCGTGGAGCTGCACAGTTTCACCCAGGCGGCGCAGAGCCTGGGCATGCAGAAATCGACGGTGAGCCGGCGTATCGCGCTGCTGGAGGAGCGCCTGGGCGTGCGCCTGATCAACCGCACCACGCGCAAGCTGCGCCTGACCGAAGTGGGTCAGGCCTACTACGACCGCTGCCGCCAGATCATGCACGACTTCGCCGAGGCGGAGCAGGCGGTAATGCAGTTGCAGCAGGCGCCTTCGGGATTGTTGCGGATCAGTGCACCCATCGAGTTCGGCCAGATGTACCTGGCCAAGGTGCTGGGCGACTTCATGAACCTGTACCCGCAGATCACCGCCGAGGTCGAGCTGACCTCGCGTAACGTCGATCCGCTGGAGGAGGGCGTGGACATCGTCATCATGGTCGGTCAGCCGGAAGATTCGACCCTGATCGCCCGGCGCATGCTGACCACCAACCGCTGCCTGTGCGCCAGTCCGGATTACCTGAAACTGCACGGCTGGCCGGAAACCGTCGAAGAGCTGGCTGGCCACCGCGCCGTACTGCTGCAGGCCGACTCGCAGCGCTACTGGCCGCTGCGCGGAGAGACGGTGCCGTGCCATCGCGTGCTGTCCTGCAACAACATCACGTTCGCCCGCGAAGCCGTCCTGGCGGGAGCGGGGATCGCCTCGCTGCCGGAGCTGATCGTCGACGAGCAATTGGCCAGCGGCCGCCTGGTGCGCGTATTGCCGCAGGTCCAGTTACCGGTGGGCGAGCTGTACGCCGTGTACCCATCGAGGCGCTTCCAGGCGATGAAAGTGAAGGCTTTCCTCGACTTCCTGATCAACAACCTGCCCATCGATCCCGGTCGTTGGCTGGAGCCGAAGGCGGCCCGCCTGATACCATCGCACCCATGAGCGCGCGCGCCGTCGCGCGCTGTCCGCTTCACACGAAGAATTGCTGCACACGAGAGCCTTCATGACCACAGTCCGCACCCGTATCGCGCCGTCTCCCACCGGCGACCCGCACGTCGGCACCGCGTATATCGCGCTGTTCAACCTCTGCTTCGCCCGCCAGCACGGCGGTCAGTTCATTCTGCGCATCGAGGACACCGACCAGGTGCGCTCGACCCGCGAATCGGAACAGCAGATCTTCGACGCGCTGCGCTGGCTGGGTATCGAGTGGGACGAGGGCCCGGACGTCGGCGGCCCGCACGGCCCGTACCGGCAGAGTGAGCGTGGCGCCATCTATAAGCAGTACAGCGACGAGCTGGTGGACAAGGGCCATGCCTTCCCCTGTTTCTGCTCCTCCGAGCGTCTCGACGCATTGCGTGCCGAGCAACAAGCGCGCAAGGAAACCCCGCGCTACGATGGCCTTTGCATGCACATCCCGAAAGAGGAGTCGGCCAAGCGCATCGCTGCTGGCGAATCCCATGTCGTGCGCATGAAGGTGCCGACCGAGGGCGTCTGCGTGGTGCCGGACATGCTCCGTGGCGATGTGGAAATCCCATGGGATCGCATGGACATGCAGGTGCTGATGAAGGCGGACGGCCTGCCCACCTACTTCCTCGCCAACGTGGTCGATGACCACCTGATGGGGATCACCCACGTACTGCGCGGCGAAGAGTGGCTGCCCTCGGCACCCAAGCTGATCAAGCTTTACGAGTACTTTGGCTGGGAACAGCCGGTGCTCTGCTACATGCCGCTGCTGCGCAACCCGGACAAGAGCAAGCTGTCCAAGCGCAAGAACCCCACCTCCATCACCTTCTACGAGCGCATGGGCCTGCTGCCCCAGGCGCTGCTGAACTATCTCGGCCGCATGGGCTGGTCCATGCCTGATGAGCGCGAGAAGTTCAGCCTGGCAGAGATGATCGAGCACTTCGACCTGTCCCGCGTTTCGCTGGGCGGCCCGATCTTCGACATCGAGAAGCTCTCCTGGCTGAACGGCCAGTGGATTCGCGAGCTGTCCGTCGAGGACTTCGCCAGGGAAGTGCAGAAGTGGGCGCTCAACCCCGAGTACCTGATGAAGATCGCGCCGCACGTACAAGGCCGCGTGGAGAACTTCAGCCAGATCGCTCCGCTGGCTGGCTTCTTCTTCAGTGGCGGCGTGCAACTGGACGCCAAGCTGTTCGAGCACAAGAAGCTCGATGCCACCCAGGTTCGCCAGGTGCTGCAACTGGTGCTGTGGAAGCTCGAAGCGCTGCGCCAGTGGGAAAAGGATCGCATCACCGCGACTATCCAGGCCGTCGCCGAGCATCTGGGCCTCAAGCTGCGTGACGTGATGCCGCTGATGTTCCCGGCCATCACCGGCCAGGCCAGCTCGGTGTCGGTGCTCGACGCCATGGAAATCCTCGGTGCCGACCTGTCGCGCTATCGCCTGCGCCAGGCCCTGGAACTGCTGGGCGGTGCGTCTAAGAAAGAAGCCAAGGAGTGGGAAAAGATTCGCGACGCCATCGGCTCCTGAGTTCTTTCCTACACTGAAAAAGGCCGGGCGCTGCGAAGCGTCCGGCTTTTTTCATACTGGTGGCTGTGCTCGCGCCAGCGCTGGAAGAGGGTGGGCGAGCCGCGGATTTCGCCGGGCGGAAACCGGGGCGGTCACATAAGTGATTGTTCTTTGGGAGAAAAAAATAAGAAATCTGAAAAAATGTTGTTGACAGGGATTTGTCTCACCCCTAAGATGCGCCCCGTTCCAGCGACGAACTGAACTGACAGAACGAAGCGGAACGGTAGATCCAGCGGTACTTTGGGGCTATAGCTCAGCTGGGAGAGCGCTTGCATGGCATGCAAGAGGTCGACGGTTCGATCCCGTCTAGCTCCACCAAATTACCAGTAAGCTTCGTTTGTCCGAACGGAGCCGAAATCGAAGGTTTTGCGTCCCCTTCGTCTAGTGGCCTAGGACACCGCCCTTTCACGGCGGTAACAGGGGTTCGAGTCCCCTAGGGGACGCCACTATTCCAGCGACGATGCGTTCGCGTCGTCAGCCAGAGTCATCTGGGGCTATAGCTCAGCTGGGAGAGCGCTTGCATGGCATGCAAGAGGTCGACGGTTCGATCCCGTCTAGCTCCACCAAATTCCCAAACGGGATGAAGCCAGAATCCACCGCCTGGTGGGTTTCTTCGAAGGATATGTCCCCTTCGTCTAGTGGCCTAGGACACCGCCCTTTCACGGCGGTAACAGGGGTTCGAGTCCCCTAGGGGACGCCATTTTTATCGCTCTGCGATGCCTATAGGGCCACTGAGACTTTCAGTGGCCCTTTTGTTTTTTATCCCTCCGGAAAATTGTCCTCCGACCAATGGTCGCGCTTTCTGCTTGCTGATTTTTATTATGAGAATAATATTCTCTCCATAATATTTTCCTCGAGCCAGAGGCCAGCCATGAGCGACAAGAAAGCCCAGACCCGCGAACGCATACTCTCCGCCGCCACCAGTGCATTGCTGCAGCACGGGCCGGTCGGTCCCAGCGTGGGCGAGGTGATGTCGGCTGCGGGTCTGACGGTGGGCGGCTTCTATTCGCACTTCGAGAGCAAGGATGCGCTGATGCTGGAGGCGTTCCGCCAGTTGCTGGCCAAGCGGCGCGAGGGACTCAAGCGTTTCGATCCGAAGTTGAGCTTTGCCGAGCGTCGCGCGTTGACCGCGCAGTTCTACCTGTCGCGCAAGCATCGCGACAGTGAAGAGGAGGGCTGTCCGATTCCCAGTTCGCTGAACGAAGTGGCGAATCTGCCGGAAGCCTTTCGCCAGACTCTGGAAGAGCACGTGGAGTTGATGGTCGCGGCGCTGGCCGGCCGCCCCGAGGAAATCGACACCGTGCTCAGCGACATGGCCCTGATGATTGGTGGATTGGCCCTGGCCCGAGCCCTCGGTGACGGCGACCTGTCCGATCGTGTCCTGCGTGCCGCGAAGAAAGCGGTGATCTGAGGAGGTACGTCGAATGAGCAGTCTGAGCTGGGTTCGAGGAATCAATGCCACCCTGGGCCGCGTCGCCCCGGAATGGGCGGCGGGGCGCATGCAGCAACTGTTCGTGACGCCCAACGAGCATGCGCCGCGCGATTGGGAGTTGCCGCTGTTGGCCAGCTCCGAGCGGGTCACCTTGCGTTTCGGTCTGTCGGCGCTGCGCTGGGGCGAAGGGCCGGCCGTGTTGCTGATGCATGGCTGGGAAGGGCGGCCTACCCAATTCGCTACGCTGATCGAGCATCTGGTGGGTGCCGGTTATGGTGTGATTGCCCTCGATGGGCCGGGACACGGCCGCTCGCCGGGGCAGGAAGCGGACATCGTGCTGTTCGCCCGCGCCCTGCTCGAAGCGGCCGGCGAGTTGCCGCCGTTGCGTGCCGTGATCGGCCATTCCATGGGCGGTGCCAGCGCCTTGCTGGCTACCCAGATGGGATTGCGCACTGAAACGCTGGTGAGCATCGGCGCTCCGAGCAATGTGCTCGGCGTACTGCGAGGATTTTCCAAGGTAGTCGGTTTGCCTCCGGTCGCTCGCTCGCGCTTCATCCGCATGATCGAGAGCCGCGCGGGAATCGCCGCCAGGCAGCTGGATGTGGCGCGCTACCAGTTGGATTTCCCCGGCCTGGTGGTGCACGCCGAGGACGATCGGTATGTGCGGGTCAGCGAGGCCACGGCCATTCATGAAGCCTGGCCGCAGAGCCGCCTGCTGCGCTTGGCCGATGGCGGGCATCACCGCGTGCTGGCGAACCCTGCGGTCATCGATGCAATTCTGGAGCTGCTGGAAGCGGTCGAGGAGCCTCTGCCGCTGGCGCTGGTTTCCTGAGTCATTCACCACCCTGATAACGGCGGCCAGAGGCCGCCGTTTTCGTTTCATGATGGCCCGTTGCGGGTCGTCAGGTCCGGCGCGCTGGCGTAGACTTTCGGGCATTTCCGGCCGCCCCGGCCTGGGCGCGAGGTCTTGCGCACGCGGGTGGCCGACTGGGGGAATTGCATGAATCTGTCGCTGGATTGGGTGCTGCAGAAGGCACGCCCGGTCATGCCGGTATTGGTGATCGACGACGTGGCGCTGGCGGGTGACCTGGCCCGTGCCCTGTACGACGGTGGTGTGCGGGTGCTGGAAGTGACCCTGCGTACACCTCAGGCGCTGGATGCGGTGGCCGAGATTCGCCGCGAGTTGCCGGAAATGGTCGTGGGCGCCGGTACGCTGATCCACACCGAGCAGTTCCAGGAGGCCCGCGATGCCGGCGCGCAGTTCGCCGTCAGTCCCGGTTGTACGCCGCGTCTGGTGGCCGCTGCCGACGATGCCAAGCTGCCGTTCCTGCCGGGGGTGATGACGCCTTCCGAAGTGCTGGTGGCGCTGGAGTACGGCTACCGCTCGCTGAAACTCTTCCCGGCCGACGGCAACGCCGCGATCAAGATGCTCAAGAGCCTGAAGGCGCCTTTCGCCGGCATCCGCTTCTGCCCGACTGGCGGCATCACCCAGGAAAACCTGCTCAACGTGCTGCGCCTGCCCAATGTCGCCTGCGTCGGCGGCACCTGGATCGCGCCGCCCAGCCTGGTTCGCGCGCGCGCCTGGGACCAGATCACTCAATTGGCCAGCGAAGCCTGTGTGCTGGCCGCAAGCCTGGAGCATGCTTCATGAGTTGGCAGTTGCCCGACCCGTTCGTGATCGACATCGAGGTCAAGTCCGAGGACATCGATGGCCTTGGCCACGCCAACAACGCCGTCTACGTCAGTTGGCTGGAACGCTGCGCCTGGCGCCACTCCCAAAGCCTGGGGCTGGACCTCGCCGAGTACCGCCGGCTGGATCGCGCCATGGCCGTGGTGCGCCACGAGGTGGACTATCTCGCCGCCGCCTACGAAGGTGATCAGCTGCAACTGGCGACCTGGATCGTCCAGTCCGATCAGCGCCTGAAGATGACCCGTCACTTCCAGCTGGTGCGCCCGGCGGATGTCCTGACCCTGCTGCGCGCGCAGACCACCTTCGTCTGCATCGAGCTGTCCAGCGGCAAGCCCAAGCGCATGCCGGTGGAGTTCATCGAAGGCTACGGTCGCGCGTTGCTCTCCCCGGAAACCGTGGCTGCCGGCGCGTGATCCGTCGTGCCGCGCTTTTCCCGGCGCGGCGCATTCCCTACAATCCGCGGCTTTCTTCATTGCCCGAGATTTCCCCGTGCAGATCGCCCTGGCCCCGATGGAGGGGCTGGTAGACGACATCCTCCGCGATGTGCTGACCCGCGTTGGCGGCATCGACTGGTGCGTCACCGAATTCATCCGCATCAACGACCGATTGCTGCCGCCGTCGTCCTTCCTGGCGCTCGCGCCGGAACTGGCCCACGGCAGCCGCACCCGCGCGGGCGTGCCGATGCGTGTGCAACTGCTCGGATCGGACCCGCAACTGCTGGCGGAAAACGCCGTGCAGGCCTGCGAGCTGGGTGCACCGGTGATCGACCTGAACTTCGGTTGCCCGGCCAAGACGGTGAATCGCTCCCGTGGCGGTGCGGTGTTGCTGAAAGAACCCGAGCTGATGTTCAGCATCATCGAGGCCGTACGCCGCGCGGTGCCCGCACAGATTCCCGTGACCTCGAAGATGCGCCTGGGCTACGACAGCCCGGATGGCGCCATCGATTGCGCCCGTGCTCTGGCCGACGCCGGTTCCGCCCATGTGGTGGTGCATGCGCGGACCAAGGCCGACGGTTACAAGCCGCCAGCGCATTGGGAGTGGGTGGCGAAAGTGGCCGATGCGGTGAAGGTGCCGGTGTTCGCCAATGGCGAAGTCTGGACCCTCGAGGATTACCAGCGTTGCCGTTCCATCAGTGGCGTGGCGGACATCATGCTCGGTCGCGGACTGGTTTCCCGCCCCGACCTCGCCCGGCAGATCGCCGCTTGGCGCGACGGCCGTGAAGTGGTGCCGATGCCGTGGTCGGAAGTGCGAGTGCTGCTCGACGACTTCTGGCGCCAGGCTCGGCGCAAGCTGGCACCGCGTTATGCGCCGGGGCGTCTGAAGCAGTGGCTGGGCATGCTCACCCGCAGCTATCCCGAAGCCGTGGAGCTGTTCGCCCAGGTGCGCCGCGAGCATGACTGCGAAGTGCTCGACCGGATGCTCCAGGTCGAGATCGAAGCTGCCGCCTGACAAAACGGCATGCACCTGTAGGAGCGGGCCATGCCCGCGATCGCGCAAATGGCGCTCTCCTACAGGTCACCGGCCGCCACTGACGTCAACGAATCCGCCGGTGCTGTAGCTGGAGTCGTCCGAGGCCAGGAACAGGATGGCCCGCGCCACTTCTTCCGCCTCGCCGCCCCGACCCAGCGGAATCGCCGATTGCAGGCGCTCCACGCGACCCGGCTCGCCGCCGCTGGCGTGAATCTCGGTTCTGATCAGCCCGGGGCGTACGGCATTCACGCGGATGCCTTCGCTCGCCACTTCCTTGGCCAGGCCGATGGTCAGGCTGTCTACGGCGCCCTTGGCGGCGGCGTAGTCGATGTACTCATTGGGCGAGCCGAGTCGTGACGCCATGGACGAGACGTTGACGATGCTTCCGCCGTCGCCTCCATGTTTGTGCGCCATGCGTTTCACTGCTTCGCGACAGCAGAGGAAGGTGCCGGTGACGTTCACTGCGAACACCCGCTGCAGGCGTGCCACGTCCATGTCCTCCAGGCGCATCTGGCGTTCAAGGATGCCGGCGTTGTTCACCAGCACGTCGAGGCGGCCGAAGGTCTTGTCGACTTCGCCGAACAGGCGCAGCACGTCGTTTTCGCACGACACATCAGCGGCAAAGGCGCGCGCAGTGTCGCCGGCCGCCGTGATCTGCGCTACCAGCGCTGCTGCGGCATCAAGTTCGCGGCGGTAGTTGAGGGCCACGGCATAGCCGCGCTCGGCGGCGAGCAGGGCGGTGGCAGCGCCGATGCCTCGACTGGCGCCAGTGATGAGCATGACGGGTTGCATGGGCGAATCCTTTTTGCGAGACGGGGCTTGAAACGGGTTTTGCCATCCCTATCTATGTCCCTGCGGGAGGCCGAAGACGGGTCCCGCGCCGGAGCTCTGAAGACAGGCTCCAAATCATACCTTGCTGAAATTTTCAGGAGATTCGCAATGAGCAACGTCCTTTCCCTCGCCCCGCTGTTCCGCCAGTCCGTCGGTTTCGATCGCTTCAACGATCTGTTCGAATCCGCCCTGCGCAGTGAAAGCGGCAGTTCCTACCCGCCCTACAACGTCGAGAAGCATGGTGACGACCAGTACCGCATCGTCATCGCTGCCGCCGGCCTGCAGGAGGAAGACCTGGAACTGCAAGTGGAGCGCGGCGTGCTGACCGTCAACGGCGGCAAGCGCGAAAAGGCTTCCGAGAGCGTCACCTACCTGCACCAGGGCATCGCCCAGCGTGCCTTCAAGCTGTCGTTCCGCCTCGCCGATCACATCGAGGTCCAGGGCGCGTCGCTGAAGAACGGCCTGCTGAGTGTCGAGCTGGTACGTATCGTTCCGGAAGAAGCCAAGCCCAAGCGGATTGCCATCAACGGCCAGCGCCCGGCCATCGAAGGCTGAGCAGCGTCCCGGCACTAGCCGGGGTGTAGCCGCAAACAGGAACGCCCGCCTCGAAAGAGGCGGGCGTTTTCTTTTCAGATGGCCTGATCAGGCGTTCTGGCCCAGCGGTGCCGAGCGGTTGCGCCACCAGGCGATGACGATGGCCGCCATCAGCACGAAGCCCAGGTAGCCCATGGCCGGGTAGACCAGACCCACCAGTTTGACGAAGCCGACCTGGCTGGCGATGAAGGCGAGCACCACCGCGATCACGGTCGCCACGCGGAAGGGCACGCCGTACGCAGCGCAGCGTGCGGCCAGCGTGTAGGCGAAGCCACTGGTGGTGCAGTACAGCTTCACCAGCAGCAGGGCGAGCATCACGTCACCGAACCAGGGTGCGATGTTGTTGCTCAGCAACAGGGTTGGGATAGCGCTGCCGCCGATCACGTCGATCTGCACCAGCATCACCAAGGCCATGGCGAGGATCAGCACACCGACGCCGATGCCGCCGAATACACCGCCCAGCGCAGCAGTGCGCAGGTTGGCCACGCTACCGCCCATCACCACCACCGCAGCCGCGGTGGCGGCGACGTTGTAGGAGACGTAGAGCAGCGCGCCGAGCAGCCAGTTGGGTGCCGGGTGCGGCACGGCCAGGGCGATCTGCTCCAGCTCCGCCAGCGGCTTGTGAATATGCGTCAGGGCGTAGATGGCGATGATCGCCACGATGACCATCAGCACTGGGGTGATCAGGCTCATCAGGGTGATCACCCGCTTCAGGCCCAGGCACACGGTGATGATGGTCAGCACGCCGAGGACGATGCCGCCGATGGAGTGGCCGATCCCCAGTTGCTGTTCGAAGGAGGAGTTGGCGCCGGCGAACATCACCACCATGGTGCCGAACAGGAAGAAGGTCAGCATCAGGTCGACCACGCGGCCCAGCGGTTTGCCACAGATGAACTCCATGGCTTCCTTGTGCGACTGGGTCTGCAGGCGGCTGCCGATCTGGTAGAGGTTCATCAGCAGGAAGGCGAAGAGCGCCAGCGCCACCACTGCGCCGGCCAGGCCCATGATGCCGAAGCCGCCGAAGAACTGGAGGATCTCCTGGCCCGAGGCGAAGCCGACGCCCACCACCAGGCCGATGTAGGCCCCGCCGAGCTTGAGACTGGTTTTCATGATCGAGACTCTGTTGTTGTTATGAGATCGGCCCCGCTTGCGGCGGGGCCGGAAAGGGTCACGCCTGGCCGACGTAGGCCTGGACTTCCACCTCGACGTCCACGCCCAGCGCCAGTGCCGACGCGACGCAGGAACGCACCGGCAGGCCCTGTTCGAAGTAGCGCTTGTACACCTCGTTGAAGCCGGCGAAGTGCGCCATGTCGGACAGCCAGACGGTGGCTTTCACCACCTGGGAGTAGTTCGCGCCGCAGGCTTCCAGGCTCTCGGCGATGCGGGTCATTACCGCTTCGGTCTGGGTCTGGATGTCGCCCTTTACCACCTGGCCGTCCGCGGTCATCGGGATCTGCCCGGACAGGAACAGGAAACCGCCGGCCTTCACGGCGCGGGAGAAGGGGAAGGGCAGGGTGCTGGGGTAACGCTGGATATCGCTCATTCTAAAGTCTCCGGGGAAATTCAACGCAGGCGCGCCGGGCTCAGGCGCTGGGGATCGACGCCTTCCTGGCGCAGGGATTCGGGCAACGGCTGGCCGAGCAGCAGCGATTGGGCCAGGCGCGAGACGCCATCGGCGGACTGGATGCCGTAGCCGCCCTGGGCGGCCAGCCAGAAGAACGCCGGGTTCTGCGCGTCCGCACCGATCACCAGGTCGCCGTCGGCGACGAAGGAGCGCAGGCCGGCCCAGCTGTGGTTCGGTCGGCGAATCGCCAGGGTGGTGTGCTCTTCGATGTGGTACACGCCCAGGGCGATGTCGAGTTCCTCGGGCTGCACGTCCTGGGCTTCCACCGGGTCGGCGTTGGCCGGCGAGCCGAGCAACTGGCCGGCGTCGGGCTTGAAGTAGAAGCTCTCGTCGATGCCGATCACCGCTGGCCAGCGGCTGATTTCCGCGCCATCGGGTGCCGGGAAGGTGAACGCGGTGCGGCGGCAGGGCTGCAGGCCGACCGGACGGATTGCGCAGCGCTCGGCCACGTGGTCGGCCCAGGCGCCAGCGGCGTTGACCAGTTGCGCGGCATGGACGGTTTCGCCCTGACTGAGTTCGAGCGTCCACGTGTCATTCGCATAGTCAGCGGACAGCAGTTCGCGGTTGCAGCGCAGCTCGCCGCCGCGCTGGCGTAGTGCGCGCAGGTAGCCCTGGTGCAGGGCGTGTACGTCGAGGTCGCGGGCTTCTGCTTCGTAGAGGGCGCCGGCGATGGCGTCGGCGCGCAGGCAGGGCAGCAGCTCCAGCGCCCGCTCAGTACTGATGCGCTCTACGCCGGGTGTGGCCTCAGCCTGCTTGAGCAGTTCGACCTGCTCCGGGCCGCCGACGTACAGGCAGCCGCGCGAGGTGAGGATCGAGTGTTCGCTGAAGCCCGCCGGCGGATTCTCGTAAAAGGCGCGGCTGGCACGGGTCAGCGCTTGGATCTGTGGCGTGCCGTAGGCCTCCATGAACATGGCGGCGGAACGCCCGGTGGAGTGATAGCCGGGCTGCTCTTCACGCTCCAGCACCAGCACCTTGTGGGTCTCGCTCAGGCGGTAGGCGAGGGAGGCGCCGGCAATGCCGGCACCGATGATGACGAAATCGAAATGGCTCACTGCAAGGACCTTCTGGCAGATTTTCTCGTATGTGAGAAATCTAAGATATGAGAATTTTTGCACCCAAGGCAAGGCCCGGTAAACTTTCGTCGGCCCCCTCACGAGATGTCCCATGAGCGAAACCGCCCAAGTACTGCCCAAGCCCCAGCAACTGGATCGAGACGAAGTCGGTGCGCGCCTGAGGGCGGTTCGCAAGCAGCAGAAACTGACCTTGAAGCAGCTCTCCGACCTGTCTGGCGTGGCGGTTTCCACCCTGTCGAAGATGGAGCTGGCGCAGGTCGCAGTGAGCTACGACAAGCTGGCTGCCGCTGCCCGTGCACTGCAGGTGGATATCGCCCAATTGTTCCGCCCATTGCCGCCCGTCGGCGGATTGATGGGGCTGAAGACTTTCGTGAAGACCCGCGTCGATGACGCCGCCGGCTACGACACGGGCGGCTACGAGTACTACCCCATCGCCGGTGATTTCCGCAACGCAGCATGACGCCGCTGTACCGCGCATCTTCGCCCGCGAGGTGGGCGAGTTCGATGATTACGTCCGCCACCCCGGCCAGGAGTTCGCCATGGTGGTGGCTGGCCGCGTGCGCATCCAGTTCGAGACGGGTGAGTCGCTCAGCATCGGGCCGCGCGAGACGGCCTATTTCGACAGCAGCGTCGGCCACCTCTACCTCAACGACGGAGAAGCCGACGAGGCGCAGGTGATGGTGGTGATGTCGGAGTTGCGGCCCGCCCAGTAGCGGGCCTCAGGTTGCCTGCTGGGAATCGCGGTGGGGTAGCAGGGCGATGAAGTCGTCCAGCGGTACCGGGCGGCTGAACAGGTAGCCCTGGTACAGGTGGCAACCCTGTTCGGCCAGCAGCGCCAGCTGTTCCGGGGTTTCCACCCCTTCGGCCACCAGTTCCAGCCCGAGGCTGTGGCCCATGGCGACGATGGCGCGGACAATCTCCGGCGTCGTTGCTGTCGTTGGGGGCGTCGCGCACAAAGCTCTGGTCGATCTTCAGGCTATCCACCGGCAGGCGCTTGAGATAGGTAAGCGATGAGTAGCCGGTGCCGAAGTCGTCCATGGCGAAGCGCACGCCCGCTTCACGCAGGCGCTCCATGCGCGCAATGGTGTCGTCCAGCTGCTGGATCACGATGCCCTCGGTGATTTCCAGCTTGAGCAGGCTGGGCGGCAGCCTGGTCTTGTGCAGCAGGGCCAGCAGGCGTTCGACGAAGTCACTCTGGCGGAACTGCCGTGGACTGATGTTCACGCTCAGGCTGAAGTTCTCGATGTCGATGCGCCCGTCGGCGAGCAGTTGCGCGCCTGGTACGGCAAGCCTCCTCGATCACCCACTGGCCGACTTCGACGATCAGCCCCGCTGTCCTCCAGCACGCGGATGAAACTGGCGGGCGACTGTGGGCCGCGAGTCGGATGGCGCCAGCGCAGCAGCGCTTCGGCGCCGACGATGCGCGAATCACGGGCGTCCACCTGCGGCTGGTAGTGCAGATTGAATTCGCGACGGGCGAGGGCCATGCGCAGGCCGTTTTCCAGGCGCAGGCGCTCGCTGGCGGCCTGCTGCATGGATTCGTGGAACAGCTGCACAGTATTCGTCCGGCGTCCTTGGCGCGGTACATGGCGATGTCGGCGCGCTTGAGCAGATCGTCCGGGGTCGCACCGTCATCGGGGATCAGCGCGATGCCGATGCTTGGGGTGATCTGCAGGCGGTGGCCGTCCAGCAACATCGGTTCGGCCAGCAGGTCGCGCAGTGTTTCCGCCAGCTGGCGCACCTGCTGGGCGGTCTCCAGGCGGCTACCCTCGATGCCGGTGATCAGCACCACGAACTCGTCGCCGCCCAGGCGCGCCACGGTATCTTCCTGGCGCACGCTGGCCTCCAGGCGCGCGGTGACCATCTGCAGGATGGAGTCGCCAACGGAGTGGCCGAGCGAGTCGTTGATGTGCTTGAAGTGGTCGAGGTCGAGGAACAGCAGGGCGCCGCGCAGGCTGTGGCGCTGCAGCAGGGCGATCTGCTGCTTGAGGCGGTCCATCAGCAGGGCGCGGTTGGGCAGGTCGGTCAGGGCATCGTGGTACGCGAGGTGCTGGATCGCGCCTCGGCCTCGCGCAGCTCGCTGGTGTCGCGGGCGGTGAGCAGCAGGCAATGCACGCCGCCCAGCTCGATCGGCTCCACTGACACGTCCACCGTCTTGATGTGCCGTCGCGGTGGCGGCCGCGCATTTCCAGGTGGTGGACGAAGCCGTCGCGGTTCAGTGCGGCGATCATGTTCAGGCGCTCGTCCGGGTCGGCCCAGATGTTGATACCCAGGGCCGTCTGGCCGATCACCTCGTCGGTACGGTAGCCGGTGAGACGGTGGAAGCCTTCGTTGACCTCGATGTAGCGGCCGGTCTCGGCGTTCGGTGATGGTGATGGCGTCGGGGCTGGAGTGGAACGCCTTGGCGAATTTCTCCTGGCTGGCCTTGAGCGCGGCCTCGGCCTGTAGCCGGCGAGTGACATCGCGGAAGCTGGAGAGGACTGCACAGCTGGTCGGTCGACCCAGATCAGTCGGCTGGCGACCATGCAGGTGATGGTCTGGCCGTTCGCGGGTGAGGAACTGTACTTCGACGTTCTGCAGCGAATGATCGCGCATCAGTTGCTCGAACAGGCGCGAGCGCTGGTGGTGGTCGGCCCAGAAGGCCGACCTGGTGGGACGAGCGGCCGATGATGTCCTCGGCGAGCCAGCCGAAGGTGCTGCAGAAGCTCGGATTGACTTCGACGAACTCGCCGTCGCGCACCCGCGAGACACAGATCGGGTCCGGGCTGCCCTGGAACAGGCTGGCGAACTTCTCCTCCGAGGCCTGCAGGCTGCGCTCGCGCAGCACGCGTTCCGTGATATCGAGCAGGGTGCCGGCCATGCGTAGCGGTTTGCCATGGGCGTCGCGGTACAGGCGCGCGCGGCTTTCCAGGTAGCGCACTTCGCCGGAGTCGAGGTGGGCGCGGTAGGTGAACTGGTAGTCGTTTTCCGGTCCGCGGGCGAGCCGCGCGTATACCTGGCGCATGCGTTGGCGGTCGGTCTTGTCGACGCAGGCGAAGAATTCACCGAAGGGTCCGTGGAAGTCCCGGTCAGGCAGTTCGTGCAGAACGCGCGGCACGGGCCGAGCCGTAGAGCAGGCCGCTGGGAATGTGCCAGTCCCAGATGCCCAGCTGCGCGGAGTCCAGTGCCAGGTCCAGGCGCTCCTGGCTGTCGCGCAGGGCGCGCTCCTGGTCACGCATGCGGGTGATGTCGCGGACGGTCAGCACCAGGCAGGGGCGCCCGTCCTGTTCGATCTGGCAGCCATAGACGCGGGCGCTGCGGATTTCGCCGGTACGGGTGATGAGGGTGACGTCGAAACCGTCGATCTGTCGCTCGGCGGTGATCTTGTCGAGCATCCGCTGGCGTTCTTCGAGGCTGCGCCAAAGGCCGAGCTGCACAGAGGTGCGACCGAGGGCTTCTTCGCGGCTCCAGCCGAAGTGGTCGACGAAACTGGCATTGAGTTCGAGGAATTTTCCGCTGTCCCGGTCGGTGATGACCATGGCGTCGGGTGCGGTATGAAAGGCTTTGGCGAACTTGTCCTGTCCGTCGGAGGCGTGCGGGGGCGTGTGCGGATCGCGGCTCATGCAGCGCTCCCCCTGTATCTGGCGGCGCCGGCCAAGCGGGGCCGGCTAACGCGAGCGGGTGTGCGGACGGGCATTCGGGCCCCTTCTTCTAGTTCTGTCAGAACAATAGAGGTTAGGCCGCGACCGGCGCAAGCCCGGCCGCCTGGGCGTCGAGCAGGCGCATGAAGGCCCGCGCGGCGTTGGACAGCGTGCGCTCGGTATGCAGGATGTAACCCAGTTGCCGGCTGAGCTGAATGTCCTGCAGCGGCAGGCGTACGACGCTGTCATCCAGCATCGTACGAGGCAGTACGCTCCAGGCCAGGCCGATGGAGACCATCATCTTGATGGTCTCCATGTAGTTGGTGCTCATGCCGATGTTCGGTGTCAGGCCCTCGGCTTCGAACATGCGCCGCACGATGTGGTGGGTGAAGGTGTTGCCGCCGGGGAAGACCGCCGGGTGCCGCGCCACGTCGGCGAGAAACACCGGGCCCTGTACCGACAGCGGGTGCTCGGGGGCGGCGACGAAGTCCAGCGGGTCGTCCCACACCGGTACGGCGCGCACGGGTTCGGCGGTTTCCGGGGCGAGGGTGATCACGGCCAGCTCGGCGCGGCCGTGGAGAATCTCTTCGTAGGCCACTTCCGAGTCACAGAACTGGATGTCCAGCGCGACCTGCGGGTGGGCCTTGGTGAAGGCGCGCAGCAGCGGCGGCAGGCGGTGCAGGCCGATATGGTGACTGGTGGCCAGGACCAGCCGACCGCTCACCTCGCCGTTGAGGTTGGTCAGGGCACGACGGGTGTCGTCCAGCACGTTGAGGATCTGGTAGGCGCGTGGCAGTAGGGCGCGACCGGATTCGGTCAGGGTCACTTCGCGGCCGACGCGGTCGAACAGACGCACGCCCAGCTGGTTCTCCAGGGCGGCGATGCGCTTGCTGATGGCCGGTTGCGTCAGGTGCAGGCGCTCGCCGGCTTCGGAGAAACTGCCGGATTCAGCGATGGCGAGGAAAGTGTTGAGGCTGGTCAGATCCATGTCGACTCCCTGCGCTCTGGCGGCGGCGCCCGACTTTTATAGCGCACCGTATTCCTCGTGGGAATCCTTTGGATAAAAAATATGAATTTGAGTTATTCGACGACAAGCCATAGCATCATCCCCACAAGCCCTAGGGGCATAGAAAGACGCTGATGAGGACTCTCTGATGGCCGGCAAGACGCTCTACGACAAACTCTGGGAAATGCACGAGGTGAAGCGCCGTGACGATGGTTCGTCGCTCATCTACATCGACCGTCACATCCTCCATGAAGTGACCTCGCCGCAGGCCTTCGAAGGTCTGCGCCTGGCCGGCCGCAAGCCGTGGCGCATCGACGCGAACATCGCGACCCCGGACCACAACGTGCCGACCACCCAGGTCGAGCGCCAGGGCGGCCTCGCGGCCATCGCCGACGAAGTGTCGCGCATCCAGGTACAGACCCTGGACGAGAACTGCGATGACTTCGGCATCCTCGAATTCAAGATGAACGACGTCCGCCAGGGCATCGTTCACGTGGTCGGCCCGGAGCAGGGCGCGACCCTGCCGGGCATGACCGTGGTCTGCGGCGACTCGCACACCTCGACCCACGGCGCCTTTGGTGCGCTGGCCCATGGCATCGGCACCTCCGAGGTGGAGCACGTGCTCGCCACCCAGTGCCTGGTCGCCAAGAAGATGAAGAACATGCAGGTTCGCGTGGAAGGCAAACTGCCCTTCGGCGTGACCGCCAAGGACATCGTCCTCGCGGTGATCGGCAAGATCGGCACCGCGGGCGGCAACGGCCATGCCCTGGAATTCGCCGGCAGCGCCATTCGCGACCTGTCCATGGAAGGCCGCATGACCATCTGCAACATGTCCATCGAAGCGGGCGCTCGCGTCGGCATGGTGGCGTGCGACCAGAAGACCGTCGACTACGTGAAGGGCCGTCCGTTCTCGCCGCAAGGCAGTGACTGGGACAAGGCCGTGGAAGCCTGGGGCGATCTGGTTTCCGACGCCGATGCGCACTTCGACACCATCGTCGAACTGCGTGCCGAGGACATCAAGCCGCAGGTCAGCTGGGGTACTTCGCCCGAGATGGTCCTCGCAGTGGACCAAAACGTGCCGGACCCGGCGGCCGAAGCCGATGCGGTCAAGCGCGATTCCATCGTCCGCGCGCTGAAATACATGGGCCTGAATGCCAACCAGGCGATCACCGATATCCAGCTGGATCGCGTGTTCATCGGCTCCTGCACCAACTCGCGCATCGAAGACCTGCGCGCTGCCGCCGCCGTGGCCAAGGGCCGCAAGGTCGCTGCCACGGTGAAGCAGGCGCTGGTCGTGCCGGGTTCGGGCCTGGTGAAAGCCCAGGCCGAGCAGGAAGGCCTGGACAAGATCTTCATCGAAGCCGGCTTCGAATGGCGTGAACCAGGCTGCTCCATGTGCCTGGCGATGAACCCGGACCGCCTGGAGAGCGGCGAGCATTGCGCTTCCACCTCCAACCGCAACTTCGAAGGCCGCCAGGGCGCAGGTGGTCGTACTCACCTGGTGAGCCCGGCGATGGCCGCCGCGGCTGCCGTGACCGGCCGTTTCATCGACGTACGTGAATTGATGCAGGCCTGAGGAGACCGAACATGAAAGCCTTTACCCAGCACACCGGTCTCGTTGCGCCGCTCGATCGCGCCAACGTCGACACCGACCAGATCATCCCCAAGCAGTTCCTCAAATCGATCAAGCGCACCGGCTTCGGCCCGAACCTGTTCGATGAGTGGCGCTACCTCGACGTGGGGCAGCCCAACCAGGACAACTCCAAGCGTCCGGTGAACAAGGACTTCGTCCTCAACTTCCCGCGCTTCCAGGGTGCCAGCGTGCTGCTGGCCCGTGAGAACTTCGGTTGCGGCTCCTCCCGCGAGCACGCGCCGTGGGCGCTGGACGAGTACGGCTTCCGCACCGTGATCGCACCGAGCTTCGCCGACATCTTCTTCAACAACAGCTTCAAGAACGGCCTGCTGCCGATCATCCTGAAGGACGAGGAAGTGGACGAGCTGTTTGCGCAGTGCGAGGCCACCGAGGGTTACCAGCTGACCGTCGACCTCGCCGCGCAGACCGTGACCCGTCCGGACGGCAAGCAGTACAGCTTCGAAGTGGATGCGTTCCGCAAGCACTGCCTGCTCAACGGCCTGGACGACATCGGCCTGACCCTGCAGGACGCCGAGGCCATCCGCAGTTTCGAGACCGGCTACCAGCAGAGACCAGCCCTGGTTGTTCCGCGACGCCTGAGCGGCGTCGCACCACTCGTCAAGGAGAGCACCATGACCGAGAGTCGTCACGAGCAAGTGGTCCAGCGCCAGTTCGGCGCCCAGGCCAACGCTTACCTGACCAGCGCCGTACACGCCCAGGGCGAAGAGTTCGCCCAGCTGCGCGAGCGACTGTCGACGACTGCCGGTGCACGCGTGCTCGACCTGGGTTGCGGGGCAGGGCATGTGAGCTTCAACGTCGCGCCGCTGGCTGGCGAAGTGGTGGCTTACGACCTGTCCCAGCAGATGCTCGATGTGGTGGCCTCGGCCGCCGCCGAGCGTGGGCTGGGCAACATCGCCACGCTCTGTGGCGCCGCCGAGCAGCTGCCGTTCGAGGACGGCGAGTTCGATTTCGTCTTCAGCCGCTATTCCGCGCACCACTGGCGGGATGTCGGCCAGGCGCTGCGCGAAGTGCGCCGGGTGCTCAAACCGGGCGGCGTGGTCTGCTTCATCGATGTCGCGGCACCGGGCTTGCCTCTGCTGGACACCTATCTGCAGACTGTCGAGGTCCTGCGCGACACCAGCCATGTGCGTGACTATTCCCCGTCGGAGTGGGCACGTCTGGTCGGCGAAGCGGGCCTCGTGGTGACTGCCGCCAAGCGCCAGCGTCTGCGCCTGGAGTTCACTTCCTGGGTCGAGCGCATGCGCACCCCTGAGGTGATGCGCCAGGCCATTCGTGCCCTGCAGCTTTCGATGGGCGACGAGGTGCGCGAGTATTTCGAGATCGACGCCGAGGGTTCTTTCAGCACTGATGTGCTGGTGCTCTGGGCGGAGCGCTGAATTCAAGGTTCTGACCGCCCCGGATGGCGCGAGCCATCCGGGGCGTTACGTTATTTGCCAAGCGGCTTTATTTGCCAAGCGACTTTCAAAAAGTGAGCAGAAAGATGAGCAAACAGATTCTGGTTCTCCCCGGCGACGGTATCGGCCCGGAAATCATGGCCGAAGCGGTCAAGGTGCTGGAGCTGGCCAACGACAAGTTCGCCCTGGGCTTCGAGCTGACCGAGGACGTGATCGGTGGCGCCGCCATCGACAAGCACGGTGTACCGCTGGCTGACGAGACCCTGGAGCGCGCGCGCGCTTCCGACGCCGTGCTGCTGGGCGCCGTGGGTGGACCGAAGTGGGACAAGATCGAACGTGACATCCGTCCCGAGCGTGGCCTGCTGAAGATCCGCTCGCAGCTGGGCCTGTTCGGCAACCTGCGCCCGGCCATCCTCTACCCGCAACTGGCCGATGCCTCCAGCCTGAAGCCCGAAGTGGTCGCCGGCCTGGACATCCTCATCGTCCGCGAGCTGACCGGTGGCATCTACTTCGGCCAACCGCGCGAGCAGCGCGTGCTGGAGAACGGCGAGCGCCAGGCGTACGACACCCTCCCGTACAGCGAGAGCGAAATCCGCCGCATCGCCCGCGTCGGCTTCGACATGGCCCGCGTGCGCAACAAGAAGCTCTGCTCGGTGGACAAGGCCAACGTCCTGGCTTCCAGCCAGCTGTGGCGCGAAGTGGTCGAGGAAGTCGCCAAGGACTACCCGGACATCGAGCTGTCGCACATGTACGTCGACAACGCTGCCATGCAACTGGTCCGCGCACCCAAGCAGTTCGACGTGATGGTGACCGACAACATGTTCGGCGACATCCTGTCGGATGAGGCTTCCATGCTCACCGGCTCCATCGGCATGCTGCCTTCCGCCTCGCTGGATTCGAACAACAAGGGCATGTACGAGCCCTGCCACGGTTCCGCGCCGGACATCGCCGGCAAGGGCATCGCCAACCCGCTGGCGACCATCCTCTCGGTCTCGATGATGCTGCGTTACACCTTCAACGAAGGCGCCGCTGCCGACGCCATCGAGAAGGCCGTGAGCCTGGTGCTCGACCAGGGTCTGCGTACCGGTGACATCTGGTCCGAAGGCTGCACCAAGGTCGGTACCCGCGAAATGGGCGATGCGGTAGTCGCGGCTCTGCGGAATCTGTAATCTGTTCGGCTCGCTCGTTCCCGCGCTCTTGTCAGGAATGCGGGAGCGACGGCCCTCTAAATATATGAAGGTGTAGTAGCGATGAAGCGTGTAGGTCTGATCGGTTGGCGTGGCATGGTGGGTTCGGTGCTCATGCAGCGGATGCTGGAAGAGCGGGACTTCGACCTGATCGAGCCGGTGTTCTTCACCACTTCCAACGTGGGTGGCGAAGGTCCGTCCATTGGCAAGGACATTGCCCCCCTCAAAGACGCCTACAGCATCGAGGAACTGAAAACCCTCGACGTCATCCTGACCTGCCAGGGCGGCGACTACACCAGCGAAGTCTTCCCCAAGCTGCGCGAAGCCGGCTGGCAGGGCTACTGGATCGATGCCGCCTCCAGCCTGCGCATGCAGGATGACGCGGTGATCGTCCTCGACCCGGTGAACCGCAAGGTCATCGACAACTCGCTGGACGCCGGCACCAAGAACTACATCGGCGGCAACTGCACCGTCAGCCTGATGCTGATGGCCCTGGGCGGCCTGTTCGAAGCCGGCCTGGTCGAGTGGATGAGCGCCATGACCTATCAGGCGGCCTCGGGCGCCGGTGCGCAGAACATGCGCGAGCTGATCAAACAGATGGGCGCCATCAACGCTTCCGTCGCCGATGACCTGGCCAACCCGTCCAGCGCCATCCTCGACATCGACCGCAAGGTCGCCGAAGCCATCCGCAGCGACGCCATGCCCACCGAGAACTTCGGTGCGCCGCTGGCCGGCAGCCTGATCCCGTGGATCGACAAGGAACTGCCCAACGGCCAGAGCCGCGAAGAGTGGAAAGGCCAGGCGGAGACCAACAAGATCCTCGGCCGCTTCAAGAACCCGATCCCGGTTGACGGCATCTGCGTGCGCATCGGCGCCATGCGCTGCCACAGCCAGGCGCTGACCATCAAGCTGAACAAGGATGTGCCCATTGCGGACATCGAAGGCCTGATCAGCCAGCACAACCCCTGGGTCAAGCTGATCCCGAACCAGCGCGAAATCAGCATGCGCGAACTGACTCCGGCGGCCGTCACCGGCACCCTGAGCGTTCCGGTCGGCCGTCTGCGCAAGCTCAACATGGGTACTCAGTACCTGGGCGCTTTCACCGTCGGCGACCAACTGCTGTGGGGGGCTGCCGAGCCGCTGCGCCGCATGCTGCGCATCCTGCTCGAGCGTTGATTCCCTCCTGAGTGCTGCTGCTCCCTGGAGCGCACAACGCCGGCCTTGAGCCGGCGTTGTGCTTTCTGGCGCATGAGAAGTTCCCGGTGTGTAGGTGAACCGCCGCACAAAAACGTCAGTCCGTCGAGCTGTCGGCTCTTTGGCGCCGGTTTCTGTGACGCACCCGGAAAAGCCACCGGGAACCGGTCGCTATCCTCGCAGCCCGTCCATGGGGACAGGTTTCGGTGCGCCTTTTCGCGCCGGCCGACGGCAAGCAAGCAGCGGGGGAGACAATGGCTCGGTTACACAGATTGTGGTTGGCAACGGCGGTGGCCGCGGCTTTCATGCCGGGCATGGCAGGCGCCCTGGAACTGGGCGACATTTCCTCGCGAGCAGCGCTGGGGCAGACCCTCTCGGCCAACATCGACCTGCGCGGCGTGGCTGACCTGAGCTCCGAGGAGGTCGTGGTCAGCCTGGCCTCGGCGGAAGACTTCGAACGTCTGGGCGTGGACCGCAATGTGGTCGCCAGCGGGCTGAAATTCACCCCTGACGTCGGCAAGAACGGTCGTGGCGTCATTCGCGTCAGCTCGTCCAAACCGATTCGCGAGCCCTACGTGAACTTCGTTCTCCAGGTTGTCTGGCCGCAGGGTCGCCTGGTACGCGAATTCACCGTGCTGCTGGACCCGCCAACCTATTTGGCCAGTCCGGTGACACCGCCGGCTATCGCGCCGGTCGCTGCGACCCGCGCGCCGCAAGCGCAACCGCTGGCGACGTCAGTGGTGAGTGCGGCGGCTGCGGACAGCTACCGCATCCAGCGAAATGACGCGCTGTGGGACATCGCCTCGCACAATCGCCCGTCCAGCGGCGTCTCGGTCATGCAGACCATGGCTGCGATCCAGCGGATGAACCCGGACGCCTTCGTCGACGGCAACATCAACCGCCTGAAGGTCGGCCAGGTGCTGCGCCTGCCCAGCGAGCAGCAGGTTCGTGAGCAAAGCCATGCACAGGCAGTGGCCCATGTGGAAACCCAGAATTCAGAGTGGAAGGCCAAGCGCAATCCGCAACTGGCCCAGCAGGGCCGCCAGCTCGACGCCACCCACAAGGCCGAGGCGGGGAGCGCGCCGGCAAAGGCCGAAGAGCGCGACAACCTGCGCCTGATCTCCGGCCAGCCGGGCAAGGACAAGGGCAAGGTCGAGGCCGAGCAACTGGCGGTAGCCCAGGAGGGTCTGGACAGCGCACGCCGCGAAGGCGATGAACTGCGCAGCCGGATCTCTGACCTGGAAAGCCAGACCCAGAAACTCAACAAGCTGATCGAACTGAAGGACTCGCAGATCGCCGGCCTGATCGCCCGTCTGGCCGAGCAGGATCGCGCCAGGACTCAGGGTGCTGCGCCGGCGGGCAATCCGCAGGCAGCGGCCGGGGAGGTTGCCCAGGTGGCCGCGCCGTTGACCGCCCAGGCCACGGACGGCGCGCCGCGCCCCTGAGCTGCGGCGATAGGCGGCGGAGCCCTTGATTGCTTCGCCGCCGGTGGGAGCAGTAAAGTGCTGCGCTACTTTTCCCACCGATTGTGAGACCCCGGATGCCTGAAACACTCGACATCGCCGTAGTAGGCGCCACAGGACTCGTTGGCGAGGCTTTGGTCGAACTGCTGGAAGAGCGCGACTTCCCCGTCGCCAACCTCTATCTGCTGGCCAGCGGCGAATCCGCCGGCAAGTCGGTGGCCTTCCGTGGGCGCAACATCCGGGTCGGCAAGCTCGATGATTTCGACTTCGCCAAGGTGCGCCTGGCCTTCCTCTCCGTGGGGGCTGAAGCCGCTGCCGACTGCGCGGCGCGAGCCAGCGCGGCTGGCTGCAGTGTGATCGATCTCAGTGGTGCATCGCTGAACAATGCCGCCGCGCTGCTGGCCCAGGCCTGCGTGAATGGCGATGCCGTCGAAACCCTGCAACTTCCCGCGCTGATTGCTGCTCCGGCGGCGCCGGCGGCCGAAGTTGCTGAAGTGCTTGCCGCGCTGCGTGGCGTGCTGGAGCTTCGTCAGGTCACTGTGAGTGCCTGCCTGTCTGCTTCCGCGCTGGGGCGAGAGGGTGTGCAGGAGCTGGCGCGGCAGACCGCCGAGCTGCTCAATGCGCGTCCGCTGGAGCCGCGACTGGTGGATCGCCAGTTCGCCTTCAACATGCTGGCGCAACTGGGCGGCGTCGATGAGCAGGGGTATTCCGTGGTCGAGCGCCGCGTCGCGGCAGAGCTCGCGGTGCTGTTCCCCGAGCTGAAGAACGGTCTGAGCGTGACCTGCAGCCTGGCGCCGGTATTCTTTGGCGATACCCTGATGCTTTCCATCAAGACGGCAGCGCCGGTATCCCTGGCGGCTGTCAGCGCCGCCCTGGATGCAGCCGAGGGCATCGAGCTGGTGGAAGACGATTATCCGACTGTCATTGGCGATGCACAGGGGCAGGATAGTGTTTACGTTGGACGCCTACGGACTGGTCTGACAGATTCGTGCGAACTGAATTTGTGGATTGCGTCAGATAATGTGAGAAAAGGCGCAGCCCTAAATGCTGTGAACTTGGGCGAATTGTTGATAAAACACTATCTGTAAAAGATACTTACCGAATATTTGAAGAAGTATTCTAGCTTGGCAATACTGGCCGGGAACGTCGCTGACAGGGGAGAGCACCATCCTGAAAACGGAAGGTGTAGTGGGCAGCGGCGCCCGTTAGACGTTGTTCTAATCCAGAAAAAAGCTATTAAAACAAGGGATTAATATATGGTCCGGCTTCGCAAACTGGTGCAGGCAATCGCAGCTGCTTCGGCACTGACCTCGGGCATGGCGCATGCGCTGGGGTTGGGGGATATCCACCTGCGTTCGGCGCTGAACCAGCCGCTGGATGCCGAAATCGAGCTGGTCGAAGTTCGCGACCTGTCCGCGGCCGAGGTAATCCCGAAGCTGGCTTCGCCGGAGGACTTCAACAAGGCCGGCGTTGACCGTCAGTACTTCCTGACCGGGCTGAAGTTCACTCCCATCGTCAAGCCGAACGGCAAGAGCGTCATCCGCGTGACTTCCGACCGGCCAGTACAGGAACCCTACCTGAACTTCCTCGTGGAAGTGCTCTGGCCCAATGGCCGTCTGCTGCGCGAGTACACCGTGCTGCTGGACCCGCCGCTGTATTCGCCGCAGACCGCTGCCGCCGTGCCGCGCGCGCCGATGGCCGTTCCCGCTCCGGTGGTCCGTCCGTCCGCTACGGCGGCGCCGCGCGCGACCCCGGCTCCCAGCTCCACCCCGGCCGCCCCGGCTCGCCGCCTGGAAGGCAACGAGTACCGCACCGGCAAGAATGACACCCTCTGGGAAATCGCCGCCCGTGCGCGCCCGGATGGCAGCGTTTCCGTCCAGCAGACCATGCTGGCGATCCAGGATCTCAACCCCGATGCCTTCCTCGGCGGCAACATCAACCGCCTGAAGAGCGGCCAGGTGCTGCGTCTGCCCGATGCCGAGCAGATCAAGGCGCGTACCCAGCCGGCTGCCGTGGCCGAGGTCAACCAGCAGTACACCGCTTGGCGTGAAGGCCGCAGCCTGCCTGCAGGCGGTGCTCGCCAGCTCGATGCCACTCCGCGCGCCAATGCCGGCAACGCTCCGGCTCAGGCCGAAACCAAGGACAGCCTGCGCCTGCTCTCTGGCGAAAACGGCAAGGCCAAGGGTGGCGACAAAGGCAGCAAGGATGGCCAGGCTGTCGCTGACAAGCTGGCCGTCACCAAGGAAAGCCTCGACAGCACCCGTCGCGAGAACGACGAGCTGAGCAGCCGCATGACCGATCTGCAGAGCCAGATGGACAAGCTGCAGAAGCTCATCGCGCTGAAGGATGCACAGCTGGCCAAGCTGCAGAGCGAGCTGGGCAACGACAAGACTGCCGCCAGCAATGGCGCCGTCGCCGTTCCGGCTCCCGTGCCGGGCGCCGAGTCGGCTGCCCAGCCGGCGGCTCCGGCGGTAGCAGAGCAACCGGCCGCAGCGGCTCCGAGTGGCGATGCAGGCACCCCGCCGGCTCCTGCCGCCGAGGCGCAGCCGGCTCCGGCACCCGCTCCGGCTCCTGCCGCAGCGGCCCCTGCGCCCGAGGCGCAGAAGCCGCAACCGGCTCCGGCTCCTGCTGTCGCACCGGTCGAGCAGGCCGAGACCAGCATGGTCGACGAGATTCTCGCCAATCCGATCTGGCTGGGCGCCATCGCCGGTAGCGCGCTGCTGGCCCTGCTGGTGCTGCTGATGATCATTTCCCGCCGTCGCGCCGCCAAGGAGCAGGAAAGCCTCGCTGCCTACGCCGGTGATGACGAGCCGCACCTCGACGACGACCTGACCCTGGCCGGCAGCGAGCTGGACACCCTGGACGTGCCGCAGGCCGCCGAGGTTGCCGCTCCGGCGCAAGCGGCGCCCGAGCGTGTTGCCGCGCAGACCAGCGATGCGCTGGGCGAGGCGGACATCTACATCGCTTATGGTCGCTTCAACCAGGCCGCCGAACTGCTGCAGGGCGCCATCTACGACGAGCCGCAGCGCACCGACCTGCGTCTGAAACTGATGGAGGTCTATGCCGAGATCGGTGACCGCGAAGGTTTCGCCCGTCAGGAAAACGAACTCCGTGAGATCGGCGGCGCCGAGCCCCAGGTCGAACAATTGAAGTCCCGTTACCCGGGCATGGTCACCCTGGCTGCCGTGGGTGGTCTGGCCGCAGCCGCAGCCGCTTCGGACGACGGCTTCGATGGATTCAGTCTGGATGACTTCGCCATCGATAGCCCGTCCACGGATAGCCAGGCCGCTGCTGCGGAGCCTGCTGCGCAGGCCCACGGCGATCTGGACGATGCCTTCGATCTGGCGCTGGACGACCTTGAGCTGGGTGACGACAAGCCCGCCGCTCCGGCCGTTCAGCAGGACGACGAATTGTCCTTCGGCAGCTTCGACCTGGACGACGACCTGAGCCTGGGCGGTTCGCCGGCCGCGGCGCCGAGCACCAAGGCCGAGGACGATTTCGCCTTCGATCTGGACCTGCCGGAAGAGCCGGCTGCCAAGGTCGAGACTCCGTCGCTGGCCGACGATTTGAGCGACTTCTCCCTGGACCTGGACAAGGATCCGGAGAAAGACTCCCACTCCACCCTGGCTTCGGCGGAAGATGACTTCCTGCTGGGTCTGGACGATGACACCGCTTCGCTGTCCGGCGTGAGCCCCGAGGAGTTCAGCCTGGATATCGAGAGCAAGGCGCCGCAAGCCGACGACCTGCCGGATGACTTCGACCTGTCCCTCGCGGATGACGAGCCGGCACCGGCCAAGGCCGACGACAGCTTCGCCGCCCAACTGGACGAAGTCAGTGCCGAGCTGGACCGCCTCTCCGCGCACAACGACGAGCCGCAGGCTCCCGTCGAGTCGCTGGCAGAGGAGAGCTTCTCCGCCAGTGAGCTGGCGCTGCCGGGCGAGGGTGCCGACGACGAAGACGATTTCGACTTCCTCTCCGGCGCTGACGAAGCGGCCACCAAGCTCGACCTGGCGCGTGCCTACATCGACATGGGCGACACCGAAGGCGCCCGCGACATCCTCGATGAAGTCATCACCGAGGGTAACGACAACCAGCAGCAGGAAGCTCGCGAACTGCTCGGGCGTATCGCCTGAGCCGGAAGGCTCCAGATAGATGATTGAAGCAGTACCCTCAGCGGCGGCCGAATCGGCCGCCGTTGGCGTTTCCAGGATTGCCCTGGGCGTCGAATTCAAAGGCTCGCGATATCGCGGTTGGCAGCGCCAGGAGAATGGTGTGCCGACCGTGCAGGGCGCGCTGGAAAAAGCGCTCTCCCGAGTGGCTGATCACCCGGTCTCCCTGATGTGTGCTGGCCGTACCGATGCGCTGGTGCACGCGAGCGGGCAGGTGGTGCATTTCGATACCACCGCCGAGCGCTCGCTCATCGCCTGGGTCATGGGCACCAATGCCAACCTGCCCAACGACATCAGCGTGACCTGGGCCAAGGTGATGCCGGCGCATTTCCATGCGCGATTCACCGCCATGGCGCGGCGCTATCGCTATGTGATCTACAACGACCAGATACGTCCGGCGCACATGGCCGAAGAGGTGACCTGGAACCACCGTCCGCTGGATGTCTCGCGCATGCGCGAGGCGGCCAGGGCGCTGGTCGGCACCCATGACTTCACCTCGTTCCGCGCGGTGCAGTGCCAGGCCAAGTCGGCGGTGAAGACGGTGCATCACCTGGAGGTGATCGAGCACGGGCGTTTCATCGTGCTGGATGTGCGCGCCAACGCCTTCCTGCATCACATGGTGCGTAATTTCGCCGGGATGCTGATGACCATCGGCGCCGGCGAGCGTCCGGTGGAGTGGGCGGCCGAAGCATTGGCTGCGCGCGACCGGCGTGCCAGCGGTATCACTGCGCATCCTTACGGGTTGTACCTGGTGAGCGTGGAATATCCGGAGGAGTTCGTGTTGCCCGAGCGCTACCTGGGGCCACATTTCCTTTCAAGTTTGCCGGATATCGTCGGCTGACGATGCCAGGGTCATTTGCTACCATCGATCGATCACTTGCCTGAAGGTTGCTGCATCTTGTCCGCCGTTCGCATCAAAATCTGCGGTATTACCCGAGTCGAGGATGCCCTGGCCGCCGCCGAGGCGGGTGCCGACGCCATCGGCCTGGTGTTCTACGCCAAGAGCCCGCGCGCGGTGAGCATCCAGCAGGCGCGGGCGATAGTCGCTGCCCTGCCGCCCTTCGTCAGTACCGTCGGCCTGTTCGTGGACGCCAGCCGCTGCGAGCTGGGGGAGATTCTCGATGCGGTGCCGCTGGACGTCCTGCAGTTCCATGGCGATGAGACGCCCGAGGCCTGCTCGGGCTGGCACAAGCGCTACCTCAAGGCCCTGCGGGTGAAGCCGGGCGACGACGTGGCGGCGCAGATTGCGAAGTATCCACAGGCCAGCGGGTTCCTCCTCGATACCTATGTGGAGGGTGTTCCTGGCGGAACCGGGCTGGCTTTCGACTGGTCCCTGGTGCCGAAGGATGTGCAGCGTCCGCTGATCCTGGCGGGGGGGCTGACGGTCGCCAACGTGGCCGATGCCATTGCCCAGGTGCGTCCTTACGCCGTGGATGTGAGCGGCGGGGTGGAGGCGAGCAAGGGCATCAAGGATGCGCAGAAGATTCGCGATTTCATCGCGCAGTGTCGTTCGGTGGCCTGACGCGGAATCTTCATGTGACGACGAGCGGCCTGCCGCCGTCCACTACCCAATCGCTGCCCTTGGGGAGCGCTGGGAGTCGTCGCAGCAGGAACAGCTGCCCGCCGACGGCCCGCATCGAATGCTGTATCCGTGGCGACGCCCCAGGCGGCGCCTTTGTTTGCGAGGGGTTCCGGCCTTGAGGCCGGAACCGCGACGATGAATTTGCTCAGCGGCACGCGCAACCCATCGCGCCGTGTCACTGCACTGGAGACGAGAGCATGAGCAACTGGCTGGTAGACAAGCTGATCCCTTCCATCATGCGTTCCGAGGCGAAGAAGAGCTCGGTACCGGAAGGCCTGTGGCACAAGTGCCCGTCCTGCGAGGCGGTGCTGTACCGTCCGGAGCTGGAAAAGACCCTCGACGTCTGCCCCAAGTGCGATCACCACATGCGTATCGGCGCCCGTGCGCGCATCGATATCTTCCTCGATGAAGAAGGTCGCGAGGAGCTGGGTGCCGAGCTCGAGCCGGTGGATCGCCTGAAGTTCCGCGACAGCAAGAAGTACAAGGACCGCCTGACCGCCGCGCAGAAAGACACCGGCGAGAAGGACGCGCTGATCTCCATGAGCGGCAAGCTGATGGGTATGCCGGTCGTGGTCAGCGCCTTCGAGTTCTCCTTCATGGGCGGCTCCATGGGTTCCATCGTCGGTGAGCGCTTCGTGCGCGCTGCCAACTACGCCCTGGAAAACCGTTGCCCGATGATCTGCTTCTCCGCCTCGGGTGGCGCGCGCATGCAGGAAGCGCTGATTTCCCTGATGCAGATGGCCAAGACTTCCGCCGCGCTGGCCCGCCTGCGCGAAGAAGGCATCCCGTTCATCTCCGTGCTGACCGATCCGGTCTACGGCGGTGTGTCCGCCAGCCTGGCGATGCTCGGCGACGTGATCGTCGGCGAGCCGCGCGCCCTGATCGGCTTCGCCGGCCCGCGCGTGATCGAGCAGACTGTGCGCGAGAAGCTGCCGGAAGGCTTCCAGCGCAGCGAATTCCTGCTGGAACACGGTGCCATCGACATGATCGTCCACCGTGCCGAGCTGCGCCCGCGTCTGGCGAAGGTTCTGGCCAAGTTCACCCACACTCCCAGCGCCGCACTCGCAGGATGACCCAACGTACCCTTGCCGACTGGCTCAGCTATCTCGAACAACTCCACCCCACGGCTATCGACATGGGGCTGGATCGCTCCCGTGAAGTAGCTGGCCGGCTTGGCCTGGGGCGCCCCGCGCCCCGCGTGGTGACCGTCACGGGCACCAACGGCAAGGGTTCCACCTGCGCCTTCCTCGCCGCCCTGCTCGGCGAGCAGGGCCAGCGTGTCGGCGTCTACAGCTCGCCGCACCTGCTGCGCTACAACGAGCGCGTGCTCATCGATGGCGTCGAGGCCAGCGATGAAGCGCTCTGCGAAGCCTTCGCCGCCGTTGAGGCGGCGCGCGGCGAAATCTCCCTGACCTACTTCGAAATGGGCACCCTCGCGGCCTTCTGGTTGTTCGAGCGCGCCAACCTGGACGCTGTGGTGCTGGAAGTCGGCCTGGGCGGCCGTCTGGATGCGGTCAATCTGATCGACTCCGACGTTGCCGTGGTCACCAGTATCGGCATCGACCACGCCGACTGGCTGGGCGATACCCGTGAAAGCGTGGCCTTCGAGAAGGCCGGAATCTTCCGCGCCGGCAAGCCTGCCGTCTGTGGTGACCTGGAACCGCCGACGCCGATCCTGGAGCAGGCGCGCAAGCTCGGCTCGCCGCTGGTCCTGCGCGGCCGGGATTTCGACCTGGCGATGGGGGAGGGCGGCTGGCACTGGCGCGGCCGTTCCGCTTCTGGCGAGGCGGTGAGTCTGCACGATCTGCCGCTGCTCGATCTGCCGATGGAGAACGCCGCGCTGGCTCTGCAGGTCTATGCCTTGCTGGACCTGCCATGGCAGCGCGAGCAGCTGGTCGCCGCACTTCAGCGCACCCGCGTGACCGGGCGCCTGGATCGTCGCACTGTGCAATGGCATGGCGAAGAGCGCCACTTGCTGCTCGACGTCGGGCATAATCCGCACGCAGCGCAATACCTCGCCAGCCGCCTGCGCGCAGCGCCGCCCAAGGGTGTGCGCCACGCAGTGTTCGGTCTGCTGGCGGACAAGGACCTCGACGGCGTACTGGAACCCGTGCTCGGCTTGGTGCAGGATTGGGCCGTCGCGCCGCTACCCACCGGTCGTAGCCGACCGGCCGAAGAGCTGGAGGCCGCGCTGCAGGCTCGCGGGGCGCAGGTCAGCTGCCATGGCGATATCGCCTCGGCGCTGGTGGCGCAGTGCGATGCAGCGGGCACCGATGACGAGATTCTGGTGTTTGGTTCGTTCTACAGCGTGGCGGATGCCCTGGAGTGGCTCGCCAAGGCTGCTCAATAAGCTGCTCAATCAAGTACACCTAAGGGGAGTTGTGCATGGCGTTGCTCGATAAGGGGCTCAAGCAGCGGGTAGTCGGTGCGCTGGTGCTGCTGGCACTGGCCGTGATCTTCCTGCCGATGCTGTTCTCCCGCGAGGATGATGTACGCCAGGTGGTGGTCGAGGCGCCGGTAATGCCCAAGCCACCGGCCATGCCCACCGTCGAAGTGCAGCCTACCGAGGTTCCCGAGCCCCAGGCCGAGGATGCGGACAACGCCGTGCCGCCGGCCGAAGTGGCTCCGGCGCAGACGCCTTCCGCCCCCATCGCCAGCCTACCGACCCAGCAGGCCCAGTCGACACAGCCCAAGGCTGCGGCCCCGCAACCGGTCGCTCCCAAGCCAGTTGCGCCTGCTCAGCAGCCTGCCCAGGCTCAGGCCAGCGCTGCTCCTGTCGCTCCGGCGCAACAGCCGGCCCAGCGCCTGGACAGCAACAACCTGCCGGTAAGCTGGTCGGTGCAGTTGGCCAGCCTCTCCAGCCGTGCACGCGCTGACGAATTGCAGAAGTCCCTGCGTAGTCAGGGCTACAACGCCTATGTGCGCAGCTTCGACGGGATGAACCGGGTATTCGTTGGTCCGGTGGTCGAGCGCGCCGAGGCGGATCGCCTGCGCGACCAACTGGGCAAGCAGCAGAAGCTCAATGGCTTCGTGGTGCGTTTCCAGCCTGAGCGTGGCTGAGCCCGTTCGTTAGCTTCTCTCAATCAGCCCCATGTCAAACTGGGGCTCTTCTTCAAATCGAAGGCCTCTGCTAAAATGCGGGGCCTTTCCGTTTCTGGGCCGCAACGTGGCATTTACCTGGGTCGATTGGACGATGATCGGCATCATCGTCATTTCCAGCCTGATCAGCTTGAGCCGTGGTTTCGTCAAGGAAGCCCTGTCGCTGGTCACCTGGATCGTGGCCGGTGCGGTCGCCTGGATGTTCGGCGGCGCCCTGGCCGAGCATCTCGCACCCTACATTCAGCTGCCCTCGGGGCGTGTCATCGCCGCTTGCGCTCTTCTTTTCGTCGTCACGCTGCTGCTGGGCGCACTGGTCAATTTCCTCATCAGCGAGCTGGTACGGGTGACCGGCATGTCCGGCACCGACCGTGTGCTCGGCATGGTGTTCGGCGGCGCCCGTGGCGTGCTGCTGGTGGTTCTGCTGGTCGGTCTGCTGAGCCTTGCGCCGGTGCAGCAGGATCCGTGGTGGCAGCAGTCGGTGCTGATGCCGCATTTCCTGATGGTCGCCGACTGGTCGAAGAACTTCATCCTGACTTTTGCCGGGCAGTGGATGTCCGGCGTTACCATCACTCCGCCATCCGGAGTGGGGTCTTTGCTGCCGGCCCAGTGACGGGCGGGTGGAGGCGACGGGTAGCCGTCGCCGCTACGGCAGGTCCGGTGGATACTGCCGAATATGGAATCGTTTTAGCCTGAAACCAACTAGGGGTTGCGTCGCATGTGTGGCATCGTCGGTATCGTGGGCAAGTCGAACGTGAATCAGGCGCTCTATGACGCCCTCACCGTTCTCCAGCATCGTGGCCAGGACGCTGCGGGGATCGTTACCTGTCAGGACGACCGTCTGTATCTGCGCAAGGACAACGGCCTGGTCCGTGACGTCTTCCAACAGCGTCACATGCAGCGCCTGGTCGGCAAGATCGGCATCGGTCATGTGCGCTACCCGACTGCGGGCAGCTCCAGCTCCGCCGAGGCGCAGCCGTTCTACGTCAACTCGCCGTACGGCATCACCCTGGCACACAACGGCAACCTGACCAACGTCGAGCAGCTGGCCAAGGAAATCTACGAATCCGACCTGCGCCACGTGAACACCAATTCCGACTCGGAAGTGCTGCTCAACGTGTTCGCCCATGAGTTGGCGGTGCGCAACAAGCTGCAGCCCACCGAAGAAGACGTGTTTGCCGCTGTTGCTGGTGTACATGCCCGCTGCGTGGGTGGCTACGCCGTGGTGGCGATGATCACCGGCTACGGCATTGTCGGCTTCCGCGACCCCCATGCGATCCGCCCGATCGTCTTCGGTCAGCGTCACACCGAGAACGGCGTGGAGTACATGATCGCTTCGGAAAGTGTTGCCCTGGACGTCCTCGGTTTCACCCTGATCCGCGACCTGGCTCCGGGCGAAGCGGTGTACATCACCGAAGACGGCAAGCTCTACACCCGTCAGTGCGCGGCCAATCCGCAGTACGCGCCGTGCATCTTCGAGCACGTCTACCTGGCCCGCCCGGACTCCATCATCGACGGCATCTCGGTCTACAAGGCGCGCCTGCGCATGGGCGAGAAGCTGGCTGACAAGATCCTGCGCGAGCGTCCGGACCACGACATCGACGTGGTCATCCCGATCCCGGACACCAGCCGCACCGCCGCCCTGGAGCTGGCCAACCGCCTGGGCGTGAAGTTCCGCGAAGGCTTCGTGAAGAACCGCTACATCGGCCGTACCTTCATCATGCCCGGCCAGGCCGCGCGCAAGAAGTCGGTCCGCCAGAAGCTCAATGCCATCGAGCTGGAGTTCCGCGGCAAGAACGTGATGCTGGTGGACGACTCCATCGTTCGCGGCACCACCTGCAAGCAGATCATCCAGATGGCCCGCGAGGCCGGCGCGAAGAACGTCTACTTCTGTTCTGCCGCACCGGCGGTGCGCTATCCCAACGTCTACGGCATCGACATGCCGAGCGCTCACGAGCTGATCGCACACAACCGCAGCACCGAGGAAGTCGGCGAGCTGATCGGCGCCGACTGGCTGGTGTATCAGGACCTGCAGGACCTGATCGAATCCACCGAGGGCGGCAAGATCAAGATCGAACACTTCGACTGCGCCGTGTTCAACGGTGAATACGTCACCGGCGACGTCGACGAAGCCTATCTGAACAAGATCGAGCAGGCGCGCAACGACGCGACCAAGACCAAGGGTGCCGCGGTCAGCGCCATCATCGATCTGTACAACGACTGATCCAGAAACGAATAGGGAGAGCAGGGCATGGCTCAGGATTGGGAAGCCGGCCGCCTGGACAGCGACCTGGAGGGCGTCGGTTTCGACACCCTCGCAGTGCGCGCCGGACAGCGCCGCACCCCGGAAGGCGAGCATGGCGAAGGCCTGTTCACCACTTCCAGTTATGTATTCCGCAGCGCCGCTGACGCCGCCGCGCGCTTCGCCGGTGAAGTGCCGGGTAACGTCTACTCGCGCTACACCAACCCGACGGTGCGCACCTTTGAGGAGCGCATCGCCGCGCTGGAAGGCGCCGAGCAGGCGGTGGCCACGTCCACCGGCATGTCGGCGATCCTCTCCCTGGTGATGAGCCTGTGCAGCGCCGGTGACCACGTGCTGGTCTCGCGCAGTGTGTTTGGCTCGACCATCAGCCTGTTCGAGAAGTACTTCAAGCGCTTCGGCATCGAGGTGGATTACCCGCCGCTGAGCGACCTGAAAGCCTGGGAAGCGGCCTGCAAGCCGAATACCAAGCTGTTCTTCGTCGAATCGCCGTCCAACCCTCTGGCCGAGCTGGTCGACATCGCCGCACTGGCCGAGATCGCCCACGCCAAAGGCGCGCTGCTGGCGGTGGATAACTGCTTCTGCACCCCAGCGTTGCAGCAACCGCTGAAACTGGGTGCGGACGTGGTGATCCACTCCGCGACCAAGTACATCGATGGTCAGGGTCGCACCATGGGCGGCGTGGTCGCCGGCCGCCGCGCGCAGATGGAGCCCGTAGTCGGCTTCCTGCGCACCGCCGGCCCGACGCTCAGCCCATTCAACGCCTGGATCTTCATCAAGGGTCTGGAAACCCTGCGCGTGCGCATGCAGGCCCACAGCGCCTCGGCCCAGCTGGTCGCGCAGTGGCTGGAGCAGCAGCCGGGGGTGGAGCGTGTGTACTACGCAGGTCTCACCAGTCATCCGCAGCACGAACTGGCCAAGCGTCAGCAGAAGGGCTTCGGCGCAGTGGTGAGCTTCGAGGTGAAGGGCGGCAAGGAGGCGGCCTGGCGCTGCATCGATGCCACCCGGATGATCTCCATCACCACCAACCTGGGTGACACCAAAACCACCATCGCCCATCCGGCCACCACCTCCCACGGGCGCCTGTCGCCGGCCGAGCGCGAGAACGCCGGCATTCGTGACAACCTGATCCGCGTCGCCGTGGGCCTGGAGGATGTCGATGACATCAAGGCCGACCTGGCGCGAGGCCTGGCGGCACTGTGAGCGTGATGGACGCCCTGGGGAACGGCCAGGTGGTGCTGGTCACCGGTGCGGCACATGGCATCGGCCTGGGCGTCGCTGCCTGGCTGGTCGCCGAGGGCTGGCAGGTGGTGCTGGCGGACATCGATCGCGAGCGCGGCCCGAAGGTGGCGGCGGCGCTGGGTGAGCGCGCCAGCTTCATCGCGCTGGACGTGGCCAGCGAAGGGCAGGTTGCTGCGGCCGTGGCCGAGCTGATCGGTCAGTTCGGCCGCCTCGATGCGCTGGTGAGCAATGCCGCCATCGCCCGACCGCACAATACGGCGCTGGAAAGCCTTGGCCTGAACGAGTGGAACCGCACCCTGGCGGTGAACCTCACCGGGCCAATGCTGCTGGCCAAGCACTGCGCGCCGTACCTGCGCGCTCACAGCGGTGCCATCGTCAATATCGCTTCCACTCGCGCGCACCAGTCGGAGCCGAACTCCGAAGCCTATGCGGCGAGCAAGGGTGGGTTGCTGTCGCTGACTCACGCCCTGGCCAGCAGTCTGGGGCCGGAGATTCGTGTCAACGCGATTTCCCCCGGCTGGATCGACGCCCGCGACCTGCGCGAGCGCGAGGCTGAGCCGCTGACCGAACTGGACCATGACCAGCACCTGGTCGGCCGGGTTGGCACGGTCGAGGACATCGCATCGGCAGTGGCCTGGCTGATCGGCGACAGTGCTGGCTTCGTCACCGGCCAGGAGCTGGTGATCGACGGCGGCATGACGCGCAAGATGATCTACCTCGACTGATCGTCGAAGGTAGTAGAGGAGGGCGGCCTGAGGGTCGCCCTTTTTCTTTTGTGCCTCTCCGACTCCGGGGGAGGGCTGTTCGCGAGCAAGCTCGCTCCTGCAAGAGCGCTCGCTAGGTTGACTCTGTAGGAGCGAGCTTGCTCGCGAATCTGGAGCCGCACCGAGGTCGCTAACCGCACGCCGAACTTTTTTCGCGGAAAATGAAAAAAAGTTCAATCAGGGCATTGACTTAGGTTCTGCCGGCTGTAGAATGCGCCCCACTTCGAGACGAAGGGTGATTAGCTCAGCTGGGAGAGCATCTGCCTTACAAGCAGAGGGTCGGCGGTTCGATCCCGTCATCACCCACCACTCTCGCAAGTTACGCGCAGCGGTAGTTCAGTCGGTTAGAATACCGGCCTGTCACGCCGGGGGTCGCGGGTTCGAGTCCCGTCCGCTGCGCCATTTTCCCCTCCTTGGTTCCTACCCCGAACCAGCTTGTCGAGTGATTCACTCCAGGCGCAAGGAGGTTGCTGTACCGGACGAAAGTCCAGCCGACACGCAGCGGTAGTTCAGTCGGTTAGAATACCGGCCTGTCACGCCGGGGGTCGCGGGTTCGAGTCCCGTCCGCTGCGCCATATTCGAAAGCCCTCAGGTAGCAATACCTGAGGGTTTTTTCGTTTCCGTCCGAAAATTCTACCGTCGCACTGTAAGACGCTGTCACAGGTCGTTCACCTTTGGCGTCTAGCTTTTTCCCCATGGTCTTTGCTAAAACCGGATCGAACGGTCAGGAGAAAAGCCAATGGACGACTATCAGGAAGAACTGCTGGAACTGCACGCCGTGGAACAGGATCTGCCGGAACCGGCCGACGACGCCACGGAGATGTGATCAGGCGCTGTGGCGCTGAGAGCGGCGGAACTCCCCGGGCGTCTGCCCGCTCCAGCGCTTGAAGGCGCGCTGGAAGGCCTCGGCGGAGGCGAAGCCGAGCAGGTAGGCAATCTCGCCGAACGCCAGGTCGGTGTCGCGGATGTAGATCATCGCCAGGTCGCGGCGAGTGTCGTTGAGGATGCTGCGGAACTGCGTGCCTTCCTCGGCCAGCTTGCGGCGTAGCGTCCAGGTCGGCAGCTTGAGCCGCGCGGCCACTTCCTCCAGGTCTGGTTCGCGACCGTTGAGCATCGGGCCCAGCAACTGGGCAACGCGCTCGCGCAGGCTGCGCGTTCGAGTCTGTTGTTCAAGTTCCTTTTCGCAGATATCCAGCAATTGCCGCCAAGTGCTCGGACAGTGGTCCGGATTGGCACGCGCCAGCGCTGTCTGGTCCAGGCGCAGCTGGTTGTGTTCGGCGCCGAACTCCACCGCGCAGCCAAGCATCTCCTCGAAGCGCGACGCCCAGGCGGGCGCCGGATACTCGATCTCGACCTTCTCCGGGCGCAGCGGCTGTGCGCCGATGCTGCCGAGCATGCTCACCCAGCCCGCCAGCACCGAGTCCACCACGAAGCGGTTGTAGGCGTTGTACGGGCTGATGGAGTAGAAGCGCAGCCAGGCGCCACTGGCGTCCTCGATGAAGCTGCTCTGGCCGCGGTAGTTCTGCGCGTAGAGCGGCTCGAAGCGGATCAGCGCACGGGCGGCGGCGCGCAGGTTCGGTGCCTGGGCGGCGGTGACCCCCGCCAGGCCGCTCTGGCTCGGTCGGCTCAGCTGGCCCATGCGCAGGCCGAGGGCCGGGTCGCCGCTCTGCTGGATGGCCGCGTGGCCCAGGCGCATGTAGCGGGGGATCGACAGGCGCGCGCCGGGCTCGCCCAGGCGTGCCGCGTCCAGTCCGTATTGTTGAAGCAGGGCTTGTGGATCGACGCCGCTTTCCGCCAGCGCATCGGCGAGGCTGTGGACAAAACCCACCGAAAGGTCGCCGAGCCGCATGGTCGGGCGGTTCATAGCCAGAGGTTGATCAGGCGCGCGCCGGGGCCTTCGGCCGCCAGGGTGTGGCCGTTGCCATCGACCACCAGGCTGCGACCGTCGCTGCCCAGGTCCCAGAGATGGCCGCGGAAGAACACGGTGATTCCGGCGTGCGCGCCGCTTTCGCCGAGACGGCCGGCCAGGGCCAGGCGCTCCCAGGCTTCGCCCTCGGTCAGTTCGCCGGGCTTGAGCGTCACGTCGGCAGGCGTCGCCGCGCCGTTGTAGCCCTTCCACGGCTTGCTCCAGTTGCCGTTACCGGTAAGGAAGGCGGGTACCGCAACGATGTCGGGTTTGTTCGCTGCCAGCGCGGCGTAGCTCGCCGGATACCAGCTGTCGGCGCAGACCAGTACACCCAGGCGCCCGGCCGGGGTCTGCAGGACCTGCAGGTCGTCGGCATCGCCGCTGCCGGTGAAGCCTTTCTCGTCGTCGATGGGGAACAGCTTGCGCTGTGGCTTGCCCAGGGGCTGGCCGTCGCTGCCGAAGACCTGGCTGACGTTATAGAGGCGGCCGTTGCCGGTACGGAGCTGTCCTTCGACGATGCGTGGGTTGGGCAGCACGATGGAGCCGGCGACGATGGTCACGCCGAACTCCTTTGCCAGGCCGCCGAACAGCGTCTGGTAGTCGTGGGCCATGTCCACGGCCTTCATGCGGAACAGGGCGTCGGCCATGCGGTCCTCGCCCTTGGCGCCAAGCCAGCCACGCGCCAGTTTCAGCGGGTTGCTGGCAGCCATCCATTCCATGGCCTCGGCGATGTGCTCGGTCTGATAGACCTCGGGCTTCTCGCCGGCGGCCACCAGCCAGGTGCCGATGTGCTCGGGGAAGACCACCACGGTGCGAGGATTGATCAGCCCTTCGTCGCGGGCCTTGGCCAGGTAGGCGCGGAACTTCAGGTGCAGGCGCTCGACGCTCTGGTAGTCCTGGGTGAACAGCTCCGGCTGCACGCCCAGCAGGTTGCCGCGCTCGGAGGGCTGGCCCTGGTTCAGCGCCACCTGGCTGCGCAGGTCGGACAGGTAGTGGCCCACCGGGCGACGCTCCGCCCAGCCGGCATAGCCGGCGAAGAGGATCACCAGGACGAGGAAGATCAGCTTGCGCATAAACGACGGGTACTCATGGGATGCCTCACAGGGTAGGGCTTGGGCCGGGCGTTGCCAAGGCGGGGTGTCATCTTTGGTCAGTAACTTGTCATTTTCGATCATTGAGCGGTGGAGGTGCGCTCCTTAGAGTCAGCCCCATACCGACCGCGCCCCATGCCGAGCCGTTCCGCAGGCTGAGGGCGCGGCATCATCGTGAATGCCGGAGGAATCATGACCGCCACTTATCCGCACCTGCTCGCGCCGCTGGACCTGGGTTTCACCACCCTGCGCAACCGTACCCTGATGGGCTCCATGCACACCGGCCTGGAAGAGAAACCCCAGGGCTTCGAGCGCATGGCGGCCTACTTCGCCGAGCGTGCCCGTGGCGGCGTCGGCCTGATGGTCACCGGTGGCATCGGCCCGAACGAGGAGGGCGGCGTGTATTCCGGCGCAGCCAAGCTGAGTACTGCCGAGGAAGCCGAAAAGCACAAGATCGTCACCCAGGCGGTGCACGAGGCGGGCGGCAAGATCTGCATGCAGATCCTCCACGCCGGCCGCTACGCCTACAGCCCCAAGTCCGTGGCGCCCAGCGCGGTCCAGGCGCCGATCAACCCGTTCAAGCCGCGCGAGCTGGATGAAGAGGGCATCGAGAAGCAGATCGCCGACTTCGTCAACTGCTCCAGCCTGGCCCAGGTGGCCGGCTATGACGGCGTCGAGATCATGGGTTCGGAGGGCTACTTCATCAACCAGTTCCTCGCCGCCCACACCAACCACCGCACCGACCGCTGGGGTGGCAGCTACGAGAACCGCATGCGCCTGCCGGTGGAAATCGTCCGCCGCGTGCGTGAGGCCGTGGGCCCGAATTTCATCATCATCTATCGCCTGTCGATGCTCGACCTGGTGGAAGGCGGCAGCACCTGGGACGAGATCGTCCTGCTGGCCAAGGCCATCGAGCAGGCCGGCGCTACCATCATCAACACCGGTATCGGCTGGCACGAAGCGCGCATTCCGACCATCGCCACCAAGGTGCCGCGCGCGGCCTTCACCAAGGTCACCGCCAAGCTGCGCGGCGAGATCGGCATCCCGCTGGTCACCACCAACCGCATCAACACCCCGGAAATCGCCGAGCAGGTGCTGGCCGAAGGCGATGCCGACATGGTCTCCATGGCCCGTCCGTTCCTTGCCGACCCGGACTTCGTCAACAAGGCCGCCGAAGGTCGCGCCGACGAGATCAACACCTGCATCGGCTGCAACCAGGCCTGCCTGGACCACACCTTCGGCGGCAAGCTGACCAGCTGCCTGGTGAACCCGCGTGCCTGCCACGAGACCGAGCTGAACTACATCCCGACCACCCACGTGAAGAAGATCGCCGTGGTCGGCGCCGGCCCGGCGGGTCTGTCCGCTGCCACCGTGGCGGCCGAGCGTGGCCACGAGGTGACCCTGTTCGACGCCGCCGGCGAGATCGGTGGGCAGTTCAACGTCGCCAAGCGTGTGCCGGGCAAGGAAGAGTTCTACGAGACCCTGCGCTACTTCAAGCGCAAGGTGGAAACCACCGGCGTCGACCTGCGCCTGAATACCCGCGTCAGTGTTGATGACCTGCTCAAGGGCGGCTTCGATGAAGTCATCCTGGCCACCGGCATCGTGCCGCGCACCCCGGCAATTCCGGGCATCGAGAATGCCAAGGTGATCAGCTACCTGGATGCCATCCTCGAGCGCAAGCCGGTCGGCAAGACTGCCGCAGTGATCGGCGCTGGCGGTATCGGCTTCGACGTCTCCGAATACATCACCCATGCCGGCGAATCCACCAGCCTGGATCGCCATGCCTTCTGGCAGGAGTGGGGTATCGACGAGAACCTGGAAGCCCGGGGCGGCATCGCTGGTATCCAGGCGCATCCGCACGCTGCGGCGCGTCAGGTGTTCCTGCTGCAGCGCAAGAAGTCCAAGGTCGGCGACGGCCTGGGCAAGACCACCGGCTGGATCCACCGCACCGGCCTGAAGAACAAGCAGGTGCAGATGCTCAACAGCGTCGAATACCTCAAGGTCGACAATGATGGCCTGCACATCAGCATCGCCGGCGGTGAGCCGCAGGTGCTGCCGGTGGACACCGTGGTCGTCTGCGCCGGTCAGGATCCGCTGCGTGAGCTGCACGATGGCCTGGTTGCCGCCGGCCAGAGCGTGCACCTGATCGGTGGTGCCGACGTGGCTGCCGAGCTGGACGCCAAGCGCGCCATCAACCAGGGCTCGCGCCTCGCTGCTGAGCTCTGAGTGGGCTGTGACCTGGGTCGATTGAGATTCAGGTCACAAAGCCGGGCCCGGAAAAGTTCCCTTCCGGGCCCGGAAACCCTTTCGAAAATCCAACCGCGTCACAGAATTATCCAGCCGGTTAACCGCTTGGCCTGAGCGCCGGAGCGGGTGCCAACCGAGTCACATTGCCTGCGACATTAATTCCCCTAGACTTGCTCGGATGTCGGGATTTTCCCGCTGTCTGGGTGCTGCATTTCTGACAGACCCTTTTCTCCAGACTTCCTCCCGCACCAGCCCAGAGGTCAATCGATGAGCATGCAGAAGAAGCCTCAAATGGTGGAAGCCGTGGTCTTCTTCAACGACCGTGGCGTCTGCAGGGAAATGCTCTACCCCGAATTCGAGGCGCTGCTCGACAACGTCGTGCAGATGCCGGAATACGCCGATCAGCAGATGCAGCTCGCCTATGTGCTGATCAACCCACGCCTGCTGGTCAAGGCGGTGGTGTTCTTCTATCTGGACTTCGACGAGAAGGGCGAGGCTGACAGAGGCTGGAACCTGCCGCTGCGCAACCTGGCCGACCGCGCTGGCCGTGGCCCTGACATGGGCGCCGGACCAATCCGCCTGGCTTGCCGCAGCCAGTGCCCGGTGTCCTGGCACCAGATGCATCTCTGGGACCCGACCCTTGAGGCAAGCCAGAACCATCTGGTGCAACTGCGCGAATCCATCAAGCGCAACAACCTCGGGGTGCTGGTGGAAGAAGAGCCGGCCGCCGTGGAGCTGGCACGCCTGCAGATGGCGGACGAGCACCAGTGGTACGCGCCCGCCGAGGAGTCCCGCGAGGAGGCCGAAAAGCTGGCCCGCGCGATGCTCGAGGAGCACCAGCAGAAGACCGCCGAGCTGCTCGGCCAGCACGAAACCCGCCTGTCGCAGATCAGCCAGCAGCATGAGCAGGAGCTCGGCCGCCTGAAGCTCGGCGCGCAGGAACAGGTCAAGGTGCTGCAGGCCGAACTGGCCGCACTGCGCGAAGGCCTGAAGCGCGAGGAAGAAATCAATGCCGGCCTGCGTCGTGAACTGGACGGCCAGGCCAATGGCTTCCAGCGCGGACGCGAGGAGCTGACGGCACAGTTGCGCCACATCGAACAGAGTGGTCGCGATGAACTGGAGCAGCTGCGCCAGCAGATCGAGGACGAATCCCGCACCCGCCTGGCCAGCCTGGAAGCTCGCTACAAGGAGCAGATTTCCGTCCGTGACGTCGAGCTGGGCTACCGCAATGAGCTCGACCAGCAGCTGCAGCAGGAGAACCAGCTGTTGCGCAAGGAGGCCGAGCAACTGCGCGAGGAAACCGCCCAGTTGCGCGAGCTCGCCGGGCAACTGCAGCAGAGCGCCGAAGGCCTGCGTCTGGAACTCGATACCCTGTCGGCCAAGGCGGCCGATGGCTCGGTACTGGAGCGCCTGGCGGGCATGGGCGTGATCTTCGTGGTGTACCATCCCGGCGCCGGTCATCTGACCCTGTCGCTGCAGGATGTCGCCCGTTACCAGGAAAACCCCATGGCTTACGCCGCGGCCAAGTGCTTCGTCGCCGAAGACCAGTACCGCAGCTGGCTCGCCCATTACCAGCAACCCGCCTGCGAAGGACGACTGTCCAACGGCGAGCGGTGCGCCATGCCCATCGACCGCGTGGAAACTCCCGGCCGCTTCGTCGAAGGCGACAGCAACTGCTGTTCCCGACACAAGACTGCCGGCCGACTGCGTAGCGTCACCACCGGCTGATCGGGGCGCCGTGCAGTTTCCCGACTGGCGCCCCCAAGCTCCCCTGCAACCTGTCCACCTGGATTGGCTCGATCGCGCTGGCGTCGAACTGGCGTTGTTGCGCCTGGATCGGGTGGATGCGCTGGTCTCAGGCAACAAGTGGTTCAAGCTTGCACCCTACCTGCAGAGGGCTGCCGACCTTGGCCTGAGTGGCGTCATGACCCTGGGCGGCGCCCATTCCAATCACCTGCATGCTGTAGCGGCCGCCGGCGCACGGTTCGGCTTCGAGACCGTCGGACTGCTGCGCGGAGAGGAGCAGGACAATCCCACGGTGGCCGACCTGCGCCAGCTCGGCATGCAGCTCCACTGGCTCGGCTACAGCGGTTATCGTCGGCGTCACGATGCGGATTTCTGGGTGCCGTGGCGCCAGCGCTATCCCCAGTTGCTGGCGGTCGGCGAGGGCGGCGGCGGACTCCCCGGCGCACAAGGCTGCTCACCGCTGGTCGAGCAGATTCGCCAACAGCTCGGCGCCCTCGGCTGGGAGGACTATCAGCAGCTCTGGGTAGCCTGCGGCACCGGCACGACCTTGGCCGGCCTGGTACTGGGCGAGCGCGGTGCGCATACCGTTGTCGGCGCCATGGCAGTGCCGCCGGGGCACGGTGTCGAAACCCAGGTGCCCGAGTTGCTAAGGGCAAGCGGCAAGGAGGATGCCGGCTACCGTCTGCTGGATGCCAGCCGTGGCGGCTTCGCGCGGATCGACGCGACACTGGCGCATTTCATCCTCGCGACCGAAGCCGAATGCGGCGTGCCGCTGGAGCCGCTGTACACCGGGAAGTTGCTGCTGGCGCTTCACGATGAAGTCGTGGCGGGGCGCATCGCGCGCGGTACCCGCATAGTCGCTATCCACAGTGGCGGATTGCAGGGGCGGCGGGCGCTGGAAGAGAAACTGCAGACCTTGGCCGCTCAGCGCGAATAGCCGCTATGCACCCTTGGCCAGCGGTCACCCACCAGGAACAGGCGCTCCTGCTCCCGCCAGCGCCCGGCGTGGAACTCCATTCGCACCAGCATCTGCGGGAAGCCGTCTTCCGGCAGTTCTGCCAGCCAGGTGGCGAAGCGCTCCGTGCTCCAGCTTTCATCTTCGGCGGCCGGGGATAGCCAGCCCTTGCGGGATAGCGCCTGCCAGCCGTGCGGTTGTTCTGCCTGGTAGGCAGGCCAGGCATGCCGGTGTAGCCAGCGGCCGCGTTGATGGTTGTCGCTGGCCCCCACGGGGGGAGGGCAGGGCGTAGGCCAGGAGTAGAACAGGTAGCCGCCGAGCCAGAGGCCGGGGGACGGATCGGCGTCACTGTGCTCGCGCACCACGGCAAGCCCCTCGACGGTGGAAGAGAGCGGCAACTGATGCTGGTAGAAGTGTTCGATCTTGCGCAGCAGATGGTCTTCGGCGCCCGGCCCGAGCCAGGAGTCGGGGCCGTCGTCGCTGGGGCCGAGGTAGAGCTTGATGGCCAGCTCCAGGTGATGCAGGCCGTCGTCGTCCTCCAGCAGCAGGTCCAGTTCGCCGAGGGTCTGGCCGTTATCGCGCACCGGCAGGTTGGCGGCCAGCAGGCGCAGGTCCGGGGCGCGCTCCAGGGCGAATTGCCAGAGTCGTTCGTAGTAGCGGCCCAGGCGCTGGTGCGGTGCGGACTCAAGCTGCGCCAGCAGCTCGCCCGGCGACTGTTCCTGGGCGCGCAGCCAGTGGGCCAGCAAGGCCGGTTGCGAGTACCAACGACTGGCAGTCAGCGGATGGCGCAGCGCCGGGCTGCCGGGTTGCAGCAGGGGTGGGGAGAGCAATGTCCAGGCGAGGTCGCGGACCTGCGGCTGGCGCAGGTCGATCAGCAGCTCGTCGAGCAGGGCGGTGAAGTCGGTCATGCCCCTAGCCTAGCCGCTGCACCCTCGCTCCGGCCACGCTGCGGTTTGCCGCTGCTTGGGCCTTTCGCCCATAATTCTGCCATTCGAGTAGCGCAACGCCGTCCGGAGTCCCATGGAACCCTTTCGCAATATCGGCATCATCGGCCGCCTGGGCAGCACCCAGGTCCTGGAAACCATCCGTCGGCTGAAGAAATTCCTCACCGAGCGCCACCTGCACGTGATCCTCGAGGACACCATCGCCGAGGTCCTGCCGGGGCATGGCCTGCAGACCTGCTCACGGAAGATCATGGGCGAGATCTGCGACCTGGTGATCGTGGTCGGCGGCGACGGCAGCATGCTCGGTGCGGCGCGCGCTCTGGCGCGGCACAAAGTGCCGGTGCTGGGGATCAACCGTGGCAGCCTGGGCTTCCTCACCGATATCCGCCCCGATGAGCTGGAGACCAAGGTCGCCGAAGTGCTCGGCGGCCAGTACATCGTCGAGAGCCGCTTCCTGCTCGATGCCCTGGTGCGCCGCCACGGCGAATCCATTGGCCAGGGCGATGCGCTGAACGACGTGGTGCTGCACCCCGGCAAGTCCACGCGGATGATCGAGTTCGAGCTGTACATCGACGGCCAGTTCGTCTGCAGCCAGAAGGCCGACGGCCTGATCGTCGCCACGCCGACCGGTTCGACCGCCTACGCGCTGTCCGCCGGCGGGCCGATCATGCATCCCAAGCTGGATGCCATCGTGGTGGTGCCGATGTACCCGCACATGCTGTCCAGCCGGCCCATCGTGGTCGACGGCAACAGCGAGCTGAAGATCGTCGTCTCGCCGAACATGCAGATCTACCCGCAGGTGTCCTGCGACGGCCAGAACCACTTCACCTGCGCGCCGGGCGATACCGTCACGGTGAGCAAGAAGCCGCAGAAGCTGCGCCTGATCCACCCCATCGACCACAACTACTACGAGGTCTGCCGGACCAAGCTGGGCTGGGGCAGCCGCCTCGGGAGCAGTGAGTGATGGAACTCGACCCCGCACGCGGCTATGACCTGATCGGCGATATCCACGGCTGCGCGCACACCCTCGACCACCTGCTGGAGCGCCTGGGTTATCGCTCTCAGGGTGGTGTATGGCGGCACCCGCGGCGCCAGGCGCTGTTCCTGGGCGACATCATCGACCGTGGCCCGCGAATCCGCGAGGCGCTGCACCGTGTGCACGACATGGTCGCCGCCCGCGAGGCGCTGTGCATCATGGGCAACCACGAATTCAACGCCCTGGGCTGGTCGATGCCCGCCGCGCCCGGCAGCGGTCGCCAGTACGTGCGTGAGCACACGCCACGCCACGCCCGGCTGATCAAGGAGACGCTGGAACAGTTCGAAGGCCACCCGGCGGATTGGCGCGATTTTCTCGGCTGGTTCCAGGAGATGCCGCTGTTCCTCGACTCGGGGCGCTTCCGCATGGTCCATGCCTGCTGGGACCACGACGTGATCGAGGCGCTGCGCCGACAGTTCCCGGACGGCCGCATCGACGAAGCCTTCGTCATGGCCACCGCCGAACCGGGCAGCTTTGCCCAGCAAGCCTGCGATCGCCTGCTGCGCGGCACCGACATGCGCCTGCCCAACGGCATGACCCTGACCGGTAGTGACGGCTTCACCCGTTCGGCCTTCCGCACCAAGTTCTGGGAAGAGGACCGCGCGCCGGAGACCTACGGCGACATCGTGTTCCAGCCCGATGCGCTGCCCGACGAGGTGGCCAGCGAACGCCTGAGCGAGGAGCAGAAGTCGCGCCTGCTGACCTACGGCGCCGACGAGCCGCTGCTGTTCGTCGGCCACTACTGGCGGCGTGGTACCCCGGCGCCGATCCGCCCGAACCTTGCCTGCCTGGACTACAGCGCAGTGATGTACGGCAAGCTCGCGGCCTACCGGCTCGACGAGGAAACGCGGCTGGACCGCAACAAGTTCGTGTGGGTGGACGTGAAGCGTCCGGAGGGCGATGAGTGAGCGCAGTTGAAGCGATACGGTTGCCGGCGGCAGTCGACCTGGGAGCGTTTGTCGGCCTGCTGCGCCAGCTGAACGTGCCGTTCCGGGTCAGCGAGGAATCCGGTGAACAGGTGCTCTGGGTGCCCAATTCCCAGCTGGCCGAGCAGGTTCGCAGCCTGTATGAGCGTTATCCGCAGGGCGATCCGGAGTTCACCGTGCAGGCCGAGCCGCAGCGCCGCGGACCAGGCTTCGTGCAGCAGTTGAAGATGAGCCGGATGACCGCCGCGGTGCTGCTGGTGACCTTCGTTGTGGCGGCCATTACCACGCTGGGTACTACCCCGGAAACGCTACGCTGGTTCACCTTCCAGAACTTCCAGATGGTCGGCCAGGACCGTGCGCTGTTCTATCCGCTGTCCGATTCGCTGGCGCAGGGGCAGTGGTGGCGCCTGTTCACGCCCATGCTGATTCACTTCGGCTGGCTGCACCTGGCGATGAACGCCATGTGGTACTGGGAACTGGGGCGGCGCATCGAATACCGTCAGGGGCCCTGGCTGCTGCTGGGGCTGAGCCTGGGCTTCGGGCTGGTCTCCAACGTCGTGCAGTACGGCGTCAGTGGACCGAGCCTGTTCGGCGGGTTGTCGGGTGTGCTTTACGGTCTTTTGGGCCATTGCTGGATATTCCAGCGCATGGCGCCGACGCCGGCCTATCAGCTGCCCAAGGGCGTGGTGGCGATGATGCTGATCTGGTTGCTGGTTTGCCTGTCGGGCGTTATCGACCTGCTCGGCTTCGGCTCCATCGCCAACGGCGCCCATGTCGGCGGGCTGGTGGCGGGTTGCCTGAGTGGCCTGATCGGCGGGCTGCTGGCGCGGCGCAAAGCCGGCTCCCCGTAGGGTGGGTGGAGCCTGGGCGATACCCATGCTGTCGCTGCAGGGATCGATGGGTATCGCTTCGCTCCACGCCATCCTACGAAAGCGCCCCCTACGCCGAGCGGAAGCTGCGCAACCGATTGACCGGCGTTCGTGCGCGCGAGGCTTTCGCCCGGTAGAATGCCGGCTTCGTTTTTCCCCTGCAGGAGCCGGCCCATGTCGTCCTTCGCCGAAATGATCGAGAACATCACCCCCGAAATCTACGAGAGCCTCAAGCTGGCCGTGGAAATCGGCAAGTGGCCAGACGGCCGCAAGCTGTCCCAGGAACAGAAGGAACTGTCGCTGCAGGCCATGATCGCCTGGGAGATGGACAACCTGCCCGAGGACCAGCGCACCGGCTACATGGGCCCGCAGGAATGCGCCTCCCACGCCGAGCCGATCCCGAACATGATCTTCTCCTCCAACTCCCTGCACTGATGCAAGAGATTGGACGCGGCGCCCTGAGCAAGATGTCGGCGCGCCTGGAAAGCCCCGTGCAGTACGCCTTCCGCCTCGGCGAGGAGGAAGTCCCGGTAAACCCGCTGATCGGCAAGACGGTGCGCCTGGAGTACCTGGGCGAAATCAACTGCTGCCACTGTGGGCGCAAGACCAAGAAAAGCTTCGCTCAGGGCTACTGCTACCCGTGCTTCACCAAGCTCGCGCAATGCGACAGCTGCATCATGAGCCCGGAGAAGTGCCACTTCGAGGACGGCTCCTGCCGCGAGCCGGAGTGGGGCGAGCGCTTCTGCATGACCGACCACGTGGTCTACCTGGCCAACTCTTCGGGGGCCAAGGTGGGCATCACCCGTGCCACCCAGGTGCCGACCCGCTGGATCGACCAGGGCGCACGCCAGGCGCTGCCGATCATGCGCGTGGCGACCCGCCAGCAGTCGGGCTTCGTCGAGGACCTGTTGCGCAGCCAGGTCACCGACCGCACCAACTGGCGCGCGTTGCTCAAGGGCGAGGCCGAGCCGCTGGACCTGGTGGCCATCCGCGAGCAGATCTTCGATGCCTGTGCCGAGGGCATCGTCGCCCTGCAGCAGCGCTTCGGCCTGCAGGCGATCCAGCCGGTGATCGACATGGATCCCATCGAGATCAACTACCCGGTGGAGGCCTATCTGGCCAAGATCACCAGCTTCGATCTGGACAAGACGCCGGTGGTCGAGGGTACCCTGCAGGGTATCAAGGGCCAGTACCTGATCTTCGATACCGGTGTGATCAACGTGCGCAAGTTCACCGCGTACCGGCTGGCCATCAGCGCCTGATCGAATCCGCATTGAATTTCTGGCTCGTGGCACGCATCTAGGGATAGATGCGTGCCCGACTCGCCCGCTGCGTTCCAGATCGCTAGAGTCAGTACCTGATTCCTCCGGCCGGCCGATTCCGCCTGCCGCCTTCCAAGGGGCCAAAAGCCATGCGTACCGAGCAACCGAAAGTCATCTACCTCAAGGATTATCAGGCGCCCGAGTACCTGATCGACGAGACCAACCTGACCTTCGAGCTGTACGAGGACCACACCCTGGTCCACGCCCAGCTGGTGATGCGCCGCAACCCGGAGCGCGGCGAGGGTCTGCCGCCGCTGGTGCTCGACGGCCAGCAGCTGGAGCTGCTGTCGGTGGCGCTGGATGACCAGACCCTCGAAGCCGGCCAGTACCAGCTTGACGAGAACCACCTGACCCTGCAGCCGACGGCGACGACCTTCACCGTCGACAGCAGCGTGCGCATCCACCCGGAAAGCAACACCGCGCTGGAAGGCCTGTACAAGTCCGGCAAGATGTTCTGCACGCAGTGCGAGGCCGAAGGCTTCCGCAAGATCACCTACTACCTCGACCGCCCGGACGTGATGAGCAGCTTCACCACCACGCTGTCGGCCGAGCAGCACCAGTATCCGGTGCTCCTGTCCAACGGCAACCCGGTGGCCAGCGGTTCGGAAGAGGGCGGCCGCCACTGGGCGACCTGGCAGGACCCGTTCAAGAAGCCGGCCTACCTGTTCGCCCTGGTCGCCGGTGACCTCTGGTGTGTGGAAGACCAGTTCACCACCATGAGCGAGCGCGAAGTCACCCTGCGTATCTATGTCGAGCCGGAGAACATCGACAAGGTCCAGCACGCCATGGACAGCCTGAAGAACTCGATGCGCTGGGACGAGAAGGTCTACGGCCGCGAGTACGACCTGGACATCTTCATGATCGTCGCGGTCAACGACTTCAACATGGGCGCCATGGAGAACAAGGGCCTCAACATCTTCAACTCCAGCTGCGTGCTGGCCAAGGCCGAGACCGCGACCGACGCCGCGCACCAGCGCGTCGAAGGCGTAGTGGCGCATGAGTACTTCCACAACTGGTCGGGCAACCGCGTGACCTGCCGCGACTGGTTCCAGCTGTCGCTCAAGGAAGGCTTCACCGTGTTCCGCGACAGCGAGTTCTCCGCCGACATGAACTCGCGCACCGTCAAGCGCGTCGAGGACGTGGCCTTCCTGCGTACCAACCAGTTCGCCGAGGACGCCGGCCCCATGGCGCACCCGGTGCGCCCGGATTCCTTCATCGAGATTTCCAACTTCTACACCCTGACCGTCTACGAGAAGGGTTCGGAAGTGGTGCGGATGATCCACACCCTGCTGGGCGCCGACGGCTTCCGCAAGGGCACCGACCTGTACTTCGAGCGCCATGACGGCCAGGCCGTGACCTGCGACGACTTCGTCAAGGCCATGGAAGACGCCAACGGCGTCGACCTTTCCCAGTTCAAGCGCTGGTACAGCCAGTCCGGCACCCCGCGCCTGGCGGTCGAGGAGAGCTATGACGCAGCCGCGCAGAAATACACCCTGACCTTCCGCCAGAGCTGCCCGGCCACGCCGGGGCAGAGCGAGAAGCAGCCTTTCGTGATTCCGGTGCAGATGGGCCTGATCGACAAGCTCGGCAACGCCTTGTCGCTGCGCCTGCAGGGTGAAGAGCATGCCCACGGCAGCGACCGTGTGCTGCAGGTTACCGAGGCCGAGCAGTCCTTCACCTTCGTCGGTCTCGCGGAGAAGCCGCTGCCGTCGCTGCTGCGCGGTTTCTCCGCACCGGTGAAGCTGAGCTTCCCCTACGACCGCGACCAGCTGATGTTCCTCATGCAGCACGACGAGGACGGTTTCAACCGTTGGGAAGCCGGCCAGCAGCTCTCCGTGCAGGTCCTGCAGGAGCTGATCGGCCAGCACCAGCGTGGCGAGAAGCTGGTCCTGGATGAGCGCCTGATCACCGCTTTCCGTACCCTGCTGCTGGATACCGGGCTGGACCAGGCCATGGTCGCCGAGATGCTCTCGCTGCCCAGCGAGGCGTACCTCGCCGAGATCAGCGAAGTGGCGGATGTCGAGGCGATTCATGCGGCCCGCGAGTTCGCCCGCCAGCAGATCGGTGCAGCGCTGCATGAGCAGCTGTGGGAGCGTTACCAGGCCAACCGCAAGCAGTCCCGCGAGACTGCCTACATTGCTGAGGCCTCGCACATCGCTCGTCGCAGCCTGCAGAACATTTCCCTGTCCTACCTCATGCAGAGCGGCAAGGCCGAAGTGCTCGCCGCCTGCCAGGAGCAGTACAAGGATTGCGACAACATGACGGAGCGCCTGACCGCGCTGGCGGTGCTGGTTAACGCTTCATCCCAAAGCGGGTCCTTCGAGAGTGAAAAGGCTGAAGCACTGGCGATGTTCGCCGACTACTTCAAGGAAGACCCGCTGGTGATGGACCAGTGGTTCAGCGTCCAGGCCGGCTGCACCCTGCCGGGCGGGCTGGAGCGCGTGCAGGCGCTGATGAGTCATCCGGCCTTCACCCTGAAGAACCCGAACAAGATCCGTGCGCTGATCGGCGCCTTCGCCAACCAGAACGCGGTGAACTTCCATCGCGCGGACGGTGCCGGCTACCGCTTCCTGGCCGACCAGATCATCACCCTCAACGCACTCAACCCGCAGATCGCCTCGCGCCTGCTGACCCCGCTGACCCGCTGGCGCAAGTACGCACCGGCGCGCCAGGCGCAGATGAAGGCCGAGCTGGAACGCATCCTGGCGTCCGGCGAGCTGTCCAGCGATGTATACGAAGTGGTCAGCAAGAGCCTCGCGTAACACACCCGCCGCGCCCCGTCCCAGGGGCGCAATGTCCTGTCGAAAAGGTGTTACCAACTTTTGTTGGTAACACCTTTTTGTTACCTATCGAAATTAACCGATATCATTCTTATCGCTTTGTGGTATTGGGCGAAAAACGCCGATGTGTCTGCGTCGCGCCTTCACGGGCCGATTGCGCCACCAGGGGTGGCAAATGGCGCAATCGGCCACCCGATTTGATCAGTGAATGATCAGTCACAAAAAGTAGCGCGCAGATTCTTTATTTTTTGTAAGCAGAATCCGATACATCGGTGCTGTTGGCACTGGGGTTGCACCGACGGACCCCGCTTAGCCTTTGCCCGTCCATTGGGACGGGAGGCGTGTCGAGCACCTTGGGGGAGTTTCCTTCAGATCGACGACAACAAGGCCGTGGAATAACGGCTGACAAGGCGTACCGCGCACTGGCGGCGCCGCTAAAGAATGATCAGTCCATGGAGTGAGTCCTAATGGAAATCCCAGTTCGCAAGCCCGTCTTGCGTTATGCGCCTGCTCGTGCCGGTTTCGCCCTGGCCGGCATCCTGCCTCTGCTGATGTCTGCCCAGGCAACGGCGGTCGAGTTCAGCTTCCTCGACAACGAAGTCACCGGTTCGCTGGACAGCACCGTGTCCTACGGCGCCCTGTGGCGCGTGCAGGGCCAGGACAAGACCAACAACGACATCAACGGCAACGACGGCAACCGAAACTTCGATACTGGCCTGGTTTCCGAGGTGTACAAGATCACTTCCGACCTGGAAGCGACCTACAAGAACTACGGTCTGTTCGTCCGTGGCTCGGCTTTCTATGACACCCAGATCATGGACAAGCGCAACGACTACTACGACAACAACCATCCGGCGCAGCCGAGCCAGACCTACCCCAACAGCGATCGCTTCACCAGCGAGACCCGCGACGCCGCCGGCAATCGCGCCGAGATCCTCGATGCCTACGTCTATGGCAACTGGGACGTGGCCGACCACCCGCTGACCGCACGCCTGGGCCGCCAGGTGTTCAACTGGGGCGAGGGCATCTTCTACCGTGGTGGCGTGAATACCACCAACCCGGTGGACGCCGCCAAGTTCCGCCTGCCGGGCTCCGAGCTGAAGGAAGTGCTGATGCCGGTGGAAGCTGCAAGCTTCAACATCGGCCTGACCGACAACCTGTCGATGGATGCCTTCTACCAGTGGAACTGGAAAGAGACCCGCATCGATCCGGTCGGCACCTTCTTCTCCGAGACCGACCTGTTCGCCGATGGCGGCAACACCGCCTACACCACCGTGGGCGCGCTCTCCAACCCGCTGTTCCAGAGCCTCTACCCGCAGCTGTCCGCCGCCCACGTGGGTGGCCTGCAGGGTACCCAGTACCTGGACTCCAACGGTGTGTTCAAGGTTGCCAACGTCGGCAAGGACATCAACGCCAAGAACGATGGCCAGTTCGGCGTGGCCTTCCACTACGTGGCCGAGGAACTGAACTCCACCGAGTTCGGCTTCTACTTCGTCAACTACCACGCCAAAGAACCGACCATCTACGCCGACCTGAACAGCGACTACGCTGGCGTGGATCTCGACCAGCTCGCCGGCGTCGGCGGCTTCACCTCCTACGACCAACTGGTTTCGGCGGCCGGCAGCGGCAACGCCCTGGCCGGTCAGGTGCTGAGCCTGGTCAACGGCGCGACCTCCGTGGACGTGGCCAACCAGGTCAACGCCCGCCGCGAGTACGTCGAGAACATCCGCATGTACGGCTTCAGCTTCAACACCACTGTGGGCGATGCCTCGGTGTTCGGTGAACTGGCCTACCGTCCGAACCTGCCGATCGGCATCGCCACCACCAACGACCTGCTCGGCGACCTGCTGGTCCAGGCCCCGGCGCTGGCCAGCGGCAAGACCGTGAACATCGGCGGTGGTGACGTCTCGATTCGCGACCAGATCCACAACTACGAGCGTGTCGAGGCCTTCAACACCTCGCTTGGCACCATCTACAACTTCGGCCCGTCGCTGTCCTTCGACTCGCTGATGGGCGTGGCGGAACTGGCCTCCGAGCACCTGCGCGGCAGCGACCTGCAGTACACCGCGTATGACGGCAGCACCCGCTACTACTCCGGCCGTGGCAACGGCGCCTACATCTCCGGCTACGACCGCGACGATCAGGTGAACAAGAACGCCTACGGCTACACCCTGCTGCTGTCGGGTACCTGGAACGACGTCTTCGCCGGCGTGAACATCTCGCCCTACGCCGTCTACAAGGACGACTTCGAAGGCAACTCCTACCAGACCGGCAACTTCATCGAAGGCCGCAAGGCCTACACCCTGGGCGTCAAGGCCACCTACCTGAACGCCCTGGAAGCCGAGCTGCAATACACCGAGTTCTACGGCGCCGGGCAGAACAACGCCAGCCGCGACCGTGACAACGTCGGCTTCAACGTCAAGTACTCCTTCTGATAACGACAAGTGTGCGGCGGGCTTCAGAAGTGCCCGCCGCGCACACCTCACGGAGAAGCATCATGCGCAACATGCGTACCCTGGTCGGCGCCGCCGTGGCCCTGGCCCTGTCCGCCGGCAGCGCCCTGGCGGCGGTTTCCCCGCAGGACGCGGCCAAGCTGCAGTCGAGCCTGACCCCGCTGGGCGCGGAGAAGGCCGGCAACGCCGCCGGCACCATCCCGGCCTGGACCGGTGGCATCACCCAGGCGCCGGCCGGCTACAAGCCAGGCCAGCACCACATCGACCCGTTCGCCGCCGACAAGCCCCTGTACACCATCACCAAGGCCAACCTTGACCAATACAAGGCCAACCTGACCCCGGGCACCCTGGCGCTGTTCGCCACCTACCCGGACACCTTCCAGATGCCGGTGTACCCGAGCCGCCGCAGTGGTTCGGCGCCGCAATGGGTGTATGACAACACCCTGAAGAACGCCACCAGCGCCAAGCTGGCCGAGGGCGGCAACGGCTTCGTCGATGCCTTTGGCGGCATTCCGTTCCCGATCCCGCAGAACGGTGTGGAAGCGGTGTGGAACCACATCGCCCGCTACCGCGGCACCTACATCGTGCGCCGCGCGTCCGAAGTGGCCGTGCAGCGCAACGGCGACTACTCGCTGGTGACCTCGCAGCAGGAAGCGCTGTTCAAGTACTACATCCAGGGCAAGAGCTTCTCGGACCTGAACAACCTGCTGTTCTACTACCTGTCGTTCACCAAGAGCCCGGCCCGCCTGGCCGGTGGTGCCGCGCTGGTCCACGAGACCCTCGACCAGGTGAAGGAACCGCGTCAGGCCTGGGGCTACAACGCCGGTCAGCGCCGTGTGCGTCGCGCGCCGAACCTGGCCTACGACACCCCGATCGCTGCCGCCGACGGCCTGCGTACCGCCGACGACACCGACATGTTCAACGGCTCGCCGGACCGCTACGACTGGAAGCTGATCGGCAAGAAGGAAATGTACATCCCGTACAACAACTACAAGGTTTCCAGCCCTGAGGTTAAGTACAAGGATCTGCTGACCCCGAACCACCTGAACCCGAAATACACCCGCTACGAACTGCACCGCGTGTGGGTCGTCGAAGGCACCCTGAAGCCGGGCTCGCGCCATATCTACTCCAAGCGCGTGCTGTTCCTGGACGAAGACAGCTGGGGCGCCGCCGAAGTCGACCAGTACGACGGTCGCGGCGAGCTGTGGCGTGTATCGCTGGCCTACCTGAAGAACTACTACGAGCTGCCCACCACCTGGACCGCTCTGGATACCTTCCACGACCTGCAGGCCCGTCGCTACCACGTACAGAACCTGGACAACGAAGAGCCGAGCACCATCGACTTCGGCCAGGCCGTACCGGACGACTCCTACTTCAGCCCGTCCGCCCTGCGTCGCCGCGGCACCCGCTGAGTTCGTCGAAGCTGCCTGGGCTGCTGACGGCACGGTCGGGGCTCCGTTGTAGGAACGCGCCATGCGCGCGATCGCGGGCATGGCCCGCTCCTACAGGGAGCTATCGACCTACGCTTGCCGCACGCCCTCGAGAAGCCCCGCCCTGGCGGGGCTTTTTCTTGCCTGTACGACAGTACGGAAGGGCAGAAGTGTTACCGCTTCACCCGCTGAAAGCCCCCAGCCGCGCGCCTTTCGGCTGAGATGGCAAAACGCACTCATCCTTTCGGGTGAGGCGGCGGGGGCTTAACAAAAGATAACGTGCCGTCAATTGTCAGCCTCGGAAAAGGCTGGCTATATAGCTCCAAACTACATACCGCCTGCATAAGAAAAAGAGGTAAAGGCATATGCGTGAGCCCCTGTGGCGCACTTCGAGCGAGCAGCCCGTATCGGGAGTGCGAAGCTCCTTCCCGATGTCGCGCAAGTCGGTTTCCCTGCTCGGCGCGCTTTCCTTCCTGATGATGTCCCTGGCTCCGCTGCACGCCGTTGCCGCAACGGACGCCGCCAGCGATGCCAACTCGATCATTTCCGCCAAGGCCTCCAGCAGCCTGCTGCTGAGCATCGCCCATGCCGGCAAGCGCCTGGTCGCGGTGGGGGATCACGGGCACATCCTCTATTCCGATGACGCAGGCAAGAGCTGGACCCAGGCCACCGTGCCGACCCGCCAGCTGCTGACCTCGGTGTTCTTCGTCAGCGACAAGAAGGGCTGGGCCGTCGGCCATGACGCTCAGGTGCTGGCCACCACCGATGGCGGCACCACCTGGGTGCGCCAGTTCGAGGATCTCAAGCGCGAAGCGCCGCTGCTGGACATCTGGTTCCAGGACGAGAATCACGGTGTGGCCGTGGGCGCCTATGGCGCACTGCTGGAAACCACCGACGGCGGCAAGAGCTGGGAAGACGTCAGCGATCGCCTGGACAACGAAGACCAGTTCCACCTCAACGCCATCACGGCGGTGAAGGATTCCGGCCTGTTCGTGGTCGGCGAAGCGGGCAGCATGTTCCGCTCCAAGGACTGGGGCGAGACCTGGGAAAAACTCCAGGGCCCTTATGAAGGTTCGCTGTTCGGCGCCACCGGTACCACCCACGCCGGCACCGTCCTGGCCTACGGCCTGCGCGGCCACCTGTTCCGCTCAACCGATTTCGGCGACACCTGGCAGCAGGTCAGCCTGCCCACCGCCAATGGCGGCGAGCTGGAGTTCGGCCTCTCCGAAGGCAGCCTGCTGGATGACGGCACCATCGTCGTCGTCGGTCACGGCGGCAGCGTGCTGGAGAGCAAGGACGACGGCGTGAGCTTCAGCGTCGTCAACCGTCCGGATCGCCTGTCCCTCGCGGGCGTGAGCGCGGCCGGCAATGGCAACCTGGTCCTGGTCGGCCAGGGCGGTATCCACCTGGCTACGGCGACCGGCGCCGAGCTGACAGAACAACAATAAGCCGGGGAGCCGCAATGAACGCTCTGAACAAGCATCAACAGGACAAGGCGACTTTCCTGGAACGCATCATCTTCACCCACCGGCCGTTCGTGATCATCGCGTGCCTGCTGGTGACCATCTTCCTCGGCTGGTCGGCCACGCAGGTGCGCCCATCCACCAGCTTCGAGAAGATGATCCCGCTGCAGCATCCGTTCATCCAGAACATGCTGGAGCACCGCAACGACCTGGCCAACCTCGGCAACACCGTGCGCATTTCGGTGGAAGCGGTGAACGGCGACATCTTCACCAAGGAGTACATGGAGACGCTGCGGCAGATCCATGACGAGGTCTTCTACATCCCCGGCGTCGACCGCTCCGGCATGAAGTCGCTGTGGAGCCCGAGCGTGCGCTGGACCGAGGTGACCGAGGAAGGCTTCGCCGGTGGCGAAGTGATCCCGCAGACCTACGACGGTTCCGCCAAGGCCCTGGACCTGCTGCGCAACAACGTGCTCAAGTCCGGCCAGATGCGGCCGCCTGGTGGCCAACAACTTCAAGTCGAGCATCGTCGACGTGCCGCTGCTGGAGGTCTACCCGGACCCGAAGGACCAGGGCAAGCTGATGAAGCTGGACTACCGCCAGTTCTCCCATGAGCTGGAAGAGAAGATCCGCGACAAGTACCAGCTGCAGAACCCCAACGTGAAGATCCACATCACCGGCTTCGCCAAGAAGGTCGGTGACCTGATCGACGGCCTGCTGATGGTGGTCGGCTTCTTCGGCATCTGCTTCGTCATCACCCTGGTGCTGCTGCTGTGGTTCACCAAGTGCGTGCGCTCCACCATTGCCGTGCTGTCCACCACCCTGGTGGCGGTGATCTGGCAGCTGGGCCTGCTGCACATCATCGGCTTCGGGCTGGACCCGTACTCGATGCTGGTGCCGTTCCTGATCTTCGCCATCGGTATTTCCCACGGCGTACAGAAGATCAACGGTATCGCCCTGCAGTCCAGTGACGCGGAAACCCCGCTGCTGGCCGCCCGCCGTACCTTCCGCCAGCTGTTCCTGCCGGGCATGATCGCGATCCTCGCGGATGCCGTCGGCTTCATCACCCTGCTGGTGATCGACATCGGCGTGATCCGCGAACTGGCCATCGGTGCTTCCATCGGCGTGGCGGTGATCGTGTTCACCAACCTGATCCTGCTGCCGGTCGCCATTTCCTACATCGGCATCAGCAAGAAAGCGGTGCAGCGCAGCAAGGAAGACGCCGTGCGCGACCATCCCTTCTGGCGTGCGCTGTCCAACTTCGCCAGCCCGTCCGTGGCGCCGATCTCCGTGGTCATCGCCCTGGCGATGTTCGCTGGCGGCATGTGGCAGGGCCATCACCTGAAGATCGGTGACCTCGACCAGGGCGCCCCGGAACTGCGTCCGGACTCGCGCTACAACCTGGACAACGACTTCATCATCCGCAACTACTCGACCAGCTCCGACGTGCTGGTGGTGATGGTGGCGTCCGAAGCCGAAGGCTGCTCCACCCACAAGACCCTGTCCGCCATCGACGAGCTGGCCTGGCGCCTGGAGAACACCCAGGGCGTGCAGTCGGCCATCTCCCTGGTCACTGTCTCCAAGCAGATGATCAAGGGCATGAACGAAGGCAACCTGAAGTGGGAGTCGCTGTCGCGCAACCAGGACGTGCTGAACAACTCCATCAGCCGCGCCGAAGGCCTGTTCAACAGCAACTGCTCGCTGGCGCCCCTGCTGGTGTTCCTCAACGACCACAAGGCCGAGACCCTCGACCGCGCTGTGGCGGTCGTGCAGGACTTCGCCAAGGCCAACGAGAAGGATGACCTGAAGTTCAAGCTCGCCGCCGGTAACGCCGGTATCGAGGCTGCCACCAACGATGTGATCAAGCACTCGGAACTGACCATCCTGATCCTGGTGTACATCTGCGTCGCGCTCGATGTGCCTGATCACCTTCCGCTCCTTCGCCGCAACCCTGTGCATCGTGCTGCCGCTGATCCTCACCTCGGTGCTGGGCAACGCGCTGATGGCCACCCTGGGTATCGGCGTGAAAGTGGCGACCCTGCCGGTGATCGCACTGGGCGTGGGTATCGGCGTTGACTACGGCATCTACATCTACACCCGCCTGGAGTCCTTCCTGCGCCAGGGCCTGTCCCTGCAGGAGGCCTACTACGAGACCCTGAAGTCCACGGGTAAAGCGGTGTTGTTCACCGGCCTGTGCCTGGCCATCGGCGTCGCCACCTGGATCTTCTCGGCGATCAAGTTCCAGGCCGACATGGGCCTGATGCTGACCTTCATGCTCCTCTGGAACATGTTCGGTGCGCTGTGGCTGCTGCCGGCACTGGCGCGCTTCCTGATCAATCCGGAGAAGGTGCGTCAGAAGAAGGCTTCGATCCTGGTTCACTGATCGACGCTCAAGCCAAAAAAAGCGCGGCCCTCGGGCCGCGTTTTTTTATGGCTTCCGGATCGTGCTCGGAGCCGCGATTGGCTTTGCCCCGATCGGGTTCGGGCTGCGATCTCCTTGTAGGAGCGGGCCACGCCCGCGATCGCGCGCATGGCGCGCTCCTACAGTTGCTGCGTCACGGCAGGATGGCGAACACCCGCGCCGGGAATCCCGTGCCTTCGGCTATCTTCGGGAAGCTCACCACCGCCAGCGCGCCGGCTTCGGGCACCTTGTCGAGGTTGGCGAGCAGTTCGATCTGGTAGTGGTTGGTGCCCAGGATGTAGGACTCCAGCGAGTAATCGTCCTTGCTGGTGGCGATGCCCGGATCGGTGTCGGTGGTCTCGTGGCCGGAGGCGGTGATCTTGCGCGTCTCGTAGAGGTACACCAGCGCTTCCTTGCTCCAGCCCGGATAATGCGCCACGCCCTTGGCGTCCTGGTTCTGCATCTTCGCCTGGTCCGGCCAGCGCTGTGACCAGTCGGTACGCAGTGCCGCGAAGGAGCCTTGGGGAACCGGGCCGTGCTTGGCTTCCCAGGCCTTCACATCGGCCAGGCTCAGCACGTAGTCAGGGTTCTTCGCCACCTGCTCGTGGATGTCGAACACCACCAGTGGCAGGAACTGCTCCTTCACCTCCAACTGGTCGACGCTGCGCAGGCCCTTGTGGAAGTGCACCGGCGGGTCGACATGGGTGCCCCACTGGCCGACGTGGCTATACAACTCCACCTGGAAACCGTCCTTGTCCACGGTGTAGAGCGTCTTGCGGCCCATCGGCTCGAAGCCTTTCCAGTGCGGCGTGTTGCTGTCGAATGAGTGGGTCAGGTCGACCCAGTCATGCTGCTTGAGGCTGGCGTAGGTGTCCCACAGGCCGGGCTGGGCGGCCTGGCTCGCGGCAGGCAACAAGGCAGCGGCGAAGAGCAGGGCGGGAAGGCGTTGCATGGGTCTGATTCCTTGACGGGGATGGGAGAAAGCGCCTTATCTTTCTCCATCGCCCGTTCCGTCATCCAATTCTGAATTCTGCTTTTCTTATTCCCTTTCGTTAGGAGACCCCATGTCCTTCCAGCTCATCGAGTACGCCGAAGCCAGCCCTGAAGTCCGTGCCGTCTATGACGACATCATGGCGACCCGCAAGATCGACTGGGTGAACAACTTCTGGAAGGCTCTGGCCAACCACCCGCAGACCCTGAAGCGAACCTGGGACAGCCTCAAGGAAGTGATGGGGCCGGGGCAGCTCGATCCGCTGGTGAAGGAGCTGATCTACGTCGCGGTCAGTGTCACCAACAACTGCAACTACTGCATCGGCTCCCACGGTGCGGCGGCACGCAAGGCCGGGATGGACGACAGCATGCTCGGCGAGCTGATGGCGGTGGTGGCCATGGCCAACGAGACCAACCGGCTTGCCATTGGTTACCAGGTGCCGCTGGATGATGTGTTCAAGGGAGCGGTGATGGAGAGCAGCGGCAACTGAGACTGTTCGCGAGCAAGCTCGCTCCTACAAAAAACGCACCGGCGCAGGTCTGTAGGAGCGAGCTTGCTCGCGAACCCGGACCTACGACGGATTCTCAGGGCGCTGACGCGGACAAGCGCAGGATTGCCTTCACCGGCGTCCCGTCGCTCCAGCGCCCCATGGACAGCTGCGCCGCTCCGCCGCCCAGGGCGTAATCGCGGTCCTGGCCATGGAAGGCTGCATCGCACAGCGCGTCGAACAGCTTCCACGGGCCGAACCAGTCCATCGCATCGGTTGCCAGCGCGTTGTGCGCCGAGGGCTGCCCCTGCTTGAGCCGCTGCTTCACACGTTCCTGCACACGATTGAGCAGCCAGCTGGAAGAGTCGCTGGGCGGGTAGCGTGGATCGAAACGAGGTGCGGTCGGCGCCGCATGATTGGCCAGCAGTGGCGGGCTGCCGTGGCGGTCGCTGCGCAGCAGGAGCAGGTCCTTGTCGCGCGGCGCGACCTGGCTGCTTTCCGAGTAGATGCGCCGTGCGTCATCACAGCCGACGCGTTCGTCCTCGTCGCCACAAACAGCCAGCAGCAAAGTGCCGGCGGGAATGTTCGCCAGCGGCTCCAACGGCACCTGCCGCCAGCGCGGGCCGCTGCTCTTGCCCGGCTCAACCGCCATCAGCGCCCGGGGCCTCGGTACACCCAGCCGTTGCCAGGAGGCCGCCAAGCCGCTGGCGATCAGCCCGCCCGCCGAATGGCCGACATAGGCGACGTGCTCCAGTTCTGGCCTCACCTCCAGCTTGCCCGCCTGCAGATCGGCGAGGGCGCTGCGCACGGCATCGGCGGCGTTGGGCAGGAACTCCGCTGCCGGCGTCTTCAGCGTCGCCTGGTAGCGCGGGTAGATGAGGATGGCGCCGCGCCGGACGATGTGCTCGATCCAGGCGCGGTAGAGGTCGGGCTGCATGACGCTCCAGCCGTGGGTGAAGACCACGACGGGAGCACTGGACGGTACGGGTCGGTCCGGGGTGAAAACCCAGTATTCGTTGCCTTCGGTGGTGAAGTGCCACTGGCGCACGTCGGCGTGGGCGTAGTTCGAACCGCCGGGCCCCTGTAGTGGCTGGGTTGGCGGCAGGATATCGGCCGCAGACAGCGCATTGCAGATCAGCAGCAGGCCGGCGGCCAGCGTCGGAATCAGCCGGTGGACGGACATGGAGGCACCTCTGGCGGAGATGCCTCCAGCATAGCCTTCAGCGTGGATAGAGCGGTGGCAGGCTGCTGGCTTCCGGTGCCGGTGATGCGTCCGGATCGGCGCCGGGGAGGGTGCGGATGGCGCGCCAGAGGTCTTCGCCCTGCCAGTTGCGACCGCCTTCGCTATCGCTGTAGAGCGCACCGTTGAGGCCGTCCAGCGCGTCGGACAGCGGCACGAAGCGCGCCGCCATGTCGGCCAGGGTTTCCGGCTGCTGGCGGGCCCAGGCATCCAGCGCCTGGCGGGTGGCATGGGAGTCGTTGGCCTGGCAGGCGCGGCGCAGTTCGTCGAGCAGCGTGCGGGTACTCGGCCCCGCTTGCGCCACGCGGATGACTGCCGGTTGGCTACGGGCGCGCCACCAAGGCCGAAGCCGAGCAGTGTGGTCAGGCTGAGCAGTGCGCAGGCGAGCTGCCAGGGCCACAGCAGTGCATCGCTGATGACCGTTTCGCCGGGGGCGGCGGGAGGCTCGGTGTGCTCTTCCAATTGCGAGTTGGCGGCGACCTGCAGGGTGCGCGCCGGCAGGCTGGTGCGCTCGACGCGGCGCTCCTGGGTGTTCCACCAGACGATTTCCACCTGCGGAAGCTCCACGGGGCCGGCCTTGTCGGCGATCAGCGCCTCGCGTTCCTCGCGACTGCCGATCATGCCCTGGTCGCTGCTTTCGTTGGCCAGTTGCGGCTGGTCCGGATAGTGGCGCAGGCCTTCGGGAAGAGGGATCGGCTACGGTGGTAGCTGGGCGCCGGAAAGGCCTTCCACGCGCAGCATGATGTTGCGGGTCAGCGCCGTCACTGGCCTCTGGCTTCCTCCGGCTGCGGGCTCCAGGTCTCGGTCAGGCTGAGTGAGCGGGCGGGCAGCCAGGGTGCGTCCTTCGGATAGTCGGCGGGCTTGGGATCGATCTGCAGCGGGATGCTCGGTGAGGTGACCAGCACCTGCTTGCCTGGCTGCGGGCCGAACGGGTTGAGGTCATCGCTGGTTGCGGCGCTGGGCCACCTGGGTGGCCTTGAAGGTCTGGCCGGGGTATCTCCAGGTCGCCGCTCTTCTGCGGGAAGATTGCGTAGCGCACTTCGATCACACCGTGGCGAACGCCGTTGATGTCCTTCTCGTAAGCGCGTGGCTCGCCCAGTTGCTCGACGCGGGCGTCGTTCATGCGCAGCGGGCTGAGACTGCTGTCGTCGTACAGCGACACCGAGTGGTAGATGCGCAGGGTGGAGGATCACCTGGGCTGCACTCAGCTTTCCTCTGTGGTCGACGCTGGCGTCGATGAACACCGGGGCGAGCTTCTGGCCTCCGCGCTGGCTTCGGCCTTGAGTATGTCGAGGCTGATCGGTTCGCTGGCGTTGCCGCCCAGGTGGATCGGCGGGATTTCCACCTTGCCTTCGTTGCGCGGCTGCAGGGTGATGATCCAGCGCGTGGTGGCCTGGGCCTTGCCGTTGAGGGTGGTGAGGCGGTTGACCTGGCGAGTGCCGAGCACCACGAACTGATCGTCCAGCGGCTTCAGGTCGGGCTTGCCGAACAGCGTCGGGTCGTCGGATTCCAGCGTCAGTTCGACACTCTCGCCGACCGTCAGGCGCGCACGGTCGACGCTGGCAGTGAAGCTGGCCTCGGCGCGGAAGGCAGCGAGGCAGAGCAGGGTCAGGCAGATCAGCCTTCTCATGGGTTGGGTTCCTGGCGCTGCTGCTGTTGCTGGTACCAGAACTTGCGGCGCAACAGCTCGGACGGATCGTCGGGAATCTGCCGCAGCCACTGTTCCAGGGCCTGACGGCGCTCGTCTCCCAGTGGACCGGCATCTTCCGGGTTGGTTTCCTGTTCTTCGCGAACGTCGCTGCCGGGCTTGTCGGTCTGGCTGGCGGTGGGCTTGTCAGCTTCCTGCGAAGGGTTATTCGCCGCCGGGGCCGGCTGCGAGTCGCGTTCGCTGGAGTGTTCATCGTCGTGCTGCTGGTCCTGCGGCTTGGCGGCCTGAGGATCGCTGCTCTGGGCGGGCTCCTGGTTCTGCTCCGCTGGCTGGTCGGTGCCGTCGCCGGCAGGGTTCTCCTTGCGCTGGCGCAGCAGGTCTTCGAGCAGCGCCTTGTTGCGCTTGGCGGCTTCCAGCTCCGGGTCACGCTCCAGTGCCTGGTCGTAGGCATCGATGGCCGCTTCCAGTTCGTTCTGTTTGGCCAAGGCATTGCCGCGGTTGTAGTGGTCGGCTGCCGTGTCGCCCTGGGCGAAGGCCTGGGCGGCATCGACATAGTCGCCCGCGCGGTACAACGCCAGGCCCTTCCAGCGGAAGTCGTCGAAACGCTCGGCAGCTTCGGCGGGGCGCCCGGCGTCGAGCAGGCGCTGGCCCTGCTGGTCCGGCCGCAGCCAGAGGTCGCTGAGCTCGAAGGCATTGGCATCCTGCGGCGGTGCCCACAGCAGCGGCAGCCACAGCGGCAGGCTGAACAACCAGCCGCGACGGCCGGCACAGGCAGCGAGCAGCAGTAGCGGCAACAGCAGCCAGTACCCCTGGTCGGCCCAGCGTTGCAGGCGCAGCAAGGCATCTTCTTCGCTGACCTGCAGGCCCTGGGTGCTGTCCAGCAGGCCGAGGGAGCGCAGGTCGCTGCTGCTGGCGCGCAGGCGCTGGAAGCGTCCGCCCATGTCGGTGGCGAAGGCGCGTAGCGAGCTTTCGTCGAGGCGCGGGACCAGGATGTTGCCCTGGTCATCCTTGAGGAAGGTGCCGTCCTCCTGGGCGATGGGGGCGCCGCCGGGGGTGCCGACGGCGAGCAGCAGCAGGTCCTTGCCCTTGCCTTTGAGCGCCTGACGGATGCCCTGGCGTTCGCGGGCGTCCAGCGCGCTGGTGATCAGCAGTATCCGGCCGTTGCCCTCGGCGCCGTTGTCCAGCAGGCGGCGCGCCTGAGCCACGGCAAGGTCGGCGCGCTGGCCCGGTTCGGGCATGATCGACGGCTTGAGCGCGTCGAGCAGGTTGCGCGCGGTGCCCAGGTCATTGGATAGCGGCACCAGTGTGTGGGCGCTGCCGGCGTAGACGACGATCGCAGTCTGCGCGTCGCTGCGGCTCTGCAGCAGGTCGAGGAGCTTGTGCCGGGCTTGCTCCAGGCGGGTCGGCTTGAGGTCGGTGGCGAGCATCTGCGGGGTGAGTTCCAACACCACCACCAGCGGGTCGCTGCGCTCCATTGTCGGTTGTTCCACCTGCTCCCAGCTCGGGCCGAGCAGCGCAAGCACGGCCAGCAGCCAGGCAATACCGAGGTAGATCCACGGGCGGCGCTCATGGCGACCGCTTCCGCCGGAGAGCAACCACGGATGGAATGCCTGGGGCAGCAGCAATTGCCAGCGGCCGGCTCGGCGCTCGCGATGCCAGAGCTTCCACAGCAGCCAGCCGAGCGGCAGCAGCAGGATCAGCCAGAGCGGGTGCAGCAAGTGCGGCCACAGATGGCTCATGGTCGGCGCTCCTTCTGCAGGCGCGCCATCCAGGCCGGCCAGCGCCAGTCTTCGGGCGGCCACAGGGTACCGACGACCAGTGCCGCGCTGATCAGCAGGGCCAGCAGCAGCGGCCAGCGGTACAGCGCGATGGCCGGGCGCGCCTGGGTCGGCTTCTGCTCCACCGGCTCCAGTTGATCGAGGCTGTCGGAGATGCGTTGCAGCTCCTCGCCGTTGCGCGCGCGGAAGTACTCCCCGCCGGTGCTTTCGGCGATGGCCTTGAGGGCCGGCTCGTCCAGGTCCAGCCCCGGATTGAGGCCGAACAGTCCGGCGACGCCGCCCTGCTTGGGATCGGCGCCGATGCCGATGGTGTAGACCTTCACGTGTTCTTCGGCGGCGAGCTTGGCAGCGGTCTGCGGGGAAATCTCGCCGGCCGTGTTGGCGCCGTCGGTGATCAGCACCAGTACACGACTCTCGGCCGGGCGCTGGCGCAGGCGCTTGACCGCCAGGCCAATGGCATCGCCCAGGGCGGTGTCCTTGCCGGCGATGCCGATCAGCGCCTCGTCCAGCCAGATGCGCACGGTGTGGCGGTCGAAGGTCAGCGGCGCCTGCAGATAGGCGCGGGTGCCGAACAGGATCAGCCCGACACGGTCACCCCGGCGACCTTCGATGAAATCACCGAACAGTTTCTGCACGGCGTGCAGGCGGCTGACCTCTGCGCCATCCCACGTCATGTCGGCGTAATCCATGGAGCCGGAAACATCCACCGCCACCAGCAGATCGCGGCCGGTGGCGGGGATCGGCAAGGGTTCACCGACCCACTGCGGGCGCGCGGCGGCCAGCAGCAGGCAGAGCCAGAGCAGGGCGAAAGGGGCCTGCTGACGCCAGGCCGGCAGGCGTGCGCGTGCGCGGCGGCCGGCGAGACCTTCGAGCTCCTTGAGGAAACTGACCTTGAGGGCCGCCTCGCCGTTGTCGGCGGGCGGCAGGATGAAGCGCATCACCCAGGGCAGCGGGGCGAGCAGGAAGATCCAGGGCCAGGCGAACTCAAACATGCTTGCGCACCCAGGTTTCCACGGCGGCGGCGAGGCCGTCGATGGCCTTGTCGTCCAGCTTGCACTCGGCGCGGTAGCCGCCTTCCACCAGGATCATCCAGCGAGTCAGGCCGGCGGCCGGGCAGCGGGTATCGAGGAAGGCCAGCCAGGCGCGGCCGCTCAGGGTGTGGCTGTGGCTCTCCGGCCAGCGGGCGCGGGACAGACGTTTGAGCAGACCGTTCAACGATTGCAGCCAGGGGCCGGCCGGTGCGCGATCGTAGGGGCGCGGCAGGCGTTTGAGCTCTTCCAGCGCGGCTTCGCGCAGCGGGTCCAGCGGCACTTCGGCGACGACCTTGGTCTTGCGCCTGGGCAGCCAGCGCTGGCGGTTGCGCCAAAGCAGCCAGAGCAGCAGTGGCAGCATCGCGGCGAGCAGCCACCAGCCTGGAGCCGGCGGCCACCAGGGCACCGCGGCGGGCTCGATCAGCGGTTGCAGCTGGTCGAGGGGATTCATTGGGCGTATCCCGGCTGGTGCTGTTCCAGCAGGTTGCGCAACTGTTCCACCAGTTCTTCCTGGGTGGTCAGCGGCAGCAGCGGAACGCCCAGGCGCAGGGCGAGACGCTGCCAGCGTTCACGGCGGGCTTCGCCGAGGGCCCGGTAGGCCAGGCGCTGTTCGTCGATGTGGGTGTCCAGCTCCAACTGCGCCTGGCCTTCGGCGAACCTCAGCAGCCCGGCGGCGGGCAGGGCGTGGTCGAGCGGGTCGGACACCGGCAGCATCACCAGATCGGTATGGCGCGCCAGCAGGGACAGTTGTTGTTCCGCGACCTCGCTGAGCGCGCGCTCGTCGCACATCACCATGATCAGGCTGCCGGGGCGCAGGACCTCGCGGGCACGACGCAGGGCCATGCCGAAGCCGTCGCCGCTGTGGCTGAGGTTGGAGCCGGCGAGCAGGGCGTTGTTGGCGCGCACGATCAGGTTGAACAGCTGCAGCAGGCTCTGCTTGCTGCGTCGTGGTTTGATCTCGTGGCATTCGCTGTCGGTGAAGACCAGCCCGCCGATGCGGTCGTTGTGTGCCAGCGCAGCCCAACCGACGAAGGCGGCGGCACGGGCGGCGAGCACGGATTTGAAGGACTGCCCGGAGCCGAAGAACATGCGTGCGCTCTGTTCCACCAGCACGTAGACCGGGCGCTCGCGCTCTTCGTGGAACAGCTTGGTGTGCGGCTCCTGGGTGCGCGCGGTGACGCGCCAGTCGATGGTGCGGACGTCGTCGCCGGCCTGGTAGACGCGCACCTGGTCGAAGTCCACGCCACGGCCGCGCAGGCGCGAGTGGTGCAGGCCGATCAGCGGGCTGCGCCGCGAGGGCGTCGAGAACAGCTGGACTTCGCGCAGGCGGTGACGGATCTCGATCAGCTCGCCGAGCGAGACGGCCACGCCGGGCGCCAGGACATTGTGCATGTCAGGCGACGGCGACCACGTCGAGGATGCGCTGGACCACGCGGTCCTGGTCGATCCCGGCGGCTTCCGCCTCGAAGGTGAGGATCAGGCGATGGCGCAGCACGTCGAAGAGCATCGCCTGGATGTCCTCGGGGCTGACGAAGTCGCGCCCGGCCAGCCAGGCGTGCGCGCGCGCGCAACGGTCCAGGGCGATGGAACCGCGCGGGCTGGCGCCGTAGGACAGCCATTCGGCCAGCTCGGCGTCGTACTTCGCCGGAGTGCGCGTGGCCATGATCAGTTGGACCAGGTATTCCTCCACGGCGTCGGCCATGTACAGGCCGAGGATTTCGTGGCGGGCGGCGAAGATGGCTTCCTGGGTGACCCGGCGCTCCGGCTTGGTCTCGCCGTTCAGCGCTTCGCCACGAGCCTGCTGAAGGATGCGGCGCTCCACGGAGGCTTCCGGGTAGCCGATCTTTACGTGCATCAGGAATCGGTCGAGCTGGGCCTCGGGCAGCGGGTAGGTGCCTTCCTGCTCGATAGGGTTCTGCGTCGCCATCACCAGGAACAGCGGCGGCAGGTCATAAGTGCTGCGACCCACGCTGACCTGGCGCTCGGCCATGGCTTCGAGCAGGGCGGACTGTACCTTGGCCGGGGCGCGGTTGATTTCGTCGGCCAGCACCAGGTGGTGGAAGATCGGGCCCTGCTGGAACACGAAGCTGCCGTTTTCCGGGCGATAGATCTCGGTGCCGGTGATGTCGGCCGGGAGCAGGTCCGGGGTGAACTGGATGCGGTGGAACTCGGCTTCCAGGCCCTCGGCCAGGTCCTTGATCGCCTTGGTCTTGGCCAGTCCCGGTGCGCCTTCCACCAGCAGGTGGCCGTCGGCGATCAGGGCGATGAGCAGCCGCTCGATGAGCTTTTCCTGGCCGAGGATCTGGCTGGAGAGATACTGGCGCAGTGCAAGGAGCGACTCACGATGTTCCATCGCGTGGATTTCCTGGACGAAGGGTGGGGCTGTCGGGGCGCCTACTTTACTGCATCGGCCCTCACTCTTGCAGCGCTGCGCTTCGAGCCTTGTGCGGCGCTAGTGGTTCCTGCGGCGGTTCGAAGCCGGGCAGGGGAGACAGGCAGCGTAGTGAGGTATTGGGGTTGCGCTGGTGGCGCATGTCGCGCGCGCCGCCGTGGACCACGGCGAAACGGTAGACCCAGGCGACAAGGCGTGGCATGCCGGCTTCGAGCAGCATTCGATGAAATAGTTCGTCCGCCTCGGCCTTGGTTACCGGGGCAACGTTGAGGAACTGGTAGAGCGCGTCATGCACCAGGCTGGCGTGATGCGCCACCGGCCAGAACATCGTGCGTTCCTTTTGCTGGCCATGGCGCAGGCACTGCACGCTTTCCAGGTGCTCCCACCAGTCCGGCGTGCCGAGGGTGGCGATCCAGAAGAACGGCACTTTCGGCGAGCAGCCGTCCCAGGCGTAGGTGCGGGTACAGCCGAAGTCGTAGGCGACGGTACCGGCGGCGAGGTCCACCTGCGCCGGGCCGGGGTTGATGATGAGGCGGCCGTCGTGCACCACCAGCCACTCGCTATAGAAGAAGCGGTTCTTGAATACCGGGTCCTCGCAGACCAGCGGGAAGTCGATGTAGTTGATCCAGGGGCCGTTGCGGTCGCGGCTGCAGAAACCCCACTCGCGCACCGAGCACTCCCGTGCGGCTTCGACGCGTCGCAGGCGCTCGTCCCGGCCGACGACGCGCGGCAGCAGGACGCCGAGGTAAACCGGCACCGCGCCGATCAGCAGCGGCCGAACGGCCTCATCGAGAAACAGCCAGGCCAGTACCAGCAGCGTCACGCCCAGCAGGGTGACCAGCAGGTTGTCCAGGTGGCGCAGCAGCGGTCGGTGCAGGGGCGGGTGGCGTTGCATGGCGTCCGTTCCAGGGTAGGAATCGCCATGATAGCGCTTTGATATTTTCTGCGGCAGATGCGGAACGATCGTACAGCAAAATCGGTCGTCCGAACGTGGGAGTGGAGCCTGCATGCCGTTGAACGAATATGTCGCAGCCCCGTAAGCCATGGCCTGCCGACTCCCGATAAGCTCGGCGGATCGGTGACCGCCCGGTCGGGGTTGTCAATCGAGGGTCACACTGCCCGGCTATACCTGTGGCCCGACACAAGACGATATGCGTTCTACGCTCAATCCAACAAAACGAGCCCAGCGGAGTACCAACATGGCGTTCTTCACCGCAGCCAGCAAAGCCGACTTCCAGCAACAACTGAAAGCGGCCCTGGCGCAGCACGTCGACGACAAGGGTCTGCCACAAGTGACCCTGTTCGCCGAGCAGTTCTTCGGTTTCATCTCTCTCGACGAATTGACCCAGCGCAGGCTGTCCGACCTGGTCGGCTGCACGCTGTCTTCCTGGCGCCTGTTGGAACGCTTCGACCCCACCCAGCCTGAAGTGGCGGTGTACAACCCCGATTACGAAAAGCACGGCTGGCAGTCCACCCACACTGCCGTGCAGGTGCTGCACCCGGACCAGCCGTTCCTGGTCGACTCGGTGCGCATGGAGCTGAACCGCCGCGGCTACAGCATCCATACCCTGCAGACCAACGTGCTCAGCGTGCGCCGCAACGCCAAGGGCGAGCTGCTGGAAATCCTGCCCAAGAACAGCACCGGCAAGGACGTGCACCAGGAATCGCTGATGTACCTGGAGATCGATCGCGTCTCCCAGGCCGGCGAACTGCGCACCCTGGAGAAGGCCCTGCTGGACGTGCTCGGCGAGGTCCGCCTGGCGGTCGCCGATTTCCCGGCCATGCGCACCAAGGCCGAAGAGCTGCTGGCCTGGCTGGGCAAATCCAAGGCCAAGGCCCGTGCGGAAGAAACCGCCGAGGTGCGTGCCTTCCTCGAATGGCTGCTGGACAATCACTTCACCTTCCTCGGCTATGAAGAATTCACCGTGCAGGAGGAGGCCGATGGCGGCCACCTGGTGTACGACGAGAAGGCCTTCCTCGGCCTGACCCGCACCCTGCGCGCCGGCCTGAACAAGGACGACCTGCACATCGAGGATTATGCGGTTGCCTACCTGCGCGAACCGGTGCTGCTCTCCTTTGCCAAGGCCTCGCAGCCCAGCCGCGTGCACCGCCCGGCCTACCCGGACTACGTATCGATCCGCGAGATCGACGCCAAGGGCAAGGTCGTCCGCGAGTTCCGCTTCCTCGGCCTGTACACCTCGGCGGTTTACGCCGAGAGCGTATTCGACATCCCGTTCATCCGCGGCAAGGTCGCCGCGGTCCTGAAGAACTCCGGTTTCGACAGCAAGGCGCACCTGGGCAAGGAACTGGCGCAGATTCTCGAAGTGCTGCCGCGCGACGACCTGTTCCAGACCCCGGTGGACGAGCTGTACAACACCGCCATGTCCATCGTGCAGATCCAGGAACGCAACAAGATCCGCCTGTTCCTGCGCAAGGACCCGTACGGCCGCTTCGCCTACTGCCTGGCCTACGTGCCGCGCGACATCTATTCCACCGAAACGCGGATGAAGATCCAGCAGGTGCTGATGGAGCGCCTGAAGGCCAGCGACTGCGAATTCTGGACCTTCTTCTCCGAATCCACCCTGGCTCGCGTGCAGTTCATCCTGCGCGTCGACCCGAAGAACCGCATCGACGTCGACGCCGCCCAGCTGGAGCAGGAAGCCATCCAGGCCTGCCGTTCCTGGCAGGACGACTACGCCGCGCTGGTGTTGGAAAACTTCGGCGAAGGGCAGGGCAACAACCTCCTGGAAGACTTCCCCAAAGGCTTCCCGGCCGGCTACCGCGAGCGCTTCGCCCCGCACTTCGCGGTGGTAGACCTGCAGCACCTGTCCAGCCTGTCCGAGAGTCGCCCGCTGGTGATGAGTTTCTACCAGCCGCTGGCCCAGGGTGAGCAGCAACTGCATTGCAAGCTGTACCACGCCGACACGCCGCTGGCGCTGTCCGACGTCCTGCCGATCCTGGAGAACCTCGGCTTGCGCGTGCTCGGCGAGTTCCCCTATCGCCTGCGCCATACCAACGGCCGCGAGTACTGGATTCATGACTTCGCCTTCACCTACGCCGAAGGCCTGGACGTCAACATCCAGGAGCTCAACGAAACCCTGCAGGACGCCTTCGTCCACATCGTCAACGGCGATGCCGAGAACGATGCCTTCAACCGCCTGGTGCTGACCGCCGGCCTGCCGTGGCGCGACGTGGCGCTGCTGCGCGCCTACGCGCGCTACCTCAAGCAGATCCGCCTGGGCTTCGACCTGGGCTACATCGCCAGCGCGCTGAATGCCCATGTGGACATCGCCCGCGAACTGGTGCGCCTGTTCAAGACCCGCTTCTACCTGGCCCGCAAGCTCACCGCCGAGGACCTGGAAGACAAGCAGCAGAAGCTGGAGCAGGCCATCGTCACCGCCCTGGACGATGTCCAGGTGCTCAACGAGGACCGCATCCTGCGGCGCTACCTCGACCTGATCAAGGCGACCCTGCGCACCAACTTCTACCAGCCGGACGCCGCCGGGCAGAACAAGAGCTACTTCAGCTTCAAGTTCAATCCCAAGGCCATCCCGGAAATCCCGCGGCCGACGCCGAAATTCGAAATCTTCGTCTACTGCCCGCGCGTGGAAGGCGTGCACCTGCGCTTCGGCGACGTGGCTCGTGGCGGCCTGCGCTGGTCCGACCGCGAGGAAGACTTCCGTACCGAAGTGCTGGGCCTGGTGAAGGCGCAACAAGTGAAGAACGCGGTGATCGTTCCCACCGGCGCCAAGGGCGGCTTCATCCCGCGCCGCCTGCCGGTCGGCGGCAGCCGCGATGATATCCAGGCGGAAGCCATCGCCTGCTACCGCATCTTCATCTCCGGCCTGCTGGACATCACCGACAACCTCAAGGAAGGCCAGGTCGTGCCACCGGCCAACGTGGTGCGCCACGACGCCGACGACCCCTACCTGGTGGTGGCGGCGGACAAGGGCACCGCGACCTTCTCCGACATCGCCAACGGCATCTCCGCCGACTACAACTTCTGGCTCGGCGATGCCTTCGCCTCCGGCGGCTCCGCCGGCTACGACCACAAGGGCATGGGCATCACTGCCCGCGGCGGCTGGGTCTCGGTGCAGCGTCACTTCCGCGAGCGCGGCATCGACGTGCAGAAGGACAGCGTGACCGTCATCGGCATTGGCGACATGGCCGGCGACGTGTTCGGCAACGGCCTGTTGATGTCGGACAAGCTGCAGATGGTCGCGGCGTTCAACCATATGCACATCTTCCTTGACCCCAATCCGGACCCGGCGGCGAGCTTTGCCGAGCGCCAGCGGCTGTTCAACCTGCCGCGCTCCAGCTGGGCCGACTACGATGCTTCGCTGATCTCCGCCGGTGGCGGCATCTTCCTGCGCAGCGCCAAGAGCATCACCCTGACCCCGGAAGTGCGCGCGCGCTTCGACATCGACGCCGAGCGCCTGACCCCGACCGAGCTGATCCACGCGCTGCTCAAGGCGCCGGTGGATCTGCTGTGGAACGGCGGCATCGGTACCTACGTGAAGTCCAGCGATGAAACCCACGCCGACGTCGGCGACAAGGCCAACGACGGCCTGCGTGTGGACGGCCGTGACCTGCGGGTGAAGGTGGTGGGCGAGGGCGGCAATCTCGGCATGACGCAGCTGGCGCGGGTCGAATTCGGCCTCAACGGCGGCGCGTGCAACACCGACTTCATCGACAACGCCGGTGGTGTGGACTGCTCCGACCACGAAGTGAACATCAAGATCCTGCTCAACGAGGTGGTGACCGCCGGCGACATGACCAGCAAGCAGCGCAACAAGCTGCTGGCGGAAATGACCGACCAGGTGTCCGACCTGGTGCTGGGCAACAACTACAAGCAGACCCAGGCATTGTCCCTGGCCGAGCGCCGCGCCCGCGAGCGCATCGCCGAGTACAAGCGCCTGATGAGTGATCTGGAAGGTCGGGGCAAGCTGGATCGCGCGCTGGAGTTCCTGCCTACCGACGAAGGCCTCGCCGAGCGCATCGCGGCTGGTCAGGGGCTGACTCGTGCTGAACTGTCCGTGCTGATTTCCTACAGCAAGATCGATTTGAAGGAACAGTTGCTGGGCTCGCTGGTACCGGACGACGACTACCTGACGCGCGATATGGAGACGGCCTTCCCGCAGACCCTGGTCGATACCTTCGGCCCGGCCATGCGCAAGCACCGTCTGAAGCGCGAGATCGTCAGTACGCAGATCGCCAACGACCTGATCAACCACATGGGCATCACCTTCGTGCAGCGCCTGAAGGAGTCCACTGGCATGACGCCGGCGAACGTGGCCGGTGCCTACGTGATCGTGCGTGATGTCTTCCATTTGCCGCACTGGTTCCGCCAGATCGAGGCACTGGACTACCAGGTGCCGGCGGAAGTGCAACTGACTCTGATGGACGAGCTGATGCGCCTGGGCCGCCGCGCTACCCGCTGGTTCCTGCGCAGCCGTCGCAACGAGCAGGATGCCGCCCGTGACGTCGCCCACTTCGGTCCGCGCATCGCCGCTCTCGGCCTGAAGCTCAACGAACTGCTCGAAGGCCCCACCCGCGAGCTGTGGCAGGCGCGCTACCAGGCCTACGTCGATGCGGGCGTGCCGGAGTTGCTGGCGCGCATGGTCGCCGGTACCAGTCACCTCTATACCCTGCTGCCGATCATCGAAGCGGCGGATGTCACCGGCCGCGACCCGGCCGACGTGGCGCGCGCCTACTTCGCCCTGGGCAGCGAGCTGGAATTGACCTGGTACCTGCAGCAGATCAGCTCCCTGCCGGTGGAGAACAACTGGCAGGCGCTGGCTCGCGAAGCCTTCCGCGACGATCTGGACTGGCAGCAGCGGGCGATCACCGTCTCCGTGCTGCAGATGCAGGACGGCCCGGCGGAGATCGATGAGCGGGTGGCGCTCTGGCTGGATCAGCACGCCCCGATGGTGGCGCGCTGGCGCGCCATGCTCGTCGAGTTGCGTGCGTCCACCAGCACTGACTACGCCATGTACGCCGTGGCCAACCGCGAGCTGCTCGACCTGGCGCAGAGTAACCAGCAGGGCGTCTGCCCGGTCTGACGCGTAACGCTGCCAGAACCTTTTGATGCTCCAGCCCCGCCCAGTGCGGGGCTTTTTTTGGGCTAGGGTTTCGTCGGCGAGTGTGCTGGCTGGCTCGGTGCTCTTCTGCAGGACCGCCCTATGGGCGCGATCGCGGGCATGGCCCGCTCCTACAGGTGGAAATCGGCTTGGAAGCTGAAGTTGGCGAGAATGGTGTCAGACGAAAGCTGCAGGATCAGCTCCCGCTGCGCCCATCCTCGTGCGGCTCGGTCAGCGCCCGGCGGTACTTGGCGTACAGATCATCGGACATATTGCTGGCACCCAGCATCTTCAGCGCGAAAGACTTCACTTGCTCATCGCTGTACGGCTCATGCTGCGGCGCCGGTTGGCTGGCACAACCCACCAGCCACAGGGGCAGGGTCAGGGAGAGAAGGGCGAGGGCACGGTTCATGGTTTTCACACGCAGGCTGGTTCGGGATGGTTGTCAGGCTATCAACCGCTCGAATCGAGCAGAAATCATCCCGTTCAATAGTGGGTATCGTTTCTGGCGACTTCGGACGCCTTTTTCCTACAGAAAGTTCCCGGCTGCGGCGCTTTACAGCGAATGCGGATATCCTTTCCGGCTGTTTATCCCTATTCAGGACCTCCCCATGAAAGCGCAACTCGTCGAACTCCTCACGCTGATCAGCTCCGGCTGCCTGGGCGAGGACGAGATCCAACAGGTCGCCGACGAGGCTTCGCAGGCCTACGCCGATCCGGCGGCCTTCCTCGCGGCCAATCCAGACATCAATTACGACGACGATTTCCCTATCCCGCTGGGGGAGTGGGTTGTCGTCGGCAGCCTGCCGGAAATCGTGCTGTTCATGGGCGACAGCTATGAAGAACTGTTCGGCGAGATCCGTGCCTCCTTCGACCCGAGCGTGAGCTTCGTGCTGCAGGCCAAGCAACTGCGCAAGGCCGAGCCGTTGGCCGCGCTGAACCGCATCCAGACCCAGCTCGGTGCGCTCTACCCGGAAAAGGGCGGTTACGTGCTGGTGGACTTCAGTGAGCCGCTGGATACCGAACTGCAGTGTGTGCTGGTCTATCGCAATGACCTGGAACGCGTCCTGGCACTCTGCGTGGATATCGGCATTCCCGCCGTACCGGCGCTGCAGGCCGCCCAGGAAGCGGATCAGGCCTGATCCGGCTGGGTCATCAGGAGCAGGGCGCCCAGGTCCACCAGGAGCTGGTCGCCTATGCAGCGCGTCGGTATCGCTCCCTGATCGATCCAGCGCTGCACAATGGCCTGACGGTCGGTCAGGCCAATCAGCTGCGCAAAGCGCTGGGGCGTCACGTAATAGCCGCCCGTGATCAGGTCCGGGTCGAATCCACTTTCCTCGCTCATGCCCTGTCCCGCACCATCCCGTCCTTCTGATCCATGGTTTTACTTGGGTCTGGATGGTGAATTTATCCTAGTTGTTAGGGTGTTTTTCCGGGCTTTGGCAGTCTCGGAGATGGATGACGCATGATGAAGAAACGTTTCCTGTTCACTGCAGGAGAAAGACTACGGGCGCTTCGCTCGTTGACGGGGCTGTCGCGCCGCGCTTTTGCCGAGACGGTCGGCATGAAGGCCAAGGATGTGGAGAACATCGAGTACGGCAACCAGCGCATGCGTGACCTGGATTTCCAGAAGGTCTGCAGCGTGTATCCGGACTTCAGCCGCTGGATCACCTATGAAGGACCGATCGATTCGGACGAGGTGAACTGGAAGGTGGAGGATTCCGCCCAGCGCGCGGCGGTCTACCTGGTGAAAAGCAATCCGCAGTTGCTGGCGACCCTGGGGCTCAGCCTGGAAGAGTGGCGAGCCCGGCATCATGAGGTGCTGGAAAGTCTGGATGAGGAAGAGCGCCAGCTCGGTGAGGGTGCGCTGGACGAGTGACGCCTCGTGTCAGCCCGTCTTGCCGGCGCGATGCAGATAGGCGATCACATCCGGCGCGCCAGCCTCCCGCAGGCCACGGCCGAAGGCATCGGACTGCGGATGGTCGCGAGGCAACAGCAGGCTCTCCGGGGTTTCCGAGTTGAACAGGCCGAAGCGGGCATAGGGCATGCCGGTCTCCAGCAGCAGTTCCATGAAGGACGCGTCGCTCCAGGCCCTGGCCGGCATGGCCAGCATGTGGAAGTCGCGCTCCAGCTCATCCAGTGCAGAGGCTTGCAGCTCGAAGCGCTGGATGCTCGCCGGCAGGATGATCTCCAGCCCGCGCCGACGGGCGTAGACCACCGCATTGGCCAGTTCACAGGGGTGATTGTCGTCGTCCCAGAACAGCCGCGCGCCGTGCCAGCCCGCACTGCGCAACTGCAGTGGCGCCTTGCGCTCGAAGCCGGGCAATGCCACGCCCAGTACCTTGGTGAAGTCGTTGTAGCTGATGATCCGCACCTTGCGGCACTGCTCGCAGTTGGAGAGCTCTTCGAGCCCTGCCAGGGGGCTGTCGAGCAGGCCGCGGCAGCAGAGGCCGTCGATACTTCGGATGTCGACGGCGGGGTGGTCTTCGCGGTGGCTGGCCACCAGGCGCTTGAGAACGGTATGGATGCGCGCCTTGTCTTCCTGCACAGGCCCTGACAACGCGCCGCGCGGCAGGTCGATCAGCCGGTACAGCGGCGCTCCGGATTGCCAGCCAAGACCGGCGGGCCAGTCGGGCAGGGGCTCGAAGGGCAGGGTCAGGCTCCGACTGCGTTCGGCGATGTTGCGTCCATCAGTACTGCCGATGCCCAGGCGCTGGGCGAGGGCGGCCAGCCGACTGGTTACGCTGCGAGGGCTAGGTGGTTGACTCATGGACGACGCAAGACTCCCGATGGCCGGCTGGTCAGTGCAGGAAGCGCCGGGCCCGATGCGCGGCGAATTGCCCTAAGCATAGAAAACCCTGACGCCATTGGGCGCATGCGTTGTGGCAAAATTCTTTCCTTCACTTTCCAGGAGGCCTCCATGGCTTGCGTCGTACTGGATATTTCCCTGCCGGCGGAGCGTCTGCAAGCGCTCTATCGCGGGCAGGCGAACCGGGTCCAGGTGCGTAGCCGCGATGGTCGGCAGGTCAACTTGCCGGCACATCATCTGCGTCCATTCGTCACTCATTCCGGAGTTCACGGCAGCTTCGAGCTGGAATTCGACGATTCCGGGCGGCTGCTGGCGCTGCGTCGCCTCGCCTGAGCGAGGGCGGGCTGGCTATAATAGCGCCCCATTTTGCCGACCGATGCCCGACCATGTACAGCCTGGCCCGCGAGCTCCTGTTCAAGCTCTCCCCGGAAACTTCCCATGAATTGTCCATCGACCTGATCGGCGCCGGTGGCCGCCTGGGCCTCAACGGCCTGCTGACACAGGCGCCGAAAAGCCTGCCAGTAAAGGTCATGGGCCTGGAATTCGCCAACCCCGTGGGGCTGGCCGCCGGTCTGGACAAGAACGGTGACGCCATCGATGGCTTCGCTCAACTGGGCTTCGGTTTCGTCGAGATCGGCACCGTCACCCCACGTCCGCAGCCGGGCAACCCCAAACCGCGCATCTTCCGTCTGCCGCAAGCCACCGCGATCATCAATCGCATGGGCTTCAACAACCACGGCGTCGATCACCTGATCGAGCGGGTCAAAGCGGCGAAGTACAAGGGCGTACTGGGCATCAACATCGGCAAGAACTTCGACACCCCGGTCGAGCGCGCGGTGGATGACTACCTGATTTGCCTGGACAAGGTCTACGCCCACGCCAGCTACGTCACAGTCAACGTCAGCTCGCCGAACACTCCCGGCCTGCGCAGCCTGCAGTTCGGCGATTCGCTCAAGCAACTGCTCGAAGCGTTGCGCCAGCGCCAGGAAGACCTGGCCGTGCAGCACGGCCGTCGCGTGCCGTTGGCGATCAAGATCGCCCCGGACATGAGTGACGAAGAGACCGCCATGGTCGCCGCTGCGCTGATCGAGTCGGGCATGGACGCGGTGATCGCCACCAACACCACCCTGGGGCGCGAAGGCGTAGAGCATCTGCCGTTCGGTAACGAGGCGGGTGGCCTGTCGGGGGCGCCGGTGCGCGAAAAGAGCACCCATATCGTCAAGGTGCTGGCTGGTGAGTTGGGCGGTCGTCTGCCGATCATCGCCGCTGGGGGCATCACCGAGGGCGCGCATGCGGCGGAGAAGATCGCCGCGGGGGCGAGTCTGGTTCAGATCTATTCTGGGTTCATCTACAAGGGCCCGGCGCTGATCCGCGAAGCGGTGGACGCCATTGCGGCGGCCAAGCGGGCGTAAGTACAGGTAGCAGAAATAAGTAGGGCTCCTTTCGGAGCCCTTGGGCTTGCGCCCTTTTCCGCCCGGATGGGGCGGCTTGGGGAAGTCGTGGGTGACCCTGGATTCAGCCTGTTGCGTGCTGCAATTGGTTCACTCGTTGAATACCGGCGGCGCCGGTCAAACCATCCCAGTTGTCGCCGCGGCCCTCACGCCAGCCGTTGAGCCAGGATTGCCGGGTAGTGGGATGGGTAAACGGACAGAGGTCGCGAGATTTTCCAGTAATGCCGTGCTGATAACCGCGCAAAAAGGCTCTTTCCAACGGATCACGCTTAAGTCTTCTCATAGGGTGTTGCCCTCACTTGTTGACTGTTATGTCCCGTTGGCCCCCCAGGGAGGCCGGGCGGAATGTTCCGCCAAATGGGGCGCATTGCCGGCGTGACGCGCCCCGCCCGACACCATTGCGGTGAAGGATTACCCCGAGTTCTATCGAAAGGTTCCGGGGCTGTGAATGACCAATTTGTCATAAGGACGTAACTCTTATGGGTTTGGGCCATAAGGTTTGTCCGGTTTGCAAAATGCCAGTACGGCATAACCCGCCAGGGGCGGGAGCTTGCCGAGGATCAAGAGGAATGTGTGTCTAATTGAGACCACCTCTCGTTCCGACGAGTGGGATGACTTTCTGCGACGCGAGGCCGCAGGCCGGTTGCCGGTCCATCCCTGAAAATGACTAGAGGGGTCGCCTGGGTTCGCTCCAATGAACCCGAGGTGGCCGACAAGGCCATAAGCGGCTTTGCTGAAAGGGCTGCTGCCCGGGAACTATTTGCATGTCGGATTTGCACGATCTCTTCCTCACCTGCCCGAAAGGGCTCGATGGCCTGTTGCTGGAGGAAGCCCAGGCGCTCGGGCTGACCGAGGCCCGCGCCCAGGTTTCGGCCATTCGTGGCAAGGGCGACCTGGAGACGGCCTACCGCCTGTGCCTCTGGTCGCGCTTGGCCAACCGCGTGCTGCTGGTGCTGTCGCGCTTCCCGGTGAGCAACGCCGAAGACCTCTACCTGGGCGTCAACGCCGTGTCCTGGAGCGACCACCTGGAGGCCGACGGCAGCCTGGCGGTGGAGTTCAGTGGCAAGGGCTCGGGCATCGACAACACCCATTTCGGCGCGCTGAAGGTGAAGGACGCCATTGTCGACAACCTGCGTTCCGAGTTCGGCAAGCGTCCGACTGTGGACAAGGTCAACCCGGACATCCGCGTGCACCTGCACCTGGATCGCGGCCAGGCTGTTCTGTCGCTGGACCTTTCCGGCCACAGCCTGCACCAGCGTGGCTACCGCCTGCAGCAGGGTGCTGCGCCACTGAAGGAAAACCTCGCCGCTGCCGTACTGATCCGTGCCGGATGGCCGAAGATCGCCGCTGAAGGCGGAGCACTTTCTGACCCGATGTGTGGCGTCGGTACCTTCCTCATCGAGGCTGGCCTGATCGCTGCCGACATCGCGCCGAACCTCAAGCGCGAGCGCTGGGGCTTCAGCAACTGGCTGGGCCATGTCCCGGCGATCTGGAAGAAGCTGATCGAAGAAGCCCAGCAGCGTGCCGAAGTCGGCCTGGCCAAGACTCCGCTGTGGATTCGCGGCTACGAAGCCGACCCGCGCCTGATCCAGCCCGCACGTAACAACATCGAGCGCTCCGGCCTGGCCGAATGGGTGAAGATCTACCAGGGTGAGCTGGCCACCTTCGAGCCGCGCCCGGACAAGGGCCAGAAGGGCCTGATCATCTGCAACCCACCTTATGGCGAGCGCCTCGGCGACGAAGCCAGCCTGCTGTACCTCTACCAGCACCTGGGCGAGCGCCTGCGCCAGAGCTGCCTGGGCTGGAGCGCCGGCGTGTTCACCGGTGCGCCGGAACTCGGCAAGCGCATGGGTATCCGTAGTCACAAACAGTACGCTTTCTTCAACGGCGCGCTGCCCTGCAAGCTGATCATGTTGGATGTGGAGCCGCGCCAGTTCGTGACCGGTGAGCGTGGCGAACGCAGCGATGCCGCTCCGACCCAGGGCGCCGCAGTAATCGAGCAGGCTCGCCTGAGCGAAGGCGGGCAGATGTTCGCCAATCGCCTGCAGAAGAACGTCAAGGCGCTGGGCAAATGGGCACGCAAGGAAAAGATCGAGTGCTACCGGGTGTACGACGCCGACATGCCCGAGTACGCCCTGGCCGTAGACCTCTACCGCGATTGGGCGCACGTGCAGGAATATGCGGCTCCCAAGTCCATCGATCCGGAGAAGGCCCAGATCCGCCTGCTCGACGCGCTCGCCGCCTTGCCGCAGGCCCTGGGTATTCCCACCGAGCGCATCGTCATCAAGCGCCGCGAGCGCCAGACCGGCAAGAAGCAGTACGAACGGCAGAACGCCGAAGGCCGTTTCATGGAAGTCGAAGAGGGCGGCGTGAAGCTGCTGGTCAACCTGACCGACTACCTCGACACCGGCCTGTTCCTCGACCACCGCCCGATCCGTATGCGCATTCAGCGCGAGGCCGCCGGCAAGCGCTTCCTCAACCTGTTCTGCTACACAGCCACGGCCACCGTACATGCGGCCAAGGGCGATGCGCGCAGTACCACCAGCGTCGACCTGTCGAAGACTTACCTGGACTGGGCGCGGCGCAACCTGTCGCTCAATGGCTTCTCCGACAAGCAGCGTCTGGTGCAGAGCGACGTGATGGAATGGCTGCGCGAGGACCGCGGCGAGTACGACCTGGTATTCATCGACCCGCCGACCTTCTCCAACTCCAAGCGCATGGAGGGCGTGTTCGATGTGCAGCGCGACCATGTCGAGCTGATCGACCTGGCGATGGCGCGCCTGGCCAAGGGCGGGGTGCTGTACTTCTCCAACAACTTCCGCAAGTTCGAACTGGATGAAGGGCTGGCCGCGCGCTACCAGGTCGAGGAAATCAGCGCCCAGACCCTGGACCAGGATTTCGCCCGCAACAGCAAGATCCATCGCGCCTGGCGTATCAGCGTACGCTGAGGTTCGAGTGGCGCACGGCTCGGGCCGTGCGTCGCGCGAAAGCTGGGCAAATGGCCATCGGCTGCTATAAAAACTGAGTCACCCTGAAAATTGGGAAAGCGCATGACCCAGTTGCCGGCCTACCAGCAGTTGCCCGCCGCTCAGGGAGTCGCCAGCCGGAAGAAGGCGCTGCGTGCCGCCTGCGTCGTGCTGGTGGCCGGCTTCCTGCTGACGGCGTTGCTTGGCTGGAATGTGTGGCGCAATGCCCGCACCTTTCTGGAACAGCAGTTTTCCCTTGCCGCCAACGAGCGGATCGAGCGCGTTCGCGAGCGGCTATCGATGCAGCAGAGCGAACTGGAATCGATCCAGCGCTTCTTCGAGAATTCCGCGAACGTTTCCCGTGAGGAGTTCGAGCACTTCGTCAGCCCGTTGCTGGGCGACACCCTGGGTTACGCCTGGCTGCCGCGCGTGGACCAGCTCCAGCGCAATGCTTTTGAAGCCCGCGCCCATGATGCCGGCATGCTCGATTACATGCTTTTCGAGCTGGACCTGCAGGGCCGGCCGATTCCGGCGCAGGTTCGCGAACGCTATTTTCCCGTCCTTTATGGCGCCTCCGAATACCTCGAAGAGATGCCCCTGGGCCTGGACCTCAACTCGACCCTGCCGGGGCGCGAACTGACCCAGCGCGTGATGAAGACGCGCTCGGTGGCCGCCTCCATGCCCGTGGTCCTGCCCGGTGCGCCGCCGGCGGATTCCACCGGTTTGCTGCTGGCGGCGCCACTCTATCGCAACAGCACGACACCCAGCCCGACGGCGGAAACCCGCGTCAGTATCCAGGGCATTCTGTTGGCGGCGATCAGCTACCGCCTGCTCATCGAACAGGGATCGGAGACGCGCGGCGAGCAGTTGGCGATGACACTGCGTGACGCCGGCGACCCGCGTCCGGATGTGCCGCTGTATCGCAGCCCGCTGGCGGCTGATCAGACCGCGGGACTGGTTGCCGAGCGACACCTGCCTTTTGCCGGTCGTGACTACCTGGTGCGCGTCGAGCCTTCCAGCGACTTTCTTCGGCGCAACCAGGGGCATCCGCAGCTGTGGGTCGTGTTCGCAGGAGGACTGACCTCCCTGTTGTTGGCCGGTTATGTCCTTACGCTGCTTGGCCAGCGCCAGCGGGCCCTGCAACTGGTGGACGAGCGTACGGGCGAGTTACGCGCGAACCAGCTCGAGTTGCAGGAGAACCAGGCTCGCCTGCACTTCGCCATGGACAGTGCCGGCCACGGCGTCTGGGACTGGAGCCTGGATACCGGCAATGTGTTCTATTCCCATGCCTGGAAGGCCATGCTCGGCTTCCGCGACAGCGAGGTGGGGGCGACCACCGACGAGAGCCTCAGCCGGGTTCACCCTGATGACAAGGACGCGCGCTGTGATGCGCTGCGTCGACACCTTCGCGGCGAATCCTCGCTGTACCAGAGCGAGCACCGCCTGCGCTGCAAGAGCGGCCGTTGGCTCTGGGTTCTGGACCGCGGGCAGGTGGTAGAGCGCGACAACGACGGCTCGCCGCGCCGCATGATCGGAACCCAGACCGACATCAGTTCGCGCAAGGCCGCCGAGCTGGAGCTGGGCGAGGTTAACAGCCGCTTGCACGGCATGCTGGATGCGGCAACCCAGGTCGCTATCGTCTCAACCGACCTGCGCGGCTTCGTGCGCAGCTTCAATGTCGGGGCGGAGCGCATGTTCGGCTACAGCGCCCAGGAAGTGATCGGGCGGCCAGTACCGGAGAACGTCTTCGTCAAGGACGAGATCCGCCGCCGCGCGCAGGACCTGTCGAGCATTCTCGGACGCGAGATTCGTGGCTTCGACGTCGTCGGCGCTCTGGTGGGCGAGGGGCACGAGGAGCACGAATGGACCTGCGTGCGCCGTGACGGCCGGCAACTGAAGATCAACCTGATCATTACCGGCGTGCGCGACTCGGCGGGCAATACCACGGGGTATCTGGGCATCGCCACCGACATTACCCGGCGCAAGGAGGCGGAAATGGAGTTGCGGCGCCTGTCGGTCACCGATGCACTGACGGGCATCCACAATCGTCGCTACTTCAAGGAGCAACTGGATCAGGCCATGGCGCGCTGCGCCCGCAGCGGTGAGCCGTTGTCGCTGGTGATGTTCGATATCGACCACTTCAAGGACATCAACGACCGCTTTGGTCACGAGGCGGGGGATATCGTGTTGGTCACCCTGTGCCAACGGATTGCTCAGCGTCTGCGCAAGGTGGACGTTTTCTGCCGTTTGGGGGGAGAGGAACTGGTGGTGCTCTGCCCGGGAAGCACCACGGAGCAGGCCTGGCAACTGGCAGAGGCTCTGTGGAAGGCTCTGCGCGGGCAGCCGATGGAGGGTGTCGGCGTGGTGACGGCGAGCTTCGGGGTGGCGTCCTGGTGTCCCGGTGAAAGCGCCGACGACCTGATGCGCAAGGTGGATCGCGCGGTCTATCGCGCCAAGCGGCTGGGCCGGGATCGCCTGGAGAAGGTCGAAGCCTGATGCGAAAACCCCGGCCGGTTGGCCGGGGTTCGCGCGGGGATCAGCGCTTGGTGCTGCTGTAGAGGTCCAGCAGCACCTGGTCGAGGATCGACGAGGCGCCCCATGGCCGGTTGCTGTTGAGGATCGCTACCACCACCCAGGTGCGGCCGTTGGCGTCGCGGCTGAAGCCGGCGAGGGCGCGTACCGTGTTCAGGGTACCGGTCTTCACGTGGGCTTCTCCGGCCATGGGCGTGCCACGCAGGCGTTTGCGCATGGTGCCGTCCTTGGCCACGATCGGCAGCGAGGAGATGTACTCGGCAGCGTAGGGACTATGCCACGCGGCCTGGAGCATGGCGGCCATCTCGCGGGCGCTGACCCGCTCGTCGCGGGACAGGCCCGAACCGTTTTCCATCACCAGGTGGCTCGCGGTGATGCCCTTGCGCGCCAGCCACTGGCGGATCACCCGCTGGGCAGCCTGGGCGTCGTCCGCATCGGCGCCATTGCGATACTGGCGGCCGACCGAAAGGAACAGCTGGCGAGCCATGGTGTTGTTACTGAACTTGTTGATGTCGCGGATGATTTCCACGACGTCCGGCGACATGGCGCGGGCTACCAGGGTGGCGTTCTTCGGCACGGTGCCTTCGCGGTCCTTGCCGAGAATGCTGCCGCCCAGCTCCTGCCAGATGCCGCGTACGGCGCCGGCAGTGTAGGCCGGGTGTTCGAGAAGGGACATGTAGGTCTGCGCGCTGCAGCCCTGTGGAATCTGCCCGGTGGCAACCAGCGAGGTGCCATCGAACTGGGTCACCGGGTTGAAGCGCAGTTTCGGCCAGGCGGGGCAGGCCGCGGCCTTGCTGACCTGGATCTGGTTGTCGATGCGCACGTTTGCCAGCGGCGGGTCCATCAGCACGGTGGCCTTGCTGCCCTCGGTGCGGATCACCAGGCGCACGCTCTTCAGGTTGACCATCAGCGAGTCCGGGCCGACCAGGAAGGGTTTGTTGTCGTCGCCGCCGTCGTCGTTGAAGACCGGCAATTGCGGGATGTTGAAGTAGCTGCGGTCCAGCACCAGGTCGCCGGTGACCTTGTTCACGCCGTTGGCGCGCAGGTCGCGCATCATCAGCCAGAGCTTTTCCAGGTTCAGCTTCGGATCACCGCCGCCCTTGAGATAGAGGTTGCCGTTGAGGGTGCCGTCCTTGAGCTGGCCGTCGGTGTAGAACTCGGTCTGCCACTGATAGGTCGGGCCGAGCATCTCCAGGGCGGCATAGGTGGTGAACAGCTTCATGGTCGACGCCGGGTTCACCGAGACGTCAGCGTTGAAATAGGTAGCGTTGCCGGGGCCTTCCAGAGGGATCATCACCAGCGACAGGGCATCGTCGGTAAGTTTGCTGGCCCGCAGCGCTTTCTGTACGCGTTCGGGCAGGGTGCTGTTGATCTGGGCAACGGCCGGCAAGGCGAAGGGCAATAGGGTAGCGAGAGCGAGGACACGCAAAGATTTGAACATAGAAAAGGTGACATCCCAGTGGTCGGGCATTGACTTGAAAAAATGAAAAGATGAAGCGCAACACTACAGATGAAATACTCCCTGTCGGACCGGGAGCTGCGGCACATTATGCCGCAAGCTGTTCCAGGATGCGCTGGCCTTCGGATGCCAGTCGTCTCGGAGAGGCTGATCGGGATATTGTTCGCGCAAATCCCGGGTATGTTCCGAACACACTCGTGCACCCAGCGGCGAAAGCCCTCCTGAGGAGAGATTCAGATGGCTACCCATCGTTCCCGTCGTTTACGCAAGAAGTTGTGTGTCGATGAGTTCCAGGAGCTCGGCTTCGAGCTGAGTTTCCAGTACAAGGAGGGGGTGGACGAAAAGTCTATTGGCGCTTTCATGAGGCGATTCGCGGGCGTCGCCGTTGAACCCAACGATCTCGTCTATAGCGGTTGCGACGAGTACGGATTCATCTGCCTTGCCCGGCGCGGCTCGGTAAGTGTGGAGCAGCGCGAATGGATTGACGGATGGCTGAAGCAGCAGCCGGAACTCGCAGGTTTCACGCTCAGTCCGCTGATCGATGCGTGGTATCCGGACCCGTCACTCAATCTTCCCGCGCCCTGAGGCTGATACTCTCGCTCGTGCCCAGGGTCTCCAGCAGCGCCCACTCGTCGAGGGGTTTCGACAGGCAAGCCAGGATAGGTAGTCCTTTGGCACGCAGGGTTATCTGCAGCGCCTGCAGTTCATCGCGATCACGGCAACTCAGGAAGACCGCTTGGCGAATATGACCGCTGTTGGTCAGTTCGCTGAACAGTTCTATGCCGTCGGTGCCCGGCAGGTTGATATCGCAGAGCAGCAAGTCGAAAGGCTCGTTGCGTCGCGCACACTCTTCGCGCGCCTCATTGGCATCAAGAGCGGGGGCCAATCGGAAGAAGCCCAATCTGTTCAGCTGTATTTGCGTGGCGATCAGCTGGAAGGGATGGTCTTCGACTATCAGGATGCTGAATTTGTTGTCTTGCACGTAATAGGCTCCTGGCTGTTTTGGAGTGCAATAGATAGCCAATAAAGTGACAAACTTATTCAGTCGGTTCTATCTGTTTTCGGTAGTCCGGTTGATGTGAGGCTTGATTGTTTCTTCATTGTTCTGTCCGTATGTTTTTCTGGTTATCTGGTCGGATTGGATTTGGCTTTCCGGTAGGTTTTTTTGTGGTCGAAAGTTATTTGTGATTATTTTTCATGGGTTTTGTTTTTGGGGTTTTTCCACTTTTTATCTTGATAAAAGGGATGCGCAGAAATGAATCGGTTTGAGCTTCTCAGCTTTCGATAACTGATCTTCCTGGCAGGGGGAAGAGGCAGAGGATTTGTCAGACGCTGGCCGACAGAAAATGTGATCAAGGTCGGTGTCGGGAATGGCCGCCAATGAATGCGGCTGGGTTGAGCTGCGGAGGAGTGCCCTATCTAAAGCGGTTGAGACGAATCTCCCGGCTGCCGGGAAGGTCAGGTGACTCGCGCTTCGGAATGACGAGAAGCAGGTCGTGAGGGAAAAGTCAGGTGGATATCAAGCATCTGGTAGATAGGATTAGCAGCGACTGGGAGGAGGATTGTCAGGAATCGTGATCAGCTTTTCTTCCGTTTCTCATCAGAATGTTCCTGCCGAAATTGAGTTGGCGTCAAAATGTTTATGGTTGCTTGTAGGAATTATTTAGATGTTGCGTAGGAAAACCCTCTAATAGCCAATATTGAGGGGGGTAATCTCGACAGCGCCAGCTCTGCATATATCTTACCGAAGGACATTTTTTCGAAGGGTCTGAGGGAGGAAGCTGATGAGCAAAGTTCTAATTGTCGATGATCATCCAGTCATTCGCATGGCGATGCGTGTGCTGTTGGAAAAGGAAGGCCATGTCATCGTTGGTGAGACCGACAACGGTGTGGATGCCCTTTCGCTTGTCAAGGACCTGATTCCCGACCTGGTCGTTCTGGATATCGGTATTCCCCGCCTTGATGGCCTGGAGGTGATCAGTCGTATTTCCGCCTTCGAGTTGCCGCTCAAGGTGCTGGTGTTGACCGGGCAGAGCGCCTCGTTGTTCGCCATGCGCTGCATGCAGGCGGGTGCTTCTGGCTTTGTCTGCAAGCAGGGAGGACTGTCCGAGCTGATCAGTGCGGTCAATGCGGTGGTCGCCGGCTACAACTACTTCCCCAGCACGGCCGTGCGCCAGACGCGCCGCAATAACGGGCAGATGGACGATCAGGAACTCATTCAGCGCCTGTCCGATCGCGAGATGGCCGTGCTCCAGTACCTCGCGAACGGCTATTCGAACAAGGAAATCTCCGAACAGATGTTCATCAGTAACAAGACGGTCAGTACTTACAAGACCCGCCTGCTGCTGAAGCTCAATGCCCATTCGCTGGTTGACCTGATCGAGTTTGCCAAGCGGAACGCGCTGGTCTGAGGTGTTGGATGTGCCGCTTCCGCTTTCTCGTCTGTGTGTTGCTACTCATCTGCTGCGGATGGGTGACGGCGGAGCAGCACGATTGGACTTCGATCAACCTGCTGGCTCGTTCGAGCGACGAGCCAGTCAAGGTGCAACTGAGCGATTCCGACTGGCAATGGCTCAGAGAGAAACGCACGCTACGCCTGGGCGTGACCGCGCCGGATTATGCGCCCTTTGATATCACCGGCAGCGGGACTGATCTGGAGGGCATCACGGCCGATGTCGTCGGGATCATTGCCGACTCGCTCAACGTTCGGGTCGACATTCGACGTTATCCCGATCGAGATGCTGCGGTAGCTGCGTTGTTGCGCGGAGACATCGATCTATTGAGCCGTGCCACGGGATATGAGGCTGCACGGCCAGGCGTTGTACTCTCTGTGCCGTACTTCTCCAACCAACCGGTCATCATCGGGCCGGCGAACACGCGCCTGGAAAGCGGCGAGCAGTTCGCTGGCAAGCGCATTGCGGTAGTCAGTGACTACTACCCGGCAGCTGAACGCAACAAATACCTCGCCGGTGCCACGGTGCAAAGCTACCAGTCGGTGCGCCGGGCCCTGGAGGCAGTGGCTTTCGGCCAGGCAGACCTGTTCGTCGGCGATGCATTCAGTGCGCAGTACCTGATCAGCCAGGGCTATCTGGCGAATCTCAAGCTCCTCGAACTTTGCCAGCTTCAATGGTCAGGGTTTCAGCTTTGCCTTGAATGCTTCTGATCGGACGTTGCAGGGGATCATCGACCGTACCCTGGCCTCCATTCCGCGGCAGGTCGAGACTTCCATTCAGCGGCGCTGGAGTCCCGGCGGCGGCAGTCCCATCGCTGGCCAGCGACTCATCCTGACGCCTCAGGAGCAGCGTTGGGTGGACCGTCATCCGCGGCCGAGGGTCGTGATCGACCAGGCTTTGGCGCCCGTTTCATTCTTCGATGCCCAGGGCCAGTTCCGAGGCATCACCGCCGACCTGCTTGAACTTATCCAGAGTCGCACCGGTGTAGAGTTCGATGTGCGCCCGCAGCCAAGCGTCACGGCGATGCTGGAGCAGGTACGTACGGGCAAAGCCGACGTTATTGCTGCGCTTACACCGAATGCGCTGCGTGAGGAGTGGCTGGGTTTCACACGCCCCTACATGACCGCGTCTTTCGTGGTCGTGGTGCCGGAAGGCAGCAACTGGCTACACAGCCTGGATGATCTCGATGGGCACAGCGTTGCCGTTCCCGAGGCTCCGTCATCGCAGACTTCATGCGTGCTCGCCATCCGCAGGTAAAACTGTTGGAAGTCGAGAACAATATCGATGACCTGTCCATGATCAGTGAAGGGAAGGTGGACGCCGGCATTCACCTGCTGTTGTCTGCCAACTACCTGATCTCCCGCTATTACCCTGATCTCAAGATCGCCCTGGCCCTGGACCGTGAGCCAGGACAGTTCTCGCTGGCGGTGTCACAGGCAGACCCGGAGCTGCTCAGCATTCTCAACAAGGCGCTCCTGGCCATCTCGCCCGAGGACCTGAGCAATATCACGGCGCGTTGGTCGGCCAGCGCGGAAAGGCCGGACAGCATCTGGCAAGGCTACCGCAAGCAATTCATCCAGCTTGCCTGGGCGGCAGCGCTGGCGCTTGCTCGTCGTGCTGCTGTGGAACGGGTGGGTGTGGCGCAAGATGCGCCGTCGCCGGGATTCGGGAGGAAGAAGCTCAACTCCCCGTGCTCGAATTCAAGCGTGCATTGATCGATGGCATTCCTGAGCCTCTTGGCAGTACGAGATCGTGATGGACGCCTGGTCACCTGCAATATCGGCTTCATCAAGGAGACCGGGATGCCTCGCGAGGCGGCTGACGGTTCGCGGGTTGTCGATTGCACCTGGCTGCAGGCAGCCCGATGCGCGAGTGCTGCAGCAGATTTCATCAGCAGGCCATGGAGCGGCACAAAGGTGGCTTCCGACCTGATACTGCAGCTTGGCGGCGAGGTTCGGGAAGTCTATTACTGGGCCACACCGTACCGCGGCCCGAGTGGGGATATCTCCGGCGTCGTGACGGGCTGGATCGATGTCACCGAGCGTGAACGGCTGCACCACCAGTTGGAAGCTGCGAAGGAGCAGGCCGAGGAAGCCAACCGTGCGAAGAGCACCTTCCTCGCCACGATGAGCCATGAAATCCGCACACCGATGAACGCGGTGATCGGCATGTTGGAGTTGGCGCTCACCCGCTCGGATCAGGGGCACTGGGAGCGAGAGCCAGTCGAAGTGGCCTACGATTCGGCTCGTTCCCTGTTGACGCTGATCGGCGACATCCTGGACGTAGCCAAGATCGAGTCCGGACGCCTGACGCTGATGCCGGAGCGTGCCCACCTGCGCGAGCTGGTGGAGTCCGTTGCGCGCGTGTTCGATGGGCTGGCACGGCAAAAGGCCCTGGAGCTCAGGATGGAAATCGAGGCGGAGGCCGCCTGCGATGTGTTGATCGATCCCCTGAGGTTCAAGCAGATACTGTCGAACCTGGTCAGCAACGCCATCAAGTTCACGGACGTCGGTCAGGTGAGGATTCGCGTCTATGGCGAACGTGTCGCCGGTGAGCGACTGGCGCTCGAGGTGAGTGTGCAGGACAGCGGGATCGGCATTTCCGAGGATGAGCAGCGCCAGTTGTTCGAGCCCTTCAGCCAGGTAGCCCGGAGTGGTGGAGCCAGTCGAGGCGGCACGGGCCTGGGGCTCACTATCTGCCGTAAGCTGGCGGAGATGATGGGCGGGACTGTACGCATGGAAAGCCGGCCCGGAGAGGGCACCACGGTTACGGTGCGCCTGTTGCTGCAGACCTTGGAAAGCCTGCCCGCAGGCGACATTGGGCGGGCAGAGGTGATCCCGAGGACTGCCCATTCGCTGAAGGTCCTGGTGGTCGACGATCATGTGGCCAACCGGCTGCTGTTGACCCAGCAACTGGAGCACCTGGGGCATCAGGTCGAGGTAGCCTCCGACGGCTCCCAGGCATTGCAGTTGTGGCATCCGGGAGACTTCGATCTGGTGATCACCGATTGCAATATGCCTGTGCTCAACGGCTATGGCCTTGCTCGGCGTATTCGCGATCTCGAGGACGAGATGGAGGCCGAGCACTGCGTGATCTTCGGGTTCACCGCCAACGCACAGCCCGACGAGATAGAGAACTGTCGGCGAGCCGGTATGGACGATTGCCTGTTCAAACCCATTGGCCTGGATAACCTGCGGGTAAGGTTGGACGCCGTACCGAAGATTTCAGCTGCTCCTGATGACTCGGAGCCTGTGGAAGAAAAACAGGGTGACGAGTTCGATCTGAAGTCGCTGAGGGAGATGACCGGCGGAAATCCCGGTCTTATCCGCCGACTCCTGGAAGAGTTGCACAGCAGCAACCGAATCGATATCGATCAGGTCCGCCCGCTCTGGGAGGCGGGTGACTGGAAACAACTGGCTGATCTGGCCCACCGCATGAAGGGGGCCGCACGCCTGGTCAACGCTGGCATGCTTCAGGACCTGTGCAGCAAGCTCGAAGGCGGCTGCAAGGATGGTCTCGACAGCAAGGAATTACGCAATCGTGCGTTGGCCGTGGAGCACGCAATGGCGACCTTGCAGGATGATCTGCTGCAGCAATTGCGCAAGCTGGCCGCCTAGCGTGCACGGCCGCCTCAGCTCGGGCTGGAGCGGCCGGTCATTTCGCGCGCCATCTCGGTGGCATAGCTGTCGGTCATCCCGGCGATGAAGTCTGTTACGCGCAAGAAGGACCGATAGAGCGTCCAACTCGGGTCAGGCGCGTAGTGACTCAGCAAGTCGAGGATCCGCTGGTTCTTGAACGACGGCGAAGACTGGCGGTGCTGCTCCAGTACAGCGCCACAGAATGAGTTCAGCAGGATTTCCAGGGTGGTGTAGGCGCCAATCTCGTGCAGGGTCTTGCGCTTGTCCTGGAATATCTTCTCCCTCGCCATTGCTTTGGCGCGTTGCACGCAGCGCTTGGCCGGGCCATGCATGTGCTCTACCAGGTCGCCTTGCAGGCTTCCCGCGAGCAGGGCCTTTTCCTGTTCGACGAAGGCCCGAGCAGCGGCGTTGGTCAGGTGCTCGATGGCCTTGCCGCGCAGGATTGCCATCTTGCGCCGGCGTGAGTCCTTAGGGCCGAGCTGGCGGTAGGTTTCCGGTAGGTCGTCGTCGACCAGGTCGAGCAGCAGCGCTTCGACTTCGCTGTAGTTCAGCAGCTCCATCTCCACGCCGTCTTCCAGATCGATCAGGCCGTAGCAGATGTCGTCCGCCGCCTCCATCAGGTAGACCAACGGGTGACGTGCCCAACGCTCGTCTTCCAGTTGCGGCATGCCCAGTTTCTGGGTGATCTGCTCGAGCAGCGGCAGTTCGCTGCGGTAGCAGCCGAACTTGTGCTTCTTGTAGCCGAGGGAGTCGGCGTGGCGCGCCGTCCAGGGGTACTTCAGGTAAGTGCCGAGGGTGGCGTAGGTCAGGCGCGTGCCGCCGTCGAACTGGTGGTACTCGAGCTGGGTGAGCACGCGGAAGCCCTGGGCGTTGCCTTCGAAGTGCAGGAAGTCGGAGCGCTCTTCCTCGCTCATGCCATCCAGCCAGCCGCGCCCGGCAGCCTGCTGAAACCAGTGGCGGATGGCGTCTTCGCCGGAGTGGCCGAAGGGCGGGTTGCCGATGTCGTGGGCGAGGCAGGCGGACTGCACGATCACGCCCATGTCCGACGGGTCGCACCATTCCGGCAGGCGGTCACGAATGATCTCGCCAACGCGCATGCCCAGTGAGCGGCCGACGCAGCCAACCTCCAGTGAATGGGTCAGGCGGGTATGAATGTGGTCATTGCTTGATACCGGATGCACTTGGGTCTTGCGTCCCAGGCGGCGGAAGGCCCCGGAGAAGATGATGCGGTCGTGGTCCTTGTGGAAGGCGCTGCGGCCGAGTTCGGCGCTGCTGTGCACCGGTTTGCCAAGGCGCTCCCGGGGGAGCAGGGTATGCCAATCCATTCTTCTTTCCGCAATCGAGAGAGTTACCGGCAACGCTAGCCGTTCGCGCCGGCAATCTCAATCGCGGCGCTAGAGGCCTTCGGCGTCGATATCGATGAGCAGAAGACGTCGACCCTGGTCGATGAACTGGCCGGCGGTCATGCAGTACTGGTTGGTGGTGGCGTCGCGATAGGTGTTGGAGAGTGTCAGGCGGCGCTCTTCCCAGCCCTCGGCGAGCAACTGGTAGAAGTAGGGGCGCCAGGACCAGTTGTGGCCCAGGTAGCGGCGGTTCTCCTTCCAGAACAGGCCGTTCCATTCCAGGTTTGGCGAAGTCTGGGTGCCGTGGCGGTCGCACTGGTAGATGCGCAGCAGGCGGCCGAAGGACTCCGGCGCCGGCGGCAGGCTGCTGAGCATGGCGCCGCCTTCTGCCCAGGGGCGCAGCATGTTCATCAGTTCGGAGAGTTGCTGGCGCAGCTGGATGAGGTTGGAGCGCTCCTGCAGCTTGCGATGCACATACTGGTCGCGACGCTGGGCGAAGGCTTCGCGGAAGGCGTCGCTGGCAGGGAATTCCAGAGCCGGTTTGGCGAACAGGAAGCCCTGCACGTAGCGCGCGCCGCACTCCAGGGCGAAGTCCATCTCCTCTTCGGTTTCCACGCCCTCGGCGATGATCCAGCAGCCGGTCTTTTCCGCCATCTGCGCCAGGGCCTTCACCACTTCCCCGCTGGGGCCGCCGCGGGCGGCTTCCTGGAACAGGCGCATGTCCAGCTTGAGAATGTCCGGCTGCAGCGCCAGTACGCGGTCCAGCTGCGAGTAGCCGGCACCGAAGTCGTCGATGGCGATGCGCGCGCCCGCTTCGCGGTAGCGCGCCACCACTTCCGGCAGTCGCTGGTGGGCGCCGCCCAGTTCGGTGATCTCGAAGACCACGCGCTCCGGCGGTACGCCTTGTTGTTGTAATTGCTTGAGGCTGGGCAGCGGTTGGTTCGGGCGCAGGCGGCTGATCCAGCGCGGCGAAATGTTCAGGCTGAGGAACCAGTCCTTGGGCGCTTCATGGATGCGGGCGAGAGCGGCGTCGCGAATCTGCCGGTCGAGACGGCGCAATTCGGCCAGGCCGACTCGCGGGTTGAAGAACAACGGGCCGACCGATTGCAGGTCGCCGTTGTCCTGGCGCAGCCGGCCCAGTGCTTCGACACCGGCGATCAGGCCGGTCGCGGTGTCGATGAAGGGCTGGAAGCAGGCGATGGGTTGCCCGTCGATCAAGGGACACATCCTTAGTGGCGTGACAGGGAAGCGCTCAAGCGCAGCTCACTCTCACTTAGCAAGAATGTGGCCAGTCTAGACGTCAGAGGTGTGTCGAGGGTGCGGGAGGGTCCTGGGGCTCGGGCTTGCTGCGCATCTGCAGGATGATCGGGACGAGGGCGATGCCTACGCGCAGCAGGCGTATCCAGCGGCGCTTGCGGCCGAACAGCAACGCCAGAGCTGCGGCGCCACCGGCGCCCCAGAGCGGGAGATTGCCGCCCAGGCTGCCGCGTACGCTCTGGCCGACATTACGGACCTGCTTCAGAGGTTGCAGCAACAACTCGCCTTCCTGGCGGATCTGCTGGCGCTGCATTTCCATGCGCAGGCGGACGATAGCCTTGCGCAGCTCGGCTCGGGTCAGGTTTCGGGCATCGGGCATTTCGCTCATGGCAACAGTCGCTCCCGGTCGCGGGCCAGTTCTTCGAGGGTGGCGCTGAACGGCGAGCTCTCGTCGCTGACCAGCATGTGCAGCCGCCAGGCGCAGAACAGGCTGCCGCCGACGTAGAAGAGGCAGAGTCCGATGGCGGCCTGCAAGCGGTAACTGTCCCAGAACAGGATAAGCACCAGCACCGACAGGGCGACCAGCAGCAGCAGGGCGAAGACCAGCGCGAGGCCGGCCATCAGCAGCATCTGCACGGTGCGGGTCTTCTGCTCCTGCAACTCGATGCCGAGCAGTTCGACGTGCCCGTGCAGCAGGCCCAGAACCGCGGCGCCGAAGCGCCGCGGGGAGGGGGAGTTGGCCGAAGTCTTCGGCCCGGCGTCCATTCCGTCGCTCATGGATCAGCGCCGGCTGACCAGCAGGCCGAGGAGGAAGCCGACACCGGCGGCGATGCCCACGGCCTGCCACGGATGATCGCCGACATAGTCTTCGGTGGCGTCCACGGCGGCTTTGCCCTGGTCGCGCACGGAGTCCTTGGTGGAGTAGATGGCATCGCGGGCGCGCTTGAGGCTTTCGTGAATCTGCGCGCGCATCTGGTCGGCTTCGGCGCCGGCCAGGTCGGCCGAGCTCTGCAGGAGTTTCTCGGTATCACTGACGAGGGCCTGGAATTCGGCCAGGAGTTCGTCCTTGGCGGCGTTCACTGCGGTCTTGCGAGGCATGTGATGCTCCTTGTGCGGGTTGAGGTTCCTATTTTTCGAGCCCCAGGGGCGGAAGAAAGTTTCTCACAAATTCACCCTGGGGCCGCTCTCGGGTGCGAGTTGAAGCCTAGTCGCTGATGGTTTCACGGGTGGTATGCCGCTTGCATTTCTCTGGTGCGCATGGAGAGCCGAGCGCCCCACGGCGGGGCGTTCCCGATGCCTTAAGCGCTCGGGAATATGAACTCAACTCACTGAAAAACATAAGGAAGTACAAGAAATTGCGAAGCTGACGGGATGGCTCGTGGGTCATTCTGGTTCAGCACTCGGCTCCTTCGTGGTGCGCCATTGCTTCAGCGTGGTGCGGCGCAGGGTCGCCGCGAGCCGTTTTGGTGCTTTCCCCTTGACCTCCGGGGCTGCCTGTAGCGATGGAAAACCTCAATAGTGCCGTAGAAACACTGGTCCACGGCTCCAACACGCTGTTCCTCCTGATGGGCGCGGTCATGGTGTTGGCCATGCACGCGGGCTTCGCCTTCCTGGAAGTGGGTACGGTGCGCCTGAAGAACCAGGTGAATGCCCTGTCGAAGATCCTCTCGGACTTCGCCATCTCGACCCTGGCCTACTTCTTCATCGGCTACTGGATCGCCTATGGCGTCACTTTCCTGCAACCGGCGGCGACTCTGGCGAACGAAAACGGCTACGCGCTGGTGAAGTTCTTCTTCCTGCTGACTTTCGCCGCGGCGATTCCCGCGATCATTTCCGGCGGCATAGCCGAGCGTGCCCGTTTCGGTCCGCAGCTGTGCGCCACGGCGCTGATCGTGGCTTTCGTCTATCCGTTCTTCGAGGGGCTGATCTGGAACGGCAACTTCGGTTTCCAGGGCTGGTTGAAGGCCGAGTTCGGCGCAGCCTTCCATGATTTCGCCGGCTCCGTGGTGGTGCATGCCTTCGGCGGCTGGCTGGCGCTGGCGGCGGTGGTGCTGCTGGGGCAGCGCAATGGTCGTTATCGTGAAGGACGACTGGTCGCTTTCGCACCGTCGAACATTCCGTTCCTGGCGGCGGGGTCGTGGATTCTCATTGTCGGCTGGTTCGGCTTCAACGTGATGAGTGCCCAGTCGCTGGCGGGCGCGAGCGGGTTGGTGGCGGTGAACTCGTTGCTGGCGATGGTTGGCGGCACTGTGGCGTCGCTGCTGGTCGGTCGCAATGACCCGGGCTTCCTGCACAACGGTCCGTTGGCTGGACTGGTGGCGGTCTGCGCCGGCTCCGACCTGATGCACCCCGTTGGAGCCTTGGCTACCGGCATGGTGGCGGGTGCGCTGTTCGTCTGGGCGTTCACCGCGACTCAGGTGCGCTGGAAGATCGACGACGTGTTGGGTGTCTGGCCACTGCACGGCCTGTGCGGCGCCTGGGGCGGCATCGCCTGCGGCATCTTCGGCCAGCAGGCGCTGGGCGGACTGGGCGGGGTCAGCCTGGCCAGCCAGGCAATCGGGACTCTGCTGGGCGTAGTGGTGGCGTTCTCTGGCGGCCTGCTGGTGTACGGCCTGGTGAAGTCGGCTGTGGGCATCCGCCTGACGAAGGAGGAGGAGTACTACGGCGCCGATCTGTCGATCCACAAAATCGGAGCGCTCAGTCAGGACTGAATCGTCCCGTTTGAAGCAAAGAAAAAGCCCGGCAGATGCCGGGCTTTTTCGTCACGCCGTAAGGATTACCAGAGCGGCATGGTGTAGCTGACGATCAGACGGTTCTCGTCGTAATCGTTGGTGTAGTTGGTGCGCATGGTCGCGTTACGCCACTTGACGCCCAGGTTCTTCAGCGGGCCGTCCTGGAAGACGTAGGCGATGTCGGTGTCGCGTTCCCATTCCTTGCCTTCGCCGTCGGTGGTGATCAGGTCGATGTTGTCGCCTTTCACGTAGCGGGTCATGAAGGTCAGGCCGGGGATGCCGAGGCCGGCGAAGTTGTAGTCGTACCGCGCCTGCCAGGATTTCTCGTCCTTGTTGGCGAAGTCGCCGATCTGGATGTAGTTCACCAGGTAGGGGTCGGTGCCGTTGATGTAGGCGAAGCCGGTGTCGCCGCTCATCTTCTGGTAGCCGACGCCGAAGGCGTGGTAGCCCAGGGCATAGGTGAACATGGCGTTGAGCGCCTTGTTGTCGACGTTGCTGCCGCCGTCGTCATCGGACTTGGCCCAGCGGATATCGGACTTCAGTGACTGCTTGTCGGCGATCGGCAGCACGTGGATCAGGCCCAGGTAGTGCTGTTTGTAGATGTCTTCCAGGCCGCCATAGTGGTAGCTGGTGCTGAGGCTGTCGGTCCACTTGTAGGTGAGGCCGCCGAACAGGAACTTGTTGCTCGTGGTGGCATCGCCCAGCTTGATGTTGCGCTTGCCGCCACCGGTGATGGTCATGTCCTCGTAGTCGGAGGAGTCACGCTGGTTCACCTGGTAGAGGCGGCCGCCATCGACGGTCAGGCCGTCGAGCTCCGCGGAGTTCAGGGCGAAGCCGCTGAAGGTCTGCGGCAGCAGGCGAGTGTCGTTGAACTGCACCACGGGCATTTTCGGCATCAGGGTGCCGGCCTTCAGGGTGCTCTTGGAGGCGCGCAGTTTGGCGGTAATGCCCAGGTCGCCGTAGCTGTCTTCGGCGCGACCGTCACTGCGCGAGCGCTGCAGGAGGCCGGTGCCGCTGCGGTCGGGCGAGGAATCGAGTTTCAGGCCCAGGGTGCCCAGGGCGTCGACGCCGACACCGATGGTGCCGTCGGTGTAGCCCGATTCGTATTTGAGGATGAAGCCCTGGGCCCATTCCTCGGCCTTGTTCTGGGCCGGGGCCGGGCTGTCCTGGCGGAAGTCGCGGTTGAAGTAGAAGTTGCGCAGTTCGACGGTGGCCTTGCTGTCCTTGATGAAGTCGGCATGGGCAATGGTCGGAACGGTCAAGCTGGTACCCAGCGTGGCCAAAGCCACGGCACGGGCGATCGGGGTCTTGCTCATTGTTATTGTCTCCTCGAGCGCTTGGGGCAGTTTGATGATGCCGGTTGGATCAGGGCCGGCATGTCAATCTGTTACAGCCTATCTACTAAATCATTACCGAATGTTGACGACCCTTAGACCTTAGTCGCTGATTAGTGAGCTGGCTATTGAAGCGCTGAGCGGCGGCTGGCGTGGCTTTCACTGAATCCAGTGGGGGTAGTAGCCCAGTTTGTCCTGCACCTGGGCGTCATGGGCGGGCACCACGGTCAGCATTGGATAGGCAAGCATCAGTTCGTGGACACGGGCTACTTCGGCCAGGGTCTGGTCACGGTTGCTGTCCACCAGTTTGCGGCTGACCCAGAACTTCTCGTGGGGGCCGGTAAAGCCGGACAGGCGCCAGGTGGTGTCGCCGCTGAAGAAGAAGCGCCGGCCATCGTCGAGGGTGATGAACAAGCCGACCGAGCCAGGCGTGTGACCGCGCATGGGCACCAGCACCAGGCTGCCGTCGCCGAACAGGTCGAGGCTGCGGTCGTAGCCCAGGAAGGGCGCCGACTCGAACTGGAAGGGAACCCATTTCACCGGATGGCGGAACTGGCTGGGAAACACGGCCGGCGGCTGGGCGATATGGGCGTAGTTGATCTCGTCATAGGTCGCCCAGACCGGGACTTCCGGGAAGTCCGACAGCCCCGAGGCATGGTCCCAGTGGGCGTGGGACAGGATGATCCGGTCGATGCGGATGCCGCTTCCCTGCAACTGCTCGCGCGCCGGCTTCAGGCCCTCGTACTGGAACAGTGGCTTGTCCCACCAGGGCATGTCCTGTTTGAACTGGGCGTCCGCCTGGCTGCCCAGGCCGGTGTCGAACAGCAGCGTCGCAGCGTGGTGCTGGATCAGCACGGCGGTGTGGTTGAGTGGGACCTTTTGCGTCCAGTCGCCGCCCGCCACGGTGAACGCATCCAGGGTGGTGACGCCGGAGGTGCGGATCAGCGAGAAGCGCAGGTCGGCAGCCTGGACGTTCAGGCAGGCAAGGGCGAACAGCCCGGCCAATAGCAGCGATGGCAGACGCATCGGGATTTCCTTTTCGTGGAGCGTAGGAGGGCGCCGCCACACGGGGCGGCGGCGCGGCCAATTACAAGGGAATCAGAAGAGAGTCAGAAGGCGGGTTGCGCGACGTAGCCGGGCAGGGCGCGCACACGAGCCAGCCAGTCCTGCACATAGGGATAGCCGGATGGCTCCAGGCCGCCTTCCGTCGCCAGGGTGACGTAGGGGTAGACGGCAATGTCGGCGATGCTCGGTTTGTCCGTCTGCGCCAGCCAGTGGTGGTCGGCCAGTGCTGCGTCCAGTAGCTCCAGCGCCTGACGGCCCTTGGCCTGGGCAGCAGCCAGGTCACCGGGGCGTTTGAACAATTGGATCACCCGCGCCATCGCCAGGCCGTGCTGCACCTCGTTGGCCGAGAAGCTCAGCCAGTTGGCGATGCGTCCCTGGGTAACGGCGTCCTGCGGGTACCAGTGCGGCTCGGCGTACTGCCGGGCGAGGTAGGCGAGGATGGCGTGGGAATCGCCCAGGTGCAGTTCGCCATCTTCCAGCGCCGGCACTTGGCCGCGCGGGTTGATCGCCAGGAAAGCGGGGCGTTTGTGCGCGCCGCCCATCAGGTCCACTGGCAGCAGCTCGGCTTTCTGGCCGATGAGCCCGAGGAACAGGCGAACCTTGTAGCAGTTGCCGGAAAGCGCGACGTCGTGGAGTTTCATGGCGGGAGTCCTTTGCGATGTTGTTGTGGGGACGACGAGATAGATATTAGACAGACAGGTCTGTATAGTTCAAGCGAAATGACCGCCCGCCAATCGGCATCCACATTGCCGCCCTCGACAGCGGTCCGGCTCCCCATGAGCGCCGAGCCTCGCGCATAATGTTCGGTCAGGAGGTAATGCCATGGCATCCAGCAAACGCGAGCTGCTGCTCACCACCGCCCAGGACCTGTTCTACCGCGAGGGCTATCACGCCACCGGTATCGATCGAATCCTTGCCGAGTCGGGCGTCGCGAAGATGACGCTGTACAAGCACTTCAAGTCCAAGGACGAGCTGATCATGGCGGCGCTGGAAGAGCGCCATGCCCGCATGGTCGAGCGAGTGGAGGCGGCCGAGCGCATCCTCGCGCCGCGCGAGGCGATCCTGGCGGTCTTCGACGGTCTGCAGGAAGTGCTCAATGGCCCGGACTTCTGCGGCTGCGCCTTTATCCACGCCGCCGGCGAATTCCACGATCGCGAACATCCCATCCACCAACAGGCCGCTGAGCACAAGGCCTTTCTCGGCCGCTTCTTCGCCGCCCAGCTAGCGCGATTGGGGGCGACGGAGCCGGAAGCCCTGGCCCGCCAGCTGCAATACCTGCTCGAAGGTGTGTTGGTGATGGCGCACATGCAGGGCCCGGCGCAGCAGGGGCGAGAAGCCCGCGCCGTGGCCGACACGCTGCTCAAGCATGCTGGAGTCTGAACACATGTCGTCCACCCAGGATCCCTCCATGCCCCCGGAATGCCAGCTCTTCGGCACCCTTGGCTGCCACCTCTGCGAAGTGGCCGAAGCGGTGCTGATGCCCTTCGTCGAGCACGGCCTGCTGGTCGAGCTGGTGGACATCGCCGACCGCGAGGAATGGGTCGAGCAATACGGTCTGAGCATTCCCGTGCTGCGTCGCTGTGATTCCGGTGCCGAGCTCAACTGGCCCTTCGACGCCGAGCAGGTCGCCGCCTTCCTCAGCCGCTGATGCCTTCGGCGGCTTTCCCTCTCCTCATTCAACCGATACAAGGCGCATTGCAATGAAGATCGGATTTCTCGGATTGGGCGGCATGGGTGCTGCCATGGCTGCCAACCTCATCAAGGCTGGCCACCAGGTCGTCGTGTGGAACCGCTCGCCCGGCGCCGCGGAGCCGTTGGTAGAGCTGGGCGCCATCGCTGCCGTCACGCCCGTGCAGGCGTTCGATGTCGAGCTGGTGATTTCCATGCTGGCCGACGATGCCTCCACCCGTGCCGTGCTGCTCGACAGCGGCGCCCTGGCCTCGGCCAGGGCCGGGGTGGTTCACCTGAGCATGGCCACGCTGTCCACGGCCTTCGTGGGTGAGCTGGTCGAGCTGCACCGCGAGCAGGGCGTCGAGTTCGTCGCCGCGCCGGTATTCGGTCGCACCGATGTCGCTGCTGCCGGCAAGCTGAATATCCTGGTGGCCGGCCCCGAGGCGGCCATCGCCAGAGCGCAGCCGGTGCTCGATGTGCTGGGGCAGAAGACCTGGCCGCTGGGTGACGACCCGCTGCGCGCCGTCGCCGTGAAGATCGCCGGCAACTTCATGATCGCCAGTGCCATCGAGGCGATGGGGGAGAGTGCGGCGTTGGTGAAGACCTACGGCGTCGGGCCGGGCGAGTTCATGGAAATCATGGGTAACACCCTGTTCAACGCGCCGGTCTACCGCAACTACGGCGCGCAGATCGCTGAGCAGCGCTTCGATCCGGCCGGCTTCCGCCTGGTACTGGGGCTCAAGGATGTCGGTCTGGCGCTGTCGGCCGGGCATGAGCAGCGGGTGCCGCTGCCGCTTGCCAGCGTCCTGCGTGACAACCTGCTCGAAGCCATTGCCCACGGTGACGGCGAACTGGACTGGAGCGCCCTGTCGCAGGTCGCGCTACGCAAGTCCGGGCAGCTCTGATTCGCCCATGAAAAGCCCGTCCTGCTGGACGGGCTTTTTTGTGCCGCGAATTCTTCGTCTGAGGAAAAATCGCAGGCAATAAAAAACCCGCCGTTAGGCGGGTTTTTCGGGATTTGGTCGGAGCGACTGGATTCGAACCAGCGACCTTCTCGTCCCGAACGAGACGCGCTACCAAGCTGCGCTACGCTCCGTTTGATGGCGCGCATTCTACCGAAAAACTTTTGATGCACAAGGGGTTAGCGAAAAATATTTGAAAAAAGTTTCCGCTAACCCGGGAAAACGAGAACGCCCCGCAGACCGATCAAGGTCTGCGGGGCGTTTTCACCTGCGGCAGAATCAGAGGTCCTTGACGGTCCGTACCTGATCCTTGTTCACGCGGGCGGTTTTGCCATCCAGCTGTTCGAACTCATAGAAGCCGGATTCTTCGTCGTACTTGGGTTTGTCGACCGACTGAATCTCGCGTCCATCGTTCAGGGTGATGACGGACGGGGTGGAGCAACCAGCGAGCACGCTAAAGCCCAGGGCGAGCAGGAAGGCGGGAAGCATCCGTTTGTTCATGGGTGAATCTCCTGATGAGCGAACATAAAAGTACGAAAAGTCTGACCGGGAGCTTTGCAGCATAGTTCCCGGAAAATATTCGACTGTGTCGCTATCGGGCGTGATAGAGCAGCTCCGGGGTATTCAGGTTGGCCAGGCGCGGGTCCTCGGCCGGGCAATCCACCGCCTGCAGGCCCAGGTTCGAGAACACATGGCGCGGGCTGCGGTCGCCCTGGTCCCAGGCAGCTTCTATCTGTGCACGCATGGCCACCGGGATGATGCTGAACAGCGGCTCCCACTGCGTGCCACAGCGCAGCATGTGCACGATGTCCGGCGCGGCGGCGGATGCGTGTAGCAAGCGCTCCAGCAGGTCGGCATCCAGGCGCGGAGCATCGCAGGGCAGTACCAGCAGGTGGGTGTGGCGTGCACAGGCCAGGCCCGCGCGAATGCCGGCCAGCGGGCCGGGGAAGTCCGTGCTGTCGTCCTGCACCAGACGGTCGGCGAAGCCAGCGTAGACGTCCGCGTTGCGGTTGCAGGAGATGATCAGGTCGTCGCTGAACGGGCGGGCGAGGGCGGCGGCGTAGCTCACCAGCGGGTGGCCCTGCCATTCCAGCAGGCCCTTGTCCTGGCCGCCCATGCGCTGGCCGCGTCCTCCGGCGAGAATCAGGACGGAACAGGGGGGCAGCGGGGCTTGTGGCATGTCAGGGTCTCCGGGGCGGGCCTGTGATATAACACCGCGCATTCCAACCTCACAAGCAAGGGCCCTCATCATGAGCCACAAGGCCGAGCAGCCATTCGTCCCGCTGAACATCGCCGTTCTCACCGTCAGCGACACCCGCACCCTGGAAACCGACACCTCCGGCCAGCTGTTCGTCGACCGCCTGAAGGCCGCGGGTCATAACCTGGCCGCCCGCGTTCTGCTCAAGGATGACCTCTATCGCATCCGTGCCCAGGTCGCGACCTGGATCGCCGAGGACGAAGTGCAGGTCGTGCTGGTGACCGGCGGCACCGGTTTCACCGGCCGCGACAGCACCCCGGAGGCGGTGACCTGCCTGCTGGACAAGGTGGTGGACGGTTTCGGTGAGCTGTTCCGGCAGATTTCCGTGGCCGACATCGGCACCTCCACCGTGCAGTCCCGCGCACTCGCCGGCCTGTCCAACGGCACCCTGGTCTGCTGCCTGCCAGGCTCCACCAATGCCTGCCGCACCGCCTGGGACGGCATCCTCGGCGAACAGCTGGACGCCAGCCACCGACCGTGCAACTTCGTGCCGCATCTGAAGAAGGCGGCGCCCTGCGAGAGCCGCGGATGAGCTGCTGCGACAAGCCGGGTCTGCTGCCGGTCGAGGACGCCCTGGCACGCCTGCTGACCCTGGCGGAGCAGTCCCCGATCCTTGATACCGAAATCCTCGCGCTGAGCGAGGCCGACGGCCGTGTGCTGGCCGAACCGTTGCTGGCCGGGCTGGACCTGCCGCCGTGGCCGAACAGCGCCATGGACGGCTACGCGCTGCGTCAGGCCGATTGGCAGGGCGAGGCGCTGCCGGTCAGCCAGAAGATCTTCGCCGGGCAGGCGGGTGAGCCGTTGCTGCCGGGCACTTGCGTGCGCATCTTCACTGGCGCACCGGTACCCGAAGGCGCCGATTGTGTCGAGATGCAGGAAAACGTCGAAGTGCTGGAAGACGGCCGCGTACGTTTCCTCGAAGCGCTCGAGGTGGGGCAGCACGTACGCCCGCAGGGCCAGGAAACCCGCAAGGGCGACTGTGTGTTGCCGGCCGGCACGCGCCTGGGGCCGATCGAGATCGGGCTGGCCGCCTCGCTCGGCCATGCCGAATTGACTGTGCGCCGCCGCCCGCGCGTAGCGCTGCTGTCCACCGGCGACGAGCTGGTGGAGCCGGGCCTGCCTCTGGCGCTCGGGCAGATCTACAACAGCAACCGCCATCTGCTGCGCACCTGGCTGCAACGCTTCGGTTGCGACGTGGTGGATGCCGGCATCCTCCCGGATGACCTGGAGCGCACCCGCGCCGCGCTGGCCGGTCTTTCGAATGTCGACCTGATTCTTTCCACCGGTGGCGTGTCGGTCGGCGAGGCGGATTTCCTCGGTGCGGCCCTGCGCGAGGCGGGCGAGCTGGCGCTGTGGAAGTTGGCGATCAAGCCGGGTAAACCGCTCACCGTGGGCCATTACCAGCAGGTGCCGGTGATCGGCCTGCCGGGCAATCCCGCGTCCACCCTGGTGACTTTCGCGCTGCTGGCGCGGCCCTACCTGATGCGTCGCCTTGGTATGCAGAAGGTCGAGCCGCTGCGCTTGCAGGTACCCGCCGGTTTCAACTGGACCAAGCCGGGTAACCGCCGCGAGTACCTGCGTGCGCGTCTGGAGAATGGCCGTGCAGTGCCATACGCCAATCAGAGTTCCGGCGTGCTGCGTAGCGCGGCTTGGGCCGAAGGGCTGGCGGAAGTGCGCGAGGGGACAACGCTGGCTGAAGGCGATTGGTTGACCTTCATTCCGCTCAGCGAACTCCTCGACTGACGTGCAGGGGCGGACTCTGTCCGCGATGACCTGTCGGCTGCTCCGTGGATACGCTCGGCGCGGGGATCAGCCAATCGCGGACGGAGTCCGCTCCTACGCCTGGTCCAACGTTCGCAGTGGCCTGTAGGAGCGCGCCATGCCCGCGATCGCGCGCATGGCGCGCTCCTGCAGGTCGTGCCAGGCGGCCAACAACTCCCGAAAAAAACGCCGGTCTTAGACCGGCGTTTTTTTATGCTGCTGACGGTACTCGCCGGGTGTCTGGTCGGTCCAGCCCTTGAAGCTGCGATGGAACGAGCGCGACTCGGTGAAGCCCAGGTACTGGGCAATGTCCTGGATCGGCAGGTCGCTGTGCACCAGGTAGTGCTCGGCCAGTTCCTGGCGCAGTTCGTCAAGGATCTGCTGGTAGCTGGTGCCGGCCTGCTGCAGATGGCGCTGCAGGGTGCGCACGGTCATTTCGAAGCGCTCGGCGACGCGCTCCTTGCGCGGCAGGCCGTCCTTGAGCAGCAGGCGCAGGGCGTTCTTCACCCGCAGCGGCAGCGGCTCGTCGTCGTCCAGCTCGGCCATCAGCGCCAGGGCGTGTTCTTCCAGGGTGCGCAGCAGGTTGGCGTCAGCCTGGCGCAACGGATAGCTCAGCAACTGCAAGGGCACCAGCAGCGCGCTGAAGGGCTGCTCGAAACGCACCGGGCAGCCGAACAGCTGCTCGTATTCGGTGAGGTCGGTGCCTTCGGGCTGCGCGTGCTCGAACCAGACCTCCTGGGGCGAGCCATTGGTGTCGGCGATCCAGCGCGCATAGAGCAGCCAGGAAGCCAGCACGTTTTCCACCATGTGCCGGCGAATCTGCGCGGCCTCGTGGCGGCAGTTCCAGATCAGCTTGATGTGGTCCGCGCCAGGCTCCAGGCGGCTGACGCCCATGTCGCCGACGAGCTTCTCGTAGGGAATGATGCGGCCCATGGCTTCGCCCAGGTTGGCGCAGTTCATGGTGATGTAGCCCAGCACGCTCCATGAGCCTGGCTGCACGAAGCGTGCGGAGTGCAGGCCGAACAGCGGATCGCCGGAGTGCGCACTCAGGTGCTGCAGCAGTCGCTCGTGGGCCTCACTGGGCAGACGCTGGCTGTTGTCGCTCAGTTGCGAGCGCTCAAGGCCCGCTGCCTGGAGGGCGACGTCCAGGTCCATGCCGAGGGACTCGGCATGGCGCAGGTACTTCAGCAGTGCAGGGACGGATGTGTAGCCGAGGGAATGCATGGCGTGAGTTCTTGTTCTGGGTGTCTCGATCGGCAACTGCGCCTGTCTTGATCCGACAGTGACAGGGCAGGGCGGCTGGCTAGTATAGGCAGCCATCAAGCGGCACCGAAATAGCAATCGAAATTGCACACAGAGACCCTGAATAAAAGGAGCGGGCATGCGACGCTGGAACGGCTGGGGTGAAGAAACGACGGTGGTGGAACTGCCCGATAACGGGCGTGGCTTTCTCGCCGATCTGGTCGGCCCTGGCCTGACGCTGCCGGACGCGACCCTGGAACAGGTGCTGGCCAAGGTGCCGGCTTCGCGCCTGCCCGAACATCCGCTGGTGGTGCGCGAAGCCCGCGACCGCCTGCTGCACGCCCGCGGCCAGAGCCTGCCGGACTGGCTGGCGATGCGCGAAGGCGACTTCGGCGTGTTCCCCGATGGCGTGGCCTACCCACAGACCGCCGAGCAGATCCGCGAGCTGCTGAAGTTCGCCGAGCTCTGGGACTGCCTGGTGATCCCTTACGGCGGCGGTACTTCGGTGGCCGGCCACATCAACCCGCCGGTGTCCGACAAGGCGGTGCTCACGGTTTCCCTGGAGCACATGAACCGCCTGCTGGAACTGGACGAGCAGAGCCTGATCGCCACCTTCGGCCCCGGCGCCAACGGCCCGCAGGTCGAAAGCCAGCTGCGCGCCCGTGGCTATACCCTCGGCCACTTCCCGCAGTCCTGGGAACTCTCCACCCTCGGCGGCTGGGTCGCCAGCCGCTCCAGCGGCCAGCAGTCGCTGCGCTACGGGCGCATCGAGCAACTGTTCGCCGGCGGCACCCTGGAAACCTTCGCCGGCAGCCTGGACATCCCGACCTTCCCGGCGTCCTCCGCCGGCCCGGACCTGCGCGAAGTGATCATGGGCTCCGAAGGCCGCTTCGGCATTCTCTCGTCGGTGAAGGTGCGCGTCACACGCATTGCCGAGGACGAGCGTTTCTACGCGGTATTCCTGCCGTCCTGGGAGCAGGCGCTGGAAGGCATCCGCACCCTGGTGCAGGCGCGCGTGCCGCTGTCCATGCTGCGCCTGTCCAATGCCGTGGAAACCACCACCCAGCTCGCACTGGCCGGCCATCCCGGGCAGATCGCCTGGCTGGAGCGTTACCTGAAGCTGCGCGGCGCCGCGGAAGGCAAGTGCATGCTGACCTTCGGCGTCACCGGCGACCGTGCCCAGAACGCGACCTCGTTGCGTGCTGCGCGGCGGATTCTCAAGAGCTTCGGCGGTGTGTTCACCGGCACCCTGCTGGGCAAAAAGTGGGCGCAGAACCGCTTCCGCTTCCCCTACCTGCGTGAAGCGCTGTGGGAGAACGGCTACGTGGTCGACACCCTGGAAACCGCCACCGACTGGTCCAACGTCGACAATCTGCTGAACCCGTATCGAAGCCAGCCTGCGTGAGGGCCTGGCCGCCGAAGGCGAGCGCGTGCATGTGTTCACCCACCTGTCGCACGTCTATGGCGAAGGCTCGAGCATCTACACCACCTATGTGTTCCGCCCGGCGGCCAGCTATGCGCAGACGCACGAGCGCTGGCGCAAGCTCAAGCACGCTGCGAGTCGCACCATCGCCAACCACCGCGGCACCATCAGCCACCAGCACGGCGTGGGCAAGGACCATGCGCCCTATCTGCCGGTGGAGAAGGGCCCGCTGGGCATGGCGGCGATCAAGGCGCTGGCCGGGCATTTCGACCCGTCCGGCCGCTTGAATCCCGGCACCCTGCTGCAGGACTGAGCCCATGCCTGCCTGGAACGCAGCCTGGCGCGCGCAGGCGCTGCCGGAGCTGGCCGCGCGCGACTGGGACCTGATCGTGGTCGGCGGCGGCATCACTGGCGCCGGCATCCTGCGCGAAGCCGCTCGGCGCGGCTGGCGCTGCCTGCTGATCGAGCAGCGCGACTTCGCCTGGGGCACCTCAAGCCGCTCCTCGAAGATGGTCCACGGCGGCCTGCGCTATATCGCCAAGGGCCAGTTCGGCCTGACCCGCGACTCGGTGCGCGAGCGCCAGCGCCTGCTGGGCGAGGCGCCGGGGCTGGTCGATCCGCTGAGCTTCATCATGCCGCACTACCAGGGCGGCTTCCCCGGTCCGCGGGTGTTCGGCACGCTGCTGTCGCTGTACGACGCGCTGGCGGGGCGGCGCAACCACCTGTTCTATCGCCTGGAAGAGCTGCGCTACCTGGCGCCGGGGTTGAAGGAAGACCGCCTGCTGGGCGGCACCCGCTTCCAGGACGCGGTCACCGATGACGCACGCCTGGTGATGCGTGTGCTGGGCGAAGCGCGCGCCGAAGGCGGCGAAGCCCTGAACGGCCTGAAGGTGATCGAGCTGGACCGCCGTGACGGCCGTGTCCAGGGGCTGGCCGCTGAGGACAGCGAGAGCGGCCAGCGCTTCATCTTCCGCGCGCGCGCCGTGGCCCTCGCCACCGGTGCCTGGGCCGATGCCTTGCGGCAGAAGCAAGGCTGCGAGCACATCCGCCCGCTACGGGGCAGCCATCTGCTGCTGCCTGCCTGGCGCTTGCCGGTCGCCCACGCCTTCAGCTTCATGCACGGGCAGGACAAGCGTCCGGTGTTCGTCTTCCCCTGGGAGGGTGCAACCGTGGTCGGCACCACCGACCTCGATCATCGCGACACGCTCGACGATGATGCCGCCATCAGCCGCGAGGAAGTGGACTACCTGCTGGCGGCCTGCGCCCAGCAGTTCCCGTCGGCGCAGATCAGCGCCGCCGACGTCCGCTCCACCTGGGCCGGCGTACGCCCGGTGGTCAGCGATGGCGCCCCAATGCTCAAACCGTCGGACGAGAAGCGCGAGCACGCGCTGTGGGTCGAGCCTGGCTGCGTGACCCTGGCCGGCGGCAAGCTGACCACCTTCCGCCTGCTGGCACTGGAGGTGCTCGCCGCCTGCGCGCCGATGCTGGAGCGGTCGCTGGAAGCGGCGGGAGAACAGGTGTTCGATCCTGTCGAAGAGATCGAGTTGCCTGGGTTGACGCCTCCCCAGCAGAACCGCCTGCGCGGCCGGCACGGTCGCGCATTGCCGGAGCTGGCGCGGGTGCTGAACGCTGTGGGCAGCGAATGCATCGGTCATACCGATTCGCTCTGGGCCGAGCTGGCCTGGGCGGCGGAGGGTGAGTTGGTGCTGCACCTGGATGACCTGCTGCTGCGCCGTACCCGCATCGGCTTGCTGCTGGCCGACGGCGGCGCCCACGAGCTGCCGAGAATTCGCGCGCTGTGCCAGCCACGCCTGGGCTGGGACGATGCGCGGTGGAAGCGTGAAGAACAGGACTACCTGACGCTGTGGCGTCGCTGCTACAGCCTTCCAAACTGACCGAAGCCCATTGACCAAAGCCCCATTGACCAAGAGCCCCATGGATAACAACAACTACCTGCTGGCCATCGACAACGGTACCCAGAGCGTGCGCGCGCTGCTCTTCGATCTCCAGGGCAACCTGGTGGGCAAGGGCAAGGTCGAGCTGGAGGCCTATTTCTCTTCGCAGCCCGGCTGGGCCGAGCAGCACCCGGACTACTACTGGGAGCAACTGGGCGAGGCCTGCAAGCGTCTGTGGGCCAGCGTGGACATCGACCGCAGTCGCATCCGTGGCGTCTCGTTGACCACCCAGCGCGGCACCGTGATCCACGTTGATGAAGCTGGCCAGGCATTGCGCCCGGCGATCATCTGGCTGGACCAGCGCCGCGCCGAACTGGGCGAGTCGATCAAGGGGCCCTGGGGTTGGTTGTTCAAGCTGGTGGGCGCGCAGGGCGCGGTGGATTACTTCCGTACCCAGGCCGAAGTGAACTGGGTTGCCCAGCAGCAGCCGGACATCCACCAGCGCACGCACAAGGTACTGTTGCTCTCCGGCTTCCTCACCCAGCGCTTATGCGGCCGCTACGTGGATTCGGTGGCGTGCAGCGTGGCCTACCTGCCATTCGACTACAAGAAGCTGCACTGGGCGGCGCCGCGTGACTGGAAGTGGCAGGCCATCGAGGTGCGCCGCGAGCAGCTGCCGGAGCTGATCGAAGCCCGGCGAGAAACTCGGGTGAGATCAGCGCCGAGCCAGCCGCCTGACCGGGATTCCCGCGGGCCTGCCGCTGATCGCCGCCGGTGCCGACAAGGCCTGCGAAGTGCTCGGCGCGGGCGCCATCGATCCGACCGTGGCCTGCCTGTCCTATGGCACCACCGCGACCATCAACACCACCCGCTCGCGCTACCTGGAAACTATCCCGCTGATTCCGCCGTACCCCGCGGCGATTCCCGATCACTTCAATACCGAAGTGATGATCTACCGCGGCTTCTGGATGGTCAGCTGGTTCAAGCGCGAATTCGGCCTGCGCGAGATGCAGCGAGCGCAGGAACTGGGCATCGAGCCGGAAAAACTCTTCGACGAACTGGTCAACAGCGTGCCCGCCGGCTCCATGGGCCTGATGCTGCAGCCCTACTGGACTCCGGGTATCCGCGAGCCGGGGCTGGAAGCCAAGGGCTCGATCATCGGCTTCGGCGACGTGCATACCCGCGCGCACATCTACCGCGCCATCCTCGAAGGCCTGGCCTACGCGCTGCGCCAGGGCAAGGAGCGCATCGAGAAGCGCTCCGGCACCCGTATCCAGCGCCTTCGCGTGGCCGGCGGCGGTTCGCAGAGTGACGCGGCTATGCAGCTTACCGCGGACATCTTCGGCCTGCCGGCGGAGCGCCCGCACGTCTACGAAGCCTCCGGTCTGGGCGCGGCCATCGATTGTGCCGTGGGGCTGGGGCTCTATCCGGACTTCACCAGCGCCATTGCCGCCATGACCCGTGTGGGGGATGTCTTCCACCCCAATCCCGAGGCGCAGCGCACCTACGAGCGACTGTACAGCGAGGTCTACCAGCGCATGTACAAGCAACTCAAGCCGCTGTACCAGAGCATCCGGGAGATCACCGGGTACCCGGCCTGATCGGCAAATCAAGTGGGAGGAATTTCCCTCGGGCTAGTCTGAGTCCATATCCAATGGACTCACCGGGAGGAAACCCGCCATGACGCAACCCAAGGCCCTGCTGATCCTGCACGGCAAGCAAGCTGCCAACGAAGAGGTGCGCGCCGCCGTACTGGCCACGCGCGAGGCGGGGCGAGCGCTGGATGTCCGGGTGACCTGGGAGGGGGGGGATGCGCGGCGGCTGGTGGAGGAGGGGCTGGCGGCGGGCTACACGACGCTGATCGCCGGCGGCGGTGATGGCACCGTCCGCGATGTCGCCGAGGCGCTGGCCCAGGCCGGTGGCAAGGCCAGCCTGGCGATCCTGCCGCTGGGCACCGCCAACGACTTCGCCCGCGCCGCCGGCGTGCCGCTGGAGCCGGCTGCTGCGCTGGCCCTGCTGGATGTCCCGGCGCGGCCCATCGACCTGGGCGAAGTGGACGGACGGATGTTCCTCAACATGGCTACCGGCGGCTTCGGCTCGAAGGTCACGGCCAACACGCCGGAAGACCTGAAGAAGCTGCTCGGCGGGGCGGCCTACCTGCTCACGGGGCTGACGCGTTTTTCCGAAGTGCATGCGGCGCAGGGGCGCTTCACCGGGCCGGATTTCGAATGGGAAGGCGAGTTCCTTGCCCTGGGCATCGGCAACGGCCGGCAGGCGGGCGGTGGGCATGTGCTCTGCCCGCAGGCGACGGCGGACGACGGGCTGCTGGACGTGAGCATCCTGCCGACCCCGCAGGACATGGTCGGTACCCTCGGCGCATTGCTCGGCAGCGGCTTCGGTGCGCAGGATGTGTTCATCCGCGCGCGGGTGCCCTGGGTTGAGGTGGAGGCTCGCGAAGGGCTGGACGTCAACCTCGACGGTGAGCCGCTGGAAGGCCGCAAACTTCGCTTCGAAGTCCGCCCGGCGGCGCTCTCCATGCACCTGCCGGCGGATTCGCCGCTGCTTTCGTCCGTCGGGCGGCTCGGCGCGCCAGTGAGCTGAGCAGTCTGGCCCGGACCGGACAAGTCGTGCATGATGGCGCACAGGCCAGCATCTTGTTCTGCAGGATTCGGCCGATAGCGTTCCCGCACGACTCATTCCGAATCTGGAGCAGGCATGGCCGGTATTCTCGACACTGTCGATCAACGCACCCAACTGGTAGGCGAGAACCGCCTGGAAATCCTGGTCTTCCGCCTGGCCGGGCGGCAGCAGTTCGCGATCAACGTGTTCAAGGTGCAGGAAGTGCTGCAGCTGCCGCGCCTGACCCTGATCCCGCAGCGCCACCCGATGATCTGCGGGGTATCAACCTGCGTGGCCAGACCCTGCCGGTGATCGACCTGTCCCGCGCCATCGGCATGCGCGCGCTGACCCCGGATGCCAACAGCACCATCATCGTCACCGAGTACAACCGCTCGGTGCAGGCCTTCCTGGTGGGGGGCGTGGAGCGCATCCTCAACCTCAACTGGGAGTCGATCCAGCCGCCGCCCGGTGGCGCCGGCCGCCAGCACTACCTGACCGCGATCACCAAGGTGGAAGACCGCCTGGTGGAGATCATCGACGTGGAGAAGGTGCTCGCCGAGATCGTGCCGATGAACACCCGCGTTTCCAGCGACCGCCTGGACGACAAGCTGCTAGCCAGACCCGCGGCCGCGAAGTGCTGGTGGTCGACGATTCCAGCGTCGCCATTTTCCAGCTGCGCGACACACTCGGCCAGCTCGGCTTGCGCCTGCATGTGGCCACCGACGGCCTTCGCGCGCTGCAACAGCTCAAGCGCTGGGCGGACGAAGGCAATGACATGGAAGAGAAGCTGCTGATGGTCTTCACCGATGCCGAGATGCCGGAGATGGACGGTTACCGGCTGACTACCGAAATCCGCACTGATCCTCGCCTGCGCGATCTCTACGTGGTGCTGCACACCTCGCTGTCGGGCAGCTTCAACGATGCCATGGTGAAGAAAGTCGGCTGCGACGACTTCCTCTCCAAGTTCCAGCCAGACCAGTTGGTGGAAGTGGTGCGCCGCCGGCTGCAAAAAGTCCCGGCCTGTCCTATTCCCCTGTAGGAGCGGGCCATGCCCGGCGATCGCGCCCATGGGGCGCTCCTACAGGAATGTACCCATCCAGGTTCCAGCCAGACCAGTTGGTGGAAGTGGTACGCCGCCGGCTGCAGAATGTCCCGGCCTAGTCCGTGATTCCCCTGTAGGAGCGGGCCATGCCCGCGATCGCACCCATGGGGCGCTCCTACAGGAAAGTGCCCATCCAGGTTCCAGCCAGACCAGTTGGTGGAAGGGGTGCGTTGCCGGTTGCGGAAAGTCCCGGCTCTAGTCCTGATTCCCCCGTAGGAGTGGCTATGCCCGCGATCGCGCCCATGGGGCGCTCCTACAGGAAAGTGCCCATCCAGTTTCCAGCCAGACCAACTGATGGAAGTGGTGCGTTGCCAGCTGTGCAGAAATCCCGGCGCTAGTCCTGATTCCTCTGTAGGAGCGGGCGCTGCCAACGCCGCATGGGGCGCTCCTACAGGAAAGTGCCCATCCAGGTTCCAGCCAGACCAACTGATGGAAGTGCTACGCCGCCGGCTGCAGAAAGTCCCGGCCTAGTCCTGATTTCCCCTGTAGGAGCGGGCCATCGCCCGCGATCGCGCCCATGGGGCGCTCCTACAGGAATGTACCCATCCAGGTTCCAGCCGACAACGACTGCATGGAAGTGGTGCGTTGCCGGTTGCAAAAGTTCCCGGCGTAGTCCTGATTCCCCTGTAGGAGCGGGCCGTGCCCCGCGATCGCGCCCATGGGGCGCTCCTGCAGGAAAGTTCCCCATTGCTAGAACGTCTGTCCCTTGCCGTATAAGGTCGCTTTCGCCCGCACGAAAGGAAGCCTCCGATGTACACGCTCAGCGAGCTCTACCGCTACCCGGTCAAGTCCACCGCCTACGAGCCCCTGCAGTCCATCCGCCTGGATGCTCTGGGCCTGGAAGGGGATCGACGCTGGATGGTGGTGGAGGCCTCCAATGGTCGCTTCCTGACCCAGCGTCTGCTGCCGCAGATGGGTCGCATCGAAGCGCGCTGGCAGGATGACTTCGCCGCCCTGCGCCTGCGCGCACCCGGTATGGATGACCTGCTGGTGAAGGTGCCCGGCCGCGACGAAAACCTGCGCGGCGTGCTGATCTGGCGCGACATGCTGCAGGTACCGGACGTTGGCGATGAGGCTGCGCAGTGGCTGAGCCGCTTCCTCGGCCGCGATGTGCGTCTGGTGCAAATGCCGGAGCAGCGCGCGCGGCAGGTGGATACCGCCTACGCCGGACCCGGTGAGCAGGTGCATTTCGCTGATGGCTTCCCGCTGCTGCTGATTGGCCAGGGTTCGCTGGATGATCTGTCGGCCAAGGTGGGACGCCCGCTGGAGATGCTGCGCTTCCGCCCGAACCTGGTGGTCACCGGCGCGGAGCCTTTCGCCGAAGATGGCTGGAGCGCATCCGCATCGGCGAGGTCACCTTCAGGGTGGCCAAGCCGCTCGCGCCGAACTCCCCACCACCATCGACCCGCACACCGGCGCACGCGATGCCGCTCGCGAGCCATTGGCGACCCTGCTGGGCTATCGCAACGTCAATGGCGAAGCCATGTTCGGCCAGAACCTGATAGCCCCTGACACGGAACGCTGCGCGAGGGTATGGAAGTGGAAGTTCTGGAGAAGGCGCATAGGCACCTCACGCGTAGGGTTGTGCGCCAGGCCCCAACTGGTAGGAGCGAGCTTGCTCGCGAACAGACTTTCCGGCGGCGCAGGCGCTTCGGGCGGGGTTCGAGGAAGCTCGCTGAAGTACCTGCAGGGCACACCGTTTGCGGTTGATGCCGTCGTGCTCTACAGCTTGCTGTCGACGCAACCAGTGCTCTGGCACTCGCGCTCGCGTTCGCGCAGCACGGTCAGGTGCTCGTTGGTCTTGTCCACGGCGCACTGCAGGTTGACGAAGTAGCCGCCGTCGCGCTCATAGCTGCACTGGGCGTCGCGATCCTTGATCCAGGCGATCTGGCTCTTCTTCAGCGCAGCCTTCTGGCCATCGTTGAGCATCTTGCGCAGGGTGCCGAGTTCATTGTTCAGCTCGCGGTCGACCTGGGCATATTCGGTGCTCAGGCAGTACACGCTGTCGAAGGTGTTGCGCGGCTTCTCGGCAGGCGGCCAGGGCGAGGTCGGCGCTGAGCAGGCCGATGGCCAGGGTCGATAGGGAGAGCAGGGTCTTGCGCATGGGAATTTCCTTTTCCTGTGAGGGATTGAAACGCCCGGCGAAGGCCGGGCGGAGGGGTCAGAGTTCGTCGAAGAAGCGCTCGTGCCAGTCGACGATGGGCTGCGGCGCGTTGAGCTTCTGCCCGTAGATCACCGCGTAGGACAGCACGTTCTGCACGTAGGAGCGGGTCTCGTCGAACGGAATGGTCTCGACCCAGACGTCGAACGCCAGGTGACGCGCATCCTTCAACCACTTGGCGCACGCGGCCAGGGCCGGCGTTGTAGGCGGCGGTGGCGAGATGCGGTTGCCGTTGAACTGGCCGTGCACCTGGCTCAGGTACGCGGCGCCGAGCTGGATGTTCACATCCGGCACGATCAACTGCTGCGGCGAGGCCAGTGGGATACCGAACTTCTTCGAGGTTTCCTTGGCGGTGGCCGGCATCAGTTGCATCAGACCGGTGGCGCCAATGCTGGATCGCGCATCGGACATGAAGGCGCTTTCCTGGCGGGTGATGGCGAGGACCCAGCTGGAGTGCAGGCCGCGATTGCGCTCCGCCCACCAGGGTGTTGCGGTAGGCCATGGGGAAGCGGATATCCAGGTCGTCCCAGTACTTGGCCTGGCTGATCGCACGGATGGCCGGGAAGTACCACTGCATGTCGTAGGCGATCTTCGCCGGGCCAGCAGCTCGTCGTGGCTCAGGCGGCGGGCAGCGTGATCCACTCGCGGGCGTTGATGGGATTTCGCTGTGGGCGTAGATCTAGGGCGCGGCGGGTGCTCGGCGCATTGCGCACGCGCTGCATCGTCGCCGCGTCCAGCGATACCGGGCGATTGTTCAGCGGCAGGGGTGTTCTATCCGGTCGGCGGCAAGGAAACCATAGAAATCACGTTCGCCGGCCACCGGTTGGTACAGGCTGATGGCCTGCTTGTTCTGCGGCTGCTCAGTTGCAGCGAGCGCGCCTGCCAGTATTTCCAGCGGTTGGTCTCGGCCAGCGACGGCGGCAGGGCGCGGGTCAGCTCGTAGGCCTCTTCCCAACGGCCCAGCTGCAGCAACAGGCGCAGGCGCCATTCGGTGACGGCGTCGTCGCGCAGTTGCGGGTCGTACTTGACCATCATCGGCAGTGCGCGTGGGTCGTAGCGGCGCGCCAGGCTCAGGCCGATCTCGCGGGCGATGGAGACTTTTTCGTCGCTGGAGAGGCACTTGAGCTGGTAGTCCAGCAGGTTGATGGCTTTTTCCGGTTCCTGCTGGCCAGTCGGCGCAGGCCCAGGCCGACCACGTCAGCGGTGGCGTGGTCGCGAGCGCCGAAGCGCGTGGTTGGACCAGCTGCGCAGGGTTCTGCGCGACGTTGACCATCAGCGCGCCCTGGCTGCCGAGGGTCGGCAGGCGCTTGGAAAGTACGGTGGCGAGGCTGTAGTTGCCTTTCTCGGCGGCCAGCTTCAGGCGCTTCCAGACCTTCTCCGGCGAGCTGGCCATCGGCCTGCCACATCGCGAAGGTGGTGTCGCAGGCATCGGGCTGCGGTTTGCCCACCAGCCAGAGCTTCTCGGCGGTGGCGTAGCCGTCGGCCTTGTTGCCGTGGCCCAGCTGGTACTGGCCGAGAAGGCAGTCCAGCTCGGTGAAGTTCATCTTCGGGTCGTAATAACGGACGAGGTGTTCCAGTCACCCCGATCGGCGAGCTGTCGCATCCAACCAGCTTCAGCCAGTTGATCTGCGGCAGGTCGCCGTGCTGCTCGATGAAGCGCTCGATCTCGGCGTTGCTGGCGCTTTTCAAACGGTTGGTCAGTTCGTCGTAGGCCAGGTACGGCTGCAGCGGATAATCGGCCAGTGCCGACTGGTAGGTGAAGTACGGGCCGCTGTCGCCGCGCGCAAGGGCCTTCTGCGCCTCGTCGTACATCTGGCGCTGCTGGGGCAGGGACGCTGCGTTGGCTGTCGAGCGGACAGACTGAGGATGAGGCAGGAGAAGGTGCTGTTCGGATTCTATCGTGTTTCCCTATTAACCTTAGCAATACTGGTAATGTAACCAATAAATAATTACAACATAACAA
>JASGKM010000034.1:0-35814 GCA_049840615.1 Pseudomonas sp.
AACAAGCGCCAAGACCAGCAACATCCCTTTCAACTAGCGTCGTCTTTCCAATATGTAATGCACTACCACTGGACTTTGTGACCAGTAAATCACCTACTTCCAAAAGCGCGGAGAGTCGATCTTTCGGGGTGAGTTTTCGCTTTGCCGGATCTTCAATCTGCCAGCGCCCATCAGCGGTTTGCTCTGTAGAACGGAGAACAATAGTGTCATCAATCCCGTCAGGGTCGTCGCCCCAAACACCGCCATCGTTGCGTTCGATGAGCCATTTGAAACGCTGAACCTTCCAATGACGGGGCACGGTACCAAGCCAAGAGGCCCCACTGTCCTTGTACTCTGAATATCTCGGCAAACTCATTCCGCCAACTCCCCGAGCATCGTCATGATCTTCGCTGTGACCGCTTTCAGCTCTTCATCGATCTCATGCAGGCTGCGCGGTGGTTCGAATACATAGAAGTGGCGGTTAAAGGGAATCTCGTAACCCAGCTTGGTCTTGTCATGGTCGATCCAGGCATCCGGTGCATGGGGTAGCACTTCGCGCTTGAAGTACGCCTCCACCTCCTCCCCCAGCGGCACGTTCTCGGTATCGCGCAGGCTGGAATCGGGCTGAGGTTTGCCTTTCTGCTTGCCCTTCTGGCCGATCACGATCTCACCGTTCTCATCGCGCTGCGGGCGCTCCACAGTGATGGTGCGGTAGCCAAAGCTCTCATTGCGCAGCAGCAGGGACAGCGGAGCAATCTTCACCTTGCCGCCCTGCGGGGCACTGGGTTCGGCATCGCCGGCGCGGAGGATATGGCGGGCCTGTTCCTTGCCCTCGGCATCCAGCACGGTGGCTAGGCGAGCTTCGGCGCATTCGCCGAACAGCCGGGTAATCTCGTCGATGGCGCTGTCGGGCATTTCCTTGCGTTTGGAGCCAAGGCTCTTGCGCATCTTCTGCCAGAAACTGGAGGCGTCGATCAGTTGCACCAGGCCCTTGCGCGCGACGGGCTTGCGGTTGGTGAGTATCCACACATAGGTGCTGATGCCGGTGTTGTAGAACATGTCCGTCGGCAGGCCGATGATGGCTTCCACCAGGTCGTTCTCCAGCACATAGCGGCGGATTTCGCTTTCGCCGCTGCCGGCGCCGCCGGTGAACAGCGGCGAGCCGTTGAGTACGATGCCGAAACGGCTGCCACCCTCGTTGGCCGGGCGCATCTTGGCAATCAGGTGCATGAGGAACAGCAGCGAACCATCGGAAACCCGCGGCAGGCCGGGCCCGAAACGACCATTGAAGCCCTGCTGCTCATGCTCCTGGCGCACCTGCTTCTCGACCTTTTTCCACTCCACGCCAAAGGGTGGGTTGGAGAGCATGTAGTCGAAGTGCTTGCCGGCGTGGCCATCGTCGCTGAGGGTGTTGCCGACCTTGATGTTGGCCACGTCCTGGCCCTTGATCAGCATGTCCGCCTTGCAGATGGCGTAGGACTCGTCATTCAGTTCCTGGCCGTGCAAGTTCAAGCGAGCTTTGGGGTTGTGCTCGACCAGGAACTCTTCGGCGATGGACAGCATGCCGCCAGTGCCCGCCGTCGGGTCATACAGCTCACGCACCACGCTGCGCCCCGGCTCCAGTACTTCGTCATCCTCGATGAACAGCAGGTTGACCATCAGCCGAATGACTTCACGCGGGGTGAAGTGCTCCCCGGCCGTTTCATTGGAGATTTCCGCGAACTTGCGAATCAGCTCTTCGAACACCAGGCCCATCTGGTTGTTGTCGACCTTTTCCGGGTGCAGGTCGATCTGCGCGAAGCGTTCGGCTACCTGATAGAGCAAACCAGCCTTGTGCAGGCGGTCGATCTGGGTGTGGAACTCGAAGCGCTCAAAGATATCCCGCACCGGCAGGGAAAAGCCCTGAAGGTAGCGGACGAGGTTCTCCTTGATATGGTCGGGATCGCCCATCAGCCGGGACATATCCAGCTCATCGATGTTGTAGAAGCTCTGCCCGGCCTTGCGCAGCAGGAAGGGTTCCGGGTTCGCCACCACTTTCATCTTTTCCGCCTGCTCGGCCAGCACGGCGGGCTTGGTCTTTTCCAGCACGCAGTCCAGGCGGCGCAGCACGGTGAACGGCAGGATCACCTTGCCGTATTCGGACTGCTTGTAATCACCCCGCAGCAGGTCGGCAACCGACCAGATGAAGGCGGAAAGGGCGTGTTGGTTCATGGCGGGCGGGTCCTTGAAGTACGGCTTCCTGGTGGCCAAGCGGCCGGCGGAATTCAGCAAAGCCCGGATTATGCCGCGCATGGCAAAGGGATGCGATGCATGCGCGCAATCACCGCAAGCGAATCCCGCTGCCCTTCATTTCTGTAGGACGCAGCCGATACCTCCCTGGCGCGAGCACCTGTTCTTGCCGGCTTGGTAGGCAGCCCCTATGCTGCGCCCGTCACGGCCAAATCCGTGGCCGGGTTTGACAGCCCGGAACATCGGCGCGATTGCGCCAACACAGGTGCATGCGAAAGCGGCGAACGCTTTTGCAGGCCCTGCTTCGACCCGAGTTTTTGGTTGAAGACGCTATGGCAGATCGCGCGGGGAGACCGCTTGCGGTCTGCCGGCCCGATGTCCGGTCTGTCAACCCTGCGTGGTCTGCCTCCCTTCGATTGACAGCGAAGCGGCAGCTCTCTTCCTAAACATCGGAGTTCCGCAAATGTCTTCAGACAACAACACCCTCGATCCCGAATCAGCCCAGTTCCATACCCTGCCGGGCCGCGATCAACCCCTCAGATTCGAAACCCCGCCGGGCTGGCCGGAGGAATCTCACCTCGTCATGAGCTATGGCGCGCTGGTCGCCCGCGAATGGCTGTTCGCCCCGGGCGGGGAAACGCTCTGGAGCAACTTCGCCAAGGGCCGCACGCTGCAGCGTTCCATGCTGGACCGCATGGCCTATGAGATTGGTTTCCTCACCCAACTGGAACGACGGTTCGAACGACTGCCGCAATAACGACGAAGCGGCTTGGGAGTATCCCAAGCCGCCTCTTCCAGGCAGGCGGGTTCAGCGGTGGGAGCAGGCTTGCTCGCGAACCACGCTCAGCGACAGTGGTAGGGGCTTTCGCCCTCCAGCTCTTGGTCCGTCTCCACGTCCCTGATGGTAACGATGGCCTTCGGGTAGACCGAGCAGAGTGAGTTGCGCACGGTGTAGATGCCGCTGCCGCTGGCGAGGAACTTGCCATTGCTCAGGGCCTTGCCGGACTCGTCATGGGCGCTGACTTCGTAATTGCCGGTCATGGTGATGCAGCCGGCGAGCGCCAGCAGGGAAAGGACGGGTACGAGGACTTTCATGGATTCTCCTTGGACGCGAGGCGCCCCTTCTGCCTGGGCATAGGGCGGCGCGGGTGTCGATCCGTGACGGTTCGCGAGAGCGGGAATGGCCAGCCAGCATGGCAAGGCCGATGCGGATACGACCCATGCCGGTCACCGCAGTTCAGCCAGCGCCCCCGCAAGAGCGCCAGCTGACGGTGTTTCGGACGAGAGGCTGCCTCAGCGCTTGCCCATGGAACGACGCGAGCCACGCGGATGCGGCGGGCGGTACTCGGCCTGGTCGTGGGGCTTGCGATGCTGGTAGGCGGTTTTAGCCTGCTGCTGCGCGGCAAGTGCGGCCTTGGCCAGCTCGGCCAGGGAGAGTTTGGGTTGTTCCTGCGCGTTGTCGGCGCTGTCGTCGCGGGGCGGCTGCTGAGAGGACGTCATGGTTAGACCGGTTCTGGAAGGTTTGAAACGGTGCACATGATAGCCGAAGTCGCACTCTTCCGGCTGCCCGCCCGCACGAGCGGCGCAGCCAGGGCCGTCAGCTCGGCGGGAAGAGTGTGTCCGGACGGGTCACGTACTCGGTCGCTTCGGCTTCGGTCAGCACCCAGATCTGACTGATCCGACTGTCCAGGCCCATCTTGATGCCGACGAACTTGCCGGTGATCTTCGGCAGCATGCCGTAGACCATGAAGCGGTTGGTCTCGTCGCGAATGCGGATGGACACCGACAGCGGGTAGCTGATGGTCTTTTCATACAGGCCGATGGTGATGACCTGGCGCAACAGGCTCGGCTTCGGTCGCTTCAGGGTGATTACCGGATACACCGCGCTATCGACGAAACCCACCATCATCCCCGAAGGAATCACCCGGTCGGCCAGCGCCGGGCTGCTCAGCCCCAGCATCAGGGCCACCGCGCCAAGTAGCTGAAGCATCCAGCGTTGCAGCGAAGCGCGTGAAGGTACTGCTGAAGTCATCGGATTTCCCGCCCTGGTTTTCCTGTTTTCGTAATCGCCCGGTTAAAGAGTCCGGATCTGAGCGTGGAGCGTAGCGGTTCGCCACGCTGCTGTCCGCACATTGATTCACAGCCTCTGGAGTTTCCAGTGGGTGAACACGCGACATTCCCGTGCAGGTCGGCGTCAAGCGGCCGCCCGCCACATTGCGGCAGGGTTTCACGCGCTCTATCGTGACGCATTCCGCCGCCACACCGAGAACCTGCCATGAGCTCCCTGCGCGAAGCCCTCGCCCGCTTTCCCCGCCTAGACCTGGCCGGCGGCCCGACGCCGCTGGACAAGCTGGACCGACTCTCCGCGCATCTGGGCCGCGAGCTGTACGTAAAGCGCGACGACGCAACGCCCTTCGCCCTGGGCGGTAACAAGGTGCGCAAACTGGAATTCCTCGCCGCCGATGCCCTGAAGGCGGGTGCCGACACACTGGTCACCGCTGGCGCGATTCAATCCAACCACGTGCGCCAGACTGCCGCCGTCGCAGCGAAGCTTGGTCTGCGCTGCGTCGCGCTGCTGGAAAACCCCATCGGCGCCGACGACCGCAATTACCTGAGCAACGGCAACCGCCTGCTGCTGGACCTATTCGGCACTGAAGTCGAACTCGTCCCCAATCTCGATACTGCCGACGAGTTGCTGGCACAGACTGGCGAACGCCTGCGCCGTGAGGACCGCAAGCCCTACATCGTGCCCATTGGTGGCTCCAACGCACTGGGCGCGTTGGGTTATGTGCGCGCCGGGTTGGAACTGGCGGAGCAGATTCACGACAGCGGCCAAGTGTTCTCCGCCGTGGTACTGGCTTCTGGCAGCGCCGGCACCCATGCGGGCCTGGCCGTTGCCCTGGCTGATGCCTTGCCGGAACTTGACGTCATCGGCGTGACCGTTTCGCGGACCGACGCGGCACAACGGCCGAAAGTCGAAGGGCTGGTCGAGCGCACGCTGGAACTGCTCGGCCAAGACTCGTCGGCCCGGCCGACCATTCAATTGTGGGACGAGTATTTCGGCCCACGTTACGGCGAACCCAATGCCGGAACGCTAGAGGCAGTGCGCCTGCTGGCGAGCCACGAAGGCCTGCTGCTGGACCCGGTGTATACCGGCAAGGCCATGGCCGGATTGCTCGATGGTGTTCGCCACCAACGCTTCAACAAACCAGGGCCGATCCTGTTCCTGCACACCGGTGGCTCACCCGCCTTGTTCGCCTATCACCCCGCCACTTGACGGAACGCAGCCAAGAACTAAGCATGTAATTTTTTATTATTTTATTGCATAACGATTCCGACCCTATAGTCGCCACGCGTTGACTAACCTGCTTAAAACACCAAAAACGGGGACCACCATGACCTTCTCCGCACTGCGACGTCATTTCCTGCTTGCCAGCCTGACCCTCACCCTCGGTGCCAGCCTCTTCGGCCAGGCCCAGGCCGCCGACGACCTGCTCGCCCAGATCAAGTCCAAGGGCGAAGTACGCGTCGGTCTCGAGGGCACCTACCCGCCCTTCAGTTTCCAGGACGAGAACGGCAAGTTGGCCGGTTTCGAAGTGGACTTCTCCAACCTGATCGCCAAGGAGCTGGGCGTCACCGCCAAGCTGCAACCGACCAAGTGGGACGGCATCCTCGCCGCACTGGAATCCAAGCGCCTGGATCTGGTGATCAACCAGGTGACCATTTCCGAAGAGCGCAAGAAGAAGTACGACTTCTCCGACGCCTACACCGTCTCCGGCATCCAGGCGCTGGTGCGCAAGGGCGACGAAGGCAAGTACGACGCACCGGAGAAACTCGCCGGCGTGAAAGTCGGCGTAGGCCTGGGCACCAACTACGAACAGTGGCTGCGCGAACACGTCCCGCAGGCTGATGTGCGCACCTACGAAGACGACCCGACCAAGTTCCAGGACCTGCGCAGCGGCCGCATCGACGTGATCCTGGTAGACCGCCTGGCCGCCTTCGACATGGTCAACAAGACCAAGGGCGCCATGGCCCTGACCGGCGCTCCGTTCGCCCGCCAGGAAGCCGGTATTGCCCTGCGCAAGGGCAACCCCGAACTGCTCGCGGCACTGAACAAGGCCATCGAGAAGTTCCGCGCGGACGGCACGCTGAAGAAACTCTCGGAGAAATGGTTCCAGGCTGACGTCACCCAATGATCGAAGAAAGCCTGCAGCTTGCGCTGGATTCCGCGCCCTTCCTGTTGAAGGGCGCGGTCTTCACGGTAGTCCTCAGCGTAGGCGGCATGTTCTTCGGACTGCTGCTGGGCTTCGTTCTGGCGCTGATGCGCCTGTACGGATTCACTCCCGTGCGCTGGATCGCGCGCATCTACGTGTCGTTCTTCCGCGGCACGCCGTTGCTGGTCCAGCTCTTCATGATCTATTACGGCCTGCCCCAGGCCGGCATCGAACTCGACCCGTTGCCGGCGGCGCTGATCGGCTTCTCGCTGAACATGGCCGCCTATGTCTGCGAAATCCTCCGCGCCGCCATCGGCTCCATCGACAAGGGCCAGTGGGAAGCCGCCGCCAGCATCGGCATGACCCGCGCCGAAACTCTGCGCCGAGTGATCCTGCCGCAGGCCGCGCGCACCGCCCTGCCTCCGCTGGGCAACAGCTTCATCTCGCTGGTGAAGGACACCGCCCTCGCCGCCACCATCCAGGTCCCGGAACTGTTCCGCCAGGCCCAGCTGATTACCGCGCGCACCTTCGAGGTCTTCACCATGTACCTGGCTGCCGCGCTGATCTACTGGATCCTCGCGAGCATCCTGTCGCACCTGCAGAACCGCCTGGAAGACCGGGTCAACCGTCATGACCAGGAGCACGACGCATGATCGAAGTACGCCAGCTGACCAAGCAGTTCCGCGGTCAGGAGGTGCTCAAGGGCATCGACCTGACCGTCGAGGCCGGCGAAGTGGTCGCGATCATCGGCCCCAGCGGCTCGGGCAAGACGACCCTGCTGCGCTGCCTGAACCTGCTGGAGGTACCCAACGGCGGGACCATCAAGGTCGGCGAGATTCTCATCGATGCCTCGCGGCCGCTCAGCGGCCAGCAGGGACTGATCCGCAAGCTGCGCCAGCACGTGGGCTTCGTCTTCCAGAACTTCAACCTGTTCCCCCACCGCACCGCGCTGGAGAACGTGGTGGAAGGCCCGATCATCGTGAAGAAGGAGCCACGCGCCCAGGCCATCGAGCGCGCCCGCCAGTTGCTGGCGAAGGTGGGGCTGGCCGGCAAGGAGGACTCTTATCCCAAGCGTCTCTCCGGCGGCCAGCAGCAACGTGTCGCCATCGCCCGCGCCCTGGCCATGCAACCCGACGTGATCCTCTTCGACGAACCCACTTCGGCGCTGGACCCGGAACTGGTCGGTGAGGTCCTGGCGACCATTCGCGGCCTGGCCCAGGAAAAGCGCACCATGGTCATCGTCACCCACGAGATGAGCTTCGCCCGCGACGTCGCGAACCGGGCGATCTTCATCGACAAGGGGGTGATCGTCGAGCAGGGCGACGCCAAGGCGCTGTTCGCTCACCCGAAGGAAGAGCGCACCCGCCAGTTCCTCAGCAAGTTCCTCGATCAAGGCGAAAAGCGCGCCACCGAATAGAATCGAATTAATCGATTAATATCTGCCGATATTTGCGCTTTTTTATCGATCAAGTGCGAGAGAAGATAGTCCCATGAACCGCGCGGACTGGCCCACCGGCCAGCCGCGCCCCACGAGGACTAAGTCATGATCGAACGCAGACCCTTCCAGCAACTCGGCGGCGCCAACCACGGCTGGCTCAACGCCAAGCACCACTTCTCCTTCGCCGAGTACTACGATGCCGAGCGCATGGACTGGGGCAACCTCCGCGTCTGGAACGATGACGAAATCGCCGCCGGCACCGGCTTCCCGCCGCACCCGCACCGCGAGATGGAAATCATCACCTACGTCCGCCAGGGTGCGATCACCCACCAGGACAGCCTGGGCAACAAGGGCCGTACCGAAGCGGGCGACGTGCAGGTGATGAGCGCGGGCTCGGGCATCGTGCACTCCGAGTACAACCTGGAGAAGGATGTCACCAAGATCTTCCAGATCTGGATCATCCCCTCGGTACGCGGCGGCACGCCATCCTGGGGCGCCAAACCCTTCCCGAAGGGCGACCGCGCCGGGCGCTTCGTGACTCTGGCCAGCGGTTATGAGAACGACGCCGACGCCTTGCGCATCCGCGCTGAAGGCCGCCTGGTCGCCGCCACCCTGAAAGCCGGCCAGACGGCCGAGTATGAACTGGGCAACGGTCGCCGCGCCTACCTGGTGCCGGCCGCTGGGAAGGTCGAGGTCAACGGCGTCGAACTGCTGGCCCGCGACGGCGCCGCCATCGCCGATGAGGCAGTGGTGAAGGTCACCGCGCTGGAGGACAGTGAAGTGATCCTGGTCGACGTTGCTTGATTCAGACGGTAGCAACGAAAAAGGCACGCCAATGGGCGTGCCTTTTTTCTTCCAGCCCCGGAGTCAACGCTTGCGGCAAAGACTCATGCCATCGCCAATCGGCACCAGGGAGTAATCCACCCGCTCGTCGGTCTTCAAGGCCAGATTGAGCCGCTGGATCGCTTGCGTGTCCACGCTCTCCGGATTCGCTTCCAGCACCTGTCCGCTCCACAACACATTGTCGAAGACCACGAGGCCACCCTCACGCAGCAAGGTCAGGGCGTGCTCCAGGTAAATGGGGTAGTTGGCCTTGTCGGCATCGATGAAGACGAGGTCGAAGCTGTCTTGCTGATCGCCAGCAACCAGAGCTTCCAGCGTGGCCAGCGCTGGGCCGAGGCGCAGCTCGATGCGCGAATCGACTCCTGCGTCATGCCAGTAGCCTCGAGCGATATCGTTGTACTCACCGGGAAGATCACAACAAAGGATATGGCCGCCCTCAGGCAATGCCTCGGCCATGCACAGGGCGCTGTAGCCCGTGAAAGTACCGATTTCGAGGATGCGTTTCGCGCCGCACAGCTTGACCAGCAAGGCGAGGAACTGCCCCTGCTCCGGCGCAACCTGCCAGCGCGACATGGGCAGGTTGGCAGTCTCGGCGCGCAAGCGTGCCTTGACGGGGGAGTCGCGCAGGGAAACATCGAGAAGGTACTGGTAGAGCGAGTCGTCCAGGTTCAGCGTGCGGGTGGTCATGGGCCCTCCTGAGGATCAGGGGTGGAGGGCGAGACTCTGCACGGCGAGGACGCGCTTGGCCTCCAGGAAGGCTTTCTGCCAATAGGCGCTGTCGAGGCTGTCCAGGCGTACGGTCCCGCCCGTTCTGGGCGCATGAACGAAGCGCCCTTCCCCGACATAGATACCCGCATGGCTGACGCCACGTCCACCATTGGTGGCGAAGAATATGAGGTCGCCGCTCTGCAACGACTCGCGGCCAACGGTGGGCGCGCGCATGGTAATCATCTCGCGGGTGGAGCGCGGCAGTAGCAGGCCAGTGGCGTCGCGGTAGACGTAGCCGATCAGGCCGCTGCAATCGAACCCGCCGTCGGGCGTGTTGCCGCCCCAGCGATAGGGCGTACCGACCAGGCCAATGGCACGGATCAGGACATCGTCAGCAGCTTGGGTGTTGTAGACGGGAGCAGCGGGCGCGTTCACCACGGGAGGTGGCGACGGCGGAGTACGACTGGCACAGGCGGCCAGCGAGGCGAGAACAGCTAAGAGAAGAATGCGCTGAGGAACGAGCATGTGATGGCATCCCGTCAAGGAGTGCCATCACTTTGTACAACAGCGACTTGAGCGCAATACTTAAAGTAAAACTTTAAGTTCAGCGAATCGCCGTCTTCGGCTCGTAGCCCGGCTCGAGCACGCGCTTGGCTTCCATGTAGCTCAGGCGCCAGTAGCTCTCGTCCAGGCTGTCCACCCGCACACCACCGCCACGGCGGCTGGCGGAGTGAATGAACTGTCCGTCACCGATGTAGATGCCGGCATGGCTGACCCGACCGCGACCACGGTTGTTGAAGAAGATCAGGTCGCCTGGTTGCAGGTCTGCTTTCGAGACCAGCGGGACGTCCATATTGATCATCTCTCGCGTGGAGCGCGGCAGGCTGATGCCCGCTTCTTCGCGGAACAGATAGCCCACGAAGCCGCTGCAATCGAAGCCGGTCCGCTCCGACTTCCCACCAAAGCGGTACGGAGTACCGATCAGCGAGAACGCGCGGTCCAGAATGTCGGATACATGGGCAGTCGAACTGCCGTTATCGTTTTTGGCCCCCTCGTCCTGCGACTCATTCATCAGCGCTATGTTGTGCTGATTTACCTGGAACGCTGCTCGAGTGGCAGGCACTGAAGCGACCTGGTTCGGCTGCGATTCCGGCGAATGGCTGGCGCAAGCTGCCAGCAGCAGAACGAAACTCATGGGCACGAGGGGTGCTAAGCGTTTAAGCATGGGCACGACCGTGTCTCATTAGCTCCATTTATTAGCGGGCTAATTTGCCCGCTCAATGGGGCTAATGCAAGTTTTTTATCGCGGAATGTGACCCAGCAGGCGCGGCATAATGTCTAAGGCTCGACCCACCATTCTTTCTTCGACCACCGAGCTCAGGTCTGTCAGCCCCGGATTCACCTCGGCGGTGAAGCCTCCTGCGTCCCGCGTACGCAGCACTGGCTCGATGATGTAGGGGAAGCTCGCGGTGGTCCCCACCAGCAGAACAGCGTCGAATCCCTTGCGCAATTGCGCATACAGCGTATCGATCGCCTCCTCCGGCAGCATCTCCTCGAACAACACTACCGGCGGGCGCAATACGCCTGCACAGCGCGTACATCTTGGTGGCAGCGAGCCATTCAGGTGCCCGGCCAGCTCGGTGCTTTCCAGCCCGCACGACTGGCAGTACAACGGCGCCAGCTCGCCATGGATCTCGATCAACCGCTCCGGCGGCGAACCGGCGCGACGGTGGAAGCCGTCAATGTTCTGCGTCAGCACCCAGCAGTCCGGCTTGAGCCGTTGCAGCTCCGCAATGGCGTCGTGACCGGCATTGGGTTGCGCACTCAGGCAGGCCTTGCCCAGCTCGGCCAGATATTTCCAGCACAGCGCCGGGTCCTTCTGCAGCATCGGACCGGAGATCGCCACCTCGATGGGTATCCCTTCCGCTGTACGTCCGTTGTATAGGCCGCCCAGGCCGCGATAGGTCGGCATACCCGAATCGGCGGAGAGCCCAGCGCCGGTGATCACCAGGATGCGTTCAGCGCGAGCCAGTGCTGCACCGGTGCGTTCGATGGCCGAATCCATACGCCCTCCTCTGCGGCCGGGCCGCGCGTCAGTGGTTGACCGTGTACGACAGCATCATCGAGATATGGCACAGCGGACGGCCGCTTTGTTCCTGCCAGGTATTGAACGCAGCCTGTACCAGGGCGAGGTCCTTCAGGCTGGTTGGCGTCTTGTCGACGATTTCCTGGGCCTTGAGCGCAGCCACCACGTCATCGCTGAGAACGAAGGTGTCCTTGCCGGCCATGCGCAGGAATCGTGGTGCGGACATGCCCCCCAACTGATTGCCCCGCTTGGCCAGCAGCTTCCACAGACCAACGATGTCGCTGGACGGCCAATCAGCCAGTAGCTTGCCGAAGCTTCCGTACTCGCGAGCGATGTCCAGGACGAACTGCGCATTGCGCGGCACGCTCTTGAGCTTCCCCAGGTGGCGAATCAGCCGGGCATCCTGCATCAGGTTTTCCAGGCGCTCGCCACCCATCAACACGACTTTTTCCGGGTCAAAGCCGAAGAAGACTTCCTCGAAGGCCGGCCACTTGGCGTCCACCAGGCTGTGCTTGAGCCCGGCGCGGAAGACGCGCAGGCTTATCAGCGACAGGTAGCGATCATCGCCGACCGCTACCAGCTGGGCCGGCGACTTGGCCTGCGGCAGGCGAGCTTCCAGCGCTTGGACCGAGCCAAAGCGGTTCAGGCAGTATTCGTACAGCCACGAGTAATCGCGCATCGGGCGTCCTTGCGAGGTTTTACAGGTTCATCACGTCGAGGAAGCGCGGGGTGGCGGTCTCGTCGATGCGCAGGCTGTTGAAGTCGAACAGGTTGCGATCGGCCAGTTGCGACGGGACCACGTTCTGCAGGGCGCGGAACATGATCTCGGTACGGCCCGGCGACTTGCGCTCCCAGTCCAGCAGCATTTCCTTGACCACCTGACGCTGCAGGTTTTCCTGCGAGCCGCACAGGTTGCACGGAATGATCGGGAATTCCTTGAGCACCGAGTAGGCCTCGATGTCCTTCTCGTTGCAGTACGCCAGCGGGCGGATCACCACGTTGCGGCCGTCGTCGGACAGCAGCTTGGGCGGCATGGCCTTGAGAGTGCCGCCGTAGAACATATTAAGGAAGAAGGTTTCCAGGATGTCGTCGCGGTGGTGTCCCAGCGCCATCTTGGTCGCACCGATCTCGTCGGCGTAGGTATAAAGGGTGCCACGGCGCAGGCGCGAGCACAGCGAGCAGGTGGTCTTGCCCTCAGGGATCTTCTCCTTCACCACCGAGTAGGTGTCCTTCTCGATGATGTGGTACTGCACGCCGATGGACTCCAGATACGCCGGCAGCACGTGCTCGGGGAAGCCGGGCTGCTTCTGGTCCATGTTCACCGCGACGATCTCGAACTGGATCGGCGCCACCTTCTGCAGGTACAGCAGGATGTCCAACAGGGTGTAGCTGTCCTTGCCGCCGGACAGGCAGACCATCACCTTGTCGCCGTCCTCGATCATGTTGAAGTCGGTGACCGCTTCGCCAACCTGGCGGCGCAGGCGTTTCTGCAGTTTGTTCTGGTTGACCGAAAGGGTGCTGGCCATGGTGCTCTGGAATCCGAAGGGCAAGACGAAAAGCCGATCATTTTACGCGCAAATCGCTTCTGGGGAACACGCCCACCATAATCCACTGATCTAAAAGGATTTTTTCCAGACGACCTGCGCGCATGTCGAAGAAGTGTCGAAAATTGAGGGAGGTCTGACCGACACTCTCCGAGTAGCCAGCTTAGAAGCCTTAAAATTAGTCCCCATCAGAAATATCAAGAACATCCAGAAGAATTCCTTCTCCTCGAACAGAAGGGCAATATGAGCAGGCCTCCATACCCACTTGATGGTACCATCGACAACCTGCACGGACGTTACAGAAGGAAGTCAAGAATTCATGCCTCTGGATATTTACAGAGCCAAGCCTATCAGTCCAATCACAATGCCCAGATACCCAATGGGAGCAGCCTCCACCAATGCAACTCGTCGTATAGCGGGTGACTTTGTAATCCCCAGACAAGGCAGCACCAACCTTGAAAGGAAAATACCTTAAAAGCCCATCAACACCAGCGACCCCGAGTATATTGTCTGCAATATCAATCGGACTGCTTGGGCAGATCTTTGGCATACGCTTCTATCCCTACCCACCCAGGACCAAGAGCAACAACCGAATCAGCATGAGGGTGCGCCTTTTCCTCCAAATACCGAACAACTATCGAATAAGTCATCTCAAGAATTTTTTGCGTATCGGCATCGTCAAAACCAAGCCCACGCAAATCTATTACGATCCTCTCCATAAAAACCACCTTATATCAAGGTAATCGGAATTTTATTCCAGACAACTGTTTTGGCTGGACACATAGCTTCCACATAATTTCCAACTACTGAGCTTTTAATCCACCGCCTAAACGCATCTTGGTTAATCATCAAACTTCCATCCTTGAGAATTGATCCTATATTATTCCTCTCATCATATAGAGCAACAGTGCACTTCACCAAGCCTCCATCAGCTCGAACCCCAAATGAATTCGCTAACGACGCATAACATACATACCGACCTTTAAAATTTTCGCGACCTGCCCGAGCCACCTCCCTCCCCCAACCCCGCATACAATTCATCTTCAATAGCCATTTTTTCTTCCTCAGAGAATCTCCATATACTTTCGTCACCTGGACCGCCCAACTTATTTATTGAAGTAAAATATACTTTAACCCTTTCATCCAAAGAAAAGTCCCTTCTGAGGGCATCGAGCAAAAAATCCAAATTCTTATAGGTTTCCTTTGAATAGTGCACTCTTAGGCGGAGATCAAAATCAAGTTCCAGATTTCTCAACGCCAGTAGATTCCTCCATATCCTTTCAAACGTCCCACCACCTCCAGCCAGATGGCGTGTTGCGTCATGTACCTCTCCAAAACCATCCAACGCCACATGAAAAGAACGAACACCATAGCCGATTAGCTCTCTTGCCTTCTCCGAACTCAAAAGAAATGCATTAGTTGTTATATTGCCCTCTACCTTTTCCGCCCCCAAAACATCTAGAGCGTGCCTCGAAATACTAGAAACAACGTCAAATGCAGCAAGAGGCTCACCGCCAAACCAACTCAACGACAAGGATTTAACGCTATCTCGACGACTTGAAATCAACTTTTTAACTGCGGAGACCACCCAAGGCTTCATACGACCAGCCTTGAAATCTTCATAGCAGTATGAACAACGAAAATTACACTGCTCCGTCGCAAATAGAATTAACTCCAATCTAGACTGATCTAACGACGCACGAGCCAACTCTATATCCAATTGGCTTGACATAACGTTAGCACCCGCCGCCACAACCGGCATTTTTTACGAACGGTCCACCCAATGCAGCCGGCGCCGGCTCGGTCACAGCTTTGAAAAACTCTTCATTGTGTATAACTATACGACCATCGGCAGCGACAGTTATATCTGCAGGATCAATACTTGGCGCCGTGACACGCAGCGCATCTACGACTACATTAGGTGTATCGCGATAAGCTTCAGAAAAACTCTCGTTATTTGCTATAACCACATTTTCTTCAATTACTGATATCTCAGTTGTTTTCAGATAGAAAGCCATAAAACAGTCCCTCATCAATGAAATCTTATAGGATGGGAATCTCGATGAAAAAAATCTATAGAATTTCTGAGTTTGTCGAGCACGTCATTGCCGACGGTTCTTTACCAGTTCATTTAGAAATTTTAGGCCCTCACGAATTCTCCTTAATTGGCATAGCGTCATCCAGAGAGTCAATGTACGGTGCGGCCGCAAAACTACTTTCCGCTCACAACTCCGGTCAAATACCCCGATTCAAGGGAGTAAAGGCGATAACCGATGCGTTGAACTCCTGGGAGGGTGGCGGTGGTGGTTTCTCTGGAGGAGGAGCGTCAGGTAGCTGGTAACCTCATAAAATCTTAGAATTTTATAGCTAATCACGCAGCAGTATCCGAACAACCTTATTACTCAAAGCACCCTCCACAAACAAGCTAGATGACTTTATAGCTCTGTCAATTTAGCAACCAGAGCTCCACAGACCACTGATCGGAGATTTTTCTACGCTAATTGGCTCAGCCCAATACATTACTTTTAGCTATATTGAAAGATCAAAGGAGCACAGCCTAGTCAAAAAACCAGGAGACTAAGACCTCACAGTAAGTCAGGTAACTCAGTCACCAGGTATCGTTTCAACTTCAATAAGGTCACCCAAAACCGAGAGCGGATTGAGTCGAACTGCGTCTTGTAAGTACTCAGGAGATAGATGGGCATACCTCATAGTCATGTTTAACGACGTGTGCCCAAGAATCTCCTTTAGCGCCAGGATGTTCCCGCCATTCATCATGAAATGAGACGCGAAGGTGTGACGCAAGACGTGGGTACACTGGCCACGCGGCAGCTCGATACCGCAGCGTTTCACCATGCGGGCAAACGCCTCCCGGCAGAACGGGAATCTCTCTTTCCTGGCGAAGTAGGCTTCAAGGCGATCCTGTAGCTCCTGGGAGATAGGCACCGAACGGACACGCTTCGACTTGGTGTTGGCGAATACAACGCAGCCCGCACGAACCATCGGCCAAGTCAGTCGCTGAGCTTCAGACCACCTCGCTCCCGTAGCCAAGCAAATCTCTGATATCAGAGCCAAGTGAGGGAACGTCGAGTAAGCCCGCAGTGCAGACACCAGGGTCGCGACCTGAGCTTTCGACAGGAACGACACCACATCCTGCTGAGGCTTCAGAGGCTTCAATGTATCCAGGGGATTGGCGTAGTCGATGTCACCGAGTCGGCGCAGCTCGGTGTAGATGGACTTGAGGTAGGAGTACCGCACATTGATCGAGCGCGGGAGTGCCCCCTCCTCCAGCTCCACCCTACGCAGTGCCACCAAGTCAGAGACGGTAAATGGCTTCAACTGTCAATCGTGCGGATGCGAGCTCCATCCGCCCTTCTTCCTGGAATCTGCGCGCTGCATCTGCAAAGCCATCGGCCAGTGCCTTGTGCATCAGGCGGAACGACAGGCGCGCAGCGGCAAGCTTTTCCCGAACACGCTGAGCACTGAGCGGAGAAAGAAGGCTCATTAGAGGCCCTCCTGTTCCAGCAGATGGCGATTCAGCAAGGTCACGTTGACCATTACGTGGGTTCCGATCTTGTAGCGCGGGATGTACCCGCTCCTGATCCAGCCCCAAACGATTTGCTCGTGATCGCCCATGCCGATCCAGTTGGCGAAATCTTTCCAGAAGAGAAGCGGTGGTGCGCCTCTGAGATCGGCTGCGGAAACCTTGATTCCTTCCAGTTCCATTGCCCTACCTACGCTATGATTCGGACTAATTTGGATAGGGATGGATAGATTTGTACTATTTACAGCCCTATGTACAAACAATAAAGAAACCCCTCCACTTTGTACATATGGCATACATATGAATTTTAACTATTATGAATAGTCTATCGGATAGAGCACTGCTATTGATTGAGCAAAGTAGTCTCAATGACCTGACGCGTGCGGGACCGACCGACTACAACCGGTGGGTGAATATCAAGCGGGGGCGTGCTCGCGTTGGCGCTGATGAGATCGAGGTCTTGGCCAAGTTCTATCCGGCATATCGTTGGTGGCTATTGACCGGTGAAACCAAGCCAATAGATGGGCAAACCAGCCCTGCTTACGACGAGGCCAATCGAAACTTGTCCAATCAGAACGCGAGATAGCGATTACACGAGAAGTGGCTAAGCGCTAGATTGCCCGAAGAGACACAAATGGACATCAACGAAATCAGAAGAGCACTAATTGCAGAAATCATCCTGAGCGCTCTGACTAAGAACGCTTGGACTACTGTAGAAGCATTGTAAACCGGTCACATTGAGATGCTCCGTGAACATATCGAACGCAGCAAGGAATAGATCAAGTATGGCCAGAACAGATAATCGAACGCCTGAAATCCATAGATAGAAAATTAACAGAAAACTTCAAAAAGCGCTGTTACATAATACAGCCTGACGTTGCAGCCGCTAGGTGAGCTTGTCCAACTGTTATCTCTCTATAAGGAGCGCGGGGATATCTAGAACCAAAACAACCTGCTCATAAAATATGACTCTATGGAACCAATTTGTAAATTCCTAGCTATTTATAACCACACTGCGAAAAATAGGAGAACCGGCCCGCTAACAGAGGCGGACCAGGCAATGATCAATAGTACCGACGAGACAATTCCCCTTCATCGCCGGCTACTTAACCGTCACGATGCCCCACTAACTAATCGTGGAGCCGAGACAACTACTGAAATAAGCGCGGCACGATGACGCATATTCCTAGGCAGATGCCAGCTTATTTAAGCGCTCAACGAGCTTATAGACGGTAGTATATGGGTATGACGCAACCTTACATGCCCCTTTAGGAAGCATATTTCGCTCCAATTTTTTAGCATTTTTAATAGCGCTAGCCTGCTTACTCAACAACAGACCGTATATAGATGCATCATTCTTTTTGTAAGCACGCCCCAGACTAACCCCTAATTTCTGACAATAAGAAGCCCTGGAGATTTTCGTGTCTAGATACTCAAAGTGAAGAACATACCAAAGTTCAAATGACTCATTTGAGAATGCACACTTAATATTATTTTGCTCAGCAAGCGCCAAAGCCTCTTTAACCCTAGCCTTTGGAAAAGAGTCCCTATCAAATACACACCAAACCTCTGAAAATCTCTCCTTTTCCATTTCCCGCAACGCTTGCCGAACCACTGAAACAGTGTTACTGCCTGCACCGACTATAGTGCACTGCTTGTGGACTCGGAATGATTTAAAATAATCAGGCTCCGTTCGAGCGCCCTCACAAACTATAAGAATCTTCTTCTTTGTATGCTTGGTATTTACAGCACGATTCTTTAAATTCACTGGCGCAGCCTCACCTTAGAATACTATCGATATTTCCAAGAAGAGGAATACCGCCATACTTCCCAGACATATAGTCCTTCTCATACTCGAGGCATCATTACGCACCTTATACTCAGCAAGCGAGTTTAAAACAGATTCACCCCTTGAGCTTTTCGCAGTTAACCATATCTGATCTCGCCGCAAAACATCCTTATCCAAAAGATTTGTATTGTGCGTTGCGGTAACAAGCTGCGCATTTCCAGAGTTATTTTGATGACAATTGAAGAGATTTATAATTTGAAGCGAAAGAACGGGATGCAGCCTAGCGTCCAACTCATCCAAGAAAAGGATATAAGAATTTTCCAGAGCGTCAATAAATGGAGCTGATAACGCAATTAACTTCTTGGTTCCTTCAGACTCATTTAACTCCAAGTTAAAATCGACATAACCGACTTTCTCCCCTGAATCATCAAAAACCTGATGCTCAGTAGATATTGAGGCCGGACCTGACGATATCTCAAACTTCCCACCAACCGTCTTTTCAAAAATTTTCTTTAATTCTTTTGCCATCCCACCTGGCAGCTCACTCTTAACATCAGAAACCTTTATATTCGAAATACCAATATCGAACACATCTAAGGTCTTTAGAATTTTAGAATAATACTCTACATCTTGCAGCTTCTTAGCCGTAAACCCCATTGTGGCAATGTCATTTATCCCGCTTACAACCCTAATACTTCTAAACCACCTTACAACTTGGGAAGATATATCACCATCAAAGTTTGCGCAAACCGAAACAAATAGAGCATTCTCCCAGTTCTCCGCTCCAGGCCTTTCCCTTCGGGAAAATGTTTAGTAACTTCAATTTCGCCAAACTCTCTTTCGAACAAGATCTTTTCGCGAGACTCCCCCTCCGCCCTCATAGAAAGACTTTCCTGAACAATCTTTTCAGACGTGCAAGACAGCTTATACTCAAAAAGGCACTTATCATGAACAAATATAACTTCAAAACTAGAAGGCTCATCCCTAGACTTAGTATTCAATAGGAACGGCGCAACATCGATTTGCTCAGCATCTGCCTGAGATTCTTTTGATGAGTTAACGACCATCATTTTCATGAATCTCAGAGCTTTAAAGATATTACTTTTCCCACTGGCATTGGCGCCATAAATTACAGCCGTTCGAAGAAGGCTTAAGCCATGCACGGTCTCAAAAGTTGAATTTTTATCGAGCTCTTTATTTTTCGATTTTAATTTTGACGCGAGTAGCGAGAGCGTCGCTTCATCTCTAAAGGACAAATAATTTTTAACTGAAAGTTGCACTAACATATTGAAACCTCACCTCAAAAAGTAATTTTGCGATTTTTTCACAAAAAAATCCATCTACCTACAAGAAAACAAGACAGAAAGCGCAGTTATCGTGATTTATTCACCGATCATTAAAAAATCATTAGAGACTGCTATTATCATTAACCAAAAAAAATGTCAATAGCCGGTCTGGCTTTCATGTGAACAATTTAGATGTCGAAAAAATGTCGAAGATACTGGCCAACGCTTCCCAACTCTGTCCAAGACCCCAACGCTGAAACTGGACAGAAACATAATGCTGTGCAGTCCTACCCAACGTACGCCAATCAGTTTGCCCGCTTCCTGAGCCAAATCCTCTTTTACGCGCAAAGCGACGCATACCCCAGCCCCTCTATCGGGCTACTGCTAATCTGACAGCATGACGCCCGATCTCGAATCTTCCCTCGACCTGACGGACCAGCTCCTGCAGCTGTTGAGAGAAGCACCTGAAGGAATCTCCGAATTCCAGCTGATCCAGCAACTCAAGGCCCGGCACTCCACTCACGTGCCGAACCTGCCGCTAACAGACAAGCTGGTGCTGTTCCGCACCCATTTCCTGGTGTTCAACGCGCTGTACCGCCTGCGCGACCGGCTTTGGGAGGAGAAGTCCGCGCACCTGGAGATCGGCCCGCTGCAGATTCGTCTCTCTCCTTATATAAGTGGCGTGCAGGCACTTGGTGAACAGGACGAGCTGCGCGCCTACTACCTCGAAGAGAAGCATCTGAAGGAAACGACTGAGCGCGACGTGGAGAAGCTGCTGGAAAGCTTCTGGACGCGCATGCAGGGCAACGAGGAAAAGGCCGCCGCTCTGGCTCTTTTCGAGCTGGAGGACGGCCCGGTGGACTATGCGCTGATCAAGCTGCGCTACCGCCAACTGGTCAGTCAGCACCACCCCGATCGGGGCGGTAGCACGACACGTCTGCAGTCGATCAACAAGGCGATGGAAATTCTGGAGCGCTATTACAGCCGCCCGTGAAACTTCCATTTGCTCTAACCCCACGGACGACGTGGCTTGCAGCCATTCCTATACTGCGACTTAAGGTCGCATAGGTCGGCCGGGCACCGGATGTCGCTGGCTACGCGAATCAGGCGCCTGGCTGGGGGGCGGCCTTCTATAAGAAGAGGAGAATGCTGACATGATCCATCATGTGTGGGGGCTCTTCACCCATCCCGATCAGGAATGGCAGGACATCCGTGGCGAGGAAGAATCCATCAGCCATATGTACCTGACCCACGTCCTGATCCTCGCTGCCATCCCGGTCATTTCCGCCTACATCGGCACCACGCAGGTCGGCTGGGTATTGGGCAATGCGGGACCGGTCAAGCTGACGGCCGCCAGCGCGATCCAGCTGACCATCATGACCTATATCGCCATGCTCGCCGGCGTCGCCGTAATGGGCGCCTTCATCCACTGGATGGCCCGTACCTACGACGCATCGCCATCGCTGACCCAATGCATCGTGTTTGCCGCTTACACCGCCACCCCGCTGTTCATCGGCGGCCTGGCGGCGCTCTATCCGCACCTGTGGCTGGGCATGATCATCGGCACCGCCGCGATCTGCTACACCGTCTACCTGCTCTACGTCGGCATCCCGACCTTCATGAACATTCCCAAGGATGAAGGTTTCCTGTTCTCCAGCTCCGTGCTGGCGGTAGGACTGGTGGTGCTGGTGGCGATGATGGCCCTGTCGGTCATCCTCTGGGGCAGCGGCGTCGGCCCGGAATACACCTGATAGCGCAACATGAACGTAAAACCGGGCCCCAGCGGCCCGGTTTTGTTTTGCGTGCTTGCCTGAAACTCGCCGCACTTGCCTGAACCTGCACCCCGGACGAGCGGCCGCGAGAAATCCTCCACCCGCGCTCCGACTGCGGCATAATCTGCCCCCGTCGGAGAACCACTGTATGCCTGAACAGCTCAACGCTCGCGTCGAAGCCTGCTACCAGCAGGCCGAAGCCTTCTTCCAGCGGCGCTTTCCCCGCCCGGAAGTGAGCTTCCGGCTACGCGGCCAGAAGGCCGGCGTCGCCCACCTGGATGAAAACCTGCTGCGCTTCAACCCGCAGCTGTACCGGGAAAACCACGAACACTTCCTGCAGCAGACCGTCGCCCATGAAGTTGCGCACCTGATCGCCCACCAGATGTTCGGCCCGCGCATTCGCCCACACGGCGAAGAGTGGCAGCTGATCATGCGCGGCATCTACGGCCTGCCGCCCGATCGCTGCCACACCTACGAGATCAAGCGCCGCCGCTCCACCCGCTACCTGTATCGCTGTCACTGCGGCGAGGGCAATGAATTTCCCTTCTCCGCCCAGCGCCACAACCTGGTTGCCCAGGGTCGTCGCTACTATTGCCGGCGTTGCCGCGCGACGCTGATCTTCACCGGCGAAACCCGCCGCGAGTGACACGAATCAGGCGATGACCTTCGCCGTTTTCAACGCCTCGACCTGCTCGGCCGAATAACCCAGCTCTGCCATCACCTGTGCCGTGTGCGCACCCAGCGCAGCGCCGATATGACGTGGCTCGGGCAGGCCGGCGGAGAAACGGATCGGGCAAGCCATCTGTGCCTGCTCACCGCCCTTGCCGTTGGGCACCCGGGTGACCACGCCACGCTCGCGCAGCTGCGGATGCTCCACGGCCTCGCCCAGTGACAGCATTGGCTCGACGCAGGCATCCAGTGCGGCGAAACGCTCCTGCCACTGGGCAAAATCCTGCTTCTCGAACTCGATGGCGATCTCGCGCTTGAGCGCCTGCTGGTCTTCCGGCTTGGGTGACAGCCCGCGCGCTGCCAGTTCCGGGCGGCCGATGGCGGCGCAGAACTGCTGCATGAACTGTGGCTCCAGGCTGCCCACCGAGAACCAGCGACCATCGCGAGTGCGGTAGTAGTCGTAGAAGCTGCCGCCGTTGAGTGCCAGGCCCTCCATCTCCGGCTCCACGCCCGCCGCGAGATAGCCCGCGCCGGCCATGCCGTGCAGGCTGAAGGCACAGTCGGTCATGCTGACGTCGACCTGCTGCCCCTCCCCGGTCTGCTGCCGGTGGATGACCGCCGCCAGCAGGCCCATCGCACCGTGCAGCGAACCGCCACCGATGTCCGCCAGTTGCACGCCCAGCGGCAACGGGCCACTCTCGCGGCGGCCGGTGTAGCTGGCCACGCCGGCCAGGGCCAGGTAGTTGATGTCGTGTCCGGCGCGGTCGCGGAACGGGCCGGTCTGGCCATAACCGGTGATCGACACGTAGATCAGCTTCGGGTTGATTGCCTTGAGCGCCTCGTAGCCCACGCCCAGTTTGTCCATCACACCAGGGCGGAACTGCTCCAGCACGATGTCGTATTCCTTCACCAGTTGCTTCACCACCTCCACCGCTTCGGCCTGCTTCAGGTCCAGCGCGATGCAGCGCTTGTTGCGATTGAGGTAGGCGTGGCTGGCGGAGGTGCCGTCCACATGAGGCGGCAACACGCGCACCAGGTCCATGCGCGTGGGCGATTCCACGCGCAGCACCTGGGCGCCCATGTCGGCCAGCAGCAACGAGGCGAACGGCCCGGGCAGCAGGGTGGAGAAATCGAGGATCTTCAGTGAGGCGAGCGGGCCGTTCATGGGCACTCCTGTGTCGCTCAATTGATGCGTGGGCGCCGCGCCTCAGAGCTTCATGCCGCGGCTGATGATCTCTTTCATGATCTCCGAAGTACCGGCGAAGATGCGCTGGATGCGCGCGTTCGCGTACATCTTGCAGATCGGATACTCCCACATGTAACCCCAGCCGCCATGCAGTTGCACGCCTTCATCCACCACCTTGCACAGCAGTTCGGTGGTGAACAGCTTGGCCTCCGCGGCCACTTCGGGGGTGAGCTTTTTCTGGTTGTGATCCATCACGCAACGGTCGGTGAAGACCTGCGCCACGTCGATCTGCGTGCGCATCTCGGCGAGCTTGAAGCGGGTGTTCTGGAAGTGCGCCACCGGGCGGTCGAAGGCCTTGCGCTCCTTCACGTAGTCCACGGTCGCGTTCAGCGCTGCCTCGGCGCCCGCCACCGCGCCACAGGCATTGGTCAGGCGTTCCTGGGCGAGCATGTTCATCAGGTAGAAGAAACCAGCCTTGGCATCGCCCAACAGGTTGTCCTTCGGCACCTTCACGTTGTTGAAGAACAGTTCGGCGGTGTCCTGGCTCTTCATGCCCAGCTTCTTCAGGTTGCGCCCGCGCTCGAAGCCTTCCATGCCGCGCTCGACCACGAACAGGCCCATGGCATGCTTGTTATTCGGATCGGTCTTGGCCGCGACTATCACCAGGTCCGCCAGCAGCCCGTTGGAGATGAAAACCTTGGAGCCGTTGAGGACGAAATGGTCGCCCTTGTCCACCGCCGTGGTGCGCATGCCGGCCAGATCGGAGCCGGCCGACGGCTCGGTCATCGCCACCGCCAGGATGCTTTCGCCACGGATGATGCCCGGCAGCCAGCGGGCCTTCTGCTCGGCGTTGCCGTACTCGGCGATGTAGGGGCCGCACAGCGCCGAGTGCAGCGGGATCATGAAGCCCGGCTCGTTGATGGCGGCCAATTCCTCACACATGATCTGTTCGTAGCGGAAATCCTTCAGCGCGGTTCCGCCGTACTCCTCCTCCGCCCAGGGCAGCAGGAAGCCCATCTCCCCGCCTTGCGCCAGACACTGCGGTCCACCACACCGGCTTCCTCCCATTCCTCCTGGTGAGGCACCACTTCCTTGTTGAGGAAGGATCGGAACGCATCGCGGAACAGGTTGTGCTCGGTCTCGAAGTGATTGCGCAGCATGGTCGACTCCCGGTGGGTTGAGTGCCCGCAGGGTAGGTGCTGGCCGCGCGCGGCCTCAATGACGCGAGCGCTCAGGGTCGATTGACGCAATCGCCCAGCAGGTGCGAGTGTGAAACTTCCTAAAGCTGCACCGGAGAGCGCCCGTATGCAGATTCGCCCTTTCCAGGCGGAGGACATCCCGCCGTACGAAAGCTGGTTCGACGATCCGGTACTCTACGCACAACTGGGCCCGATGGATCGCTACTGGCTGGAACAGGTGCTGAAGGACGCGGACAAGGCCCAGTACAGCATTCTGCGCGGCGGCCTGCTGGTGGCGGTGGTGGGGGTGTGCCTGCCCACTCCGGCGCATCCGTACTATTTCGTCACCGACCTCGCTGTGCGTCCGACATTGCGCGGCTCGGGCATCGGGCGTGTGGTGATGGCGCTGGTCATGAGCCGACCGGAACTGCAGGGCAGTCCCCTATGGAGGGCCAGCGTGAGGCCGGACAACCCAGGGGCGCTGGCCTTTCTCCTCAAGCTGGGCTGGACGCGGCTGGAAATGGGCAACCCCTTCGATGAGCTGCTCGAGTTCGAGTTCCGCCGGCGGCCGGCGGGGCCCAACTTTCGCTGACCTGGACCCTGTAGGAGCGAGCTTGCTCGCGAACGAAGCTTCCTGCGAATCCACAGTGCAGCAGGTTCGCGAGCAAGCTCGCTCCTACAAAGAACGTCCACTCCTTTGCAAACGCGTATAAAAAACCCCCCGCCGAGGCGGGGGTTCACACAAAGGAGTCAAACGGTAGAGCTGTAGTTCTTAGAACACGTATTGCAGGCGGGTCACGACACCGTTGCCGTCGTCATCGCCGTTGGCGTTGCGGATGCCGTCGGTGCTGACGTGAACGTAGTCCAGGGAGACCTTCACGGCTTCGTTGGCGTACCAGTTCACACCGATGGTGTTGGTGCTGGCCTTGGTGTCGCCCACGTCGCGAGTGGCGGTTGCCACGACCACGTTCGGGTCATCGACCTTGATGTGGTCGTAACGGTAGAAGACTTCCCAGGCACCGATTTCCTTGTTGGCCGGCTTGATGGTGTCGAACTTGGCGCCATCGAGCTTGTACACGCGGGACTCACCGGTGATGGTGTAGGCCAGCTGGCCGTAGTAGCCGTCAGCCTTGATGTCTTCGTAAGCGTCGGCATCGGCCTTCAGCTTGCGCTTCAGGTATTCGGCCTGAGCGGAGAACGGGCCGAAGGCGTAGGCGAATTCAGCACCCCAGGTGGAGTCGTCCTTGTAAGGAACCGGCCGGGCTCAGGGTAGCGCCGCCGAAGGTGGCGCGGTTGCCGTTGTCGCCAGCGTCGTTACCGCCGTTGGTGGCGATACCACGCATGCCCAGACGCGGACGGATACGGGAGTCGAAGGCTACGTCGTCCAGGTCGCGGTAGGCGTAGTCCACACCAACGTGCAGGACGTTACCGTCAGTGTTCAGCGGTGCGAACACGCCACGGAAGTTGAACTGCTTGACGCTGTCGCCGTCGGTGTCGTCGGCATCCTTGGCGTATACGCCAGCATCCAGGTAAGCCATGTTGGCGACGACGCCGCCAACCTGGGCACCCATGCCGTCCTGGTGGGTGTTGATCCAGTCAGCCAGTTCGTAGGCGCTGGTACGCTCGGTGGCGGTGACCCACTTGGAGCTGGTGGCTTTTTCCAGGCCGAAGTCCGGGTCGAAGCGGCCGAACTTCAGGGTTACCGGGCTGAAGCCGGTGTAGCTGAAGGAAGCCTCGTCGAAGTAACCGTTGTCAGCGTTACCGGAGTTGTGGGACATGTCGTAGTTGATCTGGTATTTCCAGTCTTTGTAGACAGTGCCGCCCAGTTCCAGGTAAGCGCGGCGGAAGTAGGCGCCGTCACCGTTGTTGCCGTTCTTGGTGTAGAAACCATCGAAGCGGCTGTAATCCGCTTGCAGACGGCCACCGAGCTTGAAGCTGAATTCCTTGTCGGTGGTGCCGACTTCAAGACCGCCTTTGGTCTTGATTACGATATCGGCGCCATCGGTGGTGACTGTGCCTGCGAAAGCCTGGGCGGAAACGGCCAGTGCCAGGGCAGTGGCGGCGTAACCGGCGAAGTGCTTACGGATCATCGAAGATTCCCCTTAATGGTATTTGCGTTGAACACGCCGAGTGCCTGGCTGCTGCGCGCCCCCCAAGGACCCGCACAGGCCGTCTGGCGGCCCCCGTTTGTGTTGCTGGGAATCTTGGCGAGGGGTTATTTCAGATCAGTTGCTCGTAGATAAAACTTTTATTACAAAGGAACTTTTGATTTCCTTATGGCATAAAGGTCCTAGACCACGTCCCACTAGGCTTACGGCCACTTTCTGTAGTCCGCTTTGCCGGTATGCTGTCGCCTACTCTTGGAATACCTTTCCCGTTCAGGCTTTCCCATGCACGAACTGCAACCCCTGATTCAGCAGCACGGCCTCACCCTGCTGTTCTTCAACGTCCTGCTGGAACAATTGGGATTGCCGATTCCGGCTTACCCGGCGCTGATCGTCGCCGGCGCCCTGGCGCTGCAGGGCAGTGGCGTACCGCTGGGCCAGGCGCTGGCAGTGGCTGTATGCGCCTGCCTGATCGCCGACCTGATCTGGTTCTGCGCCGGGCGGCGCTATGGCGGTTTCATGCTGCGCAGTGCGTGCAAGGTCTCGTTGTCGCCGGACAGCTGCATTCGCCAGAGCCAGAGCCTCTACCTGCGCATCGGCCCTCGCGCCCTGTTGATCTCGCGCTTTCTCCCAGGCGCGAGCGCGTTGACCACCACCATGGCCGGTATGACGCGTACGCCGCTGCCGCGCTTCCTCGCCTACGACTGCGCCGGAGCAGCGCTCTGGGCGGGCTCCGCACTGATGCTCGGGAGCATCTTCAGCAGCGCGGTGGACCGCATCCTCGACTGGCTCACCGAGTACGCCAGCGTCGGCGTCGCGGCTTTGCTCGGCACCTTCGCGCTGTTCATCGCCTGGAAGCTCTGGCAGCGCTTCAGCCTGCTCAAGCGCACTTCTCGGATTCCGCGCATCAGCGTCGACGAGTTGCGGGCACGCCTGGACGCTGGCGAGCCGCCGCTGATTCTCGATGTGCGTGCGCAGTTCGATGACGAGGCGATTCCCGGCTCCATCGCCTTCAGCCTGGACGGGGCACTCGATGAGTTGCGTGGCAGCCTCGAAGACAAGGACGTGGTGATCTACTGCGCCTGCCCCCACGAACTTTCCGCGGCGATGCTGGCAGAACGGCTGCAGGCCTTCGGCCACCCGCGCACCTGGGCGCTATCCGGTGGCCTGGACGCATGGCGGGCGCAAAGCCTGGGCTGAGGACTCTTGTGCTAGGAGCGCGATCGCGGGCATGGCCCGCTCCTACGGGAATTGCCGGGCGATTCAGCGCCGTGCGCTGTCCCGACGCAACTCGGCGAGATGGTCGGCCAGTCGTTCCGAGTCGGGGCGCGGCGGCTCCGGCAGCAGGCGCAGGGTCGCCTGGGTCAGACGCATCTGCCGCAGGTAGCGCCGACAGTTCTGGCACAGCAGCAGGTGCCGACGCAACGCGAGCTTCTCGCGCCAGCCCAGCTGTTCATCCAGCAGGTCGCTGGAGCGCCCACCAGTTCCTTGCAGGTCAGCATTCCCCGGTCTCCTCGAAGTGCTCCACGGTGGCGAATACCTTCAGCCGCGCACGGTGCAGCAGCACCCGGACATTGGAGAGCGAAACCTCCAGCAGATTACAGATTTCCTCCAACTCCAACCCCTGACGCTCGCGCAGCAGCAACACACTGCGCTGCAGTTCGGAAAGGCTGAGCAGGGTCTTTTCCAGGCATTGGCGCAATTCATCCTCGGCCAGCAGGGCCTCGGGCGAATCCTCGTGCCAGGCCAGCGGCGCGGTACTCCAGTGGCCGTCCGCAGCGAAGCGCGAATCGTCGATGCTGCCGTGAGGTGCCGGCAAGTCGTCCAGCGACACGTCGCGGCGGACCTTGCGCAGGCGGGATTTGGCGGTATTGGCAGTGATGGTCAGCAGCCAGGTCTTGAGGCTGGAGCGCCCCTGGAAGCCGTCCAGGTTGCGCACGGCGGCGAGCCAGGCATCCTGCACCACTTCATCGGCATGGGCGGCGCCGACGATGGCAATGGCCACGGCGCGCATCGCGCCCTGGTAGGTGGCTACCAGGGTGCGGAAGGCCTGCTGGTCACCGGCCAGCAGGCGCGACAACAGCTCGCTGTCGTCGGCGGGCACGATCAGCGCTTGCGCAGGATCACGCTGCCGATGGAGTAGCCGGCGCCGAAGGAGCTCAGCACGCCAATGGAGCCGGCAGGCAGGTCGTCCTGGTACTTGTGGAAGGCGATGACCGAACCGGCCGAGCTGGTGTTGGCGTAGGTGTCGAGAATCACCGGCGCTTCGTGCGATTCGGCATCGCGGCCGATCAGCTTGCGGGTGATCAGCAGGTTCATGTTCAGGTTGGCCTGGTGCAGCCAGTAGCGCTTCACGTCGCTGACCGGGATGTCGTTCTGCGCCAGGTGCTCGCCGATCAGCTCGGCCACCATCGGGCAGACATCCTTGAACACCTTGCGGCCTTCCTGCACGAACAGCTTGTCGCGGCTGCCAATGCCCTCTTCCGCCGCGCGGTTGAGGAAGCCGAAGTTGTTGCGGATGTTGTTGGAGAACTGGGTCAGCAGCTTGGTGCTCACCACGTCGAACTGGTGTTCGCTGGTGGCCTGGTCGGCACGCTCGATGACCACGGCGGTGGCCGCGTCGCCGAAGATGAAGTGGCTGTCGCGGTCACGGAAGTTCAGGTGGCCGGTGCAGATTTCCGGGTTGACCATCAGGATCGCGCGGGCCTGGCCCAGTTGCACACTGTTCACCGCGGCCTGGATGCCGAAGGTGGCCGAGGAGCAGGCGACGTTCATGTCGTAGCCGAAGCCCTGGATACCAAGGGCGGCCTGCACTTCGATGGCCATCGCCGGGTAGGCGCGCTGCAGGTTGGAGCAGGCGACGATCACCCCGTCGATGTCTTCGGGCGTGCGGCCGGCGCGCTGCAGGGCCTGCTTGGCGGCGGCGGTACGCCATCTCGCAGAGGATGCCCCAGTCTTCGTTGGAGCGCTCCGGAATGCGCGGCGCCATGCGCTGCGGATCGAGGATGCCTTCTTTGTTCACCACGAAGCGGCTCTTGATGCCGGAAGCCTTTTCGATGAATGCGGAACTGGATTCGGAGAGCGCTTCCACCTCGCCCTCGGCGATGTCGTCGGCGTGCTGGTCGTTGTAGCTGCGGACGTAGGCGTTGAAGGAGTCCACCAGTTCATCGTTGGAGATGACTGAACGGCGGGGTGATACAGGCCGGTTCCGCTGATCACGACTTTATGCACGGTCAATCCTCTTCTCAATCTGCGCCGCCGGGCCGGGCGGCAAGGTTAGGCATCAAGGTGCCCGCCCATTGGCCGGCACTGGATATTCGTCGCTCCGCGTCCTGGCGCGAAGGCTTCGGGATGGCGATCCCCGCAACAGGGCAGTTTGCCACTCCCACCGACGGTGGGCACCTTTGCCCGCCCGGCGGTTCGCGGTTTCACCCCGGGTGCAACCGCTGATCGCTGATTATGCTGCAATTTTCGCCGAAAAGCCGCCGTGCGAAGACGGCATTTGCGCAAGTTTACGGACGCGAATCACGCCAGGCCTGCCCTGAAGCAACGGATTGAAATTTTTCACCGGCACCATAGGCACAGTGTTGGCGCGCCCAGGCGCGCTAGTCCTTATCCTTCAGTGCATTCCCGACTTTGCCAAGGAGACTTCAGGATGAGCGCCGCGAACCGCCCGGAAATGGACGAACAGACCCTGGAATTCGCCAATCAGGTGATCGATCTTGCCCGGCAGGGTGATACCTCGCGCCTGACGGAACTGCTTCAGCAGGGCCTGTCGGCAAACTTGCGCAACCACAAGGGCGACAGCCTGCTGATGCTGGCCAGTTACTACGGCCACCACGACACCGTGGGCGTGCTGCTCGATCACGGCGCCGATCCGGACTTGCGCAACAATGCCGGGCAAACGCCGCTGGCCGGGGCGGCTTTCAAGGGTGACCTGGAGATGGTCCGCCTGCTGCTCAGCCGCGGCGCTCAGGTGGAAGGCGCCTCGCCCGACGGCAAGACAGCACTGATGATGGCGGCGATGTTCAATCGCCCGGAGATCGTCCGCTGCCTGCTGGAACACGGCGCCGACTGTGAGGCCCGCGACGCCAGCGGCCTGACGGCACTGGCCGCGGCGAAGATGATGGGCGCGGCCGACACCCTGGCGCTGCTCGAAGCCGCCTGAGTCAGTCGATGCGCACGTGCTCGGCGAGGAAGTCGAGCACCGCGCGAACTCGCGCCGGCAGGTGGCCCGGCTTGCCCAGGTAGAGCGCGTGCATCGGTTTGCGGTCGCCGGATTGAAGTCCGCCAGTACCTCTACCAGCCGCCCGGCGGCGATATCCTCGCGCACCTGGAACTCCGCCAGCCGCGCCAGCCCCAATCCGGCCAACGCCAGGTGGCGAACACTGTCACCGTCACTCGCCAACAGGTTGCCACTGGGTTCGGCATCGCCTGCCCGTGAATCGAGAAACGGCCAGTCCGGCTCGGCGCGCCGGTAGCTGAAGCCCAGGCAATTGTGCCCGGACAACTCCCGAGGATGCCGGGGCGTACCCTGCCGCGCCAGATAGTCCGGCGACGCGATGACCCTGTGCCCGGACTCGCCCAGAGAGCGCGCCACCAACCGTGAATCGCGCAATGGGCCGCTGCGGATAGCGACGTCGGCGCGCACTTCCAGCAGGTCCACCACTTCATCCGTCAGTTGCAGGTCCAGGTTCACACCCGGATGGCACTCGAAGAAGTACGGCAATGCCGGGATCAACAGTTGCCGCCCCACCGGCAGATTGCAGCTGATCCGCACCCTGCCCTGCGGCTCGGCACTCACCGATGCCTCACGCTCTGCTTCGTCCAGGTCCGCCAGGATTCGCAGGCTGCGTTCATAGAACGCCGCGCCTTCCGCCGTGAGTTGCTGACGCCGGGTGGAGCGGTTGAACAGCCGCGCGCCGAGACGATCCTCCAGCCGCGCCACCAGCTTGCTCACCGCCGAGGGTGTCATCCCACATTGCTGCGCGGCAGCAGTGAAGCCGCCGGTTTCCACCACGCGGATGAAGACTTCCATTTCGCCGAAGCGGTTGACATCGGGCCGGGCCATGTTGAATTCAATTCACAGGTGATTTGCTCAAAGGCAGTCTATATCAACAATCAGCACGGGGATAAGGTGGCCATCATTCTTCGAACCACCAGGGAGAGCCACCGTGCCCATTGCCTTGTATGCCTTGACCGCCGGAGCCTTTGGCATCGGCGTTACCGAATTCGTGATCATGGGATTGTTGCTGGAGGTCGGTCATGACTTCGGCGTCTCGATCTCCGCCGCCGGGCTGCTGATCTCCGGCTACGCGCTCGGCGTGGTACTTGGGGCACCGCTGCTCACTGCCCTGACCGCGCGCTGGCCGCAACGCCGTACCCTGCTCGGCCTGATGGTGATCTTCACCCTCGGCAACCTGGCCTGCGCCCTGGCGCCGGACTACGCCACGCTGATGGCGGCACGGGTGCTGACTTCCTTTGCCCATGGCACCTTCTTCGGCGTCGGCTCGGTGGTCGCCACCAGCCTGGTACCGGCCGAGCGCCGCGCCTCGGCCATCGCCCTGATGTTCACCGGCCTCACCGTCGCCACTATCCTCGGCGTGCCGCTGGGCACCTGGCTCGGCCAACTCTATGGCTGGCGTGCAGCCTTCTGGGTGGTGACCGGCATCGGCGTGCTCGCCCTGGCGATCCTGGCGATCTACCTGCCGCGCAACGGCGCAGCGCCGGCCGCCGGCAACCTGCGCGAGGACTTCGCGCGTGCTGAAGCGCCCGGCCGGTGCTGCTCGGCCTGCTGACCACCGTGCTCGGCTTCGGCGGCATGTTCACCGTGTTCAGCTATATCTCGCCGCTGCTGACCCGCCTCGCCGGCTTCTCCGAAAGTGCCGTGTCGCCGATGCTGCTGGTGTTCGGCGGCGGGCTGGTGCTGGGCAACCTGCTGGGCGGCAAGCTGGCCGACCGCAAGCTGGTGCCTGCCCTGCTCGGTAGCCTGGTGGCACTGGCGGTGGTCATGGGCCTGATGACTTTCTCGCTGCAGAACCAGGTGGCCGTGGTCATCTTCATCGCCCTGCTCGGCGCCGCCGGTTTCGCCACCGTGCCACCGCTGCAGATGTGGGTGCTGGAGAAGTCTCACGGTGCCGGTCAGAGCGTCGCGGCCAGCTTCAACATCGCTGCGTTCAACCTCGGCAACGCGCTGGGCGCCTGGCTCGGAGGCATGACCATCGACCACGGCCCTGGCCTCGCTGCACTGCCGTGGGTCGGCGCGCTGCTGCCGGTCGCGGCCATCGCCACGGCGCTGCTGTGCCTGCGCCTGGAGCGTGAACCGACACTGCCAGCGGTGACCGTCCAGCAGGCCCGCTGAACGATCGGCGAAACCGTACTGTCGAGGAAAGGGGCGCGCGTTGGTCGCGCCCCTTTCCTTTATCCACAGACGGAGGGCTCGCCCACCCATGCTGGTTTCGCTTCAGGCACTGCGGGCACTGGCCGCCTGGCTGGTGGTGTTCCATCACTTCATGCAGGTGTTCTTCGATTTCCGCGCCGACAGCCTCGGCGGCAAACTGCTTTCCACCCGCGGCCAGGTCGGGGTGGATATCTTCTTCGTCCTCAGCGGCTTCGTGATCCACCTCTCCAGCGCTGGCCGACCGATGTCGCCGGTGACCTTCCTGGTCCAGCGCCTGGCTCGCGTCGCCCCCGCGTACTGGCTGTACACCGCGATCACCGCACTGATCCTCTACGCGTTTGCCGATGTGATGCCGATCTACGGCGTCGGCGGCAAGTCGCTGTTGCTGTCCATGCTGTTCATCCCCACCGAAAATCCCGGCGGCTTCGGCCAATACCCGGTGCTGCCGGTAGGCTGGACGCTGAACTTCGAGATGCTCTTCTACGCGCTGTTCGCCCTCTCCTTCCTGGTCGCCGAGCGCTGGCGCCCCTGGCTGGTGACCGCTCTGGTGCTGCTGGTGGCGCAGGTGCTGGCGCGCGAGCCGTGGATCAGCCACTTCTACCGCAACCCGATCATCTTCGAATTCCTGCTGGGACTGGGGCTCGCCGCACTGTACCGGCGTGGCTGGCTGAACCTGCCCAAGCCGCTGGCCCTGCTGACGCTCGCCGTCGCGGTGACGACCATCGCCCTGTTCCCCGCCGACCATCCCTGGCGGCTGCTGACCTGGGGCCTGCCCGCCGCTGCACTGCTCGCCGCGTGCGTGGCGCTGGAGCCGCTGTTCGAGCGCAACAAGGTGCTGCATGCGCTGGGCGACTGGTCCTATTCGGTGTACCTGCTGCATGTCATTGTGCTCTGGCTGGCCGCCTACTGGCTGCATGAGCGACTGGGCCTGACGCCCTACCAGACGCTGGGCCTCAGCGTGCCGGCGATCCTGCTGCTGTCCTGGCTGAGCTACGAATGGGTGGAGCGCAAGATGGCTCGCCAGATCCGCGCCGCCTATGCGCGCATTACCGAGCCGCTGGCGGCAAAGCGTGCTCAGGCGGTGTCGCTGTAGACCAGGCGATTGCGCCCTTCGGCCTTCCCGCGATACAGACGGCGGTCCGTGCAGCGATAGAGTTCGTCGGCATCCAGACCGTCGCCCGGCCACTCGGCGAGGCCGAAGGTGGCGGAAATCTCGATGCGTTCTCCGTGGTACATCAGCGGCGCCTCATCGATGTCGCGGCGCAAGGATTCCACCAGCGGCTTGGCGTCGAAGCGGTCGGTGAAGGGCAGTAGCAGGCCGAACTCCTCGCCGCCCAGCCGCCCGATCAGGTCGGTGGCGCGCAGGCGGTGGCGCAGGCGATTGCACAGGTGCTGCAGCGCCTTGTCGCCGGCGTCGTGGCCCCACTGGTCGTTGATGTTCTTGAAGTGGTCGACGTCCAGCACCACCAGCACCAGCCGTGTCTCGTAGCGGGCGGCCTCCTGGATGCAACGACGTAACGTGCGCTGGAAGCTCTCGCGGCTTGCCACACCGGTCAGCGCATCGGTCAGCGCCAGGTGCCGCAGCTGCTTGTAGGCGGCGGCGCGGCGTTCTTCATAGACATGCATGAAGGCAATCACCAGCACGCCGCAGAAGATACCGTTACCGATGTCGATCAGCCCCGGCGCATCCAGTCGCACCCGGTTGGCATGCAGGTACATGAGCGTAGCGATCAGCATGAACGGCACGGCGAGGAGGAAGCCGCGCCACTTGCCCAGCAGCAGATAGGCCATCACCGGCATCAGATAGACCCAGACGAAGGCCGACGCCGAAGCGTTGGGCATGACGATGATGTAGAGGATGAAACAGAAGGTCGGCAGCAGGTAGGCGATGATCCAGGGCACCAGTCGGCGGACACGCTGGAGCCGGTGCGCCGCCCACAACAGCAGCCCGCAGGTAGCCAGTTCGGCGCCAGCCAGCCAGAGATTGCCGGCAAAGTACTGCAGGATCGAGAACACCCCCAGGGTCGCCCCGGTACAACCGAAGATCAGCCGCATGAGCAGGCGGTGGTCGGCTTCCTCCAGGCCGGTCGGTCCGGCGCTGGACTCGAACAGGTGGTCGGGGTCGCTGTTGCGGTGCATCGGCCCTGCTCCTTGGCTCGACCGCCCGGCGGGTCGGCCTCGATGGCGGCGGCCGGGCACTCCAGCCCGACTCACATGTGCTGAAGACTACTCCAATTTCCCACAACGCGGAGGCAACCCGACGGAAACCGGCCGGATGGGCTAGCCTAGGCTGCATTGTCCATGGAGGAAGTCTATGCGTTCGATCCTTGCCGTCCTGTCCCTGCTCACGCTTTCCGGTTGTGCTTCGTACCAGAGCGATGAAGTCCAACCTGTCCCCGCCGACCGCCTGCTGGCCTACCAGCAACCAGGCAAGGACAGCGTCAAGGTCGACGTCACCCGCGACGTCGGCTACATCGGAGGCGGCTGCTTCGTCGCCCTCACCATCGACCACGAAATAGCCGCGCGCATCGGCAAGGGCGAGTCGGCCAGCTTCCACGTACCGGTGGGCAAGCACGTGGTCGGCATCATCGGCGACAAGGACGGCGACGGCCTGTGCAGCAAGGCCATGCTGCGCCGTGAGCTGCTGGTGCCACTCGAGCCGGGCGGCAACAACGCCTTCCGCATCGTCAGCGACAACCGCACCGGCTTCGACATCAAGCCGGCGGTCGAGTAACCGTCGGCCCAGGTGCGCCTCAGCCGTTCAGGCGGGCAACGAGGCGCGCCTGCAGCTTCTCCAGCTCCTCCGCATCGGCCTTGTTCGCCGCGTGAATCCCCAGGCCCTCG
>JASGKM010000035.1:0-43768 GCA_049840615.1 Pseudomonas sp.
AAGGTTAATACGGGAAACACGATAAATCCGAACAGCACCTTTCTTCGGCGTCGAGTACGCTGCAATTGCCCCCTGAACAGTTCGCCCGCCTGATCGGCGCGCGCGGCGCCTCGCCCAGTAATGCGCAGCGTAATGACCCGGTGCTGGAGATGCTCCGCCCGCTGCGCGAGCACGCCGGCAACCTGTCGCGCTATTGCGGCTACTACTTCGAATACTCCAACTGCATGTCGGTGCCGGGGTCGATCCTGTTGTCGCTGGTGCACCTGTACGAAGAAGACGGCAACTTCCTCTTCGAGCGCCAGGAACGCCAGGAGCGTTCCAGCAGCACCGATGTACAGGCCGAGGACTGGGTACGCTGCCGCTACCTGGGCGCGGCCTTCCAGTTGCAGGACCGGGTGTTCCTGATGGACTACGAATCGCTCACCGTCAACGAGATGAGTCAGACCATCCTCATCCCCAGTTTCAAGAGCCGCATCACCCGCCTGAATGGCCTGAAGACCGGTGTTTCCAGCGGCGAGCCGCCCACCCCGGCGTGCACCCGCGTGGTCTGGGAATACCTGGGGCCGGAGATCGACCCGCATCAGCGCCTATCGCCAGGTGAAGCTGTACCAGCCGGACGACCCGCGCATCGACGACGACGTGCGCCAACGCCTGCAGGTCGGGCCGATCCGCCATGGGTTGTTCGAGATCGAGTGAAGCCCTCAGGTCTGGCGGGTCTTGTGTAGGAGCGAGCTTGCTCGCGAACCTACCCCGCGCAGGAACGGCCGGATATTCCGTTCGCGAGCAAGCTCGCTCCTACAGGAAGAGCAACGCGCCTAACGCTTGCGGCTCTGCAACCACGCCGCCGCCAGTCCGCTGCCGCAGATCACCGCGATACCCAGCAGCGCCGACGGCTCCGGCGTATGGCCGAAAATCACGAAACCCAGCAGCCCGGCAAAGACGATCTGGCAATAGCTGAACGGTGCCAGCAGCGCCGGAGCGGCATGCTTGAAGGCCTGGGTCAGGAACAGGTGTGCGGTCATCCCGCAGGTACCCAGGGCCAGCATCATCAGGCCATGCACCAACCCCGGCCATTGCCAGAAGAACGGCACCAGTGCGCTGACGATCAGGGTGTTGCACAGCCCGGCGAAGAAGTTACTGGTGGTCGGGCTGTCCACCTGGCTGAGCTTGCGCGTCAGCAACTGGTAGAAGCTGAAGCACAGCGCCGAGCCGAACGGCAGCAGCACCGCCGGGGTGAACAGGTCGCCACCGGGGTGGACGATGACCAGCACGCCGGCAAATCCCACCAGCACGGCCGCCCATTGCCCGGCACTGACCCGCTCGCCCAGCAATGGCACCGACAGCGCCGTCACCAACAGCGGTGCGAGGAAGTTCACCGAGGTCGCCTCGGCCAATGGGATGTATTGCAGGCCCGTGGTGAACAGGAAGCTGGTGCCCAGCAGGCACAGCGCACGGATCGTCTGCAGAAACGGATGACGGGTGCGCAGCACGGCGAGGCCGGCGCGCGGCAGGAAGATGCCCGCCATCAGCAGCGTGTGCACCACATAGCGCGCCCACACCACCATGACGATGGGGTAGATGCTCGCCAGGTACTTGGACAGCGCGTCGTGGCTGGAGAACAGGAAAGTCGCCAGGACGATGAGCAGGATGCCCTTGAAGGGCTGGTGGACGCCGGACAACGGCGATTGGCTGGTACTCATCGACTCACGGATTCACTAGGCAGATGCGGCGGGCGCGAGGCCAACAGGAGGAGCGGGACAGCCTAGCAGGCCGCACCGGAGAAAGAATCCGCCACGCCAAGCCGGGAGCACCTCGCGGGTCCGCTGAAAGGCCGCGCGATACAAGTCCCGCGCAGCATTGTGTCGGCCATCCTACGCGCAATGCCGGCAGAGGAATGTTCCATTTGGTTAATTGCCGTTCGAACAGCGAACGCTTACGCCTCGGGCGAATTGCGAAGGCGCTTCACGGAGCACCACTATGGCTCCAGCCGCCGCCTCGATGTGGCGACAACAACTATAAGACCCGCCACTAATAAGAAAGGCCCGTTCACATGCTCACGCTCTCCCTGGCACGCCTGCGCGCGTGCATCGCCCCCGCCGCCCCTCCTTGTATTTCCCTCGCGCCCGGCTGATCGCCTGATCCGCGCTCGCTGACCGTTTTCAACCTCCATCCGCCGCTCCCGACAGAGCCGCGCGGAGGGCCCCGTTCGCCCCGAACAACGACAAGAATGCCGAGGGAACCCCCATGCTCCGTCATCTGCCTCGCCTTACCATCAGCGTCTGCCTGTTGCCCGCCCTGCCTGTCCTGGTCCATGCCGAGGAAAGCGGCTTTCTCGAGGACGCCAAGGCCAGCCTGCTGCTGCGCAACTTCTACATGAACCGCAACTATGTCGGCGAAGCCCGCCAGGGCAAGGCGGAAGAATGGACCCAGAGCTTCATCCTCGACGCCCGCTCCGGCTACACCCAGGGCACCGTCGGGCTGGGCCTGGACGTGCTCGGGCTGTACAGCCTGAAACTCGACGGCGGCAAGGGCACGGCCGGCACCCAATTGTTGCCGACCCACGATGACGGACGCCCGGCAGACGACTTCGGGCGCCTGGCGGTGGCTGGCAAGGCCAAGGTATCGAAGACCGAATTCAAGGCTGGTGAGTGGATGGTGGTGTTGCCGATCCTGCGCTCGGACGACGGCCGCTCGCTGCCGCAAACCTTCCAGGGCGCGCAGGTCACCTCGAAGGAAATCGACGGCCTGACCCTCTACGGCGGCCAGTTCCGCCAGAACAGCCCACGCAATGACGCCAGCATGGAAGACATGTCGCTGTTCAACCGCCCGGCCTACACCTCCGACCGCTTCAACTTCGCCGGCGGCGAGTATCGCTTCAACGGCGACCGTACCCTGGTCGGCCTGTGGAACGCGCAGCTCAAGGACATCTACCAGCAGCAGTACCTGCAACTGCAGCACAGCCAACCGTTGGGTGACTGGGTGCTCGGTGCGAATATCGGCTACTTCTGGGGCAAGGAGGATGGCAGCGCCCGCGCCGGAGACCTGGACAACCGCACCTTCTCCGGATTGTTCTCGGCCAAGTACGGTGCGAGCACCTTCTATCTCGGCCTGCAGAAGGTCATGGGCGAAGACGAGTGGTTCCGCGTCAATGGCACCAGCGGCGGCACCCTGGCCAACGACAGCTACAACGCCAGTTACGAAAGCGCCAGGGAGCGCTCCTGGCAGTTGCGTCACGACTACGATTTCGCCGCTTTCGGTGTGCCCGGCCTGACCCTGATGAATCGCTACATCCAGGGTCGCAACGTGCACAACACCAGTACCGACGACGGCCGCGAATGGGGCCGCGAGAGCGAACTGGCGTACACGGTGCAGAGCGGCACCTTCAAGACGCTGAACCTCAAGTGGCGCAACTCCAGCATGCGGCGCGACTGGGGCAGCACCAACAGCTTCGACGAAAACCGGCTGATCATCAGCTATCCCCTGTCGCTGCTGTAAACGCCGCACTGCCTAACGAGCGCAGGAGCAACTGTCTTCTTCCGGTAAGTCCGTGCCTGCGCCTTCCCTCCCCCCAGCCCTCTCCCAAGGGGAGAGGGAGCCGCCCGTGCCGGCGGACATCAAGGTTTCACCCTGCTCGGAACGGTCCCCTCTCCCGCTTGTGGGAGAGGGGCTCTTGATTTTGTAGGAGCAACTGTCTTCATTTGCGAGTCGGTGCCTGGGGCTCTTCCCTCTCCCCCGCCCTCTCCCTGAAGGGAGAGGGTTAGGGAGAGGGCAAGCCCCCGCTGAGGAATCCCAAACTACGTAGGAGCGGACTCTGTCCGCGATCGGGTTGGCCAAACTCCCTGCCCAGCGGAGTAGTCGGGAATCGATCGCGGACGGAGTCCGCTCCTACGCCCCGGCTGGCTTGTCCGCGTCTTCCGCTTCGATCTCTTCCAGCGCGAGTTCCAGCCCCCAGCTGGAAGCCTCCACTGGCTGGGCGGCCGCCGGGGGAGCGACCGGCGCCGGAGCCGGCGCGGCAGGCTTGGCCGCTGCGGGAGTGGCAACGCTGCCGACGCTGCCGGGGTTGTCCTTGTACAGCTTGAGTTTCAGGCGCAGGTTGTTCGCCGAGTCGGCGTTCTTCACCGCTTCTTCCTCGGTGATTGCGCCCTCCACTGCCAGGTCGAACAGCGCCTGGTCGAAGGTCTGCATACCCAGGGCGCGGGACTTGTCCATGATCTCCTTGATCGAGCTGAAGTCGCCGCGCTTGATGATGTCGCTGATGGTCGCCGTGCCCAGCAGCACTTCCACCGCCGCGCGGCGCTTGCCGTCCTGGGTGCGTACCAGGCGCTGGGAGACGAAGGCCTTGAGGTTGTTGCCCAGGTCGTTGAGCAACTGCGGCCGGCGCTCCTCGGGAAAGAAGTTGATGATGCGGTCCAGTGCCTGGTTGGCGTTGTTCGCGTGCAGCGTTGAGATCGCCAGGTGGCCGGTGTCTGCGAAGGCCAGGGCGTGCTCCATGGTCTCGCGATCGCGGATCTCGCCGATGAGGATGACGTCCGGGGCCTGGCGCAGGGTGTTCTTCAACGCGGCATGGAAGCTGCGGGTGTCCACCCCCACTTCGCGCTGGTTGATGATCGACTTGCGGTGCCGGTGCACGTATTCGATGGGGTCTTCGATGGTGATGATGTGGCCGCCGCTGTTGCGGTTGCGGTGGTCGATCAGCGCCGCCAGGGAGGTCGACTTGCCCGAGCCGGTGCCGCCGACGAAGAGCACCAGGCCACGCTTTTCCATCACTACCTTGAGCAGCACTTCGGGCAGGTTCAGGTCGGCGAACAGCGGGATATCCAGCTTGATATTCCGCGCCACGATGGACACTTCGTTACGCTGCTTGAACAGGTTGATACGGAAGCGGCCGACGCCCGCGACGGAAATTGCCAGGTTCATCTCCAGTTCACGGTCGAACTCCGCGCGCTGCTCCTCATCCATCAGCCCGTAGCCGATGCGCGCAACGTCGCCGGCCTTCATCGGTTCGTTGGTGAGGGGCTTGAGTACCCCGTTGAACTTGGCACAAGGCGGAGCGCCGGTGGAGAGATAAAGATCCGAACCATCCTGGGTGGCCAGGATCTTGAGCATCGCTTGGATATCCATTGAACTGCATCCGTACGCAAGGTGGCGGCAGACGCTGTCTATCAGCAGCGTCCTAAGAATAAGAATTGGCTGATTGACTCTATGGAGCACTCCAGTGCCAGACAATGCAACCCATCGCGAAATGCGACCTGCATCACTGCTGCCGTACAATGCCCCGCAGACGCTTTCATTCAAGGACACAAACCAATGCCCGTCGCCATGGCCCGCCACATCCTGCTCAAGACTTCCGCCGAAGCCGAGCAGATCAAGCAGCGCCTGACCAAGGGCGAGGACTTCGCCGCCCTGGCGCGCAAGCATTCCACCTGCGCTTCCGGCAAGCGCGGTGGCGACCTGGGCGAGGTGCGCCCGGGCCAGATGGTCCGTAGCATCGACCAGGTGATCTTCAAGAAGCCGGTCGGCGTGGTTCACGGGCCGGTGAAAAGCCAGTTCGGCTACCATCTGGTCGAGGTCTATTTCCGGGACTGAGGGAACAGCAACCCATGACACCGCAACAGATCGCCCGCTTCTGCCTGGAGCTTCCCGGCGCCCGTGAAGACATCAAGTGGGGCAGCAACCGGGTGTTTTCGGTGGCCGGCAACAAGATGTTCGCCATCCTCGACTTTCTCGACAGCGGCAACGGCGGCCTGGCCTTCAAGGTCGGGCCGGAGCTGTTCCTGGGCTACGTCGACCGCCCCGGCATCCGCCCTGCGCCCTACCTGGCGCGGGCCTTCTGGATTGCCATGCAGCGCCCCTACCCTATGGGCGACACCGAATTGCGCGAAGCGCTGACCCGCTCGCACCAATTGGTGGTCGCCCGCTTGCCCAAGCGTCAACGCCTGGGCCTGTTGCTGGAGACGCCCTGATGCGCACGCTGGACTGGGAAGGCATCTGGCACACGCCGACGGCCAGTTGGGAATCGCTGCAGCTGGGCGAGCGTCGCGCCGAGAGCCAGCTACGCGCCATCGATGAAGCGGGCGGGCCTTCCTACCAGCTCGACTACCAGTTGGAATGGGATGATCAATGGCGTCTGCGGGAAGCGCGTTTCAACGTGGAAAGCGCCCGCGGCACGCATGAGCTGCACCTGCTGACCGATGGCGAAGGCCACTGGAAGAATGCAGATGGCAACGCACTGGACGATCTGGACGGCTGCCTGGATATCGATATCTGGCCGTCTCCCTTCACCAATACCTTTCCCATTCGCCGCCTGCGGTTGGCAGACGGCGAGCGCCGGGAGCTGGCCGTCGTTTATCTGGAAGCACCGAAGTTGAAGCCGGTTCGGATGCGCCAGGGCTACACACGGGTCGATGCCCACCATTACCGCTACGAGAATCTGGAGGGCACGGACTTTCAGGCCCTGCTGACCGTGGATGACGACGGGCTGGTGATCGATTACCCCACCCTGTTCCGCCGCGTCTGAAGGCTGCCAGTAGGAGCGCGCCATGCGCGCGATCGCGGGCGTGGCCCGCTCCTTCAGCTAATCCCCCCAGGCTGAGCGTAGGTGCAGATCGCAGGTAGTTCGTTAGCTAGCTTTCCTACACGCCAGACGCGGTCCATCATGTAGGACCACTTGCCGTACCGAACCGCAGCACATGTCCGCCGATTCCCGCTCGTCCTCGTCCACCACCCTGCAGGTGGTGTCCGTCGTCCTTTTCACCTTCATCGCCTACCTGACCATCGGCATCCCGCTGGCCGTGCTGCCTGGCTACGTGCACAGCGACCTGGGCTTCGGCTCGGTGATGGCCGGCCTGGTCATCAGCATCCAGTACCTGGCCACTCTGCTGACCCGCCCCTACGCCGGCAAAGTGATCGACACCCTCGGCCCCAAGCGCGCCGTGCTCTACGGCATGGTCGGCTGCGCCGCCAGCGGTGCACTGATGCTCGGTTCCTGGGCGATGCAGGGCCTGCCGTGGATCAGCCTCGGCCTGCTGATGGTCGCGCGCCTGGTGCTGGGCACTTCGGAAAGTCTGGTCGGTAGCGCCTCGATCGCCTGGGGCATCGACCGTGTCGGCGCGGCGAACACCGCAAAAGTCATCTCCTGGAACGGCATCGCCAGCTATGGCGCCCTGGCCATCGGCGCGCCGCTGGGCGTACTGATGGTCGGGCAGCTTGGGCTGGCCAGCCTGGGCGGCAGCGTGGTCCTGCTGGCTGCGCTTGGTTTCGCCCTGGCCTGGCCCAAACGCGCGGCAGCCCTGGTGCATGGCGAGCGGATGCCCTTCCACCACGTGCTCGGGCGGGTATTCCCCCACGGCATGGGCCTGGCGCTGGGCGGCATCGGCTTCGGTACCATCGCGACCTTCATCACGCTCTATTACGCCAGCCTTGGCTGGAAGGACGCTGTCTACTGCCTGACCGCTTTCGGCGGCTGCTTTATCGGCGCTCGCCTGTTGTTCGCCAATGCGATCAACCGCCACGGAGGCTTCCGCGTCGCGATTGCCTGTCTGTCGGTAGAAAGCCTTGGCCTCCTGCTGCTGTGGAGCGCCCCGACGCCCTGGATCGCCCTGGCTGGCGCGGCGCTGACCGGCTTCGGCTTCTCCCTGGTGTTCCCTGCGCTGGGCGTGGAAGCGGTGGGCCTGGTGCCGGCTTCCAGCCGCGGCGCCGCCCTGGGCGCCTACTCGCTGTTCATCGATGTCTCCCTGGGCGTCACCGGGCCGCTGATGGGCGCCGTCGCCAACGGCTTCGGCTTCGGCTCGATCTTCCTGTGCGCGGCACTCGCGGCATTCAGCGGGCTGATTCTCAGCCTCTGGCTGTTCCAGCACTCGTTCTCGCGCTGACCGAGGCGTCGCGGCAATCTGCCGCGACTTCGCCCATCCCCCGCGAGCCGGCGCGATCCGGTGGCCAAAACCGCTGATCAGGTAATCATGACGAGCGCGTGACAGAGGCTGGACGAAAAAGTTCGAACCTCTGCTATTATCCCGCGGCGCCGGGGCGACCACGCCCCGAATACAACCAAAAGAATATGCCAGCACAGGACTCCACCTACCCCGATCACGCACTTCGGGGCGGAGAGCTTTTTTCTTTCTGTTCGCTGGCGCTGCACCATTAAGGAAATCAAGATGCTGAACCACCGGATCAGTCTGCTCGCACTGGGGATCCTCGCGTCGACCGCTGCAATGGCCGATGACCAGTCCACCGCCAAGGGCTTCACCGAAGACAGCCACCTGGATCTGTTCTTCCGCAACGCCTACATGAACCGTGACTACAAGCACGGCCGCGACGACAAGGCCGAGTGGGGCCAGGCCGCCACCGCCACCTTCACCTCCGGCTTCACTCAGGGCACCGTGGGCTTCGGCGTTGACGCATTCGGCATGTACGCCCTGCGTCTGGACGGTGGCCAGGGCAAGAGCGGTGCCGCCGGCATCGACTTCTTCAAGCAGGGCGACAGCGGCGAAGCCGCCAACGACCTGGCCCGCGCCGGTGGTGCAGTGAAGGCTCGCTTCTCCAACACCGTGATCAAGTACGGTGACCAGATGCCGGCCCTGCCGATCCTGAGCTACGACAACTCCCGCCTGCTGCCGGAAAGCTTCACCGGCACCCTGATCACCTCCAAGGAGATCGAAGGCCTGGAGCTGAACGTCGGCCGCTTCACTTCGGAAACCCGCAAGAGCGCCGAAGGGCGTGACAGCGGCGGCCTGAAGCGCATCGACGTGTTCGGCGGCAGCTACAAGTTCACCGACAACTTCAGCGGCTCGCTGTACGGCTACGAGAGCGAAGACGTCGCTCGCAAGCAGTACATGAACCTGAACTACGTCATCCCGGTGGCCGACAAGCAGTCCCTGACCCTGGACTTCAACGGCTACCGCACCCGCGTGAACGAAGACTTTGCTTCCGATAACGGCATCGACGGCACCAAGAACACCATCTGGAGCCTGTCGGCCGCCTACAACATCGGCGTCCACACCTTCATGATCGCGCACCAGCGCAACAACGGTGATTCCGGCTACAACTACGGCTGGTACCAGAACCAGGGCGGCCTGGGCGACGGCGGCACCACCATCTGGCTGGCCAACTCCTACTGGTCGGACTTCAACGGTGAAGACGAGCGTTCCTGGCAGGGCAGCTACAGCCTGGACTTCTCCGAGTACGGCGTGCCGGGCCTGAGCTATACCGTGGCCTACGTCTACGGCGACAACATCAAGACCGCCGAGACCAGCAATGGCAAAGAGCGCGAAATCTTCAACCAGCTGAAGTACGTCGTACCGAGCGGCCCGGCCAAGGACCTGTCGGTCAAGCTGCGTGGCTCCTGGCTGCGCGTGTCCAACGACGCCCGCTCCTACAACGACGACGGCAACGAAGTGCGCGTCTTCGTCGAGTACCCGGTCAACATCTTCTGATGATCTGATCAGGCTCGAAATAAAACGCCCCGTGGCAGCGATGCCACGGGGCGTTTTTCATTACGGCGTCCCTTTGCTCCAGGCCGCCTACTCCAGGCTCCGCCGCCGGGGCAGCCACGGCATTGGCGGCAGCGCCATGCGCAGAATGTGGAAGCACAGCAGCAGGATGAGCGCGCCGGCCATGAAGGAGCCGAGGCGCTGGGCCGGTTCGAGCGTGTCATTGAACACATTGAGGAACAGCATCGCGCTGCCGCCCAGCATGCAGGCCAGCAGGAACACCGAGAGGATGTAGATCTTCAGCGTCAACAGTCGCCAATGCCAACGCATGCGGCGGCGGACAGGGACTTCATCGGGGGGAAGTTGCGGCATGATCCTTTGCCTCCTGACAGGTTTCTGACGGGCTCACGCAACTGCGGAATGCGACGTCGAGATATTGGCAGGATGCTAGCCATCATCGTGCAGAATGCCAAGCCGCACAGCGCGCGACCGTCGGATCGCAGGCTGTGCGCCGATGAATGGCCGCGGCTTAGCGCACCACGCTATTGATGTCGTGGCGATTGAGCGAAGTACGCATTTCTTCGTACCACTCCGGGATCACGTCCTTCAGGCGCTCCTTGGCATCCTCCAGCTTGAACGGCTGGGTGTAGCGCTTCTTGCGGTAGGAGTAGATGAAGTAGGTGCCGTTACGGTAGAGGATGCGGTCGAAGGTGTAGAAGCCGATGTGCGTGCCGTTGCAGCGCGCCGTCAGCACCATGTCGCCCTCTTCGTAGGGCAGCACGCCCTCCGCGCACTCGTAGGTGAAGAACTCGCGCACGTCGTCCCAGTCCACGCCATCGCTGCTGGCGTGCAGGAAGGCTTCGGCCTGCTCTTCAGACTCGTCGGAGTGGTCGCTGTACCAGATGAACAGCGGGATGCTCTGGTTGGTCTCGTCGCCCAGCCAGCTCTCGCCGTCCAGGTACTGCGCGCTGCGCGCCAGGCTGGCCTGCACCCGACGGTGGCTCTGGCGGTATTCCTCCAGCTGTTCGTCGAAGGCCGGCGAGTCCTCGCCCAGCACGACGCCTTGCAGGCCCTTGATCTCGCTGACCCGCGCCAGGTACTCGGCGTACAGCGCCGCGTCCTGGATCACCGTGCAGGTGTCACGGGTGAGGCTCAGGCCGATCTCGGTGAAGTTGGCGCTGCCCAGCACGACCACATCCGGCTCGATCAGGATCAGCTTCCAGTGCACGCTGTTCTGCGCGCGGAAGTCGACGTGGAGTGTGACATTGGCGCCGGCATCGCGGACGCAGAAGTCGATGAAGTCCGGCGAGCTGAAGGAGTTGATGGTGCCCACCAGCAAATCCAGGCGATTGCCCTTCTCCACCAGGGTTTCGATCAGTGATTCGGTTTCACTGGCGGAGGCCGAGACCACGGTGATCAGCTTGCCGCTGACCTGCTCCAGGTACTGCTTGAGCGAATGTTGAGCGTTTAGGATTTTCATACAGCCCCCACCAGAATTCTGAACACCGAATTCTGATGCAGGACAATGGGGGGTTTCAACTGTCTGATACTGCCCCACGCCCGCAGAACGGGAGCTGTAGCGGCAAAGCATGCAGCGCAGGCCCGGCTATGGCATAATGAGCGGCTTTGCCAGGCGCCTGTCGACCTCGTTCGACAGCGCATGCCTTTCCTGCCCGCCCGCGCCGTCCGCGCCCGGCGCGCACCATGTCCAGCCAAGGGTCAGTCAGTTGATTTCCACCGCCAATATCACCATGCAGTTTGGCGCCAAGCCGCTGTTCGAAAACGTTTCCGTCAAATTCGGCAACGGCAACCGCTACGGCCTGATCGGCGCCAACGGTTGCGGCAAGTCCACCTTCATGAAGATCCTCGGCGGTGAGCTGGAGCCTTCGGGCGGCCAGGTGATGCTGGAAAACGGCGTACGCCTGGGCAAGCTGCGCCAGGACCAGTTCGCCTATGAAGACTTCAGCGTGATCGACACCGTGATCATGGGCCACGAGGAACTGTGGAAGGTCAAGGCCGAGCGCGACCGCATCTACTCCCTGCCGGAGATGAGCGAAGAAGACGGCATGGCCGTGGCCGAGCTGGAAGTGCAGTTCGCCGAGTTCGACGGCTATACCGCCGAATCCCGCGCCGGTGAACTGCTGCTGGGCCTGGGTATTCCGCTGGACCAGCACTTCGGCCCGATGAGCGCCGTCGCTCCGGGCTGGAAGCTGCGCGTGCTGCTGGCCCAGGCGCTGTTCTCCGACCCGGACCTGCTGCTGCTCGACGAACCGACCAACCACCTGGACATCAACACCATCCGCTGGCTGGAAAACGTCATCACGGCGCGCAACAGCACCATGATCATCATTTCCCACGATCGTCACTTCCTGAACAGCGTCTGCACCAACATGGCGGACCTGGACTACGGCGAGCTGCGCCTGTTCCCGGGCAACTACGACGAGTACATGACCGCGGCCGAACAGGCCCGCGAGCGCCTGCTGTCGGACAACGCCAAGAAGAAAGCGCAGATCGCCGAGCTGCAGACCTTCGTCAGCCGCTTCTCGGCCAACGCCTCCAAGGCCAAGCAGGCCACCAGCCGTGCGCGCCAGATCGACAAGATCCAGCTGGAAGAGGTCAAGCCGTCCAGCCGCGTCAGCCCGTTCATCCGCTTCGAGCAGCACAAGAAGCTGCACCGCCAGGCGGTGACCCTGGAGAAGGTCAGCCAGGGCTTCGACGGCACCTCGCTGTTCAAGAACCTGAGCATGCAGGTGGAAGCTGGCGAGCGCATCGCCATCATCGGCCCGAACGGCATCGGCAAGACCACCCTGCTGCGCACCCTGGTCGGCGACATGTCGCCCACCGCCGGTGAAGTGAAGTGGACCGACAGCGCGGACGTGGGCTACTTCGCCCAGGATCACGCCGAGGACTTCGAAGACGACTACAACCTGTTCGACTGGATGGCCCAGTGGACCCAGGGCGGCGAACAGCTGGTACGCGGCACCCTCGGCCGCATGCTGTTCTCCAACGACGACATCAAGAAGTCGGTGAAGGTGATCTCCGGTGGGGAACAGGGCCGCATGCTGTTCGGCAAGCTGATCCTCAAGCGCCCCAACGTGCTGGTGATGGACGAGCCGACCAACCACCTGGACATGGAGTCCATCGAGTCGCTCAACCTCGCGCTGGAAAACTATCCGGGCACCCTGATCTTCGTCAGCCATGACCGCGAGTTCGTGTCCTCCCTGGCCACCCGCATCATCGAGCTGTCGGAAAACGGTGTGACCGACTTCAGCGGCACCTACGATGACTACCTGCGCAGCCAGGGCGTGATCGTCTGATCAACGCCTTCGCCGCAATCAAAAAGCCCCGCTCATGCGGGGCTTTTTCATGGGTACTCCACCGTTGATTCGGACTTTTCCCGCGGTTCGCGGGCATGGCCCGCTCCTACAGGGAAGCAGCGTCACCCGGGCTTACGCCCGCAACGGAGACCGTGCAGGGACAACACGTGGCTGAATCTTTTGAACCGGAGACGCCTACAGGAGGGGTATTCAGCGGCCCGAGGTCTGCATCGTCGCGCTGCCGAGGCTGACGTCGAAGAACTCCGCCGCCGAGGCCGCCAGGTCACGGTGGATGGCCTGCCGGTCCAGCCCTTGGGTGTCGGTACAGAGGTCCCGGTGTAGCTTCCTTCTCCTCCTCCGAACAGGGCGACATGAAGACAAAGTGCCCTGCCCCATCCAGCACCCGCAGGTCCGCCTGCTGCGGCAGCTTGCGTGCCAGCGCGCCGGCATTTTTCTTCCAGTCGAGAATCTTGTCATCGTTGCCGGTGTAGAGCAGCACCGGCACCTGCACGTCTTCCAGCTCATGCACGCCATACATCAGGCTCAGCGGCGCCAGCAACAACAAAGCGCCGATGCGCGGATCGGCCATGGGCACCAGGTCGTTGCGATCGGCGCGCACCTGGCCCTTCTCGCTGCAGGCATCGCGGTCGTCCGGACGCTCCTGGCAATACTTGATCAGCCGCTCAAGGCGTGGCTGGGCGCCGGCCAGGATCAGCGCGGTCTCACCACCGGCGGAATAGCCGATCACGCCGACCTTGCGCGGATCGGCAATGGCCGCGACCTTGGAATCGAGCAACGCGGCGCTAATGGTTTCGGACACTTGCAGCGGCCGCCCGTAAAGGTTGCTCATCGCGCCCAGGCGGCTGTGGTCATGCAGGTTATCGCCGGGGTGCAGCAGGGTCACCACGACGAAGCCTTTGCGCACCAGCGCCTCGATCAGGTCGCGGTGGGCCAGCGGGGTGCCGTAGTTGCCGTGGGACATCACCAGCAGCGGGAAGCGACCGTTGGCGGTCTGCCCTTCATAGGCGACATCGAGGATGAAATTGCCCAGGTGCAGGGGCTGTTCGGGTGCGCGTGTTGGATAGAAGGCGATGGCCTTCATCGGTTGCTGGTCCAGCGGGTCGCTCACCTGCAGGCGGTGAAAACCCACATTCCAGCCCTGCGCCGCCCAACTCGCGGTACTGAAGGTAACGAGCAACAGGAACCAGAACAGGCGCCTCGCCATGGTGCAGTTCGCTCCGATATGTCTCCAGATCAGGCGCCACGAGGCTTGTTGGTGAATGCAGAGACCACCGGGCGCCGCCTGGAGAGAACCTCTGCATAGTACGCGCCAGAGAGACTGGCTCCGTGCACGCAGACAGACGGCAGCGCCCAGGCGCAAAAAAGCCCCGCATGGGCGGGGCTTTTTCATCTCACGGCAGCGATCAGGCAGCGGCGAACTGGCTGGCGATGCTCGCCTGGGCGCCGGCGATGGCGTTGCGGCGCGGTTCGTCACCGTAGGCCAGGCCTTCGGCACGCACGACCTCGATATCGGTGATGCCAAGGAAGTTCAGCACCAGTTCCAGATAGCTCTCGTGGGCGATGCCGCTGGGCTGGCCGGCGTGGATGCCGCCGGCGGTGGACACGATGATCACTATCTTGCCGCCGGCCAGGCCTTCCGGACCGCTCTCGGTGTAGCGGAAGGTCTTGCCGGCGACGGCGATGCGGTCGATCCAGGCCTTCAACTGGCTGGGGATCGAGAAGTTGTACATCGGCGCGCCGATGACGATGGCGTCGGCGCCGAGGAATTCCTCGATGCTCTTCTCGCCCAGATCAGCTTCATGCTTCTGCGCTGCGTCGCGCAGTTCGGCCGGGGTCCCGGCAGCAACCAGGCTGGCGGAGGACAGGTGGCTGATGGCGTCGGCGGCCAGGTCGCGGTAGGTCACTTCGACGCCCGGCTCTGCGGCGGTCCAGGCGGCGACCAGCTCGGCGCTCAGTTGGCGGGAAGTGGAGTTGTCGCCAAGGATGCTCGAATCGATGTGCAGCAGTTTCATGAGTCTTCTCCAGTCGATGACGCCAGGTGAGTTGGCGGAGGAATTCGTCGTTGGAGGCAAGACTACGCATGTAGCCAATCTTCGATAAGTCGGCAAAAATGCAATGATTCGTCTCACCAGCAGGACAATCTCATGCAAGACCTCAATGACCTCTTCTATTTCGCCAAGGTGGTGGAAGCTGGAGGCTTCGCCGCCGCCGGGCGTCTGCTGGGCCTGCCGAAGTCCCGCCTGTCGCGGCGCGTAGCGGAACTGGAAGCGCGCCTGAATGTACGCCTGCTGCAGCGCACCACCCGCAAACTGGCGCTCACGGACCTGGGCGAGCGCTATTACCGGCACTGCCAGGCAATGCTGGTGGAAGCCGAGATGGCGGACGAGGTCGCCGCGCAACTGAGTGCCGAACCGCGCGGGCGGGTGCGCTTGTCGTGCCCGGTGGCGCTGGCGGAAACCTCGCTGAACGAGATGCTGCCCGGATTCCTCGCGGCCTATCCGCAGGTGAACCTGGAGCTGATGCTGACCAACCGCCGCGTCGACCTGCTCAACGAAAGTATCGATGTCGCCCTGCGCGTGCGCTCGCCGGGGATGAGGACCTGTCGCTGATCTCGCGGCGCCTGCGCCGGGCGAAGACAGCCCTGGTGGCTGCTCCCTCGCTGCTCAAGGGCGTCAAATTGCGCGCGCCGGAAGACCTGGCCGCCCTGCCCGTCCTTGGTGCCATCGACAATGATCGTCGCGTGCACATGAAGCTGACCGGCCCGCAAGGCGAGATGAAGGAAGTGGCCCTGGAGGCGCGACTGGCAGTGGAGGACTTCAACCTGCGCAAGAACGTGGCACTGGCTGGACTGGGCGTGACCATCCTGCCGCTGCATTACTGCACAGGGGAGTTGGAGGACGGTCGCCTGGTGCGTGTACTGCCCGCCTGGAGCGAGCCTGAGGCCTACCTGCAGGCGGTCTATCCGCACCGGCGCGGCATCCTGCCGGCGGTGCGGGCATTGCTTGACTACCTGGAGGAAGGCTTCTCGAAGGACGACTGGCCCGTCTGACCGGATCGATCAGACGGGGGCTGCGCCCAGCCCCATCAGTGCGCCGATCCAACCCAGCAACCGGCCACCGCTGAGCCAGTCGATCCAGAACAGCTGGTGCAGCACGACGATGGCCCAGAACACCAGCTGGAAAGACAGCTTGCGGGTCTTGTGGCGGAACACCTGCTGCGCGAGGAAGGCGCCCGGCCAGCCGCCAAGCAACTCCAGCAGATGCAGGCTCTGTTCCGGGGTTCGCCAGTCATTGCGCTCGGCACTGCGCTTGTCACGCCAGTAAGCGAAGAAGGCCAGGATGCTGAAGACCGGATAGAGCAGCAGGAACCAGACGAAGTAAGCGTCCTTCAGCCAGAGCACCGAGCCGGTGACGGGCAGCACCAGCAGCACTGCGAGGGCCGCCAGCGCCCGTCCTGGCGAACGTTTCGGTGTGCTGGGGAAGGCTACTTCGCGGCCACTGCGAACGCGCTCGCGGGTGGCTGTCGCGGCAGGTTTGCGGCGAATGGCCGGAGTGTCGATGGCCAATCCTGCCAGACGAGCATGATCGGCGCGGGGGCGGCCGTCCTTGCCGGTGCCTTCGACGTAACAGACCTGGTCGCCCGCTTCCGGGCGGCGGTCGCCACGAAAGTCGGAGATATGCAGGAAGACTTCCTTGCCGCCGGCCTGGGGACGGATGAAGCCGAAGCCCTTGTCATCGTCCCAGCGGCTGATGATGCCGTTCTTTTCCACGTTCACTCGCAATCGGATCAGGGTTTGGCGCTGCTCCAGTCGATCAGGGCGAACTGCCAGGTCGCCAGGATCAGCAGGCCGAACACGATACGGTACCAGGCGAAGGCGGCATAGCTGTGGTTGGCGATGAACTTGAGCAGGCCGCGCACGGCAATCATCGCGAAGATGAACGAGGTGACGAAGCCGACGGCAAACACCGGCAGGTCCGCAGGCTGAAAGACATCGCGATACTTGTAGCCGGAGTAGACCGCCGCACCGACCATGGTGGGCATCGCCAGGAAGAAGGAGAACTCGGTGGCGGCCTTGCGCGACAGGCCGAACAGCAGGCCGCCGATGATGGTCGCACCGGAGCGCGAGGTACCCGGGATCAGCGCCAGGCACTGGCAACAGCCGACCTTCAGGGCTTCCTTCCAGGTCATGTCGTCCACGGTTTCGGCATGGATCACGTGTTGGCGCTTCTCCGCCCAGAGCATGATCACACCACCCACCACCAGGGCGACCGCCACGGTGATCGGGTTGAACAGGTAGTGGTGGATGTAGTCGGCGAACGCCACACCCAGCACCACCGCCGGGAAGAAGGCGATCAGCAGATTGACGGTGAAGCGCTGTGCCTTGGGCTGCGTGGGCAGGCCACAGACGATGTCGAGAATCTTGCGGCGAAACTCCCAGACCACCGCCAGGATGGCGGCCAGCTGGATGATGATGTTGAAGGCTTCCGCCCGCTCCCCACCAAAACCGATGAGGTCCGCCACAATGATCTGGTGGCCGGTGCTGGAGATCGGCAGGAACTCGGTAAGCCCCTCGACCACGCCCAGGATGAAGGCCTGAAAGGCGCTCCACAAATCCATACTACTGTCCCCCGCGAGGCACGCTGGCTCGCTCATTTCTAATGGTTATTCCCCGCTGTCTGCTCCTGGCGCTCAAGCGCCACAGCGGCGTCGGCATGCTAATGCATTGCCTGCAGATCGCTACGAAATTCACAAAAATTTCTCCTGCGCAGCGCAAGCAGAGCATGCGTTGGCACTTCGGCAAAATTGGCGCTGCCTCCGTCGCCAGGAAGATGCAGACAACCGCGATCCGGACGGGTTCGCGCCATCATGCAAAATGCCTAATTCATTGAAAAGACTGCAGTACTCAAGTACCAAAAAACCTACAAATTCCTTGTTTTTGTTAGCGCCACGAAACACTCGAATCCCCGCAAACGCCTGCGGATCGGGCCTCACCCCTCCCCACCCAAAGTTGTGTATCGCCAACGAAACAGAATCCGCTTCAGCCGTGATAAAGGCCCCGTTCTAGGGCCTGCGAAGCGCTTTGGCACGGCAGTTCTGTATCAGCGCAGAAACACTCGCCCCCCAATGGCTCACCTGGCTTCACGCCATGTCATTGATTCTCAATGACTGTTTAAAAGCGGCACAGCAACTGCTCCTCCTTGGTACCGCTGGTTAGGGCTCAGCGCACCAAGAAGGAACCGCCATCATGGGGAACATCGACTCAAGGATCGTCGGTCTGATCGTCACGCTCGCTTGCGGAGTGGCCAGCACTGCACTGTGCCCGACCGTCCAGGCTGGCGACGGCACCATCGTCCTGCAGCGCCAGGTGCAGCCGCGTGTCGCCACCCGTCCCACCGACATACCCGATCCCAATCCGATTACCGTCAATCCCAACATTTCCGACCAGGTCGTGCGCCAGACCGGCAATGCCGAACTGAGCGACAGCGATTTCGCCGGTGTCACCAGCGGTTCGACGCTCGAGCGTCACATCCTTCCCGGCGGGACCCTGGTGGGCATGGACAACGGCAGCAACCAGAGTCTCAACAACGGCAACCTGGGCGGTGGCATGGGTGCCGGCGGCGGCATCTCCAACTCGGTGAACCGCACCGTACAGCAGGGCCTCTCGCCCCTGCGCATGCTGACGGGAGATCGTTGAGATGAAAGCGCATCTGCTCGCCCTGCCGCTACTGCTCTGCTCCGCGTCGGTCTTCGCCGCAGACCCCTCGACGGTCAACAACGCCAACATCGACAGCGCCGTACGCAATTACAACGGTGTGGCCAGCGTCAACCAGGCCGCCGGCGATGGGCAACAACAGGCGAACGGCCGGAGCATCGCCATCGGCACCGATGCCCAGGCCACCACCCAATTCCGGCAGACGGTCAACGCCTTCGTCGACCCAGGCCAGGCCGCGTCCGCCAGCATCACCGGCAACGCCTTCACCAACGGCAACGGCGCACTGGGCGTGAACCAGGCTGCCGGGGCTGCCAACCAGCAAGTGAACGCCATGCGGATCAGCGTCAGCGCCGTGCCGCAGAGCGTCGATGACAGCGTGCTCTCCCAGCAGAACGTCGCGCTGCCAGTGAACTCAGGCTCAGCTGCCTCCACCACGGGTAACCGGCAGGTCGTCACCAGCGACCAGGCCTTTGCCGGCAGTCGTGGTGTGGTCCAGGTGAGCCAGAGCGCCGGGGTCGGCAATCGTATTGCCAACACCCTGAGCATCCGGGTCGCGGATTGACCCAAGCCAACTCCTATAACACTAAACACGCCAAACAAAGCAAAGGAGATACACCATGAAACCCACAATGGCTCTCAAGCCCCTGGTATTCGCTGTCGCAGCGATCATGGCTGTAGCAGTGCACGCTGATAATCGCGACAACGACCGTGGCCGTGGACATCACAATGACGGCCACCACCAACAACAACCCAAGCCTCCGTACGATCCCTACAAGGACCCGCGGATCGAAGCAGGCGCCAGTGCCCAGGTGGAAGACACCCAGGAGAGCAGCGATAACACCGTCGTCAACATGGGCACCAAGAACACCGCCACGGTCGACAGCTCCCTGGGGACCGCATCGGGTAACGTGGGCGTCAACGTGGCCGCCGGCGACATGAACCAACAGGCCAACGCCGCCGCCCTGGCCACCGCCGACGAGAAGTTCATCTTCGGCACCGCCTACGCGTCCACCGACGTGACCCAGAACAACGAAGCCAACACTGCCTGGAACTTCTCCACCACCAACAAGGCTTCGCTGAACAACTCCGGCAGCAACTCCTCCGGTAACATCGGCATCAACATCGCCTCCGGCAACTACAACCAACAGAAAAACGACATGGCAGCCGCCGTGTCCGGTGGTCGTAGCGCTGACTCCTACAGCGGTGCCACTCAGACCTCCACGGGCAATACCGTGGGCAACGTCGCCTTCCTGACCTACGAGAAGGAAACCCTGAAGTCCACCTTCAGCGCCAAGGGCACCTACAAAGGCGCCGGTGTCGGCTACGTCGTGGACGAAAGCGGTCGCGGTGGCAACGACAGCCGCAACAGCCATGGCGGCAGCAAGGAAGACAAAGATCCGCTGTTCTTCGTCGAAGCTGGCACTGTTGACCTGAAAGGTCAGGCTACCTATCAGGTGCTGGTACCGACCGGCTGGAAAGATCCGGTCAAGAACGACGCCACTATCAGCAACTCGCTCAACAATGTGTCGGGCAACCTCGGCGCGAACGTTGCGGCTGGTGTAGGCAACCAGCAGAGCAACTCGCTGTCCATCGCCGCAGGCTGCAAATCCTGCCTGTAAGCGACACGGCGTAGTACCGGAGGCTCCGGCAACGGAGCCTCCCTTCTCCTGAGCTGCCCCCAGGCGTCACGATCATGCGTACGTCCGCCCTGCTTCTGCTCGCTCTTCTTTCGCTCACGACCCAGGCCGCGCAGCTGCCTTTCGCCATCCTTCCCGGTGGGTCGATGGCCTACAAACACGTCGAGAGCATCCGCGAGCGCAAGTTCAGCAATCTGGTCCAGCAGAAGACCGATTTCAGCTGCGGCGCCGCCGCGCTGGCGACGATCCTCCGCCAGGCCTACGCGCTGGACGTGGACGAAGAGTTCGTGATCAAGGGGATGCTGGTCCGGGCCGACCCGGATCTGGTGCGCACCCAGGGCTTTTCGATGCTCGACATGAAGACGTACCTCGAAGGCATCGGCATGCGCGCCCGCGGGTACCGAATCCCGCCGGCGTCTCTGGAGAAGCTGACGATCCCGGTGATAGTGCTGATGGATATCCGTGGCTACAAACACTTTGTCGTGATGCAGCGTGCCTACAAGGGCTACGTCTATATCGGCGACCCGGTACTGGGCCACAAGCGCTTCACTCAGGAAGATTTTCTCAAAGGCTGGAACGGCATCATCTTCGCCGTCATCGGTCCGGGCTATGAACAGGCCAACGCCCTGATGAACCCGCCCGACCCGCTGACAGCCAGGGACCGAATCAATGCCTTCAGCCCGGTCAAGGACGCGGAGCTCATGGAGTTCGGCTTCATCCAGAGCGACTTCCTCTAAGACCGCACAAGAACGGAAGGCAGGAACCCTTCCGGGGAGAACAACATGAAACTGATCCCGCTGCTTGCCGCCACCTGCTTCGTGGCCTGCCTGCCGGTCCAGGCTGAGAGCGTATTCAAGCCCATCGAGCTGAAAGACCAGGAGCTGGCCCAACTTCGCGGCAAGTACGTGATGCCTGGCCGGGTCATCAGCTTCGGCATCGTCATGAGCAGTACCTGGAAGAACGCCGTGGGCGACAACATCGGCGCCAAGGTCAGCATGCAGGTCCAGGAGTCGACCATCAAACCGCAGTTCTACGTCACCACCATCAACGAACCGGCCGGTGGCAACCCCGCACCACCCGCCGCAGGCACAGGCTCAGTCACCGGCGGCGCCGGTCTCAACCAGACCCAGGGTGTGACCCAGAGCGTACGTGCTGCGGGCGACTACAACACTGCCGCCAACAACGTCAGCATCGACGTGAAGGAAGCCGACCAGGCCCCCGCCGTCGCTCAGCAGGGTACGCCGCTGAACAACACGCCCATCAGCGCCAGCAACGGCGCCGGCACCGTCAGCGTGACACCCGGAAGCGGTGGTATCCAGCTGGCGATCAACGCCAACGGCCAAGGAACCAGCATGCAACAACTGGCTGCCGGCGGACTGATTCAGGCCGCGCAGATGGTCGGCGGAAGCAACGCCGTCAATAACCTGGCACAACTGAACGTGGTGCTGAAAAACAACCTTCCGTCGTCTGGAGCGCTGGACTGCAATCTCGACCAACTCAAAGGGCTTCGCACTATGGGTATGTGATCTAAGCTCCAGTGCGACTGTGAAGTCCACCTTATAAAAAGGACAGCGCGCCATGCACCGATCGCTAACGCTAGGAACTGCAATCTGTGTATCCGCTTTACTCCCCCCGTCTTTCGCCGCCGCAGCGACGGAAGCCGAGGTGGAGGCTTTGAAACAGGGGGAGCTTCTCGAGCTCAAGCAGCGCTACGAGTCGCAGCAGAAGGCCCTGATGGTTCTTGAACAACGGGTCAGGCAGGTCGAAGAAGCGCCAGCGACGCCGGCTCAACCCAGGCGTCTGGTTACCTCCACGGGCAAGCCGACACCACCGGGAACCGGCAACACTGTCGCCGCCAGCGGCAGCTCCTATGGCGAGTCGCTGAAGGACGACGCCAGCCCGCCCAAGAGCGTGGAAAACCTTTACGACGAGGCCAGCGGCTTCTTCGGAAACGGTGCCTTCAGCTTCGAGACAGGCCTCACCTACACCCACTACGACACCAAGCAGTTGATCCTCAACGGCTTCCTGGCCCTGGACACCATCTTCCTGGGCAACATCGGCGTGGACAACATCAAGGCCGACAACTGGACGATGGACCTGACTGCCCGATACAACTGGAACAATCGCTGGCAGTTCGATATCAACGCCCCGGTGGTCTACCGCGAAAGTACCTACGAGTCCGCCGGTGCCGGCAACTCCACGGCGCAATCCACCGACGAAAAGGTTACCCGCGACCCGACACTGGGCGACGTCAACGTCGGTATCGCCTACAAGTTCATGGACGAAACAGAGTCGCGCCCCGACGCGGTGGTCAGCCTGCGGGTCAAGGCTCCCACCGGCAAGGATCCCTACGGCATCAAGCTCAAGCGCGCCTCGGACAACGACAACCTCAACGTGCCCGATTCGCTGCCCACCGGCAACGGCGTCTGGTCTGTCACCCCCGGCATCTCGCTGGTCAAGACCGTGGACCCGGCCGTGCTGTTCGGTAGCCTCTCCTACACCTACAACTTCGAGGAATCCTTCGACGACATCAGCCCGACCCAGGGCGTCAAGCAAGGTGGCAAGGTCGACCTCGGCGACTGGTTCCAGATCGGCGCGGGCGTGGCATTCGCCCTCAACGAGAAGACCAGTATGTCGTTCTCCTTCTCCGACCTGATCGCCAAGAAGAGCAAGGTCAAGGCCGACGGCGGCGATTGGACCTCCGTCACCGGCAGCGACGCCAACGCGGCGTACTTCAACTGGGGCCTGACTTACGCCTGGAGCCCCAACCTGACCATCGTGCCGAACCTGTCCATCGGCATCTCGCCGGATGCGCCGGATTTCAGCTTCAGCGTGAAATTCCCGTATTACTTCTGACGGTACGGCAGTCCAAACGCAAAGGCCCCCTTTCGGGGGCCTTTGTCATTCTCCAGCACCGTGTCCCCGCCGGCTCGGGCCATGCCCGAGGATCGCCCATGGCGTGCACCTGCAGGTCGAGCCCGGAGTCAGCTCGTGGGCGGATCACCCGGATCGCCGTAGGATGGGTGGAGCGCAGCGATACCCATGTTGCCTGTGCAGGAGAACGATGGGTATCGCTACGCTCCACACCATCCTACAGTTGGACACCGGCGCAAGGGTTTTCGCGCTGAATTTCCCGACAAGCTCTCAGTTGCCGCAAGCCGCCGCGCCCGTTCGGTACTTCCGCTACGGCTTGCTTGGGAACACCCCTACACTGCGCCGGCGTTGCGGTCCTACGCGCCACCTGCTTAGCGTTTCGCCCTGCCACAGCTTCATCGTGGCCAGGTGTGGAAACCTGATTCAGTGATCTGCGCTTTAGCAATGGCGAACCGGCACCCCTGGGTGCCGGACTCGCTTGGCTGTCTATGGCGGGCCGTGCGAGGCGGACTTCGGTCCGGCCGGTATTTGGATTGCTGATCCGGTTTTCCACCCTTGCACGGTCCGCCTCCCTATTTCGGCAGTTTCGGGCGGCGGCTTCTTGAATCAGCAAGGAGCTCCAGCATGAACCTTTCGATTGCCCTGGCCGACGACGGCCTGATCCCGACTCCCTTCATTCGCCACAACCGTCCATTGCGCGCCCTGCTGATCGAGCAGCAGGCGTGGTTTGTCGCCGATGATCTGAGCAAGTTGCTCAGCCGCAAGATCGGCGCACCCTTTCTCGCCCGCCTGGACAGCGACCAGCGCCGTCACGAGCGACTCGCCGGCAGGCCTGAACCCGAGCTGCTGGTCAGCGAAAGCGGGCTGTATGCCCTGCTGCTGGTGTACTGCTACCACCCGGAAAACCGCAGCCTGCGCCAGTGGTTGAGCAACGAGGTGGTACCCGCGCTGCGCGACCGCTTCAACCACGATGCGCGCCTGCCGCGCCGACGCATGCAACAGCTGTTGGGTGATTCGCTCCCGGTCATGGACTGGCAAGGCAGCCTGTGGATGCGCTGGCGCGACGCCGTGGGCCTGCTGGAAAACCACCTGCACGCCTGAGCCGCTTTCGTAGGATGGGTGGAGCCCAGGCGATACCCATGTTGCCGCGGCACGGAATCGATGGGTATCGCTGCGCTCCACCCATCCTACGGTTCGTCTCCGGCGCGGATTCCGTAGGGCGCATAACGCGCCAGCGTTATCCGCCGCAGATAGCACTGACGAATAATCCGTTCCAGGTTATCGGCCTGCAACCCGGCAGCTGGCAAGGTCCGGTGGCCGGGGGAAACCACGTGATAGCCCAAGGACGCACCGTATCGCGGCGGGTAACGGATCCACGTCCGTTCCCGCCCCGACCGGTTTCCCGCCCTAGCGCAACTGATGCTTGTGCAACAAGCGATAGAAGGTCGGCCGCGAGATGCCCAGCATCCGCGCCGCCACACTGAGGTTATCGCCGTGCCGGGCCAGCGCATCGCACATGGCCTGGCGCTCGGCGCCGAGCTTGTATTCTTCCAGGGTCACCAGCGGCAGGTGCGCCGAGCGGCCCTTCTCCCGCTCCAGGCCCAGATCGCGGGACTCGATCTGTCGCCCCTCGGCCAGCACCAGGCCCCGACGCACCCGGTTGGCCAGCTCACGCACGTTACCCGGCCAGCCGTGCTCCGCCATCGCCGCCAGCGCGTCATCCGAGAATCGCCGCGGACGGCGGCCGGTCTCGACGCTATAAAGGTGGGCGAAGTGATTGGCCAGCAGGGCCAGGTCGCCATTGCGCTCACGCAACGGTGACGTCGACACCTGCAGGACGTTGAGCCGGTAGTAGAGGTCCTCTCGGAATTGCCCGGCGCGGATTGCCTGCTCCAGGTCGACGTGGGTCGCCGCCAGCACCCGCACATCGACATCGATCGGCTGGCTGCCGCCGACACGCTCGATCTGCTTCTCCTGCAACACTCGCAGCAGGTTGGCCTGCAACTCCAACGGCAGGTCACCCACCTCGTCGAGGAACAGCGTGCCGCCGTTGGCCTGTTCGAAGCGACCGATCTTGCGCTGGTGCGCCCCGGTGAACGCGCCCTTCTCGTGACCGAACAGCTCGGACTGGATCAGCGCCTCGGGCATCGCCCCGCAGTTGATCGCCACGAACGGCCGCACCGCCCGGCGTGACTGGCGGTGCAGCGTACGCGCCACCAGTTCCTTGCCGGTGCCGCTCTCGCCGCGAATCAGCACGGGCGACTCGGTCGGCGCGAACTTCGCCAGCAGCTTGCGTAGCTCGCGCACATCGCGACTCTCGCCCAGCAACTCGTGCTGGTGATCGTCACTGTGCACGCTGCCACGCCCGCGCAGGCGCGCCATGCCGAACGCCCGGCCGAGGGTGACCTGCACGCGCGCTACATCGAAGGGCAAGGTATGGAAATCGAAGAACCACTCACTGACGAAGTCTCCCACCTCGTTCAAAGGCAGGACTTCCGGGCTGAGCACGGCTATCCACTCCGTGCCGCTGCGGCTGATGAGTTCCTTGACGGACTCCCGGCGTTCGAGATGCCGGGGTTGCAAGCGCAGCAGGCCGACGTCACAGCCGCGATTGCTGGCACTGTCCAGCTCGCAACTGTCTACCTCCCACCCTGCTGCCCGTAGTCCGGGTAATAACCTGCGGCAGTCGTCGCACGGATCGACAACCAGCAGGCGACGAGTATTCGCGGCTGCCTCGAGCATGCTCCCTTCCTTGGCGCCATTATTTTGAAAAACTTTAAAAAACAGTTGGTTGGCGCTCCAATTTGTAACGCTAGCAATATCTTGACGGCGCACATCGACCGTTTTCCTATAAGGTCAATGCCGAATCGATCTCACCACCCGCGACCGCGCCGCTTGACTTCCAGACGCCGCACGAACTCTTCCAGTACCAACTTGTAGAGGTCGTCCCCCAGGTAGACGTCCTCCACCCCGCAGTCGATGTTCGGGTTGTCGTTGACCTCGATGACCACCACCCGGTCCCCCGCCTGTTTCAAATCCACGCCGTAGAGCCCGTCGCCGATCAGGTTGGCGGTTTTCACCGCCAGTTCCACGACCTTGCGCGGCGCCTCGTGGACGGCCATCGTGCGGAAATCGCCGCTCACTTCCTGGGCGTCCGGGCTGTGGTCGTAGATCTGCCAGTGCCCCTTGGACATGAAGTACTGACAGGCGAATATGGGTTTCTGGTTCAAGACGCCGATCCGCCAGTCGTATTCGGTATAGAAGAACTCCTGGGCGAGCAGCAGCACCGAGCGCTCGAACAGTTCCGCGCTGGCCTTGAGCAACTCCTCCTGATTGCCCACCTTGATCACCCCGCGGGAGAAACTGCCGTCGGGAATCTTCAGCACCAGCGGGAAGCCCAGGCGCTCGCCGACCTTCTCCAGTTCCAGCGGGTTGTCCTTGTAGAGGATCTCGGTGGCCGGCATGCCCAGCTTGTGGCTGCGCAACAGGTCGGCGAGGTAGACCTTGTTGGTGCAGCGCAGGATCGACACCGGGTCGTCCATCACCACCATGCCCTCGCTCTCGGCCTTCTTGGCAAAGCGGTAGGTGTGGTCGCTGACGCTGGTGGTCTCGCGGATCAGCAGTGCGTCGTACTCGGCCAGGCGCGAGTAGTCCTTCTTTTCGATCAGTTCGACGTCGATGCCGAGGCTGCGGCCAATGCGGATGAAGTTCTTCAATGCCTTGCGGTCGGACGGCGGGAAGGCTTCGTCCGGGTCGTGCAGGATCGCCAGGTCATAGCGGTACTGCTTGCGTGAACGCGGCTTGCGCCAGATCTGCCGGCTGAAGCCCTCCAGCGCACTGGCGAACTGGTCTTCCTGGTCCTCGCGCAGCTTGTGGATGTTGCCCGGTTTCACCCCTTCGATGTGCCAGCCTCGGTTCTTGCGGAACTCCACCAGCAGCATCGGGCACGGCAGTGCTTCGAACAGCTGGCGCGCCAGGTCCTGCAACGGCTCGATATCGGTGCGGCCGAAGTACAGCGTCAGGGTGAAGCCATCGGTGCTGCCATAGGGATGATCGGCCAGCGCCTTGTCGAGCGTCTTCTCCAGGTCCTCCAGCGCCAGGCTGTAGAGCGACTTCTTCGCCAGTTCGCTGATGCTGCGCACCGACGGGATCACCTTGTGCCCGCGCGCTTCGGCCAGCAGCGAGCAGTAATAGCCGTGGCCCAGGTACTTGTAGTTGCGGCACAGGTTGATCACCTGCACGCGCTTGCCGTTGTCGTCGTCGATGGGCATCTCCAGGTACTCCTGGGCGGTGACCACGTCTTCGCTGGGATAGTACGAAGCCCAGTCTTCCTTGCGTTCCACGATGATGAACAGCTTGCTCACGACACCTCCGAAGCTGGCTGGCGCGCTTGCCGCGCCCTGCCCCTGGGACAATACTGGTTGAGCTTCGACCGCAAGACACAACGCCCGTTCGCAGCCGGCACCGGACAAGGTGCGCCCCGCAGATTAACGAATGCTTACTCTATGAAACTCCAGTTCCGCGCCGCCTCCGCCGACGACCTGCAAGCCCTGGTCGAGATGGAAAACCGCTGTTTCGAACAGGATCGCCTGTCCCGCCGCAACTTCCAGTGGATGATCACCCGCGCCCACGCCAGCCTGACCGTCGCCGAATCCGACGGCCAGTTGCTGGGCTACGCGTTGGTGCTGTTCCACCAGGGCACCTCGCTGGCACGCCTGTACTCCATCGCCGTGGACGAACGTGCCCGCGGCATCGGCCTTGGCCAGAAGCTGCTGGACCGCGCCGAAGCCGAAGCGCTGGAGAACGACTGCGCCTACCTGCGCCTGGAAGTGCGTCCGGACAATCGCGGTGCCATCGCCCTCTACGAACGTAATGGCTATCGCCCGTTCGCCACGGTGCGCGACTACTACGAAGACCATAGCGAAGCCCTGCGCTTCGAGAAGCGTATCCGCCACATCAACGAGCGCACCCACCGCCATGTGCCCTACTACCGGCAGACCACCGAGTTCACCTGCGGCCCTTCGGCGCTGCTGATGGCCATGGGCGCCCTGGAGCCCGAGCGCCACCTGGAGCGCCGCGAGGAACTGCGCCTGTGGCGTGAGGCGACCACCATCTACATGACCGCCGGCCACGGCGGCTGCAGTCCCCAAGGGCTGGCGCTGGCGGCGCACCGCAGGGGATTCCGCGTGCAATTGCAGTTGTCCGAGGATGGCCCGTTGTTCCTCGATGGCGTGCGCAGCGAGGAAAAGCGCGAAGTCATGCGCCAGGTCCACGAGGACTTCGCCGCCGAACTGGCCCGCAGCGACGTCGAGCAGCTGCTGCTCAACCAGTTGGATATCGACAGCGCACTGGAAGCTGGCGGTCAGCCCATGGTGCTGATCAGCAGCTACCGCCTGACCCGCTCCAAAGCCCCGCACTGGGTAACGGTCACTGACTGCGACGAGGATTTCGTCTACCTGCACGACCCCGACGTCGACCACAGCCAGCACCGCGAGCCGCTGGATTGCCAGCACATTCCGGTGAGCCACGCGGAGTTCGAGCAGATGAGCCGCTTTGGCCGCAGCAAGCTGCGCGCGGCGCTGATCCTCTACAAGCGTTGACGCTAGCCGGCCAGCGCCTCGCCGCCGAGCCGCAGCACGCCAGTATCGATCGCCAGGTGCACCAGCTCGGCATGGGACACCACCTGCAGCTTCTGCTTGAGCAGAGTGACGTGGTTCGACACGGTCTTCGCGCTGATGCACAGGTGCTCCGCCACCTGGCGCACCGGCAGGCCGCGGGCGAGCATCACGAATATCTCGAACTCGCGCTGGGTCATGCCTTGCAGCCGCGGGTCCTGCCCATCGGCTCCCTGGGGCTGGCGCGCCAGCTGGGTGGCCAGCGGCTGCTCGATGTAGGCATGGCCGGCCAGAATCCGCCGTACCGCCTCCACCAGCACCGCCGGTGATGCACTTTTGGTGATGTAGCCCGCCGCACCGGAGTCCAGCGCCTGGCGCACCAGCGGCAACTCGTCGTGCATGCTGAAGAACAGCACCCGCAGTTGCGGCAAGCGCTGGCGCAGCCGGCGGGTAACTTCCAGACCACTGATACCGGGCAGGCCGATATCCAGGATCACCAGACTGGGGACGCTACGCTGCACCGCCTCGAGTGCCGCTTCGCCATCGGCGGCCTCGCTCACCTCGACCTCGGGGAACAGGCCACGCAACAGCGTGGCAATGCCATCGCGGACGACGAAATGGTCGTCCACCAGCAGAATCTTCACGTCCTCTCTCCTTCCATCACGCTTTCCATCAACGGCATCCACAAGCGCAAGGCCAGACCGCCGCCCGGGCGGCGCCGCAGGTGCAGTTCGCCCCCCAGGCAGCGGGCGCGTTCGCGCATGGAGCGCATGCCGATTCCCGCGCGCGGCAGCCCCTGGCAGCCTCGGCCGTCGTCACGCACCCAGAGGAACAGCCGACCCTCGCGTCGCCGCAGAACCACACGCACATGGCGAGCGCCCGCGTGACGGGCCACGTTGGTCAGTGCCTCCTGCAACAGGCGATACAGATGGGCCTTGGCCGAAGCCGGCAGGACCGGCAATTCGTCCAACCGCAATCGGCAGACCACGCCCTGGCTGGCCTGCCATTGTTCGATATGCAGGCGCAGCGCCTCTTCCAGGCTCACTCGCTCCAGCACCACCGGGTAGAGGTCGCGAACCAGCGCGCGGAAGCTATCGTTGAGTCCCTGGCAGTGCTGCTCCAGGCGGTCCAGGGTGGCGAAGCCGGTACCGTCCTGGCGCTCCAGGCTGCGCAGCAGGAACACCTGTGCGCGGATACCGGCGAGGTACTGGCCGATGTCATCGTGCAGCGCCTGGGCGAGTTGCTGGCGTTCGCGCTCCTGCACGGCGAGCAGCGCACGGGTCAACTCGGCGTTCTCCCCGCAGGCATGCTCCAGCGTCGCGGCCATGCCGTTGAAACCGCAGGCCAGGCGTTGCGCCTCGGGCAGGGAGTGATCCGGCAGACGCACCTGGAACTGCCCACGGGAGACATCTCCCAGCGCGCCATGCAGTTGCTCCACTACCCGCAAGCCACCGCGCACCGCCCAGCGGATCGCCAGCAGGCTGGCCAGCAGCGCGACACCGAACAGCACCAGCAGTTGCACCAGCGAATCGCGCACCTCATCGATTTCGTCGCGCGGGTCCAGGCTCAGCTGCACGCGCCGACCATCCGCCAGGGTCAGCAGAGTCGGCGCCGGCAGGTCCGGATACAGGCGCGTCACCAGCCAATCGTCCAGCCCCGAACTTGGCGCGGGCGCGGCAGTGTCCAGCCAGTGCACACGTACGTGGCGCAGCCCGGCGGTGAGGTCCGGATCGAGGCTGGCGGGGTCGCGCTGCGCTGCTTCGCGCAGGTAATCGAGCACGCCGCGGGCGGCGTCCATCTCCCGGCGCACGTCATCGTTGCCCTGGTGCAGCAGCACAACCAGGCACACGGTAGCGAGCAGGCCGAAGAACAGCCCGACCAGCAGGTTGACCCGCCACAGCGCGGACATCTAGGGCGCGCTGCGGCAGGGAGTGAAACATCCCACTGGCGCTGTCGGTGCGCGCAACTCCGCCGCCGGCAGGTAGCCATTGCGGGTATAGAGAAAATCGAAGCCGAACAGGCTGAGCATCAGCAGGATCGGCAGGACGAGAGTGACGGCGATACGCATGGCGACGCTCCTCTTCTGGTTCTTGTAGCGCCATCCTAGGCCGCAGGCGCCGCGCGCAACCTACTACCTTGGTACTGCCCCAACCGGTACTTTCTGCATATTTGCCGCACCCCTGGCGCTTCCTATGCTGGCCGCACAAGAACTTGTCGACCCAGAAAAGGAGTCGCTCCATGCGCCAGTTCGTCCTTCACGGCGTGGCTTATCTGCTTGCGGTCGCCTGCGCCGCTGCCTTCAGCCTCGACGCGCGCGCAGAGGATGCCCCCGCGCTGGACATCCGTATCGGCTACCTGGGCTACACGCCCGATCCCGGCCCGCTGCTGTCCAACGTCATCCCCGAACCAACCGACGCCGGCCTGCGTGGCGCGGAGCTGGCGATCACCGACAGCAACAGCACCGGGCGCTTCCTCAAGCACCGCTACAGCCTCGAGGCCGCCAGCAGCGACACCCCGGACAAGCTGCTCAGCGAGGCCAAAAGGTTGCACGACGCGGGCTTGCGCCTGTTCGTGGTCAACGCCCCCGCTGACCTGCTGCGTCAACTGGTTGCCGCCCTGCCGGACAGCCTGCTGTTCAACGCCGGCGCCGCCGACGACGAACTGCGTGCCAGCCAGTGCGCGGTGAATGTGCTTCACACCCTGCCCAGCCGCCTGATGCTGACCGACGCCCTCACCCAGTTCCTGGTGCTGCGCAAGTGGACGCGCTGGCTGCTGATCGTCGGCCAGCGTCCGGAAGACGCCCTCTATGCCAATGCCCTGCGCCGTTCAGCGAAGCGCTTCGGGGCGAAGATAGTCGAAGAAAAACCCTTCACCTTCGACAACGATCAGCGCCGCAGCGCCCAGGCCGACATGGCGCTGTTCACCCAATCCAGCGAGGACTACGACGCCGTGCTGGTGGCCGACGAACACGGCGATTTCGGCGAGTACGTGCCCTACAACACCTGGCTGCCGCGCCCCGTCGCCGGCACCCAGGGGCTGGTCGCCACCGGCTGGCACAAGACCGTGGAAACCTACGGCGCCGCGCAGTTGCAGAAGCGCTTCGAGGAGCACGCCGGGCGCTGGATGAACGACCGCGACTTCGCCGCCTGGATCGCCGTGCGCAGCATCGCCAGCGCCGTCACCCGCCTGCGCGACGCCGACCCCATGGCGATCCGCACGCTGTCGCTCTCCCCCGACCTGCCGCTGGACGGTTTCAAGGGCTACAAACTCGGCTTCCGCCCCTGGGACGGCCAGCTGCGCCAGCCGATCCCGCTGGTACAGCCGCGCGCATTGGTCAGCACCTCGCCGCAGGAAGGCTTCCTGCACCCCGCCAGCGAACTCGACAGCCTCGGCCTCGACGCACCGGAAAGCCGGTGCCACCTCGCCGACACGCAGCCATAAGAAGAACATCCCATGAGGAACCCGCCCATGCCCCGCCTGCTTGCCCTCTCCTGCCTGAGCCTCGCTCTCGGCCTCGTGCCCACGGCCTTCGCCGCCACTGCCTATGTGTCCAACGAGAAGGACAACAACCTCAGCGTCATCGACCTGGACACGCTGACCGTCACCGGCAGCATCGACACCGGCAAGCGTCCGCGGGGCCTGGCGCTGTCCCACGACAACAAGCTGCTGTACGTCTGCGCCAGTGACTCGGACACCGTTCAGGTAATCGACCTGGCCACGCGCAAGATCATCAAGCAACTGCCCTCCGGCGCCGACCCCGAGCAGTTCGCCCTGCACCCCAACGACCGCTGGCTCTACGTCTCCAACGAGGACGATGCGCTGGTGACAGTGGTCGACACCCAGACCGCACAGGTTCTCGGGCAGATCGACGTCGGCGTCGAACCCGAAGGCATGGCGGTGAGCCCGGACGGCAAGTGGGCGGTGAACACCAGCGAGACCACCAACATGCTGCACTGGATCGACACCTCGACCCAGAAGCTGGTGGACAGCACCCTGGTGGACCAGCGCCCGCGCCATGCCGAGTTCACCCATGACGGCTCGCAGGTCTGGGTCTCGGCGGAGATCGGCGGCACCGTCAGCGTGGTCGATACCGCCAGCCGCAAGATTCTCAAGACCCTGCGTTTTGCCATCCAGGGCGTACACCCGGACAAGGTGCAACCGGTTGGCGTGCAGCTGACCGCCGACGGCAAGCTGGCCTTCGTCGCCCTCGGCCCGGCCAACCATGTGGCGGTGGTGGATGCGAAAACCTTCGAAGTGCTCGACTACCTGCTGGTGGGCCGCCGCGTCTGGCACCTGGCCTTTACGCCGGACGAGAAGACCCTGCTGGCCACCAACGGCGTCAGTGGCGACGTCTCGGTAATCGACGTGGCTTCGCGCAAGGTCACCAAGTCGATCAAGGTGGGCCGCTATCCGTGGGGTGTGGTGGTGACGCCATGAGCGCGCCTACCATGAATGCACCTACCATGAATGCGCTGGCGGTCCGCGACCTCGGCTTCTCCTACGGCCCGCGCCGCGCCCTCGACGGCCTCGCGTTCGAGCTGCCCGCCGGGCGCTTTACCGCCCTGCTGGGGCCCAACGGTGCCGGCAAGTCGACCCTGGTCGCCCTGCTCACCCGCCTCTACGACTTGCAGCAGGGCGAGATCGACGTACTCGGCTGCAGCCTGCGCCGCCAGCCGCGCCTCGCGCTGCGGGAACTGGGCGTGGTGTTCCAGCAGAGCACCCTGGACCTGGACCTGAGCGTGGAGCAGAACCTGCGCTACCACGCCGCCCTGCACGGCCTGCCGCGCAGCGTGGCGAACGAACGGATCGATGCCGAGCTGGCCCGCCAGCAATTGCAGGAACGCCGCCGCGACAAGGTCCGCGCACTCAACGGCGGACACCGCCGGCGGGTGGAGATCGCCCGCGCGCTGCTGCATCGCCCTCGCCTCCTGCTGCTCGACGAAGCCAGCGTCGGCCTCGACCCGGCGGCGCGCCAGGCGCTCAACGAACACGTACGCCGGTTGTGCCGCGAGGACGGCCTGGCTGTGCTCTGGACTACCCATCTGCTGGACGAGGTGCGCAGCGAAGACGCACTGCTGGTACTGGATCGCGGTCGCCTGGTGGCCCGTGGCGAGGCACAGGAAATCTGCGCGCCCGATGCCGGCAACCTGGAGCGCACCTTCGAGCGCCTGACCCGCCTGGAGGCCTGCGCATGAATGCCCTGGAGAATCCGCGCTTCGGCCTCGGCGCTTACTGGCAATGCCTGCGCGGCATCGTCGTGCGTGAATGGTTGCGCTTCGTCCTGCAACGCTCACGCTTCCTCAGCGCACTGGTGCGCCCGCTGCTCTGGCTGCTGGTGTTCGCCGCCGGCTTCCGCGCCGCGCTGGGCATCTCGATCATCGAGCCATACGACACCTACGTCACTTACGAGACCTACATCGTGCCGGGACTGTGCTGCATGATCCTGCTGTTCAACGGCATGCAGGGTTCGCTGTCGATGGTCTACGACCGCGAGATGGGTAGCATGCGCGTGCTGCTGACCAGCCCGCTGCCGCGCGCCTTCCTGCTGGCCAGCAAGCTGCTGGCGACTGCACTGGTGTCGCTGCTGCAGGTCTACGCCTTCCTGCTGATCGCCTGGCTGTATGGAGTGCAACCTCCGGCCATGGGTCTGCTGGCGGCACTGCCGGCATTGCTGCTGGCCGCCCTGTTGCTGGGCGCGCTGGGGCTGCTGCTGTCCAACGGTATTCGCCAGCTGGAGAACTTCGCCGGGGTGATGAATTTCGTCATCTTCCCGCTGTTCTTCCTGTCTTCCGCGCTCTACCCGTTGTGGAAGATGCGCGAGGCCAGCCAGTGGCTCTACTGGCTGTGCGCGCTGAACCCGTTCAGCCACGCCGTGGAGCTGGTGCGCTTCGCGCTGTACGAGCGCTTCAACCTGCTCGCCACGGGCGTCTGCCTGGGCCTGACGCTGCTCTTCGCCGGCCTCGCCGTGCTGACCTTCAACCCCCAGCACGCCGCCCTGCGCAAGGGGTGAAACCTACTACTTTGGTACTGGTTCGCCCCTCCGGACGTCGAATTTCCAAAGCTGCACAGCCGGCATCTAATGGCCACTACAAGAAGAACGACCAGAGATACCGCCATGCCTCGCCTTGCTACTGCCCCTTGCGGCCAAGTGAGCGGCTGCCTCGCCGCGTGCCTGCTCAGCCTGACCCTGGCGCTGCCGACCGCGCAGGCCCAGGACGCGCCGCTGTTTTCCGCCGACGGCTACCGTCAGGCCCAGTACCGCAGCCCCACGCCGCCTTCCGCCGACCACGCCACCACCCTCGACACTCCCGCGCTGCAGGCGCTGCTCAAGCGCGAGCCGCAGACCCGGCTGGTGGACGTCTACCGGCGCACCTTTCTCAACGGCCAGTTCGTCGAGGACGAAAAGCACCGCAACCTGCCCGGCAGCCTGTGGCTGGCCAACGTCGGCACCGGCACCCTGGAGCCGCAGTGGCAGGCCTACCTGGAGCAGAATCTCGCCCATCTCACCGAGGGCGATGCCAAACGCCCGCTGGTGTTCTACTGCCGTTCCGACTGTTGGATGAGCTGGAATGCCATCCGCCGCGCACATGCGCTGGGCTACGCCAGCCTCTACTGGTACCGTGATGGTATCGACGCCTGGGAACAGGCAGGACTGCCCCTGCAGGACGCTCAACCGCAACCGCTTCCGTGACACCTGAAGCAGCCTGCGACTGCAAGCCGCTCGCCACCCATAACGACAACAACGAGGTGTAGGCCATGTACAAGATCCTGATCGCCGACGATCACCCGCTGTTCCGCGAAGCCATCCACAACGTCATCGCCGACGGCTTCCCCGGCAGCGAAGTGATGGAGACCGCCGACCTCGACAGCGCCCTGGACCTGACCCAGGAGCACGACGATCTCGACCTCATCCTGCTCGACCTGAACATGCCCGGCATGCACGGCCTGAACGGCCTGATGAGCCTGCGCAACGAGGCGCCGACCATCCCGGTGGTGATCGTCTCCGCCGAGCAGGACAAGCAGGTGGTGCTGCAAGCGATCACCTACGGCGCGGTGGGCTTCATCACCAAGTCGTCGCCGCGCGTGCAGATGACCGAGGCCATCGAGCAGATCCTCAACGGCAACGTCTACCTGCCGTCGGACATCATCCGCACGCAGAAATCCTCGCCGCGCCGCAGCGGCCAGGAGGATCACAGCATCCCGCCGGAACTGCTGCAGGCGCTGACCCGCAAGCAGCTGCTGGTGCTGGAGCGGATGACCAAGGGCGAGTCGAACAAGCAGATCGCCTACAACCTGGAGATCGCCGAAACCACCGTGAAGGCCCACGTCTCCGCCATCCTGCGCAAGCTGAAGGTACACAACCGCGTGCAGGCCATCCTCTGCGCGGGCGATATCGACTTCGCCGCCTACCTTCGTCGTTGAAGCGAGGCCCGCTGATTCATACAGTGCCGTTGCGACCGCTACCGGGAACCACTCGATGCCCTCCACCCGCACCCTGAGCCTCACCGGCCTGGCGATGATCGCCTTCGCCGGCAATTCCATCCTCTGCCGCCTGGCCCTGAAGGCCACCAGCATCGACGCGGTGAGCTTTACCGGCCTCCGCATCTTCTCGGGCGCCCTGGTGCTTGCCCTGCTGCTGAAACTGCGCCGCCGCGTGGCCAGCGAAGGCGGCAACTGGCGTGCGGCGGCGGCGTTGTTCGTCTATGCCGCCGCCTTCTCCTACGCCTACGTACAACTGGATGCCGGCACCGGCGCACTGCTGCTGTTCGGCGCGGTGCAGGTGACCATGATCCTGGTCGGCCTGCTGCGCGGCGAAAGCCTGCGCGGTCAGGCGTTGCTGGGTTTCCTGCTGGCCCTGGGCGGGCTGCTGGTCCAATTGCTGCCCAGCGCCAGCGCTCCACCGCTGGCGGGTGCGCTGCTGATGCTGCTGTCCGGCGTGGCCTGGGGGCTGTATTCGCTGCTCGGGCGCAAGGGCAGCGACCCGCTGGCGATCACCACGGGCAATTTCGTGCGCGCCATTGCCTTTGCGGCGTTGCTGGCGGTGTTCTTCCACGCCGATCTGCGGGTGGACACGCTGGGCGTCGTCTATGCCGTGCTGTCCGGCGCAGTGGCTTCGGGGATCGGTTATGCCATCTGGTACAGCGCGCTGCCGGGCCTGTCGGCCATCCAGGGCGCCTCGGTGCAGCTGAGCGTGCCGATCCTGGCAGCGCTTTCCGGCGCCGCGCTGCTGGGCGAAGCGATCAGCCTGCGCCTGGCGCTGGTGTCGCTGGCGGTACTGGGCGGGATCGCGCTGATCCTGCTGGCCAAGGTGCGTGCGCCCGTCGCCCAGCGTGCCTGAACGAGAGCTTTTCGTAGGAGCGAGCTTGCTCGCGAACGATGTTTCCGCGTTGGGCGGTTCGCGAGCAAGCTCGCTCCTACAGGTCCATCTAGCGACGGAGTATCCCTGTAGGAGCGCGCCATGCGCGCGATCGCGGGCGTGGCCCGCTCCTACAGGAGAGACGCTGCAGTCTGCCTCGATCGATGCGGGGCTGGAGCCGCTAGCGAGCGCCATCGATCAGGTGGCACAGCGCCGTCTTCAGCTTCATCGGCCGCACCGGCTTGTGCATCAGGGTATGCCCCAGCTCGCGGACCTGCTGCTTCAGCTCGTTGCTGTAGTTGGCAGTGATCATCAGCGCTGGCAGCGGAGTACCGCGCCGGGCGTTGATCGAAGCCACCGCGTCGACGCCGTTCAGCCCGTCGTCCAGGTGGTAATCGACGATCAGCAGGTCCGACTCGGCGTGGAAGTTGTCCACCTGGCGCGCCAGGTCCTCTTCCGACAGCGCCGTCACCACCTGGCAGCCCCAGGTTTCCAGCAGCGTGCGCATGCCGGCACAGATCGAAGCGTCGTTATCCAGCACCCACACGCGGGATCCGCGCAGGCGCTCCAGCAGGTCGCCGGTGGTCCGTTCCGGTTCCGGTGCAGTGCGTGCCACACGGCGCGCCAAGGGTACTTCGATGGCGAAGCGTGAGCCCTTGCCCGGCACCGACTCCACCTGGATGCGATGGCCGAGCATGCGCGCGATCTTCTCGACGATGGCCAGGCCCAGCCCCAGTCCGCGATCCTGATGGAAGCGCTGCACATCGCCGCGCTTGAACTCCTGGAATATCTCGCCCAGCTTGTCGGCGGCGATGCCCACGCCGGTGTCCCAGACCTCGATCCACAGGCTGTGCCGGCGTCGCCGGCAGCCCAGCAGAACGCGCCCGGAAGGCGTGTAGCGGATCGCGTTGGTCAGCAGGTTGCGCAGGATCCGCGCCAGTAGCTGGATATCGCTGCGTACCTGAGCTCCGCAGGGCACGAAGTCCAGCGCCAGGCCTTCGCTGGCGGCTACCTGCCGGTACTCGGCAGCGAGGTTGCCGAGCAGCTCGCTGACGTCGAACGAGGCGATGTCCGGCTTGATCACTCCGGCATCCAGCTTGGAAATGTCCACCAGGGTGCCCAGCAGTGTCTCCACGTCTTCCAGCGACTGGCTGATGTTGCGCACCAGCGCTTCGCCGCTGCGCTCCTGCAACGCGCTGGTGAACAGGCGCGCGGCGTTCAGCGGCTGCAGCAGATCGTGGCTGACGGCGGCGAGGAACTTGGTCTTCGACAGGTTGGCCTGCTCGGCCTCGCGCTTGGCTTCGCGCAGACGGCCCTCGACCTGGCTGCGCTCGTCGATCTCGCGCTTGAGCTGGTCGTTCAGGCTGGTCAGTTCGGTGGTGCGCTCGCGCACCCGCTGCTCGAGGTTCTGGTAGGCCTGGTGCAGTGCCTCGGCGGTGCGGCGGCGCTCGGTGATATCGCGGATCAGCACGAACAGCCCACTCACCGTACCGTCGGCCTGGCGGTTGGGCACGTAGGAGCGCTGCATGTAGCGCTCCTGCCCGGCCAGGTTGGTCTCGGCGATCTCGAACGTCACGCTCTCGCCCGACAGTGCACGCTCGAAGTACGGTTCCAGCCGCTGGCAATGTTCGGCGCTGTGCACCTCGCGCAGGTTGCGTCCGAGCATCGAGCCGCTGGGCCAGCGGTACCACTCCTCGTAGACCTTGTTGGTGAAGTCGTAGTCGAGGTCGGCAGTCAGGTAGGCGATCAGCGCCGGTACCTGGTCGGTGATCAGACGGATCCAGCGCTCGCTTTCGCGCAGCGCCTCGGCATGCCGGTAGCGCTCGGTGATGTCGGTGAAGGTGTTGACGAAGCCGCCGGTGGGCAGCGCGTGGGTACGGATTTCCAGCATGCGGCCGTCGAACAGGCGTTGTTCGATCACGCCTTCCGCCTCGCCCTTGTGCGGGCGGCTGCGCGGGGTCAGCAGCGGCAGTTCGCTGTCGGCCATGACTTCGGCGAAAGGCCGGTGCGCCTCGATCGGCGCCAGCCCGCAAAGCTCCAGGAAACGCCGGTTCCACAGATCCAGCGCGCCATCGGCGCCGACCATGGCGACGCCCTGGGACAGGTTGTCCACGGCGCGCTGCAACAGGTGCGACTTCTGCGCCACCGCCTGTTCGCGGCGGGCCATTTCATTCTGCTTGATCTCGGTGATGTCGCTGTAGAGCACCACCAGCCCACCATCGCGGGTCGGCCGCTCGGTGACGCGTACCCAGCGGTCATTGCGCAGGCGATAGAGGGTGTGCTCGTCGTCGCTGCTGCGCTGCTCTTCGACGATCAGCCCACTGCTCTGCGCCAGCCGGCGCACCTCGGCGAGCCGCGTTCCCGCGCCGACACGGGCGCGGGTCTGCGCCCAGAATGCACGGAAGCGCTCGTTGTACAGGACGATGCGCTGCTGCGGGTCGAACAGCACGAAGGCATCGGAGATGCTCTCGATGGCGTCCAGCAGGTGCTGGTGCGCGGTCTCGGCGCGCAGGCGCGCATCACTGAGCAGTTGGTTACTGGATTTCAGCTCGACCATCGCCTCGCTCAGCGCATCGGTGCGTTCGCGCACCTGCTCGGCCAGCACCACCGAATGCTGGAAGGCGCCGTAGGCATTGTCGCCCCGCGAGGTGGCCGACTCAACCCGCTCGATCAGTGCCGCGTTGATCCGCTGCAGCTTGTGATTGTCGCGCTGCAGCTCATCGATGCGCGCGCGCAGCTCAGCCTCCGGCGTTGCCCCGAGGACGGCCAATGGCGACACCGGTGAAGGTCTGGTTGATATGCATGCCATTGAATTGTTCCCCGTAGGTGTTGAAGCCGATCACCTGCTGGCTGCGGAGAAACTCGGCGGTGGGCTCGGTATCGCCGGCCACCTCCAGCTCCAGACGCCGCAGGAAGCAGTCGCAGCCGATGGTCAGCAGTGGCGGACCGAGGCGTTCGTGCAGGCGCTGGAACTGCGCCTGGAGCCCCGGCAACAGCGGGCCGGTGCTCATGGCGGTGAGGACGATGCCGTTCTCCACCGCGCAGTAGAAGGTCAGGCTGAGGTCGTCGTTGATCTGCTGGATAGAGCGCACGTAGTACTGGTCACGCACCCGAACCGCCAGCGGATGTGCCGGGAACAGCGAGAAATCCAGTTGCTCCAGCGGCACCCCGACCAGCCGGGCGAACTCCAGCGCGGCCGGCTCGGCGTTGAGCTCCAGCACGCGGCGGCTGTCGCTGTCGGCGCGGGTGACCACCAACTTCTCCTCGCTGGGTAGCACGTGGTGGGTGGTGAACACCTCGAAGTCCAACCAGGTGTTGAACAGCACCACCACCGCCGCGCCCGTGTGGAACTGCCCCTGGTAGTAGACGTGGGTGTGAGTCAGGTGGTTGTCGTCGCCGGCCGAGCCGCCGAAGTGCGGAATGGCGCCGAGCGCGGCACTGAGCGCGGCGAGCACCACTTCCTCACGGCTGGAGAGACCGTCGAGCAGGGTCAGGGCGAAACTGTGGTCCTTGATCGGTGCCAGTCCCGCGCTGCGGCAGTCCGCCACCAGCGATTCGACCATCTGTTGCGCGTCGATCAGGCTGAAGCGCTCCATCTCGTCCACCAGCGCGCAGGAGATGGCGAAGCTGCGCAGGTCGAAGCCCACGGCGGTGACGCAGCCACGGCCGTAGCCCTGCGGGGTGATCTCGCCGGCGGTGGTGCAGCCGGCCAGGTCGATGCCGCCGAAGTACTGTTCCAGCGCGGCGGCAAGCGCCGGCAGGTCGTACTCGGCGGAACAGAAGAACAGCACGAAGCCGAGGTTGGGATGGATCAGCTGGCGCGCCAGGTCCTGGGCAACCGCCTCGACGTCGCGGGCGCTGGACATGCCGCGAACGACTCCTTGTGTTTCGTGCATGGCGTACGCCCAGTCAGGATATCGACGTGGGCATTCTACGAAGCAGCCGGGTCGCGCCCCATGCTACTTGGGTCGCGGCGGGTCTATCCGAAAGTAGCGGGATATTTGTAGGAGCGGGCCATGCCCGCGATCGCGCCCGTGGGGCGCTCCTACAGGTTGATGCCGGCGTTTCCCGTCATGTACCGAACGGCATGAAACGTCGGCCCTGCCGGCGGTTCGCGGGCATGGCCCGCTCCTACAGGTCGGCTTCGGCGTCCGGCGTCAGCCACAGAACGTAGGGCGCATAACCCGGAACGGGTTATCCGCCGATGCCACACCGGCGGATACGCCATCAGGTCCGCATCAGGCAACCGGCCAGAACATCAACGTCAGCACCAGCATCCCGGCATAGAACCCCGTCTCCAGCGTCTCCGTCCACGGCTGGATGCGCCGCAGCGCGCCGTAGAGGTGAACGAGGACCATGAAGCCTGCCACCGCCGCGAGCACCTCGAAGGTGGTCAGCAGCGCCTCCCCCGTCAGCGCCGCGCGCAGCATCAATCCCTCGACAATCAGGATGAACGCCCCCAGGCAACGTCCGAAATACACCGCCAGATCGGTGTGCTCCGGCAGCGTCCACTGCATTACCCGCGCCCACAGCAGCGGCACGAGGAAGATGGGCAAGGCGAACACCAGGGTGGTGGCAATGGACAGAACCAGCAGGTAGGTCTGCGCGTACGCGCTCCACGTTCCGATCATGACGAGCCTTCCTTGAAATGATGAAAAAAGGCGGGCGACACACAGTGCCGACCCGCCGAAACAGAGCCAAAGGAGTTGTGGGATTTACCAGTTGAGAACGGCGCCCACCGCGAAGGTGTCGGTGTCCTCGCTGACGGTGGAGCCCTTGCGGCCATCGATTTCGTAGACGTTGTACTCGGCCACCAGCTTCAGGTTGTCGTTGATGGTGCGGAAGTAGGCGATGCCCTTGGTGGAATAGTCCGCCGCACTGCCCAGGCCGTTGCCGTCGTCGCGGGTCTCGCCAGCGGACAGCGCCACACGGTTCTTGCCCCAGCTGTAGGAGCCCTGCAGCAGCACACCGCGGCTGTCCACCTCACGCAGCGCAGCCTCGCCGGCGTTGTTGGTGAAGAACGGGTTGATGCCCTTGGCGGTAAAGCCCGAGCCAGTCAGCGAGAGGCCGCCCATCTTCGCCTGGATGCCGTAGCCCAGGCCCTTGGAGGTCACATTGTCGACTTCGTCGTTGGTGTTCTTCGAGGTCTGGTAGGCGCCGTTGACCCAGCTGTAGATCTGCGCGCCGCCGACGTCGAACTGGTAGCTGATTTCGCTCTCGTAGCGCGGGTTGTCCTGGTAGGCCTTGTCGTCCAGGCCGTCGCTGGCGTCCTTGTCGATCTGGTTGGTGTCGATCGGGTCCATGATGCCGACGGCGATGTGCAGGCCGTCCACCAGGTTGTTGTTGCGGTAGGTGATCTGCGAGGTCGGGAACGGGTACGGGTAGCCGGTGCCGATGTTGCCGAAGGACACGCCCTTGCCGTCCACCAGACCGAGGGTATCGCTGGCGTTGCCGAAGCCGGCGAGCAGTTCGTCGAGGAAGATGTTCGAACGCGAGAACAGGCCGAAGTCCTTGCCGATCAGCACCTCGCCCCAGTCACCGGCGACGTTGCCGTAGAACTGGCGGACGTCGATGGCGGTGTCGGTGCCGTCCTGCTCGCTGTCGTTGATGGTCACCCAGAACGAGGAGCGCCCGGTGAGGGTCAGGTCATCGATCTTCTTGCCGAAGTTGAAGCCGATGTAGTTGGGCAGGAAGCCCATCTTCACCCGCGACTGGCGGCGGTCGTAGGTATCGCCGTTACGGTCGACGTCGCTGTTCACGTAGAAGGCGTTGAAGTAGCCGTCGGTGGAAAAGGTCGTGTCGTCCTTGTCGTACAGCGTGATATCGGCGCAGGCCGGCCCGGCCAGGGTGGCAAAAGCCAACGGCAGCAGCTGGCGGCGGACGGCGATCTTGTTCTTGTTCATGGCGCTCTCCGGGTGGATGGATCGACTGCGGGTCAGTCGTGTCGGAGGCGATTATCGAAATGCCGCAAGCCGCGCCATACGCTGCTTTGGCGCTGGTTCGGCGGGCCTTGCGGGCGTCTCGCGGGAGCGCTGCGCAAGGCTCTGCGACCAGCGCTACCTGAGGTGCGCGGCGATGGTCGCGGGTATCCGCGACCGCCGGCCAGCTACCTTGGGCCAACCCGCGAGGCGTAAGGCAAAAGTCGCCCTGGGCACCGCCTTGCGGACAGTACCCTCAGCCATAAGGAGGAGAGTCAGGAGCGGCTGAGCAGCAGCCAGTGACCGCCCTGGGCGGAGCTCAACGCCGAATGCGCGGCACGCAGTTCGGTGGCGCAGAGATTGCCGAGTGCCTGGACCATGGCCTCGCGGTGCAAAGGCCCGACACCGGCCACCTGGTCGCTCCAGGCCTGCTGCAGGCGCTCGGCGAAATCGCTCGGTGTGCGCGCCAGTTCGGTGGCCAGCGGAGCACGCAGGCTGTCGACACGTTGCGGGTCGATTCGCAGCAGGGCTTCGCCCTGGCGGTAGAGGAAGCTATCGACCTCGGCCTGCAGCTCCACTGCCGACAGCAACGGCGACTGAACAGCGAAGAGAATGCCGCGGCGCATGCCAATCTGACGGAAACCGCAGTACAGCGCATAGGCCAGCTGCCGCTCGCCGCGCAGCCAGTGGAAGAAGGCCGGCTCCAGTACCCGAGCCAGCAAGCGCCACGCGGCTTCGTCCGCCGCCGAGCGGGACGCCAACGGGCAGAACAGCAGCAGCGCTGCCTCGCCCGGCAGTTCCAGCACCTGACGATGCCGGCCGGCTGGACCATCGCGCGGCGGCAGCGCGCTGGTGGTCGAGTAACCGGCGAGGCTGTCCGGCAGCTCGA
>JASGKM010000036.1:0-162449 GCA_049840615.1 Pseudomonas sp.
CTGTGATCTACAATTTTCTTTCTATTCTTGAATTGTTAGCGTTACAAAAGATACAATTACATTTAGGCGAAGGATTCAACAACTTCTGGATCGCTCAATACGATGGCGAACATGCTGCAGTAAATGAGTATGCAAACGATGTTGAATAAATAAAACACTGAGTTCAATTAAAAATGCCCTGCTTATTTCAACAGGGCATTTTTAATTATGATTAAGATCAACTAAGAATTTCTGTTATATTTTATTAAAACAGTATCATTTTCTTTATACTTACATTATTATATCAGATCAATTGAGATATAATTCGTTTAACAGCATCATATACCCCATGAAATTATTTCGTTACCCGGCTCTAGCTGCGCTTCTATGCAGCGCAATCTCTTTATCAGCTCAAATAAACACGCAGGAATCCATCAAGCTTGCAACAGACCTAAGCAAAAAATTTCCTGAATCGGTAGTGTATGAAGAAATAAATACATCAACAATAACTTTTTCTGTTGTTGATGGGAAATCCAAAGGTGGAATTCGAATATTAAGGAAGACAATATTGCAGAATATCTTTCTTTAAAAGACAATATAGAAATTGTAGCCTATGAGTTTTATGGAAGCTTCTCTTCTGTAGATAAGCTGCAATCATACACTAAGAATGGAAAAAAATATATTTATAACTATACAGCAGAAATAGATGAAGCTATTCAATCCGGTGGCATATTTCATTCAGATGCCCGGGTAAAAGCTATTGCATTAAAATTCCCTTCTAAAGGAGTAACACAAAAATCAGAAAGTACAAAATCGTATAAAGATTATAAGTTTATAAATGCATTGTATTTTCATAACGACTATCCGCAAAAGAAAAGAACAATTTCTTTTGAGATACCGGCAGGGGTAGATGTAGATTTAGTCGAATTTAATTTTGAAGGATTTGCCATTCAAAAAACAACAACGACTGATCCGAAAACATTTGTGAAAACAATCTCTTATGAATTGAATGATATCAAACCCCATGTAGGAGAAGATGGATCTACAGGAACAAATATGAATCTGCCGCACATAGTGCCGGTGGTCAAATCATATACGTTTAAAGGTGTAAAGACACCTTGTTTTGAAAGTTACAATGACTTTTATGCATTCCTGCACAAACTGAATTCTGAGGTTGAGAAAAGCGACGATTATGTAAAAGCACAGGCAGACAAAATCATTGCGGGCAAAACGACTGATCTGGAAAAAATAACAGCCTTGTACTATTGGGTACAGGACAACATCCGCTACATCGCTTTTGAAGATGGAATTGCAGGTTATAAGCCTATGTCTGCTAAACAGGTACTGGAGAATAAATACGGTGATTGTAAAGGTGTAGCAAACTTGCTTGCAACTATGCTGCGTCTTGAAGGCTTTGATGCAAAATTTGTCTGGATTCATACCAACCATACAAAATATACATGTACGCTTCCTTATCTGGGCATCTTCGACCATGCTATTTGCGCACTGTATTGGAACAATAAAACATACTTTCTGGATTGTACAGAAAGTTATGCAGCATTCGGAGAAAATGCGTATCGCATTCAGAACAGGCCAGTAATGATTGAAGATGGTGAAACATTCAAAATAGAAACAATTCCTTTTGAAGACGTCAACAGTTCAAAATATATTGAAAAGATATCTATGAAGGTTGTCGGGGATAAGCTGGTAGGTGAATCTGAATTGGCTGCGAGAGGAGATTTGAAAAATTTCTATATGCGTAAATACCATTTCGAAAAATCCGAAAAGAAAATTGATTTCTTTAAAAACTATTTTACCAGATCAAGCAGTAACATAACAGTTTCAAATGTCAAAACATCTGATCTTGAAAACAGAGAGGTGCCGTTTAATGCGAAGTATTCATTTGAACTGAGCAATCAGGTATTTAAAGACGACAATGAATTGTTTGTTAACATGGAGTTTGACGGTCTTTTCGGAAAGAACTCCAAAGACACACTTCGATTAACGGATTATACCTTTGATATGATCATCAATTACGATGTTACTGTTGAATTGACGATTCCGGAAGGTTATAAAGTAAGTTCTTTGCCGCCCGCGTTTAAAATTAAAAATGATTATTGCTCTATTACCCTTGAGTATCAGGTCGTAGACGGAAAAGTTTTATACAAGAAAACATTCATCTTTCCTTCAGGTGTGATACCTAAAGATAAAGCAGCTGAGTATGCTAAGATCCAAAAAGATCTAAAGAAATATTATACAAATCAAGTTACATTAACCAAATAATTTTCACCCCAAACTTTCTTTTATGCGCTATCTTTTCATAATAACAGCTCTTGTTATTAATACAGTAGTCTATGCTCAAACACCAAGTGAAAAAAGAGATCAACGGCTGGCTGATGAAGCAGCTAAAAAATCTGCTCAGGCAGCAAACATTTTATCCGAGAAGTTTGATAAACATTCCGCATCAATAAAAGATGTACCGGAACAATTCAAGGATGAATCTGTCGTGATCCTTTTTAACTCTGCTAATTATTTTATTGAAAGAGGAGATGTGATTTATTTTGTTGAGCGTGTAAAGACACGTGTGTACCTGAAAGATAAAGCCGCAGTTGAAAAGTATTCTACATATTATACATCCGGTTATGGGCCAACAAACTCTTCGGAGGTTACTATTATTAAAGCCAATGGAACTTCGCGTACGCTGCAATTGAAAGATGGAATCGAAGAAACAAACTACTCTTCTATTCCTTTGTATTACAAGTCAAGTGTAATGCTGAATCAAACATACTATAAATTTGCCCTGGCAGATCTTGAACCGGGCGACATTATTGATTTCACTCAGATCTCTAAAAATCCGATGGGAATTGTTACCGGAAACATTCCATTCTCAAGAATATACCTTGCATCTGACTTCCCTGTTGTAAAAACATTCATAACCATTGATGTGCCAACAAAAGATAGTTACTTATATCTGAAGTCTTTAAATGGTGCGCCGGAAATGACTCAAAAGAATGGCGAAAATGGATTGGTGACATTTACACTGGAAGACTCATTGCGTGAAAAAGTTATAAACGACAGACATTTGGCAAGAGAAAAATTTTTACCCCATGTGAAATTCATTTTAACAAGATATATAGGTGATGATAACAATCAGGTGATTCCGGTAAGAACACCCGACAAACGTATCCGCACCGGCTTATCAAATGAAGATCTAACAAAAACGGTGAATCTTCTTAAAGGTATACGCCGCTATAGCGCAAGTGCTGCTAAAATTGTAATGGCAGCAGTTATTGAAAAAAATCCGGCTGCAAAAACAGATGTAAATAAGTTGATGGAACTATGCTGGTATTACGTTCGCAAAAAAACCATCAATCAGGAGTATATTTCATACTACGAATATTATCTGGGTCCGGATAGGTATGACATGTATATCGCAGGCATATTCATGGAAATTCTGCTTACCAAAAAGCAAACGTTTGATTTGATTTTATGCACCAGCAACAAATCTGCAGGAATTAAAAATGTTATCAGTCCTTTAGAAATCAGCTGGGGTATCCGCTGGAATGGCAAATATATTATGTGTCCATCGTATTACATGCAGTTCGGACAATTGCCAAATTATTTCAATGGTGTAGATGCGTTAATTGTAAACAACTATAATTTCAAATTAAAAACATTCACTTTTACCGATTTCGTTTTACCAACTTTGCCGTACACGGAAAACACAATTAAAGAACAGTTTAAGATTTCTTTGGATGAAGATTTTGAAAAGATCAACTGTACACGGATCATGTCTTCGACAAATGGTCTTACAAGTTCTGCTATCGGCGATTATTTCAACCGTGATTTCAATGTAGATCAATTAAAATATATAAATCTATATGAACCGGTTGATTCAAGCGCGCTATACAAAGGTATGAGCAATGTTAAAGCTGCTGAATTGAAAAGAAAAAATGATGAAGCGCAGGCTGAATATTTCAAAATGGAAAAAGAAGCATATACAGAACTGATCAAGGCAGAATACCCAATGCTGGATGAATATAAATCATGGCAGATCAATGGTTATGGCTTGACTCCTAATTCTCCGGAATTTTCAATCGAAGAAAAATTTACACTGGATGATCTGGTTAAAAAAGCCGGAAACGGTTACATGGTAAACATCGGTGCGTTGTTTGGCAACTACGAGAAACTACAGGACGATTCCAGAAAAAGAAATTACAACGGCTCATTGGAAGTAGCTACTGTTAAAACAGCAACCATTACATTTGAAATTCCTGAAGGGTATAAAGCATCTTTGCTTGAGAGCGCAAACAAATCTTTTGGAGATAATTTTATCACATTTCAGTCTTCATTAAAAGTAGAAGGCAATACAGTAGTACTTACAGTGACACGTGAAATTAAAAAGACAGATTTTACACCTGAAGAATATGCAGCAATGATAAATTACTATGATGTTATGTATGAATTGACTCAGGTAAAAGTTGTATTGAAAAAGCAATAGAAGAATAAATAATTAAATAATACATAATGAAAAGAATAGTAATTATACTGGCTGCGGCTTTTATTTTATCGCTTAATCATACATATGCACAGTCTAAAGGAACATTTACCTATGGTATAGGCTATATGTGTTTCGCAGATGTTGCGTTTTCACCATACTATTACGAGAAAGATTTTAATCCGAATCAGGTTACGCAAGGAAATAGTTCCGTAAAATGGTATAGCGATGATACAGAATATTCAAGATCAACTTCCGTTTCCTTATTTACGTTTGCATTTCAGTTGAACACAAAATTATATAAGATTAACGATAATGCTTCTATTTCATTAAACACTGCACCTTGTCTTAGATTTGGTGCAGATGAAATGGGATTTCTTACTATGGGTATGCCAATAACAATAAACTATAACGGAGGCGTACTTTCTACATTTGACAGCGACAAAGAACATGGTTTTCACGTAGGACTTGGAGCTGTTATACAAACAACTCCTTTAATAACTTCCCTGAGAATACTGGGAGGAAATACGGAGTATAACTATGGAATACATACCTATTTGCAGCCATGTATTCAGGCAGGTTATCGCTACTGGGGCAGAGATAAACGTGTTAGCGAAATATGCTTGCAGGTAGGTTATCAGGATTTCAAAGATATCACAACATATGAATATAGAAGCAGCTATTATGAACCATCAGGTACACTGAAAAATACTTCATTTTCCGCGAAATTGATGTATGTTCATTATCTGAATTATTAAACGAGCCTTTCATACTATTTGCCTGCGAAGAGCGTTGCTAAGGATATGAGAAAAGTAGTTTTAATATCAGCATTTACCTTGCTTTTAGGAGCATCTATTTACGGTTTATCAGCAACCACCCCCAATACGTTACCAAAATTGGTCGGGTTAAAAAGCCAGTCAGCAACTGTATTCATGGAAGGTGATATTATTCTTCCAGTCGTCCCAATCTGCGCAATGCAAAGCCGTAAAACTTGCTACGCATTCAGAATATAGCCATGTCGGCATGATTACATTCAAAGGAGGAAAACCTTTTGTACTGGAGGCTGTTGAGCCGGTGCGTACTACCGAGCTTGCAACCTGGATTGCACATGGTACAGGCGGACATTATACAGTAATGCGTTTAAAAAACCGCGATACAGAAATAGCAGATACGGAAGTTCCCGTTGCGCAGGAACTCGCTAAAAAAATGCTGGGACGCATTACGATTTATATTTTAACTGGAGCGACGATCAATTGTATTGCTCTGAGCTGGTCTGGAAAATATACAAAAGAGGTTACGGCGTAGAATTGTGTCCGTTAAGAAAAATGAAAGATTTTGATTTGACTTCCCCTGAAGTTAAAACGATCATGAAGCAGCGTTATGGAAATAATCCGCCTTTAGAGGAAGAGGTAGTAGCCCCGTCGGATTTATCGAATTCTATGTTGCTGTATGAAGTAGAGAAAAAATAAATTGGTTGGCAAGGATTTTAATAATTCTCCAAGGATTTGAAAATCCTTGGAGAATTCAAATTAAATAGAAATCAATATTTTTCAAGTGTACTAAAAAAGAAGCTGCCTTCAATTGCTGCATTTTCGTCTGAGTCAGATCCATGCACGGCATTGCGTTCAAGTGATTTTGCAAACTGCTTGCGTATGGTTCCGTCAGCAGCATTCGCCGGATTTGTTGAGCCGATCAGTTTTCTGAAATCTTCAACGGCATTTTCTTTTTCTAAAATAAGAGCCATAATCGGACTTTCCGACATAACTGCTTTTAAACTTTCATAAAAAGGTTTATCTGCATGAACAGCATAAAATTCTCCGGCGCGCTCCGAACTTAAGTATGTCAACTTAATTGCCACAATTCTAAATCCCGCAGCTTCAATCAGTTTTAAAATGCTACCACTATGACCATCTCTCACGGCATCGGGCTTAATCATCGAAAATGTTCTGTTTCCTACCATAGTCGTACTTCGTTATTTTATTCAACAAAAATAGATAAATACTTGACATTCCATAGAGTAATTTATTAAAATGAAGCGCGTACAGGTTGTTTTTTCTACTATTTCTTTTGACCTTTGTTGGCCTCATCAATTAAGTTAGGCCAAATACCAGATGCAGCAACAGCTGATTGAATTAAAACCGCTCTTAGAATCGCCTAAGAAAATTGTTATCACAACCCATCATAAGCCAGATGCTGATGCACTTGGGTCTTCGTTGGCATTAGCGCGGTTTCTTAAAAAGTTAAATCATGATGTTCAGGTTATTGTACCTTCAGATTATCCGTCTTTCTTAGATTGGATGTCGGGTAACGATGGTGTTTGGGTATATAATGATGGCAAGGAAGAACGCTCTGCTTCATACATAGAAGCGGCCGATCTGATTTTTTGTCTGGACTTTAACGCCTTGGGCCGTATCAATGAGCTGGGTGAACTGGTAGGAAAGTCTAAGGCGATAAAAGTATTGATTGATCACCATCTTGAACCGCAGGATTTTGCTGACATATCTATTTCAGATACAAAGGCAGCGGCTACAGGTATTTTGATATATGAACTGATCATTGGTCTGGATGGCCGTCACCTCATGGATACCTATATTGCAGAATGTATCTATGCAGGAATTATGACGGATACGGGTTCGTTCCGTCATTCAAATACCGATCAAAAGGTGCATCAGATTATTGCAGATTTATATTCCTGGAATTTAGATTCATCACGTGTACACCGATTGATCTTTGATACAAATTCTGAAGAGCGCCTGCGTTTGCTTGGTTTTTGTTTATCAGAAAAACTGGTTGTATTACCCGAATTGTATACTGCCTTTATGTATTTATCTGCTGAAGAGCTTCAGCGCTTTGATGCTCAGACCGGAGATACCGAAGGCCTTGTAAATTATGCACTTTCAATTGACAAAGTAGTTTTTGCTGCGATGATCATTGAACGTGAAGATGGTGTTAAAATTTCTTTTCGCTCAAAAGGCGATTTTAATGTAAATGTATTTGCTCGTACTCATTTTGAAGGTGGTGGACATAAAAATGCTTCTGGTGGAAGGTCTTTAAAATCTTTATCAGAAACCGTGCGTCATTTCCGTGAAATAGTATCCACTTATAAAGAAGAATTACTCGAAAACCTCCGTAAAGAAAAATTTCTATGTTAAAGAAAAGTTTATCCCTATTGGCTGGCGCATTCTTAATCGCTAGCATCACTTCATGTAATAAGTTTAAAAAAACAGATAGTGGTTTAGAATATCAAATTGTTAAGGATTCAACAGGTGAAGTATATCCTGAAAAAGGCGGCTTCATTACATTTTGGTTTGCAATTAAAAATGATAAAGATTCTACAATAGATTCTCAGTTTGCAGATCCGAATCCGGTTGGAATACCAACACCTGAAGTTATGTACACACCTAGTATTGAAGAAGGTTTCTGGTTACTTACAGAAGGCGATAGTGCTGAATTTTTATTGAATGCAGATTCACTTTATGCAAAGACATTCCACAGACCATTACCTGCAGGTATTGCAGCAGGGAGCCAGCTTAAAATGGTTGTTCGCATGGGCAAAGTGTATACAAAAAAGTTTGTTGATTCAGTGATGGCAGTTCAGGAAGAACAACAAAAAGTTCAAATGGCTGAGGATGCTGTTACGTATACTAAAGACAGTATTGCGATCCAGGCGTATATGAAAAAAAATAATCTGAAAGGACAAGCAACAATCGGCGGTGCGTACGTTGTTAAATTAAAAGAGAATAAATCTACAGATGTATTTATTGCTCCGATGGATACAATTCAGACAACATACGTAGGTAAGCTATTAGTAGAAGGAACAGAATTCGACAAGTCTCCTGCCGGAGAATATTTCACATTTGTTGTAGGTATGGGTCAGGTGATCAGAGGCTGGGATCAGGGTTTCCAAAAATTAAAGCGTGGCGAAAAAGCATTGCTTATTATCCCTTCCCGCTTAGCGTATGGCTCCAGAGGTGCTGGCGGCGCAATTCCTCCAAATGCTCCATTGGTGTTTGAAGTGGAAGTGAAAAAATAAATTTGAATGAAACACCTTTTCATTTTTGGTCTTTTATTCTGTGCATGCAGTTTTGTTCTGCATGCACAGAATAAAAAAACCTCTTCAACAGAGGAAAAGACAATACCTGCTTTTTCAACTACTTCTTCCGGCTTACAATATAAAATCATAAAAGATTCTGCAGGCACAAACTATCCCGAAGCAGGAGGTTATATTACGTTTTGGTTTGAAATGCGAACCAGCAGTGATTCCACGTATGATAACCAGTTCTTAGATGCTATGCCGGTTGGAATGCCTACACCTCAGGTAAGATATAAACCCAGCGTTGAAGAAGGGTTTTTACTGCTTACAGATGGCGACAGTGCTTTATTTGTTTTGAATGCAGATTCATTGTATGCCAATTCATTCCAAAAAGAAACCCCGGCGTTCCTTCCAAAAGGTAGCTCCATTCACCTGATTATTAAAATGGTGAAAGTATATTCGAAACAGTTTGTTGATTCTGTGATGGCTGCTGAAAGAGCATTTGCTAAAGAACGGGCTGCAGTGGAACGCAAAGCATATTACAGAGATAGTATTGCAATACAAACATACCTGACCGACCATAACTTAAAAGGAGAAGCAATCGGCGAAGGCATATATATAGTTAAACTTAAAAAACGTTCTGAAAAGAGTCCGTATATTGTTAAAGGAGAAATTGTTGAGACTAAATATATTGTTAACCTTTTGATAGAAGGAACAGAAGTTGACCGATCTGAAGCGGGTCAGTATTTTGAGTTTACAGTAGGTTTTGGTGAAGTGATCAAGGGATGGGATTATGCCTTTCAAAGACTAAAATTAGGAGAGAAGGCGTTAATACTAATACCTTCAGGTCTTGCGTATGGCTCCAGCGGAGGTTTTGGAATCATTCCTCCCAATGCTCCCTTACTGTTTGAAGTGGAAATTAAAAAATAAGGACATATTATGAATAGAGTAGTTATCCTGCTTGTTTTGCTTTGCTTTGGAATAATGCAGGCTGAAGCGCAAAAAGAAAAAAAGAAAACACAAAAAAGTAAATATGCTTTATTTAAAGAGAAGGATGTTGCCTACGCTCCATCCGGTTTAGCATATAAATTCAGACAGGATATTGCCGGAAAGCCCGGAAACGTAGGCGATGTGGTAAAGCTGGATTTTAAATTATTTAACAGCAAAGATTCAGTTTTACGTAACACAGTAGCAGAAAAAATGATGGTGGTAACTACGATCCAGAAACCTAAATATCCGGGTTCTTTTGAAGAGTGTCTCGCCATGCTTTCTAAAGGCGACAGCTGTGCATGCTGGCTTTCAGCAGATACATTGTTTAAATATGGTATAGGCGCAGAAATGCCTGAATACATTGAAAAAGGTAGCTTTCTTCGGTTTGAAGTAAAAATGCACAATGTGATGACAATGCAAGAGTATAATCAAGAACAGGTAATTATGGCAAAAAAGGCAAAGCAAGACGAAGATGCAGTACTGGCTGCTTATATCAAGAACAACAATATCCCTGCAAAACTGGATACAACAACAGGCTTATACTATCAGGTTGTGCAGGAAGGAGCAGGAGCTTTCCCTAAAAAAGGCAATAAAGTTATTGTGCATTACACAGGATATTTATTGAATGGTGAAATCTTTGACAGTTCAAGAGATCGCGGAGAGCCGTTTGATTTCATTCTTGGCAAAGGATATGTAATTGAAGGCTGGGATGAAGGTATTCCATTGATGCACAAAGGAGAAAAAGGAATTTTATATATTCCATCGTATCGCGGATATGGTCCGCAGCGCGCCGGAACCATTCCGCCGAATTCAATCTTGATTTTTGAAGTTGAATTATTGGATATAAAATAGTTTCCGGTTACCAGGTACTAGTTACCAGATAATTAAACAAATAAGTCACGCTATATGGCGTGACTTATTTGTTTATCATTGTTTTTATTTAGTCTGGAATCTGGAAATTACTTATTTACTTTATCAATCGTTAATTAAGTTTTTGCCAGGCAAACGGAGCCTAGTACCTAGTGACTTTTTTCTTAACTTTACTTTTCACTCATCCACTAAAAATATTTCATGAGTTCTACCGCAGAACATACATCCAGCCAGTTGATCCGTGCGCGGGATTCGGCGCCTGTGCCGCACAGCGGGGCGCGCTGCGGGTCGCGATCTTCCAGGTAGTGGCAGATGACGCTGGAGTCGGCGAGGGTGAAGTCACCGTCGCGAATCGCCGGCACGCGACGCAGCGGGTTCAGTTCGCGGTACCAGTCCGGCTGGTTGAACGGGTTGACGTTCTCCAACTGGTAGTCGAAGCCTTTCTCGGCGGCGAACAGGCGGACTTTGCGGACGAAGGGGGACAGCGGGGCGCCGAAGACGACGAGGCTCATGCAAGGCTCCTGGGGCGAAGGTGGCCGGGGTGATGATTCGACGACGGATCAGTCGTAAAGGTTCTTCTTCTTCCAGATATCGTCTTCATCCAGTGCCTTGAGGCCGTCGCCCAGTTCGCTCTGTTCATCGACGGCAGGCTGGGAAGTTTCCAGCACCAGGGTGTTGGCGTGGGCCAGTTGGGCCTCCATCTGCTTGAGCTGCGCCTGGTAGCGGCCGATCTCCGGTTGCTTCTGCAGGTATTGCGCGCCGCGCTCGAAGGCCAGGCGCGCCTGCCGCGGTTGGCCCTGCTGCAGCGCCTGCTGGCCGAGGTTACCGAAGAACTCTATATGGAGGAGGGTGAGCAGGTGGCGGATTTCCTTCACCCACTTCTGGGCTTCGGCACGCGGCAGCATGTTGTCCTGGGCGCAGCGGGTGAGCTGGGCATGCAGCGCTTCGAAGAGGAAGCGCACGTCCTTGGCTTTTGCCTCGGTGAGGATCGGCTGTGGCGCATTCTTGACCGGAATGGCTTCGCCCTTGGCGACCAGGCCGCGCAGTTCTTCCAGTACGTTGCTTGAGCGCGGGGTTCTGTTTATCGACGGCCAGCAGGCGTTCACTGAGATTCAGCTCGAAGCCGCTGAGCAGCAGCTTCAAGGCCGGGGACATGAACTGGCCGGGCAGGGACTCGGAAACGTCGGCGCAGCGCCGGCAGCGGTCGGACAGGTCGGCCTTCAGACGCGCCTGCTCCAGCTTGCGGTTTTCCACCAGATGATTGATGTAGCCGATGGCGACCAGCAGGGCGATACCGACGAGAACCAGGACCGTAATGACGATTGGCGACACCGTGGAGTGCTCCGGATGTTTTCCGCGAGTGTAATGTCTTAGTGATACTGCTGATAGCGGCAGCTCAGTTTTTACTCAGAAGTCTTTGATTTAAAAAATATTTCTCTGGAGGGTTGACGACATTCCAAAGCGTCCCTAGAATGCGCGCCACTTCGACGCGAAACGCAGAACTTGCTGGAACGACGAAGTCGGAAAGATGTTAAGTTCCGGGCCGCGTCCCCTTCGTCTAGTGGCCTAGGACACCGCCCTTTCACGGCGGTAACAGGGGTTCGAGTCCCCTAGGGGACGCCATTGCGGGAATAGCTCAGTTGGTAGAGCACGACCTTGCCAAGGTCGGGGTCGCGAGTTCGAGTCTCGTTTCCCGCTCCAGATTCTCGGAAGGTTGCAACAAGTTGCTGCGGGAATAGCTCAGTTGGTAGAGCACGACCTTGCCAAGGTCGGGGTCGCGAGTTCGAGTCTCGTTTCCCGCTCCAAAATCGTAAAGCAGTCCATCAGCTACGCGGGAATAGCTCAGTTGGTAGAGCACGACCTTGCCAAGGTCGGGGTCGCGAGTTCGAGTCTCGTTTCCCGCTCCAGAATCGAAACGCCGCCCATCAGGGCGGCGTTTTCGTTTGCGCCGGAAACCCCGGCCATGAAAAAGCCCGCTTGCAGCGGGCTTTGGCGTTTCCAGAGCTGGGGTTTATGCGGCAGCGGGCTGTTCTTCGCGGGGCACGAACAGGCGCCGGGTCGCCAGCAGATGGATGATGAAACTGATCAGCGCGGCGCCCAGGATGCCCACTCCCAAGCGCTTGAGCAGGCCGCTGGTGTCGGAGAGGTCCTGTAGCCGGTCGAGGCGGTCGAAGTGCGCCGGGTCGGTGTTGGAGTAGGCGACCTGCAGCACGGTGCCTTCAGGGTATTTGTCGGCATTGCTGCCGGCTACATCGAATCGGCCGATGTAGGGCTGGCCCTTCACCTCGAACTGGTAGGTGAAGTGGTACATCTCCTTGGTCCGTCCGCGGCGACCGCGCTCTTCGGTGACTTCATCCAGTACCAGCGGCGCGCTGGCCACCGAGTGGTCGGCGAGTATGCGTCTGGCGCGCAGGTGGTCGCTGATGGCCGTCAGGAACATCACCAGGACGAAGCCGATGGCGAACACGGTGCAGATGATGCCGGAGACGCGGCGGACCTTGTCGTGGGCCCCTTGCGAGATCTTGAAGCTGAGCATGACGTTCCCTGCCTTTGTTTTGAAAAAGTAACAAAAGGCTACGGGCGAGGCGTCGGGGTGTCCTTGTCAGTTTGTCAACCGGGCGGGCAGAGCGCTGGACAGAGTGTCCGTGGCGCGGCGGCAGGCGCCGCGCGGGAGGGGTGTCAGTGCTTCGATGCGTCGTCTGGCAGCGCAAGCACCTGCTTCTCGCGGTTCCAGTCGAAGGGTTCGCCGTTTTCCTCGGCCTCGAAACGACGTTCGTCGAGCTGCTGGTACATCTGCAGTTCTTCGTCGGGCATGTAGTGCAGGCAGTCGCCGCCGAAGAACCACAGCAGGTCGCGCGGGATCAGGTGGGCGATCTGCGGGTAGCGATGGAAGATCTGGCTGATCAGGTCCTGGCCCAGGTACTGGGCGCCTTCCGGGTCGCGCGGCAGTTCCACCAGCAGTTCGTCGAAGCGTTCGAGGAACAAGCCGTGGTTGTCCTCGGGAACCTGCTCGGCTTCGCCCAGGGCGCCGAGGATCATGCGCAGGTGGTTGAGCAGGGCGATGTGGTGGTCGAGATAGGCGCTGGCCATGGGGGTTCCTCTGGAGCTATATGCAAACGGCCGGGGAGTATATCGGGTTTCGTCGGCGCTGCCGCCGGGTCGATCAGCGGAGCGGGCGCATCTGGATCTGTCGGCGCTGGTTGTCGATCTGCTGGCGCTGTTGGTCGAGGATGCGTTGCTGCTGTTGCAACTGGTCGCGCTGCAGCTCGCTCTTCTGCCGCTGGATCATCTGGTCGCTCTGCCGGCGCTGTTCGTTCCAGCGCCGTTGGTTGTCCTGCTGGCGCTGCAGGTCCTGCTGCTGCATCTGCAGGCGCTGGTCCTCGTAGTTCAGGCGCTGGCTGTCGAGCTGGTTCTGCCGCAACTGCTGCTGGCGGCGCAGGCTGTCCTGCTGTTGCTGGATCGGGTCGATGACCGGGCTGGGCGCTGGCGCCGGGCGCGGTCGGCTGGGGTAGAGCCAGGGGTCGGCCTGGACGCTGCCGGCCAGTAGCGCGAGCAGCAGGAGGATGGATCGACGCATGTGCGGTACTCCATGGGAGTGATGCTCTCAGTGTGCACCCGATAGTCCGGGCCGGCATTGCTGTGCGTCGGAGAAAAAAGAAGCGCCCGAAGGCGCCCCGTGGGTGCAAGCCACCGGTCAATCGGCCTTGCCGGCCAGTTCTTCCTTGGAGAAGTCATCCACGTCGATCACCGCGCGGCGTGCGCGCTCGGCAGCGTGCAGCGTTTCCGCTTCCGCGGCTTCCAGTACGCCCGCCTCGGCGGCGGCATCGATAGGTGACTGCCCTGGCTTGGGTTTGACGCCGTGTTCCTTGAGCGCCTTGTGCAGCTTTTTCTGCAACGGCGCGGCAGCAGCGAGCTGATCGTAGGCAGCGGTGAGCTTGGCCACCGGGTCGTCTGCGCCAGTCGGCAGATGGGCGCCGGCAAGGATCGCCTGCAGCGCCGGGTCGCTCAGCGGGCGGCCGAGGATCTCGGCGATCTCGGCGTCCAGCGCATCGCTCGGGCCACGGTGACGACGGCCCAGCGGCAGCACCAGCACGCGCAGCAGGCAGGCGAAGGCGCGGTTGGGGAAGTTGTCGATCAGGTCGGCCAGCGCGGCTTCCGCTTTCTCCAGGTTTTCCTCCATGGCCCAGTGCAGCAGCGGATGCAGGTAGTCCGGGTTGTCCAGGTCGTGGTAGCGCTTGAGCGCGGCGGAACCCAGGTAAAGGTGGCTCAGCGCATCGCCCAGGCGCGCCGACAGGCGTTCACGGCGCTTCAGCTCGCCGCCGAGCATCATCATGCTGAAGTCGGCGAGCAGGGCGAAGGACGCCGCGAGGCGGTTCAGCGCGCGGTAGTACGGACGACTGATGCGGTCCCCCGGTACCTGGTCGAAACTGCCGAAGCCCAGGCTGAGCAGCAGGCTGCTGGCGGCGTTGCTGACAGCAAAGCCGATGTGGTCGAGCAGCAGCTCGTCGAACTCGCGCTCGGCCTGGTCCTGGTCCTCGCGGCGGGCCAGCTCCATCTCCTTGAGCACGTACGGGTGGCATCGAATCGCACCCTGGCCGAAGATCATCAGGTTGCGCGAGAGGATGTTGGCACCCTCCACGGTGATGAAGATCGGCGCGGCCTGCCAGGAACGGCCCAGGTAGTTGTTCGGGCCGAGGATGATGCCTTTGCCGCCGTGGATATCCATGGCGTGGGCGATGCACTCGCGGCCGCGTTCGGTGAGGTGGTACTTGAGGATGGCCGAGAGCACCGAGGGCTTCTCGCCCAGGTCCACCGCGTTGGCGGTGAGGATGCGCGCACTGTCCATCATCCAGGCGTTGCCGCCGATGCGGGCGAGGGCTTCCTGGATGCCTTCGAAGGCCGACAGCGGCACGTTGAACTGCTCGCGTACCTGGGCGTAACGGCCGCTGACGTAACTGCCAGCCTTGGCGGCGCTGGTGCCCACCGCCGGCAGGGAAATCGAGCGGCCCACGGACAGGCAGTTCATCAGCATCATCCAGCCTTTGCCGATCATTTCCTGGCCGCCGATGATGTAGTCCAGCGGCACGAACACGTCCTTGCCGGAGTTGGGGCCATTCATGAAGGCGGCGCCCAGGGGCACGTGGCGACGGCCGATCTGCACGCCGTCGGTGTCGGTCGGGATCAGCGCCAGGGTGATGCCGAGGTCTTCTTCCTCGCCCAGCAGATGGTCCGGGTCATGGCATTTGAAGGCCAGGCCGAGGAGGGTGGCCACCGGGCCAAGGGTGATGTAGCGCTTCTCCCAGGTGAGGCGCAGGCCGATGACTTCCTCGCCTTGCCACTGGCCTTTGCAGACCACGCCGACGTCGGTCATGCCACCGGCATCGGAGCCGGCCTGCGGACTGGTCAGGGCGAAGCAGGGAATCTCGTCGCCAGTGGCCAGGCGCGGCAGGTAGCGCTGGCGCTGTGCGTCGGTGCCGTAGTGCAGCAGCAGTTCGGCCGGGCCGAGGGAATTGGGCACCATCACGGTGGAGGCAAGGTCGCCGCTGCGGGTGGCGAGTTTCATCACCACCTGCGAGTGGGCGAAGGCGGAGAAGCCCTTGCCGCCGTACTCCTTGGGAATGATCAGGCCAAAGAAGCCCTGGCTCTTGATGTACGCCCAGGCTTCGGGCGGCAGATCCATGTCCTTGCCGACCTGGTAGTCGTTGATCATCGCGCAGAGTTGCTCGGTGGGACCGTCGACGAAGGCCTGTTCCTCTTCGGTCAATTGCGCGCGGGGGTAGGCCAGCAGCGTGTGCCAGTCCGGGCGGCCGCTGAACAGCTGGCCATCCCACCAGACGGTACCGGCCTCGATAGCCTCGCGCTCGGTTTCGGACATTGGCGGCAGGGTCTTCTTGAACCAGGCGAACAGCCGCGAAGTGAACAGGCTGCGGCGCAGGTCGGTGGCGAGAATCGTCACCGCGACCACGGCCCAGAGCAGCCACAACAGCACCATCCAGCCGTGGGCGTGGCTGAACAGGCTCATCAGTACGAGGTACACGGCGACGATGCCGAGGGCCTTGAGCGGCGCGGCGCGGCGGTGCGCGAGCCAGGCAACGCCGAGGATCAGGACGAGTAACCAGACGAGCAGCATGCGGATTCCTCCATGACAGCCCAACCCGGCGACAGCAGGCCGTAGCGGGCTTGGTGACGAGAGTGCGCGAACACTGTGACGGTCGTTTCCCTGCAAGGGATGCCGCCACAATGCCCCGGAAGCTTAGCTGGCCGAATCGGACCAATGGCCGCATGGCCGGACAGCTTGGCCGGATCGCCTTGTCGGGCAGGCGCCGGCGCTGGTTAGACTGGAGCCTGATCTCAAGGTCCAGCCACGGACGACCAGCCCGGAGACAACGCCATGCAGCCCTACCTCAAGCCCAGCCGCTTCGTTGATAGTGACCACCCCGGGGTAATCGAGTTCGCTCTAAATCACCGGGGTGACGGTGGTACCCCGCTGGAGCAGGCGGTGGCCCTGTATTACGCGGTGCGCGACCAGATTCGCTACAACCCCTACGTGTTCAGCCGAGACCCGCAGACACTCAAGGCCAGTCATGCGTTGGAGGCCGGTCAGTCCTACTGCGTACCCAAGGCCACGTTGCTGGCGGCCTGCGCCCGGTACTGCGGTATCCCCGCGCGCATCGGCCTGGCCGACGTGAAGAACCACCTGGCCACGCCGCGCCTGCTGGAACTGCTGCGCAGCGAAGTGTTCGCGATGCACGGCTACACCGAGCTGTTCCTCGAGGGGCGCTGGGTCAAGGCCACACCGGCCTTCGACATCGGTCTGTGCGAGGCCTTTGGCGTGCTGCCGCTGGAGTTCGACGGGCGCAACGACAGTGTCTTCCACCCGTTCAACCGAGAGGGTGAGCGGCACATGGAGTACCTGCGCGACCACGGCCAGTTCCCCGACGTGCCCGAGGCGTTCTTCTTCGGCTACCTCAAGCAGTGCTACCCGCACCTGTTCACCGGCGAGGATGCACCGCTGGACGGCGACATGCGCAGCGAAGCGACCGGGCCGTAAAGCCATCGTTCGCATGAAAGCAATCGCCCATGAAAGCAATCGCCTATGAAAGCAATCGATAGTCACCATCAGTACGTGTGTCTTTTTTCCTCGCGCCGTTGCCGGTAGGGTGCCGTCATCCGAAATCGCGTCCGTTGGACGCGCGACCATCGAATGACGACAACAAGAGAGGCGCAGCATGCTCAAGATCTGGGGCCGGAAGAATTCCTCCAATGTGCGCAAGGCGCTCTGGTGCGCGGAGGAGGCCGGTCTGGCCTATGAGCGGATCGACGCCGGCGGCGCTTTCGGCCTGGTCAACGACGCCCCTTACCGCACGCTGAACCCCAACGGGGTGGTGCCGACCCTGGACGACGACGGCTTCGTGCTCTGGGAGTCCAACACCATTGTCCGCTACCTCGCTGCGCGCTACGCCCCGGACCTGTATCCGCAGGACCTGCAGCAGCGCGCCAGCGCCGAGAAATGGATGGACTGGACCACCTCGTCCTTCGCCGCGCCGTTCCGCACCGTGTTCTGGGGTACCCTGCGCACTCCGCCGGAGCAACGTGACGCCACCGCCATCCAGGCCGCCATCGATACCTGCGTGGCCCTGTTGGCGGTGCCCGAGGCCACGCTCGCCACGCAGCCTTACCTGACCGGCGAACAATTCGGCATGGGCGACATTCCGCTGGGCAGCTTCATCTATGCTTGGTTCGAAATGCCCATCGAGCGTCCGGCACAGCCGCATCTCGAAGCCTGGTACGCCCGCCTGAAGGCGCGCCCGGCCTACCGTGTGGCAGTGATGACCGACCTGACCTGAATGCCTGCGCGTGCCGCGGAGGTTGCAATCCTCGCGGCGTACCCTTATCAAGCAGGCCTTTTTCCAAAGACATGCGTCTTTCCACCGACTTGCAACGGGAAAACCCATGAGTTCCGCGCTGTCCATCCGTCAATTGACGAAGACCTACGGCAACGGCTTCCAGGCCCTCAAGGGCATCGATCTGGACGTCGCCGAGGGCGATTTCTTTGCCTTGCTGGGCCCCAACGGCGCCGGCAAATCCACCACCATCGGCATCCTCTCCACCCTGGTGAACAAGACCAGCGGCACGGTCAACGTGTTCGGCCATGACCTGGACAAGGACCCGTACGGTTTGAAGCGCTGCCTGGGCGTGGTGCCCCAGGAGTTCAACTTCAACCAGTTCGAGAAGGTGTTCGACATCGTCGTCACCCAGGCCGGCTACTACGGCATCCCCATGAGCGTGGCCAAGGGGCGCGCGGAGAAGTACCTGACCCAGCTGGGTTTGTGGGACAAGCGCAACTCCGCCTCCCGCGAACTCTCCGGCGGCATGAAGCGCCGTCTGATGATCGCCCGCGCGCTGGTGCACGAGCCGCGCCTGCTGATCCTCGACGAACCCACCGCCGGCGTGGACATCGAACTGCGCCGTTCGATGTGGAATTTCCTCACCGAACTCAACCAGGAAGGCATCAGCATCATCCTCACCACGCACTACCTGGAGGAGGCCGAGCAGCTGTGCCGCAACATCGCGATCATCGACCACGGCACCATCGTGGAGAACACCAGCATGCGCAAGCTGCTGAACAAGCTGCACGTGGAGACCTTCTATCTCGACCTGCAGGGCACCTTGAGCGAGGCGCCGAAGCTGGACGGCTACCCGGTTCGCCTGGTGGATGACCACACTCTGGAAGTGCAGGTGGACAAGTCGCTGGGGATCAACGGCCTGTTCGTCCAGCTCAACGCTCAGGGCCTGCAGGTGCTGAGCCTGCGCAACAAGAGCAACCGCCTGGAGGAACTGTTCGTGTCGCTGGTGGAGAAGAATCTGTCGAAGGTGGCGGTATGAGTCACGAACTGCGCGCCAACTGGGTCGCCCTCAATACCATCGTCTACCGCGAAGTCCGCCGCTTCCTGCGCATCTGGCCGCAGACCCTGCTGCCGCCGGCGATCACCATGGTTCTGTACTTCGTCATCTTCGGCAACCTGATCGGCCGGCAGATCGGCGACATGGGTGGCTTCACCTACATGCAGTACATCGTGCCGGGGCTGATCATGATGTCGGTGATCACCAACTCCTATGGCAACGTGGTGTCGAGCTTCTTCGGCAGCAAGTTCCAGCGCAACATCGAGGAGCTGCTGGTCTCGCCGGTATCGCCGCACACCATTCTCCTGGGCTTCGTCGCTGGCGGCGTGCTGCGTGGGCTGGCGGTGGGCTTGATCGTGACCATCCTGTCGCTGTTCTTCACCGACTTGCAGATCCATCACATCGGCATCACCGTGCTGGTAGTGGTGCTGACGGCGGCGATCTTCTCCATGGGCGGCTTCGTCAATGCGGTGTTCGCGCGCAACTTCGACGACATCTCGATCATCCCGACTTTCGTATTGACGCCGCTGACCTACCTGGGCGGGGTGTTCTACTCGATCACGCTGTTGCCGCCGTTCTGGCAGACCGTGTCGCTGGCCAACCCGATCCTGCACATGGTCAATGCCTTCCGCTACGGCATCCTCGGTGTGTCCGATATCCGCATCGGCACGGCGGTGATCTTCATGCTGGTGGCGACCGTGCTGCTGTACATCTTCTGCGTGCGCCTGCTGGTGAGCGGGCGCGGCATGCGCCAGTAAAGGTTTCGCTGCGTCGAAGAAAAAGGCCCCGGTTGGGGCCTTTTTCTTTGCTGGATGTTCAGGGGCGTGTAGGAGCGGGCCATGCCCGCGATCGCGCGCACGGCGCGCTCCTACAGGTTGGCGCCGGTGTTTGCCGCTACTGCGGAAACTCGATGACGAACCGCGTCCACCCCTGCGCCGATTCGCAACGAATCTCCCCGCCATGGGCGCGGACGATGGAGCGGCAGATCGCCAACCCCAGCCCGGCATGTTCGCCCTGGCCTTCACGGCGGGCCGGGTCCGCGCGGTAGAACCGATCGAACAGGCGCGGCAGGCGGTCGGCAGGAATTTCCCGGCCGGGGTTCTCCACGCTCAACTGGCCTGGCTCAAGGCGCACGCGAATCTGCCCACCGTCCGCAGTGAAGCGCAGGGCGTTGTCCAGCAGGTTGGCCAGCACCCGGCGCAGCAAGGCGCGATCGCCCTGCACCGACAGCTCGCCATCGCGCTCCAGGCGAATGGACTTCTCCTCGGCCAGTGGCCCATAGAACTCCAGCAGCTCGTCCACCTCGCCGGCCAGCGCCAGGGGCTGGCTGCTGGGCGTGAGCAGACCATGGTCGGCCTTGGCCAGGAACAGCATGTCGTTGACCATCGCGGTGAGCCGCTCCAGTTCCTCCAGGTTGCCGTGCAGCGCCTCGCGATACTCCTCCAGGCCGCGCGGGCGCGACAGCACGACCTGGGTCTGGGTCAGCAGTCCGGTCAACGGCGTGCGCAGCTCGTGGGCGATGTCGGCGGAGAAGGCCGACAGGCGCTGGAAGGCCTCTTCCAGGCGCGCCAGCATGGCGTTCAGCTCGCCGGCCAGGCCACGCAGCTCCTGCGGCATCTGCCCGGCGTCCAGGCGGGTGGTCAGCGAGTGCGCGCTCACCTGCGCCGCCACCTCGCTCATGCGCCGCAACGGTCGCAGGCTGGCGCGGGCGGCCCAGGCGCCGAGCAGGGCGGTGGCCAGGGCGGAGAAGCCCATGGTCAGCCAGATCAGCCGCTGCATGCGTTGCAGGAAGTGCTGGTGGTGAGTGATGTCGAGGATCAGGGTGAGCTGCGGACCATCGGGGCGGTCGGCATTCAGGGGCGCTTGCAGTTCGCGGTAGGCAGGGGGCTCGTCGCTGGCCATGTTCATGGTCGGCAATTGCCAGAACCAGCGTTGCCCATCGGGGCCTTGCAGTCGCAAGCCAAGGTCGGGGTGGCGTTCCAGTTCGCGGCGCAGTTCGGTGATGTGCGGAGCCAGTTGCTCGGCGCTGCCGACTCCGCTCAGCACGTCGCGAAAGATCGCCAGCTTGCCGCTCAACAACTGCTGGTCCAGTTCGATGAAATGCGCCTCGCTGGCGCGGCTGAACACGATGCCTGCCAACAGCGACACGGCGGCGGTGCAGGCGGCGAACAGCAGGCTCAGGCGCAGGCCGAGGGACAGACGTGCGCTCATGCTTCGCGCTCTTCCAGTACATAGCCCATACCACGCACGGTGTGGATCAGACGCTGCGGGAAATCGTCGTCGACCTTGGCGCGCAGACGGCGGATGGCGACTTCGATGACGTTGGTGTCGCTGTCGAAATTCATGTCCCACACCTGCGAGGCGATCAGCGACTTGGGCAGTACTTCGCCACTGCGGCGCAACAGCAGCTCCAGCAGGGCGAATTCCTTGGCGGTCAGGTCGATGCGCTTGCCGGCGCGTTGCACGCGGCGACGCAGCAGGTCCAGTTCCAGATCGGCCAGTTGCAGGGTGGTTTCCTGTATTTGCTGGCCACCGCGGCGCAGCAGTGTGCGCACACGAGCGAGCAGTTCGACGAAGGCGAAGGGCTTCACCAGGTAGTCGTCGGCGCCCAGTTCCAGGCCGCGCACGCGGTCTTCCACGGCATCGCGGGCGGTGAGGAACAGCACGGGCACGGCGCTGCCGGTCTGGCGCAGCGCCTGGAGGATCTGCCAGCCGTCGCGGCCGGGCAGCATCACGTCGAGGATCAGCAGGTCATGTTCGCCGGCCAGGGCCAGTTGCAGGCCCTCGTCGCCGTCGGCAGTCAGGTCGACGGCAAAGCCTGCCTCGCTCAGCCCCTGCTGGAGGTACTGGCCGATGCGCGGTTCGTCTTCGACGATGAGGAGTTTCATCCGGGTATCCATTCGGGCGCTCGGGGCGCGGCTGTCTTCAGGGTAATGGGGCGGTCAGCGAACTGACAGCGTCGGCGTTGCACACTGGCGGTGAGTTCATTGTTCAGCGTCTTCGAGGAGCCCGCCATGCACCTGATCATCTCCACGCTGTTTGCCGTGCTGTTCTTCCCCGTCACGCCGGCCTTGGCTGACGGAGGAGGGGAGTTCGTCTTCCAGCGCATGCAGGAACAGGTCGCCACGGCGCGTCAGGCCTGCTGAAACCGCTTCATCGTGCTGCCCCTTGCCCGCCCTTTGGCGGGCTTTTTTTCGCCCTCTTTATACCCCGTGCCGAGCGGGCGGGCGCCAAGCTGACAGAGTTGTAATCTTCCCGACAGGTAACCCTCAGCCGTCGACAGCGACCATGGCCAGCATTCCAGAAAGGAGATTCGCCATGTCCCTGCGCCATCTGCTCCAAGCTTCCGTCCTCGGCCTCGCTGCCGCCGTCAGCCTGCCGACCCTGGCCGATGCTGGTCACGCCTACGACTTCGGCAAGCCGGCCAAGGCTGCCCAGGCCACCCGCACCGTGGAGGTCAAGCTGGGCGAGATGTTCTTCGAGCCGGAGAGCATCGAGGTGACGCCGGGCGAAACCGTGCGTTTCGTCATCCACAACACGGGCAGCCTGTTGCACGAGTTCAACCTGGGCAGCGCCGCCATGCACGCCGGTCACCAGAAGGAAATGCAGCAGATGATGGACTCCGGGATGCTCACCCCCACCGGCATGCAGCACGACATGAGCAAGATGGACCACAGCAAGATGGGCCATGGCGACATGCCGATGGGGCAGATGATGAAGCACGACGATCCCAACAGCGTGCTGGTGGAACCGGGCAAGACCGCCGAGCTGACGTGGACTTTCAGCAAGGCCACCAGCCTGGAGTTCGCCTGCAACATTCCGGGGCACTACCAGGCCGGCATGGTCGGCAAACTGACCGTCAAGCCCTGAGGGAGCACCGTGATGATCCGCGCAAGGGAATGGGCCCTGGGGGCGTTGCTGCTGGCACCGTTGGCGGTGCAGGCGGGCGTGTATGACCTGACGATTGGCGAGGGCGAGCTGAAACTGTCCGACGGCACCCGCAAGGCGCTGACGGTGAATGGCCGCACGCCCGCGCCGGAGCTGCGTTTCAAGGAGGGCGAGGACGTCGAATTGCGCGTCACCAACACCCTCGACCGCGATACCTCGCTGCACTGGCACGGGCTGATCCTGCCCTATACCCAGGACGGCGTGCCGGGCATCAGCTTTCCCGGCATCAAGCCCGGAGAGACCTTCACATACCGCTTCACCGTGAAACAGTCCGGCACCTACTGGTACCACGCCCACAGCGACTTCCAGGAGATCGAGGGGCTCTACGGCCCGCTGGTGATCGAGCCGAAGGCGCGCGAGCCGTACCGTTACGATCGCGAGTACACCCTGCTGCTGGCCGACTGGCACGACACCCGACCGGAAACCGTATTCGCCAACCTGAAGAAACAGAGCGACTACTACAACCGCAACCAGCGCACGCTGGGCGACTTCATCGCCGACTCCAGCGCCAACGGACTTCTCGCGACCTTGCGCGACCGCCTGGACTGGGGCGGCATGCGCATGACGCCGACGGATATCGCTGACATTGCCGGCTTCCGTTTCCTGGTCAACGGCCAGGACAGCGAGCAGAACTGGACCGGCCTGTTCAAGCCGGGAGAGCGGTTGCGCCTGCGCATCATCAATGGCTCGGGCATGAGCTATTTCGACCTGCGTATTCCCGGCCTGAAGATGACTGTGGTGCAGGCCGATGGCAACGACGTACAGCCGGTGACGGTGGACGAGCTACGCATGGCCGTGGCCGAGACCTACGACGTGATCGTCCAGCCGCAGGAGGACCGCGCCTACACCTTCTTCGCCGAAGCCATGGACCGCAGCGGCTACGCCCGTGCGACGCTGACGCCCCGTGAAGGCCTGGCGGCCGAGGTGCCGGCGTTGCGCGAACGGCCGCTGCTGACCATGGCTGACATGGGCATGAACCATGAAGGCATGGACCACAGTGGCATGACGATGGCTCAGCCGGAAGGTTCGGACATGGCTGCCATGGATCACTCCAAGATGGCAGGCATGGACCACTCGCAGATGGCCGGCATGGATCACTCGGCCATGGGCGCCGCCGCGCCGAAATCCGACTATGCACCGGGCAGCGGACTGACGCCGCAACCGGCCGAGCCGGGCAATCGCCTGCTGGTCTACGCGGACCTCAAGGCCATGCGCCCCTACGCTGACTACCGCGCGCCGGACCGCACCATCGAGTTCCGCCTGACCGGCAACATGGAACGCTACTTCTGGTCCATCGACGGCAAGAAGTATTCCGAGGCCGAACCGATCCGCCTGACTTACGGCGAGCGGGTGCGCATCCGCTTCGTCAACGACACCATGATGACCCACCCGATGCACCTGCACGGCATGTGGATGCAACTGGACAAGGGCAATGGCCGCTTCAACCCGCTCAAGCACGTGGTCAGCGTGGCGCCGGGCAGCACTCTGGATGTCGACGTGCCCGCCGATGCGCTGGGCGAATGGGCCTTCCACTGTCACCTGATCTACCACATGGCCGCCGGCATGATGCGCAAGGTCATCGTCGAGCCGGCTCCCGCCAGCGTCAGCCTCTGAGGAACCGCCATGAAACGCATAGCAACGGTGGCCTGCGTGGCGACCCTGGGCCTGGCCTTGCCTGCTGAAAGTGCCGAGATGGACGACATGCCGATGGGTTCGCTGCTGATCCAGCGCCTGGAAAGCCGCTTCCACGGCAACGACCAGGCCCTGGGCTGGGAAGCCCAGGGTTGGTACGGCACTGACTACCAGAAACTGCGCCTGAAGCTGGAAGGCGAGCGCGATGCCGGCGGCCCGACTACCGACAACGAAGTGCAATTGCTCTACCAGCGCATGGTCGCGGACTTCTGGGACTGGCAGGTGGGCGTGCGCCATGACGACCAGCCGGGACCATCGCGCAGCTACGCGGTACTGGGTATCCAGGGCCTGGCGCCGCAGTGGTTCGAGGTAGACGCCAACCTGTTCCTCAGCGAGCGCGGCGACCCGTCGTTGCGCCTGGAAACCGAATACGAGCTGCTGCTGACCCAGCGGCTGATTCTCGAGCCTTCGCTGGAATACAACCTGGCGCTGGCCGATGACCGGGATATCGGCGTGGGTGCGGGCGGCAGCGAGCTGGAGGCGGGTCTGCGCCTGCGCTACGAAGTGCGCCGGGAGTTCGCGCCGTACTTCGGCTACGTCTGGAGCAAGACCTACGGCCGCAGCGGCGATATCGCCCGCGCGGAGGGCGAACGTGATGAGGAAGGCTACTGGGTCGCCGGCGTGCGGATGTGGTTCTGAAGACTCCAAGTAGGATGGGTGGAGCGAAGCGATACCCATGCTGTCTGTGGGCTGAATCGATGGGTATCGCTTCGCTCCACCCATCCTACAGGGCATGCCGAATGTTTCCGGCTCGTCCGCCGCCTGCTGAAAGAGGCGGCGGATTTGTATACACTCGCCGCCTCGCATCACCACCCGCATCGCCGATCCAGCAGGTCTTCCCCATGCAGCATCCCGCCGAACACTCGCCCCTGGGCAAATCCAGCGAATACGTCTCCACCTACGCGCCGGAGCTGCTGTTCCCGATTTCCCGCACGACCAAGTGGGCGGAGCTGGGCCTGACCGCGGAAACCCTGCCTTATCAGGGCGTGGACCTGTGGAACTGCTACGAGCTGTCCTGGCTGACCGCCTCGGGCAAACCCGTGGTGGCCATCGGCGAATTCGCCATCCCGGCGCAGTCGCCGAACATCATCGAGTCCAAGTCCTTCAAGCTCTACCTCAACTCGCTGAACCAGACCGCCTTCGACAACGCCGAAGCTGTGCGTGCAGTGATGGAGCGTGACCTGTCCGCCGCCGCTGGTGCGCCGGTGGCTGTACGTGTGCGTGGTCTGGATGAAGTGGCTGGAGAGGGCGTTGCCGTCATTGAAGGCACCTGCGTCGACGATCTGGACGTCGCGGTGCAGAGCTATGACCACCCGCGCCCGGAGCTGCTGCGCTGCGACGACACTCGTCGCGTTGACGAAGTGCTCTACAGCCACCTGCTCAAATCCAATTGCCCGGTCACCGGCCAGCCGGATTGGGGTACGTTGGTCGTGGAGTACAGCGGCCCGGCGCTGGATGCCGCGAGCCTGCTGGCCTACGTCGTATCCTTCCGCCAGCACCAGGACTTCCACGAGCAGTGCGTCGAGCGCATCTACCTCGACTTGCAACGCCTGCTGCAGCCGACCCGCCTGACTGTCTATGCACGCTATGTGCGCCGTGGTGGGCTGGACATCAACCCCTACCGCAGCAGCGAAGCGGTGCAGCCGGACAATCGCCGGCTGGTGCGCCAGTAAGGCTCACGGCGTCAGTAAATCGCAGATACAAAAAACCCGGCCAAGGCCGGGTTTTTTCATGACAGGCAGGCCTAGATGCCCATGTTGGCGAGGCTCTGCACGATGGAGCGGAGGGTGCCGGCCAGCGTCGGATGGCTCGCCTCGAAGCGCTCTACGGCCAGGTTGACGTTGTCCATCAGGGTCTCGTCGGCCAGCGCCTCCTCGTTGGCCAGCTGCAGCTCGATGTCCTTGATCAGGGCCTGCAGCGATTCGCGCTCTTCCGCATTCAGCGGCGGTTGGCGCTCCAGCTGCTCGCGCAGGGCCTGGAGTTCTTCCTGGAGGCGTTGTGTCGGCATGGTGGTGTCCTTCTGCGGTACGTACCCAAAGATGGACCTCGCCCGGCAGGGAAAAGGTCCATCGCCATGCCTTTGAGCTTAACTCGCTGCGCGCACCCTTGCCTGATGCCGATCAATTCGCAGGAGCCGTTCGAGCAGCGGGAAGAAGTGCTCCAGCTCCGGCGTGCGCATCGCCGGGTCCTTGCCCAGATCGTCCAGCCGGCGCAGGGTCAGCGCGTCCTGGGAGAAGGGTGCGGTGAGGAACGCGCTGGCGCCGCGCTCGTCGAACGGCCCGCCCTGCAGCGCCAGGCTCTGCCGCGAAGCCCAGGAAAGGCCGGCGTGGTAGGCCGGATCGACCGCGCAGAGGTAGCGCTTGGCGGCCACGTGAAGGCGGATTGGCTGCCAGACGGCTTCGGGCAGCAGCTCGCGCAGCAGGTTGGCGCCGAACTCTTCGTGGCGCTGGTCCTGTTCATCGATCAACTGCGGGTCTTCATAAAGGTGGCCGATGTCGTGGAGCAGGGCGGCGATCACCAGGCTGTCGGAGCAACCGGCGCGCTCTGCCAGGGTGGCGCACTGCAGTGCGTGCTCGGCCTGGCTGACGGCTTCACCATAAGGCTCGGCACCGTGGCTGGCGAAGCGCTCGGCCAGCTCGTCGAGGAAGCGGTGGCGTTCGTGCTTCACGGCTTTTCTCCTTTCAGGCGGCGGCCGGCGATGTCCTGCAGGCAGGAATCCAGCTCGCCCAGATGATCGATGACCGAGTGCACACCGAGCCGGTACAGGCCCAGCGTCGCCTGGGCGCGCAGGCGGTCGCGGTCGAGGTTGCCCAGGGCGTCCCAGTCTCCCGGCGCGTGACCGCACAGGGGGCCGCTGGCGGCCAGGCCGATGGTCCACAGGCCGGCGTTGAGGCCTGCCTGGAGCAGGCGCGGCTGGCCGCTGACCAGCACGCAGCCATCCAGGTGCGGGCTGTCCAGCTGTATGAGCGCCTGCCAGCAGGAATCCGGTGCGGGCCATTGGCGGCCGGCAATCGCCAGGCCGGTAGCGAGGTGGTCGTCCAGCGCGGCCGCTAGTTGCAGCGTGGTGGCGCTGGGCAGCTCATCAAGCCAGGCGCAGGGCACGCCGCGCTGGTGCAGCGACTGCAAGGCGTCCAGGGCGCCGGGGGTGGCCTCGGCGTGGGCCTGGGCGGCGTCGTCCAGGGCAGACTGGAAGCGGCTGCGTTCCTGGGGGGCGGCACAGCGGCCCAGGGCAAGGTCCAGGGCATCCTGCGGGGGCAGGGTGAGGGCGCTGGTCAGGCGTTCCGGCGGACAATCGGGGCAGGTGCGTTGCAGGGCTACCGGCAGCGTCCTTGCGCCGAAGTCCACCAGGTCGCCCGACAGTCCGAACAGCAGGGTAGTGAAGCGCGGAAGGTCGGCGGTCGCAGGCATGGTGGGCTTTTCTGATAATTGGTCTAGGCCAGACTAGCGGGCCAATGTGACGGTCCGATGAAGTCCGCCGCATGCCGTTATAATCGCCGCGCCTTTTTGCGGAAGACGCCCATGCCGGTCGAACCCATGCCCCATTACCTGCGCATTCGCGACCAGCTGGCGCAGGACATCGCCAACAGTACCCTGAGTCAGCGCCTGCCCGCCGAACGCGAGCTGGCCGAGCGCTTCGGCTGCACCCGCGTGACCCTTCGCGAAGCGTTGCAGCAGCTGGAGACCGAGGGCTTGCTGTACCGCGAAAACCGCCGCGGCTGGTTCGTCTCGCCACCGCGCATCCGCTACAACCCGACGCGCACCACCGGCTTCATGGATTATGTGGAGGCCCAGGGGCGCGTCCCGCGCACTGAGGTCCTGGCTGCTGAACGCCGCGCCGCCGGGCCGGCACTGGCGCGCCGCATGGGGCTGGATGAAGAGACCGAGGTATTCCACATCCTGCGCCGCCGCTGGGTCGACGAGCGACCGGTGATGCTTGAGGAAATCACCCTGGACGCCAGTTGGTGCCCAGGCCTGCTCGATCACGAACTGGGGACCTCGCTCACCCGCGTGCTGCGCGAAGAGCTGGGGCTGAGTCTGTCGCGCTCCGAGCTGGCCATGCACTCCACGGCGCTGGTTGAGGTGCGGGCGACTCCACTGCAACTGACGCCGGGCTCACCGGGGCTGTATGTCGAGCGTGCCAGCTATGTCGAGGGCGGCCGGCTGGTGGAGTGGGACCAGGAGTTCTGGCGCTCCGATGCGCTGGAAATTGTCATCGACGCACGGTATCCCGACTGAAGTGGCACTATGCTTTCAACTGGAAGCAAGCGAAACGGCAGTGCGCGACTCCGAATCGAAATCCTGCGAGATCGTTCCGGGTCTGCAAAACCGTTCAGCCTCTATATAATCTGCCCGCATAGCGTGGCCGCCATGGTTGGCCCGATAGACATTCACTGGAGAATTCCCGATGCGCCCACTAGGCGTCCAATGGACGAAACGCTGCTTCAGCCTGATCGCCGCCGCCGGCCTTGCCACCCTCCCGTTCCTGGCCCAGGCCGCCAGCGAAGATGACCCGTGGGAAAGCGTCAACCGCCCGATCTTCACCTTCAACGACACCCTGGACACCTACGCTCTCAAGCCGCTGGCTCAGGGTTACCAGTACGTCACCCCGAACGTCGTGCAGGATGGCGTGCACAACTTCTTCGGCAACATCGGCGACGTGAAGAACCTGGTCAACGACCTGCTGCAGCTGAAATTCCGCGACGCCGGAGTCGACACCAGCCGCCTGCTGTTCAACACCACCTTCGGCCTGGCGGGCTTCATCGACGTGGCCACCCACATGGGCCTGCGCCGCAACGACGAAGACTTCGGCCAGACCCTCGGCCATTACGGCGTGGGCAGCGGCCCCTACGTGATGCTGCCGCTGCTGGGCCCGAGCACCCTGCGCGATGCACCTTCGCTGATCCCTGACGCCTACACCGGCCCGTATCCCTACATCGATAATGTATCGGTGCGTAACAGCCTGCGCGGCGTCAATGTGGTCGATACCCGCGCCGATCTGCTCAAGTCCGAAAAGCTCATCAGCGGCGACAAGTACACCTTCATCCGCAACGCCTACCTGCAGAACCGTGAGTTCAAGGTCAAGGATGGCGAGGTCGAAGACGACTTCTGATCCTCCTTGCCGGCAGACCTTTCCTGTCCTCCAGCCCGCGCCAATCGTGGCGCGGGCGGTGCCTGCTTGAACCCTTGAGCGGATGGGAGTAGTGTCTGCGCCTTGTCGCGACCGACCCGCGCCGCTGTTCCCTAGAATGAGCGCCAAACCACAACCCCGGCGCCGTTTGCCTGGATGACCCATGCACAAAGCCAGTGCCTCGCTGCTGATTATCGATGACGACGACGTCGTCCGCGAAAGCCTCGCCGCCTACCTGGAAGACAGCGGATTCAAGGTCACACAGGCCACCAACGGCCTGGAAGGCCTGAAAGTCTTCGAGCACGAACTCCCCGACCTGGTGATCTGCGATCTGCGCATGCCGCAGATGGACGGCCTCGAGCTGATCCGTCGCGTCAGCGAGATGGCGGTGGAAACCCCGGTGATCGTGCTGTCCGGCGCCGGCGTCATGAGCGACGCCGTCGAAGCGCTGCGCCTGGGCGCCGCCGACTACCTGATCAAGCCGCTGGAAGACCTCGCCGTCCTGGAACACTCGGTACGCCGTGCCCTGGACCGCGCTTTCCTGCGCTCGGAGAACCGCCGCTACCGCGAGAAGCTGGAAACCGCCAACCGCGAGCTGCAGGCCAGCCTGAACCTGCTCCAGGAAGACCAGAACGCCGGTCGCCAGGTGCAGATGAACATGCTGCCGGAGACACCGTGGGAATCCGAGGGCCTGGCCTTCTCCCACCAGATCATCCCGTCGCTGTACCTGTCGGGTGACTTCGTCGACTACTTCCGCGTGGATGCCCGCCGCATCGGCTTCTACCTGGCCGACGTTTCCGGCCACGGCGCTTCCTCGGCCTTCGTCACCGTGCTGTTGAAGTTCATGACCACGCGTCTGCTGTACGAGTCCAAGCGCAACGACATGTTGCCGGAGTTCAAACCGTCAGACGTCCTCGGTCATATCAACCGCGGGTTGATCAACTGCAATCTGGGCAAGCACGTGACCATGCTCGGCGGCGTGATCGACCTGGATACCGACCGTCTGACCTACAGCATCGGCGGTCACCTGCCGTTGCCTGTGCTCTACGTCGATGGTGAAGCCCGCTATCTGGAAGGTCGTGGCCTGCCAGTGGGGCTGTTCGACGAAGCGACTTACGAGGATCATGTCCTCGATCTTCCCAAGTCCTTCAGCCTTTCCCTGTTCTCGGACGGCATTCTCGACGTCCTTCCGGGAGCTACGCTGAAGGAAAAGGAGACGGCCCTGCCCGAGCAGGTCGTCGCCGCCGGCGGAACCCTGGATGGCCTGCGTCAAGTCTTCGGGCTGGCCAAGTTGTCCGAGATGCCGGATGATATTGCCTTGCTGGTGTTGAGCAGGAACCTTGCATGAGTACCGGTAAAATCCAGTTCGCCGAGCAGGATGGCTCATTTGTCCTGAAGTTTGTGGGCGAAGTCCGACTGACCCTGTGTTCGGCGCTGGATGCCACCATTGAAAAAATCTTCGCCGCGTTGAATTTCTCGGCGATCATCATCGATCTCACGGAAACCCAGAGCATCGACAGCACCACGCTGGGCCTCCTGGCGAAGTTGTCGATTCTCTCGCGGCAGAAGGTCGGTCTGTTGCCCACGCTGGTTACCACCAACGCGGACATCACCCGGCTGCTGCAGTCGATGGGCTTCGATCAGGTGTTCAACATCGTTGATCGCCCGGTTCCGTGTTCGGATTGCCTGACCGATCTGCCTCCCCAGGACCAGTCCGAGGAGGTGGTGCGCGGCAAGGTGCTCGAAGCCCACCGTATCCTGATGGGCCTGAACGAGACCAACCGCGAGGCCTTCCACGATCTGGTGAGCGCGCTAGAGCGCCACTGATTCGATGAGCCCCAATGCAAACCGGCGCCCTGGGGCGCCGGTTTGCTTTTGCTCGTCCGCAGCTTTCAGCGACCGGCGAGCAGCGCCTCGAGCTTCTCCTGGTCGCGGGCGAACAGGCGGATGCCTTCAGCCAGCTTCTCGGTGCCCATGGCATCTTCGTTCATCTGCCAGCGGAAGGCGCTCTCGTCCAGTACCTGACGTGCTTCACCGCCACCGGGTTGCAGTGCGCGTGGCAGCTCGCCCCGGGCGTCGGCCAACTGTTGCAGCAGGTCCGGGCTGATGGTCAGGCGGTCGCAGCCGGCAAGCTGCTCGATCTGGCCGAGGTTGCGGAAGCTGGCGCCCATCACCACCGTCTCGTAGCCGTTGGCCTTGTAGTAGCGGTAGATGCGCGAGACGGACTGCACGCCCGGATCTTCCGCGCCCACGTAGTCGCGGTTGTTGGCCTTCTTGTACCAGTCGTAGATGCGCCCGACGAAGGGGGAGATCAGGAACACGCCGGCGTCGGCGCAGGCTGCGGCCTGGGCAAAGGAGAACAGCAGGGTCAGGTTGGTCTGGATGCCTTCGCGCTCCAGTTGCTCGGCGGCGCGGATGCCTTCCCAGGTGGAGGCGATCTTGATCAGCACGCGGTCGCGACCGATGCCCTGCTGGTCGTACAGATTGATCAGGCGATGGGCGCGCTGCAGCGTAGCTTCGGTATCGAAGGACAGACGGGCGTCCACTTCGGTGGAGATGCGCCCCGGGATCACGCCAAGGATGTCCTTGCCCACGGCGACGGCGAAGCGGTCGCAGGCGAGGCCGGCGTCACCCTGTGCACCTTCGGTGGCGCGGGCCAGGTGCTCGGTGTAACGGGGCAGGGCAGCGGCCTTCAGCAGCAGGGACGGGTTGGTGGTGGCATCCACCGGCTTCAGGCGGGCAATGGCGTCGAAATCGCCGGTATCGGCGACAACCGTGGTGTACTGCTTGAGTTGTTCCAGCTTGGAGGTCATGGCGCGTCTTCCGTAGAGAGTGCATCGACCTTACCCGAGGCCGATGCGCCACTCAACGGGACTCAGTGACCGGCGAGAAGTTCTCCGGCCTGATCGAGCAGCGCCAGGGAATCCTTGGTCTTGTGAACGTCCACCGAGAGCAGCTGGCGGAAACGTCGTGCCCCCGGGAATCCCTGGGCCAGGCCCAGGACATGGCGGGTCACGTGGTGCATCGCGCCGCCCTCGGCGATGTGTCGCTCGATGTACGGACGCATCCGCGCGAGAGCTTCGGCGCGGGTGATGGCCGGGTCCTGCGAGCCATACAGCGCGGCGTCCACCTGGGCCAGCAGGTAGGGGTTGTGGTACGCCTCACGGCCAAGCATCACGCCGTCGAATACCTGCAGGTGCTCGCGGCATTCTTCCAGGGTCTTGATGCCGCCGTTGAGGACGATCTCCAGCTCCGAGAAGTCGCGCTTGAGCTGCGCGGCAATGTCGTAGCGCAGCGGCGGGATCTCGCGGTTTTCCTTGGGCGACAGGCCTTCGAGGATGGCAATGCGTGCGTGCACGGTGAAGCTGCGGCAGCCGGCTTCGCGGACCTGGTCGACGAAGTCGCACAATTCTTCGTAGCTGTCGCGGCCATTGATGCCGATGCGGTGCTTGACCGTCACCGGGATCGATACCGCGTCGCGCATGGCCTTCACGCAGTCTGCCACCAACGCTGGGTGGCCCATCAGGCAGGCGCCGATCATGTTGTTCTGCACGCGGTCGCTGGGGCAGCCGACGTTCAGGTTCACCTCGTCGTACCCGGCTTCTTCGGCCAGCTTTGCCGCCGCCGCCAGGTCCGCCGGATTGCTGCCGCCCAGTTGCAGCGCCAGCGGGTGCTCGCATTCGTCGTGGCGCAGGAAGCGCGCGGCGTCGCCGTGCAGGATGGCGCCGGTCGTGACCATCTCCGTGTAGAGCAGTGCATGGCTGGAAAGTTGGCGTAGGAAATACCGACAATGTCTGTCGGTCCAGTCCATCATCGGCGCCACGCTGAAGCGGCGGGAGGGCTCGGGGCGAGAGGTGTTGATCGGTGCGGCAGTGGTCATCGGGGCGTCGTGTCTGGCTTCGCTGAAGGGCGCGAAACGCTCGCGCCGACGGAAAGGGCGAAGATTTTACCGGTCTTGCAGGGGATGCGCACGGAAACCGGCAGGCGGTCGAGGTCGGGATTGATCTGGCAGGGAGGTCAGCACCAGCTCAGCTGCTACCCTCTGGATTCCTGACAGAAGGATCTCACTCGATGAAACCCCTAATGTTGACGCTGCCGCTGATCCTGCTGGCCGCCTGTTCCTCGCCGGACAAGCTGAAGGAGGACGCGCCGGCATTGCGGCTGGAGAGCGGAAAGTCGCCCTCGGTCTACATGACCTGTCTGCTGCCGAAATGGCAGGCAATCCGCTCGTCTTCGGCGGTGAAGGAAATCCGCTTTGGCTACCGGCTGCTGGTGCCGGCCGCGCCGGGCGATGGCACCGAGGTGTTACTGGAGACCACGGCGGCCGACAAGGGCAGTGATGTGGTGCTCTACCGCCGCAACGCACCGAGCCCGGATGATGCGATTGCGCAGGCGGCGCGCAGCTGTCTGTAGCGACTCAAGCGGCGCCTCGTCTACCACTAAGGAACGATAGCCGCCGCGCGAGGCAGGCGGCCTAATGGCTCTGACAAGAATAATCGGGCTCCCCGGCAGCGCGCCCGCGCTGCGCAGCGGCAGGGCCCGCCAGAAGAGAGCTGCCGCCATGGATATCGCGCGTCCGCGTATCGTCCTCATCCTTACCCTGCAGACTTGCGGCCTGGTGCTGCTGTTCATCGCCCAGGCGCTGGGCGGCTGGCCGCTGTCGTTGTGCTTGCTGCTGGCTGCCTTGCTGCTCTGGGGGCCGTGGTTCATCCCCGAGCGGGCGGCGCCGACCGGTGCGCTGGCGGTACTGCCGGACGTCGCCGAGTTGACCCGCGAGCTGTCCCAGGGCACCAGCCGTAATGCATTGTCCGCCGCCGGGGTTTCCTTCTCGGTGCAGCGGCTGGTGGAAAAGCTGGAGTCCCAGGTGGTGGCCGCCGAGCAGATCGTCGGCAGCGCCGAGGTGATGATCCATACCGAGCGGGCTACCTCGAACCTGGCGCGCCAGGCCAAGGAGGCGGCCACTCTCGCCCGTGCCGGTAGTGATAGTGGGCGCAGCGAGCTGCAAGCCGCCATCGATTGCATGCGCCAGTTGAGCCAGCGCGCCAGTGCCAGCCGTGCGCTGATCGAGACGCTGAACGCGCGCAGCGAAGACATCCAGCGCGTCACCCAGGTGATCCAGTCCATCGCCAGCCAGACCAACCTGCTGGCCCTCAATGCGGCCATCGAGGCGGCGCGGGCGGGCGAGCACGGCCGTGGCTTCGCCGTGGTCGCGGAGGAGGTGCGCGGCCTGGCCGGGCGCACCGCCGAGGCCACCGACGAGGTGGGGCAGATGATCGAGGATATCCAGCGTCAGACCGGTGAGGTGGTGGAGCAGATTCGCCAGCTCACCGATGACCTGGGGGCGGGCGTCAACCAGGTGGAAAGCACGGGCCGGCAGTTGCAGGACATTGCGGGGCTGGCTGCGACCGTGGAAACCCAGATCACCGAAATCGCCGAGGGCGCGGAGATCAACCGCAACCAGCTGGATAGCCTGTTCGCCGCCGTCGAGCAGGTCCGCGGCGATCTGCGTGCCAGCGACGAGCAGACGCATCGCCTGGCGGATGCTGCGGTCCAGCTGGAAACCCAGGCGGAGATGATCAGCGAGCGCCTGGCCGAGGTCGCGCTGGACGACTATCACCAGCGCATCTATGACCTTGCACGTGCGGGCGCGCAGGCTATCGGCGCGCGTTTCGAGACGGACATCGACACCGGGCGAATCGGTCAGGACGATCTGTTTGACCGTGACTACCAGCCGCTGCCCGGCACCCGTCCGCAGAAGTTCCGCACGCGCTTCGACCGCTACACCGACGAGGTGTTGCCGCGCATCCAGGAAGACCTGCTGCAGCGCCACGAAGGACTGGTGTTCGCCATCGCCTGTACCGCCGAGGGTTACGTACCGACGCACAACCAGGCGTTCAGCCATCCGCCGTCCGGCGACCTGCAGGTGGACATGCTCAAGAGCCGCAGCAAGCGCCTGTTCAACGACCGCACCGGCGTGCGCTGTGGCAGCCACAATCAGCAAATGCTGCTGCAGACCTACTGCCGCGATACCGGCGAGCTGATGCACGATCTTTCGGTGCCGATCTATGTGCGTGGGCGCCAGTGGGGTGGGCTGCGTCTGGGCTACCGTCCGGAAGCCTGAGTCCGACTACCCGTATGAAAGCCATCCTGTAGGAGCGAGCTTGCTCGCGAACCAGATCCCGTCGCGGGGCTGTTCGCGAGCAAGGACTAGGCGTCCCCCTCGGTCCTGCTAAGAACTGCAGGCGAAAAAAAGCCGCGAAGGAGTGTACGCGGCTGGGTGCGGGCGTCCGGGAGACGCCCGCGAAAGGGACTCAGTGATGCCCGCAGAGGGCGTCGCGGCCTTGTTCGCCAAGGATGTTGAAGAGGATGTTCAGCACCACGGCCCAGATCGCGGTCATGGCGATGCCGCTGTGGGTGATCGGCTCCATCCACTGGGGCAGGGCGGCGAAGAAGTCCGGACGCACCACCGGCACCATCCCCATGCCAATGCTCACCGCCACCAGCAACTGGTTGCGGCGGTCGACGATGTCCGCTTCGTGGAGGATGCGGATGCCGCTGGCCGCGACCATGCCGAACATGGCGATGCCAGCTCCGCCGAGCACCGCTGGCGGAATCGAGGCGACCAGGAAGGCGGCCTTGGGCAGCAGCGACAGGGCGATCAGGAACAGCGCGGCGGCGGCGGTGACGTAGCGGCTGCGCACACCGGTCATCTGCACCAGCCCGATATTCTGGGCGAACGAGGAATGGGTGAAGGTGTTCATGAAGCCGGCGACGAACGAAGCGCTGGCATCGCACAGCAGGCCACGGCGCAGGCGGTTGGGACAGATTTCGGTCTCGGTGATCTTGCCCAGGGCGAGGAACATGCCGGTGGACTCGACGAAGATGATCACCACCACCAGGCACATGGACAGCACCGGGGCGAGATGGAACTCCGGCGCGCCGAAATGCAGCGGAGTGACCACGTCGAACCACGGGCGCTGCTCGATGCCTTCGAGGCTCACCATGCCCATGCTGGCGCCGATGATGTAGCCCAGCAGCATACCGATCAGCACCGAGACGTTGACCCAGAAGCCTTTCATGAAGCGGTTTATCAGCAGGATCACCGCCAGCACGAAGGACGACAGGGCGAGGTATTCGATGGCGCCGAAGTTGGCGGCCGCCTTGCCGCCGCCGGCCCAGTTGATCGCCACCGGGAACAGGCACATGCCGATGGAAGTGATCACGGTGCCGGTCACCAGCGGCGGGAAGAAGCGCACGATGCGGCTCATGAACGGCGCGATGAGCATACCGAAGAAGCCGGCGGCGATGGTGGCGCCGAAGATACCGGTCATGCCCACGCCGGGCATCCCGGCCATGGCGACCATGCTGCCGACGGCGGCGAAACTGGCGCCCATCATCACCGGCATGCGGATGCCCACCGGGCCGATGCCGAGCGATTGCACCAGCGTGGCGATACCAGCGACCAGCAGGTCGGCGTTGATCAGGAAGGCGATTTCTTCGCGGGAAAGGCCGGCGGCCTGGCCGACGATCAGGGGTACGGCGACGGCGCCGCCATACATCAGGAGAACGTGCTGGAAGCCAACCAGCAGCAGCTGCAGCAAGGGCAAACGCTGGTCGACGGGCGAGCCGGTATGGGAGCGCTCAGTTACCACGGACATGCAACACCTCGGTTTTTATTGTTGTCAGTCGCTGGTTGCCGGACGGGCACGACAACCGGGAAGTACTGGCCGATCTCACCCCCGGGGCCGAGCGGGTGAAGCGGTGCGGGACTTTATAAACGCGATGTGTATTACGTTCAATCGATTTTTGTATACAACTCATCGGTCACGTTTTGGATCGATGGTGCTGCATGGCTCTAGGGCGCGTGTTTCCTGGCTTTGATCTTTCTGTAGCCTTTGGTCGAGTGGACTACATTTTTTGTTTCCGAGAGAGATTGTGCGGGATGGATAGCAATCGCGGACGGAGTCCGCTCCCACGCCAGGGGCTGACATTTACGTGGGAGCGGACTTCGTCCGCGATCGGCTGAGGCGCGCGGCGGAGCTAATGCGCAACAGATACGCAGGCATAAAAAAACCGCACCCGAAGGTGCGGTTTTCCTGGCCGTGCCGCAGGCTCAATTAACCTGGGCGCCCTTGGAGATCCAGTCTCCGACGAGCTTGCGCTCTTCCGGGGTCATCTGGGTGATGTTGCCCAGCGGCATCACCTGCGAGGCCACGGCCTGCGCCTGGATGCGCGGAGCGAGCTGCTGGATCTGCTGCGGGGTGTCGAACATCACGCCAGCCGGCGCGGTGCTGAACAGGTTGCTGGTCGGCTTGGCCGAGTGGCACACGGCGCAGCGTTCCTGGATGACGTGGTGGACCTTGTCGAAGCCTTCGGTCGAACCTGCGGCGGTGGACGCCTGGGCCGGAGCGGCCTGGGCCTGCTGGGCTGCAGCGGCCTTGGCAGCTTCCTCGTCCTTGGCGCGTTCGGCCGGGGTCTTGCCGCCGATGGCGGTTTCCGGCAGTGGCTGGTACTCGACCTTCGGCGCCTGAGCGGTGCTGGAAGAGGCGTCGCTGCTCGGCCAGTTCGGGCCGGTGACGAAAGCCAGGGCGATCATGCCGACGGCGCCGGCGGGCAGGGCCCAGGCCATGCCGTTGCCTTCGTGACGGGTGTTGAAGTAGTGACGCACGATCACCGCCAGCGCCGCGATGCAGGTCAGGATCAGCCAGTTGTAGTGGCTGCCGTAGGTGCTCGGGAAGTGGTTGCTGATCATGATGAACAGCACCGGCAGGGTGAAGTAGTTGTTGTGGCGCGAACGCAGCAGGCCTTTGGCCGGCAGTACCGGGTCGGGCTCGCGGCCTTCCTCGATGGCCTTAACCAGTGCGCGCTGGGCCGGCATGATCACGCGGAACACGTTGCCCACCATGATGGTGCCGATGATGGCGCCGACGTGCAGGTAAGCACCGCGGCCGCTGAACACCTGGGTGAGCAGGTAAGCAGCGAGGACCAGCAGGCCGAACAGGATGGCGCCCAGCAGCGCGGGCTTCTTGCCCAGCGGCGAGTCGCACAGGGTGCTGTAGACGGACCAGCCGGCGATCAGCGAGCCGATGCCGATAGCCACGGCGGCGGCCGGAGCGAGGTCGCTGCCCGGAGCGATCAGGTACAGGGTCGGGTTCAGGTAGAACACGATGGTCAGCAGGCAGACACCCGACATCCAGGTGGAGTAGGCCTCCCATTTGAACCAGTGCAGGTTGTCCGGCATTTTCGGCGGGGCGAGCTTGTACTTCTCCAGGTGGTAGATGCCGCCACCGTGGATCGCCCAGAGGTCACCGGAAAGTCCTTCGCGCGGGTTGGCGCGGTTGAGGTTGTTTTCCAGCCAGACGAAGTAGAACGAGGCGCCGATCCACGCGATACCCACGATCATGTGGATCCAGCGGACCAGCAGGTTCAGCCATTCGATGAGATGTGCTTCCACAGTTTTTTACCTCTTGCCCGGGTGCCGCCGTCGCGGCAGGCGGGCCTCTCTTATTAGTTCGCTTGGGGGTCGAGGAGGAGCTGTTCGTCCTCGGTGAAGAAATGCTCGTCGCAGTTGTTGCCAGAACCGCTGCGATCGACCACCAGGAAGTCATCCCGCTTTTCGATCGTCAGCACCGGGTGGTGCCAGACGCCGCGGTGGTAATTGACGCCCTGCTTGCCGTTGGACAGGAAAGCGCGGACGAGGCCCGATACAGGTACATCGCCAACCGGCGCGACCACGATCAGAAATGGATTGCCGAGCAGCGGAATGAACGCCTGGCTGCCCTGCGGGTGACGTTCCAGCATGCGGATGCGCAAGGGCATCTCCAGGGACTCGGCGCTGAAGATGCTGATGATTGCCTTGTCATCGGGCTGCGCCGTTTCGACGGTGGCGAGCTTGTGATAACGGCGGGTGGAGCCGTTGTTGATCATGAAGAAGTCACTGCCTTCGGTCTCGATGACATCACCGAACGGGGCGAAGGCTTCCTTGGTCAACGGCTCGATCTTCAGGGTACGCATGGCTGGTCTTCTTATTTCGTTATTCGCATGGACCCCCTTCCTTGGGGAAGGGGAATGAAGGTCCGCTCGCTCAGAGTTGCTGCAGGCGGAACATCGCGATCTTGTTGATCTCCGCCAGAGCGGTCTGGAATTCCTGCTCCGGCGTGTTGTGGATGCGCTCTTCGAACGCAGCCAGGATCTGGTGGCGGTTGCTGCCCTTCACCGCCTTGATGAAGGGGAAGCCGAACTTGGCCTTGTAGGCATCGTTGAGTTCGGTAAAACGGGCGAACTCTTCGGCGGTGCAGTCCTGGATGCCGGCGCCGGCCTGTTCGGCGGTGCTGGAGGCGGTCAGCTCGCCACGGACCGCTGCCTTGCCGGCGAGGTCCGGGTGCGCGTTGATCAGCGCCAGTTGCGCGTCGTGGCTGGCGGACAGGAGGATGTCGGCCATGCGCTGTTGCAGCAGTTCGATGTCATTCAGGCTGTCATCGACGCCCAGGTCATAGGCCTTCTCGGCGACCCACGGCGAATGCTCGTAGATGTCGGCGAAGGCGGTGACGAAGGCGGCGCGATCGAGGCTGGCCGGGGTCAGGGTCTGGAAGCGGCTCATGCCGGGTTCTCCTGCGCTTTGAACGGGTGGTTCTCGTGCCAGTGCTTGGCGATGTCGACGCGGCGGGTGATCCACACCTTCTCGTGACCCTTAACGTACTGGATGAAACGCTCCAGCGAGGCCATACGCGCCGGACGGCCCAGCAGGCGGCAGTGCATGCCGATGGAGAGCATCTTCGGCGCGCCCTCGGCACCCTCGGCGTAGAGCACGTCGAAGGCGTCCTTGAGGTATTCGAAGAAGTCGTCGCCCTTGTTGAAGCCCTGCACCTGGGTGAAGCGCATGTCGTTGGTGTCCAGGGTGTAGGGGATCACCAGGTGCGGCTTCTCGGCGGTGCTCGCCGGGTCCCAGTAGGGCAGGTCGTCGTCGTAGGTGTCGGAGTCGTAGAGGAAGTTGCCGTCCTCGCGCACGATGCGACGGGTGTTCGGGCCCAGGCGGCCGGTGTACCAGCCCTGCGGGCGCTGGCCGGTCAGCTCGGTGAGGATGCGCACGGCCTCGAACATGTGCTCGCGCTCCTGGTCCGGGTCCATGTACTGGTAGTCGATCCAGCGGTAGCCGTGGCTGCAGATCTCGTGGCCGTCGGCGACCATCTGGCGGATTGCTTCCGGATGGCGCTGGGCAGCCATGGCCACGGCGAACACGGTCAGCGGCAGGTCGTACTTCCTGAACAGCTTGAGAAGTCGCCATACGCCGGCACGGCTGCCGTACTCGTACAGCGACTCCATGCACATATTGCGCTCGCCCTTGAGCGGCTGGGCGGCCACCATCTCGGACAGGAAGGCTTCGGATTCGGCATCACCATGCAGGATGTTGCGCTCGCCGCCTTCTTCATAGTTGAGGACGAAGGACAGGGCGATGCGCGCATCGTTCGGCCAGTGCGGATGGGGGATGTTGTTGCCGTAACCGATCAGGTCGCGTGGGTAGTCAGCGCTCACTGCAGTGTTCCTTCTTGTGGTTGGCGGTCGGCGCCGGGTCGGTGGACTGTGCGCTGCCGTTGATGGGTGCATTGTATACAAAATGTTTGGCAGTCTGTAAATACAATCTGCGCAACGGTCGTTTCATTCCGTTCGTCCGCGTTCGACAGGACATGGATGCCGGGTATGCCCAGTTCTGCCGCGGGCTTGGCTGGCTTTTCGAGGCAGCGAGCGTCTGCTGGACTGAGAGCGCGACAGGTGCTTTTTGGCAGGTTGAATCACTTTTTTGTATACAATCGATTGTGCCGCTGGGTATATTCGCTTCACCCAAACGCACCCGCGGGCTGCCTCGATGGCGGCCCGCTCATTCGCATCAACAAGACAGAGGAGGAAGGTGTCGGCCGGCTCCGCCGCAGGACACCGATAAGCCCATGGGACGCCTGACCACTCACGTACTGGATTCCGCCCACGGCTGCCCTGGCCACGGCATCAAGATCGAGCTGTACCGCGTCGAAGGCCAGCAGCTGGAGCTGATTGCCACCCGTGTGACCAACGACGACGGCCGTTGCGACGAGCCGCTGCTGCAAGGCGATGACTTCCGCGCCGGCGTCTACCAGTTGCTGTTCAATGCTGGCGACTACTACCGCGCCCGTGGCGTCGAGCTGCCCCAGCCGGCGTTCCTCGACCAGGTCGTGCTGCGCTTCGGTATTGCCTCGGAAAGCGACCACTATCACGTGCCGCTGCTGATTTCCCCCTACAGCTATTCCACCTATCGCGGCAGCTAGTCCCCGCCCGTAGGTCTTCCCCCGGACTCTTCGTGGAGTCTTCCTCAGCCCGCCCACACTGCGGGCTTTTTTTTGCCTGCGATTTCTTCGGGCAGCAGGCTCGGCGGTGCTGGTCTAGAACTATCTGGAAGCACCTTGTCCGAGAGCCCCATGAGTAGAATCCTGATTGTCGAAGAACAACCGGTAACGCGGCACGCCCTGCGCCTGATGATGGAGGCCGACCGCCATGAAGTGGTCGGGGAGGCGGATAACGGTCCTGACGCCCTGCACCAGGTGCGGCAGTGCAAACCTGACCTGATGATTCTCGAGTTGTCGATTCCGCGCCTGGGTGGGCTGGAAGTCCTGCAGCGGCTGGTGGCACAGGAGTCGCCGGTGAAGGTGCTGGTGCTCACGTCGCAGGATTCCGAATACTTTGCCGGACGCTGCCTGACCGCCGGCGCCGCCGGATTCGTCAGCAAGCAGGAGGACCCGCAGGCCGTGCGCGAGGCGGTGCGGGCGATTGCCCAGGGCCACAGCTATTTCCCCAGCCACGCACTGGGCAGCGTCAGCGCCGCCGAGGAGGCGGGGCATGGTGATCTGCTCAAGGGCTTGTCGGTGCGCGAGTTGAGCGTTCTGCAATTGCTGGCCCGGGGTTTGAGCAATATCGCTATCGCTGATCAGCTCTCGATCAGCGACAAGACGGTCAGCACCTACAAGGTGCGCCTGATGCAGAAGTTGCACGCCAAGTCGCTGGTTGAACTCATTGATATCGCCCGGCGGCACGGCCTTGTGGAGGGCGGGGCGCCGGAGCAGGCCGAGCCCGCCGACCTGGTGCTGAACGATGAGCAGCGCCGCGAGTTGGAATCCTTGCGGCACATGATCAGCTCCTTGCCGTTCCCAACCTCGATCCGCGGGACCGATGCTCGCGTGCAATTCTGCAACCAGGCGGTTCTGGATATCCTGGGGTTGCCCCTGGAGTCGGTCATCGGCAAACGGATGGGCGAGCTCGGCGTATTCGCGGATCCCGGAGAGGAAGAGCTGATTCGCGAGAACCTGGTTGCCGCCATCGGTAACGGCGAAGCCTACGATGTCGACGTCGAGGTTCACACGGTGAATGGGCGGAGGGTCTATCACCACTGGGGAAGACCTTACCGGGACGTCGACGGAAAACTCATCGGCGCTATCTGCGGGGCGATCAACATTACCGACCAGGATGACCTGGTGCGGGCGCTGCGCAATGCCAATGCACGCATCGAAACCATCAGCCGCGGGAAAACCCAGTTCCTGGCCGGCATGGGCGGGCAGATGCAGGGCCCCCTGCAGAATATCGTCGCGATGATCGACCTGGCTCTGAACCAGGAGGACCCTCAGCGTCGCCGGGAGCCCCTGACGGTTGCCCGCTCGGTGACGCAGAACCTGCTGCATGTTCTCGATGATCTGAATGTGCTCAGTCGCGCCAAGACCGGGCGATTGGCACTGGTCGAGGAGCAGATCGACCTGCGGGCGCTGGTGGAACGTCAGGTCTCCCTGGTGCGGGAGGCGGCGACGGCCAAGGGGCTCGCTCTGGAACTGGATCTGGGTCTGGCGTTGGAGTCCAACGTCTGGGGGGATCCGCTGCGTCTGCGGCAGATTCTGCAGAACCTGTTGGATAACGCCTTGAAGTTCACGGATAGCGGCGTGATTCGTGTTCGCCTGTGCACCAGAGGACGTGGCAAGGGGCTGGTGGAAGTGCAGGTGGATGTCACCGATAGCGGCATTGGCATCGCCGAAGGCGATCTGGAGACGCTCTTCGAACCCTTCGCCTTCGACCTGGACGGCCAACGCATCGAAAGGGGTGGCACTGGGCTGGGGTTGGCGCTGTGTCGCAGCCTGGTAGAGCTGATGGACGGCGAGATCAGGGCGGTCAGCAAGTTGGGTGTCGGCACCGAGATCAGTTTCAAGGTGCGGTTGCCCGGCTCGGTGCCGTGAGGCTTTGACTGGATGCGGCTGACGCCTGTGGAATTCTCAGGCAAATGAAAGGCCCCGGCACGTGCCGGGGCCTTTTTGTCGTGTCGCAGGCGGACTCAGAGGAAAATGAACTTCGCCACGAAGATCGCACACAGCGCGTACAGGCTGATGGTCACGTCCTTGTGGCGGCCGGTGAAGACCTTCATCGCCACGTAGGTAACGAAGCCCAGGGCGATGCCGTCGGCGACCGAGAAAGTCAGCGGCATCATGATCACGGTGACGATGGCCGGGATGGTCTCGGTGTGTTCGTTCCAGTCGATGTGGGCCATGCCGCCCATCATCAGCATGGCGACGTAGATCAGCGCACCGGCAGTGGCGTAGGCGGGGATCATGCCGGCCAGCGGGGCGAAGAACATCGCTGCGACGAACAGAACGCCCACCACCACGGCGGTCAGGCCGGTGCGGCCACCCGCGGCAACACCCGCGGCACTTTCCACGTAGCTGGTTACCGGCGGAACGCCCAGCACCGCGCCGAAAGCGCTGGAGGTGCTGTCGGCTTTCATTGCCTTCGATAGGTTCTCGATGCGGCCGTCTTCACGGACCAGGTGAGCACGTTGCGCGACGCCCATCAGGGTGCCGGCGGTGTCGAACATGTGCACGAAGAGGAAGGCCAGGATCACGCTGATCATGGTCACGTTGAACGCACCGGAAATATCCATCGCCAGGAAGGTCGGCGCCAGGCTCGGCGGCATGGAGAACACGCCACCGAACTGGACTATCCCTAAGGCGATGCCGGCCACGGTGACGGTGAGGATGCTGATCAGGATGCCGCCGAACACGCGGCGGTATTCCAGCACCGCGATCATCAGGAAGCAGATGGCGGCCAGCAGTGGGCCGGGGCTGGTCAGGTCACCCAGGTGCACCAGGGTGGCGGGGCTGGCGACTACGATGCCGGCGGTCTTCAGGCCGATCAGGCCGAGGAACAGACCGACGCCGGCGCCCATGGCGAAGCGCAGGCTCACCGGGATGCTGTTGAGCAGCCATTCGCGGATACGCGAGAAGGTCAGGATCATGAAGGCGATGCCGGAGATGAACACCGCGCCCAGCGCGATCTCCCAGCTGTAGTTCATGGTCTTGACCACGGTGTAGGTGAAGAAGGCGTTGAGGCCCATGCCCGGCGCCAGGCCCACCGGCCAGTTGGCGTACAGGCCCATCAGGAAGCAGCCGAGCGCTGCGGCAAGACAGGTCGCGACGAAGGCGGCGCCGTGGTCGATGCCGGCGTCGGCCATGATGTTGGGGTTGACGAAGATGATGTACGCCATGGTGATGAAGGTGGTGAGACCCGCGGCGAGTTCGGTCTTCACGGTGGTGCCATGCTGGCTGAGCTTGAACAGGCGTTCGAGCAGGCCGGTGGCGGGGGGACTGGATGCAAAGGCTTGTTGTTCTTGTTTGGTGCTTTCCACAGCGGTACTCCTCAACGCTCTTGTTGTTGGTCCCTTGCCGTCGGTGGTTCACCTGCGTCCCTTGCGCTAACGGAAAGAGTTGTGAGGGTGTGAATGTTGACCTTTGGGTCAGGAAGTCACGCCGCGATTATGCAGTTGTGTACAAAAAGTTCAAATAATGTTTAGTGTCTTGCTGAAAGATTTTTACAAGCAAAGCGTCGGAATGGTCGCACGCTGACCTTGGCCAAGCTCCTGCGCCGTGCGGCCTCGGGGTTGATGGCGAGTCGCTCGCGACGGCTGCACGATAGTGGCCACTTTGTGTACACTGTGCCCCATGCCTGGCCCGCGGCCAGCTTCACTCATGCCCCCACGGATTTCGCGCCGGTTCAACCCGGCTGAGCAGGGTTCGACTCCGATGACCGACCAGTTGCAACAGATCAGGAAGCAGCCGCGCAATGGCAAGGCGCGCAGCGGCACTCAGGACGAGATCGTCTACGCGCACATCTTCGATGCCATCCTCGAACAGCGCCTGGCGCCCGGCACCAAGCTGAGCGAAGAGGCCCTCGGTGAAATCTTCGGCGTCAGTCGCACCATCATCCGTCGCGCCCTGTCGCGCCTGGCCCATGAACAGGTTGTCCTGCTGCGTCCCAACCGTGGCGCCGTGGTCGCCAGCCCGAGCATCGACGAAGCCCGGCAGATTCTCTTCGCCCGCCGCACCGTCGAACGTGCAATCACCGAGTTGGCGGTGGACAACGCCAGCAGCGATACGCTGGCCGAACTGCGCGACATGGTGAAACAGGAGCAATCCAGCTTCGCCCGCGGCGACCGTGGCGCCGGCATCCGCCTTTCCGGCGAATTCCACCTGAAGCTTGCTGAAATGGCGAAGAACGCTCCGCTGGTGGTGTTCCAGCGCAGCCTGGTATCGCAGACTTCGCTGATCATCGCCCAGTACGAAAGCGGTGGCCGCTCGCACTGTTCGTTCGACGAGCACAACGAGATCCTCGACGCCATCGAGAAGGGCGACAAGGAAAAGGCCGTGACCCTGATGATGCACCACATGGCGCACATCGACGACAAGCTGAACCTGGATGTGGACGGCGCTTCGGGCGACCTGCACGCGGTGTTCTCGCACCTGTTGGCCGGCAAGAAGAAGCCGCGCCGCAGCAAGGCTGACGCCGACTCGGCGGCCTGATCGCCGAGCCAGAAAAAAGCCCCGCTTCTGCGGGGCTTTTTCTTTTCCGAGGGCAGGATAGTCGCTCCCTGTAGGAGCGGGCCATGCCCGCGATCGCGCCCACGGGGCGCTCCTACAGGTTCTGCGCGCGCTCTTCGGCCTGCTGCCAGCCACCGCCGAGGGACTTGTAGAGCAGCACCAGCGTGGTTGCCACCGCCTCGCGGCCGCGCACCTGCTGTTCCTCGGTAGCCAGCAGTTCGCGCTGGGCACTGAGCACGTTGAGGAAGTCCACGGCGCCGGCCTTGTACTGCTCGCGGGCGTTGGCCAGGGCAGTGCGGCCATGCTCGGCGGCGGTGTCCAGGCTGGCCAGGCGGCGCTGGTCGGCGGCGTAGTCGGTGAGCGCATCGTCCACTTCACGCCAGGCGTTGAGCACCGTACGGCGGTAGGCGATGGCCGATTCCTGTTGCTGGGCTTCGCGCAGGGCGAGCATGCCTTTCAGGCGGCCGCCCTCGAAGATCGGCAGCGACAGACTCGGGCCGATACCGAAGGTACGGCTGTTCCAGTCGCCGAAGTTGGACAGTTGCAGGGCCTGGAAGCCGAAGCTGCCGTTGAGGCTGATGCGCGGATAGAAGTCCGCCTTGGCGACACCGATGCTGGCGGTAGCGGCGTGCAGGGTCGCTTCGGCACGGCGGATATCCGGTCGACGCTGAGCCAACTCCGAAGGCAGTCCGACCGGCACGCCACGGGGCGGCTGCGGCACGGGTCTGGCCTGGGCGAGTTCGGTCTGCAGCGCGCCGGGCGCTTCGCCGAGCAGATAGCCGAGGGCATTGATCAGTCGCGCCTGGCGCTTCTGGGTGTCGGGCAGACGCGCTTCGATACTGGCGACCTGGGCCAGCGCTTCGGCCACGTCCAGCTCGGTGGCGACGCCATCGGCGCGGCGCAGGCGGGTCAGCTCCAGGCTGCGCTGGGCGATCTCCAGGTTGCCGCGGATGATGGCTTCCAGGTCCTGCTCGGCGCGCAGCTGCAGGTAGTTGCGCGCGGTTTCGGCGAGCACCGAGACGAGCACGTCCCGGCGGCTTTCTTCGGTGGCCTGGACGTTCGCATCGGCGGCCTCCAGCTCGCGGCGCACGCGGCCCCAGAAGTCCAGCTCCCAGGACAGGTCGAAGCCGCCGTCGAGCTGGTTGAAGTTGTCCTTGCCGGCTTTGCCCGATGGGTCGTTCAGGCCCACTTCGCTGTTGCGCTTGCGCTGGTAGCCCAGGTCGGCGCCGACGTTGGGCACGGCATCGCCGCCCAGCGCCTGGCGGATCGCCCGGCTCTGCTGCAGGCGCGCATCGGCTTCGCGCAGGTCCAGGTTGGCGGCGGCCACGCGGCGCTGAAGGTCATCCAGCTGTGGGTCGCCGAGCAGCGTCCACCATTGCGCTTCCATGGGAGCATTGAGCGCCTGGCTCGGTGCATCCCCGCGTTGGGCGGACCAGTTCACCGCGTCGGCGTCATCAGGACGCTTGAAGTCCGGACCTACGCTGCAGGCGCCGAGCGCGAGCAGGGCAAGGCCAGCCAGGACGAACGGGGGCGTGCGGGCGACGATCATTGCACGGCCACCTTCTGCTCGTTGCTGGCGTGCTTGCCGGTGTCGATCCGCGCGATCACCGACATGCCCACGCGCAGTTTTTCGCGCAGCGGCTGGTCGGCGTCGAGGACGATCTTCACCGGGATGCGCTGGACGATCTTGGTGAAGTTGCCGGTGGCGTTGTCCGGGGCGATGGGCGCGAAGCTCAGGCCGGTGGCCGGGGCGATGCTGTCGACGTGGCCGCGCAGTTTCTCGCCGGGGAAGGTGTCGATGCTGATCTCTACGGCCTGGCCAGGCTGTACATCGGTCAGCTGGGTTTCCTGGAAGTTGCCGACCACATAGGCGTTTTGCAGCGGCACTACCGCGAGGAGGGCATTGCCCGGCGTGGTGTAGGCGCCGACACGCACGGCACGGCGGCCGACCATGCCGTCGAAGGGGGCGCGGATCTCGGTATACGACAGGTTCAGTTGCGCCTGCTGCAGCTGCGCCTGCCCACGCTTCAGAGTGCCGAGGGCTTCAGCCTGTTGGGCCAGCAGCACGTCGAGCTGCTTGCGCGCGGCCAGCGCGGCGGCCTTGTCCTTGTCCAGAACGGCCTTCGCCGAGTCGACGCGCGAGCGCGCCTGCTGGGCGTTCTGTAGCGTGCCGGCGCCCTGGGTGGCGAGGTGCTGATAGCGGTTCAATTCCTGCGCAGCAAAGGTCAGCGCAGCCTGATCGGCCTGCACCTGGGCGGTGCTCTGGGCAATCACCGCCTGCTGGCGTTCGAGGTCGGCGGCAACATGGTGGTGACGCGCTTCGGCGGCCAGCACGTCGGCTTCGGCGGCCTCCAGCGCAGCGCGGTAGTCGCGGGCATCGATGCGCGCGAGAACCTGTCCGGCCTTCACCGACTGGTTGTCTTCCACCAGCACTTCCTCGATGAAGCCGGCGACCTTCGGCGCGACCAGTGTGAAGTCGGCATGGATGTAAGCGTCGTCGGTGCTCTGCTCGCGGGCGGGGCCCAACAGGCGCAGCAGCAGGTAGACGACAAGGGCGAGCAGCAGCACGGCAACCAGGGCCAGACTGCCGCGACGGGAGCTTAATTTCGACATGGGCAGACCTTTCAATTCGCAGGAATTCAGTTAGCAGGAACGACTGGGCGCGGCGGATAGACCCGCAGCGGCATCAGGGGAATCAGGACGAGCAGGGAGGCGGCCAGCCAGGACATCGCCAGCAGCGTGTCGGAGGCGGCGAGCACGCCGGCCTGGCCGCGCACCTGGGTGGCCAGGCGGCCGATGCTCTCGGCGCCGCCCAGTTGCTCCAGGCGCAGGCCAAGGGCTTGCGAGGCGTTACCCAGGTGATCGACCAGGCGGTTGGAGTGGTAGTGCTCGCGCCAGGTCATCAGGATCGACACCACGGCGCTGCCGAGCACCGCCGAGAAGCCGCGCACGCTGTTGAACCAGGCCGAGGCGAACGGCCCTTCGATGGGCGCGACGACACTGGTGGCGGACATCAGCAGCGGCACGATGGCCATCGGCTGGCCAATGATCTGCAACGCCAGCAGCCAGTAGAAGTTCTCCCGCGTCCACTCGCTGGTGAGCTGGCTCATGCCGAAAGCGGACAGGCCGCACAGGCTGATACCGATGGCCAGCACCCAGCGGCAGTCCACCCGCGGGATGTTGCACAGCGCGGCCACCAGCGGCAGCGAAATGAGCTGCGGCAGCGCCACCAGCAGCGCCATGGGCGCCGATTGCAGCGGGCGATAACCGTGGGCCGAGGCGAGGTAGGATGCCGGTACGCCGGAGCATGCGCCGAGTACCACCAGCACGCCGGCCAGGGTGATCAGTGCGTGGGTGAAGTTGCGCCGCTTGAGGATGTCCAGGCGGTAGAAGGGCAGCGGGTGTGTCCATTCGTTGATGAAGAACGCCACCAGCAGCCCCGCGCCGCCGATCACCAGTAACGTGATCAATTCGGATTCGAACCAGTCCAGGCGTTCGCCCTGCAGCAGGCCCATCACCAGCATCAGGATGCCCGGCAGGCCGAGGGCGAGGCCCAGGGTGTCGAACTGGCGCAGACGCTCCAGGCGCAGCGGGTCCTGCGGGATTCCCCAGGCGACAGCGGCCAGCGCCACGGCGCAGAGCGGGATGACTTGCCAGAACACCCACTGCCAGCCGATGAACTCGGTCCACAGCGCTGCCAGCGGCATGCCCAGGTTGGGTGCAAAGGTGGCCGTCAGCGCGTAGGCGCCCAGGCCGTAGAGCTTGATCCCCGGCGGCAGGAAGCGCAGCGCCACGGTCATCAGCATGGGCGGCATGCAGCCACCGGCGAAACCCTGCAGCAGACGCAGCAGGTAGAGCGTCTCGACGTTCGGCGCGAACGGGCAGAGCAGCGCAAGCAGGGCGAAGCAGGCAATGGCGCCAAGGGTGAAACGGCGCAGCGATACGGTGACCGAGAACCAGGGGGCGAAGGCCATGGCGGCGACCTGCGCCGCCGAGTACAGGGCGATCAGCCAGGTGCCTTCGTCGTGGCCGATGGACAGCGCGCCGCGCACATCGGTCATGGCCAGGTCGGTGACCTTCTCGTTGAGGCCGGCGCTGAGGGACGCGATCAGTACGCCGAGCATGCCGACCACGATGCGCAGGCCGAACGGCTGCGCAACGGGCTTGGCGGTTGCTTCGGCCGGTTGTGGCGCGGCCGATTGTGGTGCGGTGGCGGATATCGGGGCGAGCGCGGTCATGGCCGGCCTCCATGGGGATGGCCGATGCCGCCGCCGGTGGGCGGTACGGTGCAAGGCATAGGAATCAACTCGGGTATTTGCGACCGAGTCTAGGGAAGGGCGTTAGTTGTGAAAATTGAAATGATTGCAGCTAATCAGTGTGTCTGATGCACTGATTGTGCGATCAGCTCAACAGGCCAGAACTTTCCCGCAGTTCGATGCACACGCGCTTCACCGTCTGTCGCAGCCAGCTGTGTGCGGGGTCGTTGTCGAAGCGCGGGTGCCAGGCCTGGAGGATCACCACGGATTTCAGCGGCAGCGGGATGTCGAACTGGCGCAGGGCGAAGCCCAGGCGATCCAGGCGCCACAGCGAATGCTCGGCGATGGGCAGTACGAGGTCAGACTCCAGCAGCGCGAAGATCGAGGAATGGAAGGTCGGCGCGGTCAGGCGGATTTCCCGGCGCAGGCCCAGGTTCGCCAGTTCCTCGTCGATCGGGCCGAGGGCACGGCCGCGTCGCGAAACGCTGATCTGCGGAAAGGCGGCGAAGCGCTCGGCGGTGATTTCGTCGTCGAAGATCGGATGGTCGCGCCGCGCCAGGCCGACAAAGCTGGTGGTGAACAGGGTCTGTGTGCGGATTTCCGGCTCCAGTGTCGAGGTGGCGCCGATGTACAGGTCGATGCGGTTCTGCCGCAGGGCTTCGTCGTCGAAATCGGCTTCCGGCGCGATGCGCAGGCTGCAGCGGGGTGCTTCTTCTTTCATCACTGCCAGCATGCGCGAGGCGAATCCGCCGACCAGCACGTTGTTGGAGCGCAGCACGAAGCAGCGTTCGAGCTGGTCCATGCGCAGGTTTTCCTTGGCGTTGAACAGGCGCATGGCGTGTTCGACCAGGTCGCTGACTTCTTCGCGCAATTGCAGTGCGCGGGGTGTCGGCACTAGGTTGCGCCCGGCGCGGACCATGATCGGGTCGCCCACCGCTTCGCGAATGCGCGACAGGGTGCGGCTCATGGCGGGTGCACTGAGGTGCATGCGTCGCGCCGCACCGACCACGCTGCCTTCTTCGAGCAGGATGTTGAGGGCGACCAGCAGGTTGAGATCGGGCAGGGCCATGGCGACTCCGAAGGCGGTGGTGCGGTGTTATTCATGTTCCATTGCGAAGGGCTCGCTGGGCAAGCATGCGTTTCATGCAATGGTTCATTACGTCTGGCGTGCCTTTACGGTCCGGCGTGCGCCCCGAAGAATGGCGGCGGATTTCGTTTCACGAAGGAGAAAGGCATGTTCAAACGGATTCTGCTGGCCATCGACGGTGCGGCGCAGTCGGTGCGCATTGTTGCCACGGCGGGAGAGCTGGCGCGTGATCACGGCGCCGAGGTCCATGTGGTCTGCGCCGTGGATCGCGCTTTCGCGATGCCGCGCGAGGATGCGCTGGAGTACCCGCCGGCGGAGCAGGAGCAACACGAGGCCCAGGCTCTGGTGGATGACGCCGTGATGCAGTTGCAGCCCTGCGTTGCATCGGGTGCCGTGGTGGCGGGCGATCCGGCGCGGGCGATCCTGCGTGAGGCGGAGCGGCTGGCGTGCGATCTGATTGTGATCGGCCACCGGCACCTGGGGCGTATCGAGCGGTTGCTGGACCCGTCGGTGGGGCAGCGGGTAATCGAGCGCGCGCCGTGTCCGGTGCTGGTCGAGGTGCGGGAGTAGGCGTTCTCACACGGCGATTCGGTGCCGTGCGGTTCGCGAGCAAGCTCGCTCCTACAGGTTTGTGCCGGGGCGTTCTTCGTAGGAGCGAGCTTGCTCGCGAACCCGGGCAGACGCACAGGCATTGCCGGTTAACCATCGAGGACAGACTCCGCTCATACGCGATAGTCCTGTACTCGGATCAGCCCTCACCCTAACCCTCTCCCCGGGGGGGTGAGGGGACCGTTCGGTGCAGGATGAAACTGTGGTGTCCGCCGGCACGGGCGGCTCCCTCTCCCCTTGGGAGAGGGCTGGGGTGAGGGAAGGCGCTGGCACGGTTTAACCTGAATAAGACAATTGCTCCTACCCTGGCCGGGAATTGTGGTCTCAGCTGTAGGAGCGGGCCATGCCCGCGATCGCGCGCATGGCCCGCTTCTGCAAGGGAAGCGTGCCACGCGAACTGGAATGAAAAGCGGCCCCGGCGCCGGGTTGGTCCTGAGCGAGGCCCCGGCGCCGAAGCCGTAAGGGGTCAACCGCGGCGATGCACGTTGCGGCCGTGCGCGAAGGTTTCCTTCACGGTACGGTCGTCGCCGAGGATGACCAGTGCGAAGAGTTTCTCCTCCAGGGTTTTTGCCTGCTGCAGACGGTAGTCCAGCAGCGGGGTGGCCTTGTAGTCGAGGACCACGAAGTCGGCCTCGTTGCCCTGGGCGAAGCTGCCGACCTTGTCCTGCAGTTCCAGCGCGCGAGCGCCGCCGAGAGTGGCCAGGTACAGCGATTTGAACGGGTCGAGCTTCTTGCCCTGCAGCTGCATGACCTTGTACGCCTCGTTCAGCGATTGCAGCTGGGAGAAGCTGGTGCCGGCGCCGACGTCGGTGCCCAGGCCGACCTTGACCTTGTGCTTTTCCAGCTTGTTCAGGTCGAACAGGCCGCTGCCCAGGAACAGGTTGGAGGTCGGACAGAAGGCCACGGCCGAGCCGGTTTCCGACAGGCGCTGGCACTCGCCGTCGCACAGGTGCACGCCGTGGGCGAACACCGAGCGCGGGCCGAGCAGGCCGTGGTGGTCATAGACGTCCAGGTAGCCTTTGCGCTCCGGGAACAGCTCCTTGACCCACTCGATTTCCTTGAGGTTTTCCGACAGGTGCGTGTGCATATAAACGCCCGGATGCTCCTTGAGCAGGCGACCGGCAGCGTCGAGCTGTTCTGGGGTGCTGGTTGGGGCGAAGCGCGGGGTCACCGCGTAGAGCAGGCGGCCCTTGCCGTGCCAGCGCTCGATCAGCGCCTTGCTGTCGGTGTAGCTGCTTTCGGCGGTGTCGGTCAGGTAGTCCGGCGCGTTGCGGTCCATCATCACCTTGCCGGCGATCAGGCGCAGGTCGAGCTTCTGTGCCGCGCCGAACAGCGCGTCCACCGACTGTGGGTGCACGGTGCCGAATACCAGCGCGGTGGTGGTGCCGGCGCGCAGCAGCTCCTTGAGGAAGATGCCGGCGACGTCGGCGGCGTGGGCCGGGTCGGCGAACTGCTTCTCGGTGGGGAAGGTATAGGTGTTCAGCCAGTCCAGCAGCTGCTCGCCGTAGGAGGCGATCATGCCGGTCTGCGGGTAGTGGATGTGGGTGTCGATGAAGCCGGGGGTGATCAGCGCGTCGCGGTACTCGATCACTTCCACGCCACCCAGTTGCGGCAGCAGCTCGGCGGCGTGGCCGAGGCGGGCGACCTTGCCGTCTTCCACCAGCAGGATGCCGTCCTCGAAGTATTGATAAGAGGCTTCGATGCCGACTTCGGCGGGGTCGGCGACGCTGTGCAGGATGCTGGCGCGGTAGGCTTTGGCTTGAGTGCTCATCGATCTCTCGCAAATCGGAATTAACGCGTCGTTGGACGCTGGTCGATGGGTATCGCTTCGCTCCACCCATCCTACGAAATCTGTCCGGCGCTCCGTAGGATGGGTGGAGCGAAGCGATACCCATCACGAAGCCCGGAATGTTGGAAATCAGGCGCCGCTTTCGGCGGTGCGTGCGCGGCGGCTTGTGGGTAACAGTTTGGCCACGGTGTTCTCGCCCTTGCTGGTCTCCTGACCGAAGGTGGCGTTGTAGGTGGCGATCACTTCACCGGCGATGGACACGGCGATCTCCACCGGCAGCTTGCCTTTCACCTCGCCGATGCCCATGGGGCAGCGCATGCGCTGCACGGTGTCGGCGGCGAAACCACGGTCGCGCAGGCGGTGCTCGAACTTGGCGCGCTTGGTGTCCGAGCCGATCAGGCCGAAGTAGGTGAAGTCATTGCGCTCGAGGATCTTCGCCGTCAGCTCCAGGTCCAGCGCGTGGTTATGGGTCATGACGATGAAGTAGCTGCCGGCGGGCATCTCGTCGATCTCATCGATCACATCCTCGTTGATCGCGCGGGTGACGCCCTCGGGGATGTAATCGGGAAACTCGGCTTCCCGCGAGTCGATCCAGCGCACCTTGCACGGCAGGCTGGCGAGCAACGGCACCAGCGCGCGGCCGACGTGGCCGGCGCCGAACACGGCGATGTGCGCCTGGGGCTGGCCCATGGGTTCGAACAGCAGCACGGTGGCGCCGCCGCAGCACTGGCCGAGGCTGGCACCGAGGCTGAAGCGCTCAAGCTTCGGCTCGCGCTCGCGGTTCTGCAGCATCTCGCGGGCGATGGCCATGGCCTTGAATTCGAGGTGGCCACCGCCGATGGTGTCGTAGAGCTTGTCGGCGCTGACGACCATCTTCGAACCGGCGTTGCGCGGGGTCGAGCCGCGTTCTTCGATGATGGTCACCAGCACGCTGGCTTCGGCGCGCTGTTGCAGGTCGGCGAGGGCACTGATCCAGTTCATCGTTTCGAACCTCGATGGTGGGCTTTGCGTAGGAGCGGACTTTGTCCGCGATGGCATCCGGCGCGATGCGGGCCTATCGCGGACGGAGTCCGCTCCTACGGCTCTCTATAGGGTGGGGCGCCGCTGGCGGGGTGGAGGACGGAAGTGGGGACGCCTCTCCCTGCCAGCGGTGCCCCATGGTCACATCACGCCGGCTCGACCTGAGCCGGTGCCTTTTCCGCCTGGGCAGCTTTCAGCTTGCGCATCTGCTCCACGCCCCAGAGCACACGCTCGGGAGTGGCCGGAGCGTCGATCTGCGGCTGGGCGCGGTAGTCGGCCAGGCTGGCCACGGCGTCCTTGATCGCGCAGAACACCGAGATGCCCAGCATGAACGGCGGCTCGCCGACGGCCTTGGAGTGGAACACCGTCTGTTCGGGGTTCTTGCGGTTTTCCACCAGCTTCACCCGCAGGTCGATCGGCATGTCGGCGATGGCCGGGATCTTGTAGCTCGCCGGGCCATTGGTCATCAGCTTGCCCTTGGCGTTCCACACCAGCTCTTCCATGGTCAGCCAGCCCATGCCCTGGACGAAGCCGCCCTCCACCTGGCCGATGTCGATGGCCGGGTTCAGCGAGGCGCCGACGTCGTGGAGGATGTCGCTGCGCAGCATCTTGTACTCGCCGGTGAGGGTGTCGACGATCACCTCCGAGCAGGACACACCGTAGGCGAAGTAATAGAACGGCCGGCCGCGCGCCTGGCTGCGGTCGTAGTAGATCTTCGGCGTGCGATAGAAACCGGTGGAGGAGAGCGATACCTGGCCGAAGTAGGCCTGCTGGATCAGCTCCTCGAACGGCAGGATCAGGTCACGCACGCGTACCTGGTTGTTGCGGAACTCGACATCATCCTCGGTCACCTTCCAGTGCCTGGCGGCGAACTCCACCAGGCGCTGGCGGATGATCTCGGCAGCGTTCTGCGCGGCCTTGCCGTTCAGGTCGGCACCGGAGGATGCAGCGGTCGGCGAGGTGTTGGGCACCTTGTCGGTGTTGGTGGCGGTGATCTGCACGCGGTCGATGTCGACCTGGAAGACCTCGGCCACCACCTGGGCGACCTTGGTGTTCAGGCCCTGGCCCATCTCGGTGCCACCGTGGTTCAGGTGGATGCTGCCGTCGGTGTAGATGTGGATGAGCGCGCCGGCCTGGTTGAGGAAGGTGGCGGTGAAGCTGATGCCGAATTTTACCGGGGTCAGCGACAGGCCTTTCTTCAGTACCGGGCTGCTGGCGTTGAAGGCGCGGATTTCGGCGCGGCGCTTGGCGTACTCGGCACTGGCTTCCAGCTCCTCGGTCATCTCCTCCAGCAGGTTGTGTTCCACCTGCTGGTAGTAATGGGTGACGTTGCGCTCGTCCTTTCCGTAGTAGTTGCGCTTGCGGACTTCCAGCGGGTCCTTGCCGAGGTGGCGGGCGACCGCGTCCATGATCTCCTCGATGGCGACCATGCCCTGCGGGCCGCCGAAGCCGCGGTAGGCGGTATTCGACGCGGTGTTGGTCTTGCAGCGGTGACCGTTCACCGTGGCGTTGCCGAGGAAGTAGGCGTTGTCGGAGTGGAACATCGCGCGGTCGACGATGGAGCCGGAGAGGTCCGGCGAGTAGCCGCAGTTGCCGGCCAGCTCGATGTTGATGCCGTGCAGCAGGCCGTCGTCCTCGAAGCCTACGTCGTACTCGACGTAGAAGGGGTGGCGCTTGCCGGTCATCTGCATGTCTTCGACACGCGGCAGGCGCATCTTCGCCGGGCGCCCGGTGAGGCGTGCGACGACGGCGCACAGGCAGGCAGGCGCAGCAGCCTGGGTTTCCTTGCCGCCGAAGCCGCCGCCCATGCGGCGCATGTCGATGACCACCTTGTTGAAGGAGATGCCCAGCACTTCAGCCACCAGCTTCTGCACTTCGGTGGGGTTCTGGGTGGAGGTGTAGACGATCACGCCGCCGTCTTCGGTGGGCATCACCGAGGAAATCTGCGTCTCCAGGTAGAAGTGTTCCTGGCCGCCGATGTGCAGGGTGCCCTGGATGCGGTTCGGCGCAGTGGCCAGCTTGGCCTCGGAATCGCCGATCTTGTGCTGGTGGCTGTCCAGCACGAAGTGCTTCTTGCGCAGTGCTTCGACCACGTCGAGCACCGGTTCCAGGTCCTCGTACTCGATGATCGCGGCCATGGCCGCCTTGCGCGCGGTTTCCAGGCTGTCGGCGGCCACGGCGATGACCATCTGGCCGACGTACTCGACCTTGCCGTCCGCCAGCAGTGGGTCGCCGGCGACCACCGGGCCGATGTCCAGCTGGCCGGGCACGTCATCCTTGGTGATGGCGATGGCGACGCCGGGGAACTGGTAGCAGGGGCTGACGTCCAGCTTGGTGATGCGCGCGTGGGCGCGGTCGCTCATGCGGGCGTAGACGTGCAACTGGTTGGGGAATTCCAGGCGGTCGTCGATGTACTGCGCTTCGCCGCTGACGTGCTTGGGCGCGCTCTCGTGCTTGACGCTGCGGCCGACGCCGGTGGTGAGGTCGGCGCGGAACAGTGCGGTGAGTTCTTCCTGGCTTTTCTGCGGCTTATGCATAGTGGGTCACCCGGGTTACGGCCTGAGGGGCTTCCAGCTCCAGGAAGCACTTGCGCAGCAGGTTCTGCGCGGTGAGCAGGCGGTATTCCTTGCTCGCACGGAAGTCGGTGAGCGGCGCGAAGTCCTCGCTCAGTGCCAGCGCGGCGCGTTCGAAGGTGGCGCTGTTGAAGGTCTGGCCGAGCAGGGCGGCTTCACAGGCCTTGGCGCGTTTCGGGATGGCGGCCATGCCACCGAAGCCGGTGCGCACGGCGGTGATCTTGCAGTTCTCGACCGTCAGGTTGAAGGCGGCGCAGACGGCGGAGATGTCGTCGTCCAGTCGTTTGGAGACCTTGTAGGCGCGGAACGCCTGGCTGCTCTGCGGGCGCGGGATGATCACCTGTTCGATGAACTCGCCTTCCTGGCGCGCAGTGACCTTGTAGTCGATGAAGTACTCGTCGATCGGCAGCTCGCGGCGCTCGTTGCCCTTGCGCAGCACCAGGCGCGCGCCAAGGGCGATCAGCAGCGGCGGCGAGTCGCCGATGGGGGATGCGTTGCCGATGTTGCCGCCCAGGGTGCCCTGGTTGCGGATTTGCAGCGAAGCGAAACGGTGCAGCAGTTCACCGAAGTCCGGGTAGTCCTTCGCGAGGGCTTCGTAGCAGTCGGTCAGCGGGGTGGCGGCGCCGATCTCGATGCGGTCGTCGAAGACCTCGACGCGCTTCATTTCCTCGACGTGGCCGACGTAGATCATCACCGGCAGTTCACGGTGGAACTGGGTGACTTCCAGGGCCAGGTCGGTGCCACCGGCCAGCAGGCGCGCCTGCGGGTTGGCGGTGTAGATATCGGCGAGGTCAGCGATGGTCAGCGGCAGCAGGCAGCGCTTGTCGCCGCTGTTTAGCTCGGCGGTTTCGCGCGGGGCGATGGCCTTGAGCTGGGCGATGATCTCGGGCTGGGCGACGTCGAACTGATCGGGCTGCTTCTGGCAGCAAGACTGCTCGGCGGCATCGAGGATCGGGCGGTAGCCGGTGCAGCGGCACAGGTTGCCGGCCAGCGCTTCATGGGCCTCGGCCTTGCGCTCGTCGGCGGTCTCGCCCGCGGTGTTCTTCTGCAGGGCGAACAGCGACATGACGAAGCCGGGGGTGCAGAAGCCGCACTGCGAGCCGTGGCAATCGACCATGGCCTGCTGCACGCCGTGCAGTTCGCCGCGGTGCTTGAGGTCATCGACGCTGATCAGCTGCTTGCCGTGCAGCGAGGAGACGAAAGTCAGGCAGGAGTTGAGGGTGCGGTAGCGGATGCGCTCGGCACCTTCTTCGCCGACCAGTTCACCGACGACCACCGTGCAGGCGCCGCAGTCACCGGAGGCGCAACCCTCCTTGGTGCCGGTCTTGCCCAGTGTCTGGCGCAGGTAGTTGAGCACGGTGAGATTGGGATCGAGGCGGTCTTCGACGCGCAGCTCGCGATTGAGCAGGAACCTGATCAAGGCTTGCCTCCAGGCTGATTCTTGTTTTTGGTAGGGCACTGGAGGCGAATTTATGGAAAGCTGACTTTTGAGTCAATAAAATTTCTGTCTGAATAGTCAGAAAGTTTTTCTGAAGCCGCTAAACGGGAGGCACGGGGTTCCGCAGGGGCGCGCCCTGCGTGCGAATCGCGGGCATGGCACGCTCCTGCAGGGGCCCGGTAGGATGGGTGGAGCCTAAGCGATACCCATGCTGTCTTCGTGCGGGAGTGATGGGTATCGCTGCGCTCCACGCCATCCTACGAATGCAGGACGGCAGGCAGAAAAAAGGCGGCAAGCCGGGGTAGGGCTTGCCGCCAAGGCGTGGAACTCGTCGATCAGGCTTGCTGGGTGGCGCTCAACTGGTATTCCTCACCGGCGTAGTAGGCGCGTACCCGGCGGTCCATCACTGCGCGCCAGAGCGGCGGGAACAGCGCCAGGACGATCATGCCGGCGTAACCGTTGGGCAACTGCGGGCTTTCGTCGAAGTGGCGCAGCACCTGGTAGCGGCGCTTGGCGTTGGCGTGGTGGTCGGAATGACGCTGCAGATGGAAGAGGAACAGGTTGGTCAGCAGGAAGTTGCTGTTCCAGGAGTGCTCGTGGGTAGTCCGCTCGTAGCGCCCGGTGTCCAGGCGGCGACGGTGCAGGCCGTAGTGCTCGACGTAGTTGACGATCTCCAGCAGGGTGAAGGCCATCACCGACTGGCCGATGAAATAGATCGCGCCGATCCAGCCGAAGGCAACGCTGAAGCCGACCAGGAACAGCGCACTGATCACGTACCACCAGATCAGCTCGTTGCGCCAGTGCAGCACCGGCAGGCCCTTGCGCTTCAGGCGTTCGCTCTCCAGCTTCCAGGCGTTGAGGAAGTTGTGCTTGTAGGCGTGGGGCAGGAAGGCATAAAGGCTCTGGCCGTAGCGTGAGGATGAAGCATCCTCCGGCGTAGAAACATGCACGTGGTGACCGCGCACGTGTTCCACCTTGAAGCCGGCGTAGCACACCGCCGCCAGCAGCAGGCCGCCGGCGTTCTGCTCCAGTTCCGGGTCCTTGTGGATCAGTTCGTGGGAGACGGTGATGCCGATGGCGCCCATGACGGTGCCCACGGAAAGGACCCAGCCGAGCTGGCCGACCCAATTCCAGGCGTCGTAGGTGGCCAGCACCCAGCCGCCGTAGACCAGCATGCCCAGCAGTAGCGGCACGGTCAGCAGGCTGAGGAAGCGGTAGTAGCCCTCACGCTCCATGGGCGGCACTTCCTCGATCTCGTCGGGGTTGGCCGGGTCGCGGCCGACCACGAAGTCCAGCAGCGGGATCACCCCGAACACCACGGTGATGACCAGCCAGGCCCAGGCGTTGGGATAATCGCTGCCGAACGACCACCAGTAGCTGACGGGAATGCCGAAGACCGGGACCAGCCAGATCCAGTAGCCGGCTTTCTTGAGACGCAACATCCAGGCAGGGGAAAGGAACAAAGCGAACATGGACGACTCCCGATACGTCTCTTGTGTAGGATTGTCGGACAATCCTGCGCCTGATTCGCCTGTCAGACGCACCAACCTTTGTTCTGTCGTCTCCCTTGGGCGGGGGATGGCGCGGTAACACCCTGTGTTACACTTCGCGTCCGCTGCACCCCCTCGAAAGCGCCCCGATTCTTAAGGACAACCATGACGTTCAAGGCCCCGGACAGCCTGGCTGAGCAGATCGCGCATCACCTTGCCGAACGCATCATCCGGGGCGAACTCAAGGAGCGCGAGCGCATCCAGGAACAGAAGGTCACCCAGACCCTCAACGTCAGCCGCGGCTCGGTCCGCGAGGCGCTGCTGATCCTCGAGCGTCGCCATCTTGTCGTCATCCTGCCGCGCCGGGGGGCGCAGGTTTCCGAGCTGTCCGCGGCGCACGTGGAAAGCCTCTACTCGCTGGTGATGGAGCTGTACATCATGCTCGCCAGCAGCGTGGCACGGACCTGGCGCGAAGAAGCCGACCTGGCGCCCTTCATGGCGATCCAGCGGCGCCTGCTGGACGAACTCGAGCGCGGCGACATCAATGCCTTCGTCGAGTCCAGTTTCGACATCATGCGCGCTGCCTTCCCGTTCGCCGCCAACCCCTACTTGCAGGAAACCGTGGAAAATCTCCTGCCGGCCATCAGTCGCACCTATCATCTGGCCCTGGAACGCCGCAAAGGCGAGATGAGTCAGTTCATCGGCAGCTTCGAAAACCTGCTGCGCGCGGTGGTGAGCCGCGACGAAGCCGGTATCCGCGAGGTCCTGCTCGACTACGGTCGGCACAACAGCCAACTGGTTTTGGCCGCACTGGCAGAACGATAAGCTCTCAATAAAGACGGACGGGGGAAGAGGGCTCATGCGGCTCAAGTGCATCAAGCTGGCAGGCTTCAAGTCCTTCGTCGATCCGACGACGGTCAATTTCCCGAGCAACATGGCGGCCGTGATCGGCCCCAATGGTTGCGGCAAGTCCAACATCATCGACGCCGTTCGCTGGGTGATGGGCGAGAGTTCGGCGAAGAACCTCCGTGGCGAGTCGATGACCGACGTCATCTTCAACGGCTCCAACACGCGCAAGCCGGTGACCCAGGCGTCCATCGAACTGGTGTTCGACAACTCCGACCAGACCCTGCTCGGCGAATACGCCAGCTATGCCGAGATTTCCATCCGCCGCCGCGTGACCCGCGACGGCCAGAACACCTATTTCCTCAACGGCACCAAGTGCCGGCGTCGTGACATCACCGACATCTTCCTCGGCACGGGCCTGGGGCCGCGCAGCTACTCGATCATCGAGCAGGGCATGATCTCCAAGCTGATCGAGGCCAAGCCCGAGGATTTGCGCAACTTCATCGAGGAAGCCGCCGGCATCTCCAAGTACAAGGAGCGTCGTCGCGAGACCGAGAACCGCATCCGCCGCACCCAGGAAAACCTCGCGCGCCTGACCGACCTGCGCGAAGAGCTGGAGCGCCAGCTGGAACGCCTGCACCGCCAGGCGCAGTCAGCGGAGAAGTACCAGGAGTTCAAGGCCGAGGAACGCACCCTCAAGGCCCAGCTCGGCGCGCTGCGCTGGCGTGACCTGAACGAGCAGGTCGGGCAGAAGGAAAAGGTGATCGGCGACCAGGAAGTGGCCTTCGAGGCGCTGGTGGCCGAGCAGCGCAGCGCCGACGCCAGCATCGAGCGCCTGCGCGACGGCCACCATGAGCTGTCGGAAACCTTCAACCAGGTGCAGGGCCGCTTCTATTCCGTGGGTGGCGACATCGCCCGCGTCGAGCAGAGCATCCAGCATGGCCAGCAGCGCCTGCGCCAGTTGCAGGACGACCTGCGCGAGGCCGAGAAGACCCGTCAGGAGACCGAATCCCACCTGGGCCATGACCGCACCCTGCTCGCCACCCTGGGCGAAGAGTTGGAGCGCCTGGCCCCGGAACAGGAAATCAGTGCCGCCGCCGCCGAAGAGGCTACCGTCGGGCTGGAAGACGCCGAGCAGCGCATGCACGACTGGCAACAGCGCTGGGATGCCTTCAACCAGCAGAGCGCCGAGCCGCGCCGTGAAGCCGAAGTGCAGCAGTCGCGAATCCAGCACCTGGAACAGAGCCTGGAGCGCCAGGGCGAGCGTCAGCGCCGCCTGAGCGACGAGCGCACGCAGCTGGCCGCCGATCCGGAAGATGCCGCGATCCTCGACCTGGGCGAGCAGGTCGCCGCCATCGAATTGCTGCTGGAAGAATCGCAGATCGAAGAACAGGAACTGGCCGAGCGCCTGGAACGCGTGCGCCAGTCCCTGCAGGAAAGCAGCGCCGCGCAGCACCAGGCGCAGGGCGAGCTACAGCGTCTGAATGGTCGCATCGCCTCGCTGGAGGCGCTGCAGCAGGCCGCGCTCGATCCGGGCGACGGCACCGCGCAATGGCTGCGTCAGCAGGGGCTGGACCAGCGCCCGCGCCTTGCCGAAGGCCTGCGTGTGCAGCCGGGTTGGGAGCTGGCGGTGGAGACCGTGCTCGGCGCCGACCTGCACGGCGTGTTGCTGGATGATGTGAAAGGACTGCCGTTCGATGCGTTGGAGAAAGGCGAACTGCGCCTGCTCGATCTGGCTGCTGGTGCCGTTTCGCGCCCCGGTAGCCTGCTGGACAAGGTCGAGACCCATGTCGACCTGAGCTACTGGCTGGGGCGTGTGCGCCCGGTCGAAACCCTGGAGCAGGCGCTGGCCCAGCGTGCTTCCTTGGGCGATGGTGAAAGCCTGATCAGCCGCGACGGCTACTGGGTTGGGCGTAATTTCCTGCGAGTGCGCCGTGGCGAATCCGCCGATGGCGGTGTGCTGGCGCGTGGCCAGGAGCTGGAGCGCCTGTACGCCGAGCGCGAGGCGCTGGAGCAGCGCCTCGCCGAGATCGACGAGCAATTGGCGCGCCTGCGTGACGAGCAGCGTCAGGCCGAAGAGGGTCGTGACCAGGTGCGCCGCCGTCTGCAGGACGAAGGTCGCCGCCAGGGCGAGCTGAAGGCGCAGCTGTCCGCGCAGCAGGCCAAGGTCGAGCAGCTGACCCTGCGCCGTCGCCGTCTGGACGAAGAGCTGGCCGAGCTGGCCGAGCAACATGCCATCGAGCAGGAACAGCTCGGCGAAGCGCGCCTGAGCCTGCAGGAAGCGCTGGATGCCATGGCCGTGGACACCGAGCGCCGCGAATCGCTGCTCGCCGAGCGCGACGGCATGCGCGAGAAGCTTGACCGCATTCGCCAGGAGTCCCGCCAGCACAAGGACCACGCTCATCAGTTGGCCGTGCGCGTGGGCTCCCTGCGCGCCCAGCACGAATCCACCCGCCAGGCGCTGGAGCGCCTGGACAGCCAGGCCGTGCGTCTGGTCGAGCGTTGCGAGCAGCTCAACCTCAACCTGGAAGAGGGCGCTGCGCCGCTGGAAGAATTGCGCATGCGCCTGGAAGAGCTGCTCGACCGGCGCATGGCGGTGGAGGACGAGCTCAAGCACGCGCGTCTGGCGCTGGAAGATGCCGACCGCCAGTTGCGCGACGCCGAGAAGCGTCGCACCCAGGCCGAGCAGCAGTCGCAGCTGCTGCGCGGCCAGCTGGAACAGCAGCGCATGGACTGGCAGGCCCTGAACGTGCGACGCAAATCGCTGCAGGAGCAGCTCCACGAGGACGGTTACGACCTGCACGGCGTGCTGGGCACCTTGCCCCACGATGCTGCCGAGAAGGTCTGGGAAACCCGCCTGGAAGAACTGGCTGCGCGCATCGGTCGCCTGGGTCCGATCAACCTCGCGGCCATCGAGGAATACCAGCAGCAATCCGAGCGCAAACGCTACCTGGATGACCAGAACGACGACCTCGTGGAAGCGCTGGATACCCTGGAAAACGTCATCCGCAAGATCGACAAGGAAACCCGCAACCGCTTCAAGGAAACCTTCGACCAGATCAATGCTGGCCTTCAGGCATTGTTCCCCAAGGTTTTCGGCGGTGGTCACGCCTATCTGGAACTTACCGGCGAGGATCTACTCGATACCGGGGTGGCGATCATGGCGAGGCCGCCGGGCAAGAAGAACAGCACCATCCATCTTCTGTCCGGTGGCGAAAAGGCTCTGACCGCTCTGGCGCTGGTGTTTGCGATCTTCCAGCTGAACCCGGCACCGTTCTGCATGCTCGACGAAGTCGACGCACCGCTGGACGATGCCAACGTCGGCCGTTATGCGCGGCTGGTGAAGGAGATGTCGGAGAAAGTGCAGTTCATCTATATCACCCACAACAAGATCGCCATGGAGATGGCCGATCAATTGATGGGCGTGACCATGCACGAACCGGGATGTTCGCGTCTGGTGGCGGTGGATGTGGAAGAGGCTGTTGCGCTCGCGGAAGCGTGATCGTCCAGGCGAACTTGAGCTATGCTGGCAAGGTGCTTTGTTTCAAGTCTAAGGTATTGATTTTAATGGGGTAGAATTCGGCCAAGGCGCGTAAGCGGCAGCCGCTATGAAAAGTTGCAAAGAGTGCGGCGGAGTGTCGCCTCAGACAGTGTAAAGTTATGTGAGAGCGTGTTAGCTTAACGCCCACTTTTGTATCGCGTGGAAAACATCAGTCAGAACATGAAGTTGGCTCCACGTTTTCAAGGGATAGGATGTCCTTTTCTTCATCATCATTTTTTGTTCAGGGGCTACGGGATTAGATGGATATCGGTCTGCGCGAATGGCTGATCGTCATTGGGCTTATCGTCATCGCCGGCATTCTGTTCGACGGTTGGCGTCGCATGCGGGGTGGCAAGGGCAAGTTGCGTTTCAAACTGGATCGCCAGTTTGCCAACCAGCCCGATGACGGGGACGAAACCAACCCGGAATTGCTCGGACCTTCCCGGGTAGTCGACCATCGCGAGCCGGAGCTCGACGAGGAAGACCTGCCCAAGGTCAGCACCAAGGAATCCCGTGGCAAGCGCCGCGGCGAACCGCGCCAGGGCGACCTGAACCTGGACGACCCGGCGCCGAACCTGCTCGGCCCGCTGGACGAAGAGGATTTCCCCAATCCGCTGGACGACGTGCCGGCAGAGAAGGACAAGGCGAAGAAAGATCGCAAGAAGGACAAGGAGCGCGCAGCTCCCGCCGCTGCCGCTCCGTCGGCACCGCAGGCTCCGGTCGATGAAGTGCTGATCATCAATGTCATCAGCCGTGACGAGAACGGCTTCAAGGGTCCGGCGCTGCTGCAGAACATCCTCGAAAGCGGCCTGCGCTACGGCGAGATGGACATCTTCCACCGCCACGAAAGCATGGCCGGTAACGGCGAAGTGCTGTTCTCCATGGCCAATGCGGTCAAGCCGGGCACCTTCGATCTGGACAACATCGACCAGTTCAGCACTCGCGCGGTGAGCTTCTTCCTCGGCCTGCCCGGCCCGCGTCATCCCAAGCAGGCGTTCGATGTGATGATCGCCGCCGCCCGCAAGCTGGCCCAGGAGCTCAATGGTGAGCTGAAGGACGAGCAGCGCAGCGTGATGACCGCGCAGACCATCGAGCACTACCGTCAGCGCATCATCGATTTCGAACGACGCGCCCTGACCCAGAAGCGCTAAGCTTTCCGCACGCTGCAAATAAAGCCCCAAGCGACCCTTGGGGCTTTGCATTTCTAGCCGCAACCTCTTGCCGCCCGAGATTCCCGCATGACCGACTCCCAGACCGCTGCCGAACGCATCGCCCAGCTACGCAGCGAACTCGACGACCATAACTACCGCTACTACGTGCTCGACGAGCCGAGCGTGCCGGACGCCGAGTACGACCGCCTGTTCCGCGAACTGAAGGCGCTGGAAGCCGAGCATCCCGAACTGATTACTCCCGAGTCGCCGACCCAGCGTGTCGGCGGCGCCGCTGCTTCGGCCTTCGGCGAAGTGCGCCATGAAGTGCCGATGCTCAGTCTGGGCAACGCCTTCGAGGAGCAGGACCTCAACGATTTCGACCGCCGAGTGCGTGAGGGGTTGGCGGACCAGTTGCCGGCATCGGACCTGTTCGGTGGCGGCGCGGAGGTGGAGTACAGCTGCGAGCCCAAGCTCGATGGTCTGGCGGTCAGCCTGTTGTACGAGAATGGCGTGCTGACCCGTGGCGCTACGCGCGGCGACGGCACCACTGGCGAGGACATCAGTGTCAACGTGCGCACCATCCGCAACGTGCCGCTGCGCCTGAAGGGCGAGGGCTGGCCGGCGGTGCTGGAAGTGCGTGGCGAGGTCTTCATGTCCAAGGCCGGTTTCGAGGCGCTGAACGAGCGGCAGATGGAAGCGGGCGGCAAGACCTTTGCCAACCCGCGCAACGCCGCGGCCGGCAGCCTGCGCCAACTGGATTCGAAGATCACCGCCAGCCGCCCGCTGGAGTTCTGCTGCTACGGTTTCGGTCGCGTCGAGAGTGGTGCGCTGCCCGCGACCCAGGTCGACATCCTTGAAGCACTGAAGGGTTGGGGCATTCCGATCAGCCGCGAGTTGAAACTCGCCAAGGGCGTCGACGGCTGCCGCGCCTATTACGAAGACATCGGTGCGCGTCGCGATAGCCTCGCCTATGAGATCGATGGTGTGGTGTTCAAGGTCAACCGCATCGACTTCCAGCGTGAGCTGGGTTTCCGCGCCCGAGAACCGCGCTGGGCCATCGCCCACAAGTTCCCGGCGCGCGAAGAGCTGACCGAGCTGCTCGACGTGGAATTCCAGGTCGGCCGCACCGGCGCGGTAACGCCCGTGGCGCGTCTGAAACCAGTCCAGGTGGCTGGCGTCACCGTGTCCAACGCCACGCTGCACAACATGGACGAGGTCGCCCGTCTGGGCCTAATGATCGGCGATACCGTGATCATCCGCCGTGCCGGCGATGTGATCCCGCAGGTCATGCAGGTCGTCACCGAGCGGCGTCCGGCGGATGCGCGTCCGGTAGCAATTCCCACCCAGTGCCCGGTCTGCGGTTCGCAGGTCGAGCGTACCCAGCTGGTCAAACGCAGCAAGGGCAAGGAGTCGGTCAGCGAAGGTGCCATCTACCGTTGCGTCGGCCGGCTGTTCTGCCAGGCGCAGCTCAAGCAGGCAATCATCCACTTCGTGTCGCGCCGCGCCATGGACATCGACGGCCTGGGCGACAAGATCGTCGAGCAACTGGTGGACAAGGGGTTGGTGAAATCCCCGGCCGACCTCTACACCCTGACCTTCGAGCAGGTCATCGAGCTGGAGGGCTTCGCCGAGGTCTCCACACGTAACCTGCTCGCCGCCATTGCGGAAAGTCGCAAGCCGGCGCTGGCGCGTTTCGTCTTCGCTCTGGGCATTCCGGATGTGGGTGAGGAAACCGCCAAGTTGCTCGCGCGCTCGCTGGGCTCCCTGGCACGCATCCAGAAGGCGTTGCCGGAGGTGCTCACTTACCTGCCGGACGTCGGTGGCGAAGTGGCCTACGAGATCCACAACTTCTTCGATGACGAGCACAACCGCAGCGTGATCCGGCAACTGCTGGAGCGCGGCATCGAGCTGCAGGACGAGGGCGAGGTCTCCGCCGAGTTCGCCGCCGTAGCGACGCTGGCGGGCTTCATCGACAAGCTGAACATCCCATTCATTGCGGCCACGGGCGCCGAGAAGCTGGCTGACCGCACCGGCAGCCTCGACGCACTCATCACCCTCAGTCAGGATTGGCTGGACCTCAGCACCCTCAAGGGCGTGAACGAGAAGGCCAAGCAGTCGGTGCGCGAGTACTTCGCCGATACCGCTCGTGTCGAGCGTGCGAAGGCAGTCGAAGCGCAGCTGGCGGAGTTCGGCATGCACTGGCGCAGCGAGCGCAAGGTCGTTGAAGGCCTGCCGCTGGCGGGGCAGACCTGGGTGCTCACCGGCACCCTGGAAGCCATGAGCCGCGATATCGCCAAGGAAAAGCTCGAAAGCCTCGGTGCCAAGGTGGCCGGCTCCGTCTCGGCCAAGACCCACTGCGTCGTTGCCGGACCGGGAGCGGGTTCAAAGTTGGCCAAGGCTCAGGAACTTGGCGTCGCCGTGATGGACGAAGAGCAGCTGATCAAGCTGCTGGCCGATCACGGCATCGGCGCCTGACAAGCCTTTCTTCCGATCAAAGAATCAAGATCAACGTATCAAGGAGTTACTTTATGCCCATGACCAAGGACCAACTGGTTCGTGATATCGCCGAGTCCCTCGACCTGACCCAGGCCGCCGTGCGCGGCGTGTTCGAGCAACTGGCGCAGATCGCCCAGGACGCCCTGGAGAACGACGGAGAGCTGACCTTGCCGGGTATCGGCAAGCTCAAGGTCAGCGAGCGTGCTGCCCGTACCGGCCGCAACCCGCAGACCGGCAAGACCATCGAAATCGCCGCGAAGAAGGCGGTACGCCTGGTGCCTGCCAAGGCGCTGGTCGACAGCCTGAACTGATCGGCAGGCCCGTTCCGCCCCATGCATCGTGATGCGGGGCGGGCCATCGGTTGACGGAGAGCGAGATGGACAAGGCAAGAAAACAGCGCCTGCTCGGCGTTGGGGCGCTGGTGCTGCTGTTCGGGGCCTACGTGGCCTGGACCGAGCGCCCGCAGATCGTCCTTCATTACGAAGGCGTGGGTGGGCCGGCGGTGACCTACAGCTTCAAGGAAAACAGCGAGGAGACCCTCGCGGGCGAGATCAGGCCGGGCGAAGCCCGTTCATTCCCGCTGCGCCTGATGCGCTCGGGCGAGTACCGCGTGGCCTTCCAGTTCCACCAGGGGGCGGAGCGCTACTCCACCTTCAGCACCCGTCCGGGTTACAGCAAGATGGACCTGTTCATCGGGCCGAACCTGGAAGTCTCCACCCAGCCTCGGCCCGAAGGGCTGCTTCAGGGGCAGTAGCGTCCGTTACAGGTACTCGGCCACCAGCACCACATTGCGCTGGTCCGCAGCCACACCGCCCTTGGCAATCTCGCGGATGACGCTTTCGGCATTGCCGGTGGCCTTGATGCCGTTGTCCAGCGCCTTGCCGCGCGTATCGGTCAGCCGATAGCTCATACTGGGCATCGTGCCGCGCGGCTCGTTCAGCATCATCGTCATGGCCTGGTTGCACTCGCTCAGCTGCACTCGGGCGCTGCGAGCGGTTATGTCGGTCAGTCCGACCTGGCAGGTCGGTTCGACCACGGCGCCGCTGAAGCGGATGACGCCATCGTAGGCCATCAGCGGAGCCGAAAAGAGCAGGGCAACGAGAGTGGTGGATCGCAGTGCAACGGACATGCTGGCATTCCTCGCTCGGTCATGGCCCGTCTTTGAGTGACGGGTTCTTCCCTAAGCGTCGGCGCCGTTGGAATTTTCTGAACCGGCTGTAGGGTAATTCCCTTAATGAAAAGGCAAATTCGTGATGAAGGTCAGGAATTGCTTGGGGAACGTCGCTAAGTGCTTGAAGTGCTTGTAAGTTGCGCTCAAGCCGCTACAATGGCGCGGCTCGCTGATCTGGCGAGCTCTCGCGATGGTGGCCCTGCTCGGTCCCCCCGCAACGATTACTCGCTTACCTGGTCAGGTCCGGAAGGAAGCAGCCAAGGCGGGGACATTGTGTGCCGGGGTGTGGCTGGCGGGGCCGCCTCCATTTCGGGGCCAGTGAAATCCGCGGCCCCATCCTGTCGATGCACCCGCTGCCTCAGCGATAGTGATCCAGGATCTGCTCGATCTTCCCTGACGCCTTGATCTTCGCCAGCACCGAGAGCACCTCGTCGGCGCGGACTTCGGGCGCGTCCAGCACCATGCACGACAGCGGCGTTTCCTCGATCACGCTGGCGATTCTCAGGCGCTCCGCCTCGGGTAACTCACGGTTGAACCAGTTCAGCGCGAACTCGCTGCTGATCGCGTACTGATAGCGGCCGATGCGCAGCTTCTTCAGCACCAGTTCCTGATTGCGCGCGTCGTCGCGGGTCAGCCAGTGGCTGTCCAGCAGTGGCTGCAGGCGCGGGTAGTGATAGCCCAGCACTGTGCCGACGGACTGACTGGGCAGGGTTTCCAGTTTGTCGGCCGGGGCGTCGCGGACGACCAGCAGATCGCGCTGTACCATCAGTGGCGCAGTCCAGCGGTAGTCGTTGAATTCGTGCTCGATCCAGGTGCGCGATACGTAGCAACGCACATCCACGGTGTGAGTGAGCAGGGCCTGTTCGATTCGGGCGCGTGGCACGATGTGGAAGTCCGCAGTCCTGCCCAGCTCGCGTGCCGCCTCGTTGAACAGCTCGAACATGATGCCGCCGGTCAGTTCGCCATTTTCGATCTGCGCCAGCGGCATCGCCCAGCTGTCGACCACCGAAAAGCGCAGGGGACGGTCGTCGGCCTGGGCGAGGGTGGCGGTCAGCAGCAGGGTTGTGGCGAGGAAGCGCATCAAGGCTCCGTTGATGGCAGAACGACAACACAATGCCGTGTAGCCCGGCCCTTGCCAAGATGCGATAGCGACCGGTGCGGACATCGGGTGCAATTTACGGTCCGCTTCGCTAGGATTAGCGCACTTCTGCTCACCTGTCGCGATGGATTTCAATGAGTTATCAGGTTCTTGCCCGCAAATGGCGTCCGCGCTCGTTCCGCGAAATGGTCGGCCAGACCCATGTGCTCAAGGCCCTGATCAACGCGCTCGACAACCAGCGCCTGCACCACGCCTACCTGTTCACCGGCACCCGGGGCGTGGGCAAGACCACCATTGCGCGCATCCTGGCCAAGTGCCTGAACTGCGAGACCGGCGTCAGCTCGACCCCCTGCGGGCAGTGCTCGGTGTGCCGCGAGATCGATGAAGGTCGCTTCGTCGACCTCATCGAAGTGGACGCCGCCAGCCGCACCAAGGTCGAGGACACCCGCGAGCTGCTCGACAACGTGCAGTACTCGCCGACCCGCGGGCGCTACAAGGTCTACCTGATCGACGAAGTGCACATGCTCTCCAGCCACAGTTTCAACGCGCTGTTGAAGACCCTGGAGGAGCCGCCGCCCCACGTGAAGTTCCTGCTGGCCACCACTGACCCGCAGAAACTGCCGGTGACCATTCTCTCGCGCTGCCTGCAGTTCTCGCTGAAGAACATGCCGCCGGAGCGCGTGGTGGAGCACCTGACCCACGTCCTGGGCGCCGAGAACGTGCCGTTCGAGGATGATGCGCTGTGGCTGCTCGGCCGTGCCGCCGATGGCTCCATGCGCGACGCCATGAGCCTCACCGACCAGGCAATTGCCTTCGGCGAAGGCAAGGTGCTGGCCGCCGACGTACGCGCCATGCTCGGTACCCTGGATCACGGTCAGGTCTATGGCGTGCTCCATGCACTGCTGGAAGGCGATGCCCGTGCACTGCTGGAAGCCGTCCGCCACCTGGCCGAGCAAGGCCCGGACTGGGGCGGCGTGCTGGCTGAAATGCTCAATGTGCTGCACCGCGTGGCCATCGCCCAGGCGCTGCCCGAGGCGGTGGACAATGGCCAGGGCGACCGCGATCGCGTGCTGGCATTGGCCCAGGCACTGCCGGCCGAGGACGTGCAGTTCTATTACCAGATGGGCCTGATCGGCCGCCGCGACCTGCCGCTGGCACCTGATCCCCGTGGCGGTTTCGAGATGGTGCTGCTGCGCATGCTGGCGTTCCGCCCGGCTGATGCCGATGGCGCGCCCAGGTCGCCACTAAAGGACCTGGGGATCAGCAAGGCCACGGCTGATTCCAACCCGAACCCAGTGGCCGGCGCCGCCGTTGCTGCGCCGGTTGCAGCCATTGCTTCGCCGCCCGTTGCGCCTGCGCCTGTAGCTCCGGTTGCCGAGGTTGCCCCGACCGTTGCCGCGCCGCAGACTCAGGCGGCTCCGGCTCCGGCTCCGGCTCCGGCTCCGGCTCCGGCGGTGGAGACTGCGCCTGTTGCCGCTCCTGCTCCGGTCGTTGAGGCGGCTCCTGCGCCGGTTGAAGTGCAGCCGGAAGTGGTCGTCGCAGCAGAGCCTGTTGCTCCGGTTATCGAGCCGCAGTCGCCGGTTGCCGACGCGCCTGTTGATCTGCCGTGGGACGAACCCTGCGCACCGGTTGCCGCCACTCCTGCCACGGTCGAGCCTGCTGCACCTGCACCTGCACCTGCACCTGCACCTGCACCCGTAGCGGCAGCACCGGCTCCTGCGCCAGTGACTGCGCCCGCCCCGGTGGAGGCCCCCGCACCCGTCGCGGCAGAAGCCCCGGCCGACGACGATGACCGTGACGAAGAGCCGCCGCCCGCCGAGGACTACTACGAAGTCGACATGGAGTCCTACGGCTACCTCGAGAGCGAGGCGCCGCAGGAGCAGGCCGAGCCGGAACCCGAGCCCGCAGCCATGCCCGCGACCGGCCTTGCCGCCGAGTGGCTGGATCTGTTCCCGCGCCTGGGGCTGGCCGGCCTGACCGCCAGCATCGGCGCCAACTGCACCCTGGTGGCGGTGGATGGCGACAACTGGCACCTGCACCTGGACCCGGGCCAGAGCGCGCTGTTCAACGCGACCCAGCAGCGTCGCCTGAACGATGCGCTGAACCAGTTCCACGGGCGGACCCTGACGCTGCAGGTCACTCAGCAGAAGCCCGAACAGGAAACCCCTGCCCAGGCCGCTGCACGCAAGCGCGCCGAGCGTCAGCGTCAGGCCGAGGCGTCGATTGCCGCCGACCCGTATGTGCTACAGATGAAGCAACAGTTCGCCGCGGTCGTCCGCGACGGTACTATCGAACCCCTGGAGGCGAAGGCCTGAGCCTGCGCCGACGACTGAACGAATCGAGGAACTCGACATGATGAAAGGTGGCATGGCCGGCCTGATGAAGCAGGCCCAGCAGATGCAGGAAAAGATGCAGAAGATGCAGGAAGAGCTGGCCAACGCCGAAGTGACCGGTCAATCCGGCGCCGGCCTGGTGAGCGTGGTGATGACCGGTCGCCACGACGTCAAGCGCGTCTCCCTGGATGACAGCCTGATGCAGGAAGACAAGGAAATCCTCGAAGACCTGATCGCCGCTGCGGTGAACGACGCCGTGCGCAAGATCGAGCAGAACAACCAGGACAAGATGTCCGGCATGACCGCCGGCATGCAGCTCCCGCCCGGCTTCAAGATGCCTTTCTGATCCCGGCATCCTGCTGACCCTGTAGGAGCGAGCTTGCTCGCGAATGCTCTTCCGGCCCTGATGGCTGGGTGGGCTTCGCGGGCAGGCTCGCTCCTACAGTCGTTCTAACCCTTCAGAAACCCGAGACCGCCCCATGAGCTTCACGCCGCTGATCCGCCAACTGATCGATGCCCTGCGCACCCTGCCCGGCGTGGGACAGAAGAGTGCCCAGCGCATGGCGCTGCAGCTGCTGGAGCGGGACCGCAGCGGCGGCCTGCGCCTGGCGCAGGCGCTGACCCAGGCGATGGAAGGCGTCGGCCATTGCAAGCAATGCCGCACCCTGTCCGAGGACGATTACTGCCCGCAGTGCACCGACCCGCGCCGTGACGACAGCCTGCTCTGCGTGGTGGAAGGCCCGCTGGACGTGTTTGCCGTCGAGCAGACCGGCTACTGCGGCCGCTACTTCGTGCTCAAGGGGCATCTGTCGCCGCTGGATGGTCTCGGCCCGGAAGCTATCGGCATTCCCGAGCTGGAGGCACGGATCAAGGCCGGCCACTTCAGCGAGATCATCCTCGCCACCAACCCTACGGTGGAGGGTGAGGCGACTGCGCACTACATCGCCCAGTTGCTCGGCGGTGGCGATCTGGTGCTGTCGCGCATCGCCCATGGTGTGCCGCTGGGTGGTGAGCTTGAACTGGTGGACGGCGGCACGCTGGCCCACGCGCTGGCCGGGCGTCGGCCTATCAGCTGATAAGCCCGACCCGAACGATTCGAGCAAGGCCGGAGACATTCCGGCCTTGTTGTTTCTGCGATCAACAGGCGCAACTGAGACCTGCTCCGTCCGTCGGCAGCGCTTCACCGACCGCACCGGTCAGCACCAGCCCTTCATCCAGCCAGCCGGTCACTCCGCCAATCATTTCCTTCACCGGCAAACCCAGCGCCGCGAGCTTCACAGCAGCGCGGTGCACACCGTTGCAGTGCGGCCCGGCGCAGTAGACGACGAACAGGGTGCCCGGTGGAAACTGCGCTATACGCCGCGCGTCGATCTCCCGTGTCGGCAGGTTCAGCGCGCCGGGTACATGGCCGCGGGCGAAGGCGGTGGTGTTTCGCACATCGAGCAGGACGAAATCCTGTTCGCCGTTCTGCAGGGCGTCGTTCACGTCCGAACAGTCGGTCTCGAAGGCCAGGCGATGGCTGAAATGGGCGAGGGCGTCGGCGGGCAGGGCGGCGGGGAACTGGCTGACGAGGCTGGGCATGGTGGGGCTCCTGTGGAAGACGGGGCCACTGTAAGGCGAGGCAAAAGCCGGCTACAGTGGCGGCCTGGACAGTGATCGGAAGTTTTCCGCCAAATGCCGCGCAATCCCCTGGAAGTCGCCGTTCTTGCCTACGACGGCCTGTGCACCTTCGAATTCGGCATTGCCGTGGAGATCTTCGGCCTGTCGCGTCCCGAGTTCGAATTCCCCTGGTACAGCCACCGGGTCGTTGCCGTGGACGACGGGCCGATGCGTGCTCTGGGTGGCATCCGCGTGCTGGCCGACGGAGGGCTGGAGTCACTCGACACAGCGGGCACCGTCATCGTGCCGGGCTGGCGTGATCGTGCCGAGGCGCCGTCCGCCGAGCTTGTGCAGGCGTTGCGCAAGGCCCACGACGAAGGAGCGCGGTTGCTGTCGATCTGCTCCGGCGTCTTCGTCCTCGCCGCCACGGGATTGCTCGATGGCCAGCGGGCGACCACGCACTGGCGCTACGCCGAAGAGTTGGCAACGCGCTTCCCGGCCATCGAAGTCGATGCCCAGGTGCTCTATGTCGACGCCGGGCAATTGATCACCTCTGCCGGCAGCGCGGCGGGCATCGATGCCTGCCTGCACCTGGTGGCGCGGGACTTCGGCGCGCAGGTGGCCAATACCGTGGCGCGGCGGCTGGTGATGTCGCCGCAGCGCGGCGGCGGTCAGGCGCAGTTCATCCCCGCACCGGTGGCGCAGGCGCCCAGGCATGACCTCGCGGGGCTGCTGGATTGGGCCCGGCAACGGCTGCACCAGTCGATCGCCGTCGGTGAGCTGGCGAGCCGCATGGCCATGAGCGAGCGCACCTTCCTGCGCCGTTTCAGCGAGGCGACGGGAATGACGCCCAAGGCCTGGTTGCAGCACGAGCGCATGCTGCGCGCCCGTGAATTGCTGGAAAGCAGCGCCGACAGCGTGGAGCGGATAGCCGAGCAATGCGGCTTCGGCACCGTGGAAAGCTTCCGCAATGCCTTCCGGGGTGCGGCGGGTGTGGCGCCTTCGGCCTACCGCGAGCGGTTCGGGACGGCGCATCTGTCCTAGCCGATGGCAGGTGTCTCGCCTTGAAAACCAAGCAAGCGCTCGGTAAGTTTCAGTCAAATCGTCTGGAGCCTTGCCATGTCCGTGTTCGCCGAATACTTCGATGACAGCCACCGCCTGGTTCGCGACAGTGTGCGACGCTTCGTCGAGCGTGAAATCCTGCCCCACGTCGCCGATTGGGAGGAGGCCGAGGAGTTTCCCCGCGAGCTTTACCGCAAGGCGGGCGATGCCGGAATTCTCGGCATCGGCTATCCGGAAGCATTTGGTGGCAGCCACGAGGGCGACCTGTTCGCCAAGGTGGCGGCCAGCGAGGAGCTGATGCGCTGCGGCTCCGGCGGGCTGGTGGCGGGGCTGGGCTCGCTGGATATCGGCCTGCCGCCGCTGATCAAGTGGGGACGCCCGGAGCTGCGCGAGCGCATCGCACCACAGGTGCTGGCCGGTGAGAAGATCATGGCGCTGGCGGTCACCGAGCCGTCCGGCGGCTCCGACGTCGCCAGCCTGAAGACCCGGGCCGTGCGCGACGGCGACCATTACCGCGTGAGTGGCAGCAAGACCTTCATCACCAGCGGCGTACGCGCCGACTACTACACCGTGGCCGTGCGCACCGGCGGCGATGGCTTCGGCGGCGTCAGCCTGTTGCTGGTGGAGAAGGGCACGCCTGGTTTCACCGTGAGCCGCAAGCTGAAGAAGATGGGCTGGTGGGCATCCGACACCGCCGAGCTGTTCTTCGATGACTGCAAGGTGCCGGTGGAGAACCTCATCGGCGCGGAGAACATGGGGTTTGCCTGCATCATGGCGAACTTCCAGAGCGAGCGCCTGGCGCTGGCGATCATGGCCAATATGACCGCACAGCTGGCGCTGGACGAGGCGCTGGCCTGGAGCCGCGAGCGTGAGGCGTTCGGCAAGCCCGTCGGCAAGTTCCAGGTGCTCAAGCACCGGCTGGCGGAGATGGCCACCCAGGTTGAAGTCTCCCGCGAGTTCACCTATCGCCAAGCGGCGAAGATGGCTGCCGGCAAGAGCGTGATCAGGGAAATCTCCATGGCCAAGAACTTCGCCACCGACGTGGCCGACCGGGTGACCTACGACGCGGTGCAGGTGCTGGGCGGCATGGGCTACATGCGTGAGAGCCTGGTAGAGCGGCTGTACCGCGACAATCGCATCCTCTCCATCGGCGGCGGTACGCGGGAGATCATGAACGAGATCATCGCCAAGCAGATGGGGCTCTGAATCCGCGTACCCCCTGTAGGAGCGGGCCATGCCCGCGATTCGCGCGCATGGCGCGCTCCTACAGGCGTGCGCTGGTGGCCTGGCTGCGCCGCCAGGCCGCTGGCGGGCAGCCGTATTCGCGGCGAAAGGCGCGGCTGAAGGCCGTGTCCGTCTGATAGCCGACGTCTTCGGCAATCCTCGCCAGTGGGGCGTTGCTGCCGCGCAGCAGATTGGCGGCCAGCAGCATGCGCCACTGGGTGAGGTACTGCATCGGCGGGCAGCCGACGAATTGCTGAAAACGCTCGGCCAGCACCGAGCGCGAGGTGCCCGAGCAGCGTGCCAGTTCTTCCAGGCTCCAGGGGTGGGCGGGTGACTGGTGCAGTGCGCCCAGGGCGCTGCCGACGATGCGATCATGCAACCCGGCCAGCCAGCCGCTGCGCCCCTCACCTTGTTCCTCCATGTACAGGCGCAGTACTTCGATGAACAACACTTCCGCCAGCTTGGCCAGCACACCAGCGCCGCCAGGGCGCGGCGAACGTGCCTCGGCCAGCGCATAACGCACCGAGGACTCCAGCCAGGCGCCGGCTGCCGAACCCCTCACGTTGACTTTCACCAGCGCCGGCAATCCAGCCAGCAGCAGCTGCGCCAGGCGCGTGTCGCAGGCCAGGTAGCCGCAGACCAGCCGCGTCGTCGCGCCGCCACCGCCGTAGGCCAGTTGTCGCGGGCGCCGGGCGAGCACGGTGTCCAGCCGCGCGCCGGTGGCCGGCGGGACGCCGGGCTGTGAAGTCATGCGGTGGGCGTGGCCCTGGGGAAAGATCACCGCGTCACCGGCGATCAGTTTCACCGGTTCAGCCTTGCCCATCTCGACGAAGCATTCGCCCTCGGTGATCAGGTGGAAGATCACCACCTGTTCGGCGCCTGGTTCCAGCAGGCCGACTACCGAATCGGCGCGCGGAGACTGGTAGCACCAGGGTGCGGTGAAGCGCGCATTGATGAAGATCGCACCGACCAGCCGCACCACGCGCAGGGTTTCGGAAAGTGCGTCCATCAGGCCGGGCCGGTATCGATGTCCAGTTGGACCGGTATGGCATCGCGAAAGGCGGCGACCATCGGCGACAGGCGAATAGCCTCGGCGACCAGTTCACGCAGCTGCTCCTGTGGCACGCCAGCCGACGCGATACGGACCTGCAGGCGGGCGTGCGCCGGGCCGGGCGAGGCGGCTTGGCCGTCTTCCCGGCTGAGCCCCAGCAAGCCATGCACGTCGGTGACGGAGCCGACTTCGGCTTCCAGTTGCTGCAGCGCCACGCCGGTTTCATTGGCCAGCATCGCGATGCGTGTTACCGCGCAGGAGGCCATGGCGGCGCGCAGCAGCCAGCCGGGACTGACCCGCTCGCCGTCGCCACCCAGTTCACGGGGCAGGTCGGTGTGGATGACGTTGCCGTCCGGGTGCCGGGTGTGGGTCTTCCCCGCGCCTTCCCATTGCGCGATGGCGGGGGTTTCCTCCACCAGGGCGACGCCGGGGCGCTGCTGTACCAGGCGAGTCAGACGCTGCTGGGCGGCGAGGATGGTTTCCGAGCTCATGGCCGATCCCTCCGGGCGGGCATTTCTCGGATTCTGCGCGCGAAAGCGAGGCGGCAAGCACCGGCCGGACGATCGGGCAGGGAACGCCGACGCTGGGGCAGGACGCCCTCGGGCGCCGGGAGCAGCATGAAGGTGCGGGATGTCGCGGTACCCGCACTATCCCACCCTATGGAGAGTGTCATGCCGAAGTTCGTTATCGAGCGCGAGATCCCCGGCGTCGGAGCCTTGTCCGAACGTGATTTCCAGGCCGTCGCGCAGAAGTCCTGTCAGGTATTGAGCCAGTTGAGTCCCCAGGTGCAGTGGCTGCACAGCCACGTCGTCGCTGATCGCATCTATTGCCTGTACATCGCCCCCGACGAGGCCGCCGTGCGCGAACACGCCCGCCTGGGCGGCTTCCCGGCCAACCGGGTGTCGCAGGTCGTCACCATTCTCGATCCGACCACTGCCGAATGAAGCGCCTCGCGCCTGGAGAACAACAAGATGAATGCCCCTGTCGACTTCAATGCCCTGAAACAACGCCAGATGGCCACCTGGGCCAGCGGCGACTACGCCGTGATTGGCACCACCTTGCAGATCGTCGGCGAACGCCTGGCCGAGGCCTGCGACCTGCTCTGCGATGAGCGCGTGCTGGATGTAGCCGCCGGCAACGGCAATGCCACCCTGGCGGCGGCCCGGCGAGGTTGCCGGGTTGTTTCTACGGACTACGTGCCGCGGCTGCTTGAGCTGGGGGCCGAGCGGGCCCGCGCCGAACACCTGGCCGTGGAATTCCGCGAGGCCGATGCCGAAGCGTTGCCTTTCGAGGCCGGCAGTTTCGATGCGGTGGTTTCTACCTTCGGCGTGATGTTTACCCCGGATCAACCCAAGGCGGCGGGTGAGCTGGCGCGGGTCTGCCGCTCCGGCGGGCGCATAGGCCTGGCCAACTGGACGCCGGAAGGCTTCATCGGCCAGGTGTTCAAGGTGTTGTCGGGTTACATCCCGCCAGCGCCGGGTGTGCGTCCGCCATCGGGTTGGGGGCGCGAGGAGTACCTGCACGAACTGTTCGGCGATTCGGTCAGCGAGTTGCGCGCAACCCGGCAGACCTTCAACTTCCGCTATCGCTCGGCGGCGCACTTCCTGGAAGTGTTCCGCACCTGGTACGGACCGGTACACAAGGCGTTTGCCTCGTTGCCTGAGGCCGATTCGGTAGCGCTGGAGCGTGATCTCACGCAGTTGCTGGAGCACAGCAACCGTGCCGGCCCGTCGTCACTGGTGATCCCCAGTGAATACCTGGAAGTGGTGGCGGTCCGCCGGTAGTTGAAAATCGGCAAGCAAAAAAACGGCGCCCATCCGGGGGTAAGGGGGATGGGCGCCGGCCCGACAGGGAAAAAGGGACTCGTTGCGGTAGCGCGTTACTTGGCCTCGTAACCCTCTGCGCCCGGCTTGCGCTTGGGTTTGGGCGCAAAGCGCTTGGCCAGCTTCATGCTGCCGGTGACCACTTTCTGGTACCAGACCGGCAACAGCCGCAGCATCACGTCGATGGCGTGGGCATCCGGGCCGATCAGGATGCGCCGCGAATCGCGTTCCACGCCGCGGATGATCACCTGCGCGGCCTTCTGCGGAGTGGTGCGCAGCAATTGGTCGTTGAACTGGGTGCGGGCCTGCTCGGCGTTCTGCCCGGTGACCTTGACCATGCTGTCGTTCATCCGCGCGGTCTTGGCGATGTTGGTCTTGATCCCACCGGGGTGTACGCAGCTGGCGGAGACGCCGCCGCGCTCCATGTCCAGTTCCTGGCGCAGCGACTCGGTGAAGCCGCGCACGGCGAACTTGGTGGCGTTGTAGGCACTCATGCCCGGCTGGGAGAACAGCCCGAATACGCTGGATACGTTGACGATGTGGCCGTCACCGGAAGCCTTCAGGTGCGGCAGGAACGCCTTGGTGCCGTAGACCACGCCCCAGAAGTTGATGTTGGTGATCCACTCGTACTCTTCGTAGTCGCTGGCTTCGACGGTGCCGGCATGGGCGACGCCGGCATTGTTGAACACCAGGTTGACCTTGCCGTGCTCGCGGGCGGCCTTGTCGGCCCAGGCGTGTACCTGCTCGCGGTCGGCGACGTTCACCGTATCGATGGAGACGTGCACGCCGGAAGAGGAGAGCAACTGGCGGGTTTCCTCCAGGCCGGCGGCATTCACATCTGCCAGGGCCAGGTGGCAACCGCGGGAGGCCAGTTCGACGGCGAGTGCACGGCCGATGCCGGAACCCGCGCCGGTGATGGCGGCGACCTTGTTCTCGAAGTTCTTCATGCCGGCACCTCTTCTGCGTGGCGTTGGGGTTGAACGACAGGGCTGGACAGCGGCTTGGATTTCAAATGATAGGCGCTGGGGTCGAATTGGCTGGTCAGCGCGCGGAAGCGCCAGGTGAAGCCCGGCCACAGGGTGCAGTTGCGCCCGCTCACGGGATGCAGGTACCAGCTCTTGCAGCCGCCGGTGTTCCACACGCTGTGGTTGAGGCCGCGCTGTAGCTTCTCGTTCCAGCGCTCCTGCGCTTCCTGCTTCACTTCGACGCTCTGCAGCTCGCGGCGGTCCATCAGCTTGATGGCGCCCAGCACATAGGCGATCTGCGATTCGATCATGTAGACCATCGAGTTGTGCCCCAGGCCGGTGTTCGGGCCCATGAGGAAGAACAGGTTGGGGAAGCCACGGGTCATGGTGCCCTTGTAGGCTTCAGGGCCATTCTTCCAGGTGTCGAGCAGGTCCACGCCGCCCTTGCCGAAGACCACGCCGCGGGGGATCGGGTCGTTGGCGGTGAAGCCGGTGCCGAAGATGATCGCGTCCACCTGGCGCTCGCGGCCATCGCTGGTGATGATGCTGCCGGCCTTGATTTCGCGGATGCCGTCGACGATCACCGAGGCGTTGGAAGACGCCAGCGCCGGGTAGTAGTTGTGCGACATGAGCACGCGCTTGCAGCCGATGGTGTAGTCCGGGGTCAGCTTGCGGCGCAGGTCCGGGTCCTTGACCTGCTGGCGGATGAAGCGCTCGGCCAGCCTGCCCACCAGCTTCATTGCCCAGGGCGCGAAGGTGAAGCCCAGAACGCGGCCTTCGAGCATGCTGTAGAGCGCGCCGCGCCAGAGCTTCTGTACCGCCGGGAAGTGGCGGAAGCGCGCGCGTTCCTTCTCGCTGATGGCGCGGTCCGGCTTGGGCAGGATCCACGGCGCGGTGCGCTGGTAGAGGTCGAGCTTGGCTACCAGCGGCTGGATTTCCGGGACGAACTGAATGGCCGAGGCGCCGGTGCCGATCACCGCCACGCGCTTGCCCTTGAGGTCGTAGTCATGGTCCCACTGCTGCGAGTGGAAGGCCTTGCCCTGGAAATTCTCCAGGCCCTTGAGCGCCGGGATCGAAGGGATCGACAGGGCGCCCATGCCGGAGACCACGGCCTTGGCGGTGTAGTGGTTGCCGGCGGCGTCGAACAGGTGCCAGAGCTGCTGTTCCTCGTTCCATTCCAAGCGCGCCATCTCGGTGTTGAGCAGCGTCTTGTCTTCCAGGCGGTACTTCGCCCAGCACTTCTCCAGGTACGCGCGGATTTCCGGCTGGCGGGCGAACATGCGCGTCCAGTCCGGGTTCGGCTCGAAGGAGAAGGAGTAGACGTGGGATTGCACGTCGCAGGCGCAGCCCGGGTAGTTGTTGACCCGCCAGGTGCCGCCGACGCCGGCGTCCTTCTCGAACAGCAGGAAGTCGTTCTCGCCTTCCTGCTTCAGGCGGATCGCCATGCCCAGCCCGGAGAACCCGGTACCGATGATGGCGACCTTGCAGTGTCTGGGGGCAGTCTTTGGTTGGGTACTCACAACCGTACTCATGGCCACGCTCCTGTTATGATTATTGCTGGCGTATACAACTGTCTACGTGATGAAATGTAGACATCTGTATACCGCAGGAACAACCAACCTTAGGTGGGGTCGGGTAACACACTCATGGAAATCGGACAGGAAGAACGGCCAACGGAAGCCGCCGGCAAGCGTGCGCTGATCGATGCAGCGCTGCGCCTGGCGGCCAGCCGGCGCAGCCTGAGCAGCCTGGGGCTGCGGGAACTGGCGCGGGAAGCGGGGCTGAACCCGAACACCTTCTACCGGCATTTCGGCGATGTGGACGATCTGGGGCTGGCGATCATCCGCGATATCGCCACCCAGCTGCGCCAGCCGCTGCGCGAGCTGCGCCGGGAGGCCGCCGAGCGCGCTCAACCGGGGGCAGGCGTGGCCAGCGTGCCCTTCGGCCTGGACCTGGAGCGTGGCCAGCGGGTGACGCGGGAGACGGTGCGATTGTTCTTCGACTTCGTCGAAGGCAACCCGCAGGCTTTCATCATTGGCGTGCGCGAGCTGCACGGGCCGTCGCCGGTGTTGCGCGAAGCGTTGGCGCGGGTGATGGACGAGTTCGGCGAGGACATGGCCGAGGACATCCGCCAGTTCCACCTGCTGCCGGATGTCGACGCGGACGAACTGGACCAGCTGTCGCGGCTGATCAGCCGGCAATTGTTCCAGCAGTCGCTGGATTACCTGGAGTGCCCGCCGGAGCAGCGCGGGGAAGTCTGTGCCCTGGCCGAACGACAAATCCTGTTGCTCTTCACCGGCGTCGCGGTACTGCAGACTTTCGGCATGCTGGCTAGGCTCTGAGTCTTCGTTCGCTGCTTTGGTTTGTTCCAGTCAGGAGGATGCCATGTTGCCCTTGCCGCTGTTCGGTGGCTGCGCCTGTGGCGCAGTGCGCTACCGGGTGGATGCCGAGCCGGAAGAGACCGGTTACTGTCATTGTCGCCTCTGCCAGAAGTCCAATGCCGCACCGGCGGTGCCCTGGGCAGTGATTCCGCTGACGGGCTTCGCCTATATCGCTGGCGAGCTGGGGATGTGGCGTTCGAGCGAAGAGGGCGAGCGGCGCTTCTGCGTGAAGTGCGGCACGCCCATGGAGTTCCGCGTGCGCGACGGCGAGACGGTGGGGCTCAACACCGTGACTCTGGACGAACCGGAGCTGATCGAGCCGCAGTGTCATGTCTGGTGCTCGTCGCAGCTGTCGTGGTTCGACACGGTGGATGATCTGCCGCGCCGGCAGGAGGGCTGAGGTTTGCAGCGACCTCCAGCTGTAGGAGCGCGCCATGCGCGCGATCGCGGGCACGGCCCGCTCCTACAATGGGCGCCGGCGCATATCCATTCTTCATCGAGCCCCCTGGATGAAAAACGCCAGGCAATGCCTGGCGTTTTCGTTGGAGCGTGAAGCTCAGCCGGCGAAATCCAGCGTTTCCTTCCAGCGGGTTTCCAGCGCCTTGGTGTCGTGGTCGAAGGGGTGGAAGCCGGGACGGAAGTAATCCAGCCACGGACGGATCAGGTTGACGAAGTAGCCGCGGCGTGGGTGCAGCAGCACGCCCAGACCGTGCTTCCAGCTGCGCCAGTTGAACAGCTGGCCGTCGCGGCGCAGCAGGTTGATCTGGAAGCCGGCGATGACGCCGAGGAAGATTCCGGTGGTCAGCAACATCACCGCAGTGCGGGTGAAGTAGCCGCCATAGACCTGCTGATAGACGTCGTAGGCAACCGCTTTGTGCTCGTTTTCCTCGACGGCGTGCCACATCCACAGCTTGTACATCTTGTCCGACTTCATCTGGCTGCTCAGGTCTTCACGCTTGAGCAACTGCTCGGCCATGGTCGCGGTGAAGTGTTCCAGGGCGCAGGTGATCGCCAGCTGATGCTTCTTGGTGGTGACCTTGCTGATGGATTCGAGCAGCACCTTGATGCGCAGCTCCAGCGTTTCCAGGTCGATGCCGTGCTCGTCGGCGTACTCGTTGTAGGCCGCGTGTTCCTTGGAGTGCATGGCTTCCTGGCCGATGAAGGCGCTGACGTCCTTCTGCAACTGCGGATCCTGGATGCGCTCGCGCACGGCGCGCACGCTGTCGACGAAGAACTTCTCGCCGTAGGGGAACAACGAGGACAGGTTGTTCATGAAGTGGGTCATGAAGGGCTGCCCGTCCCACCAGTATTTCGGCGTTTCACTGAAGCTGAAATCCATGCGGCGGACCGGGAAGTTGGCGCGAATCGGCGTGGTGCTGGCGTTCATGACTAACTCCTTGTTGTTGTGCGGGCGAGCGGTGCGCGGCAGGTGCGCTGACCCGGAAAGCCCTGTCGTTAGTGCTCGATGCCACCTTCGACTGTGTCATCGGTTGATGTCATGTTCGGAGTCTTGTCGGACAATCGCCAGGTCATATCCGGCCGTGCCAGGGTCGGATCAGGCCAAAGGGGGTACGACCAGTCATTGGATGGGGCGTTGCCGCGAACGCTGGAAACGAAAACGGGCGCCGCAGCGCCCGTTGTCTGGAGCAGTGCCGATCAGGCTTCGTCGAGGGCGAAGGCAGTCAGGCTGTAGGTGGGGATCTGCGCGTCATTGAGCTTGGTGGAGCCGCCCAGCTCCGGCAGGTCGATTATCGCGGCGGCCTCGAATACGCTGGCGCCCATGCGGCGCACCAGTTGGGCGGCGGCCAGCAGGGTGCCGCCGGTGGCGATCAGGTCATCGAAGATCAGCACGCTGTCACCTTCGCACAGGCTGTCGGCGTGGACCTCCAGCAGGGCTTCGCCGTACTCGGTCTCATAGGCCTGGGCCAGCACGTCGGCCGGCAGCTTGCCGCGCTTGCGGAACAGCACCAGGGGCTTGTTCAGCTCGTAGGCGATGATCGAACCGATCAGGAAACCGCGCGCATCCATGGCGCCAATGTGGGTGAAGTCGGCCTCGACATAGCGCTGGATGAAGCTGTCGGCGACGAAACGCAGGGCTCGCGGCGACTGGAACAGCGGGGTGATGTCGCGGAACATGACGCCGGGCTTGGGAAAGTCGGGAACGGCACGGATCACGGACTTCAGGTCGAGTTGGTTGAGGATCATGCTGGATGTGCACCTGATGCGGTTTTTGCAGAGGCCAAAGTATAACGGGCCCGCCAGTCGGCGAGCCCGTTTTCGATGACCGGAAAGTCAACCAAAGGGTCAGCTTTCGTGTCTGTCAGCTTTCCAGCTGGCCGCCGGCCAGCGCGCATAGCTCGATGGAGTCGAGGATGTGCACTTCCTTGCCTTCGGCGGCAATCAGGCCGTTCTGCTGGAAGCGGGTAAACACGCGGGAGACGGTTTCCACCGCCAGGCCCAGGTAGTTGCCGATCTCGTTGCGCGACATGGCCAGGCGGAACTGCTGGGCCGAGAAGCCACGGGCGCGGAAGCGTGCGGAGAGGTTCACCAGGAAGGTGGCGATGCGCTCGTCGGCGGTCTTCTTCGACAGCAGCATCATCATCTGCTGGTCATCGCGGATTTCGCGGCTCATCACACGCAGGAGCTGGCGGCGCAGCTGCGGCAGTTGCTCGGACAACTCGTCCAGGCGTTCGAAGGGAATCTCGCAGACCGAAGTGGTTTCCAGGGCCTGGGCCGATACCGGGTAGCTCTCGGTGTCCATGCCGGACAGGCCGACCAGCTCGCTGGGCAGGTGGAAGCCGGTGATCTGCTCTTCTCCGCCGTCGGTGATGCTGAAGGTCTTCAGCGCGCCGGAGCGCACGGCGAATACGGAGCCGAAGGCATCGCCCTGACGGAACAGGAATTCGCCTTTCTTCAGCGGTCGGCCTCGCTTGACGATTTCATCGAGGGCGTCCATGTCGCTGTGGTTCAGCGACAGGGGCAGGCAGAGGGGAGCCAGGCTGCAATCCTTGCAGTGCGCCTGGGGCAGGGCGCGCACTTTGATGGTTTCGGCCATGAGTGTTCCTTGAATGGGATGGCACACAAAAACCAAGGGTACCGCAGACCGCAAGTCGCGCGCCAGTTGGCGACCTGTCTGAATCGCTGGTTCCAGCGATGGGGATGAGGGTTTCGTAGGGGTTGGAGCGGTCTCGAATCCTTTCGAAAAGTGCCGGTTCAGGGCTGTTCCTACAGTCCGGGATCAAGGACATATCCTGTAGCAAAGGGTGCGACAGTTGGCCCCGTACCGTCGGTCGTGCAGAGGGGAACCTGCGGGTCAGATGACCCGCGAGAAGCGTTGCAGGTTCTGCATCGGCAGGTAGCGGTCGAACAGCATGCATAGCGAGCGCACCAGCAACCGGCCGGAAGCGTTCACGTCGATACCGCGCGGGCCGAGGGTGATCAGGCCGTCGTGGGCGAAACGTTCGAGGTCGCCCCAGATTTCCGCGAAATAGCCGCGGAAATCGATGTTGTAGAGGTCCTCGATGTCCTCGAAGTCCAGCTGGAAGTGGCAGATCAGCTGCTGGATCACCGCGCGGCGGATCAGGTCGTCCTTGTTGCAGTGCAGGCCGCGCCGGGTGGCGAGCTGGCCCTGATCAAGGGTGTTCTGGTAGTCGGCGATGTCATTGCTGTTCTGGCAGTAGAGGTCGCCGATCTGGCTGATCGAGGAAACGCCCAGGCCGACGAGGTCGCAATGGCCGTGGGTGGTGTAGCCCTGGAAGTTGCGCTGCAGGGTGCCGTCTTCCTGGGCCATGGCCAGTTCGTCGTCCGACAGGGCGAAGTGGTCCATGCCGATGTAGCGGTACCCGGCGGCTTCCAGTTGCTCGGTGGTGCGTTGCAGCATCTCCAGCTTCTGCCCGGGGGAGGGCAGGTCCTCGGCCTTGATCCGCCGCTGTGGCGGAAAGCGCTCGGGGAGGTGCGCGTAGTTGAACACGGACAGCCGGTTGGGCTGCAGGGCGATGACCTGCTCGACGGTACGGGCAAAGGTATCCGGGGTCTGCCGGGGCAGGCCGTAGATCAGGTCGATGTTGATCGAGCGGAATTGCAGCGTGCGCGCCGCATCGATGATCGCGCGCGTCTCATCGAGGCTCTGCAGGCGGTTGATGGCCTGCTGCACTTCCAGGTTGAAGTCCTGCACACCGATGCTGGCGCGGTTGAAGCCCAGCTCGCGGAGCAGGCCCATGGTCGACCAGTCGGCCTCGCGCGGGTCGATCTCGATGCCGTAGTCGCCGAAGTCGCCCTCGACGAAGTGGAAGTGGGTGCGCAGTTGCGCCATGAGTTCGCGCAGCTGGCCGGGGCTCAGGAAGGTCGGGGTACCTCCGCCGAAATGCAGCTGCTCGACTTGCTGCTGGCGACCCAGGTGACGACTGACGATCTCGATTTCGTGGATGAGACGGGCGAGGTAGGGGGCGCTGCGGCCACGATCCTTGGTGATGACCTTGTTGCAGGCGCAGTAGTAGCAGATGTTCGCGCAGAACGGGACGTGCACGTAGAGCGAGAGCGGCCTTTGCGCCTTCTGGCTATCGCGCAGCGCGTGCAGCAGGTCGAAGGGTCCGACTCCTTCGTGGAACTGCACGGCTGTGGGATAGGAGGTGTAGCGCGGGCCGGACAGATCGTATCGGCGTATCAGATCTGCGTCCCAGCGAATATTGTCGAGCATGCCGATGTTCCCCGGTGGCGAGCTTTTCCTGCGCAGTCTAGGGAGAGTCCGACAGAGGCCTGTTGACCTGTATCAAGCGGCTTTATGGTGCGCTTGCGCGGCACTGGCGTGCATGTCGTGGCCCATGATCCAGGCCTGGTGCGGGCCGGGCAGGGTCCACAGGCCGAAGAGGATCACCAGGATGCCGCCGGCCATGCGTACGCTGCGTTTGCGCAACAAGGCGGTGATGCGCTCGGCGGCGAGCCCGGTGGCGAGCAGTACCGGCCAGGTTCCCAGACCGAAGGCAAGCATCAGCAGCGCGCTGTCCAGCGCCGAGCCCTGGCTGGTGGCCCAGAGCAGGGTGCTGTAGACCAGGCCGCAGGGTAGCCAGCCCCAGAGCGCGCCGAGCAGCAGCGCGCGCGGCATCGTGGCAACCGGCAGCAGGCGGCTGGCGAAGGGTTGGATGTGCTTCCACAGACCGCGCCCCAGGGCTTCGATGCGGGTCAGGCCGCTCCACCAGCCAGCGAGGTACAGGCCCATGGCGATCAGCAGCAGGCCTGCGATCACCCGTAGTGCGGCGGCGAACGGTGTGCGTGCCACGGCCCAGCCGGCGAGGCCGAGCAGCAGGCCCGCGCAGGCGTAGCTGAGGATGCGTCCGAGGTTGTAGGCCAGCAGCAGGCGCAGGCGGCGAGCGCGCTGCTCCGGTGGGATGGCCATGGTCAGTGCGCCCATCAGGCCGCCGCACATGCCCAGGCAGTGACCGCCGCCGAGCAGGCCGAGGATCAGTGCCGACGCCAGTAGCGGCGCCAGATCAGGCATCGCGCTTGTCCTGCTTCTGGCTGGTGCGCGCGTCGTCACCTTCGGCTTCGTCGATGCCGGCCTGATGCTTGGGATCTTCGTCGTCGAACAGGATGCTGTGGGCGGGCCCGTCCATGTCGTCGTACTGGCCGCTGTTCACTGCCCAGAAGAAGATCGCAATGCAGATGCCGACGATCACCACCGCGACCGGAATCATGATGTAGAGAGCGGGCATTTCAACTCCGTGGCAGCGCTTGTACCGCTTGTGGGGCGGCGGGCAGGGCGGTGATTGCTGGCGGTGCGCCGGCGCCCTTGGGCAGCCGGGTCAGGCGCAGGGCGTTGAGCACCACGGTCAGCGAGCTGATCGACATGCCCACCGCGGCCCAAACGGGCGTGATCCAGCCAAGGGCGGCAAAGGGCAACATGAGCCCATTGTACAGCCCTGCCCAGATCAGGTTCTCGATGATTACCCGGCGCGTGCGTCGGGCCAGGCCGAAGGCCTGCACCACGCTGTCCAGGCGGTTGGACAGTAGCACGGCGTCGGCGCTGGTCTTGGCCAGGTCTGTGGCCGAGCCCATGGCGACACTGATGTCGGCGGCGGCCAGCACGGGAACGTCATTCACGCCGTCGCCCAGCATCAGCACGCGATGGCCTTGCTGGTGGAGCTGGCGCAGCACCTCCAGCTTATCGTCCGGGCGCAGGCCGCCGCGGCAGTCGTCGATGCCCAATTCGGCGGCGACGCGGCCAACCATGGGCGAACTGTCGCCGGACAGCAGCAAGGTACGCCAGCCACGGGCGCGGCAGGCGTCGAGCAGGTCGGCGGCGTCGTCGCGGATACGGTCGTCCAGCACCAGCCAGGCGAGGGCCCCGCCTTCATCACCCAGCAGCAACCACTGGCCGGGCTCCTGCGGGTGCTGGGGCGCTTCGCTGCCGCTCAAACCACAGGCGAACGACGGTTCGCCGATGCGCAGGCGGCGGTTGCCGACGTGGCCTTCCAGGCCCAGGCCGGGATGACTCTCAACGTTTTCCGCCGGCTGCGGCGCGCGGCCGAAGGCGCGGGCGATGGGGTGTTCGGAGCGGTTCTCCAGCGCGGCGGCGAGGGCCAGGCAGGCATCGCTGTCCAGCGCGCCCAGAGGCCGAACGGCACGCAGTGTCAGTCGGCCCTCGGTGAGCGTGCCGGTCTTGTCGAAGATCACGGTGTCGATGTGGTTCAGGCCTTCCAGCACGTGGCCGCGGGTTACCAGCAGACCGAGCTTGTGCAGGCTGCCGGTTGCAGCGGTCAGCGCGGTCGGCGTGGCCAGGGACAGCGCGCAAGGGCAGGTTGCCACCAGCATCGCCAGGACCACCCAGAAGGCGCGGGAAGCGTCGTGCTGCCACCAGAACAAGCCAACTACGGCGGCAAGCACCAGCAGGGCGATGAGGAACCACTGTGCAGCCTTGTCGGCGAGCTCGGCGAGGCGCGGTTTGTCCGACTGGGCGCGTTCGAGCAGGCGGACGATGGCGGACAGCCGGCTATCGCCGCCCAGCGCTGTGACCTGCACGGTCAGAGGGCCTTCGACGTTGAGAGTGCCGCCGGTGACGCTGTCGCCGCTCCGACGCGGTTGCGGCAGGTATTCGCCGGTGAGCAGGGATTCGTCGACGCTGGACTGACCTTCGAGAATCAGGCCGTCGGCGGGGACTACGGCGCCGGGCTGCACCAGCACGCGATCGCCGATGTTCAGTTCGCTGAGCAGCACGCGGCTGCTCTGGCCGCTGTCGTCCAGGCGCAGGCAGGAGGCGGGCAGCAGGTTGACCAGTTGTGCGGTCGCTGCGGCGGTACGTTCGCGGGCACGGCGTTCGAGGTAGCGGCCGGCGAGCAGGAACAGGGCGAACATGCCTACGGCGTCGAAGTACAGATCGCCATGACCGGTGATAGCGGTCCAGATGCCGGCCAGATAGGCGCCGCCGATGGCCAGGGAGACCGAGACATCCATGGTCAGGTGGCGGGTGCGCAGGTCGCGTATGGCCCCACGGAAGAACGGCTGGCAGGAGTAGAAGACGATGGGCGTGGTGAGAAACATCGCCACCCAGCGCAGGATTTCGTGCAGTTCGGGGCTCAGGTCGATGTTGAATTCCGGCCAGGTGGCCATGGTCGCCATCATCGCCTGGAACCACAGCAGGCCGGCGACGCCCAACTGGCGCAGGGACTTGCGGTTCTCCTGGTGCAGCTGCTCGGCAGCGCGGTCGGGCTGGAAGGGGTGGGCGGCGTAACCGATCTTGCGCAGCTCGGCGAGCAGTTCGCTCAGCGGCAGATCGCTGTCGGACCAGCGCACGTGCAGGCGGTGGTTGGACAGGTTGAGGCCGGCCTCGGCGACGGCAGGCAGGCCCTTGAGGTGCTTTTCGATCAGCCAGCCGCAAGCGGCGCAGCTGATGCCTTCCATGATCAGCGTGGTCTCCGCCAGTTCACCCTGGTGCTGGACGAAGGGCTGTTGCACGTCGGGACGGTCGAACAGCTTCAGCTCATCGGCAAGCTGTTCGGGCAAGGCGTCAGGGTTGGGCGCGGCTTCGGTGCGGTGGCGGTAATAGCCTTCCAGGCCGCCGGCGACGATGGCCTCGGCCACGGCCTGGCAGCCGGGGCAGCAGAACTCGCGGGGCTCGCCCAGCACGGGCGCAACGAAGCGGCTGCCGGGGGGAACCGGCAGCGCGCAGTGGTAACAGAGCAGCGGGGCGCTCATGGGCGCTCGGCTTCATCTCCGCTGAGGGGCTCGTCGCCGAGGTCGAAGGAACCGCCCGGGGCGACCTTCTCTTCCTCGAACAGACGCCAGGTCTTGCCGTTCTCCTCGCCGAGCAACTCGACGAAGCGACGACCCTTCACAGCGGCGTCGAGGCTGGCGGTGTAGCGGCCAGGCTCAGCAGGGCTGGCGCGCAGTTCCAGGTGCTTGTCCTGGGATTCCAGGGTAGGGGAGAGCAGGTTCAGCGTCAGTGTGGCCGGGCGGCTGTCGCCGGTGAGGCGCAGGTCCACTTCGCCGGTCAGCTCGTCGAAACTGATCCTGGCGCGCAGCTTGAGTTCCTGGGCCAGGTGCTCGCGGTCGAGGGAGCGGTTGATGCCCTTGCCGGCCTCGTAATAGTTGTCGCTGACCAGGGAGTCCTGGTTGTTCACGGCGATGTTGACCATCGTCAGGCTGAGGAAGATCGAGGTGGCCAGCATGGCGATGATGATCCACGGCCAGAGGTGCTTGTACCAGGGTTCCACAGGTGTCTTCATGGCCGATTGCATGGTCTCTTTTCTCTCGCTGGCAGCGCCCCCAGGGGCGCTACCCGGTGAAGGGGCGGGCAAATTCTACGTGCTTCGGTCGGTACTGGCACCCCATGCGCAACATGGGGTGCCAATTCGTTCAGCTTGGGTTCAACGAACACGCGGGCCGATGAAGCGGCTGGCGGATTCCTTGCTGATCGACGGGTCATCTACCGACTGGATGGTGAAACTGATCTCGTTGGTGGTGGAGGGCAGTTTCTCCGGGTCGATGGACAGTTCCACCGGCATGGTGAAGATGTCCCCGGCCGCGACCGAGATTTCCTTCTTGCCTTCCAGGATCAGGCCGTCCATGCCCTTGGCGCTGAGCACATAGGTATGGTCCTTCTGGTCCTTGTTCATGACCTTCAGGCTGTACACGTTCTCGATGCGGCCTTCGGCATTCTCGCGGTAAAGGACGCGGTCCTTGCTGACATCGAAGCCCACCAGCGGACGCAGGATGACGGCAGTGATCAGCAGGCCGATCATGACGCACAGAGCGATCGCATAGCCGATCAGGCGCGGACGCACCAGGTGGGTTTTCTGCCCTGACAGGTTGTGCTCGGTGGTGTAGCTGATCAGGCCGCGCGGGTAGTTCATCTTGTCCATGATGCTGTCGCAGGCGTCGATACAGGCGGCGCAGCCGATGCACTCGATCTGCAGGCCATCACGGATATCGATGCCGGTCGGGCAGACCTGGACGCACATGGTGCAGTCGATGCAGTCGCCCAGGCCCTGGGCCTTGTAGTCGGCGCCTTTCTTGCGCGGGCCACGGCCCTCGCCACGACGCGGGTCGTAGGAGACGATCAGGGTGTCCTTGTCGAACATCACGCTCTGGAAGCGCGCGTAGGGGCACATGTAAATGCACACCTGCTCGCGCAGCCAGCCGGCGTTGCCGTAGGTGGCGAGAGTGAAGAAGCCGACCCAGAAGTAGGCCCAGCCGTCGGCCTGGCCGGTGACCAGATCGCTGAGCAGGTCGCGGATCGGGGCGAAATAGCCGACGAAGGTCAGGCCGGTGACCAGGCCGATCAGCAGCCACAGGCTGTGCTTGGCGAACCGGCGCAGCAGCTTGTTGCCGCTCATGGGCGCCTTGTCGAGTTTCATGCGCTGGTTGCGGTCACCCTCGGTGACCTTCTCGCACCACATGAAGATCCAGGTCCACACGCTCTGCGGGCAGGTGTAGCCGCACCAGACGCGGCCGGCAAACACGGTGATGAAGAACAGGCCGAAGGCGCTGATGATCAACAGGCCGGAGAGGAGGATGAAGTCCTGCGGCCAGAAGGTCGCGCCGAAGATGTAGAACTTGCGCTCGGGCAGGTCCCAGAGAACCGCCTGGCGACCGTTCCAGGTCAGCCACACGGTGCCGAAGTAGAGGAGGAAGAGGAGGGCGCCCCCGGCCATGCGGAGGTTGCGGAAGAACCCGGTAAAGGCTCGGGTGTAGATCTTTTCCCGGGAGGCATAAAGGTCGACGCTTTCACCCTTGCCCTTGGTGGGCGGAGTGACGTCCTGGACCGGAATTTGTTTGCTCATCAGTGCATTCCACGGCAGCGGGAGGGCGCCCTGTCGATACATGCCGAGAGGGTCAGAAATATGCTTGCACGCCTAACAATGATACGGCGTGGTGGGTGTTGCAACCGTGCGACAGTTGGTCGCGCAAGGAATTATGGACCCAGAAATAGAGCGGCGCCGGTGTAGAAACCGGCGCCGCTGGGTGTCGCTATGGGTGTAGGAAAGAGAGGCTTATTCGGCGCTCTTCTCACCTTCGCCATGGGACAGGCTGTACACGTAGGCAGCGAGCAGGTGAACCTGGTCTTTGCCCAGACGCTCCAGCTGAGCCGGCATCTGGCCCTGGCGGCCGTAGCGGATGGTCTGCTGCAGTTGGGCGAAGCTCGAGCCGTAGATGAACGCCGCCGGGTGGGTCAGGTTCGGTGCGCCCATGGCTGCGGTGCCTTTGCCTTCAGCGCCGTGGCAAGCCACGCAGTTGGTGGCGAAGATCTTCTGGCCGTTGGCGACCTGCTCGTCCGTCACGCCTTCGGGCAGCTTGCGGCCGTCCAGCTTGGTGGTGACGAAGGCTGCTACATCGTGAACGCCGGTATCGCCGATGACTTCGCCCCAGGCCGGCATGGCCGCGTGGCGACCGCCTTCGATGGTGGCGATGATGTCCTTCGGCTCGCCGCCCCAGCGCCAGTCGGCGTCGGTCAGGTTGGGGAAGCCGTGGGCACCCTTGGCGTCGGAACCGTGGCAGACGGAGCAGTTGGAAGCGAACAGGCGGTTACCCATTTTCAGGGCCTGCTCGTCCTTGGCCACGTCCTCGATCGGCATGGCGCCGAACTTGGCGTACAGCGGGCCGTATTTCTCGTCGGCCTTGGCCATTTCCTTTTCCCACTGGTGCACACCGGTCCAGCCTTGTTCGCCGTTGGCGAATTCGGCCTTGTCCTGGTAGCCCGGCAGCAGGCCCTTCCAGTTGCCCAGGCCCGGGTATAGGACCAGGTAGCCGAGGGCGAAGATGAAGGTGGCCACGAACAGCATGAACCACCACTTCGGCAGCGGGTTGTCGTACTCCTCGATGCCGTCGAAGGCATGGCCGACGGTTTCATCGGTGGCTTCGTTGCGCTGACCGCGACGGGTGGCGAACAGCAGCCACGCGAGGGCGAAGATGGTGCCCAGGGTAAGTACGGTGACGTACAGACTCCAGAAGGTTGTCATTCTTTGTTGCTCCTAGAAGCTTGCTCTTGCTCGACGTGCTTTTTGGCGACCGGGTCATCCGCGAAGGGCAGCAGGGCGTCTTCGTCGAAGCGCTCCTTGCGTTTGCCGCCATAGGCCCAGAGCAGGACGCCGACGAAGGCGACCATGACTACTACAGTGCCGATACCGCGAATGGTCCCGATATCCATCACTGTCACCGTTTGCTCTTGATGATGGTGCCGAGGCCTTGCAGGTAGGCGACGACAGCGTCCATCTCGGTCTTGCCTTTGACGGCGTCACGGGCACCGGCGATGTCTTCGTCGGTGTAAGGCACGCCCAGCGTACGCAGGGCTTCCATTTTCTTCGCCGTGTCCTTGCCGTCGAGCTTGTTCTCTACCAGCCAGGGGTAGGAGGGCATCTTCGATTCCGGCACTACGTTGCGCGGGTTGTACAGGTGCGCGCGGTGCCAGTCGTCGGAGTAGCGGCCGCCGACGCGGGCCAGGTCCGGACCGGTACGCTTGGAGCCCCACAGGAACGGGTGGTCCCAGACGCTTTCGCCGGCGACGGAGTAGTGGCCGTAGCGCTCGGTCTCGGCGCGGAACGGACGGACCATCTGCGAGTGGCAGCCTACGCAGCCTTCGCGGATGTAGATGTCACGGCCTTCCAGTTCCAGCGCGGTGCGCGGCTTCATGCCTTCGACCGGCTTGTTGGTGACGTCCTGGAAGAACAGCGGAACGATCTGGGTCAGACCGCCGATGCTCACCGCAATGACCATGAAGAAGGCCAGAAGGCCGATATTCTTCTCGACTACTTCGTGCTTCATCAGTGAGCTCCTACAGCGGGGATCTGGGCAGCGGCATCGGCGTCAGCCTGCTTGAAACCGCGCACAGTACGGAAGGTGTTGTAGGCCATCAGCAGCATGCCGGAGGCGAAGAAGGCGCCGCCCAGTGCACGGACGATGAAGCCCGGGTGGCTGGCCTGCAGGGCTTCCACGAAGGAGTAGGTGAGGGTGCCGTCGGCGTTGATCGCACGCCACATCAGACCCTGGGTGATGCCGTTGACCCACATCGAGGCGATGTACAGCACGGTACCGATGGTAGCCAGCCAGAAGTGGGCGTTGATCAGCCCTACGCTGTGCATCTGCTCGCGGCCGAAGACCTTCGGAATCAGGTGGTACAGGGAGCCGATGGAAATCATCGCTACCCAGCCCAGAGCGCCGGCGTGTACGTGGCCGATGGTCCAGTCGGTGTAGTGGGAGAGGGAGTTGACGGTCTTGATCGCCATCATCGGGCCTTCGAAGGTGGACATGCCGTAGAAGGCCAGGGAGACCACCAGGAAGCGCAGGATCGGGTCGGTGCGCAGCTTATGCCAGGCGCCGGAGAGGGTCATCATGCCGTTGATCATGCCGCCCCAGCTCGGAGCCAGCAGGATCAGGGACATCACCATGCCCAGGGACTGCGCCCAGTCCGGCAGGGCGGTGTAGTGCAGGTGGTGCGGGCCGGCCCAGATGTACAGGGTAATCAGCGCCCAGAAGTGCACGATGGACAGGCGATAGGAGTAGATCGGACGCTCGGCCTGCTTCGGAACGAAGTAGTACATCATGCCGAGGAAGCCGGTGGTCAGGAAGAAGCCTACGGCGTTGTGGCCGTACCACCACTGGATCATCGCGTCGGTGGCGCCGGCGTAGACCGAGTAGGACTTGAACCAGGTGACCGGCAGTTCCGCACTGTTGACGATGTGCAGCATGGCGGTAACGAGGATGAACGCGCCGTAGAACCAGTTGCCCACGTAGATGTGCTTGGTCTTGCGCTTCATCACGGTGCCGAAGAACACCAGTGCGTAGGTGACCCAGACGATGGCCAGCAGGATGTCGATCGGCCATTCCAGCTCGGCGTACTCCTTGGAGGAGGTGTAGCCCAGCGGCAGGGTGATGCCGGCCAGCACGATCACTGCTTGCCAACCCCAGAAGGTGAAGGCCGCTAGGCTGTCAGAGACCAGGCGGGTCTGACAGGTGCGCTGTACGACGTAGTAGGAAGTTGCAAAGAGAGCACAGCCGCCGAAGGCGAAGATCACCAGGTTGGTGTGCAGCGGACGCAGGCGCCCGAAACTGGTCCAGGGAAGGTCCAGGTTCAACTGGGGCCAAACCAACTGTGAGGCGATGTAAACACCAACCCCCATTCCAAGTATCCCCCAGACCACCGTCATGATGGCGAACTGGCGGACGACCTTATAGTTATAAGCAGTCGGACTGATTGCTGTGCTCATTCTAAGGTTCCACGGTTTTTGGATTTTATGGTCAAAAAAACGGCGGCAAGTATGGAGAAAGCAGGTGGCCATTGCAACGCGCCGGGCCGTGGCGCGATGCCGGTTTGACGCCTGCTTTGGAGCGCTTTGCGCCGCCGCTTACCGATCGTTTCGGCTCGCTCGTACCAACCTGGGAAGTGGGTCAGGTTAGTCGTATTGCAGGTTTGCGAATGGAAACCAGCTTAGACGCGAACGGGGAGGGTGTGAAGAAAGGAGATAGAGAGGGTGCGACACTTCGTCGCGATATTGCGGAGGTAAGAAACTCGCGCCCGTTTTAGTGGGCGCGAGTTGGGGCGGGGAGTTTACTTCGCCTGGCCGGAAATGTTGTAGATGTAAGCGGCGAGGATGTGCACCTTGTCTTTACCCAGGTATTGCTCCTGCGCTGGCATCTGGCCCTGGCGGCCGTGACGGATGGTCTGCTGCAGTTGCGCGTAGCTGGAGCCGTAGATGAACGCGGCCGGGTGAGTCAGGTCAGGTGCGCCCATGATCGGGTTGCCCTTGCCTTCCGGGCCGTGACAGGCGACGCAGGTGGTGGCGAACAGCTTGCTGCCGTTGTCCACGTTCTCGGCGGTCACGCCTTCGGGCAGCTTGCGGCCGTCCAGATTGGCGGTGACGAAGGCGGCGACGTCCTGCACACCCTTGTCGCCCAGCACTTCACCCCAGGCCGGCATGGCGGCGTGGCGACCACCGAGGATGGTGGTCTGGATGTCCTGGGCGGTACCGCCCCAGCGCCAGTCGCTGTCGGTCAGGTTGGGGAAGCCTACGGCACCCTTGGCGTCAGAGCCGTGGCAGATGGAGCAGTAGGTGGCGAAGAGGCGCTCGCCCATTTTCATGGCTTGCGGGTCTTTCGCCACTTCTTCCACGGGCATGGCAGCGTATTTGGCGAAGATCGGGCCGTATTTTTCCTTGGCCAGGGCCTCTTCGCGCTCCCATTGCTTGTCCTGGGTCCAGCCGCCGTCGTAGCCCGGCAGGACGCCTTTCCAGTTGCCCAGGCCCGGGTACAGGACCAGGTAGCCGGCAGCGAACACGATGGTGCCCACGAACAGCAGGAACCACCACTTGGGCAGTGGGTTGTCGTATTCCTCGATGCCGTCGAAGGCGTGGCCCATGGTCTGGTCGGTAGTGTTCGACGACTGCCCGCTGCGGGTGGCGAATACCAGCCACAGCAGGGCGATCAGCGAGCCGACTGTTAGAACGGTGATGTACAGACTCCAGAAGGTAGTCATGCGTTGTTGCTCCTAGAAGCTTGCTCTTGCTCAGCGTGACGCTTGGCTGCCGGGTCATCCGCGAAGGGCAGTAGCGCGTCTTCGTCGAAGCGCTCCTTGCGTTTGCCGCCGTAAGCCCAGAGCAGTACGCCGACGAAGGCCACCATCACGATGACGGTGCCGAGGCCGCGAATGGTCCCGATATCCATGCTGTCACCGCTTGTTCTTGATGGAGGTGCCGAGGACCTGCAGGTACGCGACGACCGCGTCCATTTCGGTCTTGCCTTTGACGGCGTCGCTGGCGCCAGCGATGTCGTCGTCCGTGTAGGGCACGCCCATGACACGCATCACTTCCAGTTTCTTTGCCGTGTCCTTGCCGTCGAGTTTGTTCTCGACCAGCCAGGGGTAGGCGGGCATCTTCGATTCCGGCACCACGTTGCGCGGGTTGTACAGGTGCGCGCGGTGCCAGTCGTCGGAGTAGCGACCGCCGACACGGGCCAGGTCCGGGCCGGTACGCTTGGAACCCCACAGGAACGGGTGGTCCCAGACGCTTTCGCCGGCAACGGAGTAGTGGCCATAGCGCTCGGTCTCGGCGCGGAACGGACGGATCATCTGCGAGTGGCAGCCCACGCAGCCTTCGCGGATGTAGACGTCACGGCCTTCCAGTTGCAGCGCGGTGTAGGGCTTCATGCCTTCCACCGGAGTGTTGGTGACGTCCTGGAAGAACAGCGGAACGATCTGGGTCAGGCCACCGATGCTCACGGCAACCGCCATGCAGATGGCCAGCAGGCCGACGTTTTTCTCGAGTACTTCATGTTTCATGTCGGTCTCCTCAGGCCATCTGCGCCGCGGCTTGCATTTCTGCCGGCTTGGCGGCCGCTACGGTGCGCCAGACGTTGTAGGCCATGACCAGCATGCCCAGCAGGAAGATGGCACCGCCGATCATCCGCACGATGAAGCCAGGATGGCCGGCGGCCAGGGCTTCGACGAAGGAGTAGGTGAGGGTGCCGTCGGAGTTCACTGCACGCCACATCAGGCCCTGGGTGATGCCGTTGACCCACATCGAGGCGATGTACAGCACGGTACCGATGGTGGCCAGCCAGAAGTGGGTGTTGATCAGGCCCACGCTGTGCATCTGCTCGCGGCCGAAGACTTTCGGGATCATGTGGTAGAGCGAGCCGATGGATACCATGGCTACCCAGCCCAGAGCGCCGGCGTGTACGTGGCCGATGGTCCAGTCGGTGTAGTGGGAGAGGGCGTTGACGGTCTTGATGGCCATCATCGGGCCTTCGAAGGTGGACATGCCGTAGAAGGCCAGGGAGACCACCAGGAAGCGCAGGATCGGGTCGGTGCGCAGCTTATGCCAGGCGCCGGAGAGGGTCATCATGCCGTTGATCATGCCGCCCCAGCTCGGAGCCAGCAGGATCAGGGACATCACCATGCCCAGGGATTGCGCCCAGTCCGGCAGAGCGGTGTAGTGCAGGTGGTGCGGACCGGCCCAGATGTAGACGGCGATCAGTGCCCAGAAGTGCACGATGGACAGGCGGTAGGAATAGACCGGACGCTCGGCCTGCTTGGGTACGAAGTAGTACATCATCCCCAGGAAGCCGGCGGTCAGGAAGAAGCCCACTGCGTTGTGGCCGTACCACCACTGGATCATGGCGTCGGTTGCGCCCGAGTACAGCGAGTAGGACTTGGTCAGGCTGACCGGGATTTCCAGGTTGTTGACCACGTGCAGGATGGCCACGGTCAGGATGAAGCCGCCGAAGAACCAGTTGCCCACATAGATGTGCTTGGTCTTGCGCTTCATCAGCGTGCCGAAGAAGACGATGGCGTAGGAGACCCAGACGATGGTGATCAGGATGTCGATCGGCCATTCCAGCTCGGCGTACTCCTTGGAGGAAGTCATGCCCAGCGGCAGGGTGATGGCAGCCAGGAGGATCACCAGCTGCCAACCCCAGAAGGTGAAGGAAGCGAGCGGGCCTGCGAACAGGCGGGTCTGGCAGGTGCGCTGCACCGAGTAGTAGCTGGTGGCGAACAGTGCGCAGCCGCCGAAGGCGAAGATCACCGCGTTGGTGTGCAGCGGACGCAGACGGCCGAAGCTCGTCCACGGTAAGCCGAGGTTAAGGTCCGGCCACACCAGTTGCGCGGCGATCAGGACACCGACGGCCATGCCGACGATCCCCCACACCACTGTCATAATGGCGAACTGGCGGACCACCTTATAGTTATAAGCGGTCTGATTGGTTGTGCTCATTTATGGGCTTCCATCCACGGTTATGGGCTATGCCCATCCCGGCAAGGTTTTTTACGGCTTACGGCGTATGCCGCCCCTCCCCCTTGGGATAGGTACTAATTCGGAATTAGCGGAGTGAAGGATGGATAAAGGCACTTCCCGGAATATTGATTCGGATCAATTGCCGCCTGAGACCCCTGTCGCGGGCGCCTGCGGTCCTTTGTCGCTGCTGCGGAACCCGGCACGGGGTGAGCTGTCTGCGACGCTGGTTCTGGCGCATGGCGCAGGGGCACCGATGGACAGTCCGTTCATGGACGACATGGCTGCGCGCCTGGCCGATAGAGGTATCTCGGTGGTGCGCTTCGAGTTCCCCTATATGGCTATGCGCCGGGAGGACGGAAAGCGGCGTCCGCCGAACCCACAGAAGCAGTTGCTCGAGTGTTGGCGGCAGGTCTACGCGCAGGTTCGCGCCGAGGTTCCGGGCAAGCTGGCGATTGGCGGCAAGTCCATGGGCGGGCGGATGGCCAGCCTGCTGGCGGACGAACTGGGTGCCGATGCGCTGGTCTGTCTCGGCTACCCGTTCTATGCCGCAGGCAAGCCGGAGAAGCCGCGTGTTGCCCACCTCGCCGAGTTGAAGACGCCGACCCTGATCGTGCAGGGCGAGCGTGACGCGCTGGGGGATCGTCCCACGGTGGAGGGCTATGCATTGTCGCCGACGATCCACCTGCACTGGCTCGCGGCAGCCGACCATGATCTCAAGCCGCTCAAGGCTTCCGGGCTGACCCACGAGCAGCATTTGCGCAGCACCGCGGAGAATATCGTCACATTCCTCTCTCCCTAAGCGGCCCTTAAGGCTCTCTTCCTATCCTCGCCGCTGCAGGCTCCCTAGAGTCGGCGCCCCCGTTTTCAGAGGACAGGCCGAAGGCTGCCATGAACCCCCAATACGCTGATCGCATTGCCACTCCCTCCCCTCGATTCACCCCTGGTGCTACGCAGAGCCTTTTGCTGACCGGCTCCACCGGATTCCTCGGCGGCTCTGTCGCCGCGCAGTTGATCGCCGATGGCCACAGCTCGGCCCTGCTGTTTCTGGTCCGTGCCGAGTCTCCTGAGCAGGGCCTGGAGCGACTGCGCGACAACCTGCGTCTGCACTGTGTGCCGGAGTCTGCGCTGGAGGGCCTTCAGGACAGCCAGATCCTCTGCGGCGACCTGCTCGATACCATTTGGCTACAGGGCGAACGTGCCCGCCTGATGCGCGTGGAGCAGGTGATCAACTGCGCTGCCGTGGCGTCCTTTTCGAAGAACCCGAACATCTGGCCGGTGAACGTCGAAGGCACCTTCGCCTTCGCCAAGTTGCTCAGCCAGTCGCGCAATCTCAAGCGCTTCCTGCATGTCGGCACGGCCATGTGCTGCGGGCCCCAGCGCGAGTCGCCTGTGCGCGAGTCGTGGGATTTTCCGGACAGCGCAGAGCAACTGGTGGACTACACCGCCTCCAAGGCCGAGATCGAGCGGCGCATGCGCGAGGAACTGCCGTCGCTGCCCCTGGTGGTGGCGCGGCCGTCCATCGTGGTCGGCCATCGTGAGCTGGGTTGCCGCGCCTCGGGGAGCATCTTCTGGGTATTCCGCATGGGGTTCGCCCTGGAGAGCTTCACCTGTGACCTGGATGAACAGATCGATGTGATCCCGGTGGACTATTGCGCCGAAGCCTTGGTCGCTCTGGCACTCAAGCCCATCCTGAACCACAGCCTCTACCACATCTCTGCTGGCCACGGTTCGGCCTGCACCTTCGGCGAGATCGACCAGGCGTATGCCGACGCCCGTGGCGAAGCACCGGTGGGCAAGCGTTACCGCAAAGTCAGTTCGGAAGACCTGCGCGAACTGGCCGGCAGTTTCGAGAGCCGCATCGGCAAGGCCAACCCACGCCTGGTGCTGCGCGCACTGCGCCTCTACAGCGGCTTCGCTGATCTCAACTACCTGTTCGACAACCAGCGCCTGCTGGACGAAGGCATCGCCGCGCCGCCGCGCTTCACCGACTACGTGGACGTGTGCGTGCATTCTTCGCGGGAGGTCAGCATCCCGGCTCAGATGCAGTGGGACTTCAAGTAGCTGACAGTCGCACCCTGTAGGAGCGGGCCATGCCCGCGATCGCGCGCAAGGCGCGCTCCTACAGGGAGACGGACTGCGATGCTCAGCGGTTGAACCGCTCCACCAGCGAGTACTGGCGGTGCGCGGTCTGCGTCAGCTCTTCGCTGAGCAGGGCGGTGCGCTGGGCTTCGCCGGAGGTCTGGTCGGCGAGGTTGGCGATGGTGCTGATGTTGCGGTTGATCTCTTCGGCCACGGCGCTCTGTTCCTCCGCGGCGGCTGCGATCTGGGTGGCCATCTCGGTGATGTTGGCCACCGCGTCGCTGATCCCCACCAGTGCGTTATCCGCCTGCAGCACGCGCTCCACGCCTTCGTCGGCCTGGCGGCGACCGGAGTCCATGGCGCGTACCGCCTCGGTGGCAGTGTTCTGCAGGTTGGCGATGAGCTGGTGAATCTGCCCGGTGGACTCGGCGGTGCGCTGGGCCAGTTGGCGCACTTCGTCGGCCACCACGGCAAATCCGCGGCCCATCTCGCCGGCGCGGGCGGCTTCGATGGCGGCGTTGAGGGCCAGCAGGTTGGTCTGGTCGGCGATGCCCTTGATCACGTCCACCACGCCACCAATCTGCTCGCTGTCGCGGGCCAGTTGGCTGACCGCTTCACCGGTTTCACCCACGGAACTGGAAAGACGCTGCATGGCCTCGCGGGTCTCGGCGGCGATCTGCCGGCCTTCGGTGGTCAGGTTGTTGGCCTGGCGCGTGGCGTCGGCGGTGCGCTGCACGTTGTCGGCCACTTCCTGGGTGGTCGCAGCCATCTGGTTCACGGCGGTGGCTACCTGCTCGGTTTCCTGGCGCTGGCGGTCCAGCCCGGCAGAGCTGTGGTGGGCCAGGGAGTCGGCTTCGCGAGCCTGCTCGGTGAGCGTTTCGGCAGTGTCCTGCAGACGGGTCAGACAGGTTTTCAGCCGTGCTTCCTGGCTGAGAATCGACATTTCCAGGCGCGCCTGCGCTCCGCGGCTGTCGGTGTACATCTGTGCGATCAGCGGGTCGGAGGTGGTCTGCTCGGCCAGGCGCAGCAGGCGCTTCAGCCCGCGTTGCTGCCAGCCCAGGCCGGCGAGGCCCAGCGGGATCGAGAGCAGGGCGGCCAGCAGGAAACCCCAGTGAGAGTTCAGCCAGGCGCCGATGAGGAAGCCGATCTGGCCGATCAGGATGAACGGCAGCCAGTCCAGCAGCACCGGCAGCCAGCGGTCGCGGGTGGGAATGGCCGATTTACCGGCATTGATGCGCGCATACAGCGCTTCGGCGCGGCGTACCTGTTCGGCGCTGGGCTTCACTCGCACCGACTCGTAGCCGACGATCTCGTTGTGCTCGTACATCGGCGTGACGTAGGCGCTGACCCAGTAATGATCGCCGTTCTTGCAGCGATTCTTGACGATGCCCATCCAGGGGCGGCCTTTCTTCAGGGTCGCCCACATGTGTGCAAACACCGCCGGCGGCACGTCCGGGTGGCGCACCAGGTTGTGCGCCGCGCCCACCAGCTCCTCGCGTGAGAAACCGCTGATGGCGCTGAAGGCATCGTTGACGTAGCTGATGACACCGCGGGCGTTGGTCGTGGAGATCAGCCGCTGTTCGGCAGGGAAGGTGCGTTCACGCTGGGTGATCGGCTGGTTGTTGCGCATCAGGCTGGGGTCTCGGAGAAAGGCGAATTGGCACGTCTGTCCAGCTTATCGGCCGCCGGCTCTAAAATTTGATGGCAATCACAGAAAAATGTCAGAAGAGTGACGCCGAGAGAATGACGATAGCGTATCGCCACCGGTCACGGAAATGAAACAAAAGAAGGAGGCGGCGGCCCGTTGCAGGCCGCCGCACCGCTCTAGATCAGGCTGCGCAGCACGTAGTGGAGGATGCCGCCGGCCTTGAAGTACTCGACTTCGTTCTGGGTATCAATACGGCAGAGCACCTCGAAGCTGTCCTGACTGCCGTCCTCCCGCTTCACCGTCACCTTGAGGGTCATGTGCGGCTTCAGCTCGCCGGACAGTCCGCTGATGCTCAGCACTTCCTTGCCGGTCAGCTTGAGCGCCTTGCGGTCCTGGCCGTCCCTGAACTGCAGTGGCAGCACGCCCATGCCCACCAGATTGGAGCGGTGGATGCGCTCGAAGCTCTCGGCGATCACTGCTTTGACCCCCAGCAGGTTGGTGCCCTTGGCCGCCCAGTCGCGGGACGAGCCGGTGCCGTATTCCTTGCCGGCGACGATGACCAGAGGCGTGCCGTCCTGCTGGTAGCGCATGGCGGCATCGTAGATCGCCAGCTTGTCGCCACTGGGAACATGGAGCGTGTTGCCACCTTCCTCGCCGCCGAGCATCTCGTTCTTGATGCGGATGTTGGCAAAGGTGCCGCGCATCATCACCTCATGGTTCCCACGGCGTGAGCCGTAGGAGTTGAAGTCGGCGTAGGCCACGCCGTGCTCGCTGAGGTAGCGGCCGGCGGGGCTGTCCTTCTTGATGTTGCCGGCGGGGGAGATGTGGTCGGTGGTCACCGAGTCGCCCAGTACCGCGAGAATGTTGGCGCCCTGGATGTCCGCGACTTTCGGTGGCGCCTCGGCGATGTGCTCGAAGAACGGAGGATGCTGGATGTAGGTGGAATCGCCCTGCCAGGTATAGGTCTGGGCGTCCGGTACCTGGATCGCCCGCCATTTCTCATCGCCCTGGAAGACTTCGGCGTACTCCTTGTGGAACATTGCCGTATCGACTTTCTGTACGGCGTCGGCGATTTCCTGCTGAGTTGGCCAGATATCCTTCAGATAAACCGGCTGGCCGTCCTTGCCGGTGCCCAGTGGGTCCTTGGTCAGGTCGGTGCGCACGGTGCCGGCCAGCGCATAGGCGACGACCAGTGGCGGGGAGGCCAGCCAGTTGGTCTTCACCAGCGGGTGTACGCGACCTTCGAAGTTGCGATTGCCCGAGAGCACCGAGGCGACCGTCAGGTCCGCCTGCTGGATGGCTTTCTCGATAGGATCGAGCAGCGGGCCGGAGTTGCCGATGCAGGTGGTGCAGCCGTAGCCCACCAGATCAAAGCCCAGTTCGTCCAGGTAACGGGTCAGGCCGGCGGCATGGAAGTACTCGGTGACTACCTTGGAGCCGGGAGCCAGCGAGCTCTTCACCCAGGGCTTGCGTTGCAGGCCCTTTTCCAGCGCCTTCTTCGCCAGCAGGCCAGCGGCCATCATCACGCTGGGGTTCGAGGTATTGGTGCAGGACGTGATGGCGGCGATCACCACGGCGCCGTTCTTCAATCGATAGGTGTGGCCTTCGTGCTGGTAGTCCGCTTCGCCGTACGCGGGGGAGGCGCCGACAGCCGCACCGCCGCCGCCTTCACTGAGCAGGCGGCCTTCCTCGGTGGAGGCTGGTTTGATCTGCAGGCCGAGGAAGTCATCGAAGGCCTGGCTGACATGCCCGAGGGCAACGCGGTCCTGGGGACGCTTGGGTCCGGCAAGGCTGGCTTCGACATCGCCCATGTCCAGTTGCAGGGAATCGGTGAACACCGGTTCGTGGCCTTTCTCGCGCCACAGGCCCTGGGCCTTGCTGTAGGCCTCCACCAGCTTGACGGCATCTTCCGGGCGACCGGACAGGCGCAGGTAGCCCAGGGTGATCTCGTCCACCGGGAAGAAACCGCAGGTGGCGCCGTACTCCGGGGCCATGTTGGCGATGGTGGCGCGGTCCGCCAGGGGCAGATCGGCAAGGCCGTCGCCATAGAACTCGACGAATTTTCCCACGACGCCTTTCTTGCGCAGCATTTGGGTGACGGTCAGCACCAGGTCGGTGGCGGTGATGCCTTCCTTCAGCTTGCCGGTCAGCTTGAAGCCGATCACCTCGGGAATCAGCATCGACACCGGCTGGCCGAGCATGGCGGCCTCTGCCTCGATGCCGCCCACGCCCCAGCCGAGCACGCCGAGACCATTGATCATGGTGGTGTGCGAGTCCGTACCGACGAGAGTATCGGGGAAGGCGTAGGTGCGGCCATCCTCGTCCTTGGTCCAGACGGTGCGCCCCAGATACTCCAGGTTGACCTGGTGGCAGATGCCGGTGCCCGGCGGCACGACGCGGAAGTTATCGAAGGCGTTCTGCCCCCAGCGCAGGAAGGCGTAGCGCTCGCCGTTGCGCTCCATCTCGATCTCAACGTTCTGCGCAAACGCCGACTGGCTGGCGAACTTGTCGACCATCACCGAGTGGTCGATGACCAGGTCGACGGGGGACAGCGGGTTGATCTTCTGCGGGTCGCCGCCAGCCTTGGCCATGGCATCGCGCATGGCGGCCAGGTCGACCACCGCCGGTACCCCGGTGAAGTCCTGCATCAGCACGCGGGCAGGGCGGTACTGGATTTCGCGCTCGGAGCTGCGGGTTTTCAGCCAGCCGGCCAGGGCTTTGAGGTCGTCGCCGGTGACGGTGTTGTCGTCCTCCCAGCGCAACAGGTTTTCCAGCAGGACTTTCAGGGACATGGGCAGCTTGCCCAGGTCCCCCAGACTCTTCGCCGCTTCTGGCAGGCTGTAATAGTGATAGGTCTTGCCGGCGACCTCCAGGGTGCGCAGGCTGTTCAGGCTATCCACTGCGGGCATGACATTCTCCTCAGGCTTGGATTCTGCTCGTGATCGACAGGGCGGCACGGCGGTGACGCGAGTGCACCCGCGATACTTGGCGAAAGAGCGATCAACCGAGCTGATTCATCGCAGAAAAAGCGCGATTGGCGGCCATCTTCGCCATGCAGGGCAATCATCGGGCAGTCTTCTGGGCGGTTAGGCCAGAACACTCAAGCTAGACCGCCCGACGGGGTCTTGCCATCTGTTCTGGACCGTTCGTCCTGCGGGTGGGTTCAGAACAAATGTCGATGGCTGTGGGACTATTCCTGCGAATCTGGATGAAACCTTCGCGGGCAGCCTCTATAGTGCGCGGCCGAGGAGACACCCCGATGAATACCCTGTTACTGCACTGCCGTCCCGGCTTCGAAAACGAGGTCTGCGCCGAGCTGTCCGAGCACGCCGCGCGCCTGGACATCCCCGGCTACGCCCGGGCCAAGCCAGCCACCGCCTACGCCGAATTCATCTGCACCGAGGCCGATGGTGCTGACCGCCTGATGCGTCAGCTGCGCTTCTGCGAACTGATCTTCCCGCGTCAGTGGGCGCGTGGAGCCGGCTTCACGGCGCTGCCGGAAACGGACCGCATTGGCGCAATCCTCGAGGCCCTGGCCGGCTTTCCGCAATGCGGTAGCCTCTGGCTGGAGGTTTTCGACACCAACGATGGCAAGGAGCTCTCGACCTTCTGCCGCAAGTTCGAGAAGCCGCTGCGTGCTGCTCTGGTGAAAGCCGGCAAGCTGGTGGAAGACCCCAGCCTGCCGCGCCTGCTGCTGACCTTCCGTTCCGGCCGCGAGGCTTTCATCGGCCTGGCCGAGGCGCGCAACTGCGCCATGTGGCCCATGGGCATCCCGCGCCTGAAGTTCCCCCGCGAGGCGCCCAGCCGTTCGACGCTGAAACTGGAAGAGGCGTGGCACCACTTCATCCCCCGCGCCGACTGGGACCGCCGGCTGGCGCCGGACATGCTCGCCGTAGACCTGGGCGCATCCCCCGGCGGCTGGACCTGGCAACTGGTGAACCGCGAGATGCGCGTCGTCGCCGTGGACAACGGACCGATGGCGGAGAACCTGATGTACTCCGGGCTGGTCGAGCACCAGCGCGTCGATGGTTATGCCTTCCGTCCGCGCCAGCGCATGGACTGGATGGTCTGCGACATCGTCGAGAAGCCCGCGCGCACCGGCGCGATGATCGAAACCTGGATCGGCGAAGGGCTGTGCCGCGAGGCCATCGTCAACCTCAAGCTGCCGATGAAGCAGCGCTACGCCGAGGTGCGACGCATCCTCGACCGCCTGGAGGAATCGTTCCGCGAGCGTGGCCTGAAGGTGCAGATCGGCTGCAAGCAGCTCTACCACGACCGCGAGGAAGTGACCTGCCACCTGCGCCGCATCGAGAAGGGCGAGCGCTAGCGACCTGCAGGCGCCTGGCAACGCCACCCGACCTTCGGTGACTTGCCGCGCCGCCCGGCATTGCCCATGCTGTGCGGCGCGAGATCTTCCGGAGACCTTCGTGAAGCGAAAGTTGCCCTCCCTCCTGGGCAGTTACAGCCGCATGCTGCTGCCGCGTCGCGGCCTCGGTCAGGGCGAGCGCGTGCCTTACCTGGCGATGGATAGCCGCACCCTGAAATTCGACCTGCGCCACCTGCGCGCCTACCGCCAGCACTTCGGCCTCGATCCGGCGCTGGGCGTGCCGCTGCTCTATCCGCAAGTCATCAGCCTGCCGTTGCATCTGCGCCTGCTCAGCCGTTCGCGCATGCCGCTGTCGGTGGTCGGGTTGATCCACCTGCGCAGCCATATCCAGCGCTACCGTATGCTCGACGAGAGCGAACCGCTGCAGTTCGACTGCCGCATCCTCACCAGCCGCCGCAGCGAGCTGGGCCTGGAGGTGGATGTGGTCACCGAGGCCTGGCACCACGACATGCTTTATTGGCAGTCGATCACCACCTACCTGCGCCGAGGTGATTTCCTCGATAGCGGGAGCGAGGCCGATCCGCTGCCTGAGCGCGCCCAGTGGCACACCCTGGAAGCGCCGGTGCATTCCGGCGTGCAGTGGCGCGTACCGAAGATCGTCGGCTGGCGCTATGCCGGGCTGAGCGGAGACTTCAACCCGCTGCACCTGTCTCGGCTGATGGCCTCGCACTACGGTTTCGGCAAGCCTTTTGCCCACGGCATGTGGGGGCTGGCGCGCAGCCTGACCGGCCGCCGCCTGGCGGAGAACGTCCGCCTGGATGCGCACTTCAAGGCGCCGTTGCCCCTGGGCAGCCAGGTGAAGCAGGTGTATCGACGTCTGGGCAGGAAAGAGCAATGGGCGCTGCTGTCCGCCGAGGGCGATGGCCAGCCGATGCTGCTGGCGCAACTGGACGAGGCGCCGAACGGGCCGTTGCGCTGATGGCAGGCTTCGGCGCCGCAAATCGTCGCTGAACGCCGAGGCCCTTTGTAGGAGCGCCCCATGGGCGCGATCGCGGGCATGGCCCGCTCCTACAGGGAGCCTGCGACGCGCGGCTGCAATGGGACGAGGCTTGGCAATTGCACCTCACCCTGAAGCTCAACCGGGGAAATGCGCCAGGAACTGTTGAACAGGTACTGGTCGCTGAAGCCACTTACCAGCAATCCGATCTCATCACCCGGTGCGAGGCTGGCGCTGACGGCATTCAGCTGCGTATTACCCTGGTTCGACAGCGGTTTTACCTGCTCATCGAGACGGCGTGTTCGCCCATCGGCGCTACGAATCGCCAGGGCGGCGAACACCTGCGCATCGGGGCGTTCGGTCAGCGGCTGGCTGAGGCGCACGTCGGTGCTGCCGAGCAGGGCGCTGTGTTCGCTGACACGCTGCAAGGGGATGAACTGCGCAGGTTGCAGCAGGCCGCTCACGACCGGCCGGATCGACGTGGCCGGCAGCTCCACGGTGGGACCGGGAGGTGGCAGGTCGTCCAATGCCACGCCCTGGTCGAGATCGAGGCTCGATGCACAGGTCCGGTACGCCGTCGGCGGCGCCGGGACGCTTGCGCAGCTTTTCTTCGTACCAGGCGACGATGCCGGTATAGAGGTTGATTGCCCGCGAACCACAGTGGATCACCGGCTCGTTGTTGAACGGTGGTAGTCCGCTCCACGTCTGCAGGGGTGGTGGCAGGATGTGCCCGCCCTGCATGCCGAGCAGGCGCACGTCGGCGGGGCCCTGCTTGAGGCACTGGCGGATCTGCAGGCCCTGGTCCAGCGGGAACAGCGTGTCGCGCAGGCCCTGGATCAACAGGGTGTCGGCGTGGGGCAGGCGACCCGCCGCGCAATAGCTGGCGAGGCTGTTGGCGTGCAGCTCGGCCTGCACCGGTGCGGCCATGCGCCCGCCGGTGGTATGGAGGTAGTCGGCCTGGACGAACTTGCCCAGGTCGTAGCCGGTCGCCAGCCCCAGGCTCACCAGCACGCCGCCCCAGCCGATCTTCAGCTGGCCGTCCGGTGCCAGGGCGTCAGCCAGGTCGTACCAGGTGGCGATGGGGACGATGGCGTCGATGCGCGGGTCTTCTGCCGAGGCCAGCAGCTGCACGGCGCCGCCGTAGCTTTCGCCGAGCATGCCCACGCGCGGATCGTTCGGGCCGTCGAGGGTCAGACGAGCCAGATGCGTGGCGGCCCAGTCGATCACCGCACTGGCGTCCTGCACCTCGAACTGCGGGTTCATCATCTCGATGCGTCCGTCGCTGCCGCCCCAGCCGCGCTGGTCGTAGCTGACCACCCAGAAGCCGGCCTTCCAGGCGCGCAGTGCGGCACGTCCGGACATCATGTTCTTGCCGTAATAACCGTCCGGCCCGGTGACCCGCCAGCCGCCCCAGCCGTGGGTGTGGACGATCAGTGGCGCGGTTTCGCCAGCCTTCAGGGCGGGCTGGAACACGGTGGCGGAGAGCCGGGTGCCGTCACGGGCGGTAATGACCGCCTCGAACCAGGTGGCCGGCAGATCCTGACCGGTGCTGGCGTTGAAGTCGGGGACCTGGTCGCGGGCGGCGCAGCCGGCGAGCAGCACGAGGCACAGGCAGAGGAGGGCGCGCATCGTCATTCCTGTCGATCAGGGGCTGGGCGGATGCGCCAGCATGCCCGGCGCCCGCAGCGCCTACCCCCAACCAAGGTTCGGTGACCCGGACGGACGCGGGGTGACCGCACGGTGCCCTTTGCGCGAGAATACGCCATTGTTTTTCTGGAGTGACGTGATGTCCCAGCCTGTCGATGCGATTCTCGACGCCACCGGCCTGAACTGCCCCGAGCCGGTCATGATGCTGCACAACAAGGTGCGTGACCTGCCGGCCGGCGGCCTGCTCAAGGTGATCGCCACCGATCCTTCCACCCGCCGCGATATCCCCAAGTTCTGCGTCTTCCTCGGCCACGAGCTGGTGGAGCAGCAGGAAGAAGCGGGGACCTACCTGTACTGGATTCGCAAGAAGGCGGAGTGATCGTCCGGTCGATGTTGAGCGGTGTGTGGGGGCGGACTTTGTCCGCGATTGATTTCCGACTGCTCCGAGTTGGCCTGTTGCACATCGCGGACGGAGTCCGCTCCTACGCTCGAATCTCCAGCCGCAGCGCCAGCTTTTCTGTAGGAGCGAGCTTGCTCGCGAACCGCCCAGCGTCGTAGCTGCCGGTAGACTCGTTCGCGAGCAAGCTCGCTCCTACAGGTCTGGTTTCTCAGCTTCCTACCGGTCGCGCGGCGATGCGCTGGGCCACCATCCGCCCGATCAGCGCGACGAAGGTCAGGGCGATCAGCACCACCGAGATGGCCGCCACGGCCGGGTCGATGTTGTCGCGCAGGCCGGACCAGATCTGCCGGGGCAAGGTGTTCACCTCGGTACTGGTGACGAACAGGGTCACCGCAATCTCTTCCCAGCTCAGTGCGAAGCACAGCAGTGCCGTGCTCGCCACGCCCAGCTTGAGGTTCGGCAGCACCACCATGAAGGTGGTCTGGCCCAGGCTCGCGCCGAGGTTGCGCGCGGCCAGTTCTATGCGCCGGTCCAGTTGGCTGAGCGCCACCAGCATGGTGACCACGCCATAGGGCACCACCATCACGATGTGCGCGATGGTCAGGCCGACCAGGGTGTCGTAGCCCATGCCCGGAGCGAACTGGCTGACCTTGGTTTCCATGAAGTACAGGACCATCGCCGAGATCATCGGCGGGATCGCCATGGGCAGCAGCACCAGGCCGATCAGCAGGGTTGCCAGGCGTGAGCGCAGGTACCAGATGCCGAGGCTGAAGCTCACCGCAAGGGCAGTTGCGATGATGCAGGTGGCGGTCGCCACGATCAGGCTCTGGCCGATCGCCGAGAGCCATTCGGGGCTGTCCAGCAGCGCCTGGTAATGCCTTAGCGACCAGTTGCCATTGGGCATCGACAGGAAACGCTTGCTGGTGAAGGACACCGGGATCACCGCCAGCAGCGGGAAGACCATGAAGATCATCGCCATGGTCGCCAGCAGGCGGCTGGGGGCTTGGGTTTCGTGTGCGTTCATCTTGAGTCCTCAACCCACCAGCTTGTCGACGCGGGTCATGCGCAGCAGCGCCCAGATCATCCCGCTCACCAGTGCCAGCAGCACCACCGAGAGCGCCGCGCCCAGGCCCCAGTTGCTGGTCTGGAACATCTGCAGGTAGACGTATTCGGCCACCATCACGGTCTGCCCGCCGCCGAGAATCGCCGGGGTGATGAAGAAGCCCAGGCAGAACACGAAGACGATGATGAAGGCACCGAGGATGCCGGGAATGGTCTGCGGCACGAAGATGTTCCAGAACGTACGCATCTGTCCCGCGCCCAGGCCGCGTGCAGCCAGCAGCACGCGCGGGTCGAGGCGGCGCATGGTGGAAACCAGCGGGAACAGCGCGAAGGGCACCATGAAGTGGACCATGCCGATCACCACGCCCAGTTCGTTGCGGGTGAGCTGCAACGGCTCGTTGGTGATACCCAGGTACTGCAGCCAGTCGTTGAGCAGCCCGTTGCTGCGCAGGGCGATCAGCCAGCCGAAGGCGCGCACCAGCACCGAGAGCCAGAACGGGATGAACACGCAGATTTCCACCACGCGCTGCCAGAACGGCGGGCTGTAGACCCAGCAGTAGGCCATCAGGTAGGCGATCACCAGGGAGATCACGCTGACCGTGGTGCACAGGCGGAAGGTCCGCCAGAGCACGTCGTGGATCGCCGGGTCCGTCATGATCCGCTGGTACTGCTCGATCCCCGGCTCCGGCAGGGTCACGCTCCAGCCGAGCACGCCGAGGAAGGGCAGTACGTAGAACACGAACAGGACGATCGGCAGCGGCAGCAGCAGGGCGCCCAGCTTCAGCCGCGAGGGGGCGTTATCGGCCATGACCTGCGCTCCGCGTCACTTGGAAATGTGGGTCAGGTACTGCTCCAGGGTCGCCGCGTAGTGGTCGGTGTACCACTCGTGGCTGAGCATCACCTGCTTGGGCAGGTTGGCCGGGTCGGTGCAGTTCAGGTGCTTGCGGTCGTCCGGGATCAGCGCAGCGGCGGCGGGGTTGGCCGGGCCGTTGCCGAACATCTTGAACAGCTCGACCTGGGACTGCGGGTCCTGGGCGTAGGCGATGAACTTCATAGCCGCTTCGGTGCCCGCCGGGTTGCCCTTGAGCACGCCCCAGTTGCTGCAGCCCAGCAGGGCGTTGTCGAAGGTCCACTTGATGCGGTCTTCGCTGTCCTCGGTGATCACCTGAGCGCGGGTGTTCCAGATCGCGCCCATGGAGACTTCGCCCTCGATCAGCAGCTGCTGGGTCTCCGCGCCCGAGCCCCAGAAGGCCAGCACGTGGGGTTTCAGCTCCTCGATCTTCTTCATGGCGCGCGGCACGTCCAGCGGGTAGAGCTTGTCCGGGGTCACGCCGTCGGCCAGCAACGCGGCCTCGAGCATGCCGTTCATCCACTTGTAGAGGGTGCGCTTGCCGGGGAAGGTCTTCACGTCCCAGAAATCGGCCCAGGTCTTGGGTGCCTTGTCGCCGAAGCGCTCGCTGTCGTAGGCGATCACGTAGCTGAGCATGTAGTCGGCGATGCCGTACTCGTAGGCGAAGCCCGGCAGCACCTTGTCCTTGGACACGACGTTGTAGTCGATGGGCTGCACCAGGCCTTCCTTGCCCAGGTTCTGCAAGATCGAGCTTTCCGCGTCGACCACGTCCCAGCTCACACGGCCGCTGGACAGCTGGGTACGGATGGCACCTTCGGTAGGGCCGCTGCCGTCGATCTTGGTGGGGATGCCGGTGGCCTTGGAGAAGCCCTCGGTCCAGGCCTTGCCGAACGCCTTGATCGCGTCGCCGCCCCAGTTCACCACCACCAGCGGCTTGTCGCCGGCAGCGAAGCTGACGCCGTTGCGCAGGGCCAGCGGCAGGGCGGCCATCAGGCCCATGCCCTTGAGGAAGGTGCGGCGGTCGATCTGGCCGCGACGGGTCTTTTCGATGAGGACTTCGATGCAGTCTTGCTGGTGCGGATTGAATTCTTTTGGATTGAACATGAGGGGCAGCTCCCGATCAGGTGGGATGGCGAAAAGGGGACTAACGCATTCGGTGGCTCAGGCGATCAGCAGGCTTTTCTCGATGGGCCAGCTGAGCCAGACCTTCGAGCCGTGCTCCAGGCGCGAGGCCTGATGATCGGCGTGGACCGCCAGGCTCATCGGCAACTTGCCTTCGGCACCGGCACCCAGGCAAAGCTCGGTGCTGGCGCCCTGGTAGGTCTTGGCGGTGAGCACGGCCTGCACCACGTTGTGGCCATTCACCTGCGGCGGTGCGCTGTGCAACTGCATGTGCTCCGGGCGCACGGCCAGTAGTGGCGCCTCGGCCTGAATGGCGTTGGAGTAGCTGGCGCGCAGTTCGGCCTCACCGAAGCGTCCGCAGGCCAGTTCGCCGGCGCGGCCCACCTGGCTGAGAGGGAACAGGTTCATCTTGCCGAGGAACTCGGCGACGAAGCGGTTGTTCGGCTGGTTGTAGATGACTTCCGGTGCATCGACCTGGGCCAGCTGGCCACGGTTGAAGATGGCGATGCGGGTGGACAGGGCGAGGGCTTCGTTCTGGTCGTGGGTGACGAAGACGAAGGTGGTGCCGACCTGGCGGTGGATACGCTGCAGTTCCGCCTGCAGCTGCTCGCGCAGATTCTTGTCCAGCGCCGAGAGGGGTTCATCGAGCAGCAGCATGTCCGGTTCGAAGACCAGGGCACGGGCGATGGCCACGCGTTGCTGCTGGCCGCCGGAAAGTTCGCCGGGGCGCTTGCCCAGGTGCTCGCCCAGGCCGACCACGTCGAGCATGTGGCGTACGCGGCGGTTGCGCTCTTCGGCCTTCACGCCGCGAATCTTCAGCGGGAAGGCGACGTTGTCCTCGATGCTCATGTGCGGGAACAGGGCATAGCCCTGGAACACCATGCCGAAGTTTCGCTTCTCGGCGGGGCGCTTGGTGATGTCGGCGCCGCCTTCCTCCAGGCGGCCGCGGGACGGGTCCTGGAAGCCGGCGAGGATCATCAGGAAGGTGGTCTTGCCGGAGCCGGACGGACCCAGGAGAGTGAGGAACTCACCCTGCTGGATATCGATGTTCACGCCATCCAGCGCGTTGAAACTTCCGTAGCTCTTGCCGATGCTGATGGCACGGAGTTGGGGCTGTTGCTCCACTGCACTTACCTCGATTTCTTGTTCTTGTTCGAGCAGCCGCCGGGTGAGGAACCGGTAAAAATCAGCGGCCTTTTTTTAACGCAGTATTGTCAAATCTCTCTCCGCTTCAATCGCGTTTTTTCGCCCTCATTGTTCGAAATCACTCACCAATCAGCGCGTGGCGCGAGCCCTGGCGGAATTGCTCGGACATCCGTAGCTCGGCCTTCATCCAGGCCTTGAAGGCCCGCACGTCGGGGCGTTCGGATTTGGCCGGGTCGGTGACGAAGTAGTAGCGGTTGGGCGGCTCGATGGCGACGTTGAACAGGCGCACCAGTTGCCCCTTGGCCATGGCGTCGCCGCTGACCAGCGCATCGCCCATGGCCACGCCCTGGCCGGCGATGGCCGCCGACTGCACCAGGTGCGCGTCGGAGAAGACGATGCCGTTGCGCACGTTGAGGTTCTTCACTCCGGCGGCTGCGGTCCACAGCAGCCAGTCGGAGTGATCGACCATGTGCAGGAAGGGCAGGCTGGCCAGGTCCTCCGGCGAGTCGAGGCCGCCCACCGAGTTGATCAGTGAGGGGCTGCACACCGGGAAGGTGTCGAGGGTCGCAATCAGGTCGACGTGCAGGTCCTGCCAGTCGCCCACGCCGTAGGCGATGAACAGGTCGACATCGCGGTCGCTGACGTCGTCGGGCACCCGTGGCGAGACCAGGTTCAGCTCCACCTGCGGGTGGGCGCGCTGGAACTTGCCGATCTGGTGGCACAGCCAGTAGGTGGCGAAGCCTGGCGTGCAGCTCACGCACAGGCGGCCGGAGACTTCCTCGGCATTGGCGAAGCGTCGGGCCTCGTTGAGGATCGCCAGCGCGCGCTGGGTCTCGCGGGCGAAGCATTCGCCGTGGTAGGTCAGCGCGATACCGCGGCCGACCCGCTCGGTGAGCGGGATGCCCAGGCAGTCTTCCAGGCTGTGCAACTGGTGGCTGACGGCGCTGCGGGTCAGGCTCAGCTCGCTGGCCGCGCCGGACAGGCTGCCCAGTCGGGCAACGGCGTCCAGCACGCGCAGGGCGGTCATCGAGGGGAAACGCATGGCTCACTCCAACGGCGAAGTGGAGCCTTTATCCCTGAGCGCGGCGGTGGTGTCGAGTGGCTGCGGGTACGGGCGGAGCGGGTGGGTGTTGCGGGGCGTTTCCGCTTGGCACCTGCATTGAGTGCCGTGTTGCGACGAGCGAAGCCTCAACGACGGCGCTGACCTGTAGGAGCGCGCCATGCGCGCGATCCGCCGGCACGGCCGGCGCCAGCCCTCTGCTGTAGGAGCGCCCAATGGGCGCGATCGCGGGCATGGCCCGCTCCTACAAGGGAGCGCCGGGTTCAGGTGCGTATCAGCGCAGCTTCTCCATCATCTGGTAGTACCACATGCCCGCCGCCAGCATCGGGTTGCCGAACACGTCGCCCATGGGCACGCGGATGTGCTTGCACTGGGCGAAGGTGTCGAACTTCTCCAGGTCGCCGGTCATCGCCGTGGCCATGATCTCGCCCATGATGTGGGTGGTCGCCACGCCGTGGCCGGAGTACCCCTGGCAGTACCAGACGTTCTCCGACAGCTTGCCCAGCTGCGGGATGCGGTTCATCACGATGCCCATGGCGCAGCTCCACTGGAACTCGATGTCCACGCCCTTGAGCGCCGGGAAGGTGCGCTCGATGCAGGGGCGCAGCTCGCCGGCAATGTCGCGCGAGTCGCGGCCGGAGTAGTTGGCGCCGCCGCCGAACAGCAGGCGGCCGTCGCCGGTCATGCGGTAGTAGTCGAGCACGAAGCGGCAGTCATAGACCGCCAGGTCCTGCGGGTTGATGCGCTTGGCCAGTTCGCCCAGCGGCTTGGTGGTGACGATGCCGCCCATGGCCGGGAAGATCATGCCCTTGAGCTGCTTGCGTTCGAGCTTGTGGTAGACGTCGCCGGCCAGCATTACCTGCGCGGCGTTGATCCGCCCGCCGGAGGTGACCACCGCCGGGCGCGGGCCATGGATGATATCCAGCACTTCGGAGTGCTCGAAGATCAGTGCGCCCAGGCTGGCGGCGGCCTTGGCCTCGCCGATGCACAGGTTGAGCGGGTGCAGGTGCATGTTGCGGGTGTTCTTGATGGCGCCGCAGTAGAGGTCGCTTTCCAGGTGCGCGCGCACGCCGGCGCCGTCCAGCAGGGTAATTTCGTCGCCCATGCCACGGCGCTTGGCGTCGTCGAAGGTGGCCTTCAGCTCGTCCATGTGCGACTGCTTCATCGCCGCGTGCAGGTGGCCGAACTTCAGGTCGCACTGGATGCCGTATTTCTCCACGCGGCTCTTGATGATCTCGTGGCCGCGCCAGCGCAGGTGCCAGATGAAATCGTCGACGTCGTCGCCCAGCCACTGGCGCATCTGTTTTTCCATGGCGGAGTCGCCGGAAAGGCTGCCGGTGACCTGCCCGCCATTACGCCCGCTGGCGCCCCAGCCAACCTTGTTGGTCTCGACGATGGCGACCTTGTAGCCGCGCTCCGCCAGCTCCACGGCAGTGGCGACGCCGGTGAAGCCGCCGCCGATGATGGCGATGTCGACGTTCACCTCGCCCTGCAACGTGGGGTAGTGGGTCTCTTCGTTGAGGCTCGCGGAGTAATAGGACTTCGCGCGCTCGGGGGCGGGAGTGACGGGGTTCAGTGCAGCGTTCATTTCGGTGTTCCTGTTGTTGTTCGCTTTCCCTCTCCCCAGCCCTCTCCCTGAAGGGAGAGGGAGCTGATTGGAGCGGGCTGAAAATTCGGTTTCCATCGATGGCTTCAGTGAGCGAAAGGCTCATCTCGGCACGGACGACCCCCTCTCCCTCTGGGAGAGGGCTGGGGTGAGGGGGCTTCAGTTCTTCCATCACTACTTCACGCTTGCGTCAGATACCAGCGCCAGTCCTGCTCACCGACCTCGCCCATGAACTGGCGGTATTCGGCCTGCTTGACCTTCAGGTAGACGCCGAGGAATTCATGCCCCAGGGCGTCGCGCGCCCAGCTGGAGCGCTCCAGCGCCCGCAGCGAGGTGAGCCAGTCGGTGGGCAGCAGCTCCTTGGCCTGGGCGTAGCCGTTGCCTTCCACTGGCGCACCCGGGTCGATCTCCTCGCGGATGCCGCGATGGATGCCCGCGAGGATGGCGGCAGCCGCCAGGTAAGGGTTGGCGTCGGCGCCGCAGATGCGGTGCTCGACGTGGCGGGTATGGGCCGGGCCGCCGGGCACGCGCAGGCTCACGGTGCGGTTGTCGCAGCCCCAGGTCGGCGCCAGCGGCGCGTAGCTGTTGGCCTGGAAGCGGCGGTAGGAGTTGGCGTTGGGGCAGAACAGCAGCAGCGAGTCGAGCAGGCTCTTCAGCATGCCGCCCACGGACTGGCGCAGCAGGGGAGTGCCCGCCGGATCCTCGCTGGCATAGAGGTTGTTGCCCTCGGCGTCGGCCAGGGACACATGCATGTGCATGCCGGTGCCGGCCAGGTCGTCGAACGGTTTGGCCATGAAGCACGCCTGCATGCCGTGCTTGTGCGCCACGCCTTTCACCAGGCGCTTGTAGCGCACGGCCTGGTCCATGGCGAGCAGTGCGTCGCCGTGTTCCAGGGTGATTTCCACCTGGCCCGGCGCGTACTCGGAGATGGCCGTGCGTGCCGGAATCCCCTGGGCCTTGCAGGCGGCATAGAGATCGGCGAGGAAGGGCTCGATCTGCTCCAGCTCGCGCAGTCCGTAGACCTGGGTGGCGCGCGGGCGGCCACCGTCGGCGTCCAGCGCAGGCTGCGGGCGGCCATTGGCGTCGCGCTTGGCGTCCAGCAGGTAGAACTCCAGCTCGCAGGCCATCACCGGGTGGAAGCCATCGGCCTTGAGACCGTCGATCACGTGGATCAGCACATGGCGTGGGTCGGCGATGTCCGCCGGCTTGCCCTGTTCGGGGTGCATGCTGACCTGCACCGCCGCCGTGGGAATCTGCCGCCAGGGCAGGCGCACCAGGCTGCCGGCCAATGGGTAGGCGCGGCAGTCGATATCGCCGACATCCCAGACCAGCCCGGAGTCCTCCACATCCTCGCCGTGCACGGTGAGGCCGAGGATGGTGCTGGGCAGCGGCCGGCCGGACTGGTAAACCGCCAGCAGCTCCTCGCGGTGCAGCAGCTTGCCGCGCGGCACGCCGTTGGCGTCGAGGATGAACAGCTCGACCATCTCGATATCGGGGTTCTGGGCCAGGAAATACTGGGCTTCTTGCACGGAGGCGAAATTCATGGGGCTCTCGTTAGCATCCACGCGGATGCGCTGACGACCTGCAGGCCTGGGCCGCGCCGATGGGCACGGGATTGAAGGCAGGCAAGCGATGCAACGGGCTACGTCTTGTTCGAGAACGGCGTTTTGCCAATCCTGAGCGTAGTTCCGTCGGAAGAATTCGGGCAGGGTGCCCGGTCAGCGAGAGGTGCTATCCGGTGGACGTGCGTGGCGGCAGTGCCAGAGCGCCCAGAAGGCCAGTTCCAGAGGCAGGGTCAGCGGTTGCAGTTCGAGCCAGCGGGCATGTTTGCGCGGCAGGCGGACAGCGCTGCCGGCCTTGCGGGCGGCGACGGGTTCCAGCGGTGCGGGCGAAACGAGCAGGTGCATGTCGAAGGTTATGGCTGACGATTCCCGGAGACTCGCACGGCGGATGGGTTTGTTAAATGTGATTTTCACGACGTTTAGTTTTGCCGGATCGAAACTGATTGCCTGCTCCTGAGGGTGACGAGGGCCGTCCCAGAGCTTTTGCGTGCTGCATCGCGCAGCCCGTCGAAGCAGGCGGAGTGCCCGTCGCGTCTGCCCTAGACTGGGGCAATCAGTGTCCGCCACGGGCCGCCCCATGTGCCGCATCGTCTTCGCGCCGTCGATCCAGCGTCACGTTCCCATCGAGGAGCGCGAATTGCCTGCCGATACCCTGGCGGGTGCCCTGGAAGCCGTGTTCATCGAAGCGCCGAAACTGCGCGGCTACCTGCTGGATGACCAGGGCGGGCTGCGCCGACACGTGACGGTCTTCATCGACGGTCTGCGCCTGCGCGACCGCGCTCGCCTCAGCGATGCATTGGCGGCGGGCAGCGAGGTGTACGTGGTGCAGGCCCTGAGCGGCGGTTGAGGGCAGGGCAGCAATCGAGGAGAGCAGAAATGGATGATCGACTGCTGGTGGCGACCCGCAAGGGCCTGTTCACCTACCAGCGAGGCGCCGACGGCTGGCAGGAAAGCCGTCGGGATTTCATCGGCGAACCGCTGAGCACGGTGCTCGCCGACCCGCGCGATGAGACCCTCTACGCCGCCCTGAACCTTGGCCACTTTGGCTGCAAGCTATGGCGCCAGCGTTCCGGTGAGGACTGGCAGGAAATTGCCGTGCCGACCTACCCGCCACAGCCTGATCCGCTGCCCGAGCACAAAGAGGGTGAAGTCCCGCCCGCGCCCTGGGTCCTGCAACAGATCTGGTGCCTGGAAACCGGTGGCGCTGCCGAACCCGGCGTGCTCTGGGCCGGCACCATTCCCGGCGGCCTGTTCCGCAGCAACGACGGTGGCGATAGCTGGGAACTCAACCGCCCGCTCTGGGACCGCCCGGAGCGCTCGCGCTGGATGGGCGGTGGCTACGACTGGCCGGGCATTCACTCGGTCAGCGTCGACCCACGCGACAGTCAACACCTGACCGTCGCGGTGTCCTGCGGCGGGGTCTGGCAGAGTGACGATGGCGGGGCCAGCTGGCGCGTCACCACCAGCGGCATGTACGCCGACTACATGCCGCCGGAGCTGCGTGAAGAGGGCGCTATCCAGGACCCGCACCGCCTGCTGCATTGCCCGGCACAGCCGGATCGTCTCTGGGTGCAGCATCACAACGGCATCTTCACCTCGACCGACGGCGGCACGCGCTGGAACGACGTACAGGCCGAACCCTCGAGCTTCGGTTTCGCTGTCGCCGTCCACCCGACCCAGCCGGACACGGCCTGGTTCGTTCCGGCGGTGAAGGACGTCTGCCGGATCCCGGTGGACGCCCGTTTCGTTGTCACCCGTACCCGCGACGGCGGCTCCAGCTTCGAGGTGCTCGACAGTGGTCTGCCGCAAGGCGCGGCCTTCGACCTGGTGTACCGCCACGGCCTGGCGGTGGACGACGATGGTGCCTGCCTGGCGATGGGCTCCACCACCGGCGGGCTGTGGCTGTCGGAGAACGCTGGCGACCATTGGCAGTGCCTGTCGATGAACCTGCCGCCGATCTACTGCGTGCGCTTCGGCTGATTCTTGCGCCTGGCCTGCTCGCGCAGCTCGCGCGGTTTCATGCGGCGGTCGAAATAGTTGATCGCGGTACCGAACACGACGATGGCGATCAGGATGGTCAGGCCGATGTGCGTGGTTTCCATGGGGTTCTCCTTGAGGGGATGGATCACAGCGCCTGGCCGCGCCGCTTGAGTTCCAGGCGGCGGATGAATTCCTCCAGTACCTGGCGGTAGAGATCGTCCTTGAGGCAGGCGTCCTCGATACCGGCGTCGAGGTTGGGGTTGTCGTTCACCTCGATCACCACCACTTCGCCGTCCACCTCCTTGAGGTCTACGCCGTAGAGGCCGTCGCCGATCAGGTTGGCGGTCTTCAACGCCAGCGCCACCACAGCCGCTGGCGCGCTTTCCACCGGCAAGGTGCGGCATTCACCGATCACCTCGCCGCCGTCCTTGTGCTGGACGATCTGCCAGTGCCCGCGGGACATGAAGTACTGGCAGGCGAACACCGGCTGGCGGTTGAGGATGCCGATGCGCCAGTCGTACTCCGTGTAGAGGTATTCCTGGGCGAGCAGCAGTACCGAGTGCTCGAACAGCTCGGCACTGACAATGCGCAACTGCTGGGCGTCTTCGACCTTGTAGACGCCACGGGAGAAGCAGCCATCGGGAATCTTCAGCACCAGCGGGAAGCCCAGCCGCGCGCCGACGCGCTCCAGTTCCTGAGGGTTGTCCTTGTAGAGGATTTCCGTGTCCGGCATGCCCAGGCCCTGGCTGCGCAGCAGGTCGGTCAGGTAGACCTTGTTGGTGCAGCGAAGGATCGAGGCCGGATCGTCCATCACGATCAGCCCCTCGCTCTCGGCCTTCTTGGCGAAGCGGTAGGTGTGGTCGTCGACGCTGGTGGTCTCGCGGATCAGCAGGGCGTCGTACTCGGCCAGACGCGCATAGTCCTTCTTCTCGATCAGCTCGACGTCGATGCCCAATTGCCGGCCGACGCGGACGAAGTTTGCCAGCGCGCCGGCGTTGGACGGCGGCAGGCTCTCGGCCGGGTTGTGCAGGATGGCCAGGTCGTAGCGCGCCAGCCGCCTGGAATTCGGCTGGCGCCACACGCGGCGGCTGAAGCGATCGAGGGCTTCAGCGAACTGATCTTCCTGGCTGTCGCGCAGCTTGTGCAGGGCGCCGGGGCGGATTCCGGCGATGTGCCAGGCGTCGGTGCGGCGGAAGTCCACCAGCAGGATGGGGCAGGGGAAAGCCTCGAACAGCTGGCGGGCGATGGACTGCAGCGGCTGAAGCTCGGTGTGGCCGAAATACAGGCGCAGGGTGAAGCCGTCGGTGCTGGCGCAGGGATGCTGGGCGAGGGCTTTTTCCAGGGACCTTTCCAGCCCGTCCAGGGCCAGGCCGTATAGGGACTTCTTTGCCAGTTCGCTGATGGTGCGTACTGATGGAATGACCTTGTGGCCTCGGGCCTCGGCCAATAACGAACAATAATAACCGTGGCCGAGATATTTATAATTTCGGCACAGGTTGATGACCTGAAAGCGCTTTCCCGATTCGAACTGATGAGAGTATTCCAGGTACTCGCGGGCGCTCAGCATATCCTCGCTGGGAATATAGGATGCCCAGTCTTCCTTGCGCTCGACGATGATCAGAACCTGGCTCGATCGGGCTGAGGGTGGCTCCACAGAGGCATCGGTGACTGCCTGGAGCGCGCTTGCATTGAACTTTTCATGAAAGTTAGTGTGTAGCGAAGACATTGTTCACGGACCTGTCTGAAAGTTGCCGTGTGTCTATTAAGCAGTAACTTCAGGAAATGTCCCGGTTCATTACGATAGTTTTACGGAGAACCCATGGCGCTGTTATATCGCCTTGCCGTTGCGGCCGATTTGCCCAACTTGCTGTGGTTGGAGGAGGAGAGTTTCGCGCAGGACCGTATCAGCGTGCGCAGCTTCCGCCGGTTGATCGCCGCGCCCAGTGCTCGCCTGCTGGTGGTCGAAGGCGACGGTGAGTTACAGGGCTACGCATTGCTGCTCCTGCGCCGAGGCCTGGACATTGCCCGCCTATACTCCCTGGCGATTTCCCGGCAAGCACAGGGACAGGGCCTGGGCGGCGCGCTACTGGAGCGTTGCGAGCAACTGGCAAGCGCGCGCGGTTGCCGCCGCTTGCGCCTGGAGGTGCGCCTGGACAACGCCAGCGCCATCGGCCTCTATGAGCGCAGCGGCTACCATCGCTTCGCCCGCAGCCCTGGATTCTACGAAGACGGCAGCGATGCCTGGCGCTACGAGAAAACCCTCGGCACTCCGGTGCCGACAGCAAGGAATCCGGCATGACCGCCCGCATCCAGCACTTCTTCGATACCGCTACGTTCACCTACAGCTACGTGGTTGCCGACCCGGCGAGCCGGCGCTGCGCCATTGTCGACCCCGTGCTGGACTACGATGCCGCTGCCGGCCGTATCGGCCACGAGAGCGCTCGGCGCATCGTCGACTATGTGCGCGAACAGGGTCTTACGGTGGAGTGGCTTTTGGAGACGCACCTGCACGCCGACCACCTGTCTGCTTCTGCCTGGCTCAAGACCGAGTTGGGTGGGCGCCTGGCCATTGGTTCGAGCATTGCCCAGGTGCAGCGCACTTTCGCCGGGATACTCAACCTGGGAGAGGACTTTCCCTGCGACGGTAGCCAGTTCGACCACCTGTTCTCTGACGGCGAGCGCTTCAGCATCGGCGAACTGCAGGCCGAGGCGCTGCATACACCCGGCCATACGCCGGCCTGCATGACCTACCTCGTCGGCGACGCCGCCTTTGTCGGGGACACCCTGTTCATGCCCGACTACGGCACCGCCCGCTGTGACTTTCCCGGTGGCGATGCTCGACAGCTGTACCGCTCCATCCAGCGCCTGTTCGCACTACCAGAGACGACGCGTCTGTTCCTCTGCCATGACTACCTGACGGCGGAGCGCGAGGAACATCAGCACGAGACGAGCGTGGCGCAGGAGCGAAAGGCCAACGTGCATGTGCATGAAGGGGTGGCGGAGGATGCCTTCGTCCTCATGCGTAACCAGCGCGATGCGACGCTCCATGCTCCTGCCCTCATCTGGCCGTCGATTCAGGTCAACATGCGCGGCGGTGTGCTGCCTGAGGCAGAGGAGAACGGTGTGCGCTACCTGCGGATACCGCTGGACCAGATGTAAAAAAGCCGCCCCATGGGGCGGCTAATACGGATGAATGGGGGTTCCCCGCGCCAGGCGCGGTGGCGGTGGATCAGAAACGCCAGTCCAGCGACAGGTTGCCCGACACCGAGTTGTAGCCGGTACGGAACAGGTCGCTTGCTACCCCTGCGCCAATGTCCACGTTTTCGCTGAGCGAGTAGCGGATGTTGCCGCGCAGGCCCATGGAGTCGCGGTCCATGACGGTGTTCTTGCTCTTGAACTTCACGCCCTGGTAGTTGGCGAACGTCGCGTCCTGGATCAGGTCGGTGTCGAGCAGTTCGTGGTTCCAGGTGATCTGGCCCTCGGCCTTGATGGCCTTGCCGCCGTCGAGCGGGAACTTCATCGCGCTGTTCAGGCCGATGCTGGAGCGCAGCGAATCGAACTGCTGGGACTTCAGCTTCAGGGTGGAGCCATCGGCGCCTTTCTCGTGGGTGCCGTCACGCCACAGGCTGGTGTAGGTGAGGGTAGCGATCGGGCCCAGGCTGACGTTGTCGTTCAGCTTGAAGCGATAGCCACCGCCGCCGACCAGGGACGCGCTCTTGCCGGTCCAGTCCGCCTTGTTCTCGGCGGAGTAGTCGTCGAAGTTGAGCTTGCGCTTCAGTTCGCCGGTCTCGTAACCGATGCGGGCACTGCCGAGCATGTAGCTGCCAGCCATGGGGTCCTCGGCGTAGCGGGCATGCACACCCAGCTCCAGGGCCGAGGTGTTGCCGTCGCCATGCAGCGGGTCTTTCAGATTGACCGACTGCTTGCTGGCTGCACCGTGCAGGCCGATGACCAGGTTGCCGTCGCGGCTGGCCGCGGTCTCCGCGCCGAAGATCACGCCGGAGCTGTTGTTAGTGAAACCGACAGTGTGGCTGTCGCTGTTCTGACGAGTGTTGCCGCCAAAGGGCTGGATGAAGGCTTGCCACTCATCGTCACGCAGCTTGCCGGGCTCGCGGGCGCTGATGGTATCGGCGACCTGCTGCTCGCGCTGCAGCGAACTGGCCATCATGGCGCTGTAGGCGGACGGCGAGAGCTGTTCGAGCGCCTTGGCGACGGTGCTGCCGTCGGCGGCGGAGAAGTCCAGGGTGGTGTAGAGCTTCTGGCGGTCGGTGTTGCCGGCCTCGACCTGGGAGGCGGTTTCGCTCAGGGCGTGGCCCACTTCGCTACCGCTCTTGCTCAGGGCGTACTGGGCGTAGGCATCGCTGGCGCGGTTGAAGCTCAGCAGATAGCTGCCGTTGGTCTGCGGTGCGGCCAGCAGGGACAGGGTTGGCGAGACGGAAACGCTCTGCACTTCGTCGAAGGCCCCGGTGGTGCTGGTGCTCTGCAGCAGTTGGCTGGAGGCCATCTTCCACTGCGGGGCATACCAGCCACGCAGCGGCGCCACGCTCAGGCGGCCGGCGAGATCGGCGTTGCCGTTGACCACCAGGCTGTCATGAGCGCCTTTGTCGTTGACTTCGACCAGCAGTTGGCCGGACTCGGTCTGCACGTAGTTGCCATCGACGCGGATGGTGCCCAGCGAATTGCCCGGCGCAACGGTGCCGCGGTTGGTGAATTCGCCGTTGGCGTTCAACTGGTAGCTGGCATTGCCGGCGAGGGTAGCGCCTTCGGCCACCTCGACGCTGTAGAGCTGGTTCTGGCCATTGAGGGAGGTTTCGCCGCCGCGCAGGTTCAGCGCCAGGTTGTTGATGCCCTGGATGTTGCCGTCGTAGCGCAGGCGGAAGTTGGCGTCGGCCTGATCAGTGGCGCGGCCCGCGCTGTCGGCCAGGCGGCCGAAGCTGAGCTGGGTCAGGCGCTGGTTGCCGTCGTTGTCCTGCTGGTTGTAGGCCGAGACGATATCGCCCTGCAACTGAGCGCCAGCCATCACGTTGATGCGATTGACCAGGGCGTTGGAGGAAATCGAGAGAGCGGCAGTGCTGCCGGCCAGGCGACCGCTGATGTCGACGTTGTCGACCAGGGCGCCCTCGAGTTCGGGCAGCAGGGGAGCAGGCGCGTTGTTCGCGGTATGAATATAGGAACCACGATATTCAATATTATTGCCCATCAGGTTGCTGCCGAAATTGAATTCGGCGGCGATGCCGTTTTCGCCCAATGCCTGTACGTCGCCGCGCTGAATGAGGTTGTGGTCCTTGCCGTAGGCGAAGAGCACGCCCCGGCCATTCAGGCCATCGGCATGGATCTGGGTGCCGGGTTCAACGACCAGGGTGTTGCCCTCGCCATCGATGCGGGCGCCGGCTGCACCGTCGCCACGGGTCAGCAGGTCGGCTTGCTGGTAGATCAGGTTATTGCTGCCATAGACATGCAGGCCCAGGCCGAGCGGGGTGGTGTTGTAAGCTCCGACGAGATACTGCGTGCCGGACGGGTCACGCTGGAAATAACCGTTCCGGTTGTAGAGCGTCTGAGCGTCGCCATATACCGAGAAACCGAACAGGTTGCGGCGGTCGATCTGGTAACCCAGGTCCTGGAGCGCCGCCAGCTCTGCTTCCATGAAGGTGGTGTAGTTGCGGTAGTTCTGGTGGCTCATCAGGCTGTTTTCAGCTCGATGTGACTCATGTAGTCGTCATCCACCACCGATCCATCTCCGCCCAGGATGGTGATGGGGAGGCCGGGCATGGCGCCGTCCAATACTTCACTGACATGCTCGCCGGAGAAGTAGCCCCTGTTTTGTCGCAGGTCAAAGCCTGTGGGGTCGTAGGGGTTATTGCACAGCGAGCAGAGTACGACCTGATCGGGTCGCGCCGGATTGCCGTTGTCATCGCGCAGATGGGCTGCCCAAATGCTGATACCGGGCATGTAGTAGGGGGTATTGGATTTCTCGCCCAACTTGTCAGTGACTGTGTTGAGGACGCCAAGTGCATGGCCCAACTCATGCAATGTTGTGGCGGCGAGGTCGAAATTTCCGGTCACGGGAAGTTGGGAGGGCGTATAGGGCACATGATCCCATTGCAGTTTGCCCATGGTGAACTGGCCATGGGAACCATTGTCCAGATCGTCGGTAGTCTGGTTGGTCAGTCCCGCCTGAACTTGTGTAATAAAGACTTTGTCTTCGCTGGGCGCTCGCCCGCCTGCACCCGTGGCATTTTCTTCGTCGTAGGTGCCGACATTGATGACAACGGGTAATTGGCCGGGGGCGGGGGTCAAGGCGTTGGCCCAATAGGTCACGCCTTGGAGGATTTTCTGTTTTTGCTGCTCGTCCAGGTTCCAGGTCGATAACACGGGCTTGTCTTCATCGGTCTGGAAGGGGCCATCGCCCACATCAAAGAAGCGGATTTCAAAGATCGGTTGTCCGCCGGGTGTCAGGATGGTACGGGTGTCTTGGGCGTATAGTGAAAGACTGGGTAGCAGGGTTGCCAGTGAAATGGCCAGTGAAAGTTTGCTTGCGGGGAGGCCCTTTTTGAACATGTGTTACTTCCCTATGGATTGAATTGAATACACCCGTTCTGATTTTTTGGCGAAGTCCATGAAGTGACTTTCATGGCTTTTTGGGTGTTCTTGTTATTTTTGGGGAAGTCTGACTTTCAGATAATGGGCTAACGTATCTATTGGTGTGGGAAAAGTCCGGCTTGCTAGTCTTGGTTGCCCCCGGTTGAGCGATAATATTGTTCGTTAATCTTGAGTTTCCTGTGCGTTTTATGAAAGTTTGTGTGATTTTTCGCTGAACTATGTCGGCGGCTGTATATGAAATAGCCCCGCGATGCGGGGCTATTTGTTTATGGGCGAGTTCTCCGGGGCTTTATAGCAACAGACTGCGAATATCCCCCAGCACCTCCCCCAGCCTCCGAGTAAACCGCGCGGCGGCCGCCCCGTTGATCACGCGGTGATCGTAGGACAGTGATAGCGGCAGCATCAGCCGTGGCTGGAAGGCATTGCCGTCCCAGACCGGCTGAATTGCCGCCTTGCTCACGCCCAGGATTGCCACTTCCGGCGCATTGACGATGGGCGTGAAGCCGGTGCCGCCAATGTGCCCGAGGCTGGAGATGGTGAAGCAGGCGCCCTGCATGGCGTCGGCGGAGAGCTTCTTGGTGCGGGCCTTTTCCGCCAGTTCGGCAGCTTCCAGCGCAAGCTGCAGCAATCCCTTCTGGTCGACGTCGCGGATCACCGGCACCAGCAGGCCGTCCGGTGTATCCACCGCGAAGCCTATGTGTACGTACTTCTTGCGGATGAGTGCCTTGCCGCTGGGGGCCAGCGAGCTGTTGAAGTCCGGCAGCTCGCGCAGCAGGTGGGCGCTGGCCTTGAGCAGGATCGGCAGGATGGTCAGCTTGGTCCCGGCCTTTTCCGCCGCCGCCTTCTGCGCAATGCGGAAGGCTTCGGCCTCGGTGATATCGGCGGACTCGAACTGCGTGACGTGGGGTACGTTCAGCCAGCTGCGGTGCAGGTTGGCGGCGCCGACCTGCATCAGGCGGGTCATCGCCACTTCTTCCACCTGGCCGAACTTGCTGAAGTCGATCTCCGGTATCGGCGCAATCCCAGCGCCGCCCGTTGCGCCCGCTGACGCGCCAGACTTGCTGCGTTGCAGTTGCTCCTTCACGAACAGCTGTACGTCTTCCTTGAGGATGCGGCCCTTGGGGCCGGTGCCGGTGACCTGCGCCAGGTCGACGCCGAACTCGCGGGCAACCATGCGCACGGCAGGGCCGGCGTGCACCTTGGTGCCGTCGCGGCTGGGCGCACCCACGGGTGTGGCTTCCGGCGCTCTGACGGGTTCGGCTTTCGTCGCTGGGGCGGCTGCGGGCTTCTCAGTCGTGGCCTGCGGCGCGACTGCGCCATCGACGACCTCCAGCTCGAGGATTGCATCGCCTTCCTTGAGCGTGTCGCCGATCTTCACCTTGATGGCCTTCACCACGCCGGCCTTGGGCGCGGGGATTTCCATGCTCGCCTTGTCAGATTCCAGGGTCAGCAGGCTCTGGTCGGCCTCGATGCGGTCGCCGACCTTGACCATCAGCTCGATGACATTGCCCTGGCCGTTACCGATGTCCGGCACGCGGATGGTCTCCACGCCGCCAGGAGCGGCGGAAGCGGCGGCGGGTTTTTCCTCTGCCTGGGTCGGCTCCGGCGACGGGGCAGGGGACGACGCGGCGGGAGTACCGGCCGCCGACGCGCCACCGTCGGTTTCCAGTTCGAGGATGTCGTCGCCTTCCTTGAGGGTGTCGCCAATCTTCACCTTGATGGCCTTCACCACGCCGGCCTTGGGCGCGGGAATCTCCATGCTCGCCTTGTCAGATTCCAGCGTCAGCAGGCTCTGGTCGGCTTCAATGCGGTCGCCGACCTTGACCATCAGCTCGATGATCTCGCCCTGGCCGTTGCCGATGTCCGGCACCTTGATGGTTTCCACGCCACCGCCGCCTGAGGGCGCGGCTTGTGGCGTTGGCGCTGCGGCGACCTTGGGCGCTTCAGGCGCTGGCTTGGCCGGCTCCTCGACCTTGGCTTCTGTGCTGCCGCCTTCGGCCTCCAGTTCGAGGATTTCATCGCCCTCCTTGAGGGTATCGCCGACCTTCACCTTGATGGCTTTCACCACGCCGGCTTTCGGCGCGGGAATTTCCATGCTGGCCTTGTCGGACTCCAACGTCAGCAGGCTCTGCTCGGCTTCGATGCGGTCGCCGACCTTCACCATCAGTTCGATGACTTCTCCCTGGCCGCTGCCGATGTCGGGTACGCGAATGGTTTCGCTCACGGTGCCTCTCCTCAGCAGTCCAGCGGGTTGGGTTTTTCCGGGTCGAGGCCGAACCGGGCGATGGCTTCGGCCACCACTTTCGGCTCGATGTCGCCGCGATCGGCCAGGGCCTCCAGCGCCGCGAGAACGACCCAGTGACGATCCACTTCGAAGAAGTGGCGCAGTTTGGCGCGGGTATCGCTGCGGCCGAATCCGTCGGTGCCCAGCACCTTGTATTCCTTGGTCGGCACCCACTGGCGAATCTGCTCGGCATAGACCTTCATGTAGTCGGTCGAGGCGATCACCGGCCCTTTGCGGCCAGACAGGCACTCTTCGACGTAACTCGGCCTTGGCTTCTGCCCTGGGTGCAGGCGGTTCCAGCGCTCCACGGCCAGGCCGTCGCGGCGTAGCTCGTTGAAGCTGGGCACGGACCAGACGTCGGCGCCGATACCGAAGTCCTCACGGAGGATTTTCGCCGCGGCCTCGACTTCGCGCAGGATGGTGCCCGAGCCGAGCAACTGTACGTGGTGCGAGGCGGCGCGGCGGTCCTCGAAGAGCAGGTACATGCCCTTGATGATGCCGGCTTCGACGCCCTGGGGCAGAGCAGGGTGCGGGTAGTTTTCGTTCATCACGGTGATGTAGTAGAAGACGTCCTGCTGCTCTTCCATCATCTGCCGCACGCCCTCCTGGATGATCACCGCCAGCTCGTAGGAGTAGGTGGGGTCGTAGGTGCGGCAATTGGGAATGACCGAGGCCAGCACATGGCTCTGGCCGTCCTCGTGTTGCAGGCCCTCGCCGTTGAGGGTGGTGCGCCCGGCGGTGCCGCCGAGCAGGAAGCCGCGGGTCAGGCTGTCGCCGGCCGCCCAGGCGAGGTCGCCGATGCGCTGGAAGCCGAACATCGAGTAGAAGATGTAGAACGGCAGCATCGGCTGGCGGTAGTTGCTGTAGGCCGTGCCGGCAGCGATGAAGGAGGACATGGCGCCGGCCTCGGTGATGCCTTCCTCGAGAATCTGCCCCTTCTTGTCCTCGCGATAGAACATCAGCTGTTCCTTGTCGACCGGCTCGTAGAGCTGGCCCACCGAGGAATAGATGCCGAGCTGGCGGAACATGCCTTCCATGCCGAAGGTTCGCGCCTCGTCCGGGATGATTGGCACGATGCGCTGGCCCAGTTCCTTGTCCTTCACCAGCTGCGAGATGATCCGCACGAAGGCCATGGTGGTGGAAATCTCGCGGTCGCCCGAGCCGTCCAGCAAAGCCTTCAGCGTCTCGAGCGGCGGAGCGGGAATGGCCTGGCTGTTGCCATGGCGATGAGGCATGAAGCCGCCCAGGGAGGCGCGACGCTCTTTCAGGTAGCGCGCCTCGGCGCTGCCTTCGTCGGGGCGGTAGAAGGGCAGTTTGGGCAGGTCAGCGTCCTTGATCGGGATGTCGAAGCGGTCGCGGAAGGCGCGCAGGCTTTCGACGTCGATCTCGTGGATGTTGTGGGCAATGTTCTTCGCTTCACCAGTGCCAGTGCCGTAGCCCTTGATGGTCTTGGCCAGCACCACGCTGGGCTGGCCCTTGTGGTTCACCGCTGCGTGATAGGCGGCATAGACCTTGTACGGGTCATGCCCGCCGCGGTTGAGCTTCCAGATCTCCTCGTCGGAGAGGTCCTTGACCATCTCCAGCAGCTCCGGCCGCGCGCCGAAGAAGTGTTCGCGGACGAAGGCGCCGTCCTTGGCCTTGTAGTTCTGGTAGTCGCCGTCCACCGCTTCGTCCATGCGTGCCTGCAGCAGGCCGGCGTGGTCCTTGGCGAACAGCGGGTCCCAGAAGCGCCCCCAGATCACCTTGATGACGTTCCAGTTGGCGCCGCGGAATACGCCTTCCAGCTCCTGGATGATCTTGCCGTTGCCGCGCACCGGGCCGTCCAGGCGCTGCAGGTTGCAGTTGACCACGAAGATCAGGTTGTCGAGCTTCTCGCGCCCGGCCAGGGAGATCGCGCCAAGGGATTCCGGCTCGTCGGTCTCGCCGTCGCCGAGGAAGCACCAGACTTTCTGTTTGCCGGCGGGGATGAAGCCACGGCTTTCCAGGTACTTCATGAAGCGCGCCTGGTAGATCGCCTGGATCGGCCCCAGGCCCATGGACACCGTGGGGAACTGCCAGAAGTGCGGCATCAGCCGCGGGTGCGGGTAGGAGGAAATGCCCTTGCCGTCGACCTCCTGGCGGAAGTTCTCCAGCTGTTGATCCGAGAGCAGCCCCTCGATGTAGGCGCGGGCGTAGATGCCGGGCGAGGCGTGGCCCTGGAAGTAGATCAGGTCGCCGGCGTGCTCCTCGGTGGGGCCGTTGAAGAAGTAGTTGAAGCCGATGTCGTAAAGGGTCGCCGAGGAAGCGAAGGTGGAGATGTGCCCGCCCAGCGACGGGTCCTTGTGGTTGGCGCGCATCACCATGGCCAGCGCGTTCCAGCGCACCAGCGAACGGATGCGTCGCTCCATGAACAGGTCGCCCGGCATGCGGGCCTCGTGGCCTACCGGGATGGTGTTGCGGTAGGGCGTGGTGATGGCGTAGGGCAGCTGCGTGCCCGTTCGGCTGGCCAGCTCGCCGAGGCGAGTCATCAGGTAGTGGGCGCGCTCTTCGCCTTCTTTTTCCAGTACGGATTCCAGCGCGTCCAGCCATTCCTGGGTTTCGACGGGGTCGATATCGTGCATGGTCAGGGGTCCTGGTTACGGGGTCGGCTCTACGCAATGCCGGCTCCGGGCCAGGGGGTCCATCGGTTTGGCGCAGTGGGCGGCAACCCTCGTGAGGCCGCCGCGCTGCCGCCGGCACGCGCGTGTGGCTATAGAGCTTAGACAGCTCTGGCGCCGGTGCCCGCCCGGTTGGTCGAGTCAGGACGTCGCAGCCGGCCCTATCGATGCGCCTGCACTGCGTCACGCCGCAGATCATCCCCACGGTTCCACTGCGCCGCCACCAGCCGGTCGCGCCCGGCCTGCTTGGCCTGGTAGAGCAGGCGGTCCACCGCGGCGACGAAGTCCAGCGGGCGGTCGCTGGAAGAGGGAACGGCGGTGCCGACGCCCAGGCTGATGGTCAGCAACGACGAGACATTGGATTTCTCGTGGCTGATCTGTTGCTCGCGCAGCACGCCGCGGCAGCGCTCGGCGATCTGCCGGGCGGCCTCGCTGTCGGTCTCCGGCAGCACCAGCACGAACTCCTCGCCGCCGAAACGCGCGATGAAGTCCCGCGGCCGGTGCAATGCGCCGGCCAGCGCCTTGCCCACCGTGCGCAGGCAGTCGTCGCCCTGGATATGCCCGTAGTGATCGTTGAACTGCTTGAAGTAGTCGATATCCAGCAGCACCAGCGAGATTGGCTGGCCGCTGCGTTGGGCGCTGCCCCATTCGGTGTCCAGCACCGAGTCGAACATGCGCCGGTTGGCCACGCCGGTCAGGCCGTCCTTGTACGAGTATTCCTCCAGCTGGCGCTGCAGCATGATCAGCTGCTCTTCGGCGCGCTTGCGCTCGCTGATGTCGAACATGAAGCCGACCAGCGAATCCACCTCGCCGTTGTCGTCGCGCACCACGTGCACCACATCGCGGATCCACACGTAGTCACCGGTAGAGGTGAGGGCGCGGTAATCCGCCTCGTGGTCGGTGCCCTCGCGGGACTGCGACACACAGAAGTTCACCACGCGCTCGCGATCTTCCGGGTGCATGCGTTCGGCCCAGTCGTTGGCGCTGACCCAACTGGCCTGGCTCCAGCCTAGAAGGTCTTCGATCTGTGGGCCGATGTAGGCGAAGGTCATGGATCGCCAGTCGATTTTCCACGGGATGGCGCGGGTGGATTCGAGGAGGGTCTGGTAGACGGGATTTTCCGGGGAGGCGTCGTACGGCATGGCGGCGGCTCTCTGATGGCACTGTGCCTTGTTCTACCACAGTGCGATGACCGAAAACCGGCCAATCGCGCCAGTTGGTGTCTCGAAGGCGGCGGGGCGACAGACGGTCGTTTCTGACGGATACGGTTTCTTCAGCAATTCATAACGGGTTCTTCACGAATGCGGCGATAGGGTTTGCCTGCCCGCCATCTGACAACCCGCAGTGCGATGGTTACCCCAGGGATGGGTCGGGCCTTCCCTTCTACCAGCAGTACGGCCGAGCCCATGCCCATCCCAAAGTTCATCCGTTCCCTGTCTCGCGGCTGGCTGTCGTTGCTGGCGATCCTCCCTATCATCGCCTTGCTCAGCGGCTTCCTGCCCCTGGACTTCTCGCGTCCCGCACCGCTGGTCGGTGATGCCAAGCGCCAGGCGGAGTTGCGCGAGCACTGGCAGAACGGCGACCTGATCGTGTTGGTGCGCCATGCCGAACGTTGTGACCGTTCCAGCGCCCCCTGCCTGGGTAACGTCGACGGCATCACCGTGCGTGGCGGCCTGAGTGCCCACGCCATCGGGCAGGACTTCGCCGCCCTCGGCCTGGCCAATGCCGACATCCTCAGCAGCGAACAGGTGCGCGCGGTACAGACCGCCACCTCGATGTTCGGCCAGGCGCCGCAGGAGCAGGAGTGGCTGTACAACTGCGAAGGCTCGATGCTGCGCCAGGCGCTGCAGCACAAGATCGCGCACCGCAACCTGATCCTGGTGACCCACAGCGAATGCATCGAGGACCTGGAGCATTCGGTCAGCGTCGACGACCCGGCGACCCCGGACTACGCCTCGACGCTGTTCGTGCTCAGCGAAACGGACAAGAGCCCACGCCTGCTCGGCTACCTCGATGCCGACCAGTGGCCGCTGAACGTCAGCGGGCGCTGATCTGGCTGGGCGTGGCGCCCAGGCGGTAGCGCTGTAATTCCTCCGGCGTCAGCACACGCATGCGCTGCGGATCGATGCTCTGCATGGTGTCGGCCAGTTCCAGCGGAATGTCCATGTCGCGGAAATAGGTGCGGGCGTTGTAGCTGCCTGCGGCCTGGGACGAATCGCCGGCCGGGTAGTAGGGGCGATGCAGGCCTACGTAGCCGCGCACCGTGCGGTGCTTGCCGGCGGCCAGCAGATAGACGCAGGAACCCTGGCAGACGCTGTTGGTCGGCACCAGGGTCTCGAAACCGGACTCGCGCAGCAGGCGGCCCATCTTGATCGACTCGGCGGCGCTGCCCCCGATGCTGTCCAGCAGGGCCACCTTGCGGGCGAACTTGCCCGGGTTGGCCATCAGCCCCTTGAACAGGCGCTCGTAGTCGCCCGGAGCGATTTCCTCGCTGATTCGTACCGCCAGCACTTCGCCGACCTTGGAGTGCTGCACAGGCTTCACCTCGACCTGGGCGAGGGCCTGGCCGGAACTCATTGCCGTGGTGAACAGCGCGGTGGTGCAGAGCAGGGCAGCGCGAAGCATGAGGGAACGAATCCTGGAAGGGTGTTGTAGGAAGGCGCTGAAGATACCCTGATACGCGCCGTCCGTCAGCCCATCAGCCAGCCTTCAGGCAGGTGCGCAGCAAGCGGCGAGCCGACTTGTTGACCCGGCGGCGCTCCAGCTCTTCGGGAGCGAACCAGCGGCAGTCGGCAATCTCGTTCAGCGGGGTAGGCTGTTGCGTCGGGTCGACCGGCGTCTCGAACACGTAGTGCAGCGTCTGGTACAGCTCCAGCGGTGCCACGTAGTTCATCTGCTCGATGGCTAGCCCTGTTTCCTCGATCAGCTCGCGCGTGGCGGCCTGGCCGGGGCGTTCGTCGGCCTCGATGCGGCCGCCGGGGAGGTTCCATTTCGACTTGGCCTTGCGGACGAACAGAATCTTGTCGTCGAGCCGGCAAATCACGGTTGCGCGCTCTTTTACGTTCCTGGCCATGGCGCTAGTTCCCCCACACGCTTCCTACAGTTTTCAGCTTAGACATTTAGCGAATATTTCCATTGGGAAGAACTGGTTACGGCAACAATGTCGACGGATGGTAAGGAATTGTCGCTGGAAAGGTCTGTAAGAGAAGTCTGAAGCATCAGTCGTCATCATCCCTTCTCCAAATTCCTTCACCGTGGACCGGCCGCTGGAGTCCAAGTGCAAACTTTTTGTACCGGCGTGCCGGACTCCATGGCCTACGCTTGATTCCTACCGTTGCGCCGGCTGGCGCGCACGAACTGAGCGAGCACGCAGTACCGCTGACTCATCACCGGCCCGGCGCCCTGTGCCGGGCGACCTTCATCCAGAGGAAACGCCATGAGCAAGCCCTATGTCCGTCTCGACAAATCCCAGGCCGCCGTCTTGCTGGTCGATCACCAGGCCGGCCTGCTCTCGCTGGTGCGTGACATCGAACCGGACAAGTTCAAGAACAACGTCCTGGCCCTGGCGGACCTCGCCAAGTACTTCAAGCTGCCGACCATCCTCACCACCAGCTTCGAGAGCGGCCCCAACGGCCCGCTGGTGCCGGAGCTGAAGGACCTGTTCCCTGACGCGCCCTACATCGCCCGCCCCGGCAACATCAACGCCTGGGACAACGAGGACTTCGTCAAGGCGGTCAAGGCCACCGGCAAGAAGCAATTGATCATTGCCGGCGTAGTCACCGAGGTCTGCGTGGCCTTCCCGGCGCTGTCGGCGCTGGAAGAGGGTTTCGACGTCTTCGTCGTTGCCGACGCCTCCGGCACTTTCAACGAAGTCACCCGTGATGCCGCCTGGCGCCGCATGGAAGCCGCCGGCGCACAGATGATGACCTGGTTCGGCGTAGCCTGTGAGCTGCACCGCGACTGGCGCAACGACATCGAAGGGTTGGCCGCGCTGTTCTCCAACCACATCCCCGATTACCGCAACCTGATCACCAGCTACAGCACGCTGACTTCCAAGAAGTAAGGTGGCGCTCGCCGGGCCGGCGCTTCGCGGCCGGCCCGGCGGCGGCATTCAGCGTTCCATCGGCCCCGCCTGGTAGTCGGGGCGCTCCAGGGCCAGCTCATAGAGCTGTCGGGCTTCGCTGACCAGCGGGGCCAAAGCCGAAGCGAAGCGGGCGGTGGCGCGGATCAGGCCGCTGTCACTGTCGTCCTCCATCAGTTGCAGCAGGTCCTCGACCGCCGTGATGCGGCGCAGGGCAGCTTCGCGCAGGTGCTCGACCGGTGCGAGGGCGTTGATGAACAGGACTTCTTCGCCGAACTGGCCGGTGAGGGGGATGGGCAGGAATTCACGCATGGGGCACCTCCGGGCGGAGGGTTGAAGCGTGATGTGGTGAGCGGTGGTGCGCGGGGGAGAAAGGGGGATAGTTCATGTCGGCTCTCTTGAAGGATCAAGTAGCCGCCAATCGACCTTCCTACGGGTAGAGAGGCGGACCGTGTGAGGGTAGGAAACCCGTACAAGGGAGCCAAAAACGGGCAGGCCGAAGCCTCCTCACACGGCCGCCATAGAGGCACGAATCACAAGACAACTTTCGCGAATCGTGGCTACAGAGCTACCGCTTTTTTGACTCCTTACCGGGTTCCTACACCCGACCGCGATGGCGCTGCGGCGAACCAGAGGCTAGAGACGGCGCTCGTAGGCCCGCAAGGCTAATGGCCCGTGGGATTTTTCGGTTGGTTGCCGAGATGGCGAGGCAGGACTTTGCCGACAGAATGAAACGGGTCTCATCCCTTTCCCCAACACGTAGGACTGTGCAGGAGCTCGCCCTGCCCGCGACTGCCTGCATGGCGCATTGTTCCAGACGGGAACTGCAGCCGGCAGGAGCATCGAGGACAAGCTCCGCTCCCGCAGGGCCTGTGCCGCAATTTCGCAATCTCGACGGATAACCCGCGCGCTTCCTGGCTTCACCCGCGATTGTGGGGAATAGCATCCACGCCTTTCATACGACCCTGTGTGCGAGGAGTGCACCCGAGAATGCCAGGTACTGAATTTCAATGGTTGGCCGTCGTCTTCGGCATGCTCACCGGTCTGGGGGTGACCCGTCTGTTATCCAGCGCGGCAGCTGCGCTGCGTTCGCGCGCGGTAGCGAAGGTCGATTGGCTGCCCATCATCTGGAGCGCCTCGATCTTCCTTTGCCAGCTCGATTACTGGTGGGTTCTTCATGACCTGAAGAGCGTCATGGGTGACTGGACCTACCCGGATTTTCTGCAGTTGCTGATTTCGCCCTTGGCCTTGTTCTTCGCTTCTGCCTTGATCCTGCCGGCGAGCGAGTTGAAGGAGGGCGAGACGCACCAGGAGATATTCGACTCTCACGGCCATTGGGCGCTGCTGGCGCTGGCCGGCTACCACGTCGAGGGGCTATTGGAGGCCGTGGAGTTCTGGAAGCTGAACATCCTGTCGAGGGCTGGTCTGGTGGTGGTGATCTTTGCCGTGCTGCCGGTGGCGGCCTTTATCAGTGGCCGCCGCCTGCATCTGGCCATTGCCTGTCTCTATCTCCTGCTGAGCATCACGTTCGTCTTTTTCAATATCCACGGTCTGCTTTGAGGTCGGGCCTGCGCTGCTCAGAGAATCGAGAAGTTGTAGCTCGCGATCAGCCGCACCTCATCCACGTCACGCGCCGACTGTTCGTAGTTGGTGCGGTAGGTGGCGTTGCGCAGGCGCAGGCTGAGGTCCTTGAGTGTGCCGGTCTGGATGACGTACTTGAACTCCACGTCGCGCTCCCACTCCTTGCCTTCGTCGCCGTTGGCCAGGGCGATGTGGTCGCCGTTGACGTAGCGGGTCATGAAGCTCAGGCCGGGCACGCCGATGCTGCGCAGGTCGAAGTCGTAGCGCAGTTGCCAGGAGCGCTCCTGGGCGTTGGCGAAGTCGTTCACCTGCAAGTAGTTGGCGAGGTAGGGATTGCTGCCGTCGAGGTACGGCATGGAGCTATCGCCACTCATGCGCTGCCAGCCGGCGCTGAACACGTGGCCGCCCTGGGCGTAGGACAGCAGCAGGCTCAGCGCGCGGTTGTCGATCTGGCCGGCACGGGCCGAGCCGTCGTCGTCGCTGTCGAACCAGCGCAGGTCGGCAGTGAGCTTGCCGGCGCCCACCGCTTGCTTGCCGACGATGCCGACGTAGCGCTGGCGGTAGACGTTCTCCAGCCCGCCCTGGGCGTATTGCAGCAGGAGCTGGTCATTGAGCTGGTAGTCCGCCTGGTAGGAGTCGAAGCGGTTGCCGGTGGTGTCGCAGGCGTAGCGTTTGTTCTTGCAGTTCAGGCGCACGTCCTGGGCATCGGTGGAGTCGCGGGCGGTGTAGCGCTCCAGGCGCGTGGCAGTGAGCTTGAGATGGGCGATTTCCTCGCTGGTCAGCTGCGCGCCGTGGAACATGTTCGGCAGCAGGCGGCCATCGTTGTATTTGAGCAGCGGCATGTCCGGCAGCATCGCGCCGTACTTGAACTGGGTGTGGGAGATGCGCAGCTTGCCGGTGACGCCGGCCTTGGCGTACTGGGCTTCGGAGTGGCGCGGGTCGTGGCCGCTGGAGGGCAACAGGCCGCTGTTGCTGTCGGCGGGGCTGGAGTCGAGCTTGACGCCGAGCATGGCGAGGGCGTCGACGCCGAAGCCGACGGTGCCTTCGGTGTAGCCCGACTGCACATTGAGGATGAAGCCCTGGGCGGTTTCCTCTCGCTTGGATGCACCCTGCGGGTTGGACGAGCTGCCGTCGCGGAAGTCGCGGTTGAAGTAGAAGGTGCGCGATTCCAGGCGCGCGCTGCTGTCCTCCAGGAAGTCGGCGCTGGCCGGGGCGGCGATGCCACCGAGCAGGGCGAGAGCGCCCAGGCGGGTGAGCGGGCTGGAGGAGAGGGGCGAGGGCATGCGGTGACTCCGGGGGGCGCTGAAAAAGCGCGCGAAGGTGTCACAGATGTTCGGCCGGGTCTTTGCGACCATGGTCTAGATCGCGGGTTTCCCTCGGTGGCGAGCGAAATCGGCCGGTTGTCGGTGCGGGGGAGACTCTGGGTGATCGCTGCGCGTAAACTGCCTTGTCACTGCCTCAGACGCAGGAGGAGATCATGAAACGCCATGTCCCCCTGAGCGAGCATCCCTTTCCCGCCGGCGAAGGCTGGCTGTTTGCAGCAGCCCAGACGCCCGGCGACAGCTCGCATCACGTAGACCCCGACCTGGGGTTCGATCCGGATTCACCGGATCTCGCCGACCCGCAGGTCGACCCGCCGCACCCGCCCCATGCTCCCGAGGAAGGGCCGGACCCCGGCAGCCAGCGGCGCGTGCCGGATGACCGCTATCCGCCGTATTCGCAACCCTGAAAGCCGGGCTCAGAGCGCGTCCGACGCCTTGCACAAGCGGGTGTCCTGCAGGCTGCCGCTGAGGTTGCGGCCGTCACCCAGGCGCACCAGCCGCGCCAGGCACTGACCGCTTTCCATCAGCAGCAGTTCATAGTCCTGCCCGGCTTCGGGAGTGAAGGTCATGGATTGCTGGCAGCTGTACGAATAGCCGCTGCTGACCATGCCCCGGCTCTGGAAATTGACGGCGAAGGGCTGGCCAGCCGGTATCTGTACTTCGCTGCGGGCGAAGCCGCCCTGGCTCAGTTGTTCGGCCTGGCGGCTGGGCGGCATGCCGAGGCTCTGGCCGTTGCGGTTGGCGAAGCCCGATTGCGCCACGGCGATCACGCCGGCGCCCTCACGGCGCCAGTCGATGCAGGCGCTGGCAGGCACACCACGGGCCATGCCGTTGGTGATCACCCGTAGTCGCGCGGTCTCGCCGCCGGCGGGCGCGGAATAGGGTGTGGAATACGACTGCACGTTGGCGAGGTTGCCGCAGCCGGCGAGCAGCCCTGTGGCTAGCGCCAGGATAGCGGCGTGAGGGAAGAGCGGGGTGTCCATGGTGATTCCTGCTTTCAGCGCTGTCCGGCGGCCTTTGGGGGTGCACAGCAGTTGCGCGTGTCGATGACCTTGCCGCGGCACGCGGGCAGCATGGGCGGGTTCTTGCACAGCAGGTTGTTGGCCGGCCGGGTGAAGTGGAAACCGCGATCGAGCATGCACAGTTGGGCAGCGGCGATGTCGTTGAGCAGCATTTCGTCGACGGGCTCGATGACTGTGCTGTAGCCACAGCCCTTCATGGCCTGTTGCACGCCCTGGCTGTCGGTGCCGGCCTGCGTCCATTGCGTGTAGGCGGGCGGGCGCTGCGTCGGGCTGGTTTTCTGCGCGGTGCCGGCGGCCTTGCAGGCGGGAAGCTGCGGGCTGGTATCGCAGAGCGTGTAGCGATCCTGGTAGACAAAACCCTTGCCGAGCATGCACTGCTCGGCAAGGGCGTAGTCGTTGCTGGTGATGGTGTTGCTGTCGACGTAGGCGGCGTCCGGGAAGCCGCAATCCAGCAGGGCGCTGCGCACGCCCTGCTGGTCCACGCCGGACTTGGCCCACAGCTCGTACAGCGGCGGTGGCGGCTGCAACGGCCGCGCCTGGCTGCAGGCAGCCAGGAGCAGGCAGGGCAGGAGTGCGGCCACGGCGCCGTGGCGCTTCAGCATGTCGGCGTTCTCATGGGGTCTGCGGATAGGTCTTCACGGGCGTGAGCACCGGCTTCTTGTCGGGCATGTCCTGCCAGAACTTCTGGCAGGCGGGGTCGCCGTTGCCGTAGCAGTTGTGCACGGTGTACTTGCCGCCGGCCACGTTCTTGATTTCCTTGAGCGCGTTGCTGTCGTCGGGGATGGTGCCGCCGGTGCCGGGGTTCCAGCCGATCCAGCCGCCCACCGGGTCGGTCTTGTGGTTCTGCAGCTGGACGACCATCTCGTTCTTCTTCTCGTCGCTCATCGCGTCGCGATTCTGCAGCATGGCCAGCAGGTCGTCTGCCTTGGCGGCGTTGTAGGCCGGGCCGTAGAAGTTGAGGGTCGTGTTGCTCAGGCTGCCGCTGGGATCGGGCAGACGGGCGATGGACTCCATGGCGTTGCCGGTGGTCATCGAGCCACGGCTGTGGCCGTCGATGTGCAGGCCGGTTTCGCCGTAGCGCAGCAGCGCGTCGCGGGTCTCGACGGTGGCGTTGGCCAGGCCCCAGAAGTCGTTCTCCAGGTATTTCTGGTAGCCGGCGATCAGCAGCTCGGAAACCGAGTTGCTGGCGTCGGGGAACCAGATGAAATATTGCGGGCCGTCAGCGGTGCTGTGTTGCGCCGCGTACCTGGCCGCGCCGTTCTCGTCGTTGAAGATGCCGTTGTTGGCGATGTGCACACGGCCGTCGGCGCCGGCCTGCAGGTTGGCCTTCTCGCTGTCGTCGAGTTCGCGGCGAAGTGGCACGCCGTCCTTGTCGCGCAACACGTTGCCCTGGTCGTCGGTGAGGATGACGAACATCCGCGCCTTCTCCAGGAACATCTTGCGGTAGGCGTCGTCGGTGAACTGCACGGCCTGGCGATAGGTTTCGTTCTTGATCGCCTGTTCCGCCTCGGCGGTGCGGCGCATTTCGTCGACGTCCTGGCGCTCGGCGGCGGTGTGCGCGTTGGCGGTGTCGCGGTCGAGGCTGGCGATGGTGTCCGCCGCGCCCTTGCCGGTGAGCTCCTGCTGCAGGGTGTCGTCAGTGATCACCACATTGCCGGCGCTGATGGCGCTGCGGGTGTCGCCGGACGAGGAACCCGAGTCCTTGCCCGAGTTCAGCGCGTTGCCGACGATGGCCTTTCCGACGCCGTACTTGCCCTGGGTGACCATGTCGGTGCTGAGGTTGACGCCGCTGCTGGTGGCCTTGGCGTCGGCCTGGTTGTGGATGTCCGACTGGGTCAGGGTGCCGGTGCTGAGCTGGTTGCGGCCGGCCGCGATGGCGGCGTCGCTGCTGGCGACCAGCCCGCCCTTGAGGTCGGTGTTGCCGTTCACGCGGATGTCGAAGCCGCCGTCGCCGGCCTTGATGCCCGATTGCTCGGTGACGCTGGCGTAATTGGAGTTCTGCTTGGCGGTGTTGCTGCTGACGCTGCCGCTGGAGGCGCCGTAGCAGATCGGCGGGATGCACAGGCTGACGCCCACGCCCTTGCTCGACTGCTTGGCGTCGTAGGTGCTGGTGTCCTGCAGGCTCTCGATGCTCAGGTTGCCGCCGACGTCGGCAGTGACCTGCGGTGCGCTGACCACCGCGCCGCGCAGTTGGGTATCGCCGCCGGACTGCAGGTTGACCTGGCGGCCGCCGTCGACGTGGGTGTTGCTCCAGACCAGGTCCTTGCCGTCGGCGTTGCCGCGGCTCTGTGAGGCGCCGGCGTTGATGGTGAAGCCGTTCTGCGTGCCGCCCACGGCGAAGCCGATGCCGATGCTCGCGCTGCTGCCTTTGCTGGTGCTGTGCTGCTCGACGGTGTTCTTCGCGGCGAGCAGGGCGATGTCGCCCTCGGCCTTGAGGTTGGCGTCGCGCCCGGCGCTGATCTGGCTGCCCTGCACGGTGATGTCGCTGTCCTGGCCGGCGCCGCTGGCGGTGATGTTCACATCACGTCCGGCGCTCACGCTGGAGCCTGCGGCAGTGCTGCCGCGCTGCTCGCTGCGGCTCTCGTTCTTGCTCGCGCCGATGGAGATGCTGATGTTGATGCCGCCGGCCTGAGCCGGGTTGGCCATGACGGCGGAGGCGGCACCGGCGCCTTCCATGGCGACGTTGGCTGCGGCCAGGGCCTTCATGCGGTTGTCGTCGGTGCGCTCGGCGGATTTCTTCATCTGCTGCGCGGTCTGCACGGCGGTGATGATCTGGTTGGTCAGGGTGACGGAAAGCCCGCTCTGCTTGAACTTGCTTTCCTGGGTGCTGAGGTGGGCATCCTGCGCCTCGACGATCTCCACCGTGCGGCCGTCGATGTTGACGTCGCCAGTGGGGGCGCTGACCTTGCTGCCGACCTGGCGGTAGGCCTCGCCGGCCTTGATGTTGACGTCGCCGTTGATCGAGCCGACGGTGCTGGCGGCGGCACTGTCGCCATCGTCGGTGTTCTTCACCGACTGCTGCTGGCTGCCGATGGTGAAGCCGATGCCGCCGCCGCTGAAAAGGCCGCTCTTCTTCTCGTCACGGCTGTGCTGTTCGTTGAGGTGGTCGGTAGCGGAGGCGATGGTTACGTTGCGGCCTGCCACCAGGGTGGTGTCGCCGTTGGAGACCACGTTGCTGCCTTCCACCTTGAGGTCGTTGCCGGCGCTGACGTAGGTCGTCTCGCCGCTGAAGGTCGAGCCCTGGGACAGGGTTTCGTCGACCGTGTCGCGGGTGACGATGGTCTTGGAGGAGAACCAGCCGGTCTTGCTCTTCACCTTGTGCGCCTCGTCGGCCATGGCGCTGTTCTGGCTGGCGGTGAGGTTGACGTCGTGATCAGCGGAGGCCTGCACCGCGCCCTGTTCGCTGGTCACGCTGGCGCCACGGGCGTTGAGGTCATGGCCGGCGATCAGGCGCACGTCGCCCTGGCCCTGCACGCTGCTGCCCACTTCGCCGGCGCTGGATTCCTTGCGCCAGTTGCTGCTGTTCCAGGTCATGCTCTGCTGTTCCTGGACGGCCACGGTGCCGAGGTTGATGTCGTTGCCGGCACCCAGGGTGGTCCTGCCACCCTCGCCGCTGTTGACCACTTGTGCGGCGTTCAGGTTGAGGTCGCGCCCGGCGGTGGCGATCAGCTCGCCGGCCGGGTCGGAGACGAACAGCCCGGCGACCCGCGAGACGCGCGTGGCGCTGCCCTGGGCACTCTGGGTGTCCTGGGTGCTGGAGGTCAGGTTGATGTCGCGGCCGGCCACGGCGGTCAGGCTGTGGCTGGCGTCGATCAGGCCGCCGAGGTTGTTCAGGTCGCCGGCGGCCTTCACCCCCACGTCGGTGCCGGTCAGGCGGCCACCGAGGTTCTGGATGTTCTGCGCGGTGATCGACAGCACGTTGCGCCCGGCGAGGGTGCCGCTGTTGACCAGGTCGTTCTGGATGTTGAGGTCAACGTTCTGCCCGGCCATCAGTGCGCCGGAGCCGTCGATGTCGCCCTGGCGCACGCGCACGTACACCTGCGGCACCAGCGCGCGGGTGACGCTGCCGTCGGGGAGGGTGACGTCCTTGGCCACCAGCCAGACGATGTCGCTGGTCAGCTGCGCCATCTGCTCGGGAGTCAGGGCGACGCCGGGGACCAGGTTCCAGGCTTCGGCGTAGGTCAGGCCGTTGTCGAGCAGGGCGCGGTACTGAGTCTCGTCGTTGCCGTAGCCGTCGAGGAAGCGCCGGCCGGTGAGCTGGGCGATCTGCTCGCGGATCAGCTTCTGCTCGTAGAAGCCATCGCCCAGGCGCGTCAGGGTCAGGCCGGGGTCCACGCTCAGGCGTTCGAGCATGTAGTCCGAGGACAGCCAGGCGCGGTAGTTGGTGAAGCGGGGGTCGCTTTCGATCAGGTAGCCGCTGGTGGCCTGCGGGTTGACGTGGAACAGGCTGTTGTCCGGCACACGGGTGTCGACTCCGCCAGTGCGGATGGACTCCGCAACGCCGGCGTTGTTCTTCGTCTGTACGGCGGTGACTTCCAGCACCGGGCTGATCACCCGGCCATTGCCGACATTGACCTGAGCGGCCCCGGCACCGGAGGCCGGCTGGTCGACGCGGCCCAGGTTGAGGTCGCCGATCTGTGTGCCGCTGCCGGCATGGGCGGTGTTCTGCTGGTAGGCGCTGGGCTTGAGGAAGATGTCGATGATGCTGGCGGCGGGATTGTAGGCGGCACCGTCGGCGCCCTGCTTGTCGCGGCCCTTCTTCTGGATGCGGTAGAAGTGGGTGACGACGCCGCTCTCGGTGGTGGTGCGCGCGCCGGGGACCTCGGTGTTCTCCAGATGGCCCAGGTTACCGCTGAGGGTTCCGCCGGCGATGATCCGGCTCTTGTCGTTCAGCGCGTCGGCGACGTCCAGGCGCATAGCGCCGCCGGCAAGGATCTGCGCGGGGTCGGAGCTGAGTATCTGGGTTTCGCGAGTCACGCGGGTGTAGTTGTAGAGGTTCCAGTCTTCGCGCTCGCCTTCCGGGGTGACCAGGTAATCCACTTCGGAGTTGTAGATGGAAATCTGCTCCGGCTTGTAGCGAGTCGTGGAGCCGGTGAGCTGGTACTCGAGGACACTCTCCCGGCTGACCTCCACTTCGTGGGTGCTGAAGTGTTCGTTGGTGTTGCGCAGCACGGCGCTGGCCAGGCCCATGTCGCCGAGTGCCTCGATGGTGGCGCTGGCGTTGCGGATTTCACTGGCGCTGCCGGTGGCATGGCCGGTGGCGTCCAGGGCGCCGCCGATGTAGAGATCGCCGGCGCTGAAGAGCAGGGCATGCTCGCGGTTGAGCAGCGAGCCGACGCCGATGTCGAGGCGGTTTCGAGCGGCGATCACGGCGGCCTTGCCGTCTTCCACATCGTTGCGCAGGGTGCCGGTGGAGACCGACAGCTGGTCGCCATAGATGCGCCCGGTGCCGAGGTTGTTCAGGGTGCCGGCGTTGACGCGGGTGGTCTGGCCGTCGAGCAGGCCACGGTTGGTCAGGGTGCCGCTGGCGTCGACGGTGAGGTTGGTGGCGCTCAGCTCGCCGGTCGCGGCGTTGTTCACGTCGCCGGCTTTCACCTTCAGCGCCTGGCCCGCGACGAGGCGCGCCTGGTTGTCCAGGTTGCCGGCGGTCTGCAGGTCGATGGTGCCGTTGGCCTGCAGCTCGCCGCTGTGCACGTAGCTGTCACGCAGCTTCAGGCTGATGTCGCCCAGGCTGAGAGTCTTGCCGTCGCCGCCGAGGTTCCTGGCGTCGATGGACAGCTTCTGGCCGGCGATCAGCTTGCCGTCGTGGTTGAGGATGGCGAGGGATTTGCTGGCGGCAGCGTCGAGGATATTCAGGTCCTGGCTGGAGCTGACCAGACCTGCGCTGTTGTCCAGCTGGCCGCTGCTGTTGAGGGTGAGCGTCTCGTCGGCGCGCAGTGCGCCGGACTGGTTGCCGATCTGGCTGGCGTTGAGCGTCAGCGAGTGGCCTTCGATGCCCTGGTCGGCGCCCAGGGTGTTGCGGTTGTCGATGCTGCCCGCCGTGACCGCCAGCTTGCCGCCGGCGCGCAGCAGGCTGCCGGCGTTGTCCAGGCGGCCGCTGGCGAGGTCGAGCACGGCGTCGCCCAGCGTCTGCAGCTGGCCACCACGGTTGTCCAGGCCGCTGGCCTTGATCCGCACGTTGCCTTCGCTGGTCAGCAGGCCGCCGCGATTGTTGGTGATCTGCGCGCTGGTGAGGTCGAGATCGCCCTTGCCGCCGATGAACCCGGCGCTGTTGTCCAGGTTGCCACTGGCGAGAATCACCCCGCCCTTGCCGAGCAGACCGCCGCTGGCGCCGGAGTCGGTGTTGCTGATGGCCTGGCCGTGGGCGTCGATGCGCAGCAGGCCGGCGGCCTGGACCAGGCCGCCCTGGTTGTCCAGCGCACCGGTCTGCAGCTCTACGCCATCGGTGGCGATGAGCACGCCATTGCTGTTGTCGAGGGTGGCGCGGTTGCTGTCCAGCTTGAGGTTGCCGGCGCTGATCAGACCGTTGCTGTTCAGCACTCCCTGGCCGGAGAGCGTGATCTGGTGCTGGCCTTCGATGCGGCCGTTGCGGTTGTCGAGGCTGCCCTGGGTCGCGTCGACGGCGACGCTGCCGTCCACCGAGCCGAGGGTGCCGCCCTGGTTGCTGATCGAGCCGCCACGGGCGGTGAGCGTGCCTTTGGCGGCAAGGGTGCCGGTGTCGTTGTTCAGCTTGCCGGCGTTGACGTCGAGCGTTCCGCTGGCAGTGACCTTGCCCTTGGCGTTGACCAGCTCGCCGGCCTCCACGCGTGAATTACCGGTGGCCGCGAGGGTGCCGGAGGTGTTGTCCAGCTTGTCCTTGACCTTGGCCTGGAGGTCGCCGCCGGCGGCCTGCACGGTGCCGGACTGGTTCAGCAGGCTGCCGCCGTCCAGTTGCACGCCGCCGTTGCCGGCGATGGTGCCGCCGCTGTTGTCCAGCAGCCCGCTGGCGCTGACTCGCAGGGTACCGGCGCCGGTCTGCAGGATTTCGCCCTGGCGATTGGAGAGCGACGCGGCGTCGATGCCGATCTGCCGTGCCACGGTGCTGGCTCCGTCGAGCAGGGCGTCGTGGAAACGCGCCTGCAACTGACCGTTGCTGGCCAATGAGCCGTCGCGGCCATCGACAGAGTTGGCGTTGACTTTCAGCGTGCCATTACCGGCGTGTTCGATCTTGCCCCGGCGGTTGTCCAGGTTCAGCGAGTCGAGTGTCAGATTGGCGGCGTTGCTGGCGATGCGCCCGTCGCTGTTGTCCAGGGTGCCGGGGAGGGCGATTGTCATGTCGCCGTTGCCGGTCTGGATGATCTCGCCCTTGCGGTTGGACAGATCGTGGGCTTGCAGTTGCACGCCGGTGCCGGCCAGCCGGGCCGAGTCGCTGGTGAGCTTCTGCGAGGAACTCACCGCCAGCGTATTGCCGGCGTCCACCTGAGCGCCGGTCAGGTCGGCATTGCCGTTGCTTGCGGTGAGGCGGACGTTCTGGGCGCCGGCCTGGCCTTGCTTGAAGTCGAGGCTGGCACCGGCGATGTCGAGGTCGCCGCCGGCGACGGTCGTGCCCTGGTTCTTCACCTGGTTGGCGGCCTTGATGTCGAGCCGGCCGCTGTTGCCGATGCTGCCATCGGCCTGCACGCCGGCAGCGAGGGTGGCCTTGCTGTCATTGACGATGCCGCTGGCGTTCAGGCTGACGTTCTGCTGCGCTGCCGCGATGCCGCTGTTGTGGATGTCGCCACGGCTGCTCAGCGAGGTGTCGCCCTTGGCGTACGCCGAGCCGCTGTTGTCGATACCGCCGTTGCTGTCCAGGCGGACGTTGGCGGTGGCGTTGATCTGGCCGCTGTTGCCGATGCGGCCGTCGGCGCTGATCACCACGTCGCCGGCGCTGGCGCCGATCTGACCGGCGTTGCGCACGCCAACGCCGGACTCGGTGCCCACCAGCATGATCTTGCCGGCGTACATGCCGCCGAGCTGAGCGACGTCGATGGCCACCGAGGGTTTCTCGCCATCGACGGCGAGGGCTTGCGCGCTGGTGTTGTCGGCGTTGACCCGGTTGGCCCCGGCAGTGACGCGCAGGTCCTTGGCCCAGACGCCGGCATTGACCTCCACGGAGCGGGCGATGACGTCGGTGAAGTCGGTCTGGCTGGCGTCCAGGCCCTTGCCGGTGATGGCGATGTGGCCGCCGCGAACTTCGTAGCCCTGCAACTGGCCATCGATGATCTGCGCAGTACCGGTCGTCAGGGTGGCGCGGTTGGCGTTGATGAAGCCGCAGCCGTCACAGGCGATGCCCGCCGGGTTGGCGATCACCACCTGGGCGCGGTCGCCGGCCACTTCCACGTAGCCGCGCAATTGGCTGGGATTGCTGCCGTTGACCTCGTTGAGGATCACCCGCGCGGTGCCGTTGGCCAGGTTCTGGTTGCCGTCGATCCAGCCGCCGAGCTGGGTCTGCACGCTGGTGCGCGAGTTGTTGAGGATCGCGCCCTGCTGGTTCACGTCGAACTGGCTGTAGGTGTTGCGCGAGACGCCGGCGGCACTGGGCGTCTGGATGTTCACCTGGGGCACGCCGTTGGCGGAGTTGATCACGCCTGGCTGCTGGCCGGGCGGGGCGCCATGGTCGGCGACGATGTCGGCGTGGGCCAGAGGGGCGGCCAGGCTGACCAGCCCGAGTGTCGCCATCAGGGCGAAGCGCAGCGGGCGCAGGCTGACCAGCAGTGTGGCGCCAATGGCGCCCAGCGGACCGTCCGTGGTGCCCGGCGCCTTGCCGTTGCAGGTGACATTCTCGGCGACGACCATCAGTTGGCCGCGAGCCTTGTTGAAGACGATGCGGTAGAGGTGCTTGTTCATACAAATCCCTTTGTCGATTCAGGGCGCAGGCCGCGGGGCGCGCTCAGAGCTGGATGGCCAGCGGGTGGTCGGAGAACCATGCGCGCCCTTCGGCGGGCATGACCGCGACACCCTGGAACTTCTTGATCCTCAGGCCGCGTTGTTCGCCACGGTGGTACAGCGCCCGGCCGCAGCGGTTGGCGAAGAAGTGCCGCTGCAGGACGCGCGACACCGGAACGGAGTGGCCGAACGGCGCCACCCAGTCGTTGAACCAGATGCGCTCGCCGCTGTTCCAGTCGGCGGCCGGCATGCAGATGGCCGGTTGGCTCAGGTAACGCGCCTCGGCCTCCAGGCTCAGGTTGCTGAAGGCGACGTAGAACACCGGGCGACCGCTCTGCCGGCCGAGGATGAACTGGCGATGGCTGATCGCCGGCAGCAGCAGGGCATTGAGCGCATGCAGTGGGACGTCGCGGTGCGACGCCGAGTGCAGCCACAGCCAGACCGCCGAGCCCAGCGCCTCGGCTTCGTTCCAGGGCTCGTCGAAGAAGCCCGGCGCGGTGATGTCGAATCCGTCGATATGCATGGGCGCCTCCTCAGAAGGACCAGGTCAGGTTGAAGCCGCCGGTGGTGTTGGCAGTGTCGAAGCCCTTGGGCTTGCTGATCGGCTGGCCGACGAAGACGTCGTAGGACACGCCGCGATAGCCGCCCCGCAGGCCCAGCACGTAACCGGCCAGGTGAGTGCCGATCAGGTACTTGCTCGACTGCCCGCCGACTTCGCCGTAGTCCACGCCGACGTAGGCTTCCTGACCGGTCTGGCCCAGCGCCAGACCCAGGTCGTTGCGGGTCAGCCAGCCACGGTCGGCGGAGAGAATCTGTTCGCCGTCGAAGCCGCGCACGCTGTAACGCCCGCCGATGGTGAAGCGGTCCTGGGGGACCAGTGGCGTACGGTTCCATTGCGCGCGCCAGGTGTTGCTGTAGCGCAGGCGCTGGTCGCCCAGGGCGAAGGGCACGCTGAGCTGGGCTTCGGCGGTGATGATCTTGGAGCGCGAGGTCCCTTCGTCGAAGGGCTCCTCCGGTGCGGCCATGGCGTTGCCGGCGCCAGTGCCGCGGCGGTAGCCGGTGCTCAGGTAGAGGGTGGAGGCGCCGATGTACTCGGTGTGGGTCAGGCCGAACGACCAGCCGGCCATGCGCCGACGCTGGATTTCGATCTCGGTGTCGTCGATCCAGTTCTTCGAGCTCCGGCTCCAACCGCCGATGCTGGCGGTGGTCTTGCGTACGGCGTCGCGGTAGAGCATGCGGGTGAGGGTGATCTCGTCGTTCTTGCTCTCGCCGCTGTAGCTGTAGTCCTGGTTCGCCCCGGAGATGGTCTGGTGGTAGTCGTACTCGCTGGAGGTCACCCCCAACAGCCAGTAGCCGAAGGGCACCGAGTAGTGCAGGGTGTGGCCGCGCGAGCCGCGATCGCCGGAGTCGCCGCCGCCCAGGTCGTGGTTGTAGCTGAAGTAGAAGAGATCGCTGAGGGTCAGGAAGTTGTCGAAGGACACCGAGGTGGTGCCCAGGTACTTGCCGGTCTCGTCGGTGCCCGAATCGTCCACCGAGAGGCTGAAGCGGATCGGGAATTTCTGCCGCCAGGCGATCACCAGGTCGCTCTCGCCGGGCTGCGCGCCGGCGCCTTCGGCCGCGGTGATCTGGATGTCGGCATCGGCGGTGGGCACCCGCTTGAAGTTCTCCAGCGCCTGCTCGATGTCGCGCAGGTTGAGCAGGTCGCCAGGTTTGGCCGGGACGGTATTCCAGGCGTTGGCGCGGTGCGAGGTGCCTTCGGCGAAGCGGATCGAGCGGATGCGTCCGGGCACCAGGGTCAGCTCCAGGGTGCCGCTCTTGAGGTCCTGTGGCTGCGCCAGCACGCGGGAGGTGACGAAACCGCGTTCGATGATCGCGTTCTGGATGCGCTTCATCGTCAGGTTGATGCCATTGGCGCCCAGGCATTGTCCGGTGGCCGGGTCGTCCTTCGGGTCGGCCGCGCGCAGCGCCCACTGGAAACGCTCGGCGGAATCGCCGACCAGGGCGATCTGGCGGATGGGGAAGCAGGGCGCTTCTTCTTTCGGCAGCCGATTGGCGTCCAGCCCGCTGGGTGGCAGCTTCAGGCGGACATCCGGCGAGGGTTCCAGTTGCTCGCGCAAGGCGCGGTCGCGCTCCTGCTGCTGCAGGAGTTGCTGGGCGGGAGTCGGATCGGCGGCCAGGGCCCCAGCGCTGCTGCAGGTGGCCATGGCCAGGGCGGCCAGTTGCAGGGTGGTTCGCAGGTGAAGATGGATGCCCGTCCGTGGGGCTCGCGGAGCCAGGCAGACAGCTGCCGGAAGCTCTCTACGGCAAGAGAGAAGAGCCATTTCGCGTCCTTGTGAAATATCTTGCAATAACTCGTCGGATTATGACGATCGGTCCGAAACTTGACCGTGAATCCGTTCTAATCGCTGTAAATTCGTTGATACACCGCTGTGGGATGTGTATCGCGAATAAGACAGTTCCGACGGTTCGAGATGAAGGACGGAAAAATTGTTCCGAATCTTTACGGAGGACTGACGAACGGTCTGAAATGCCATTGCTGTGCCATTACTGGCTGAGATGTGGCCTGTGCAAAGTCTGCCGGTTATCCTGCGGGCCCCGTCGTTGTCACGAGGCTGTCATGTCGTCCGCTTCCGCACCTGCCCTGCAGCGAGCCGACCGAGATTCGCGAAACTCCGCCCAGGTGCTCGGCCTGTGCCTGCCTGCCGACGTGTTGCTGTATCTGTTGCTGCCGATGTACGCGGCGGACTTTGGTGTGACCCTGGTGGAAGCGGGCATCCTGCTGGCGGCGAATCGTCTGGTGCGCATCGTGGGCTATGGCTGGGTGGTGCGTTTCTACGCCCGCCATGGCGATCGAGCTGCCTGCAGCCTCGCTGCACTGGCGACGGCAGCCTGCGCGCTGGCCTCGGCGACGCTCTCCGGTTTCGCCGCACTGCTGGTGTTCCGGCTGGTCTGGGGGCTGTGCTTCGCCACCTTCAACCTCAGCACCCAGACCCTTGCCACCGCCGAGGCGCAAGGAGCCGCGCGCCGCGCCGGGCGTTCGCGGGCGACTCTATCCATCGGGCCGATGCTGGCGCTGCCGCTGGGGGCGGTGATGGCCCAGGCGTTCGGGCCGCGCAGTGTGTTCTTCGTGCTCTGTGCGGCGGCCCTTTGCGGGCTGTGGCGCGCTCGCGCATTACCCGTAACGGGTCATGACATTCCGGTGAGCAGCGGTCGCCGCCTGCGCCTGCCGGACAGCATTGCTACCTGGTCCTTCATCGAAGGCGTGACCCTCGACGGCCTGTTCGTCTTCGGCCTGTCGCTCTACGCGCAGACCCACCTGGGCGCTACCGGCGTGCTGGTGGCGGGCATCCTGATGGCGGTGCGTTATCTCAGCGAGATGCTCTTCAGCCCCTTCGGCGGGCGCCTGGCGGATCGCTTCGGCGCGCTGCGCATGCTGGTCGTGCTGTCGCTGGCCACCTCGCTGGCGCTGTTGATGTTCGGCAGCTACTGGCTGTTCATCGGCGCCTTCTTCGTGCTGGTGCTGCGCGCGCTGCAACTGCCGCTGGTGGTGACGCTGGTGGCGCAGCGCAACCCCCAGGGGCGCATCCAGGCGCTCGCCGGCAATGCCGTGTGGCGTGATATCGGTGCAGGGCTCGGGCCGATCCTGGCCGGCGTGCTGTTGCCGCAGGTGCCGGCGCTCTGGGCCTATGCCGGCGCGGCGGCGATACTGGCGCTCAGCGCACTGGGGTGTGCCTGGCGGCGCTGAGCCGGCGACATGCGCGGATTGTTCAAGCGCGGCTGACGGCCTGGCAGGAAAACTGGCGGCTCATCCTGAATGGGAGCTGCCCCATGCGCTATCTCTACGCCCCTGCGTTCTTCTTCGGTTTCATCGGCCTGGCCCTGTACCTGATCGGTGAAGGCGTGTCGCTGTTATGCCTGCCGGCACTGTTGCCGCTGGCGATCCTGCTGGCCTTCCTCGCCGAACGGCTCTGGCCCTATCGAGCGGATTGGAATGAGAGCCACGGCGATGGCGTTCGCGACTCCATCCATGCACTGGTCAACGAGACGCTGAACGCTCTGGGTATTGCCGCGATTCCATTGCTGGCCATGTGGCTACCGCATTTCGCGCTGTGGCCAACAGACTGGCCGCTGGCACTGCAACTGCTGGCGGCGCTGCTGATCGCTGACCTGGGCATTACCCTGGTGCACTACGCCAGCCACCGTTCGTCGCTGTTGTGGCGCCTGCATGCGGTGCACCACAGCGTCACGCGCATGTACGGTTTCAACGGGCTGATGAAGCACCCGCTGCACCAGATGCTCGAAGCCCTCGGCGGCACGTTGCCGCTGCTGTTGCTGGGTATTCCCGTGGAGGTTGCAGCGCTGCTGGCATTCGCCATTGCCATCCAGTTGTTGCTGCAGCACAGCAATGTGGACATGCGCATCGGTGCGCTGCGCCATGTCTTCGCCTGGGCACCCCTGCATCGCCTGCACCACCTGAAATACGGCACGGCGGGGGACGTGAATTTCGCGCTGTTCTTCAGCTTCTGGGACCGCTTGCTGGGCACGGCACTGTACCTGCCGGACTACAAAGTGGCGGAGGGCGACCTGGGCATCGGTGATCGCCCCGACTACCCGGTGGCCTACATCGCGCAGCTCGCCGAGCCATTCCAGCGCGTTGACTCCGCGCACCCGCCGGCACCGTTACCAGCGGAGTTACAGCGTGCGGGAGTTGGCGTGCGCGGATAGCCCGTTTCGCCGCGGAATCCGCGCTCAACGGGATGCATCGATAAGCAACGCCCGTCTGTAGGAGCGGGCCATGCGCGCGATCGCGGGCATGGCCCGCTCCTACAGGGCAGGGGCGGCGCGTTTTTCCGGAACCCAATCACAAGGAGAGCCGGTCTTTCCTGCCCATGCTTGCGCGCAGCGGAGGTTTGCCTAGCTCAGCAAACGCAGCTCCAACTGGCGCAGCGTCAGGTCGGCACGGATGCCGAACTGGCTGCGCACGCTGCGGGAGAAATGCGCGGAGTCGGCGAAGCCCGCCGTGATGGCGGCGGTAGTCAGGCTGTCGCCCGCCATGGCCAGTCGCAGCGCCCCGCGCAGCCGTTGCCAGAGCACCAGACGGCGCACCGAGAGGCCCAGCGTGCCGCTGAACAAGCGTTCCAGCTGGCTCAGCGAAAGCGAGGCTTCCTCGGCCAGCGCCTGGGCGGGCAGGGCGTTGTCGTCCAGCGCGCGAATGCGTTGCAAGGCTTTCTCCAGGCGCGGGTCGAGCTGTCGGCGCGGCAGTTCGCGCAGGCCTGATGCGAGCTTTTGCAGGTCTGGCCCGACCTGCCGGCAGAGGTGCTCAAGATCGGCCAGTTCGAAAGCCAGCGGTTCGGCGAACAGGGTGACGGCGCGCTGATTGCTGTCGAGTATCGCGTGGCGTTGGTTGGAGGCGATTACCAGCAGCGCGGCCTGCTGTGGCTGTTCGTCGATCAGCGCGCTCACCTCGCCCTCGCGGGCCATCAGCAACTGGTGCGCGTAGTGGGCATGGGCGCGTGCATGGCCGGTGGTGCCGGCGACGAGGCAGAAGTCCGAGCCAAGCCAGAGCTCACCCTGCCAGGCCCGTTCAGTCATCTGCATGGCGTGCCTGCCACTCTTCCCGCGTCAGCTCCCAGGTTTCCCGCGGCAGCACGCCACTGACGAAATGACCTTCGTCGCGGTCCACCAGGCGCATGCCCTCGCGTTCGGAGATGCGCCGCGAACCTTCATTGGCGATGGCCTTGGGCACCTGCATCAGCGGTCGGCCCAGCGTCTGGAACCAGAAGCGGCCGACGGCTTCGCAGGCCTCACTCATGTAGCCCTGGCCCTGCCAGGCGGGAGCCAGCCAGAAACCGCGGTGATTGCCTGGCTGATCGAACAGCGAGATGTTGCCGATGGCGCCGTCCGGCTCGCCGGCAAGGCGGATCATCCAGTGCCATTCCTCGCCACGGGCCATGGCTGGCAGCACCACGTCGCGCACATAGACCCGTGCGCCGTCGTCCGGGTACGGCCAGGGCACGCGGTGGTCCAGGTAACGCACGACTTCCCAGTGCGGGAACAGGCGCTGGATGGTCGGTGCGTCGGTGAGTTGCACCGGCGTGAGCAGCAGGCGTTCGGTGCGCAGGGTGGGTGGGCTTTGGCTATCCATGGCGGCTCCTGATTCTTCCGGGACAGTCTGCCGTTTCCCGGCGGCCGCTGGCCAGCTTTGCGCAAGGCTGACCTGCACTCATTGCCCGATCTCAGGCTGGGCGACCGAAGGCGGCGATGGCGAAGTCGAGGAAGCTGCGCAACTTGGGCGCTAGGCGTCGGTCCGGGGCGTAGAGAATGTGCATCGGTGAGGCCGGCACGCTGTACTGCGGCAAAAGCTGCACCAGGGTGCCGTTACGCAACGCATCGCCGACCAGCTCCTGCGGCTGCAGCACAACGCCCAGCCCGGCCACGGCGGCCGCCAGCAGCGGGTCGCCCTGATTGATCGTCAAACGACTTGTAATCGGCACCTCGATGCGCCCGTCCGGACCGTCGAAGGTCCAGCTGGATCGACCATCGGAAAAGGTGAAGCCCAGGCATTCGTGCTGGCTCAGGTCCTCGGGCGTGCGGATCGCTGGTCGTCGCGCAAGGTAGGCTGGCGCGGCACACAGTACGAGCCGGTAGGGCGTCAGCGGCACGGCCTTCAGACCGCTGTCGGCCAGCTCGCCGATGCGGAACACCACGTCGTAGCCGTCGTTGACCAGGTCCACCAGCTCGTTGGACAGCGTCAGGTCCACCGACACCTGCGGGTAGCGCACCATGTACTCCAGCAGGCGTGGCGACAGGGTGCGTATGCCGAAGGTTACCGGCGCGTTGATCCGCAGCCGGCCGCTGGGTGTACCGCGGGTGACGGCAGCCAGGTTTTCCGCCGCCTCCATGTCCGCGAGGATCAGCTTGGCGCGCTGGTAGAACGCCTGGCCGAAGTCGGTGAGGCTCTGCCGCCGGGTGGTGCGGTTGAGCAGCGACAGGCCCAGGTGTTGCTCCAGCAGTTTTACCTGCTTGCCCAGCAACTGGGAGGACATCTGCAGGTCTTCCGCCGCCGCGCTGAAGGAGCCCAGCTCCACGGCCCTGACGAAGCAGGTCATCTGTTCGAGGCGGTCCATTGAAAACCCTGCGTTTCAAGTGTGTGGCCATCCTAGGCCTTTATCCGGTCCCGGCCAACGCCTAGATTCTCCCCATGTCGCGGACGGTCGAGCACCGCTCCGGGGACTTTCTACACTCCCATTCCGGCCGGCGTTTTCGTCCCGGCCCCCGATCGAGAAGAGGTTTCCATGGCCCGCATAGTCAGAATCCACCAATACGGTGACGCCAGTGTCCTGAAGCTGGAGGCAGTGGACGTACCCGCGCCGGCAGCGGATGAGGTGCAGATCGCGGTCAAGGCCATCGGCCTGAACCGCGCCGAAGTGATGTTCCGCAACCACGCCTACCTGCAGGAAGCCGAGTTCCCCAGCCGCCTGGGCTACGAGGCCGCCGGCGTGGTGAGCGCGGTGGGCAGTACGGTGAAGGACGTCGCGGTGGGCGATGCGGTGAGCCTGATCCCGCCACTGGATATCGCCCGCTGGGGCACCTACGGCGAAGTGGCCAACGTGCCGGCGCACCTGGTGGTGAAGCACCCGCGGAACCTCAGCTTCGAACAGGCTGCCGCGTCCTGGATGCAGTACGTCACTGCCTGGGGCGCGCTGGTGGAACAGGCAAAGCTGTCGAAGGGTGAATTCGTGCTGGTCACGGCGGCGTCCAGCAGCGTCGGTCTCGCGGCCTTCCAGATCGCCCGGGTGGTTGGCGCCACGTCAATTGCCGTGACCCGCACCCAGGCGAAGAAACAGGCATTGCTGGAGGCCGGTGCCGATCACGTGATCGTCAGCGACGATGAAGACATCATCGAGAAGGTGATGGCGCTGACCGCCGGAGAGGGTGCCCGCGTGGTGTTCGATCCCATCGGCGGCCCCGGCTTCGAGGTACTGACACAGGCCATGGCGCGTGGTGGCATCCTTCTCGAATACGGTGCGCTGAGCCCTGAGCCGACGCCTTTCCCGCTGTTCACCGTGCTGGGCAAGAGCCTGACACTGAAGGGGTATCTCTACGCCGAGATCGTTGCCGACCCGGCGGCGCTGGAGCGCGCCAAGGCGTTCATCGTCCAGGGGCTGGAGTCCGGCGCGCTGAGCCCGGTCATCGCGCGGACCTTCCCGCTGGAGCAGATCCAGGATGCGCACCGTTTCCTTGAAGCCAACCAGCAGGTCGGCAAGATAGTCGTCACGGTCTGATGCCAATGCAACGGGCGCCCGGTAATTCGCTGCCGGGCGCCCGGTTTTGCCTCCGGTCGTTCAGCTTGATGGTCGCTCCCAAGGCGCGCCGCCGGCGAACTGTTCCTCGATCCACGCCTTGAACACTTCGCTGGTGGCGGAGCTGTAGCGCGCCGAAGGGCGGACGAAGTAGATGCCGGCGGAGGCGTCCAGTTGCCAACCCGGTAGCACCCGCACCAGGCGGCCAGCGTCGAGGTCGTGCTTCATCAGCCATTCGCCGCCGGCGAGGATGCCCACGCCCAGGCGTGCCGCCGAAAGCAGCGCTTCATTGTCGTTGCTGTGCAGGTTGCCGCTGACGCGGACTGTCTGCTGCCGGTTGCCGTTGGCCAGCTTCCAGTCCGGCCAGGAGTGCAGGCCGGTGAAGCCCAGGCAGTTGTGGCTGGCCAGTTCTGCAGGAGTGCAGGGCGTGCCGTGGCGTTCGAGGTAGTCGGGTGCCGCGCAGAGGATGCGCCGCAGGTCGCAGAGCCGACGGGCCAGCAGGCGGCTGTCGGCCAGTTCGCCGATGCGGATGGCGGCGTCGAAGCCTTCGGCGACGATGTCGACGAAACGTTCCGAGTACTCCACTTCCAGTGTCACCTGCGGGTGATTGAGGACGAAGCGCGAGAGGATCGGGCTCAGCCACAGCCGGCCCATCGCGGCCGGCACGGCAAGCTTCAGGCGGCCCTGGACCTGGGCCGCGCTGCGGGTGGCCTGGTCCTGGGCCTCGGCGATCAGGCTCGCGGCCTGGCGCAGCCGCTCCACCAGGCGCTGGCCTTCGTCGGTAAAGCGAAGTTGCCGGGTGGTGCGCTCCACCAGTCGCACGCCCAGGCGCTGCTCCAGCGCGCCGAGGCGCTTCGACAGCACTGACGGGTGGCGTTGCAGGGCGCGGCCGGCGGCGGCGAAGGAGCCGTGCTCGGCCAGCGCCAGGAGGGTGGCGAGTTCGTCGGCCTGGCGACTATCGAACAGATCCATAGGGCTCCCAATTCGTCGAATCCACTCGCCCGGCGGTGGTTCATGGTGTGAGGATGATGGCCCCTTCGGAGCGGCCTTCCTGCAGGTCGGCGTGAGCCTGGGCGGCTTCCGCCAAGGGATAGCGACGCCATGCCCGCGGCTGGATGATACCGTCCGTGACGGCCTGCATGACGTCCTTCGCACGCTGCTGGTATTCCTCCGCCGTGGCGGTGTGTGCGGCGAGCGAGGGTCGGGTGAGGAACAGCGAGCCTTTGGCGTTCAGCGTGGCTACCTCCACGGCTGGTGGTGCGCCGGTGGCCATGCCGAAGCTGACCAGCAGGCCACGCGGGCGCAGGCAGTCCAGCGAGGCCTCGAAGGAGGCGCGACCGATGGGGTCGTAGACCACATCGACCTTGTGCCCGCTGGTGATCTCGCGGACCTGATCGGCCAGCGTCGCGGCATCGAACACCAGCACTTCGTTACAGCCGGCGGCGCGCGCGCGCTCGACGCTCTGTGGCTTCGACACTACGCCGATGACGAAGGCGCCCAGGTGTCTGGCCCAGGGCACCATCAGTTGCCCCAGCGCGCCGGCGGCGCCGTAGATCAGCACACGGGAACCGGGGCCGACCGGCCAGGTGGACTTGAGTAGGTATTGTGCGGTGATCCCCTTGAACAACACGGCGGCAGCGTCTTCGAAGCTGACGGAGTCCGGCAGCTTCACCAGGCGCTCTGCCGGGTACAGGCGACCGCTGGCATAAGCGCCGAGCGGTCCGGTGGCATAGGCGACGCGGTCGTCAACCTGCACGCTGGTCACGCCGTTGCCGATGGCGGTTACGGTACCCGCGCCTTCCAGGCCGAGCGCAGAGGGCAGCGGCACCTTCACCGCACCGGAGCGCTGGCTAAGGTCCAGCGGGTTTACGCCGATGGCGGCCTGTTCCAGCCACACTTCTCCGGGGCCGGGTTGTTGTGCCTGAGTCTGTTCGAGACGGAGGACTTCCGGGCCTCCGAAGGCTTGTAGTGATACGCGGGTGAGCATGGTTTTCCCCTGGCTGGTGATGGTGCTCGCCAGTCTAGGGAGGTGATTGAAATGCACCAGACAGGGCTGGTGCAGGACATAGCTGCACGTTGTGCAGTAATCCGAATGGCCTGCTCAGGCCGTGGTGTGCTGGGCGAAGGCCAGGTGGTAGCCGTTGCAATCGCGCACGCCGAACTCCCGCGAGCCGTAGGGCATGTCCTGCAGGGGCCAGGCGATCTGCGCCCGGTCCTTCACGGCGGCGAAGTAGCGCGCGACGTCGGCGAGCTGCAGGTAGACCGTGCCCGAGCAACCCACTTCGCGGCCCCACAGGTCCTGGGCCGTGAACAGCAGGCGGCAGTCTTCCAGTTGCACGGTGAGCGTTCCCTCGGCGGAATCGGTCACGGCAAAACCCAGCGTGTCGCGGTAATACTCGCGGGTGAGGTCGAGGTCGTGGCAGCGCAGCAGCAGGGTCATCGGCATGGGAGCTCCGGAGTTGGGCGCGGAGCTGCGATCATGTCACAGGCTTCAGCGCAGAATCACCCGCAACAGCGAAACCAGCGCCGCGCCGAACACCGGCGAAATCCAGATGCCGAAGGTCTGCAGGACGAATTGCCGGGCGTACGGCAGCAGCTCCATGTCGGGCGACGGGACCCCGAGGCTGTGCCGGCAGTAGCCCAGAACGGCCATGATGAAGCCGGTGCCAGCCAGCACCCCGAGTGCTCGCCACGCCAGCCCTCGTTCACTGGCGTAGGCCAGCAGGGCGCCACAGAGTGCGCCGCTGAGCGCCACCAGAATCTCGAAAGTGAACTCGGGATCGGCAAACCATCGATGTAGTGCTCGCGCTGGCGCTCGCTGGTTTGGCGACGGGCGGGGAAAGCGATCATTTACGCAGGATGTAGACCCGCACCCCGTCAACGCCGGGGATCACGTTGTAATGACGAATCTGCGAAAAGCCCAGGCGTTGGAATTCACGTTCCAGGGCCTGGGCACTGCCGAAATCGGGGCCACTGGGATGGGGATCGGAGCCACAAGGGCAGGGGACGGGGACTTCTGGCGGGGAACTCGAATGGTCCACACGGGTAGGTGCTGTTCGGATTCTATCGTGTTTCCCTATTAACCTTAGCAATA
>JASGKM010000037.1:0-219517 GCA_049840615.1 Pseudomonas sp.
AGCCCAATCCGGAGCAGATCCTTCGCGATCTCATGCAGATGCGCGATCCGCTTTATCGCGAAATTGCCGACGTGATCATCGAAACCGACGAGCGGCCTCCGCGTATGGTCGTCCTGGAGATCATCGAGCGCCTGCGTGAGCTGGAGAGCCATTAACGGCGCTGCAATCTGCGGTATCCTAGTCCCCTTTCTTGCCTGGGGGTTTCATGCGCACACTCAACGTCGATCTGGCCGATCGCAGCTACCCGATCTATATCGGTGAGGGGCTGCTGGATGATCTGCGCTACTTCGAGCCGCATATCCGCGGCCGCCAGGTAGCCATCGTCACCAATGAAACCATCGCGCCGCTGTACCTGGATCGACTGCAGAAGACCCTGGCCGATTACAAGGTCACCACGGTCGTGCTCCCTGATGGCGAGGCCTACAAACAGTGGGAAACGCTGCAGCTGATCTTCGATGGCCTGCTGACCGCGCGCCATGACCGCAAGACCACCCTGATTGCCCTCGGCGGTGGCGTCATCGGCGACATGACCGGTTTCGCCGCGGCCTGCTACCAGCGCGGTGTCGACTTCATCCAGGTGCCGACCACGCTGTTGTCCCAGGTGGATTCCTCGGTCGGCGGCAAGACCGGCATCAACCACCCGCTGGGCAAGAACATGGTCGGGGCCTTCTACCAGCCCCAGGCCGTGATCATCGATACCGCGACCCTGAAGACCCTTCCGCCCCGCGAGCTGTCGGCGGGGCTGGCGGAAGTGATCAAGTACGGTTTCATCTGCGACGAACCTTTCCTCACTTGGCTGGAAGCGCGCATGGATGACCTGCTGGCGCTGGAGCCGACTGCGCTGACCGAAGCCATCGAGCGCTCCTGCGCGGCCAAGGCCCGAGTAGTTGGCGCCGACGAGAAGGAAACCGGCGTCCGAGCCACGCTCAACCTGGGTCACACCTTCGGCCACGCCATCGAAACCCACATGGGTTATGGCGTCTGGTTGCACGGCGAAGCCGTGGGTGCGGGAACCGTGATGGCACTTGAGATGTCGCATCGGCTGGGATGGCTGACAAAGGCCGAACTCCAGCGCGGCATCCGCCTGCTTGCCGCAGCAAAGCTGCCGGTGGTCCCGCCGCAGGAAATGAACGCCGAGCATTTTCTCGAGCACATGGCTGTCGACAAGAAAGTGCTCGATGGCCGTCTGCGTCTGGTATTGCTCCAAGGGCTGGGGGGCGCGGTCGTGACCGCCGAATTCCCCCGTGAGATTCTGGAAGAAACACTGCGCGCTGACTACCAGGCACTGGTCGGTCAGGCAGGAGAACACTGAGGTCCCATGTCCAGCTTGCATGCCGATGAGGCCTTCCTGGCCCACTACCAGTTCAGCCACGACCCTTTCTACTGCGGGTTCCGGGCTTCAAGTTCTTCCCGGCGCAGCGCAAGCCCGTACTGGGCCAGCTGCACCACCTGGCTCGCTACAGCCAACTGCTGCTGGCCGTGACAGGTCCGCTGGGCAGCGGCAAGACCCTGTTGCGCCAGGCCCTGGTGGCCAGCACCAACAAGGATGCTGTCTCCAGCGTGGTGATATCCGGTCGCTCGGTGACCGACGAAGCCACTCTGCTGCGCCAGCTCGCGCAAGGCCTGGGCATCACCCAGACCAGCATCGAGGCGATCCTCGCCAAGGTCGCCCAGCTGGCGATCACCGGACAGGACGTCTATCTGCTGGTCGATGACGCCGAGCAACTGGCGTGACGACGCCCTCGAAGTCCTGCTGCTGCTGGCCGCTGGCAATTCCGAAGCGCGCCTGCACGTCTTCCTGTTCGGCGAGCCCGAGTTCGCTGTCGCGCCTCGAAGTGCTGTCCGAGGGCGAGGAGCGTTTCCACGCCATCGAACTGCAGCCCTACAGCGAGGAAGAGACCCGCGAGTACCTGGCACAGCGCCTGGAAGGTGCGGGGCAGGGCATCGAGCTGATCTCTGGCCGACCTGCTGGCCGACATCCACGAACAATCCGGCGGCTGGCCCGGCACCATCAACCAGACTGCCCGCGACGCAATGATCGAAGCGATGCTGGCCGATCGCAGCGGCGAGCGCAAAGCAGCTGGTGGCGGCTTCGAACTGCCGAAGAAACACCTGGCGATCCTTGGCGTGGTCGCCATTGGCGTCATCGCCGCCTGGTTCATGCAGGGCAAGACCACCAAGCCGGAGACCGCGGGCAACACCGCAACGCAGGCTTCGTCGCAACTGCCGCTGAATGGCCGCCGCCCCACAGCCGAACGCCCAGCCGCAGCCGGATGCTCAGGGTAACGCTCCAGCAGTAGAGTTCGCCGGTTCCAACCAGCCGCTGCCACTGCCGCTGGTGGGTGAAAGCCAGCCGGTGATCCGCGAGCCCATGGCCCAGGCCGGCGGCCAGGAAGATGCCGATGGAGGCGGCGGCATGCCGTCCGCGGCCATTCCGCCGACCGTGACCACCACTGCGCCTCCGGTGACGCCGCTGGCCAACAACGGGCCCAAGCCGCTCAATCCTGTTCCGGCCGCTCCGGTCCAGCAGCAGGCCGCCATCCAGCCGGCTCCGGCTCCGGCGCCGCGCCCGGAACCGGTCAAGCCCGCCGCCACTGCACCGGCCAAGCCTGTCCAGGCTGCCAAGCCGGCTGCGACCAAGCCTGCCACCACCGTCGCCAGCGCCAAGCCGGCGACCGCCGCCAGCAAGCCTGCGGCGGAACCGGTAGCGCCGGTGGCAGCAGCTGGTACCAGTCCCAGGCCGGTTCGCGCTACTCCGTGCAGGTGCTGGGCACCGGCTCCGAAGCCAGTGCCAAGGCCTTCATCAGCCAGCAGGGCGGCGGCGACTACCGCTACTTCCGCAAGAACCTGCAGGGCAAGCCGTTCTACGTCGTGACCTACGGCAGCTTCGCCGACCGCGCTTCCGCGCAGGCGGCCGATCAAGAAGCTGCCGGCGAAGTTCCAGGCCTCCAAGCCCTGGGCCCGTCCTTTCTCCAGCATCCAGCAGGACATCGCCGGAGCGCGCTGAAAGGTCGCACTGTCCGAAACAATGGAAAAAGCCGAGCCCCATACCTTGGGGCTCGGCTTTTTTATTCGGCTTGTGTCTTTTGCTGCATTCTTATAAAAATGCGACATCGGGTGTCGGTAGTGCGTCAAAAAAAAGCAGTGACGTCGCTTTCCCCGTGTGTACAATGACCTCCCTTTGCCTATCGGAAACTTGCCGCTTGAGCGAGTAGACAGGCGAAGTGCTTGAAGAGGGTCTGCTGACGTTTCGTCATGGCCAGGGCCGGAACCGCCGCTACGTTGGGTAAGACGTGGCAACTCGCGCGGAACGGTCATTCCAGGTGAACCAGGGGCTACAACGGCGCTGCACGATAGATGCGGCCCGAGCCTTTGGGGTGCGCGGGAAACGAGCCTGCACGGCGAAACAGGGCGATGGCGAAACGTCAGCAGACCCTGGAATTTATAAAAGTTTTGCCGGTGAGAGTTCCCTATGAAAGCAGGTCTGTACCATCCTGAGACGTTCAAGGATAACTGCGGATTCGGTCTGATCGCCCATATGACGGGCGAGGCAAGCCACGAACTTCTGCAAACCGCCATCGAAGCACTGACCTGCATGACCCACCGAGGTGGGATCAACGCGGACGGGAAAACCGGGGATGGCTGTGGGCTGCTGATCCAGAAGCCCGACCAGTTCCTGCGCGCCGTGGCCAAGGAATCCTTCAGCGTCGAGCTGCCCGGCCAGTACGCCGTGGGCATGGTCTTCTTGAACCAGGATCCGGTGAAAGCCGAAGCCGCCCGCGCGAACATGAATCGCGAGATCGAGCGCGCCGGCCTGAAGCTGGTCGGCTGGCGCAAGGTGCCGATCGACACCAGCGTGCTGGGTCGCCTGGCGCTGGAGCGCCTGCCGCAGATCGAGCAGGTGTTCATCGGCGGTGAAGGCCTGTCCGACCAGGAATTCGCGGTCAAGCTGTTCAGCTCCCGTCGCCGCTCCTCCGTGGCCAACGCCGAGGACGCCGACCACTACATCTGCAGCTTCTCGCACAAGACCATCATCTATAAGGGCCTGATGATGCCGGCGGACTTCGCCGCCTTCTATCCGGACCTTTCCGACGAGCGCCTGAAGACCGCCATCTGCGTCTTCCACCAGCGCTTCTCGACCAACACCCTGCCGAAATGGCCGCTGGCCCAGCCGTTCCGCCTGCTGGCGCACAACGGCGAGATCAACACCATCACCGGCAACCGCAACTGGGCCCAGGCCCGTCGCGCCAAGTTCGCCAACGAGTGGATGCCGGACCTGGACGAGCTGGGCCCGCTGGTCAACCGTGTGGGCTCGGACTCCTCCAGCATGGACAACATGCTCGAGCTGATGGTCACCGGCGGCATGGACATGTTCCGTGGCCTGCGCATGATCATTCCGCCGGCCTGGCAGAACGTCGAAACCATGGACGCCGACCTGCGTGCGTTCTATGAATTCAACTCGCTGCACATGGAGCCGTGGGACGGCCCCGCTGGCGTCGTGCTGACCGACGGCCGCTACGCTGTCTGCCTGCTCGACCGCAACGGCCTGCGTCCCTCGCGCTGGGTCACCACCAAGAACGGCTACATCACTCTCGCCTCGGAAATCGGCGTGTGGGACTACAAGCCCGAGGACGTCATCGCCAAGGGCCGCGTCGGCCCGGGCCAGATCCTCTCGGTGGATACGGAGACCGGCCAGCTGCTGCAGACCGAGGACATCGACAACCGCCTCAAGTCGCGCCACCCGTACAAGCAGTGGCTGCGCCAGAGCGCGCTGCGCATCCAGGCGACCCTGGACGATGACCAGGGCGTTGCCAGCTACGACGGCGACCAGCTCAAGCAATACATGAAGATGTTCCAGGTCACCTTCGAGGAGCGTGACCAGGTGCTGCGCCCGCTCGCCGAGCAGGGCCAGGAAGCGGTCGGCTCGATGGGCGACGACACCCCGATGGCGGTGCTGTCCAAGCGTATCCGCTCGCCGTACGACTACTCCGCCAGGTCTTCGCGCAGGTCACCAACCCGCCGATCGACCCGCTGCGCGAAGCAATCGTGATGTCCCTGGAAACCTGCCTGGGCATCGAGCAGAACATCTTCGAAGAGTCCCCGCACCACGCCAACCAGGCGATCCTGACCACCCCGGTGATCTCCCCGGCGAAGTGGCGGACCCTGATGAACCTGGAGCGCCCGGGCTTCGACCTGCACCATATCGACCTGAACTACGACGAGTCCGTCGGCCTGGAAACGGCCGTGCGCAACATCGCCGACCAGGCCGAAGAGGCCGTGCGCGCCGGCAAGGTGCTGCTGGTGCTGTCCGACCGCCACATCGCCCCCGGCAAGCTGCCGGTGCATGCGGCCCTGGCCGTCGGCGCCGTGCACCACCGCCTGGTGCAGACCGGCCTGCGTTGCGACTCCAACATCCTGGTGGAAACCGCTACCGCCCGTGACCCGCACCACTTCGCGGTACTGGTGGGCTTCGGTGCGTCCGCGGTCTACCCGTCCTCGCCTACGAGGTGCTGGCCGACCTGATCCGCACCGGCGAAGTGCTGGGCGACCTCTACGAGGTCTTCAAGTACTACCGCAAGGGCATCTCCAAGGGGATGCTCAAGATCCTCTCGAAGATGGGCATCTCCACCATCGCCTCCTACCGTGGCGCCCAGCTGTTCGAAGCCATCGGCCTGGCCGACGAAGTCACCGGCCTGTGCTTCCCGGGCACTCCGAGCCGTATCCAGGGCGCGCGCTTCCTCGACATCGAGAACGAGCAGAAGCTGCTGGCCAACGAAGCCTGGAACAACCGCAAGGCGATCCAGCAGGGTGGCCTGCTGAAGTTCGTCTACGGCGGCGAGTATCACGCCTACAACCCGGACGTGGTGAACACCCTGCAAGCCGCCGTGCAGCAGGGTGACTACGCCCGGTTCAAGGAATACACCGCGCTGGTGGATCGCCGTCCGGTGTCCATGCTGCGCGACCTGCTCAAGGTGAAACCAGCCGAACAGCCGCTGAGCCTGGACGAGATCGAACCGCTGGAGTCCATCTTCAAGCGCTTCGACGCTGCCGGTATCTCCCTTGGTGCGCTGTCGCCGGAGGCCCACGAGGCCCTGGCCGAGGCCATGAACCGCCTGGGCGGTCGCTCCAACTCCGGTGAGGGTGGTGAAGACCCGGCGCGCTACGGCACGCTGCGCAGCTCGAAGATTCAAGCAGGTGGCCACCGGCCGCTTTGGCGTGACCCCGGAATACCTGGTTAACGCCGAAGTCCTGCAGATCAAGGTGGCCCAGGGCGCCAAGCCCGGCGAAGGCGGCCAGCTGCCCGGCGGCAAGGTCAACGGCCTGATCGCCCGCCTGCGCTACGCGGTACCCGGCGTGACCCTGATCTCGCCGCCGCCGCACCACGACATCTACTCCATCGAAGACCTCGCCCAGCTGATCTTCGACCTCAAGCAGGTCAACCCGCAGGCGCTGGTATCGGTGAAGCTGGTTTCCGAACCGGGCGTCGGCACCATCGCCGCTGGCGTGGCCAAGGCCTACGCCGACCTGATCACCATTTCCGGCTACGACGGCGGTACTGGCGCATCGCCGATCACCTCCATCAAGTACGCCGGTTCGCCATGGGAGCTGGGCCTCGCCGAGGCGCACCAGACCCTGCGCGGCAACGACCTGCGCGGCAAGGTCCGGGTACAGACCGACGGTGGCCTGAAGACCGGCCTGGACGTCATCAAGGCCGCCATCCTCGGCGCCGAGAGCTTCGGCTTCGGTACCGCGCCGATGATCGCCCTGGGCTGCAAATACCTGCGCATCTGCCACCTGAACAACTGCGCCACCGGCGTCGCCACCCAGAACGACAAGCTGCGCAAGGACCACTTCATCGGCACCGTGGACATGGTGGTGAACTTCTTCACCTTCATCGCCAGCGAAACCCGTGAGTGGCTGGCCAAGCTCGGCGTGCGCAGCCTGGAAGAACTGATCGGCCGCACCGATCTGCTGGAAATCCTGCCGGGCGAGACGCCCAAGCAGGGCAACCTCGACCTCACGCCGCTGCTGGGCAGCGACCTGATCCCGGCCGAGAAGCCGCAGTTCTGCGAAGTCGAGAAGAACCCGCCGTTCGACCAGGGCCTGCTGGCCGAGAAGATGGTCGAGCTGGCCCGTTCCGCCATCGAAGGCGCCAAGGGCGGCGAGTACGAGCTGGACATCTGCAACTGCGACCGTTCCATTGGCGCGCGGATTTCCGGCGAGATCGCCAAGGTCCACGGCAACCAGGGCATGGCCAAGTCGCCGATCACCTTCCGCTTCAAAGGCACCGCGGGCCAGAGCTTCGGCGTGTGGAACGCCGGCGGCCTGCACCTGTACCTGGAAGGCGACGCCAACGACTACGTCGGCAAGGGCATGACCGGCGGCAAACTGGTCGTCACCCCGCCCAAGGGCAGCCCGTTCAAGTCGCAGGAATCGGCCATCGTCGGCAACACCTGCCTGTACGGTGCCACTGGCGGCAAGCTGTTCGCTGCCGGCACCGCGGGCGAGCGCTTCGGTGTGCGTAACTCCGGCGCCCACGCTGTGGTTGAAGGTACCGGTGACCACTGCTGCGAATACATGACCGGCGGTTTCATCTGCGTTCTGGGCAAGACCGGCTACAACTTCGGCTCCGGCATGACCGGTGGCTTTGCTTATGTCCTCGACATGGACAACACCTTCGTCGACCGCGTGAACCACGAGCTGGTGGAAATCCAGCGGATCAGCGGCGAAGCGATGGAAGCCCAGCGCAGCCACCTGCGCAAGGTGCTGGTCGAGTACGTGGCGGAAACCGCGAGCGAGTGGGGCGCAAACGTCCTGGAAAACCTGGACGACTACCTGCGTCGGTTCTGGCTGGTGAAACCCAAGGCAGCAAGCCTGAGCTCTCTCCTGACCAGCACCCGTGCCAACCCGCAATAAGCGCCTGAAGTTTGATGAGGTCTGAAAATGTCTGAACGTCTTAACAATGACTTCCAGTTCATCGAAGTCGGGCGCAAGGATCCGAAGAAGAAGCTTCTTCGCCAACGCAAGCGCGAGTTCGTGGAAATCTACGACCTGTTCAAGCCGCAGCAGGCGGCTGATCAGGCCCACCGTTGCCTGGGCTGTGGCAACCCGTACTGCGAGTGGAAGTGCCCGGTACACAACTTCATCCCCAACTGGCTGAAGCTGGTCTCCGAAGGCAACATCCTCGCCGCCGCCGAGCTGTCCCACCAGACCAACACCCTGCCGGAAGTCTGCGGCCGGGTGTGCCCGCAGGATCGCCTGTGCGAAGGCGCCTGCACCCTGAACGACGGCTTCGGCGCGGTCACCATCGGCTCGGTGGAGAAATACATCACCGATACCGCCTTCGCCATGGGCTGGCGCCCGGACATGTCCAAGGTCAAGCCCACCGGCAAGCGCGTCGCCGTCATCGGCGCGGGCCCGGCCGGCCTGGGCTGCGCCGACGTGCTGGTGCGCAACGGCGTGACCCCGGTGGTGTTCGACAAGAACCCGGAAATCGGCGGCCTGCTGACCTTCGGCATTCCCGAGTTCAAGCTGGAGAAGCAGGTACTTTCGCGCCGTCGTGAAGTCTTCACCGGCATGGGCATCGAGTTCCGCCTGAACACCGAGATCGGCAAGGACGTCACCATGGAGCAGCTGCTCGATGAGTACGATGCCGTGTTCATGGGCATGGGCACCTACACCTACATGAAAGGCGGCTTCCCCGGCGAGGACCTGCCCGGCGTGCACGATGCGCTGGACTTCCTGATCGCCAACGTGAACCGCAACCTGGGCTTCGAGAAGTCGCCGGAAGACTTCGTCGACATGAAGGGCAAGCGCGTCGTGGTACTGGGCGGTGGTGACACCGCGATGGACTGCAACCGCACCTCCATCCGCCAGGGCGCCAAGAGCGTGACCTGCGCCTACCGTCGCGACGAAGAAAACATGCCCGGCTCGCGCAAAGAGGTGAAGAACGCCAAGGAAGAAGGCGTGAAGTTCCTCTTCAACCGCCAGCCCATCGCCATCGTCGGCGAGGACAAGGTGGAAGGCGTGAAGGTGGTCGAGACCCGTCTCGGCGAGCCCGACGCCCGTGGCCGTCGCAGCCCCGAGCCGATCCCGGGTTCCGAGGAGATCATCCCGGCCGAAGCCGTGCTGATCGCCTTCGGCTTCCGCCCGAGCCCGGCGCCGTGGTTCGACCAGCACCAGGTGGAAATCGACAGCCAGGGCCGCGTCATCGCTCCGGCTGCTTCGCAGTTCAAGCACCAGACCAGCAACCCGAAGATCTTCGCCGGTGGCGACATGGTCCGCGGTTCCGACCTGGTGGTGACCGCTATCTTCGAAGGCCGTACGGCCGCCGAAGGCATCCTGGACTACCTCGGCGTCTGATCGTGACGTCGTAGGATGGGTGGAGCCTGCGATACCCATGCGGTCGATGGGTATCGCTTCGCTCCACGCCATCCTACGAAGACAAAGCGCAGCGACAAACTGTCGCGACGGACAAAAGGCACGGCACCCGCCGTGCCTTTTCTTTTGGGCTTTGCGAAAATACCCGCACTTTTTTGCCGGATGCCGTTATGACTGCCTTGAAGAACGATCGCTTCCTCCGCGCCCTGCTCAAGCAGCCCGTCGATGTCACCCCTGTCTGGATGATGCGCCAGGCCGGTCGCTACCTGCCGGAGTACCGCGCCACCCGCGCCAAGGCCGGTGATTTCATGAGCCTGTGCATGAACCCGCAGATGGCCTGCGAAGTGACCCTGCAGCCGTTGGACCGCTACCCGCAGCTGGATGCGGCGATCCTCTTCTCCGACTCCTCACCATCCCCGACGCCATGGGCCAGGGCCTGTACTTCGAGACCGGCGAAGGCCCGCGTTTCAAGAAGGTCGTGACCACCCAGGCCGACATCGACGCCCTGCCGATCCCCGATCCGGAGAAGGACCTGGGCTACGTGATGGACGCCGTGCGTACCATCCGCCGTGAGCTGAATGGCCGCGTCCCGCTGATCGGCTTCTCCGGCAGCCCCTGGACACTGGCCACCTATATGGTCGAAGGCGGTTCCAGCCGCGACTTCCGCAAGACCAAGGCGATGCTCTACGACAATCCGCAGGCCCTGCACGCCCTGCTGGACAAGCTGGCGCAGTCGGTCACCAGCTACCTCAATGGTCAGATTCTCGCGGGTGCCCAGGCGGTGCAGATCTTCGATTCCTGGGGCGGCGCGCTGTCGGCGGCGGCTTACCAGGAGTTCTCCCTGGCCTACATGCAGAAGATCGTCGATGGCCTGATCCGCGAGCACGAAGGTCGCCGCGTACCGGTGATCCTCTTCACCAAGGGCGGCGGCCTCTGGCTGGAGTCCATGGCCAACACCGGCGCCGAAGCCCTGGGCCTGGACTGGACTTGCGACATCGGCAGCGCCCGCGCCCGCGTCGGCGACAAGGTAGCCCTGCAGGGCAACATGGACCCGGCGGTGCTCTACGCCAAGCCGGAAGCCATCCGTGCCGAAGTCGCACGCATCCTCGGCGCCTTCGGTAACGGCAATGGCCACGTGTTCAACCTTGGCCACGGCATCACCCCGGAAGTCGACCCGGCCCATGCCGGCGCCTTCTTCGAGGCGGTACACGAGCTGTCGGCGCAGTACCACTGAGCCTGATGCTTGATTGAAAAAGCCCCGCATTCGCGGGGCTTTTTTGTGTCTCTCCGTAGGAGCGCGCCATGCCCGCGATCGCGCGCATGGCGCGCTGGGGCCGAGGCTTACGCGATCGGTCTGGGTGGCAGAACAATCATGCCGCCATAAAAAAGCCCCGCTCGGAAGCGGGGCTTTTTGTTCCCTCACGGAGCCTCAGGCTCCATCAGGGTGCGTCACGCGGCATCGCCCACCAGACCGGCGGCGCGCTGGGCCTTGTTGCGGCGGTTGGACACCAGCAGGCCGGAGCAGACCACCACGACGGTCAGCAGGGTGGTGGCGACCACTTCCATGCGGTGATCCGGGCGGATCAGCATGATCACCAGGGCGCCGACGATGAAGAGGATCACCGCCCAGGTCAGCCAGGGGAACAGCCACATCTTCAGCTTCAGCTGGTGGCCCTGGGCGAGCAGCTTCTTGCGCATGCGCAGCTGCGACATGGCGATCACCAGGTACACCAGCAGGGCGATGGCGCCGGAGCTGGCCAGCAGGAAGTTGAACACTTCGGCCGGGGCCAGGTAGTTGGCGAAGGTGCACAGGAAGGCCATGGCGGTGGACAGCAGCACGGCGTAGACCGGGGTGCGACTGGCGCTGGTCACCTGGGCGATCTTCGGTGCGTCACCGCGCTTGCTCAGCGAGTACATCATGCGCGAAGCGGTGTAGAGCGCCGAGTTCAGGCAGCTGGTGACCGACACCAGCACGATGATGTCGACGATCAGCTTGGCGTACGGGATGTGCAGGTGTTCCAGCACAGTCTGGTAGGAGCCCATGCTCACCAGGCGCGGGTCGTTCCACGGCACCAGGCAGACCACGATCAGGATCGACAGCAGGTAGAACAGCGCGATACGCCAGATCACCGAGTTGGTGGCGCGGGTGATCTGCTGCTCCGGGTCCTTGGACTCGGTGGCGGCGATGGTGACGATTTCCGAGCCCATGAAGGAGAACATGGTGGTCAACAGCGCGGCGAGCACGGCGCCCCAGCCCTTGGGCAGGAAGCCTTCGCTGGTCAGGTGGCCGATGCCGGAGACTTCGCTGTTGGGCAGAGAAGCCGAAGATGGCCGCACAGCCCAGTACCAGGAAGGCGATGATCGAGACGACCTTGATCAGCGCCAGCCAGAACTCGAACTCACCGTAGTTCTTCACGCTGAACAGGTTGGTCACGGTCAGCGCGGAGGTGATCACGAAGGCCAGCACCCAGATCGGCGCGCCGGGGAACCAGGCGTGGATGATGGCCGCGGCGGCGTTGGCTTCCAGCGGGATCACCAGGACCCAGAACCACCAGTACAACCAGCCGATGGTGAAACCGGCCCAGTGGCCGATGGCGCGGTCGGCGTAGGTGGAGAAGGAGCCGCTGTCCGGCTGCGCGACGGCCATTTCGGCCAGCATGCGCATCACCAGGACCACCAGCAGGCCGGCGACCAGATAGGAAACCATGACGGCCGGACCGGCTTCGGCAATGGCGTGGCCGGAGCCTACGAACAGGCCCGCGCCAATGGCACCGGCGATCGAAAGCATCGTGACGTGACGATTTTGCAGGCCCTGGGAGAGCCCGGAAGAGGGGGTGCTGCTCATGCTTTACCTACAACTACGGAGGGAATTGCGTACTGCGGGAGTCGAGGTCCGTTTCAGGATTCCAACAAGTCGTTCGACATTGTGAACGCAAGGATCGCGCCACATTCTGTTACGACTTAAGTCGTAGGTTGGGAATTTATTCCACAACGCCCGCCTGGCAGGCGTTGTCGGATCTGAGATAAATGTCTTTGTACGACCGTTCCATGTCGTTTTTAGGCATGAGATATGTCGTGTGTGTAGAAACTACCCAGCTTTGTTGAGCGCGGGCAGGTCGCGCGGTAACACCGGCAGGCGCGCCAGGTGCAGGGCCACCAGCAGGCCGATGCCCAGCAGGCTGGCGATGAACAGGCCCACGCCGTTCCAGCCGTACTGGTGCCAGAACAGGCCGCCAGCGGTGCCGGCGACGCTGGAGCCGGTGTAGTAGCTGAACAGGTACAGCGACGACGCCTGTCCCTTGGCCTTCAGGGCGCGGCGGCCGATCCAGCTGCTGGCCACCGAGTGCGCGCCGAAGAAGCCGAAGGTGAACACCAGCAAGCCAACCAGTACCAGCGCCAGCGGTTGCAGCAGGGTGATCAGAACGCCACCGAGCATCAGCGCGATCATTGCCCAGAGCACCTTGCGCCGCCCCAGTTTGTCGGCCAGCGAGCCGACCCACGCCGAACTGTAGATGCCCGACAGGTAGACCAGCGAGAGCACGCCGACGATGGCCTGACTCAGGTGGTAAGGCTCTGCCAGCAGGCGGTAGCCGATGTAGTTGAACAGGGTGACGAAGGCGCCCATCAGCAGGAAGGCTTCGAGGAACAGCCACGGCAGGCCGGCATCGCGGAAGTGCCCGGTGAAGCCCTCGATGAGCCGGCGCGGTTTGAGCGGCGCCGGGCGGAAGTTCTTCGATTCGGGAAGGATGCGCCAGAACAGCAGGGCCGCAGCCAGGGCGAGCACGCCCAGGGTGGCCAGCGCGACGTGCCAGTTCACGTAGTCCACCAGTACGCCGCTGATCAGTCGGCCACTCATGCCGCCGATGGCATTGCCGCCGATGTACAAACCCATGGACAGCCCGATGTGCTGCGGGTGGATTTCCTCGGAGAGATAGGTCATGCCCACTGCCGCCAGCCCACTGAGCGACAGACCGAGCAGCGCGCGCATGGCCAGCACGCCATGCCAGGTCGGCATCAGCGAGCTGCCAATGGTGAACAGGGCGGCGAGGACCAGCGAGGCGACCATGATCGACTTGCGCCCGATGGCGTCGGAGATCGGCCCGGTGACCAGCAGGCCGAAGGCCATGGTGATGGTAGAGATCGACAGCACCAGGCTGCTCTGCGCGGCGGTCAGGCTGAAGGCCTGCGACAGCACCGGCATCATCGGCTGCACGCAGTAGAGCAGGGCGAAGGTGGCGAAGCCGCCGGAGAACAGCGCAAGCGAGGTGCGCATGAATTCCGGGGTGCCTTTCTCGATGTAGGTTTCGATTTCTTCGACGGCGCGCATCACGTCGCCGTTGGCTTCGCGCGCGCTCTCGCGCAGATCGGGCAGCACCTCCGCCGGATCGTTGGCGGCTACCGGTTCTTGTACGACGGCCGGTTCGGCCGCCATGGGATGTTCTTCCCGCAAAGCCCGCAGGGCAGGTTGACTCACGACACACCTCAGGTAGATGACAGCAGAGGGCCTGGAATGGCGGCAAGGGTCCGCGCGGCCAGGCAGGGAGCAGGTTGGTAGTCGTTATTGGGCTTGTGTGGAAAGGATAAGGAACGGGCTTTATTATTTCCAATATATTAATCGACACGTTTGAGTCGTTTTACGAATCATTGGCGGACACCCGACCAGACGGAGTGGTGTGAAATCGATCGCGGACAAAGTCCGCTCCCACCCAATCCGGAACACCGGTGCTCCAGCAGGGGGAAACATGGAACTCAGACACCTGCGTTACTTCATCGCCGTGGCGGAAGAGCTGCACTTCGGCCGCGCTGCCGAGCAACTGGGGATTTCCCAGCCGCCGTTGAGCCAGCAGATCCAGGCGCTGGAGGAGGAAATCGGTGCACGCCTGCTGGAGCGTACGAACCGCCGTGTGGCGCTCACCGAGGCCGGCAAACTGTTTCTCGACGAAGCGCGGCAGGTACTCCAGCAGGTGGACCGCGCCGTGCTCCTGGCCCGGCGGGCCCACCAAGGGGAGATCGGCGAGCTGAAGGTCGGCTTCACCGCGTCGGCGCCGTTCACCTCAAGCATCCCGCGCGCCATCCTGGCTTTCCGCCAGGCCTACCCGGATGTGCACCTGGACCTGCAGGAACTGAGCAGCGGGCAGGCGGTGCAGGCACTGCTGGAAGAGCGCGTGCAGGTCGGCCTGATCCGTCCGATCCCGCTGCCGGAAACCCTGGAGGCCGTGGAGTTGTTCAGCGAACCGCTGGTGGCGGTGTTGCGTGCCGATCACCCGCTGGCACAGGCAAGCCAGGAGGGCCTGGCATTCGCCGAGCTGGCGGAGGAACCCTTCGTGTTCTTCCCGCGCAGCTACGGCACGGGCCTCTACAGCCAACTGATGGCGCTGTCGCGGCAGGCCGGCTTCAGTCCGCGCATCGCCCAGGAAGCGGGCGAGGCGATGACCATCATCGGCCTGGTGGCGGCGGGGCTCGGCGTGTCGATGCTGCCGGCGTCGTTCCGCCGGACGCGGGTGGATGGTGTGGTCTATCGCACCTTGAGTGATCCGGGGGCCACCAGCTCCGTCTGGCTGGTGCGCCGGCGCAACGAGACGTCGCGCCTGGCGCAGTCGTTCTTCGACCTGGTGACCCAGGAGGTCACTGCTCTGCACACGGGGTCGGCCCCCGTCCCTGCAGAGCGAGGGCGCTGAAGCCCTACTGGATTTCCGCCATCTTGCCGCGCAGCGCCACGCCGGCCATCAGCGAGCCGGTGTGGCACTCGTACTTGGTGTTGTCGCTGTAGACCTGGCGGTTGTAGTAGCTGACGAGATCCACCACGGCATTCGCTCCCTCGCGCTTGGCTGCATTCTGCAGGGTCGCCAGGGCCGAGATCATGGCCCAGTCGCAGGCTTCCTCGTCGGTCTTGTTGGTTGAGTTGGTCTTCTTGCTGGTGGAGGTTTCGCTCATCGGGTTGACCAGCCCCGGCACGTGCTCGCCAGCCAGGAAGAAGCGCACGCTGCCGTCCAGGTGGCCGGCCTGGGTCGCACGCTGGACCACGCGGTTGAATTCCAGGTGCAGCGGCACTTCGTCGGTGGTCTGGGCGATGACCGGCAGCGCATCGACGCGCTCGCCGATCGGGTCCAGGTGCAGCTCGCGCAGGATGTTGTCGTTCACCAGGCTGATCCAGCGGTTGTAGTTGCGGTGGATCTTGCCGTCCTTGTAGTCCAGTCCCCAGCTGTCGCGGTAGCCGATGCGGTACTGGGTGGTGGAGTAGGGAATCGTCACTTCGGCATGGTGGCGACCGCGTACGGTGATGGCGGCCTGGATCTCGCTGGGCGTCACCTTCTGTACCGTCCACTGGCGCTTCTGCAGGCCGGTGATGATGGCGGTCTGCATCTGTACCGGGGTGATGTGCAGATCGCTGGGGAACTGCTCCGTGGGGGCATAGACCGGCTTCGAGGTGCAGGCAGCCAGGGTGAAGACAGCGGCGGTGAGGGCTATGCAGCGTACGAGCGAGAGCATCCTTTTTCTCCTGGTGCTTCGGGGGCGAGCCAGCGCTACGCGTTCGACAAGGCGTCGAGGCTGCGGCAGGCAAAGGGGGGTATCAACATCGGCATGCGCTTGGGTAGTCCGACCCGCCGCAGGCGTCCGGCGTGCGGCGGAGGAGTCTTCCGGGGCGGAGGGTCAACGCGCTGTCGGCGTCAGCCCAAGGTTCTGCTGGATCTTCTCGTTGAGCAGGACGACCCAGTTGTTGTAGTTGCGGTGGATCTGCCCGTTCTCCTCGTCCAGCCCGCGGCTGCTGCGCAGCTTGATGGAGTACTGCTGGCTGCTGTACGGGATGCTGATCTCGGCGTGGTGACGCTCGCGCACGGTGATCTCGGCGTAGATCACGCTGCCGTTGTCCTGCTGCAGCGTCCACTGCTGTTCGGCCAGGGCCTTGTGGATCGCCTGCTGCACCTGGGCCGTCGTGCGCCGAGCGTCTGCCGGCAGGCTCTGGTCGAGGTTCAGCACGGCCCTGCCGGTGCAGCCGATGACCAGTGCGGCGGCGAGGCAGAGGATGACGCTACGGATCAGTCGGGACATGGATCGCTCTCCTTGCAGTGTCCTGTGGCGGCGGCTCAGCGCCAGCGCTTGAAGATCAGCGAGGTGTTGATGCCGCCAAAGGCGAAGTTGTTGTTCATCACGTACTCGTGGCTCATCACGCGCGGTTCGCCCTGCAGGTAGTCGAGCTCGCCGCAGCGTGGGTCGACCTGGTCCAGGTTCAGGGTGTGCACGTAGCGATCGCTGTTCATCATCTCGATGCTGAACCAGGACTCCAGCGCGCCGCACGCTCCCAGAGTGTGGCCCAGGAAGCTCTTCTGCGAGCTGATCGGCATGCGCTTTCCGAACAGTTCGCTGGTGGCCTGCGTCTCGGCGATATCGCCCTGCTCGGTGGCGGTGCCATGACCGTTCACGTAGCCGATGGCCTCGGCGTGCAGGCCGGCGTCTTCCAGTGCCAGCTCCATGGCGCGGCGCATGGTCGCCTGCTCGGGGCGGGTGGTGTGCTGGCCGTCGGCGTTGCTGCCGAAGCCAACGATCTCGGCATGGATGTGCGCGCCACGGGCCAGGGCGTGTTCCAGCTCTTCCAGCACCAGCATGCCAGCGCCTTCGCCGATCACCAGACCGTCGCGGCCGGTGTCGTAGGGGCGTGGCGTGAGGTGGGGCGTGTCGTTCTTCAGGCTGGTGGCGTAGAGCGCGTCGAACACCATGGCTTCGGTGGGGCACAGCTCTTCCGCGCCGCCGGCGAGCATCAGCGGCAGGCGGCCGAAACGAATCGCCTCGTAGGCGTAGCCGATGCCCTGGCTGCCGCTGGTGCAGGCGCTGGACGTCGGTATCACGCGCCCCTTGAGGCCGAAGAAGATGCTGATATTGGCCGCTGTCGTGTGCGGCATCATGCGCACATAGGAGTTGGCGTTGAGGCCGTCTGCCACCGAGTGCAGCAGCATGTTGCCGAAGGCCTTGATCTCGTCGGTGCTGCCGACGGACGAGCCGCAGGCCACGCCCATGCGGCCGTCGCGGATCGACTCGTCGTCCAGCAGGCCGGCATCGGCCAAGGCGCTTTCGGCCGCCCCCACGGACAGGCGCGAGACGCGGCCCATGCTGCGCAGTTGTTTGCGGGTCCAGTGTTTCGGCACGCTGAAATCCGGCACCGGGCCAGCCAGGCGGGTATTCAGCTCGGTGAAGCGGTCCCACTCGTCCATGCGCCGGATGCCGCTGCGGCTGGCGTTGAAGTTCGCCTCGATGCTGGCCCAGTCCGAACCCAGGGAAGTAATGCCGGACATGCCGGTGACGACCACGCGCTTCATCAGCACAGCCCTCCGTTGACCGCCAGCACCTGGCGGGTGATGTAGCCGGCTTCGGCCGACATCAGGAAGTTCACCGCGCCGGCGACCTCTTCCGCCGTGCCCATGCGCTGGGCGGGAATCATCTTGAGGATTTCCTCCACCGGCACCTGCTCGTCGAGCATGGCGGTGTCGATCAGCCCCGGCGCCACGCAGTTCACCGTGATCCTGCGCTTGCCCAGTTCGATGGCCAGCGCCTTGGCGGCGCCGATCACGCCGGCCTTGGAGGCGCTGTAGTTGACCTGGCCGCGGTTGCCGATCAGCCCGGAAACCGAGGTGATGCAGACGATACGTCCCGGCTGGCGGCGGCGGATCATCGGCATGATCACCGGGTGCAGGACGTTGTAGAAACCGTCGAGGTTGGTGCGCAGCACCTGGTCCCAGTCTTCTTCGGTGAGCGCGGGAAAGGCTCCGTCGCGGGTCAGGCCGGCATTGCAGACCACGCCGTAATAGGCGCCGTGGCTTTCCACGTCGGCTTCAAGGACGGTGCGCGCGGTCTCGCGGTCGGCGACATCGAACTGCAGCACACGGGCGTTGCGGCCCAGGGTCTGGATCTCCGCCTGTACGGCTTCGGCTTCGGCGCGGCCGCTGCGGCAGTGCAGCACGAGGTCGTGCCCGGCTCGGGCCAGGCGCAGGGCGATGGCACGGCCGATGCCGCGGCTGGAGCCGGTTACCAGAATGGGGTCAGTCATACGCTTGGCTCTTTGGGCTCTCGTTTCCCGGCGCTGGGGCCTCGAGAGGGGGTTCTTGTAGATAACTGGCGGCCTCGGGCGGGCGGAACACGGTGAGGCGCGCCAGTGCCTTGATGTCCGCTCCTTCCAGGTGGCACTCGAAGACGCCCATGCCATTGTCGTCCTGCAGGGTACGGATGGCGTGGAGAGTGAGTTGCGCTCCCGCCGGGAAGCTTGCCACGTTGCACTGGTACTGGCGCGTGCCGAGCAGGAAGCCCAGCTCCACCGGCTCGCCGCGCGAGCGCGCCTGGCAGCCGGCATAGGCGGCGATGCTCTGTGCCATCAGCTCCACGCCGACCCAGGCCGGAAGGCTGCCATCGGCCTCGCTGAACAGCCCGCCGGGGCGCACGGTCAGGCGGGTACGGATGTCTTCCTCGCCGAACTCGAGCACTTCGTCGAGGAGGATCATGTCCCCCGCATGGGGCAGCAGGGAGGCGATCGGCCAGTCGATCATCGGGGCACTCCAGAAAGATTGCTCAACTCGCCCAGGATCAGGCTGACGTTGTTGCCGCCGAAGGCGAACGAGTTGCTCATCAGATAACGCGGGCCCTGCACAGCGAGGCCGGGGCCGTTCTCGCCGACCAGCGCCAGGGGGGGCAGCTGTGGGTCGGCGACGCCATCCCAGCACTGCGGCGGCAGGCGATTATCCGGATTGTGCTCGCTCAGCAACAGCCAGCAGAACGCCGCTTCCAGCGCGCCGGCGGCACCGAGGGTGTGTCCGGACAACGGTTTGGTCGAGGAACAGGGTACGCTCTGGGGGAACTCGGCGCTGACGGCGAGGCTTTCCATGGCGTCGTTGTGCAGGGTCGCGGTGCCATGCAGGTTCAGGTAGGCGATCTGCCCGGCCTGCAGTCGCGCATCTGCCAGCGCCTTGCGCATCGCTTCGCGGGCGCCGCGGCCTTCGGGTTCAGGCGCGGAAATATGGTGTGCATCGGAGCTGGCGCCGGCGCCGAGCAGGGCCACACGGCCGGGCTCGCGGGTCATCAGGAACAGCGCCGCACCTTCGCCGATATTGATGCCCTTGCGGTTAGCGGAGAATGGATTGCAGCGCTCGCTGGAGACTGCCTCCAGGGCGCTGAATCCGTTGAGTGTCAGTTCGCACAGGCTATCCACGCCGCCGCACAGCACCGCGTCGCACAGCCCGAGGTCCAGCAGCCGCCGCGCGCTCTGCAGGGCACGGCCGCTGGAGGTGCAGGCGGTGGAGATGACATAGGCGGGGCCGGCCAGCTCGTAGTGCTCGGCGAGGAAGGCGGCGGGGTTGGCCAACTCCTGGTGCGAGTAGTGGAAGCCCTCGGGCAACTGCCCGTGCAGGCTGTGATGACGAATGCCCTGGGTGGTTTCCTGGATGCCCGAGGTGCTGGTCCCCAGTACCACCGCGACGCGCGCGGCGCCGTGGCGCTGGATGGCCGCGCGGATGGCCGGGTCGATCTGCGTGGCGGCGGCCAGCAGCAGGCGGTTGTTGCGGGTGTCGTGGCGCTTGTCGGGGATAGCTGCCAGGCGCGCTTTCACCGTGCCCACCGGCAGGCTCCTGCCCGGCACCCAACCGGCCTGGACCTGCATGCCGGCAGACTCGCCGGCCAGCAGCGCGGCGGCGACTTCACGGCAGTCGTTGCCCAGTGCGCAGATCAGGCCCAGCTCGTTCAGGTAGGTAGCGTTCATGGCGCGGCGCTCTCGGCGTTCAGGGGCGTCACCCGGTAGCGGAGGTCGGCGGATTCGAGGGTGAAATCCTGCGCCGACTGGTAGGTGATCTTCCAGCGCTGCTGCAGGCGGCGCTCAGGGTCCTCTGCCCGGTAGTCCGCTGCCGGGTAGCGCGAGGCGAGTTCGCCCTCGGGCGTCAGCGCGAACAGCAGCACGGCGAAGAGCTCGCGCGCTTCCGGGTTGGGCGGCAGCAGGCCGTCGTTGCTCCATTCTCCCTCACGCAGCAACTGGCGCGACAGCGGAATGCCCAGCGGATCGATCAGCGACCAGCGCAGCGCAGCGCCTTCCTGCTGGATCACCAGCAGCCAATCCTGTGTCGAGAGCTGGCTGGCCTGGCCTTGTTCGCGCTGGATGTGCAGCTGCAACGGCGTCGCCAGCAGCGGCAATGCGGACGGCAGCGGCGCGTGCTGGGCACAGCCGGCCAGCAGCAGGACGAAGGCAAGACTCAGCCAGCGGATCATGCTCAGCGGCTCCCCAGTGGCTTGCGTACCACGGCGTTGACCAGGGTTTCCTCGCGCTGGCCGAACGGCTTCGGCTGGCGCAGGCCCCAGCGCTCCAGCAGACCGAAGTCCCTGGCGCGGCTCCACCACAGGTAGGGGTAGGAGACGTTTCTCTCGCTGAACTCGAAGCCCTGCTCGCGGAGCATCTGCAGGTACTGCGCGGCGCTCTTCTGCACGTGCATCGGGTGGCGGAAGAACCAGCGGATCACCCAGGTATCGATGTACGCCTCGGTGGACTCGGCGAACAGCAGCAGGCCGCCCGGCTTGAGTACGCGCCAGAATTCCTGCAGCGCCTGCTCCTGCTCCACCAGGTGGTGGAAGGTCTGGTGGCAGAACAGGATGTCGACGCTGGCCGAAGGCAGCATCAGGTCGGCGCAGTCGGCACAGTTCAGCTCCACCTCGATGTTCTCCCGCGCGGCTTCCATGGCCGAGCAGTCGAGGCTGTGCGGATCGGCATCCAGACCGATCAGGCGTCCGGGCCTGAAGGCATCGCGCAACAGGCGAAACGAGCGGCCCTGGCCGCAGCCAGCGTCCAGCAGCACGGGGTTGGCCGGGATGTCCCAGCTGACCAGGCGCTTGAGGTCGTTGATCGCCACACGCAGCACGTGGTGCTGCCAGGTGTGGCTCTGCAGGAACCAGAAACCGAAACGGGTTTCTTCGACGTAGGTGGAGGCGGGGCGGGTCATGACAGTCCTTGTCCTTCAGCTTGCACAGATTTCGGAGAGCACCCGCAGGCGACGCTGCGGTTCGGCGACGAAGGGGTTGCGCGTGTCCCAGGCGTAGCCGGCGAGGATGGAGCAGATCATCCGGCGGATTTCCGGGTCGGCCTTCTCGTAGAAGATCACGTCCTGGAAGCTGCCGTCGTACCAGCCTTCGACGTAGGCACGGAAGGTGTCCACGCCGCGCTTGAGAGGCTGGGCGAAGTCGGCCTCCCAGTCCACCGTCTCGCCCTTGAGCTGACGGTCGAGCAGGTTGGCCGCCATGCTGGCGGAACGCATGGCGATGGTGACGCCGGAGGAAAATACCGGGTCGAGGAATTCGGCCGCGTTGCCCAGCAGGGCGAAGCCCGGCCCGGCCAGGCGCTTGACGTTGGCCGAGTAGCCGCCCAGGGTGCGCGCCGGCGTATCCCAGACGGCGTTCCTGAACAGGGCGCGCAGGCTCGGTGCGGCTTCGACGAAGTCTTTCAGGCAGGCGTCGAGATCGTCCAGGCGACCTTCGAAGTGATGGTCCTCGGCGACCACGCCGATGGAGGTGCGACCGTCACTGAAGGGGATGGTCCAGTACCAGACTCCGCTCTCTTCGGGGTGGATGCTGACGAGGATCTTCTCGCGGTCGAAGTGCGGCGCGTCGGCGCACTCCGAGATGCGGTCCTCCACATGGGTGAACACCGCGCGGCGCACCGGGAAGCCGGACGGCGCTTCGAGGTCGAGCAGGCGCGGCAGCACGCGGCCGTAGCCGCTGGCGTCGAGGACGAAGGCGCATTCCACTTCGTACTCGCTGCCGTCCAGGCGGCGCACCCGCAGGCGCGGGCAGTCACCGGCGAAATCGGCGGCGATGATTTCTTCTTCGTAGCGGATCTCCACGCCCTGCAGCTCGGCCTGGTCGGCCAGCAACTGGTCGAAGCGTGCACGCTGGACCTGGAAGGTCGTGCCCTTGCCCTCGGTGAACTTGTCGCGGAAGTCGAATGCGCTGTAGCGCTCGCCTCGGGCGAACGCCGCACCATGCTTCACCTGGAAGCCGGCGTTCCGCACAGCGTCCAGCATCCCGGCCTCTTCGACGAAATCCAGGCAGTGCGACAGCAGGCTCTCGCCGATGGAGAAGCGCGGGAAGCGCTGGCGCTCCAGCACCAGCACGTCGTGGCCGTTGCGCTTGAGCAGGGCAGCGGCGATGGCGCCGGAGGGGCCGGCGCCGATCACCACGACAGAGTGTCTTTGCGAATCAACGAGGGGCATCGGAAGGGCTCCTTGCCGGGCTGGCGTCCTTGTCGGCGTGACGGGTGCGTGGGCGGCGAACGCCGCACAGCGCGGGCAGCAGGGTAGCGAACAGGCTCATCAGCAGCAGACTGAAATACAACAGTGAGTCGATGTGGCCCTGCTGGGAGACAGACATTGAGGAAGACGATCTCGGTCAGCCCGCGAATGTTCAGCAGCAGGCTTTCCTTCCAGTATTGGGTGCGATCCGCGTCCGGCAGCGCCCAGCGCAGGCCGAGCCAGCTGCCGGCCAGCTTGCTGAGCACCGGCAGCACCAGCAGCGCACCAAGGTAGAGCCAGGAGTAGCCGGAGAGCGCCGTGTGGAAGTCGATCTGCAGGATGCCGAAGGCCAGCACCAGTGGCACCAGCAGAGTGTTCTGCAAGGCCAGCGCGGCGCGTGGCGACACCGGCAGGCGGAATGGCTGGCGCATCGCGGCCTGGGCCATCAGCCAGGTAATGGCGAACACCAGGGTGTTCAGGTGCCAGTGCTGGAAGGCAATCATCAGGCCGAAGAACGGCAGGCTGTAGGCCAGGTGCTGGCGCACACCGATCAGGCGTAGCAGCAGCGGAATCACGCCGGCCAGCAACGGCCACACCAGCTGGGACGGATCGCTGCTGCCCTGGGCCAGGCCGAACAGGCTCCAGCACCACAGGTCCATCAGCACCGCCGCGTGCATCAGCCGGCGGGTGGCGTCCTCGGGGTAGTTGATGTTGCGCAGGAACAGGTAGAGCACCGGGATCGCCGTGATGGCGAACAGCAGGCCGATGCCCAGCACGCTGAGGCCCTCGCGCACACCCAGCAGCCACCAAGCGCTGGCCATGCCACAGGCCAGCGGCACGGCGAAGCTGGGCAGGGCGATCTTCACGCTCTGGCGGCTGACGTCGAGGTCGATCACATCGCTCAGGATGTGCCCTAGCAGCAGCGCGAAGCCAATGTCGTAGAGCGGTTGCAGCCAGGGCGCGGTGACCAGCGTGCGTACCTCGAAGCCCTGGCCCTGAAGCACGATGAACAGTAGCGGCAGCAGCAGGCCAGCCACCAGCAGCTGGCTGACGATGGGCAGCAGGTGCAGGCGGCGCCCGCCGATCACCGCCAGGGCGAACAGCGGCGGCATGGCCAGCCAGAACAGGATCGTCAGCACGCCGCAGCTCCTTCACGGGGGCTGGCTTGCGCCCAGGGGCAGAACAGGAAGCAGAACGCGAGGCCCAGCCCCACGGCCAGGCCGAAATTGCTGATCACCGACGTGGCCGACAGCGCCAGCAGGCCGAACGACAGCCAGGTGGTGATGGCCGCCAGCAGCACACCCACCAGGCTCACTGCCGCACCGCCGACGCGCTCGCGCATGAGGATGGTGTAATCCACGCCGATGGCGGTCACCAGCAGCAGGCCGAACAGGCTGAACAACGTCAGCGGCTGGCCCAGCCAGCCCAGGCTGGCGAGGCTGCACAGAGCCGCCAGCAGCGGCAGCAGGACGATGCGCAGGGCGCCGCGCGGGCCGAAAGGCTTGAGCAGCAGGGCGAAGATCAGTACGCAGGAGAGCAGCTTGAGTTCGGTGGCGCTGACCTGGGTGGCGGCGAACAGGCGGTTCAGCTCGCCGAGACGGTCCACCAGTTGCACACCTTCCAGTCCCTTCGCCTGCTCGGCCAGCACGCCGGCATCGGACAGGCCCTGCAGGCTCACCAGCCCGGCTACGCCGCCGCTCACCGTGCCCAGCCACAGCGGCCGCCAGGGTTCGCTCAGCGGGCCTTTCAGCGCCTGGTCGAGGGTTTGCGGGGGGAGTTTTTCCAGCTGCTCCAGCTCGGCTTGCAGCGCGGCTTGCGGAATGCCCAGGTCGACCAGTGCCTGCCAGTGCCGAGGCAGCTGGCGCAGTGCCTCACGGGCCTGCTGTTGCTGTTGCTCGGTGGCGAGCAGCTGGTTGAGCGCGAGATAGCCCTTGAGCTGGCCGGAGGCGACCAGGCTTGTCCAGCCGCGTGGCCAGTTCGGCCTGGCGTTGCAGCAACTGGGTTTCATCGGCGGCGCGCACCAGGAAGAACTGGCTGGTGGGCTGGTACCCGGTGATGCGGGCGGCGGCCTGCGCTTCGCTGAGCAATTGCGGTGGGCTGCCCAGCCACTGGCGCAGGTCATTCTTGATCTGCAACTGCCACAGCCCTGCGCCGCAGAACAGCGCGACAACGACCAGTAGCGGCCAACTGCCCGTGCGCTTGAGCAGCGATTGGCGCAGGCCGATCAGTCGCTCGCCCAGCGAAAGCAGCAGTGGTTGCGGCGCAATGGCGTTGCCGCGCAGCAGCAGTGGTAGCAGGCCGATCACGCACAGGTAGGCGGCGAGCAGGCCGGCCACCGAGAAAGTCGCCACCTGGGTCAGCGCCGGGAAGGGCGTGCAGGCCAGGGCGAGGTAGCCGATCAGGTTGGTCAGCAGGCTCAGCAGCAGACCGCGATGGCTCGATCGCAGCGCCTGCCAGGGTTGCAGATGACTCAGGCTCCAGGCCTTGGACAGGTAGTGCAGCGGGTAGTCCGACGCCACGCCGATCAGGCTGGCGCCGAGGACCAGGGTGAGCAGGTTGATCTTGCCGAACAGCGCAATGCACGCAGTGGCGCCGGCCAGCACGCCGACCAGCACCGGCAGGAAGGCCAGCAGCGCGCGCAGTCGGCGGAAGGCAAGCAGCAGCAGGAGCAACGTGCCCAGCGCGGCACCGCCGCCGACCCAGGTCATCTCGCGGCTGGCCTGGCGCTGGCCGTCGGCCGCGTAGAGCAGGCCGCTCGCCGCGACTATCTGTCCGCCGTCGGTAGCCAGTTGCTGACGCGCCTCGGCGATCTGTGCGGCCACGGCGCGCGGCAGGTTCATGTCGAAGGCATCGGCGCGCGTGCGGGCGCGCAGCAGCACCCAGCTGCGGCCGTCGGCCTCGGCGACCAGCGCGCCGCTGCCGATATCCAGCTGCACCTTCGCCGTCAGCGGCTGGTGTTGCTGGATGCGCAGGGCGAGGCCGAACCAGTCCTGGTCGATTGGGCAGCAGGCCGAAGCCGGAGAAGGGGTCGAAGAGTTGTTCCACTCGCTGCTGGATGAAAGCGGCGGGATCGCTTGTGAGCTGCTGGCGGTCATCGCGGTTGAGCAGGGCGAGGCGGCCGTCGCGTAACTGTTCGCGTATCGCCGGCAGGTCGGCCTGCACGCCCCATTGCACTTTTTTGTAGAGCCCGCTGGTCTGCCAGCGCTCGGCCAGCTCACGGGCATGGGCGATGGCGCTGTCACGCTCCGGGTAGCCGATCAGCACGATCAGCTCACGGTTGAGCGGCTCCTGCATGCGCTGCTCGGCCTGCTTCTGCAGGGCGTCACGGCTGCCGCCGGGTACCAGCTCCAGCAGGTCGGTGCTCAGTGGCGCGGCGCCGCGCCATTGCCAGGCGGCAAGGGCAAGCAGCGCCAGCAGCCCGGCGATCACCAGGCGCGGCAGCCACTGCGGCCGCTCAGCGGGCAAAGTCGCTGCGCTCCGCATCGGTCAGGTTGTCGCCGGGCTGGCTACTGGTCATGCGCAGCACGGTGCGGTCGCCCTGGGCTTCGTGCAGTTCGATGCGTTGCACCAGCTCGCCGCCAGCGATTTCGATACTGTCGAAGATCTGCTTGAGCAGCACGGCGCGCGGAGTGAGGGTCAGTTTCCAATCGCTTGCTGCGCCGCTCAGGGCCAGGTCGAAGTCCCGTTGCAGGCCGCTGCTGTCGCCTTCCAGCACGGCGAGGAACAAGCGGTTCTGCTGCGCGCTGGCGCTGCGTTGCGGCAGTTGCTGCCAGCCGTTGGCGTCGCGCCGGGCGATGCCCTGGTCGTCGATCCGGTAATCCTGCTTGAGCGGCGTCTGCAACAACCAGAGCAAGCCGTGCTGTTTGGCGAGGACGAAGTGGCCCTTGCTCACCAGCGGCTGCGGCAGCGAGCGCAGGTGCTTCTCCTGGACGAATTCGCCCCGCACCACCGCCGGCTTGCCCAGTTGCGCGGCCAGCTGCGGCAGGTCGAAGGCCTGGGCCAAAGGGGCGAGCAGGAGACCGCACACCAGCAGGGCACGCTTCAGCATGCTTCGGCCTCCAGCGCGCGCTGCACGGCGGCGATGAACACCGGCGGGGAGACCATCTGCATCTCGCGGCTGGCGATTTCCACCGCCACCTGGCTGCTGCTGGCGCGGGTCAGGCGCTCGCCGGTTTCGGCATCGCTGATCAGGTAGTTGATCTTCAGGCGGTTCTCCCACTCCACCAGGTCGGCGCGCACGCTGATGCGCTGGCCGAAACGTGCGCCGCGCACATAGCGCAGCTGCAGGTCGATCACCGGCCAGGCGTAGCCCCCCTCGCGCATCTGCGCGTAGTTGTGGTCGAGCTTGTCGAGCAGGGCGCAGCGCGCGACTTCCAGGTACTTGACGTAGTGGCCGTGCCAGACCACTTCCATCATGTCCACGTCGAAGAACGGCACGAGGATTTCCACCTCGGCCTGCAGAACCCCGGCCTTACGCATAGAGCCCCCAGTGGCGCGCGCGGATGCGCTCCAGGCACAGGCGCAGTTCGCCTTCCAGCGCGCGGTCCTCGATCAGCGGTGGGAAGTCCTGGCCGAGCTGCTCGTGCATGCTGCCCAGTGGTGACGGCAGGGGCTGTGCATCGTCTTCGCGCCCGCGCAGCCAGACGCCCTGTTGCGCGGCCAGCAGGCTGGCGGCAGCGACCTGTTCGGCCAGCTCCAGGCTGCGCAGGGCATCGCGCGCGGCGATGGTGCCCATGCTCACCTTGTCCTGGTTGTGGCACTCGGTGGAGCGCGAGAACACGCTGGCTGGCAGGGTGTTCTTCAGCGCTTCGGCGGTCCAGGCGCTGGCGCCGATCTGCACGGCCTTGAAGCCGTGGTTGATCATCGCGCGCTCGGCCGGCGCCCCCGAGAGGTTGCTCGGCAGACCGTGGTTGTAGCGGGTGTCCACCAGCAGCGCGAGCTGCCGGTCGAGCAGGTCGGCGACGTTGCCGACGAGGTTCTTCAGGCTGTCCATGGCGAAGGCGATGTGCCCGCCGTAGAAGTGCCCGCCGTGCAGGACGCGCTCGTCCTCGGCGTCGATGATCGGGTTGTCGTTGGCGCTGTTCAGCTCGATCTCGATGAACTGCCGCAGCAGGCCCAGGCTGTCGGCCAGCACGCCCAGCACGTGGGGTGCGCAGCGTAGCGAGTAGCGGTCCTGCAGACGGTGCAGCGGCGGCGTCGGCGCGTCGATGGCGAGGTCCTGGCGAATCCACGCGGCGACCTGCATCTGCCCCGGATGTGGCTTGGCGGCGAACAGGCGCTCGTCGAAATGCTCCGGGTTGCCCTGCAGGGCAATGACGTTCAGCGCGGTGATGCGCGTAGCCAGCTTGAGCAGGTAGTCGGCGCGCACATAGGCGAGGCAGGCGAGGCCGGTCATCACGGCGGTGCCGTTCATCAGCGCCAGCGCTTCCTTGGGCCGCAGCACCAGCGGCTGCCAGCCCAGTTCGGCGTGGACTTCAGCGGCGCTGCGGCGCTCTCCGCGCCAGAGCACGTCGCGCTCACCGGCGAGGGTCGCGGCGACGTAAGACAGCGGTGTGAGATCGCCGCTGGCGCCCACCGAACCCTCCTCCGGGATCAGCGGCAGGATGTCGTGTTCGAGGAAGGCATGCAGACGTTCCAGCAGTTCCTGGCGCACACCGGAAACGCCATGGCTCAGCGAGCGCAGGCGCGCGGCGAGCACGGCGCGGGTGGCCTGTGGATCGAGCAGCTTGCCCAGGCCGCAGCCGTGGAAGGTGAACAGGTGCTGCGGCAGCGCCTCGACGTGCTCCAGCGGCACGGCCACCACGCAGGAGTCTCCGTAGCCGGTAGTCACGCCGTAGATCACGCCTTCCTTGTCCAGCAGGGTGTCGAGGAACTGCGCGCCACGGGCGATGCGCGCGCGGAACTCGGCGTCATCGTCCAGGCGGCTTTCGACGCGGCGCTCGGCGAGGGCGACGATCTGCTCGATGCTCAGGTGGCCTTGGCCGAAAACCGGCGCTTCAGTGGCTGTCGTCATGGGCTTTCCAGAACGGGTAAAAGTTGAACCACTGCTGCGGCGCGCGCAGGCAGTAGTGTTCCAGGCGTTGGGCATAGCGCTGGGTCCAGTGTTTCAGAACCTCGGCGCGGTCGCTGCGGCGCCACTGGATACGTTCGGCGAAGGGCTCCAGGTGCACGCGGTAGCGGCCTTCTTCCTTGAGGCAGAACATCAGGTTGGCCGGGCATTGCAGCAGGCCGGCGAGTAGCCAGGGGCCCTGTGGGAAGGCCGCGGGCGCGCCGAGGAAGTCGACCTCCACGTTGCGCCCGCCATGCAGCGGAATGCGGTCGCCGGCGATCGCCAGCCATTCGCCGGCGTCCAGGCGCTGAGACAGTTGCAGCATGATCGCCGGGTCCAGTTCGCTCACCTGGATCAGCCGTAAATGACTGGCGCCGGACTCGCCCAGCAGCTTGTTGAACTGCTCGGCGTGGCGGGTGTGCACCAGCACGTTCATGCGCACCTTTTCGCCCAGCTCGGCCAGTGCGCGGCAGACCTCGAGGTTGCCCAGGTGCGCGCCCACCAGCAATTGGCCACGGCCGCTGCGCAGCTGCGCGCGCAGGTTGTGCGGGTCGTTCAGCTCGATGCTGGCGAGGTCCAGGCGGCCGGCCCAGACATCGAGCTTGTCGAGGATGGCGTCGGCGAAGGCCATGAACTGGCCGAACACGCGGCCGGTGGTCGGGCTCAGCGAGGCGTTGCCGCTGTGCTGCGCCAGGCGCTGCTGGTACTCGCGGATGGCACCGCGCGCACGGGAGCCGAAGAGGAAGAAGTACAGCACGATCAGGTGCAGCAACGGCGACAGCAGGCGTCGGCCGAGGGTGCGCGCTGCCCAGGCGGTGAGGCGCATCAGCAGCAGGCTGCCGCGCTCGCGCTGGTGTGCCCAGTGCTGCGCGCTCACGCGGCGCTCCGCAGGCGGCGCCAGAGAATGACCGGCGAGCGCCAGAGCATGCCGAAGAACAGTCGCGCGTGCATGGAAGAGATCAGTGCGTTGTCGTGGAACAGGCGGAAGTGCGAGAGGCCGTCCAGCGGGTAGCGCACCCGTGTCGGCAGCCATTGCATCGGCTGGTTGCGCCAGGCCAGGCGTACGAGGATTTCCGGGTCGAAGTCCATGCGCTTGCCCAGCTTCGCGCTGTCGATCAGCTCGAGCGTCGGTGCGAGGGGATAGACGCGAAAGCCGCACATGCCATCTCGGATCGACAGCGACAGGCTGTTGATCCACACCCAGACGTGGGTCAGGTAGCGCGCGTAGAGACGGCCCTTGGGCACGCTCTCGTCGTACTGCGGATAGCCGCAGATCAGCGCACCGGGATGTTCGCGTGAGGCGTCGAGGAAGCGCTGCACGTCGCCCAGGTCATGCTGGCCGTCGGCGTCCACCTGCAGTGCGTGGCTGAAGCCCAGACGCGCGGCTTCGCGAAGGCCGGCCATCACCGCGCCGCCCTTGCCCTGGTTCACGGAGAGGCGCAGCAGATAGGTATCGCGGCCTTCGGCGAGCCGGTCCATTACCGCCGCGCACTCACGGCTGGAGGCATCGTCCACCAGCACGCAGGGCAGGCCGGCGGCGAGCAGTTCGGCGACGACCTGGGGCAGCGCGTGCTCGTGGTTGTAGACCGGAATCACCGCGCACGCACGGACGCTCACTGGTCGGCCCCCAGCAGGATGCGCCCGGAGGAGCAGGCCGCCTCGCCGCGGGTGAAGGCGAAGTACAGCTTGCCGCGCTCGGCATCCCAGCGCAGCGACAGCTGGCAGAGATCGCCCGGCCGCAGCAGTTGCTGGAACTTCAGCACTTCCATGCCGCCGAAGCGCGGCGGCAGGTCGAATACCTGGCGACCCAGTTGCTGCGCCCACTGCACCTGTACCACGCCCGGCAACACGGGAGCCTTGGGGAAGTGGCCGGGGAAATAGGCGAGGTCCAGGGGGATTTCCAGCTGGAAGTGCTGCTCGCCGTCCAGCGCAGTGTGCGTCAGTACGTCGGGATCACGGCTGCGTGGCGCGTGCAGCAATTCGTCCACGAGACTTTGCGGCAGCTTGCCCTGGGCATTGCCCGGCAGACGCCGCAGCAGGCGCCAGCGGCGCGGCAGGGCGAGGGCTTCGCAGTGATCGGCGAGGTGTTCGCGCAGACGCTGGGTGAGCGCGCGGCGGCCGCCATTGCGCAGCTCATGCAGGCCGGTGTCGCTCAGGGCGACCAGCGCGCCGAGGCTGGCGCGGTTTTCCTGCACCACACCCAGGCGTGCTTCGCTGACGAAGGGATGTTTCGCCAGCGCCGCTTCCAGTTGCGGGAGGGAGATGCGCTTTTCTTCCAGTTTGACGATGCGGTCCAGCCGGCCGAGCAACTCGAAGCGGCCGTCGGCGCAGAGGCGCGCAGCGTCGGCGGTCTGCTCGGTTTCGCCGGGCGGCAGGTAGGGTGGATTCGATACGCAGCGCGCCCTGCTCATCCTGGCTCAACGTGACGTCGTCGAACGGCTGCCACAGCTGGCCGCCCTGGCGCCAGGCGATGCCACCGGTCTCGGAGCTGCCGTAGATTTCCGTGGGCGCCTGGCCGAGGCGCTCCTGCAGCAGCTCGCCGGCCTCGGCCGGCAACGGGCCGCCGGAGGAGAACACCCGAACCACCGGGCGCAGCGCCGGCCAGTCGAGGTTATCGCCCATGCGCTTGAGCAGCGCGGGGCTGCCGACCCAGGCGAAGCGTGGCTGATCGAGGCTGTGACGTTGCAGGTCTTCGGGGAAGGCGATCTGCCGGCGCAGGAAGGCGCGGCCGGCGGAGAGAGGCCAGAGTACGCGGAACAACAGGCCGTAGATGTGCTGCGCGGCCACGCTGCCGAGGATGTGCGCATCGCCCAGCTCGGCGCCCCAGAGGTTGTCCAGCACCTGCACTTCGTTGCTCAGCTGGCGCAGGGACTTGCCGATCAGCTTGGGCTCGCCGGTGGAGCCGGAGGTACTGAGCACCAGGCGACAGGTGTCGAGATCGAGTTCAGTGGGGGCGACGGCCGGACCGTCCAGCTCGGCCAGCAGCAGGTCGCCGGGCTGGTCGCCGATCCAGGCGTCGATCTGCGCGGCCAGCCGTTCGCGGCTGTGGGCGAGGTTGTCGGCCGGCAGCACGGCTTCGGCACCTGCCAGCCACGTCGCATAGAGGGCAATCGCCAGTTCGGCGGCGTCTTCCAGATGGATCGCCACGCGTTGGGCGTCGCGTCTGGCGCAGTGCGCCGGCGACCGTGCAAACGCGCTGTACGAAGTCACCGGCCGACAGCGCAGGCTCCAGTGCCAGCGGGCGCTCGGCGGGCAGGTCCGGCAGCAGCCGGGCGAGGGAAATCGGTTTCATCCTTGACCTCTGACCCGTTGCCGCACCAGCCACTCGACGGCGAACAGCACGCCCATCAGCAGGTAGGAAATCAGGCCGTTGTACAGCGTCCACCAGGCCAGCGGCGCCCACAGGGTGAGGGCCGCGGCGATCAGCCCGTTGCCCAGGAAGAACAGCACCCAGACCTGCGTCACCCGGCGGGTGTAACGCACGGCGTGGGGCGGCAGATCCGGTTCGTGCAGGCGCGCCAGCCGCTCCACCAGGGGCGGGCCGAATTTCAGGCTCAGGGCGAACAGACCAAGCAGGCCGGCGCTGACCAGTACCGGATACCAGCGCAGCAGGTGCGGCTCATTGCACAGCCAGAGCACGATGCAGAACGCCACGGCGACCAGCGCCATCCAGCGTTGTCCGGGGCGTTGACCGCTGCTCAGGCTACCGGGCGAACCACAGTCCGCCCAGCAGCAGGGCGAAGAATTTCGGCGACAGGTGATCGATGCCGAAGTAGATCGCGAACGGGTAGAGCAGCCCGGCCAGGAGCAGGCCGAGCCCGACCAGGCGTGTCATGGGTTGGCCAGGCGATAGACCGCTTCGACCACATCGCCGACGGTGCGTACCGACTTGAACTCCTCGGCGGCGATCTTCTTGCCGGTGTGGCGCTTTAGGTGGTCGATCAGGTCGACGGCGTCGATGCTGTCGATCTCCAGCTCCTCGTACAGGTTGGCGTCGAGGCTGATCTGCTGCGGCTCGAGTTCGAACAACTCGACCAGGGCGTCGCGCAGGGTGTTGAAAATGTCCTCACGGGTTTGCATGGTCGGCGATCTCAGGCAGCTTTCTGGGCAGTCACGAAGGCCGCCAGGCTCGCCACATTGGCGAAGTGCTGGCGGGTGTCCTTGGCATCGGCGTCGATCTTGATGCCGTAGCGTTTCTGGATCGCCAGGCCCAGTTCCAGGGCGTCGACCGAGTCCAGGCCGAGGCCGTCGCCGAACAGCGCGTCTTCGGCGCCGATGTCATCAGGGCCGATATCTTCGAGGCCGAGGGCGTCGATGATCAGCTGTTTAATCTCCAGTTGCAGATCGCTCATCTCTTGCGAGCTCCTTGGTGAAATGCTGGTGCAGGAAGGCATTGAGCCGGCGCGAGGCGGCTGGGGCGGGCCCCTGGCTGGCGAACTCGCGCGGATCGATGTCGTCGCCCACGCGCAGGCGGAAATGCACGCGGCGGGCGGGAATGCTGTACCAGGGCTCGGCCTTGGTCAGGGTGGTCGGGGTGACGGTGATGGTCACCGGGGTGATCGCGCTGGCGCCGCGCAGGGCGATCGATGCCGCACCGCGGTGGAACTCGGGCGCCTTGCCTGGCGTGGTGCGGGTGCCCTCGGGGAAGACGATCAGGGTCTGGCCTTGCTGCAGGGCCTCCACGGCTGCATCGAACATGTCCATGCTGCCGTTGTTGCTGATGTACTGCGCCGCTGTCACCGGGCCGCGGGTGAAGGGGTTGGCGAACAGGCTCTGCTTGACCACGCAGTTGGCGTCGCGGATCAGGCCGATGAGGAACACCACGTCGATCAGCGAGGGGTGGTTGGCGATCACCATCTGCCCCGGTCGTCCCAGACGCTCGATGCCTTCCACTTCGTAGCTGAGCACGCCGCTGCGGCGCATGATCTGCACGAACAGCCAGAACAGCCGGCTGACTGTCTGGCGCGCTCGGGCGCGGCGGCGAATTGCGTCGCCGGGCAGCAACGCCAGCAGGGGGAACACCAGAACGCGCAGCAGCAGGCCGCCGATACCGAAAGTGGCGAAGCACAGGCCGGTGGCGAACAGGCGCCACAGCCAAGCGTCGGTGCGCTTGCTCAGTGGTTGCGTTGCCAGGTCCATAGACGCTTCTTCCAGGGGTGGTGGATCAGGCTGGCGGGCTCGACCAGCGCGCGCACCAGGTTCAGGGCATTGGGTAACGGCGGCGCGCTCAATGACGTGTCGTTGTCCGAAAGGCTCAGGCTCCAGTCGCAGCCGCGCTTGAGGCGCAGGGCCACGGCATGGGGAAAAGGCACATCGTCGACCCATGGCGCATAGAGCTCGGGCGGAGTCTCTTCCGCCGCTACGACCAGGACTTCCGTCGCACCCTCGGCCAGCAGGGCGGCAGCTTCCAGCAAGCCATGCTCAAAGCCATCCCGTTCGCCGGCGATCGCTGTCATTTCGCTGGTATCCTGCCGCAGGATCGACCACAGACCGATCACCGCGTTGTGCACGGAAAGGCTGAACTGGGTCGGGGACAATGGTTGTTCGACGGCCAACTCGCGCAGCAGTTCCAGGCTGCGGCCGGTTTCGCCGTGGCGGGAGACGAAGATCAGCGGCATCGGCGGCCGCCCGTCGGCCAGCGGCCAGGCAACACTGAAAACCATGCGTGCCAGGGGGCTCAGGCGGCGGCGCTGCATGGCGGGGAGAAAGGCGACATCCGGCTGCCCGGCGGTGTCAGGCCTGCGCTCTTCGCGGGTCCACTGTTGCCAGTCGGCGGTCGTGGACAGGCCCGGGGCCCAGGCGCTCCACTGGTCGATATCGAATTGAATCACGCTGCGAGCTCTTGTGGGCCCTTGGGGGCGTTCCTGTCGGCAAATGAGTCTTCCCTGGTCCACCAAGGGCTTCGTCGACACGTGCCATGGCGCAATGCTGGCATTATCCCGGTCGTTCTGAGGTCAAGCAAACTTTTGCTTACAAAGGCTTAGGAAGGTTCTCAATTTACCGTCGTGCCTGTTACGAAGCTTGGGGGAATCGCCGGGAGCCGCCGAGCGGTCGTGTGGCGAAGGATGCTCGCCCTTGTCATGGGCTTTGCATAGAATCCCAGGCACTCGAATGGTTCCTGGAGGGACGGCTCATGCGGCGCGTGGTGTTCAATCAGAAGGGCGGGGTCGGCAAGTCCAGCATCGCCTGCAACCTGGCGGCAGTGAGCGCAGCGGAGGGCTACCGTACGTTGCTGGTGGACCTGGATGCACAGGCCAACTCCACGCATTACCTGACCGGCCTGACCGGTGAGGACCTGCCGGTGGGCATCGCCGACTTCTTCAAGCAGACGTTGTCGTCCGGGCCTTTCAGCCGCAAGGGCAAGGTGGATATCTACGAGACGCCCTTCGACAACCTGCACATCGTCACTGCCAGCCCGGAGCTCGCCGACCTGCAGCCCAAGCTCGAGCAGAAGCACAAGATCAACAAGCTGCGCAAACTGCTGGACGAGCTCTCCGAAGACTACGACCGAATCTACCTGGATACGCCGCCTGCGCTGAATTTCTACACGGTTTCCGCGCTGATCGCGGCAGATCGCTGCCTGATTCCCTTCGACTGCGACAGCTTCTCCCGTCAGGCGCTGTATGGCCTGCTGCAGGAAATCGAAGAGCTGAAGGAAGACCACAACGAAGAGCTGGAAGTCGAAGGCATCGTGGTCAACCAGTTCCAGCCGCGCGCGACCCTGCCGCAGCAATTGCTGGATGAGCTGGTGGAAGAGGAATTGCCAGTGCTGCCGGTGTACCTGATGAGCTCGGTGAAGATGCGCGAGTCGCACCAGGCCTGTACCCCGCTGATCTTCCTCGAGCCGCGGCACAAGCTGACCCAGCAGTTCGTCGAACTGCACAACCTGCTGGAAGCCTGAGCGGTTACTGGCTGATCAGCACATCGCAGGGCGGCCGGCGCAGGAAATAGCGCGTCGAGCTGCCCAGCATGGCCTGCTCGATGGCGCCGCGGCTGCGGCTGCCGAGCACCAGCAGGTCTGGCGTCCATTCCCGTAATGCCGTTTCCAGCGCCTGCTGGGGTGTCCCCTGTTGCACGGCGCAAAGCAGTTGCGGCCCTGTTGCCGGCACCTGCGTGCGCTCATCCTGCAGCGCCTGGCGCAGCAGTTCGCGCTGGGTATCCAGATGGCTGTCGGTACGATCGGCCTTCTTGCCCGGCTGGTAGGCGTTGAGCGCCAGCAGCTCGGCGTCGGGCGCGAGCAGCCGGTAGCCGGCGCGCCAGGCCTGGCAGGAGCAATGCGACAGGTCCAGGCCAGAGAGAGCCTTCGCGTAAGGTCTGGCGGATTCGTCCACGGCCAGCAGGATCGGCGTCCGGCAATGGCGAGCGATGCGCTCCAGGGTGGTGCCGTCGAAGCGCTCCAGCAGCTGCTGATGGTGCGCGCCAATCACCAGCAGGTCCGCATTCAGTTCCTGAACCGTATCGGTCACGGTATTGGCCGCGCGGCCCTGGCGGATCACCAGCTGGTAGTCGGTGATGTCACTGGCGCGGGCCGCATCGCGCAGTGCCACCTCGGCGGCTTCGCGCACCGTGGCCATCATGCGGTCCGGAAAGAATTCCTCGATGACGTGCAGCAGCGTGACACGGGCGCCGTGCTGGCGGGCCAGTTGCGCGGCGCGGCGCACAGCGATGTCCGCCTCGACGCTGAGGTCATGGGCGACGAGCAGGTTCTGATACATGGTGGATTCCCTCTGGTGGCGCTTCCACTGTCGCGCCACGTAGGAAATTTCACCTTGATGCAGGGCAATGGCCGGCTTCAGCGACTACGTAGCTGATAGATGGCGTGGCTTTCGGCGACGATGTTGCCCTCTTCGTCCTTCAGCTGCAGGTCGAGGACGAATTCGGACTTGCCCTGGTGAGTGGCTTCCTCGCCGATGCGCTGGATTTCCTCTTCGCTGAGCTGCGCTTCGACCGTCACGTCGCTGGCGGCGGGCCGCAGGAAGCGCAGGCCGGCTTCCTTGACGATGGGGTAGAAGCGCCGGGCGTCGAAGCTGGTCAGCATCAGCACGCCACCGGGCAGCTCGGCCACGGTGAACAACGCTCCGGCGTACATGTTGCGGATATGGTTCTCGTTGCCCTTGAGCGGCATGCGCAGGCGCACATGGCCTGGCTCCAGTACCTCGGCCTTGAGGCCGGTGCGCTTGACGAAAGCGATGTGCTCTTCGGTGAGCTGGCGGATGAAGTCTTCGGGGTAGGAAGGCATGGGCGTGCTCCGGCTTTTTTGCCCAAGCCTAGCCCGCGTGGGCGGTCTGGCAATGACCGCACCGATTGACCGAAACGCTCGCCGTCAGATGCCCTGGCGAGACAGCCAGTCCAGTAGTTGCGGCAGAGGCATCGCACCGCTCTGGCGCGCCACTTCCTGGCCGTTGCGCAGCAGGATCAGGCTGGGAATCGAGCGAATCCCCAGGCGCGCGGAGAGGTTCGGGTTGGCGTCGCTGTCCAGTTTGGCCAGGCGCACCTTGCCCGACAGCCGCGCCGCCGCTTGTTCGAACACCGGCGCAAAGCCCTTGCACGGCCCACACCAGTCGGCCCAGACGTCCACCAGCAACGGCAGATCGCCCTTGGCCTGCGCGGCGAAGCCGGCTTCATCGAGGTCGAATGGCGTAGCCAGCACGATCGGCGACTGGCAGCGGCCGCAGCTGGGCGAATCGCCCAGGCGCGCGGCGGGCACGCGGTTGAGGCCGTTGCAGTGCGGGCAGGGGATGATCAGGGAATCGGACATGGTGGGGCTCCTCGGGCTATGGGGAGCTAGGTGGAGGCGGGCGGGTGAGATATCAACTGCCGGGGTGATGGCCCGCAGTGGGATGCGGGCTCTGTGAGCGCTGGCGTCGGATCAGTTGCGGTGCGCCTGCATGTACTGTCGCAGCAGCTGATTGATCCGGGTCTGATAACCCGCGCCCTGGCTCTTGAACCACTCCAGTACGTCAGCGTCCAGGCGGATGGTGACGGCCTGCTTTGCCGGGACATGCAGTTCGGCGTTCCTGAAGAAGTCTTCGCCTAGTTCGGGGATGTCGCTGGTGTCGATGTCTGCGTCCTTCATCTTGCTCAGGCGCTCGAAATCAGTCTTCGATGGTTTCGACATAGTGTCTGGCCTCCCGTCTGGTGGCTTTGCGTGCGGAGATGATGCGGACGACATCTCCCTCTCGTTCGGTGCTGACGACCACGCCGATCAACGACCTGATCCGGCCGAGATTGATCCAGCGCTCCTCCGCGTAGTCCTCGCGACCATCGGGGTGGGCGAGGTAGGGCTGCTGGAACAACTCCATCGCGTCATTGAAGTCGATCCCGTGCTTGCGGATGTTGGCCTGGTTCTTCGCCTCATCCCATTCGAAGATCATAGTGCTCTCCGTATTTACGTTTGTACATACACAAGATCACCTTCAGGCCCGTTATGTGACGGAGTGCGTTGCCTTTGATGCGAGAGGCCCTCGGCTACTGCCGAGGGCTTTTGCAGGCCGGTGCTAGCGGCGTCTGCCGCGCTGCTCATGGTCCGACTGGTAAAGCGAGTGCGCGTCGGAGGCCAGGAGCAGGAGTGAGCGGCTGATTTGCAGGACGTTGCGCACCGGATTGACGTCGAGGTCGACATGGGAAAGGGTGCCGAGGAGTTCGATGACCGCGCTCAGGCGGTCTTCGGCGGCGTTGTACAGCTCGTTGGCGGGGGCGTCGGTGCGCAGGTAGAGCGTGGCGTCTCGGGGGTTGAGGCCGTGTTGTGAGTCGGTTCCCAAGGGGACGAAACGGTCGGGGTCGGGGCGGACGGGTGAAGTACTATGCTCGATAGCCATGATCAGTTTTCTCTCAACTGGTTGTGGTTAGCGGGCCTTCGGTGTTGTAGCACCGGGGGCTCGCGTCTTTTGGGCGTTGCGAAAATCGGTGATCCGCGCTGTTCGGCACTTCTGGATCGCCATCTTCCTGTTGCGTAAAGCTCGGGAAATTCCGGAATTGTGCTGTTTATGCTCGGGAAGATGTCGTCATCTTACGAGTTGATGACGCGCGCGAAACCGGTGGGAGAGGGAATCCACCGCGTCTGGCAGGAGCTTGAGAAAAGGCAGGGGTTGGCGGGGTAAGAAGGCGAGAAAAGGGCGTAGGGCGAATAACCTGGAACAGGTTATCCGCCAGCTCTCCCCTGGCCCCGCACGGCGGATAACGCTGGCGCGTTATTCGCCCTACCGGAGCTGGCGCCGGTTTTCGAGAGGAGGCGGGTTAAACGCGGAAGTGGCTTACCAGCGTCTGCAACTGCCCACCCAGGCGTGTAGGGCGAATAACCTGGAACAGGTTATCCGCCAGCTCTCCCCTGGCCCCGCACGGCGGATAACGCTGGCGCGTTATTCGCCCTACCGGAGCTGGCGCCGGTTTCCGGGAGGAGGCGGGTTAAACGCGGAAGTGGCTTACCAGCGTCTGCAACTGCCCACCCAGGCGCGCGAGTTCGACGCTGGAAGCGGCGACTTCTTCGTTTGCCGAGGCAGTCTGTTCCGACACATCACGCACATTGACCACGCTGCGGCTGATTTCCTCGGCGACGGCGCTCTGTTCTTCGGCGGCGGTGGCGATCTGCTGGTTCATCGCCTGGATGTTGGAGACAGTGCGGGTGATCTCGCCGAGCGATTCGCCGGCCTGGCGGCTCAAGGCGACGCTGCTGGCGGTGAGTTCGCGGCTGCCGAGCATGACGCTGGAGACCTGGCGGGTGCCGCTCTGCAGGCCGGCGACCAGGGCTTCGATCTCTTCGGTGGATTGCTGGGTGCGCTGGGCCAGCCCGCGTACTTCGTCGGCGACCACGGCGAATCCGCGCCCGGCTTCGCCCGCGCGGGCGGCTTCGATGGCGGCGTTGAGGGCCAGCAGGTTGGTCTGTTCGGCCACCGACTTGATCACGTCCATGACCTTGCCGATCTTCTCGCTCTCCTGCTCCAGGCGCTGCATGGCTTCGGCGGAGCGCTCGACCTCGACGGCCAGGCGTTCGATCTGCTCCACCGCCTTGTTCACCACACGGTCACCGTCCTGGGCCTGATGGTCGGCGGCGGAAGCGGCCTGGGAGGCCTGTTCGGCATTACGCGCGACTTCCTGCACGGTGGCGGACATCTCGTGCATGGCGGTGGCGACCTGGTCGGTCTCTACTTTCTGGGTGTTGGCGCCGGCGCTGGTCTGCTCGGTGACGGCAGAGAGTTCCTCGGCGGCGCTGGCGATCTGGGTGACGCCGTCGCGGATGCCGCCGATGAGTTCGCGCAGGCTCTGGCTCATGCGCTGCATGCTCTGTTGCAGGCGGCCGAGTTCGTCGCGGCGGCTGACCTGAATGGTTTGCGACAGGTCGCCGGCGGCGATGCGGTCGACCACTGCCATGGTGTCGTGCAGCGGGCGGGTGATCTGGCGGGTGATGATCAGCGCGGCGATGCTGCCCAGCACCAGTGCAAGCAGGGTGACCAGGGTTTGCAGGCTGCGGGCTTTGGCGCTTTCGACGTCGCGGCGATCCAGCTGCAACTGGTAGAGATTTTCGCTGATCTTGACGATGTCCTGGCCCTGGGCGGTCATTTCCTTGCGCGCCTGGACGATCGCGGCCATGTTCTGGCGCAAGGTCTGTACGGCGTCGCGGTAGGTGCGCAGGGCGGTGCCGAGTTGCTGAACGTATTGCGCTTCGGCGACACCGAGCACGCTTTCCAGGGCCGGCAGGCCGGCGATGCTTTCATCGAGCTGGCGGGTCACGCCGTCACCGTTGCTGGTGAGGGCGGTGGCGAGGTAGTCGCGCACGTCATAGCGCGCCTGCAGCAGGTCCTCGCGGGTGCCGGTGATGGCCTGGAAGCGGGTGGCGCGCTCCTCGTCGGCCGGGGCTTTGAGAATGTCCTGCTGGATGGTGGCGGTCAGCTCGGTGGCGCGGGCGGCGTTGTCCTGCAGGGCGCGGCGGGTGATGCCGGCGCTCTGGTAGCCGGCGCGCATGGCGGCCAGGGACTTCTCGTAGTCGGCGATGATGCCGCCGAGCTGGTCGAGCATGCGTACGTTCTCGGGGCTGACGAAGGAGGCGCGCAGTTTCTGCTGCTGCGCCTTGAAGTCGGCCAGGGTGCTCATGACGTTGGCGGCTTCCTGCTCGGCGCCGTCGGCGATCATGTACTGCAGGCGAGTGATGCGCAGCTTGGTGAGGCGCGAGTTCAGCTCGGTGATGTCGCTCATCCAGTTGCTGCGGTCGATCAGCGAGCCCAGGCCGACCCAGCTGACGATGGCAAGGACGGCGGTGAAGGCGAGCACCAGGCCGAAGCCCAGGGCCAACTTGAGGTTGACGCTCAAGTCGGAAATCCAGCGGTTCATTGACGATCTCCAGGAAAGGTTGTGTGAAGTCAGGCCGTTCGGAGATTGTTCTTGTTGGGGGCCAGGCGGGCGGACCGCGCCAAGACCCTATCGGCAGGGCTGGGCAGAACCGTATGGTCACGGGCGAAAAAAGTTGGCCACCGGCCGGCGCCGTAAGGCGGGTCGGAAGTCAGGGGCGGGGAAAGGCGGACGAATCCCTGTTCGCTGGCGTGTCGTTCGGTGCAGTCGCGCGCTGGCTGTCGGCGCTGCGCGCAATTGTACGGAAAGGGTCGGCGCTGCGTCTGCAAAATGATGGCAAAGAGATATTGCGGCGCTCGCACGAGGCCCTTGGGGACTCGTGCGGGGCCGGCTGGGTCAGGCCTTGGACGCGTCCAGCGCCTGGGCGAGGTCGGCGAGAATATCGTCGATGTGCTCGATGCCGATGGACAAGCGCACCATGTCGCGCGGTACGCCGGCCTTCTGCAGTTCCTCGTCGTTGAGCTGACGGTGGGTGGTGGAGGCCGGGTGGCAGGCCAGGGACTTGGCGTCGCCGATGTTCACCAGGCGCACCACCAGCTTGAGCGCGTCGATGAAGCGCGCACCGGCTTCCTGCCCGCCCTGGATGCCGAACGAGAGGATCGACGCGGGCTTGCCGCCCATGTAGCGCAACGCCAGTTCCTGCTCGGGGTGGTCGGCGAGGCCGGCGTATTTCACCCAGCTGACTTGCGGGTGGTCCTGCAGGTACTGAGCGACCTTCACGGCGTTCTCGCAGTGGCGCTCCATGCGCAGGGCGAGGGTTTCCAGGCCCTGCAGGATGAGGAAGGCGTTGAACGGCGAGAGTGCGGCGCCGGTGTTGCGCAGCGGCACGACGCGGCAGCGGCCGATGAAGGCGGCGGGGCCGAAGGCCTCGGTATAGGTGACGCCGTGGTAGGACGGGTCCGGGGTGTTGAGCAGCGGGAAGCGCGCTTTGTTGTCGGCCCAGGGGAATTTGCCGGAGTCGACGACGATGCCGCCGATGCTGGTGCCGTGGCCGCCGATGTACTTGGTCAGCGAGTGCACGACGATGTCCGCGCCATGTTCGAAGGGGCGGCAGAGGATCGGCGTGGCGACGGTGTTGTCGACGATCAGTGGCACGCCGTGGCGGTGCGCGGCATCGGCCAGGGCCTGGAGATCGACGATGTTGCCTGCCGGGTTGCCGATGGATTCGCAGAACACCGCCTTGGTGCGCTCGTCGATCAGCGCTTCGAGGGCGGCGATATCGTCGTGCGGCGCGAAGCGGGTCTGGATGCCGAAGCGCGGCAGTGTATGGGCGAACAGGTTGTAGGTGCCGCCGTAGAGCTTGGCTACCGAGACGATGTTGTCGCCGGCCTCGGCGACAGTCTGGATGGCGTAGGTGATGGCGGCCATGCCCGACGCCACGGCCAGCGCGGCGACGCCGCCTTCCAGGGCGGCCACGCGCTCCTCGAGCACCGCATTGGTGGGGTTCATGATGCGCGTGTAGATGTTGCCGGCGACCTTCAGGTCGAACAGATCGGCACCGTGCTGGGTGTCGTCGAAGGCGTAGGAGCTGGTCTGGTAGATCGGCACGGCCACGGCCTTGGTGGTCGGGTCGGGGCTGTAGCCGGCGTGGATGGCCAGGGTTTCCGGTTTCATTGTTCGAGCGTCCTTGTGGCAGAAAGCCCCGAGGATGCGAGCGGCGCCCGGCCCCGGTCAATGACCGGGAGCAATGTGGCCTGGGCGCCGCTAGATCGCTTTTGGCTGAGCTTATAACCGGCTCAGGACGAGCAACTGATCTCCAGGTGCTTGCCCCAGTCCGGCGGGCGCCGGGTGAAGGCTTCGGCGTCGGGCTGCTCTTGGAAGGGCTTGCTGAGCACTTCGTGCAGGCGGCGCACCCGGTTGTAATCGCCCTGTTCGGCGGCCGTGATGGCTTCCTGGGTGAGGTAATTGCGCAGCACGTAAAGCGGGTTGACCGCGTGCATGCGTTCGCGGCGTTCGTCCTGGCCACCGCCTTCGCGCTCGACGCGGGCCTGGTAGTCGGCGGCCCAGGCGTCGAAACCGGCGAGGTCGACGAAGTCTTCCCGGACCACGGCCAAAGCCTGCTCCGGTGCCTGCTCGCCGAGGCGGCGGAAGAACAGTGAGTAGTCCACCGCGCCTTTCTGCATGGCTTGCAGCAGGCGTTGTACCAGTTCCAGATCACCCTCTTCGGCGGTGGTGAGGCCGAGGCGGCGGCGCATCCGGTCCAGGTAGTGCGCCTGGTAGAGCGGCAGGAACAGGTCCAGCGTGGCGCGCAGGTCGTCCACTTCAACGAAGGGTGTCAGTGCCTGCCCGAGCGCGGCGAGATTCCAGTGGGCGATGGGCACCTGGTTGCTGAAGGAGTAGCGGCCGGTGTCGTCGGAGTGGTTGCAGATGTGGTTGGCGTCGAAGTCGTCGAGGAAGGCGTAGGGGCCGTAGTCGAAGGTGATTCCGAGGATCGACATGTTGTCGGTGTTCATCACGCCGTGGCAGAAACCGTAGGCCTGCCAGAGGGCGATCATCTCGGCGTTGCGCTCGACGACTTCGCGGAAGAACGCCAGGTAAGGCTTCTCGTCGTCCAGGCACTGCGGGAAGTACGACTGGAGGACGAACTCGCCGAGGCTGCGCAGCTGTTCTTCCTGCTTGGTGTAGTAGAAGTACTCGAAGTGGCCGAAGCGTACGTGGCTGGGCGCCAGGCGCAGCAGCATGGCGCCGGTTTCCCTGGACTCGCGCCACACCGTGGTGCTGGAACCGGTAACGCACAGCGCGCGGCTGCTGGGAATGCCCAGGGCGGCGAGGTATTCGCTGGCGAGGAATTCGCGGATCGACGAACGCAGCACCGCGCGGCCATCGCCCATGCGCGAGTAGGGCGTCTGTCCGGCACCCTTGAGGTGCAGGTCCCAGTGCTCGCCGGCCTCGTTCACCACTTCGCCCAGCAACAGGCCACGGCCATCGCCCAGGCGCGGGTTGTAGGAACCGAACTGGTGCCCGGAATAGACCATCGCGCGCGGATCGGCTTCTTCCCAGAGCTTGTGGCCGGCGAAGATTTCCGCGAACAGCGGGTTGTCCGCCTCGCTTGGGTCGAGGTCGAGCAGGGCCATGGCGGCGGGGCTGGCGACGACCAGGCGCGGGTCGGCGATGGGATCGGGCAGGACCTGGGTAGAGAACACGTCGCCCAGGCGGGCGAAGCGGTTATCGAAGGTCAGTTCGTCGAGCTTTTTCACACGCATCTCCGGACAAGTCCGAGCATTGTGCTCGGACTTGTCCGGAGGCGTCCACCCTCAGGCCTTGTCGCCGCCGGGCTTGTCGTCCTCTGCTGCGGGCAGCTTCACCGGTGTGGCGGCGGGTTGCTGCTGGCCCACGATGACCTGGGCTTCCTGGCCCTGGAAGTTCTTCAGGAACACGTCGACCTGGTTGAAGGCCATGTCGATGCCAGCCTCGCGGAAGGCCAGGGCAATGCGGGTGAGGGTCTCGTCCACCGCCGGGTTGCGGTCGCCCAGTTCGCGCACGTGGAAGCGCAGCTCGTAGTCGAAGGTGCTGGCGCTGATGGTGGTGAAGTACAGCACCGGCTCCGGGTCGCGCAGGATGCGGGTGTTGGCATGGGCGGCGTCGAGCATGATCTTGCGCGCCAGCGGCAGGTCGCTCTCGTAGGCCAGGCCGATCTTGATGGTGACGCGCGTGACGGTATCGCTCAGCGACCAGTTCACCAGTTGCCCGGTGATGAAGGTCTGGTTGGGGACGATGATTTCCTTGCGGTCGAAGTCGGTGATGGTGGTGGCGCGAATGCGGATCCGGCTGACGGTGCCGGACAGCGTGCCGATGGTCACCACGTCGCCGATTCGCACCGGACGCTCGAAGAGGATGATCAGGCCGGAGACGAAGTTGGAGAAGATCGCCTGCAGGCCGAAGCCCAGGCCGACCGACAGCGCGGCCACCAGCCATTGCAGCTTGTCCCAGCTCACCCCGAGGGTGGACAGCGCGCTGACGAAGCCGATGCCGCTGATGGTGTAGGACAGCAGGGTGGTGATGGCGTAGGCGCTGCCCTGGGCCAGGGTCAGACGTTGCAGCACCAGCACTTCCAGCAGGCCGGGCAGGTTGCGCGCCAGGGCGACGGTCACGGCGGCGATCACCAGTGCCATGAGGAAGTCGCTGAGGCTGATCGGCGTGGTGGACGCGGCGTCGCCGGTGCCGCTGGTGTACTGGTAGAGGGTCACGTTGTCGAGGTAGGAGACGACGCTGATCAGGTCGGCCCATACCCAGTACAGGGTGACCACGAATCCGATCAGCAGGCCCAGGCGGATCAGACGCATGGACTGGTCATTGATCTGTTCGATGCCCAGGGTCGGCTCTTCGACCACCTCGGTGCCCTCGATGCCTTCCTTGGGGGCGTTCTGTCGCTTCGACAGCGCGCGCTGGTAGGCCAGACGGCGGGCGGCGACACCCATGCCGCGGACGAAGGTGGCTTCCACCACCATCCAGAACATCAGCAGGAACAGGGTATCGATCAGTCGGTCGGTGAGCTTGAGCGCGGTGTAGTAGTAGCCGAAGCCCACGGCCAGGAACAGCGCCACCGGCAGGGCGGTGAAGCCCAGGCCGACGATCATCTTGATCATCGACGGACGCTCGCTGGACGGGCTCTTGAACAGCAGCTGGGCGAGCAGCCAGGTCATGGCGCCGTAGCCGAACAGCACCACGGCGATGCCGATCACGTCATCGGCCAGCGAGGCCGGCGCGTGCTCGGCGACGGTGACCACGGCGACCAGCGACATCACGACCAGGCCCAGTCGGCGCATCAGCTTGCCGAGGAACAGTACCTGCGGCTGACTCCAGTGGAAGTGCCGCTCGGCGATGCCGCCCGGACGCAGGATGCGGTGCGCGGTGTAGAACACCAGCCAGACCTGCGCCATCTCCAGCAACGCGCTGCCCAGGGTGGCGTTCTGACCACGGGCGTCGAGCAGCAGGGCGAGGCCGGCGATGGCCAGCGCCAGGGTGCCGGGCAGTGCCAGCAGGACGGCGAGCAGCAGGGCCAGTGGGGTGTGGGCCTGGCTGTCGCGCTTGAAGTGGCCGATGTCGTCGTTCAGCGATTCCAGCTTGTCGTAGAGGAACTTGCGCTTCCACAGGAGCCCTGCGACCAGCAGGAGCAACGGCAGGAACAGGAAGGGGCGGTCGATCAGGCCTTCGAACAGTTCCTTCACCCCCGAGCCCCAGGGCACTTCGGCCAGCTGGTGGTGCAACAGGGTCGGGGTCATCTTGAACCACGACAGGTCCAGCGGGCGGTTGCTGGGAATCCAGAACATCTGCTCGTCGAGGGTGGCGCGCAGGCTGTCGCTGGTTTCCTTGAGCTGCTTCTGGTTCAGCTGCAGGGTGATGGCTTCGTTGAGGAGCGCGTTCAGCTCGTGGTTGAGGCGTTCCATCAGCTCCAGGCGGGTGTCCACCAGTTCGCCGAGGTCATGGCGCAGTTGCGGGGTGACGCTTTCCTGCGATTGCTGGGCCAGCAGGTTGTCGATGTAGACCTGGGTGTTGTTGATCTCGTCGCGCTTCTGGTTCAGCTCGAACTGGTACAGGCGCAGGTCGGCGATTTCGTCGGCGAGGTCCTGGTCGGTCTTGATCACCGGCAGCGACTGCTTCTGTTGGTAGAGGATCTTCGACAGCAGCAGGCTGCCGCGCAGGACGTTGATCTGCTCGTCCAGGGCCTGCTCGCCCTGGGTCAGGTTATCCAGTTGCTGCTTGGCTTCCAGGTTGCGCCGGGTGAGGGTGTTGAGGCGGTCGGTGGTGCGCAGCAGGTAGTCGGAGAGCTTGAGGTTGGCAGCGCTCTGCTGACTCAACAGGCTGTCGGTGCCGGCGGCCTGGCTGCTGTCCTTGGACAGTTCGGCGACAGTCTTCTCCGACTGTTCGCGGCGCTTGTCGCTGATCATCGCCTGCAGTTCGAGGGTCTCGCGCTCCTCGCGGCCAATGCGCTCGGCCAGCAGGTCACGCTGGCTGGAAGCGAGGTCCAGCAGCAGGTTGTTGCCCGCCAGTTGTTTGCGCAGCAGTTGGTTCTGCGCCGTGAGCGAAGCCTGTTCGGCCAGTAGCTCGTTGCGGCGTTCCTCGGCCAGGGGCTTCGAGCCTTCCTTGCCCGCCTTGAGTGCGGTGTTGATATCCAGCAGGCGCGTCTGGTTCTTGCTCAGGTCAGCCTGGGCGCGCTCGGGGCGGGTCTGCGCGGTGAGGATCTCGCTCTTGGCGTCGACCATGTCCTTTTGCCAGGCCGCAAGCTGGGTGGACTGCTCGTTGAGCAGCATTTCCAGCTGGGTGGTGCTGTAGCCGCCGTAGCGTTGGCTGGCCGGCTTGTCGCTGCTGGCCTTGAGGCGGGTGAGGGCCTTCTGGTTCTCGTTGATCAGCTTGGGCGCGTCGGCCAGCTTGCCGTTCAGTTCCTCCAGCTGCTTCTCGCTGTCAGCCTTGGCTGTCAGCAGCTTGAGGGTGTTTTCCAGGCTGGCCTTGATCGGCTTGGCTTCGGCGTCGGCCAGCTTGCGGTCGGCCAGGCTGTCGAGGCTCTGCTGCACCTTTTCGGCGCTCGGCACGGTGGATTCGGCGGCCAGCGCGGGCAGGCCGGTGAGCGAGCTGCCCAGGAGGACGGCGGTCAGAAGGGTACGCAGCAGGAATGACATGGTCGCGGTCAGCGGCTCGTGCAAAAAAGTGGAGTGAGGGTAGTGCTGGCGGGCCGGCACCCGCAAGCGGGCGCCGGTGGGCGGTCAGAGGAACAGACCGGGACCGGGACGGCCTTCCGGGAATTTGACCCCGACCTTGCGGATCTTGTTCCCGTCCAGGGCGGCCACGGTCCAGGTCAGGCCGTTCCATTCCACCTGGTCGCCGATGATCGCCTGGCCGCCGATTTCGTGGGCGATGAAGCGGCCCAGGTTCTGCTCGCCGTCCACGCCCTCGAGCTTCAGGCCATAGAGCGACGCCACGGCGGAAAGCTGGGCGTCACCTTCGAGGACGAAGTCGCCGAAGAAGCGGGCGCTCAGGCCGCGATCCGGCGCCTGGCTGAACAGCTTGCCCAGCGCCGAGAGGTCATGTTCGTGGCCGATCACGCAGAGGATGTCGTCGGCTTCGAGGATGGTACTGCCGGACGGGTGCAGCAGCTGGGTGCCGCGGAACAGCGCCGCGATACGGGTGCCCTCGGGCATCTTCAGCTCGCGCAGGGCCGCGCCGATGCACCACTTTTCCTTGCTCAGGTGGTAGACGAACAGCTCCCACTCGCTGGTCGGATGGACTTCCAGGCCGGCGCGGGAGATCGGCGCCGGGTCCGGCGGTACCACCACGCGCAGCAGCTTGGCGGCCCAGGGCAGACTGGTGCCCTGCACCAGCAGCGAGACCAGCACGATGAAGAAGGCCACGTTGAAGAACAGCTGGGCGTTGGGCAGCCCGGCCATCAGCGGGAACACCGCCAGAATGATCGGTACCGCGCCGCGCAGGCCGACCCAGGCGATGAACGCCTTCTCGCGGCCATGGAAGGCACGGAACGGGAACAGGCCGACCAGCACCGACAGCGGGCGGGCGAAGAGGATCATCCACAGGGCCAGGCCGAGGGCGGGCAGGGCGATTGGCCACAGGTCATGGGGCGTGACCAGCAGGCCCAGCACCAGGAACATGCCGATCTGAGCCAGCCACGCCATGCCGTCGAGCATGTGCATGATGCCGTGGCGCGAGCGGATCGGCTGGTTGCCCAGCACCAGGCCGCACAGGTAGATGGCGAGGATGCCGCTGCCGTGCACCGCGTTGGCCAGGGCAAAGATCAGCAGGCCGCCGCTGATTGCCAGCAGCGGATAGAGGCCGTTGGCCAGGTGGATGCGGTTGATCACCTGCAGCAGCAGCCAGCCGCCAGCGAGGCCCAGTACCGAGCCGATGCCGAACTCGCGCAGGAAGTGCCAGAGGAAGCTCCAGGACAGGCCGCTCTCGCCATGGGCAAGCATGTCGATCAGGGTGACGGTGAGGAACACCGCCATGGGGTCGTTGCTGCCCGATTCGATTTCCAGGGTCGCGGTAACCCGCTCGTTCAGGCCCTTGCCACCCAGCAGCGAGAATACTGCCGCAGCATCCGTGGAGCCGACGATGGCGCCGATCAGCAGGCCTTCCATCCAGCTCAGCTTGAACAGCCAGGCGGCGGCAATGCCGGTCAGTCCGGCGGTGATCAGTACCCCGGCGGTGGCCAGCGACAGCGCCGGCCAGAGGGCTACACGGAAGCTTGAAACCCGTGTGCGCAAACCGCCGTCCAGCAGTATCACCGCCAGCGCCAGGTTGCCCACCAGGTAGGCCATGGGGTAGTTGGAGAAGCCGATGCCGCCTGGGCCGTCGGTGCCCGCGATCATGCCCACGGCGAGAAAGATGACCAGGATCGGGATGCCCAGGCGCGAGGACAGCGAGCTGACCAGGATGCTCATGCCGATCAGCACAGCAGCGATCAGGAAATAGCTGTTGATGGCCACGGCATCCAAGGTGTCGACCTCCTGGGGAATGGGGGAGTGGCGACGCTACTCAAGGATCAGGATGCAGGCCGCATGCCAATCGATTCTAACCTGCGGATTTACAAGGCTGTCAAAGGTTTGTTGAGGACCGCCCTGCGCTGATTTCGGGCCACGCCTCGCCGGTGGCCCAGGTGGGCACGAGACTTGGCGAAGTCACTTGGGCGGGCGCCCAGGCGATGGCCTCGTCCAGAGGCAGCCGGACGGCATCGAGGCAGGCTTGGCGGTCGCGCTGCAAGGTGGTGCGGGCCTTGCGCACTTCGCCGGCGATGTTCGCCTCGCCGCTGATGGCGCGGACCTGCGTATGCCACAGGTGGCGGGCCGAGCTGCCAGCGACGCCGCAACTGCCCAACGGGTCGTAGTAGGACGAGCCGAACTGGGCGTAGCCGGCGTTGACCAGGGCATTGAAGTAGCGGTTTTGCGCAGAGATCGACTTGCCGTCGCCGCCACGCAGCACCGCGAGTCCGTTGCTCATCGCGGTATCGATGCTCTTCAGGTAGTCATCGACATGCTGCGACGCTTCGTCCGTGGCCTCGTTGAAGATGGGCGCGGCAGTCAGCGAGCCATTCAGCTTGCTCTGCGGGTTGTTCTGGGGCAAGGCGTCGGCCGGACCGGTGTTGAACAGCGCGAGTACGCAGCCCAGCGCCGCGATGACGGCGAACAGTGGGAAGAGGTGCAGGCAGCGGCGTGAGGCGGAGGTAAGGAAGAAGGGATGAATGGCCATGGTCAAGAAGACGAAAAGTTTCGCGGGCGCCATTCAACGGCAAATGCCCCCGACTTTGCTGTCGGCCTGGTCGGCTGTTGTTGTATGAATTTTCCTTAAATTCCTCCGGCGTCTGTTGGACTCCGGTCGCGGGGAGCGGTTTTCCACAGGCATAAAAAAGCCCCGGACGTGACCGGGGCACAAGGGGCATGCAGAGGCCTAGAACCAGGCGTCCTGCATGGTGGAACAGGTGTCGTCGCGGGCTTCGAGCAGCGTCAGGTCGTGGTGGCAGGACGGCACTTCCCAGGTCAGGAAGTAGCGCGCGGCCTGCAGCTTGCCGCGGTAGAAATCGGTATCGGCGGCGTTGCCTCGCGCCAGGCCTTCTTCGGCACGAATGGCCTGCTCCAGCCAGCGCCAGCCGATCACGGCGTGACCGAAGACCTTCAGGTACAGCGCCGAGTTGGCCAGGCCCTGGGACACGCGGCCCTGCATCAGGTCGCCGAGCAGGCTCAGGGTGGTCGCGGACAGGCGCGCCATCAGCTGCTCCAGCGGCTCGCGCAGCTTGTCCAGCGAAGCGTGCGCCTGGGCGCGCTCGCAGGTCTGGTTGATCAGGCGGGTCAGCTGCTTGAGGCCGGCGCCGTTGTTCTGCGCCAGCTTGCGGCCCAGCAGGTCCAGCGACTGGATGCCGTGGGTGCCTTCGTGGATCGGGTTCAGGCGGTTGTCGCGATAGTACTGCTCCACCGGGTATTCGCGGGTGTAGCCGTGGCCGCCGAGGATCTGGATCGCCAGCTCGTTGGCCTTCAGGCAGAACTCCGAGGGCCAGGATTTGACGATCGGGGTCAGCAGGTCCAGCAGCTCGTGTGCCTGCTTGCGTTCTTCCTCGCTGGGCAAGGTTTCGCAATCGTCCACCAGGCGCGAGGCGTACAGACCGAGGTCGAAGGCGCCCTCGACGTAGGCCTTCTGGGTCAGCAGCATGCGCTTGACGTCGGTGTGCTGGACGATGGACACCGGCGCGGAGGTCGGGTCCTTGGCGTCCACCGGGCGGCCCTGCGGGCGTTCACGGGCGTATTCCAGCGAGTACAGGTAGCCGGCGTAGCCGAGCATGATGGCGCCCATGCCGACGCCGATGCGCGCCTCGTTCATCATCTGGAACATGTAGGCCAGGCCGTGGTGCGGCTTGCCGACCAGGTAGCCGACGCACTCGCCTTTATCACCGAAGTTCAGCGCGGTGGAGGTGGTGCCGCGCCAACCCATCTTGTGGAACAGGCCGGCCAGGGTCACGTCGTTGCGCGCGCCGAGGGAGCCGTCGTCGTTGACCAGGAACTTGGGCACGATGAACAGGCTGATGCCCTTCACGCCGGGTGGGGCGTCCGGCAGCTTGGCCAGCACCATGTGCACGATGTTGTCCGACAGCGGGTGGTCGCCGCCGGAGATGAAGATCTTGTTGCCCTTGATCCGGTAGCTGCCGTCGGCGGCGGGTTCCGCGCGGGTGCGGATGTCGGCCAGCGACGAGCCGGCGTGCGGCTCGGTGAGCGCCATGGTGCCGAAGAAGCGCGCCTCGATCATCGGTTGCAGGAACAGGCGTTTCTGCTCGTCGCTGCCGAAGGTCTCGATCAGGTGGCTGGCGCCCATGCTCAGCATCGGATAGGACGAGGTGGCGATGTTGGCCGACTGGAAGTGTGCGAAGCAGGCGCGCGACAGCAGGTGCGGCAGCTGCATGCCGCCCTGTTCGAAGCTGCGCGAGGCGTTCTGGAAACCGGCCTCGTTGAAGGCGTCCACCGCCGGCTTCACTTCCGGGATGAGTACTGCACCGCCATCGACGTACTGCGGTTCGTTCTCGTCGTTCTTGCGGTTGTGCGGGGCGAACAGCTCCTCGGCGATGCCACGGGCGGTGCCCAGGGCGGCGTCGAAGGTCTCGCGGTTGTGGTCGGCGAAGCGTTCGCGCTGGGTCAGGGCCTGCGCGTCGAGCACTTCGTAGAGTTCGAAAGCGAGGTTGCGGGAGCTGAGCAGGGTCTCGGACATGGATCGACCTCCGTGGGAATCGCCGCAGTCTAGTCTGGTGAATGAAGCGCGCACAGAATCATCCATGAGCGTGATAAAGGGCTAAAACGCCCGGCCTCCCGGCGGGCCCCGGCGACGGCGGACTCGCACCTTACCCGCCCCAGGACCTAAACTGCGCGCCTTGAGGAGTCCGCTTTCCATGAACTACCGCCACGCCTACCACGCCGGCAACCACGCCGACGTGCTGAAACACATTGTCCTCGCGCGCATTTTCGCGCTGATGGCGCGCAAGGACACGCCCTTCGCCTACCTCGACAGCCATTCCGGTATCGGCCTCTACGACCTGCTGGGTGATGAAGCCAGCCGTACCGGCGAGTGGGAGTCGGGCATCGGCCGCCTGGTCGAGCGCGATGACTTGCCGGAGCTGTTGCAGGACTACCTGGAGGTGGTGCGCGCGCTCAATCCCGATGGCGGCCTGGAGTTCTACCCCGGCTCGCCGGAGCTGGCGCGCCGCCTGACGCGCCCGCAGGACCGGGTGATGCTCAACGAGCTGCATCCCGAAGATGGCCGCCTGCTCAAGGCCAACATGGCCGGCGAGCGCCGGGTGTCCGTGCACCAGGGGGACGGCTGGCTGCTGCCTCGCGCCTTCCTGCCGGTGGCGGAAAAGCGCGGTGTGTTGCTGATCGACCCGCCCTTCGAACAGCCCGATGACCTGGAGCGCTGCGTAACCGCGCTGGACGAGGCCATCGGCCGCATGCGCCAGACGGTGGTCGCGATCTGGTATCCGATCAAGGACCGCCGCCAGCTCAGGCGCTTCTACCAGCGCCTGGAAAAGAGCTCGGCGCCGAAGCTGCTCCGTGTGGAACTGTGCGTGCACCCGGCCGAGACGGCCGATCGCCTGAACGGCTCCGGGCTGGTCATCGCCAACCCGCCGTGGCCGCTGGATGAAGAGCTGCGCGGCCTGCTGCCGTGGCTGGCCGAGACGCTGGCGCAGAGCGAAGGCAGCAGCCAGGTGGACTGGCTGATCGCCGAATGAAAAAGCCCCGGCAGTGCCGGGGCTTTTTTGTGGAGGTGGGTCTATGCGGGATGGTACGGCGCGGCTGAGGGTGATCGCGGACGGAGTCCGCTCCTACATTACGGGTTAGCAACGCGGTTCCTTGTAGGAGCGGGCCATGCCCGCGATCGCGCCCATGGGGCGCTCCTACAGGGAGTGATGAATTACGCCGGCAGGCAGACTCCGGTGCCACCCAGGCCGCAGTAGCCATAGGGGACCTTGCCCAGGTACTGCTGGTGGTAGGTCTCGGCGTAGTAGAACGGCGGCACCTCGCGGATTTCCGTGGTGATCTCGCCGTAGCCCTTGGCGCTCAGCTCTTTCTGGAAGGCCGCGCGGCTGGCTTCGATGGCGGCTTTCTGCGCCTGGTCGAACCAGTAGATCACCGAGCGGTACTGAGTGCCGGTGTCGTTGCCCTGGCGCATGCCCTGGGTCGGGTCGTGGGATTCCCAGAACACCTTGAGCAGTGCCTCGATGCTGGTCTCGCGGGGATCGTAGACCACCAGGACGACTTCGCTGTGGCCGGTCAGGCCGGAGCAGACTTCGTCGTAGGTCGGGTTCGGCGTGAAGCCACCGGCGTATCCGACCGCAGTGACCCAGACGCCGGGCTGCTGCCAGAAACGCCGTTCGGCGCCCCAGAAACAGCCCATGCCGAGGACGATCTGCTGCAGGCCCGACGGGAAGGGCGCGGTCAGCGGGTGGCCATTGACGTAATGCGCTTCGGGCACCGACATCGGGCTCTCGCGCCCCGGCAGGGCCTGGGCGGAGCTGGGCAGTTCCAGCTTGTGGGCAAGTATTTGCGAGCGCAGGGTCATGGCATTCGTCTCCTCAAGATGGGGGCGGCAATAGACTCGGGTACTCGCCGAAGATTACAGCGTTTGTTTTGCTTTGCGGGAGGTTTGATACCGCTTGCGGAACTGGCTGCGGGCAGCGCCGCGCCACAGCGCCTCAATGTGGGCGGCAGGGATAGCGTTGCAGGCTGGAGGACAGGTCGTGGCTGGGGATGGGCTTGTCGAACAGGTAGCCCTGGCCGATGTCGCAGCGGTTGCGCCGCAGGAAGGCCAGCTGGGCAGCGGTCTCCACACCCTCGGCGACCACCTGCAGCTTGAGGTTGTGGGCCATGGCGATCACCGCCGAGGTGATTTCCATGTCGTCCTGGTTGTCCGGGATGTCCTTGATGAAGCTGCGATCGATCTTGATCACGTCGATGGGGAATTTCTTCAGGTAGCTCAGCGACGAATAGCCGGTGCCGAAGTCGTCCATCGCCAGGGTCAGGCCGAGGCTCTTCAGGCGCTCCAGCTGCTGACGGGTGTCGTCGGTGGCGTCCAGCAGCAGGCTTTCGGTGAGTTCAAGCTCGAGCTGGCAGGCCGGAATGCTCTCCTCGTGGAGGATCGCGGCGATGGAGCCGACCAGGTCCGGGTCGCTGAACTGCTTGGGTGACAGGTTGATCGCCATGTGCAGCTCACCCAGGCCCTTGGCGGCCAGCTCGCGCACCTGGCGACAGGCCTGGCGGATCACCCACTTGCCGATGGGGATGATCAGCCCGGTTTCCTCGGCGACGCTGATGAACTGGTCCGGGCGGATCATGCCCTTCTCCGGGTGCTGCCAGCGCAGCAGCGCTTCCAGGCCGAGCAGCGCGCCGCTGCGCAGGCACAGTTTGGGCTGGTAGTGCACGGCCAGTTCGTCCTGCACCAGCGCGCGGCGCAGGTTGCTCTCGACGAACAGTTTGTAGCTGGCCTCCGCGGTCATCGCCTCGGTGAAGGTCTGCACCTGGTGCTTGCCGTTGGCCTTGGCCTTGTGCAGCGCCAGGCCCGCGTGCTTCATCAGGGTCTGCGGGTCTTCGCCATGCTGCGGCGCGTAGGCGATGCCCACGGAGCCGGTGATGCTGATCAGCTGGTTGTCGACGAACAGCGGCTTGTCGAGCACGTCGAGGATCTGCGCAGCGACCTTCTCGCCACGGCCGGCCACGGACTCTTCCAGCAGCACGGCGAATTCGTTGCTGGCAAAGCGCGCCAGGGTGGCGCTGTCGCTCAGGCTGCTGCGCAAGCGGCGGGCGAGGTTGGCCAGCAGCTTGTCGCCGGTCTGGTGGCCGAGGCTGTCGTTGATCCGCTTGAAGTTGTCGATGTCCACCAGCAGCAGGCTCAGCGAGTGTTCGCTGCCCACCTGCAAGCGCTCTTCCAGGGCGTTGATGAAGAAGTGGCGGTTGGCCAGGCCCGTGAGGTTGTCGCGGTAGGCGAGCTTCTCGATGTGCTGCTGGGCCAGCTTGCTCTGGGTGATGTCTTCGTAGATGCCGATGTAGTGGGTCAGCTCGCCCTTGTCGTCATAGACCTTGGACAGCGACAGCTGGCCCCAGTACGGCTCGAGGTTCTTGCGCCGGCTGCGGAACTCGCCCTGCCAGCTGTTCTGCGTCACCAGGGTGGAGCGCGCGTCGAACAGCAGCTCGCTGAGATTTGCCAGCGCCGGCAGCTCCGGCAGGCGTCGGCCGCGCACTTCGTCGGCGCCGTACTGAGTGATGGCGGTGAAGCTCGGGTTGACGTATTCCACCAGGCCGTCGCGGTCGATCAGCAGGAAGGCGCTGGCGCTCTGCTCGACGGCGCGCTGAAAGAGGTGCAGCGCGCTGGAGACGTTGCGCCGCTCGTGGTTCATCAACACCTGGGCGTACTGGTCGGCCAGCTCGCCGGCGAAAGCGATCTCGTCGCTCTGCCACATGCGCACTTCGCCGACATGTTCCAGGCAGAGCACACCGACCACCTCGCCGCCGACGCGGATGGTGGCGTCGAGCATGGCGCTGATGCCCTGCGGGCGCAGGTAGCGTGCGGCCAGTTCCTGGGTGCGCGGGTCCTGCTGGGCATTGTGGGCGTCGATCGCGCGGCCGCTGTGCACCGCGTCGAGGTAATTGGGGAAATTGCTGGCGTCTATGTCCTGGGGCTTTTCGTACTGGTCGGTGTCGCGGCGGTAGATGGTCACCGCTTCCAGGCGATGGTCCGGGTGCAGGCGCCAGATACCGGCGCGGGCCACGTCGTAGGCTTCGCAGGCGGCCTGGGCGATCAGCTGGGCCGCTTCGAGCAGCGGGTCGCTGGACAGGTAGCGGTGCCGCGCCAGGCGCACGATCAGATTCTGCTGGGTGCGCGAGCGCACCAGGTGCTGCAGATGTTCATCCTGGGAGCGCTGGTACATCTCCAGGGACATCTTCAGGCGGATGTTCTGCGCTTCCAGGTCCAGCAGGCGCGGGTCCAGTTCGGTTTCGTGCTCGTCCGCCTCGGTCTGCAGCAGGTAGCCGTGGAGCAACTGGCGGCCGTGCTGCAGGAAGGACTCGCCGACCTCCAGCACGTTCAGCGTGCCGCGCGGTGAGTGAAGCAGGTAGCGCACCCGGTAACGGCCGTCCTTGAGCAGTTGCTGCTGCACCTGCTCGTGCAGGCGATGGCGCGCTTCGGGCTCCATCAGGCTGGCATAGGGGGCGTCGAGGATGCCGCAGAGGTCCTGGGCCGGTACGCCGATCTGGCGCTCACAACCGGGGTCGAGGAACAGCAGGGTCCAGCTGGGTTCATTCAGGCGCTCGAAGCGCAGCATCCCGAGCCTCGAAGGGACGGGAAGCTGCGTGACAACCTCGGCCGCCTGACGGCTGGCGGCATCGGGATGACTCTTCATGCGCGGGAGATTTCCAGGGTGCTGGATGGGGTACTTCGCCCCACCCGACTTCTATGGGCGTTGGCAAGATTTGCATGAGGCACGGGGCCATGACAAGCCAAGACTGTATCGGCCGTCACAGAGCGAAGTTGAGTGAGCGGCGGGAGCCAGGCGCGACCGCCTGTCCGGCAAAAAGAAGCCCCGCCATCCGGCAGGGCTGGAGAGTACGAGCGTGGCGTGCTCGTCGAGAGGAAAGGCCGGCGCAGGGCCGGCCTTCTACAACACTTACAGCAGCAGGGTACGGATATCGCCCAGCAGGTCGGACAGGCGCTTGGTGTAGCGCGCGGCGGCCGCCCCGTTGATCACGCGGTGATCGTAGGACAGCGACAGCGGCAGCATCAGGCGCGGCTGGAAGGCCTTGCCGTCCCACACCGGCTGCATGGTCGCCTTGCTGACACCCAGGATCGCCACTTCCGGCGCGTTGACGATCGGCGTGAAGCCGGTACCGCCAATGTGGCCGAGGCTGGAGATGGTGAAGCAGGCGCCCTGCATGGCGTCGGCGGAGAGCTTCTTGGTGCGCGCTTTCTCGGCCAGTTCGGCGGCCTCGGCGGCGAGCTGCAGGAGGCTCTTCTGGTCGACGTTCTTGATCACCGGGACCAGCAGACCGTCCGGGGTGTCCACGGCGAAGCCGATGTTCACGTACTTCTTGCGGATCAGCGCCTTGCCGCTGGGGGCCAGCGAGCTGTTGAAGTCCGGCATTTCCTTGAGCAGGTGGGCACAGGCTTTCAGCAGGATCGGCAGCACGGTCAGCTTGACGCCGGCCTTCTCCGCGACGGCTTTCTGGGCCACGCGGAAGGCTTCCATCTCGGTGATGTCGGCCGAGTCGAACTGGGTCACGTGCGGCACGTTCAGCCAGCTGCGGTGCAGGTTGGCGGCGCCGACCTGCATCAGGCGGGTCATGGCCACTTCTTCCACTTCGCCGAACTTGCTGAAGTCGACTTCCGGAATCGGCGGGATGCCCGCGCCACCGGTAGCGCCCGCAGCCGGGCCGGACTTGGCGCGTTGCAGTTGTTCCTTGACGAACGCCTGCACGTCTTCCTTGAGGATACGGCCTTTCGGACCAGTGCCTTTGACTTCGCCCAGCTCGACGCCGAACTCGCGGGCAACCATGCGCACGGCGGGGCCGGCGTGGACCTTGGTGCCGTCACGGCTGGGCGCACCCACCGGAGCGGCTTCAGGTGCCTTGGCCGGAGCTGCGGCGGCCGGCGCGGGAGCAGCGGTCGGAGCCGGAGCGGCAGCCGGAGCTTGCTCAGCAGCAGCCGGGGCAGCAGCACCCGCGACCTTGAGCTTGAGGATCAGGTCGCCGGTGCCGACTTCGTCACCGACCTTGATCGATACGCTCTCCACCACGCCGGAAGCCGGCGAGGGGATTTCCATGCTGGCCTTGTCCGACTCCAGGGTGATCAGCGACTGGTCGGCTTCGACCGTGTCGCCGGCTTTCACCATGACTTCGATGACGTTGGCCTTGCCAGCGGAGCCGATGTCCGGGACGTGGATGTCCTGGACGCTGGCGCCGGCGGCGGGCGCGGCAGCCGGCGCCGCGGCAGCGGCCGGAGCCTCTGCCTTCGGTGCCTCGGCGGCCGGAGCCGGCGCTTCGGCCTTGGGCGCTTCGGCGGCAGCCGAACCACCCTCGACTTCCAGCTCGAGGATCTCGTCGCCTTCTTTCAGGGTGTCGCCCACCTTGACCTTCAGGCTTTTCACCACGCCGGCTTTCGGCGAGGGAATTTCCATGCTGGCCTTGTCGGATTCCAGGGTCAGCAGGCTCTGGTCAGCCTCGACAGTGTCGCCGACCTTGACCAGCAGTTCGATGACTTCACCCTGGCCATTGCCGATGTCGGGTACACGAATCAGTTCGCTCATCGTGCCTCTCCTCAGCAGTCCAGCGGGTTACGTTTTTCGGGGTTGATGCCGAACTTGGCGATGGCTTCCGCCACGACCTTGGGTTCGATATCACCGCGATCGGCCAGGGCTTCCAGCGCGGCCAGCACGACCCAGTGGCGGTCGACTTCGAAGAAGTCGCGCAGCTTGCGGCGGCTGTCGCTGCGGCCGAAGCCGTCGGTACCCAGGACCTTGAATTCCTTGCTCGGAACCCACTGACGGATCTGCTCGGCATAGAGCTTCATGTAGTCGGTGGAGGCGATGACCGGGCCCTTGCGGCCGGACAGGCACTCTTCGACGTAGCTCTGCTTGGGCTTCTGACCCGGGTGCAGGCGGTTCCAGCGCTCCACGGCCAGGCCGTCGCGGCGCAGTTCGTTGAAGCTCGGCACGGACCAGACGTCGGCGCCGATGCCGAAGTCTTCGCGCAGAATCTTCGCGGCGGCTTCGACTTCGCGCAGGATGGTGCCCGAGCCCAGCAGCTGCACGTGGTGCGCGGCGTCCTTCTTGTCCTCATCGAGCAGGTACATGCCCTTGATGATGCCTTCCTCGGCGCCCTTGGGCATGGCCGGCTGGACGTAGTTCTCGTTCATCACGGTGATGTAATAGAAGATGTCCTGCTGCTCTTCGATCATCTGGCGGGAGCCTTCGCGGATGATCACCGCCAGCTCGTACGCATAGGTCGGATCGTAGGTGCGGCAGTTCGGGATGGTCGCCGCTAGCAGGTGGCTGTGACCGTCTTCGTGCTGCAGGCCTTCACCGTTCAGGGTGGTGCGGCCGGCGGTGCCGCCGATCAGGAAGCCATGCGCGCGGCTGTCGCCAGCCGCCCAGGCCAGGTCGCCGATACGCTGGAAGCCGAACATCGAATAGAAGATGTAGAACGGCAGCATCGGCTGGTTGTGCGTGGAGTACGAGGTACCCGCGGCAATCCAGCTGGACATGGCGCCGGCTTCGTTGATGCCTTCCTCGAGGATCTGACCTTTCTTGTCCTCGCGGTAGAACATCACCTGGTCTTTATCCACCGGCTCGTACAGCTGGCCGACGGAGGAGTAGATACCCAGCTGGCGGAACATGCCTTCCATACCGAAGGTACGGGCTTCGTCCGGCACGATCGGGACGATGCGCGGGCCGAGTTCCTTGTCCTTGACCAGCTGCGAGATGATCCGCACGAAAGCCATGGTGGTGGAGATTTCGCGGTCGCCCGAGCCGTCGAGCATGGCCTTGAGGGTTTCCAGCGGGGGAACCGGGACCTGGAAGCTCTTCTCGCGGCGAACCGGCATCACGCCGCCCAGCGCAGCACGGCGGTTGGCCAGGTACTTGGCCTCGGCGCTGCCTTCTTCGGGGCGGTAGAACGGCAGGTTTTCCAGGTCGGCATCCTTGATCGGGATGTCGAACTTGTCGCGGAACGACTTCAGGGACTCGACGTCGACCTTCTTGACGTTGTGCGCGATGTTCTTCGCTTCGCCCGAACCGGTACCGTAGCCCTTGATGGTCTTGGCCAGGATGACGGTCGGCTGGCCCTTGTGGTTGACCGCCTGGTGGTAGGCCGCATAGACCTTGTAGGGGTCGTGGCCGCCGCGGTTGAGTTTCCAGACTTCCTCGTCGGAGAGGTCCTTGACCATCTCCAGTAGCTCCGGACGGGCACCGAAGAAGTGCTCACGCACGTAGGCGCCGTCTTTGGCCTTGTAGTTCTGGTACTCGCCGTCGATGACCTCGTCCATGCGCTGCTGCAGCAGGCCGGCGGTGTCCTTGGCGAACAGCGGGTCCCAGAAGCGACCCCAGACCACCTTGTTGACGTTCCACTCGGCGCCACGGAACACGCCTTCGAGTTCCTGGATGATCTTGCCGTTGCCGCGAACCGGGCCGTCGAGGCGCTGCAGGTTGCAGTTGATGACGAAGATCAGGTTGTCCAGCTTCTCGCGGCCGGCCAGGGAGATCGCGCCCAGGGATTCGGGCTCGTCGCACTCGCCGTCACCCATGAAGCACCAGACCTTCTGCTTGCCGGCGGGAATGAAGCCGCGGCTTTCCAGGTACTTCATGAAGCGCGCCTGGTAGATCGCCTGGATCGGACCCAGACCCATGGATACGGTCGGGAACTGCCAGAAGTCCGGCATCAGCCAGGGGTGCGGGTAGGAAGACAGGCCGTTGCCGTCCACTTCCTGGCGGAAGTTGTTCAGCTGGTCTTCGCTGATGCGGCCTTCGAGGAAGGCGCGGGCGTAGACGCCGGGGGAGGCGTGGCCCTGGAAGAACACCAGGTCGCCGCCGTGTTCGTCGGTCGGGGCCTGGAAGAAGTAGTTGAAGCCAACGTCATACAGGGTCGCCGAGGAGGCGAAGGAGGAGATGTGGCCACCCAGATCCGGGTCGTTCTTGTTGGCCTTCATCACCATCGCCAGGGCGTTCCAGCGCACCAGGGAACGGATGCGGCGTTCCATGAACAGGTCGCCGGGCATGCGCGCTTCGTGGGTGACCGGGATGCTGTTGCGGTACGGCGTGGTGATGGCGTAGGGCAGTTGGGTGCCGGACCGGCTGGCCAGCTCGCCCATGCGGGTCATCAGGTAATGGGCGCGGTCTTCACCTTCACGGTCCAGGACCGATTCCAGGGCGTCCAGCCATTCCTGGGTTTCGACGGGATCGAGGTCTTGCATGGCTTGCTCCAGGGCGGAAAGGCTTCCAGAATCGGAAGCCAGTAGATCGTTGCCGACAGCTGCGCCAACCTCGTGGGCGACGCGGCGAATTCTTGGAAGTGCTCCGGGGGTACGCCCGGCGGGTTGTAGTTTTACTACAAATCGCCAGCGGATACATCCCTCCGCCATAAAAAGTTAGTAGTAAAACTACAGGGGCGCGAAAAGACAGGAATGCCGGCGCCTCGCCGACCACTCAGGATAGACCATGAGCCTGCCGTCCCTGGCCGCTTTGCCGGCTACTCTCAAGCCTCTCGCCGAGCGCGCTGAGCAGAATTTCCGTACCGCCATCGCCGCGCTTTCTGCCGAGCAGATCGAAAGCTTCGACAGCTGGTCCGACGAGCGGCATGCCGATTTCGCCCGCGTTACCGCCGGCAGCGATTTCGTCGCCGAGCAGGTCCAGCGCGATCCTGCCTTTCTATTGGCGCTGGCCGCGACCGGCGAGCTGGAGCGTGCCCTGCAGCCCGGCGAGATGGGCGCGCAGTTGGAAGCGCTGCTGGCCGACTGCGCCGACGAGGATGAGCTGGGCCGCCGCCTGCGTCGCTTCCGTCGACGTCAGCAGGTGCGCATCATCTGGCGCGACCTGACCCGCCGCAGCGATCTCGCGGGCACCTGCCGCGACCTGTCGGACCTCGCCGACGCCAGCATCGACCAGTCCCTGGCCTGGCTCTACCAGCGCCATTGCCAGCAGTTCGGCGTGCCCATCGGCAACCGCTCGGGCCTGCCGCAGAAGATGATCGTGCTGGGCATGGGCAAGCTGGGCGCAGGCGAGCTGAACCTGTCCTCGGACATCGACCTGATCTTCGGCTACCCCGAGGGCGGCGAGACCCAGGGCGCCAAACGCGCGCTGGATAACCAGGAATTCTTCACCCGCCTGGGGCAGCGGCTGATCAAGTCGTTGGACGCGATCACCGTCGAAGGCTTCGCCTTCCGCGTCGACATGCGCCTGCGCCCCTACGGCTCCAGCGGCCCGCTGGTGCACAGCTTCGCCGCGCTGGAGCAGTACTACCAGGATCAGGGTCGCGACTGGGAACGCTACGCGATGATCAAGGCGCGCGTGGTCGGTGGCGACCAGGAGGCCGGCCAGCGCCTGCTGGAGCTGCTGCGTCCGTTCGTTTACCGCCGCTACCTGGACTTCTCCGCCATCGAGGCGCTGCGCACCATGAAGCAGCTGATCCAGCAGGAAGTCCGGCGCAAGGGCATGAGCGAGAACATCAAGCTGGGCGCCGGCGGCATCCGCGAGGTGGAGTTCATCGCCCAGGCCTTCCAGCTGATCCATGGCGGTCGTGACCTGAGCCTGCAGCAGCGGCCGTTGCTGCGTGTGCTGGCAATCCTCGAAGGGCAGGGCTACCTGCCGCCGCAGGTGGTCGCCGAATTGCGCGAGGGCTACGAATTCCTGCGCTATGCCGAGCACGCGTTGCAGGCCATCGCCGACCGCCAGACGCAGATGCTGCCGGAGGACGAGTTCGAGCGTATCCGCGTCGCCTTCATCATGGGCTTCGCCAATTGGTCGGCCTTCCATCAGGCCACCAACCAGTGGCGCGACCGCATCGACTGGCACTTCCGCCAGGTCATCGCCGATCCGGATGAAGATGAAGAAGGCCAGGTGGATACCACCATTGGTGGTGAGTGGATCCCCTTGTGGGAAGAGGCGGTGGATGAAGAATCTGCCTGCCGGCAGTTCGCCGACGCCGGGTTCACCCAGCCGGCGGCGGCCTGGAAGCGTCTCACCGACCTGCGCCACGGCACGCAGGTGCGCGCCATGCAGCGGCTTGGGCGCGAGCGGCTGGACGCTTTCATGCCGCGCCTGCTGAACATGATCGCCGAGCGCGGCCCGGCGGATGTGCTGCTGGAACGTACGCTGCCGTTGATCGAGGCGGTGGCTCGGCGCTCGGCCTATCTGGTGCTGCTGACCGAGAACCCCGGCGCGCTGGAGCGCCTGCTGACACTCTGCGCGGCCAGCCCGATGGTGGCTGAGCAGATTGCGCGCTTCCCCATCCTGCTCGACGAGCTATTGAATGAGGGGCGGCTGTTCCGTCCGCCGCAGGCTGCCGAGCTGGGCGCCGAGCTGCGTGAGCGGCTGATGCGTATCCCGGAAGACGATCTCGAGCAGCAGATGGAGACCTTGCGCCACTTCAAGCTGGCCCATGCCCTGCGCGTGGTGGCTTCGGAGATCGCCGGGACTCTGCCTTTAATGAAGGTCAGCGACTACCTGACCTGGCTGGCGGAAGCGATCCTCGAGCAGGTGCTGAGCCTGACCTGGGACCAGCTGGTGCAGCGCCACGGGCGGCCGACCCGCGTGGACGGCACGCCGTGCGATCCGGACTTCATCATCATCGGCTACGGCAAATCCGGCGGCCTGGAGCTGGGCCACGGTTCGGACCTGGACCTGGTGTTCATCCACGACGGCGACCCGCAGAGCGAAACCGACGGCGCCAAGCCCATCGACGGGGCGCAGTTCTATACGCGCCTGGGGCAGAAGATCATCCACTTCCTCACCGCGCAGACGCCCTCGGGCATGCTCTACGAAGTGGACATGCGCCTGCGCCCCAGCGGCGCTTCCGGCCTGCTGGTCAGCTCGCTGCGCGCCTTCGAGGCCTACCAGCTGGGCGAGGCCTGGACCTGGGAGCACCAGGCGCTGGTGCGCGCCCGCGTGCTCGCCGGCTGCCAGCGGGTGGCCAGGGACTTCGAGGCGATTCGCGCGAAGGTGCTTGGCCAGCAGCGCGACCTGGGCGAGCTGCGCAAGGAAGTCAGCGAGATGCGCGCGAAGATGCGCGACAACCTCGGCACCCCGAGCACGGCCGCCGGCACCGCGCCGAATGCCTTCGAGGCCGCGGCCCCGTTCGATCTCAAGCAGGATGCCGGTGGTATCGTCGATATCGAATTTATGGTGCAATACGCGGCCCTGGCCTGGTCGTGGCAGCACCCGGAGCTGGTGGAGTTCACCGACAATATCCGCATCCTGGAGGCGCTGGAGCGGGTCGGGTTGATGTCCGGTGAGGATGTCCTGAAGTTGCAGGATGCCTACAAGGCCTACCGGGCGGCGGCGCACCGATTGTCCCTGCAGAAGCAGCCGGGCGTGGTGAGCGGCGACCACTTCCATGCCGAGCGACGCATGGTGATGCAGATGTGGAAGGCCTTCGAGCTGACCTGATTCGCTGCGATTTCCTATGAAATAGCCAGCATCCGGCGGGATGATGATCGCCGGAGCGGGCCGCGCTGTCGGTGGCTTGTACGGCTATATAGAGGTCAGGAGTTGGGCGCGTGATGCCATTGCGCCAGGTCACAGGGAGTGACGAAATCCGCCCGGCCACAAGGTGCGCTGGGCTAGACTGCCGGCATTCGATGCTCGGCACCCGACCGGGACGGCATGCGCCGCGCGGCTGGATGAATGGAGTACGGGGAGGCGAGAGCCTCCCCGGTCGTTTCTGGAAAAGGCATGAGAATTCTGATCGTAGGCCCCTCCTGGGTGGGCGACATGGTGATGGCGCAGACACTCTTCCAGTGTCTGAAGCAGCAGCATCCGGACTGCGTGATCGACGTGCTGGCGCCCGACTGGAGCCGGCCGATCCTCGAGCGCATGCCCGAAGTGCGCCAGGCCCTGAGCTTCCCGCTCGGCCATGGCGTGCTGGACATCGCCTCGCGCCGACGCATCGGCAAGACCCTCAAGGGCCAGTACGATCAGGCGATCCTCCTGCCCAACTCGCTCAAGTCGGCGCTGGTGCCGTATTTCGCCGGCATCCCCAAGCGCACCGGCTGGAAGGGCGAGATGCGCTACGGCCTGCTCAATGACATCCGCGTGCTGGATAAAGAACGCTACCCGCTGATGATCGAGCGCTTCATGGCGCTGGCTTTTGCGCCGGGCGCCGAGTTGCCGCAACCTTATCCACAGCCGCGTCTGGCGATCGATCCACAGAGCCGCGAGGCCGCGCTGGCCAAGTTCGGCCTGAGCCTGGATCGCCCGGTGCTGGCGCTGTGCCCTGGCGCCGAGTTCGGCGAGGCCAAGCGCTGGCCGGCGGAGTACTACGCCAAGGTCGCCGAGGTGAAGATTCGCGCCGGTTGGCAGGTGTGGATCTTCGGCTCGAAGAACGACCACCCGGGCGGCGAAGACATTCGCATGCGCCTGATTCCGGGCCTGCGGGAAGAATCGGTGAACCTCGCCGGCGAGACGGCGCTGTCCGAGGCCATCGACCTGATGTCCTGCGCTGGCGCCGTGGTCACCAACGATTCCGGCCTGATGCACGTGGCCGCCGCGCTGAACCGCCCGCTCGTGGCGGTCTATGGCTCCACTTCGCCGCAGTTCACCCCACCGCTGGCCGATGCCGTTGAAATCGTCCGCCTCGGCCTGGAATGCAGCCCCTGCTTCGATCGCGTGTGCCGCTTCGGCCACTACAACTGCCTGCGCGAGCTGAAGCCGCGCCCGGTGATCGAAGCGCTGGACCGACTGGTCGCTGACCCGGTGGATGTGGAAAGCGCCGAATGAGGGTCCTGCTGATCAAGACCTCGTCCCTGGGCGATGTCATCCATACCCTGCCGGCATTGACCGACGCCGCCCGCGCCATTCCCGGCATCCAGTTCGACTGGGTGGTGGAGGAGGGGTTCGCCGAGATTCCCGCCTGGCACCCGGCCGTGGCCCAGGTGATCCCGGTGGCAATCCGCCGCTGGCGCAAGAACCTCTGGCAGACCCTCAAGAGTGGCGAATGGAGCCGCTTCAAGCGCCGCCTGAAGGAAGTTGACTACGACCTGGTGATCGATGCCCAGGGCCTGCTCAAGAGCGCCTGGCTGACCCGCTATGCGCGCCGTCGCACGCCGATCGCCGGACTGGACAAGGAGTCGGCCCGCGAGCCGGCCGCCAGCCGCTTCTATAACCGTACCTATCCGGTCGCCTGGGGCCAGCACGCCGTCGAGCGCGTGCGCCAGCTGTTCGCTCAGGCGCTGGATTACCCGCTGCCTGCCGGTACCGGCGATTACGGTCTGGACCGCAATCGCCTGCTGGACTCGGTGGAAACCGAGCCCTACCTGGTGTTCCTGCACGGCACCACCTGGGTGACCAAGCACTGGCCCGAGGTCTACTGGCGCGAGCTGGCCCAGCGCATGGGCGAGCGCGGCTGGCAGGTTCGCCTGCCGTGGGGCAACGACGCCGAGCGGCAACGCGCCGAACGGCTTGCCGAAGGCTTGGAAAACGCCTCGGTGCTCCCCAAATTAAGCCTCGCAGGCATGGCCAAGGTCCTGGCCGGCGCTTCCGCCTGCGTGGCGGTCGATACCGGGCTCGGACACCTGGCCGCCGCCCTGGACGTGCCGACGCTATCGCTGTTCGGCCCGACCAACCCCGGTCTGACGGGTGCCTACGGGCGCTCGCAGGTGCACCTGGCCAGTGATTGGCCCTCGTGCGCGCCGTGCCTGCAGAAGACCTGCACCTACCAGCCGACGGCCGAAGACAAGCGCCAGTTCGACCTGCGGCATGAACAGCCTCTGTGCTTCACGCGCCTGAATCCCCAGCGTGTGGCAACTCAGCTGGAGGCACTGCTGCTGGCCCCGGAGACGCTTCGATGACCCTGGCTTTCGTTCTCTACAAATACTTCCCGTTCGGCGGGCTGCAGCGCGATTTCATGCGCATTGCCCTGGAATGCCAGCAGCGCGGCCACGCCATCCGCGTCTACACGCCGATCTGGGAGGGCGAAGTGCCGCCTGGCTTCGACGTGCGCGTGGCGCCGGTGAAGTCGCTGTTCAACCACCGCCGCAACGAGAAATTCAGCGCCTGGCTGGCGGCGGACCTCGCGCGTTCGCCCGTGGACCGGGTGATCGGCTTCAACAAGATGCCCGGCCTGGACGTCTACTACGCCGCCGACGGTTGCTTCGAGGACAAGGCGCAGACCCTGCGCAACTCCTTCTACCGTCGCTGGGGCCGCTACAAGCACTTCGCCGATTACGAGCGCGCGGTGTTTGCGCCGGAGTCCAAGACCGAGATCCTGATGATCTCCGAAGTCCAGCAACCGCTGTTCATCAAGCATTACCGCACCCCCGAGGCACGCTTTCACCTGCTGCCGCCGGGCATCGCCCAGGACCGCCGCGCCCCGGCCAACGCTGCCGAGATCCGCGCCGATTTCCGCCGCGAGTTCAAGCTGGGTGACGACGACCTGCTGCTGGTGCAGATCGGCTCCGGTTTCAAGACCAAGGGCCTGGACCGCAGCCTCAAGGCGCTGGCCGCGCTGCCGCGCTCGCTGCGCAAGCGCACCCGGCTGATCGCCATCGGCCAGGACGATCCCAAACCGTTCCTGCTGCAGGTGAAGGCGCTGGGTCTGTCGGACAACGTGCAGATCCTCAAGGGGCGCAGCGACATCCCGCGCTTCCTGTTGGGCGCCGACCTGCTGATTCATCCGGCCTACAACGAAAACACCGGCACCGTGCTGCTGGAAGCGCTGGTCGCGGGCCTGCCGGTGCTGGTCACCGACGTCTGCGGCTACGCCCACTACATCGACGAGGCGAAAGCCGGGCGCGTGGTGCCGTCGCCCTTCGAGCAGGAGCGCCTGAACGCCATGCTCAAGGACATGCTGGAAGACGACGGGGCGCGTGCCGACTGGTCGCGCAATGGCCTGGCCTTCGCCGACAGCGCCGATCTCTACAGCATGCCGCAGCACGCCGCCGACCTGATCCTGCGGGAGCGCGCATGAACGCTTTGGCTCTCGTAGGAGCGAGCTTGCTCGCGAAGCATTTCCCGGCATGCCGCAGTGTCATGCGGGGTCGCGAGCAAGCTCGCTCCTACAAAGGCGCTGCCCATGAAGCTTGAGCTGCACGAACCGTTCAAAAGCCTCTGGGCCGGCAAGGACCCGTTCGCCGAAGTCGAACGCCTGCAGGGCAAGGTCTACCGCGAGCTGGAAGGCCGCCGCACGCTGCGCACCGAAGTCCAAGGGCGCGGTTATTTCGTGAAGATTCACCGCGGCATCGGCTGGGGCGAGATCGTCAAGAACCTGTTCAGTGCCAAGCTCCCGGTGCTGGGCGCGGGCCAGGAACAGCGTGCCCTGGAGCGCCTGCACCAGGCCGGCGTGGCGACCATGACCTCGGTGGCCTACGGCGAGCGTGGCGGCAATCCGGCCGCGCAGCACTCCTTCATCGTCACCGAGGAGCTGGCGCCGACCACCGACCTGGAAGTCCTTTCGCTGGACTGGCTGCAGACGCCGCCCGAGCCGCGCCTGAAGCGCGCGCTGATCGCCGAAGTGGCGAAGATGGTCGGCACCATGCACCGCGCCGGGGTGAACCACCGCGACTGCTATATCTGCCACTTCCTGCTGCACACCGATCGCCCGATCAGCGCCGATGACCTGCGCTTGTCGGTGATCGACCTGCACCGCGCCCAGACCCGCGCCGCTACCCCTCGCCGCTGGCGCGACAAGGACCTGGCGGCGCTGTATTTCTCCGCGCTGGACATCGGCCTTACGCGCCGTGACAAATTGCGCTTCCTGCGCGGTTACTTCCAGCGCCCGCTGCGTGACATCCTCCGCGAGGAAGCCGCGCTGCTGGCGTGGATGGAGCGCAAGGCGGCCAAGCTCTACGACCGCAAACAACGTTACGGAGACCTGCTCTGATGGCCGGCTGGGTACTCGAAGCCGACTACCAGCATCTCGCCGCCGACTTCGGCAGCCTGGATGCCGTGTTCGCCGTCGAAGGCGAGCGCATCACCAAGGATGCGATGTCCGACGTCGTGCGCATCGAACGCGACGGCGTGCGTTATTACGTCAAGCGTTACCGCAAGCCGGGCAAGGGTTTCCGTCGCTATCTGCCGCGCCCTCGGGTGAAGGCCGAATGGCAGAACCTCAAGCAATTCGCCAAGTGGGGCATACCGACCGCACAGGTCGTGGCCTATGGCCTGGAACGCGTCAACGGCGGCTTTTCCCGTGGGGCGATCATCACCCGCGAGCTGGTCGGCACCGAGGACCTGCATGCCCTGGCGAAGAACAACGATCCCCGTCTGAAGAATCGTGCCTGGGTCGAGCACGTCATGCGCCAGCTGGCCGGCTACACCCGGACCATGCATGACCACCACTTCACCCACAACGATCTGAAGTGGCGCAACATCCTGGTGGACGGGGAGGGGACGGTGTACTTCATCGACTGCCCGATCGGCGACTTCTGGATCAGCTTCATGCTGCGCTACCGCATCACCAAGGACCTGGCCACCCTCGACAAGGTCGCCAAGTACCACCTCTCCTACACGCAGCGCCTGCAGTTCTACCTGCTGTACCGGCGCCGCGAGCGACTGAACGCGTCGGACAAGAAGCGTGTCCGGCAGATCGTCCATTTCTTCGAGGGACGCGAGTGAAGGATTTCATTGCCAGCGACGACCAGGCCCTGCTGGAAAGCAATGCCCTGGCCGATTTCGACGCCCTCTGGGCCCTGCAGCTGGACGCCGTGGACGAGCCCAACACCGAGCGCGGCGGCTGGAGCAGCGTCTTTCGCCTGGAGCTGGACGGCACCGCCTACTACCTCAAGCGCCAGAGCAATCACCTGACCCGCAGCCTGAAGCGCCCGCTCGGCGAGCCGACCTTCAGTCGCGAGTTCCGCAATATCCAGCGCTACCACCAGCTCGGAATTCCGTCGATGCAGGCCGCCTTCTTCGGTGCGCGGCAGGTCGGCGGCGAGCGCCGGGCGATCCTGATGACCCGCGCCCTGGACGGCTGGCGCGACCTCGACAGCCTGCTGCAGGGCTGGTCGAACCTGCCTGCCGAACGTCGCCAGGCCATCCTGCGCGCCTGCGGCATGCTCGCCCGTCGTCTGCACGAGGCCGGGCAGATGCATGGCTGCTTCTATCCCAAGCACATCTTCCTGCGCGAGACCGACGACGCCTTCGAGGCGACCCTGATCGACCTGGAAAAGACCCGCCCGCTGTGGTTTGGCCAGCGCGACCGCGTGCGCGACCTCGAGCCGCTGCTGCGCCGCGCGCCCGACTGGAACGAGACCGACGTGCGCAACCTGCTGGCGGCCTACCTGGGCACCTCGTCCACCGGCCCTGAAGTGGACGACTGGTACCGTCGCCTGGGTGCGCGCCGCAAGAAGAAGGAAAACCGCGCATGAGGCTGTCTGCCCTGCGCGATGCCGGCCGCGCTCCGGCGCTACCTCTGCGCATCGAGCTGGAAGACGGCGCCGGCCCGGCCGAACTGCGCCTGGACCGCCTGCTGCGCGTCCTGCCCGGCCAGCGCTACGTCGGTGCGGCCAATTGGCGCGGCCGATCGGTGCTGGCCAAGTTGCTGGTCGGCGGCAAGGCTGCGCGGCACTTTCAGCGTGAGCGCGACGGCGTGCGCCTGCTTGCCGAGCAAGGCCTGACCACGCCGCAACTGCTGGCCGACGGCCTGAAGGACGGCGAGGGCGGCTGGCTGCTCTTCGAGTTCCTCGATGATTCCGAAAGTCTCTGGGACGCCTGGCGTGCCGTGGAAGGCGAACCGCTGCTGTCCGACGGCCAGACTGCCGTCATCGCCGAAGCGCTGACCGCCATCGCCCAGCTGCACCTCAAGGGCCTGTGGCAGGAAGACCTGCACCTGGACAACCTGTTGCGCCACGCCGGCAGGCTGTACCTGATCGACGGCGCCGGCATCCGCGCGGAAACCCCTGGGCAGCCGTTGTCGCGCAAGCATGTGCTGGAAAACCTCGGGGTGTTCTTTGCTCAGCTGCCGGCGAGCCTCGATCCGTATCTGGAAGAGCTGCTGATCCATTACCTGCTGGCCAATGGTGAGCACGCGCTACCGCTGGAGGCCTTGCAGAAGGAAATCGCCAAGGTTCGACGCTGGCGAGTCGGCGACCTGATGAAGAAGATCGCCCGCGACTGCAGCCTGTTCAGCGTGTTCAAGGGGCCGTTCGGCCTGCGCGCGGTGCGCCGCGAGGAAGAGGAGGGCCTGCAGCCGCTGCTGGAGGATCCGGATTCCTACATAAATCGCGGACACCTCTACAAAACCGGCGGCGCGGCGACGGTCGCCCGTGTGGAGCTGAATGGCCGGCCTCTGGTGGTCAAGCGCTACAACATCAAGAACCTGCTGCACTGGCTCAAGCGCTTCTGGCGCCCCAGCCGCGCCTGGGCTTCCTGGCGCGAGGGCAACCGCCTGGACTTCCTCGGCATCGCCACGCCCAAGCCGCTGGCGGTGATCGAGCGGCGCTGGCTGTGGCTGCGGGGCCCGGCCTTCCTGATTACCGATTACCTGGCGGGTCAGGATATAATCGCCCGTTTCAAACCCTACCTGGATCATCCGGAGGGGGGCGGCCTGCCGCCGGAATCGGATCTTGTGGCCCTGGACAGACTGTTCGCGGCGCTGGTGCGCGAGCGCATCAGCCACGGCGACCTGAAGGGGCACAACCTGTTCTGGCAGGAGCAGGGAGAAGGCGGGCAGTGGTCGTTGATCGACCTCGATGCCATGCAGCGCCACTCGCGAGAAGCGAGCTTCGCCCGCGCCTATGCCCGTGACCGTGCGCGTTTCCTGCGCAACTGGCCAGAGGGCAGCGCACTGCACCAGCTGCTCGACGAACGTTTACCGCGGGTGCCTGGCACCCGCCCAGATGAAAGAGGCTAGACCCTGTGGCATTGACCATCCTCGGCCTGTCCGGCGCCGTAAGCCATGACCCTTCCGCCGCCCTGTACATCGACGGCAAGCTGGTCGCGGCCGTCGAAGAAGAGCGCTTCGTCCGCGACAAGCACGCGAAGAACCGCATGCCCTACGAGTCGGCCAAGTTCTGCCTGGAACAGGCCGGGATCAAGCCGTCGGACGTTGACGTGGTGGCCATTCCCTTCGCTCCCATCAGCATCTTCGACAAGGCCCGCTGGCACTATGCCAAGCGCTACGCCTACGCGCCGGATCGCGCGCTGGACGCCATCCTGCTCGGCAACCGCCGCTACCACCGCTACTACAAGCGTATCCAGTGGTGCCTGCAACAGCTGGGCTTCGACCTGAAGAAGACCAAGATCCAGCCGGTCGAGCACCACCTGGCCCACGCCTCCAGTGCCTACCACTGCTCGGGCTTCAAGGAGAAGACGGCGATCCTCGGGATCGACGGCAAGGGCGAATACGCCACGACCTTCTTCGGCTACGGCGAGAACGGCAAGATCCACAAGATCAAGGAGTTCTACGATCCGGACTCCCTGGGCGGCCTGTATGGCGCGCTGACCGAATACCTCGGCTTCGACATGCTCGATGGCGAGTTCAAGGTCATGGGCATGGCGCCCTATGGCGACGCCAGCAAGTACGATTTCTCCCGTCTGGCCAAGTTCGAGAACGGTGAGCTGATCATCAACACCGACTACGCCAACGTCATCGGCTTCCGTCGCTACAAGGAAAAGGGCAAGGGCTACTACTTCTCGCCCAAGCTGATCGAGTGGCTCGGTCCGAAGCGTGAAGGCGACATCGCCGACGATCCGTACATCCACTACGCCGCCAGCATCCAGGCGCTGTTCGAGAAGCTGGCGCTGGAGATGATGGATTACTACCTGGGCGACATCATCCGCGAGACCGGCAAGATCGCCTTCGCCGGCGGCTGCGCGCTGAACGTCAAGCTCAACCAGAAGATCATCGCCCGTCCCGAGGTCAAGGAGCTGTACGTGCAGCCCGCGGCCAGCGACGCCGGCACCGCGGTTGGCGCGGCGGCCTACGTCTCCTGGGAGCGTGGCGTACCGGTCGAGAAGATGGAGCACGTCTACCTCGGCCCGGAGTACAGCAACGAAGACGTCATCGCTGCCTGTGCCCGCCACGAGGCCAAGCCGACCTGGCGCAAGATCGACAACCTGTCCGAGCTGATCGCCAAGGTGCTGGTGGACGGCAACCCGGTGGCCTGGTTCCAGGGCCGCCTGGAGTTCGGCCCGCGTGCCCTCGGTGGCCGCTCGATCATCGGTTGCCCGAGCGTCCCCGGCGTGGCCGACCGCATCAACGCGCAGATCAAGTTCCGTGAGCGCTGGAGGCCCTTCTGCCCGTCGATGCTCGATACCGTCGGCCCGCAGATGTTCAAGATCGACCACCCGGCGCCCTTCATGACCTTCACCTTCGAAGTCAACGAAGAGTGGAAGACCCGCGTGCCGGAAGTCGTCCATGAGGACGGTACTTCCCGCGCCCAGGTACTCAAGCGCGAGTTCAACCCGCGCTACTACGACATGATGAAGGAGCTGGAGCGGCTCACCGGCAACGGCGTGGCGCTCAATACCTCGCTGAACCGCCGCGGCGAGCCGATGGTCTGTTCGCCCACCGATGCCCTGAACATGTTCTACGGCTCGGACCTGCAGTACCTGATCATGCAGGACATCCTCGTGGTCAAGGATGGCGCGGAGCCCTATGACTCGCTCGGCTGAACCGCGCGTCCTGCAGTTCTGCCACGGCTATGACGGGCCGTTCCTCGACTGTGCCCGTCAGTACGCCAGCCTGTTTGTCGGGACCGGTTATCGGGTCACGACGGTGTTCCTGACCGGTGCGCCCGATCCGGAAGTCGTGGCCGGTTGCGCCAGTGATGAGGTGCTCTTCCTCGACTACAGCTCGCGGGATATCCGTGGGCTGAAGCTCAAGGCGATCCGCGACCTGCGCGAGATCGCCCGATCCCGCGATTTCCGATTCTGCATCGCGCACCGCTTCAAGCCGACCTGGATCGCCATGCTCGGCACCCAGCTGCCGATCATCGGCGTGCACCACGGTTTCGGTGATTTCCAGCGCCTGGGGCGCAAGCTGTTCGCGCGCTTCTTAGCCGAGCGACTGAGTCTGCTGGGCGTGTCCAATGCGGTGCGCGACGAAATCCGCGCCTGCCTGCCGGCCTGGCCGCAGGAACGCATCGAGACGCTGTACAACCGGGTCGACGTCGACGCTCTCAAGGACCAGCAGGTCGAGCGCTATCCCGCTCGCCAACACCTGGGGCTGGCGGACAATGCCTGGGTGGTCGGCAACGTCGGCCGCCTGCATCCGGACAAGGACCAGGCCACCCTGCTGCGCGGCTTCGCCCGCGCACTGCCGCGCCTGCCGCATAACAGCCTGCTGGCGATCCTCGGCAAGGGGCGTCTGGAGGAAGATCTCAAGGACCTCGCGCGCGAGCTGGGCATCGCCGACCGCGTGCTGTTCCTCGGCCAGGTCCCGGACGCCAAGCGCTACTTCAAGGCCTTCGACGTGTTCGCCCTAACCTCGGACCACGAGCCTTTCGGCATGGTCCTGCTGGAAGCGATGGTGGCCGGTGTGCCGCTGATCTCGACTGCCGGCGGCGGCGCCGGGGAGATCGTCGAGGGGCTCGGTATCCTTTTCCCGCTGGGCGACGATGCGGCGCTGGCCGAGGGCCTGCGGCACCTGTCGGTGCTGGATCGTGAGCAGCGGGTGATGTGCGTGGAGCAGATGGAGCAGCGCCTGCAGACCCGCTTCTCCGACGGTGCGGTGCGCCGGGAATTCTGGAGTCTGCCGCTGGTGAAGGCGTTGCTCGCCCCAACCCGCTGACGGGACGGCGGGCTCCCTTCATTTTCACTGGCCTGGACGCTGGGTGCGCCCTTTGGCGATTCATTGACGAGCGCGCGATTGCAAATGCTGGAACTCAAACTGGAGGGTGGTCGACGCTGGCTGGGCGAGGGGGGCGTGCAGATTCCCATCGCCGAGTTCGGGGAGTGCCGTGGGCGCTACCAGGGGAGTGTGTTCCTGCTCGCATCCGGGCCTTCTGCCGGGGAGTTCCCTCTGGCGCGTTACGCCGACTGGCCGGTCATCGCGATGAACGGCTCCATCGTTCGCTGCGCCGACCAGAAGATCACGCCGTTCTTCTATATCTGCGACGACCCCGGATTCGTGCGCGATCGCCCCGATCTCGCCTGCCTCGGCGCGCGCAGCGCCACGCACCTGGCGATGAGCCTGAACTGCTTCCAGGAGCTGCATCGTCATGACCCGACACTGCTGCCGCAGAGGTCGAGTGCTCTCCTGCTGGAGCGGGTCAACCGCCGGCATGGCATGGCCGTGCTTTCGGATCGCTCTTATGCCTGGTCTATCCGCCGTGATCCTGACCTGATCTGCGGCTTCTCCCTGCTGCGCAGGAAGACCAATCGGATCGGCTTCAGCCGCGACATGAGCAAGGGCTATTTCGGTGGTCGCACCATTCCTTACGCCGCGACGCAACTGGCCTGTCACCTGGGCTTCAATCAGGTATTCCTCGTCGGGATGGACCTGAACAAGAGCATCGGACGCTTCTACGAAACCGGGGCGGCCGCACTGCCCAGCAGCCTCGATGAGGATTTCGAGGACTACATCCTGCCCAGCTTCCGAATCGTGGCCGAACAGGTTTCGCCCCGGTATCCGCTGCGACTTTTCAATCTGTCGCCGCTCAGCCGGTTGCCGGCCAGTGTTATGCCGAAAATAGACATCACCCAGCTGGATGCATTGCTCGAAGCGGAAATGGCAGTGACGGGTGGCAGACACCTGCGAGTGCGGTCGTGATGGCTCGGCAGCGACTGATCGAGTGCTGGAAGTGCGAAGTCTCGAACAAGAAGAAGCCTGGTAGCCGCATCGGTCTGTTCAGTTGCATCGGGTAGCGGGGCTGCCGGTACCGTGTATCGCGCTACCTGCTGCAGTTTGTCCGGTCCAGTGCCTAGACGCCCTTGAGAAAGGACGTCATAAGGCGTTGCGCCTGCGTCGCCAGTTGAACCGGCGCTACGCGTCGGACATCAGCGTTGGCGCGCAGAATGGCAGGAACGTCGTCATTCGGCAGAGCTCAATGGCGCATCAAAGCGCTGGCGCTTTTGCGTTGTTCGTTGGTGATCGGTGACAATACAAGCCTCGGTGCGCGCAGCTGCGTCGCCGCCGATAGGCCCGCGATGGGCGGTAAGGTCACCTTGAGGGCAATGTCATTCGTCTACGGGGCCTGCCCGCGAGTTGCACGTATTACGACGTCTGTTAAAGCTCGCACTTCCTGAGACGGCCATCGCCTTGACCCGGTTGTTCAGCGTCCCCTAATCTTCGCGGCGCATTGTCCTTGTCGCCGATTTCCTTGCGGAGAGTGACGGCGGGGCGCATGGAAGCTGGGCGATTGCCGTATCCGGCCCAGGATGCACGTTAATTCGATGGCCCGCACTCTGGGATGCAAAAGGTGAGTCTTGAAAGTTCTGTTCCTGGTCCAGAAAGAACAACGCGCCATTCTCGACCGTCTGTATGACGGCATCGCCGAACACTGCGACTGCGACCTGCGCTGGCTGAGCAGCGATGAGCAGGCCAACCTGCGCCGGTATTTCCGCGAGCACGTGGACGTATCGAAGTACGACCGCATCCTGTTCTTCCTTCGCTTCAAGAAGGAAATGCGTCAGGCCTCCTTCATCCGCAGCGTGCCCAACCTGGTCATCCTCGAGCACGATGCCTACCAGAACTACATTCCCTGCAAGTACACCGGCAAGTTCAGCGCGCACTACCGCCGCCTGCCCTGGGCTCGGGTGATCAGTTCGGGTTTCATGGTCAGCGAGCGCCTGCGCCAGGAAGGCTTCGATGCGGCCTTCGTGCCCAAGGGCTACGACCAGAATCTGCTGCATGATCTGGGTCGGGAGCGGGATATCGAGCTGGCCTTCGTCGGCAGCACCGGCAGTGTTGCCTACAGCGGTCGCAAGGCGTTGCTGGACGAACTGGGGCAGGTGGAGAACCTGCTGGTGACCAAGACCAACTCGGGCGAGGACTATCTGAACACGCTCAACCGCATCCGCTTCTTCGTCAGCGCGGACGTTGGCATGGGCGAGTACATGATCAAGAATTTCGAGGCCATGGCCTGTGGTTGTGTGCTGCTGGCGTATGACCAGGGCGAGGCGGAGAACCGCGCGCTGGGGTTGCAGGACATGCATAACGTGGTGCTATACCAAGATGTAGCGCAGCTGCGCAGCAAGCTGCAGGTGCTGCGTGAAGACCCGCAGCGGGCGAGCCGGATTGCCGAAGCCGGACGTGCGCTGGCGGTGGAGGGCTTCGGCTTCAGCCAGATCGGCGCACGCATCGTCGAGGCCATGGCTGCCCCGCTGCGCGAGCGTCCGCGGCCCGGTATGCTGGAGCGCTGGCGCCGGGTGTTGGGGATCTGACCTGTGGCCATTTCCTGCCGGTTATTGAGGTGTCTGTGGAATACCCGCTGATTTCCGTTTTGGTGCCTTGCTATAACCGTGAACGTTATATCGAAGAAACGCTGCTGAGCATCCTCGGGCAGGATTACCCCAACTTCGAGCTGATCGTGGTGGATGACGGGTCCAGCGATCGCAGTGCCGAGAAGATCCAGGCGCTTCAGCAGGAGCATGGCTTCCAGTTCTACCGTCAGGCCAACCAGGGCGTCAGCGCCGCACTGAATACTGCCCTGAGTCATGCCCGTGGCGAGTTCGTGGCGACGCCGGACTCCGACGACATCATGATGCCGGGGCGCCTGAGCCTGCAGGCGAACTACCTGCGCGAGCACCCCGAGATCGGCTGCCTGGGTGGGCGTGCGGCTTACATCGATGCCGATGGCCGGCACCTCAAGGGCGGCCCAGGCAATGGCGTGCGCCGTTACAGTTTCGACGAGCTGCTGGGGCAGGCCATCGCCATCGGCGCCACCGTGGCCATGTACCGCCGTGTGGCCATGGAGCGGGTGGGGGGCTACGACCCGCAGATTCGCATTCAGGATTTCCAGATGTCCCTGAAGATCGCCCACCTGGGCTACGGGGTCGAGGTTCTGCCGGAGGTCGTCAGCGGTTACCGCCGGCATGAGGGCAACCTGTCGCGGACGGCCTACAAGAACCAGCTCGAGTACGACCGCATGACGGTGGCTCCTTACTGCGACCATCCTGCTTACGCGGCCGGCATGACCTGCATTCTCAACAAGGCGCTCAAGCAGTCGGTTGTCGCTGACAAGGGCTATGCCTGGTCTCTGCTGTTGCAACTGCCGCCTTGGCGCTGGAATCGAGTTACCCTGCGGCGGCTTCGTCATTTGTTGTTCAAGTTCGGGCGGGAATAAGAAGTTTGCCGATGAAGGATGTGATTGCCCACGCTTGGAGTGCCTGGTGTCCGCGAGTGACGCCGATGGGAGTGAACCAGCGCTGGGGTAGCCGGATAGCCGAGGCGATGCTGGGCATTGGGGTGCTGTGGAGTATTGCCGGCGTCATGCTGACGCCGAGCATGAAGTTCTACTTCCAGATGGTTGCGCTGTTCGTCTACGTGCCGTCGCTGTGGGTGTGCATCGCCCGCCGCGAAGAGCTTGGCCATCTGCTGAAAGCTCACCGGGAGATCTGGGTCCTCCTGGCGTTGTTTGGCTGGGCGATCCTCTCGCTGCTCTGGTCGACCACGGGCAAGCCGCTGGGCCAGCTCAAGAGTGTTTCGCTGTTCATGCTGTTCGTCTTCGGCTGGGTGCTCTGGGCCCGCGCGGACGAGCGCCGCTTGCGCCTGTCGATGCTCTCCCTGGCGCTGGTGGTTGGTTTCTACAGCGTGGCGGCACTACTGTTCGCGCCGGCTTTCGGAGTGGGGCGTCTGAGCGGGTTTGGCGGCTTCTTGGACAATCCCAACGCGGCGGCCTACTCGATCGCCTTCGTCGCCGTGATGTGCGTGCCCCTGCTTCCGCGCCGCGGCTGGAAGCAATTGCCCTGGGTGCTGCTGCTGGCGGTCTCGCTGGTCTACGTGGCACTTTGCGGGAGCCGCGGGGCCTTGCTGGCGCTGATGGTCACCGCCATCTTCAGCCTCAGCCTGGTGCCGGGGCGGATAGCCAAGCTGTTACCGCTGTTGCTGTTGGTGGGGGGAGCGGCGCTAGTTATTCTCGAGCCGGGGCTGATGGAGCGCGGCGATGCCGAGCGCTTCGAGTTGCTGCGCAATGCGTGGCCGCAGATCCAGCAGCACTTCTGGTTCGGTGTTGGGCTGGGGGCCGACTATTCGGTAGCCAGCGGGAATTCCGTTTATGAGAATGGGGCGCACAATTTCCCCGTGCACACCGCGATCCAGTACGGTGTGCCGGCTCTATTGGTGTTCCTGGTACTGTGGGGATCGGTCGGCTACAACGCCTGGCGTTGCCGCTCGCGGGCGTTGGGGCTGTCGGTGATGCTGTTGTGGGTGTTCTCCAGCGTTGCCATGCAGTTCGACGTGTTCAGCCTGTGGGAGCGCACGCGCGCCATGTGGCTGATGCCCTGGGTGGTAATCCTGCTGGGGCTGAGTCTGGAGCGCTGGCCGCAAGTGCGGCCAGCCGTCATGGAGCCGAGCTGAGGAACTGCCGGAGTTCGGGCAGCGACCAACGCACCCGGCTGCGGGCGAGGTAGGCCGCAGCCAGGCTGTCGGCATTGCCGGCCAGCAGCCACTGACGATCCTGGGTATAGCGCAGCATGTGGGCGAAGTTGCGCTTGCGCTGCTGGCGCGACAGCGCCCGGCGCTGCTTCTTCATATCCGCCAGGTCGATCAGGCCCAGGGTGCCTTCGGGGGTCTTCACCACGTTGCCCAGGTGCAGCGAGCGGAAGTACACGCCCTGATCATGCAGTTCGGCGATCAACTCGCCCAGTTGCGCCGCCAGTTGCGTGTCCGCCTCGCCCGCTTCGATCACCTGGCGCAACGTGTCGCCCGGCAGGGGCTGGTAGTGCACCGCGTCGCGGGCGATATCGGCAATGCGGTACACCGCGATGATCTGCGGGCAGGGGATCTGCAAGCGGTGCAGGGTATCGGTGTTGTCGGCAAAGCGCTGCGCATAGGGATAGAGCGCTGCCGAGGAGATCAGCCGCTTGCGCCGGAACAGTTTCAGGAAGTTGCCATCGGCCAGGCGCAGGACCTTGTCGCCATGCTTGTCGGCTTCCAGCACCTGGGCGCCGGCGCGCATCGCTTCGTAGGCGGAGAGAGCGAGGTCTTGCATAACGGGTCCCTGAATCGATAGCCGGCTATAGTAGCCCACCCGCCGGGCAAACGAGAGCGCTGTGTTATAATCGCCGACCTTTTAAGCGTGCGATTCCTACATGTCCGGTAAAGAACCCCAGGCTCCTTCGAGCCTGAAGATCTACTTCCGACTGCTGTCCTATGTGCGTCCGTACATCGGCATGTTCATGCTCAGCATCATCGGCTTCCTGATCTTCGCCGCGACCCAGCCAATGCTGGCGGGCATCCTCAAGTATTTCGTCGATGGCCTGGCCCATCCGGATGCCAAGCTGTTCCCCAACTCCTCCGTGGCCTGGCTCAGTGACCTGTCGTTGCTCTACGCCGTACCGTTGCTGGTGGTGTTGATCGCCGTCTGGCAAGGCGTTGGCTCCTTCCTCGGCAACTACTTCATCGCCAAGGTTTCCCTGGGGCTTGTGCAGGACCTGCGCATTGCGCTGTTCAACAATCTGCTGACCCTGCCCAATCGCTACTTCGACAGCAACAACTCCGGCCACCTGATCTCGCGCATTACCTTCAACGTGACCATGGTCACCGGCGCGGCCACCGATGCCATCAAGGTCGTGATCCGCGAGGGCATGACCGTGGTCTTCCTGTTCCTCTCGCTGCTGTGGATGAACTGGAAGCTGACCCTGGTGATGCTCGCCATCCTGCCGATCATCGCCGTGATGGTGACCACCGCCAGCCGCAAGTTCCGCAAACAGAGCAAGAAGATCCAGGTGGCCATGGGCGACGTGACCCATGTGTCTTCCGAGACCATCCAGGGTTACCGCGTGGTCCGCAGCTTCGGCGGCGAGCCCTATGAGCGCGCGCGCTTCCGCCACGTGACCAACGAAAACACCAGCAAGAACCTGCGCATGAACAAGACCTCGGCGATCTACACGCCGATGTTGCAGCTGGTGATCTACAGCGCCATGGCTGTGCTGCTGTACCTCGTCCTGCTGCTGCGTGGCGATGCCACCGTCGGCGACCTGGTGGCCTATATCTCCATGGCCGGCCTGCTGCCCAAGCCGATCCGCCAGCTCTCCGAAGTCAGCTCGACCATCCAGAAGGGCGTGGCCGGCGCGGAGAGCATCTTCGAGCAGCTCGACGAGCAGCCTGAGGTGGACAACGGCACCATCGAGCGTGACCGCGTGCAGGGACGCCTCGAAGTGAAGAACCTCAGCTTCACCTACCCGGGCACCGAGAAGAAGGTCCTCAACGACCTGAACTTCAGCGTCGAGCCGGGACAGATGGTGGCGCTGGTCGGCCGCTCCGGCAGCGGCAAGTCGACCCTGGCCAACCTGATCCCGCGCTTCTACGACCACAGCGATGGGCAGATTCTGCTCGATGGCACGGACGTCGAAGACTACAAACTGAGCAACCTGCGCCGGCACATCGCGCTGGTAACCCAGCAGGTCAACCTGTTCAACGACAGCGTGCTCAACAATATCGCCTACGGCGACCTCGCCAGCCGACCGCGCGAAGCGGTGGAGAAGGCTGCCGATGACGCCTTCGCCCGCGAGTTCATCGACCGCCTGCCCGAAGGTTTCGAGACCGAAGTCGGCGAGAACGGCGTGATGCTCTCCGGCGGCCAGCGCCAGCGCCTGGCGATTGCCCGCGCACTGCTCAAGGATGCCCCGGTGCTGATCCTCGACGAGGCCACCTCCGCGCTGGACACCGAATCCGAGCGGCACATCCAGGCGGCCCTGGAGAAGGTCATGGAAGGTCGCACCACGCTGGTCATCGCCCACCGCCTGAGCACCATCGAGGCGGCGGACCTGATCCTGGTGATGGACCAGGGCCACATCGTCGAGCGCGGCACCCACGATCAGCTGATTGCCCAGAACGGCTACTACGCCCGCCTGCACGCCCGCCAGTTCGCCGACGATCCGGTCGGCGGCAGCGAAGAAGCGCCAGTCGAGCAGCCGGTATGACGCTGGCATGCTGAACCGACTGCGAGTCTTCCGCGAACGCGGCTGGACGCCCATCGCGGCAGCCGATTATGCCGCCGCCTGGCAGCGCTTCGGCGGCAGCGTCGCCACCCACCCGGAGGTAGTCGAGCGTCTCGCCCATCTGGCCGGCATTCCAGTGCGTTACCTGGGCTGGTTCGAGGGCGATGAGCTGCGCGCTGCCGTGCCGACCTGGGGGCGCAACCTGGCGCTGTCCAAGGACGTGCTCAAGCGCGAGGGCAAGAAGGCGCTGTTCGACCTGGGCAATGCCGAGATCATCCTGCCCATCGCCGAAGGCGCGCGCATCGAGCTGCGCCATCAGGTGCGCTACCTCTCCGAGCTCAACCGCGAGCAGGTCAGCGACGCCCGCGAGCAGCCCGAGCAACTGGCGATGAACCGCGCCCCGGCCGACTTCTCGAAGAAGTTCCGCTACAACCAGCGCCGTGAGCAGCGCCTGCTGGAAGAGGCGGGTGGCGTGCTGCAGCCCATGAGTGAGCTGAGTCCCGAGGAGCAGGCGAGCATCTATGCCGACCTGTTCCAGCGCCGCTGGGAATTCGAGGTGCCGGGCAAGGCACGGCTGGCCGAAGTGTTCGGTCTTATGCGCGAATTCATGCGCGGCTCTCTGGTGCGCCTGGACGGCGAGCCGGTGGCGATCCAGATTCTCTATCGGGTCGAAGCGCCGAAGTGGGTCAGCGTTGAATACATCAACGGCGGCGTGGCTCCGGAGAACCGCGAGTTCAGCCCCGGCAGTGTGCTCAGCTTCGTCAACACGCAGGATGCGTGGGCCGAGGCTGAGGCGCTGGGCAAGCCGCTGCGCTATTCCTTCGGTCGCGCCGACCGCGAGTACAAGGACCGCTGGTGCCACCGCGTGCCGGTATTCCAGGTCTGACGCTGACTTTCCATGGGACCGCACGGTGTCTGACCCGTGCGTAGGAGCGGACTCCGTCCGCGATTGGCCTTGCAGGGAGTACCCACGTGACCGGGCGTAAACAGCACCTGCTCAAACAGCACCGCCGCAAGAAACGCGCGGTCCTGCTCGTCGCCTTGCTGGCGCTGATCCTGCTGGGTATTTTTGCGCCCTGGTGGAGCGTGCCGCTGGCCGTGTTGCTCGGCTGGGTTGCCCATGAGGCGTGGTTCGCCGATCACCTGTTCTATTCGCCGCGTGACGACTACCGCTACGACTTCCCCGAGGGTTCCATCGCCTTGCCGGTATCCCTCGGCCCGCACGGCCTGCACGTCGCCACGGGCGCGCTGCCGGAGAACGAGGAAACGCTGGTGCTGGAGATCGAGGTCAAGGCTTCGCTGCTCGGCCGCTGGCTCGACCCGCAGGTGCTGGTCGAGGGCGTCGAGAACGACCGTCAGGACTTCGAACGCGGTGTCAGCGGCAAGCGCTACATCAATCTCTCCGGCCAGGGCGACGCGCTGCGCTCCGGACAGCTGCGCATCCGCAGCCGCCATTGCCGGCTGGCGCAGCAGGGCGTGCTGCACGCCTTCCATAATCCGGACTACGCCAAGCAACGCCTGCTGATCATCGCGCCCCACGCGGACGATGCCGAACTGGCCGCCTTCGGCCAGTACAGCCGCTGCCCGGAAGCCTGGATCGTCACCCTGACCCAGGGTGAGATCGAGGCCGAGCACTACCAGCGACTGGGCCTGGACAAGGCCGCTGCAGCGCGCCTGAAAGGCCGCCTGCGCACCTGGGACAGCATTGCAGCGCCGCTCTGGGGCGGCGTGCCGGCCGAGCGCTGTGTGCAGCTGGGTTACTACTGCCTGCAACTGCCGGCCATGGCCGCCGAGCCGAGCCAGGCCTTCGGCTCGAAGGAGTCCGGCGAAACCGACATCCGCAGCGTACGAGGTTTCAATCCCTTCGCGCTGCCGGGCGACAATGACGGCGCACCGACCTGGCTCAACCTGGTGGCCGACCTCACCGCGCTGATCGAGCACGTCCGCCCGGAGGTCATCCTCACCGCCCATCCGGAGCTGGATCCCCACGCCGACCACGTCCAGGCCACCCGCGCGACGCTGGAAGCCATCGGGCGCAGCAGCTGGAAGCCACAGACCCTGCTGCTCTACGCCAACCACCTGCACGACAACGACCGCTGGCCGATGGGCCCGGCGGATGGTGGCATCGCGCTCCCACCGTGTATCGAGCCATTGCCGGCCGACCCGCTGTGGAGCCCGACGCTGGACGCTGCGACCCGCATCGACAAGGCCCAGGCCCTGGCCCTGCAGCACGACCTGCAGACTCCGCTGACCGGCAAGAAACGCCTGCGCCGGCTGATCCAGCGCGCGCTGGCCGGGCGCCAGTGGCCGGCCAGCGGCGATGACGAGTTCTTCCGCAAGGCGGTGCGCCGGCACGAGCTGTTCTGGGTTCGCAAAATCCCGTAGCGATTGCCGTGACCGCCCGGTGCCCGGCGCAAGTCGCAGCGGGCGGCTATGGTATTATCCGCAGCGATTTCGACCTGCGGAGTTCCCATGAAATTGACCATGCCCCGATTCGATCAGGCCCCCGTTCTAGTAGTCGGCGACGTGATGCTCGACCGCTACTGGCACGGCGCGACCTCGCGCATCTCGCCCGAGGCGCCGGTGCCCGTGGTGCGGGTCGAGCAGCATGAGGATCGCCCCGGTGGCGCCGCCAACGTCGCGTTGAACCTTGCCGCCCTCGGCGCCCCGGCCTTCCTGGTCGGCGTCACCGGCGTCGATGAGGCCGCCGACAGCCTGAGCGACAGCCTGCAGGCGGTGGGCGTGACCACCCGCTTCCAGCGCATCGCCGGCCAGCCGACCATCGTCAAGCTGCGGGTCATGAGCCGCCACCAGCAACTGCTGCGCGTGGACTTCGAGGAAGCCTTCCGCACCGACGCCGTGGCCCTGTCTGCCGACGTCGAGGCACTGCTGGACCAGGTCCGCGTGCTGGTGCTCTCCGACTACGGCAAGGGCGCGCTGAAGAACCACCAGGCACTGATCCAGGCCGCGCGCAAACGCAATATCCCGGTGCTGGCCGACCCCAAGGGCAAGGACTTCGCCATCTACCGCGGCGCCAGCCTGATCACCCCGAACCTCTCCGAGTTCGAAGCCATCGTCGGTCGCTGCACCGACGAAGCCGATCTGGTCGCCAAGGGCCAGCAACTGATGACCGAGCTGGAACTCGGCGCGCTGCTGGTCACCCGTGGCGAACACGGCATGACCCTGCTGCGTCCCGGCCACAGTGCCCTGCACCTGCCGGCCCGCGCCCGCGAAGTGTTCGACGTCACCGGCGCCGGCGACACCGTGATTTCCACCCTGGCCGGCGCCATCGCCGCCGGTGAAGACCTGCCGCAGGCCGTAGCCCTGGCCAACCTCGCTGCCGGCATCGTGGTCGGCAAGCTCGGCACCGCCGCCATCAGCGCCCCGGAGCTGCGCCGCGCCGTGCAGCGCGAGCAGGGCTCCGAGCGTGGCGTGCTGAGCCTCGACCAGCTGCTGCTGGCCATCGAGGATGCCCGCGCCCACGGCGAGAGGATCGTCTTCACCAACGGTTGCTTCGACATTCTCCATGCTGGCCACGTGACTTACCTGGAACAGGCGCGCGCCCAGGGCGATCGCCTGATCGTCGGGGTCAACGACGACGGTTCGGTGACCCGTCTGAAAGGCCCGGGCCGCCCGATCAACAGCGTCGACCGCCGCATGGCCGTGCTCGCCGGCCTCGGCGCGGTGGACTGGGTCGTCAGCTTCGCCGAAGACACCCCCGAGCGCCTGCTCACCGAAGTCCGCCCGGACGTGCTGGTGAAGGGCGGCGACTACGGTGTCGAGCAGGTGGTCGGTGCCGACATCGTCAAGGCCTACGGCGGCGAAGTGCGCGTGCTGGGGCTGGTGGAAAACAGCTCCACCACCGCCATCGTCGAGAAGATTCGCCACCAGGGCTGATCCTTGCGCATTTTGTAGGAGCGAGCTTGCTCGCGAACAAGCCCCGCTGCGGACTCGTTCGCGAGCAAGCTCGCTCCTACAGGTTCGCCACTGACCGCTCTGCCAGTGACCGGCGGCAAAGCGGTCATGGTCCCTGCGGCCTGTCGAAGCGCATGATCGGGGCATCCACCCTCCGCGGAGCGAGATGCCATGACCACCGACGTGCAGGGCCGCGCCCTGGCCGTGCTGAACCGTGTCGCCCAGGCCGACTGGCCGGACCGACTCAAGCTGCGCAAACCCTTCGAAAGACTGCTCTACAGTGGTAGCCGCACCGGCTTCCGGCTGGCCAGCGAGCGCGCCGCCAAGCAACCCAAGACGCCGCGCAAGGCCGACCCGGACGGGCTGTTCGACCTGTCCCTGTCCGACGAGCAGCAGATGCTCGTGGAGACGCTCGAAGGCTTCGCCGCCGAGGTATTGCGCCCGGCTGCCCATGAAGCTGACGCCAAGGCCGGCCTGAGTCTGGAGCTGCTGGCCCAGGCGCAGGAACTGGGCCTGACTCATTACGGCGTCAGCGAAGTGCACGGCGGCATGGCCGGCGAGCGCACCGTGGTGACCAACGCGTTGATCGCCGAATCCCTTGCCCGTGGCGACCTGAGCCTGGCCGCCGCGCTGCTGGTTCCATTGTCGGCAGCCAACTGCATTCGCCGTTGGGGCTCGCCGGAACAACAGGCACGCTGGTTGCCGGCTTTCGTCGCCGAAGAGGCCGCACCGTTGATCGCCATTGCGGTCAACGAGCCGCAACTGCTGGCCGATCCACTGCGGCTGTCCACCAAGGCGCGCAAGCGCGGTTCGAGCTACACGCTGTCCGGCGAGAAGTGCCTGGTGGTGCGCGGCGTGGATGCGCAGAAGTTGATCGTGGCGGCGGATGCCGGCGACGGTCCGGCGCTGTTCCTCGTCGATACCCGTGCCAAGGGTGTTGAAGTGCGCGCCGAACCGGCGATGGGCCTGAAGGCCACCGGCACTGCGCGGGTTCGCTTCAAGGGTGTGAAGGTTCCGGCCGAGCAGCGGCTGGCGGCGGAGCGCTTCGACTTCCAGGCCTTCCTCGATCACACCGCGCTGGCCTGGTGTGCGCTGGCCGTGGGCACGGGGCAGGCAGCACTGGATTACGTGATCACCTACTGCAACGAGCGCGAGGCCTTCGGCGAGCCGATCAGCCATCGCCAGGGCGTGGCCTTCATGGTCGCGGACATTGCCGTCGAGCTGGACGCCATGCGCCTGATGGTCTGGCGCGCCTGTGCGCTGGCCGAGCGCGGGCAGGCGTTCCACCGCGAGGCCTACCTGGCGAAGCTGCTCTGCGCCGAAAAGGCGATGAAGATCGGCACCGACGCGGTGCAACTGCTCGGCGGCCACGGTTTCACCCAGGAACACCCGGCCGAGCGCTGGTACCGCGACCTGCGCGCCGTCAGCCTGATGGCTGGCGGACTGCACCTGTAAGGAGCCTTGCATGTACCTCGAGACACCAAAGAAATTCCGCACCTTGCAGAACCAGGCCCGCCAGGTGGCGGAGAACTACCTGCGACCGATCTCCCGCAAGTACGACAAGGCCGAGCACGCCTATCCCAAGGAACTGGACCTGCTGGCCGCGTTGCTGGACGGCATGAACGCCGGCTCGCCGGACGCCGTCGGCGCCACCTCGGCCAGCAAGCGCAAGGCCGGCGCGGAAGAGGGCGTGAAGAACGGCGGCAACCTCTCCGCCTGCCTGGGCGTGATGGAAATGTGCTGGGGCGACACCGGCCTGCTGCTGGCCATGCCGCGCCAGGGCCTGGGTAATGCTGCCATCGCCGCGGTGGCCAACGAGGAGCAGCTCAAGCGCTTCTCCGGCACCTGGGCGGCCATGGCTATCACCGAACCGGGCTGTGGCTCGGACTCGGCGGCGATCCGCACCAGCGCCACCCGCGACGGTGATCACTATGTGCTCAACGGCGAGAAGATCTTCGTCACCTCCGGCGCCCGCGCCGACGCGGTGGTGGTCTGGGCGACCCTGGACAAGAACATGGGCCGCGCCGCGATCAAGTCCTTCGTGGTGGAAAAGGGCACGCCGGGCATGACCGTGACTCGACTGGAGAAGAAGCTCGGCATCAAGGCCTCGGACACCGCATCCATCAGCTTTAGCGACTGCCGCGTGCCGGCCGCCAACCTGCTGGGCAACGCCGAGATCGACGTGCAGAAGGGCTTTGCCGGGGTGATGGAAACCTTCGACAACACCCGTCCGCTGGTGGCGGCCATGGCCATCGGCGTGGCCAAGGCCTCGCTGGACCGTACCCGTGAGCTGCTGAAGAAGGCCGGCTGCCGTTTCGACTATCGCCAGCCGCTACTCACTGCCAGCCATGTCGAAGCCACGCTGTACCGGCTGGAAGCTGAATGGGAAGCCGCGCGCCTGCTGACCCTGAAGGCCGCCTGGATGGCCGACAACCGCCTGCCCAACTCCAAGGAAGCTTCCATCGCCAAGGCCAAGGCGGGGCGCGTGGCCAACGAAGTGACGCTCAAATGCGTCGAGTTGGCGGGGGCACTGGGCTATGGCGAGGAGGAGTTGCTGGAGAAATGGGCGCGGGATTCGAAGATCCTCGACATCTTCGAGGGTGCCCAGCAGATCCAGTTGCTGATCGTGGCGCGGCGGCTGCTGGGCAAGAGCTCCAGCCAGCTCAAGTGAGCGCAGGGCTCTTCTTGTAGGAGCGAGCTTGCTCGCGAACAGCTCAACGCCAGCGTGCCTGGTTGGTTTTGTTCGCGAGCAAGGGCTAGGCGCTCCCCTCGATCCTGCAGGTCTGAACCAGCACCGCCGCGTAGGCTGAGCGCCAGCGCTTCTCGTAGGGCGCATAACGCGTCAGCGTTATCCGCCACGCAAGCAGCCGGCGGATAACCTGTTCCAGGTTATGCGCCTACGGTCTATCCGCTTGGATCACACTGACGGCCTCAGGCCGTGCGCCGCCCGCTACCGGCATTGCCGGCGGCGGGCGGCCATTGCTCCATCCATTCGCGGAAGCGGATGCGTTCCTCGCGCACCAGCCAGCCATCCTGCTCGGCAAAGCTCTCCGACAGCCACAGGCCACGGGTGCTCGCCTTGCACAGCTCGCCCTTGCTCAGGGTGAACAGCTCGCCGGTCGGCTGGCCGTGCTCCAGCGGCAGCAGGTAGATGTCCGGGCGGCGACGGTCGAGGCGGGCCACCAGCGGGCCGCTTCGAGTTTCTCGTCGACGTGGAACAGGCTGACCTCGCGGGCATCCTTGGGCAGCTCCATGCGCAGGTCATCGACCAGCTGCAGCGAGGCCGTCGGCAGGTGCACGTAGGCCTGCGGGCGCTCCAGCAGGCGCAGCGCGCCGGCCTGCACCGGGCGCGAGGCGCCGGACAGCGGGGTCAGGGAGAAGTGGCTGCTCTCGCGGTAGCGCAGGATGCCCTCGTAGGGCGTCGGCAGCCAGGTGTCGCCGAAGCGCCCGCCGAGCCAGCCGTCGGAAGTTTCCACCAGGCATTCCTCGGCCACTTCCTGGATCGCGGTGAGCAGCGGCAGGTTCAGTTCGTGGGCCGGCACGTAGCCGGAAATCAGCTTGAGCACCGTGTCGCCACGGTCCAGACGGCGCTGGCGAACACAGAATCCAGTGATCGCGGCCCTGGTAGTTCAGGGTCAGACGCACCGAAACGCCGAGGTTGGCCAGTTCGGTGGTGAAGCGTTCGGTCTGGGGATTTCGATGGGGCGGCGCTTTTCCAGGACCTGGGCGAAGTTCAGGGGCTTGCCAAGGGTCTGGTAGGCGAGACCTTCCGCGCTGGCTTCCACCAGCAGCGGCAGGGTCTTGAAGGCGGTCGGGTCCTTGCGGGCGAGCGTACGGGGCATGTGGGCTTCCTTTTCTTGCAGAGCCTGGTCTTGCAGGGCCTGGTCGTACAGGGCGCCGGGTTGCGCGGGCGTGTCCCTTCAGTTGGCTGACTGGCGGGCGACGCCGACGCGAACGCTGACCGTCTGGAGGACGGTCCGGCCGATCGTTTTCTACGGGGTCGCTACAACCTAGACAGCCTGACACCGATCCTGGTGTCATCGAAAATCAAAAGGATTTCCGGATTTTTCCCTGAAAGGCTTGGTGATTACGATGAATTTCCTTGGTAATCACCGGTTGGCGACAGTTTCTGTGCCCTCGGTTTTCGCCGGGGGAGTTGGAGCATGGCACAGGAATAAGCAATCCACATGACCGTACGGCGTCTGCCGATCAGTGGTCGAGCACTTCGGCGGCGATGCTGACGTTGTGCGCCAGGTGCAGCGGATTGATGGTGCCGACGATGGCGCTGGCCACGCCCGGATGGCCCAGCACCAACTCGAAGCTGGCGCGCACCGGGTCGACGCCGGGGGCGAGCGTGGCGTGGCCGCTGGCCAGGGCCTTCTTGATCAGGATGCCGCGACCATGGGCCTGGGCATGGTCGATCACCGGCTTTTCCGACTGCTCGTTGAGGTTGTAGGTGACCATCGCGCAGTCGCCGCGCTCCAGGGCCAGCAGGCCGCCGTCGGCGGTCTTGCCGGAGAAGCCGAAGCCGCGGATCAGCCCTTCGTCCTTCAGGCGCTCCAGGGTCGCGTAGACCTCGGTGCCGCGCAGGATGTCCAGGTCGTTGCCGTCCGGATGCACGCAGCACCAGGTCGATGTAGTCGGTCTCCAGGCGCTGCAGACTGCGCTCCACCGAGCGGCGCGTGTGGGCGGCGCTGAAGTCGAACTGCGACTGGCCGCCGACGAATTCCTCGCCGTCCTGCCCACGATCACCCACTGGTCGCGCTGGCCGCGCAGCAGCGGGCCAAGGCGTTCTTCGCTGCGACCATAGGCCGGCGCGGTGTCGATCAGGTTGATGCCCAGATCGCGGGCCAGTGCGATCAGGTCGGCGGCTTCGCGGTCATCGGGGATGCGGAAGCCGGCGGGGTACTTCACGCCCTGGTCGCGGCCGAGCCTTTCGACGGTGCCCAGGCCCAGCGGCGAGACGTTCAGGCCGGTGCTGCCGAGCGGGCGGTGCAGGTGATGCAGGGTTTTCATCCGAGCAACTCCTCCCACACCGGGCGGGCCATGGCGGGACGCGGCAGAGCGGGCAGGGCGGCTGTTGCCGTGTGGGCCTGATGCCAGCTTTTTCCAGGGATTCCAATACGCGATCGGCGAAGTTCGGCGCCAGGGCCAGCTTGGTCGGCCAGCCGACCAGCAGTGCACCGTCCTCGGCGAGGAAGGCGCTGTCCGGGCGCAGCAGGTTGTTCTGCGAGGGCTCGGCGCGGTCGACGCGCGAGGGTGGCCCAGCGGGCGGCGGAGAGATCGATCCACGGCACCAGCTTGTGCAGCTCGCGCTGCGCCTCGGCAATCTGTTCGGCCTCGTTGCGCGCGACGCCGCCGGCTTCGGCGATGTCGCCGCCCAGGTACCAGACCCAGTCGCCGTTGCTCAGCGGGTGGGTGGTGATGGTGACGCGCGGCTTCGGCCCGCCGCCGAGGCAGTGGGCATAGAGCGGTTTCAGGGTCGGCGCGGTGAGCAGCACCATGTGCAGCGGGCGACGCTGCATCTCCGGGCGTTCCAGGCCCAGTTCGCGCAGCAAGGCTTCGTTGCCGGCGCCGGCGCTGAGCACCACACGCTGGGCGCGGATTTCGCGGCCGTCCACGCGCAGGCCGACCAGCTTGGCGCCTTCACGCAGCGCTTCGATGCGTTCGCCGGCCAGCAGGCCGTCACCGGCCAGCTCGGCGAGGCGGGAAACCAGGCTGGGCACGTCCAGCACCAGTTCAGTGAGACGATAGGCCTTGCCCTTGAAAGCCTTGTCCTGCAGGGCCGGTGGCAGGTCGCTGCCCTTCACCTGGGCGACGCGGCTGCGACATTGCCTTGCTGGCGAAGAAGCTGGTGAGGTTGCCGGCCAGGCCGCCGGGCGACCACAGGTAATGGGCGTCGGAGAGCACGCGTACGCCGCGCAGATCCACTTCGCCGGTGCCGGCCAGGCAGTCGCGCGACAGGGCAGGCATGTCGGCGATGGCTTCCGAGGCGCCAGTCAACGCGCCGTGCAGGGCGTACTTGGTGCCGCCATGGATGATTCCCTGCGAGCGCATGCTCTGCACGCCGCCCAGCGCAGTGTTTTCCACCAGCACGGTGGAAAAGCCGGCGCGCCGCAGGCGGGCATTGAGCCAGAGACCGGCGATACCGCCGCCGACGATGAGGATGTCGGTGCTCAGGGATTCGGACATGAAAGCGCCTCGAAGGGAAAAACGAAGCGCGCAGTATAACCCGATGGCGCGCGGCGGCAGGCCGCGCGCCGATGCCTCGTCAGTGGCCGGCGTTACCGGAGAACAGCTGGATCACCACGACCCCGCTGACGATCAGGCCCATGCCCAGCAAAGCGGCGGAGTCGAGCTTCTGCTGGTAGAGCACCATGGCCGCGATGCTGACCAGCACGATGCCCAGGCCGGCCCAGATGGCGTAGGCGATGCCGACCGGGATGCTGCGTACTACCAGGGTGAGCATCCAGAAGGAAATCGCGTAGCCGACGATCTCGACCAGTACCAGCGGCAGGGGCGTGGACAGGCCTTTCACCGATTTCGAGCGAGGCGGTGGCGATGACTTCGGCGACGATGGCGATGGCGAGGTAGAGATAGCCGGGCATGGTGGGTGCTCCCCGGAACGACACGCCGCTCGGTATGAGCGACACGCAGCTGACGTTGGATTTTGGCGGCCATTCTAGTCCCGTGGATGATGGGATAAAGTCGATTTCCTATCTGCTATGGAGATAGGTTATGCAATGGAACCTGGACCAGTGCGCGCTGTTCGTCAGCGTCGCCGATCAGTCGTCTTTTCGCCGCCGCGCGGCAGCTCAAGCACGCCGTGCAGTCTGCGGTGAGTTCGTCCATCGCGCTGCTGGAGAGCGATCTGGGCGTGACCCTGTTCGAGCGCAGTAGCGGTCGGCAGCCGGTGCTGACCGTCGAGGGGCGTGCTCTGCTGGACGAGGCGCGCGAAGTGCTGCGCCAGTGCGAGCGGCTGGAGAGCCGCGCGCTGTCGCTGGTGCGCGGCACGGAGCCTTTGTTGCGGCTGGCACAGGATCGGCGATGCCTTACCAGCCGGTACTCTCTGGGTTGCAGGCGCTGGCGCAGGAGTTCTCCACGGTGGAGGTCCAGCTTTCCAGCAGCGCGCAGGGCGACGTGGCGCGAAGCTGCTGGAGCGCCGTGCGGACCTGGGCCTGCTGTTCCATCACGAGGGCATGCCGCCGGAGCTCGAGCGGCAGCGCCTGGGGACCATCGAGATGGTCACCGTGTGCGGAGCGGGGCACGAGCTTGGCCAGGCTGGACTATGCGGACCGGCGCGAGCTGGCCCGGCATCGCCAGTTGCTGATGGCCCCGCAGGACAGCCACTACCCAGGCGGCGAGCAGATCAGCCCGCTGGTGTGGCGCGCCGACAGCTTCTACGCCATGGCCGAACTGCTGATGCGCGACCTCGGCTGGGCCTGGCTGCCGACCCACGTGGCGCAGTACCCGGCTTACCAGCCGCTGCTGGTGGAGCTGGCCAGCGACTGGACCCCGCCGCCGCTGGTGGTGGAGCTGGTCTGGCGCCGCGACGAGCCGCTGGGGCCGGCGGCGAACTGGCTGGGCGAAGTGTTTCGCCGAGCACCTCGCCGCGCCGGTGTGACTGGCTTTCGTAGGAGCATCCGTGTGCTTCTGGGAGGACTGTGTCAGCTCCTGCCCTCACCCCAACCCTCTCCCAGGGGGAGAGGGCGGCGGATCGTACTGGCTGACGCTGTCGCTTCATCTCTGTCTGCCGAACGGCCCCCTCTCCCGCTTGCGGGAGAGGGTTGGGGTGAGGGGCTCTTGCGAGAGCAAATGCAAAGCGTAGGCGCATAGCGATCGGCGTGACGCCCTGCGGATGCAGCGGTATGGGAGAGTAATTTGCTACTCTCCGCCGCCATGAACCGGACCCTCTATACCCTGCTGTTCCACCTGGGCCTGCCGCTGGTCGCGCTGCGCCTGTTCCTGCGCTCGCGCAAGGCGCCGGCCTACGCCCAGCGCGTCGGCGAGCGCTTCGCACTTGGCCTGCCGGCGCTCAAGCCCGGCGGCATCTGGGTGCATGCGGTGTCGGTGGGCGAAAGCATCGCCGCCGCGCCGATGATCCGCGCGCTGATGCAGCGCCATCCGGGCCTGCCGATCACGGTCACCTGCATGACGCCCACCGGCTCGGAACGTATCCGCGCGCTGTTCGGCGACCAGGTGCAGCATTGCTACCTGCCGTATGACCTGCCCTGGGCGGCGGCGCGCTTCCTCGACCGCGCGCGGCCGGTGCTGGGTGTGATCATGGAAACCGAACTGTGGCCGAACCACATCCACCAGTGCGCCAAGCGTGGCATCCCGGTGGCGCTGGCCAATGCGCGGCTGTCCGAGCGCTCGGCGCGCGGTTATGCGCGCTTCGCCGGGCTGACCCGGCCGATGCTGGAAGAGATGAGCTGGATCGCCGTGCAGACCGAGGCCGAGGCCGAGCGCTTCCGCCAGCTCGGCGCGCGTCCGGACTGCGTGAGCGTCACCGGCTCGATCAAGTTCGACCTGACCATCGACCCGGAACTGCTGGCGCGCGCCGATGATCTGCGCGCCCAGTGGCAGGCGCAACAGCGGCCGGTGTGGATCGCCGCCAGCACCCATGCGGGGGAAGACGAGATCATCCTGGCCGCCCACCGCCAATTGCTGGAGAAGCACTCGGACGCGCTGCTGATCCTGGTTCCACGCCACCCGGAACGCTTCAACCCGATGTTCGAGCTGTGCACCCGCGAGGGTTTCCGCACCCAGCGCCGCTCCAGCGGTGAACGGGTCACGGCGGACACCCAGGTGCTGCTGGGCGACACCATGGGCGAACTGCTGTTCCTCTATGCGCTGGCCGATGTCGCCTTCGTCGGCGGCAGCCTGGTGCCCAATGGCGGGCACAACCTGCTGGAGCCGGCGGCACTGGGCAAGCCGGTGCTGTCCGGCCCGCACCTGTTCAATTTCCTGGAGATCGCCGCGCAACTGCGTGAGGTCGGTGCGCTGCGCGAAGTGGCCGATGCACCTTCGCTGGCAGTGGCCGTGGCGGCACTCTGGGACGAGCCGGCTGCTGCCGAGCGCATGGCTGACGCCGGGCTGGGCGTGATGAAGGCCAATCAGGGCGCGCTGGAAAGGCTGCTCAATGGGCTGGGGCGGTTGATCGAGGGTTGATTGGGGGCGGCGGCTTGACGGTTTGCCCTCTCCCTAACCCTCTCCCTGAAGGGAGAGGGGACCGTTTGGTATCAGGCGGAGCGCTGAGTCAGCCGATTGCTCCGATTTGCTCCCTCTCCCTTCAGGGAGAGGGCCGGGGAGAGGGAACTCCCCCAGCGCTTCCCGGTGCCCTGGCTGCAGGAGCGAGCTTGCTCGCGAACCTGCTTGACGCCGGAGCCGCCGGAAGGGTGTTCGCGAGCAAGCTCGCTCCTACGAAAAACCCCGAAACTTCAGAAAGTCGGCGGCGTAATCACCCACAGCACCACGGCATCCACCTCTCCGGGGTTGCCGTAGCGGTGCGGCTCCTGGCTGGAGTAGCTGAAGCTGTCGCCTTCATTGAGCAGGAAATAGCGCTCGCCCACCCACAGCTCGAAAGTGCCGCTGAGCAGGTAGCCGGCTTCCTCACCCTCGTGGCTGTAGCTTTGCTGGCTGTAGGTGCCGGGCGGGAACTTCGAGTGGAGGATTTCCAGCTGGCGGCTGGGCTGCGGGCTGCAGCAGTTCGTCGACGATGCCGTCTTCGTAATGCACGCTGGTACGGGCGTTGCGCCGCACCACGTAGCCGGCGTCCGCCGGGTCGACCTGCACTTCGCTGGCGAAGAACCACTGGATGGTCACGCCCAGGCTGCGGGCAATGTTGAACAGCGCCGGGATCGACGGGTAGGCCAGGTTGCGTTCCAGTTGGCTGATGTAGCCGGCAGTCAGTCCGCTCTGCTCGGCCAGCTCCGCCAGGGTCATGCCGCGCCGCTTGCGCAGGCCGCGGATGCGGGTGCCGAGGAACTGCGCTTCGGCGTTGGCGGGTGCTTCCTGCGGGGCTTTGCGGCTCATGCGGCGATGGTCCTGGGGATGGGCGTCGTGGGCATTCTAAACAATGCGCCGGGGCTGTGGGTCTGCCGCCGTGCCATTTGACGCCTGTAGGAGCGGGCCATGCCCGCGATCGCGCGCATGGCGCGCTCCTACAGGTGTACTGCTCAGACCGTAGGGCGCATAACGCCTGTGGCGTTATCCGCCACGATGGCGGATAACCCGTTCCGGGTTATGCGCCCTACGGTTTGATCCAGCGCGATCAGATCGCCCAGCCCGCCTTGAGTCCTTCGTAGATAGCTTCCTCCGCCGTGCGCGGCGCCAGGCAGTCGCCGATGCGGCGGACCTCGGCGAGGTCGGCGATCTCGTCGGCCAGCTCGTCCACCGGCTGGTGGCCCTGGCAGAGCACCAGGGTGTCGATGTTTTCCACCAGCATCGGCTCGCCGCTGGCGGTGTGTTGCAGGTAGACGGTGCTGTCATCGACGCCGTACAGGCGGGCGTAGGGGGTGATGGTGATGCCCAGACGGTGCAGCTCGCCGGCCAGGTGGTCGCGCACATAGAGCGGCAGGCTTTCGCCGGCGTGGGTGCCGTTCACCGCCAGGTGCACCTGGTGGCCGTCGCGCACCAGGCGTTCGGCGATGCCGGGGGCGATCCAGTCGGCGCGCCAGTCGGTGACCAGCACCGAACGGCCGAGCTTCACTTCGCCACGCAGCACTTGCCAGGCGTCCACCACCTGCAGTTCGCCAGCCTCCTCGTAGGGCGGGCGATAGGGCTTGGCGCCGGTGGCGACGATCACCACGTCGGGACGCTCGGCTTCCACCAGTGCGCGGTCGACGCGGGTGTTGCGGCGCACTTCGACGCCGGCCAGCTGCATCTCGCGCTGCAGGTTGGTGGAGGCGCCACCGAACTCCGCGCGGCGCGGCAGCAACTGGGCCAGGTTGACCTGTCCGCCGAGCTGGCCGCTGGCCTCGCAGAGGGTCACGTCATGGCCGTGCTGAGCTGCAACGGCGGCGGCCTTCATGCCTGCCGGCCCGCCGCCGACCACCAGCACACGCTTGCGCTGGCTGGCCATCTTGCGCTCGGCATAGATCAGTTCGCGGCCGGTTTCCGGGTGCTGGATGCAGGAAATCGGGTAGCCGCGGTGGAAGTGGCCGATGCACGCCTGGTTGCAGGCGATGCAGGCGCGCACGTCCTCGACGTGGCCGCTTTCGGTCTTGCTCGGCATCTGCGGGTCGCAGATCAGTGCGCGGGTCATGCCGCAGACATCGGCCTGGCCGCGGGCGACGATCAGCTCGGCCTCCTGCGGCTGGTTGATGCGTCCGGTGACGAACAGCGGGATTTCCAGGTTGCGCTTGAAGGTGCCGGCTTCGTTGGCCAGGTAGGCCGCTTCGATGGCCATCGGCGGGACGATGTGGATGGCGCCGCCCAGCGATGCCGAGGTGCCGGCGACGATGTGCACGTAGTCCAGCTGGTTCTGCAGGGACTTCACCGCCTGCAGCGACTCGTCCTCGGTGAGGCCTTCCGGGTCGCGTTCGTCGGCGGAGATGCGCAGGCCGACGATGAAGTCCTCGTCGGTGGCGGCGCGCACGGCGGCGATCACTTCGCGGGTGAAGCGCAGACGGGCGTCGAGGTCGCCGTTGTAGCCGTCGCTGCGGCGGTTCACGCGCGGGTTGAGGAACTGTGCCGGCAGGTAGCCGTGGCTGGCGACCACTTCCACGCCGTCAATACCGGCGGCGTGCAGGCGGCGCGCGGCGTCGGCGTAGCCCCGGATGATCTCGTCGATCATCGCCTGGCTCAGCTCTCGGGGCATCACCCGGAAACGCTCGTTGGGCGAGGCGGATGGTGCGTAGGCCACGGCCAGCAGGCCGTCACTGGACTCCATGATCTCCCGGCCGGGGTGGAACACCTGCGACAGCACGACGGTACCTTCGGCGTGACAGGCCTCTGCAATGCGCCGATAGCCGGGGATGCACTCGTCATCGGTGGCCATCAGCACGTGGGAGGTGTAGCGGGCGCTGTCATGCACGCCGGCGACCTGCAGCACGATCAGGCCGACACCGCCCTTGGCACGGGCGGTGTGGTAGGCCACCAACTGGTCGTTGACCAGGTTGTCGGTGGGCATCGAGGTGTCGTGCCCGGTGGACATGATGCGGTTCTTCAGCGCTTTGCCGCGAATGCGCAGCGGGCTGAACAGGTGGGGAAACTGGCTCATCGGGCAACTCCGGATTCTTGTTGTGGTGCAGCGGGTGGTGCGGCGCCGGCCGCGCCGGCCGCGTCGGGCGGCCGGGGGCGGACTCAGGCGTTGCGCGCCTGCCAGTCCACCGGGTAGAGGGCGTAGAACACGCAGGCCTTCTCGCCTTCATAGGCCAGCGGTGTGCGTTCGGGGACCCAGATCACGTCGCCCGGCTTGGCGTCGATCACCTGGTCGGCCAGGCGCAGGCGGAAGTTGCCTTCGAGCACCACGATCAGTTCGTCGTAGAGCACGGTCCACTCGATGGAGACCCCATCGAAGCGAGCCAGGCCGGCACCCATGGTTTCGCTGTCGGCCGGGCCGATCAGCCGGCAGATGGCGGCGCGTTCGATGTCTTGCCCACCGTAGGACTGGAACTGCAGGGCGGATTGCTGGAAGTGGCGGACCTGGGACACGGCGGCTTCTCCTGAGGCGGGCAATGTTGTCTGGGCAAGCGTTGTTTAAGTTATTCCTATGGAAATTTACCGCCAGTAAAAAATCAACTTGTTTTTTTAAAAGTGACTGGGTAGTTTCGACAGCGCACCCGGAGTTCTCCGGGGTAACCGCGACGTGCTCCACAACAACTACAAGAGGAGAGGCGCATGAACCGTCCCGTACGGTCCCCCCTCGCATGGCGGGTCCACCCGCTGGCAATCGATCTTTCTCTGCCCTGCCTTTCCTGCAGCGTTGTTTCGGCGCGCCCGTCCAGCGTGCGCACGGCCATCCCGGCCGCGCCCATTGCCACCTACGACTGGGGGTATGCTCGATGACTATTCACCGCAACACCTGCCACAAACGCTCCTTCTTCAAGACCGCCACCGTGCCGCTGCTGCTCGCCCTCGGGCTGAGCTGCGGCGCCGCCCAGGCCGCCGAGAACATGGTGGTGGTCGGCTACGGCGGCGCCGGCCAGAAGGCCCAGGACGCGGCCTTCTTCCAGCCCTTCAGCAAGCAGTCCGGGGTCGGCGTGACCCAGAGCGAGTACAACGGCGAAATGGCGCGCATCAAGGTGATGGCCGACACCGGCCATGCCGACTGGGACGTGGTGCAGATCGAGGGTCCGGACCTGGCCCGCGGTTGCGATGAAGGCCTGTTCGTGCCGCTGGACTGGCAGCAGATCGGCGGCAAGGACCAGCTGATCCCCAATGCCGCCAAGGACTGTGGTTCGGCTGCGCTGGTGTGGGGCGTGGCCATCGCCTATGACGCCGACAAGCTCAAGCCGGCGCCGCAATCCTGGGCGGACTTCTGGGACGTGCAGAAATTCCCCGGCAAACGCGGCCTGCGCAAGCGCGCGATCTACAACCTGGAGTTCGCCCTGATGGCCGACGGCGTGAAGCCCGCCGACGTCTACAAGGAACTGGGCACCAAGGCCGGCGTCGATCGCGCCTTCGCCAAGCTCAATCAGATCAAGCCCTACGTGCAGTGGTGGGAAGCCGGTGCGCAACCGGCGCAGTGGCTGGCCGCCGGTGACGTGGTGATGACCACCACCTACACCGGCCGCATCGCCGATGCCTACAAGGGCGGGCGCAACCTGCAGCTGGTCTGGCCGGGCAGCCTGTACGGGATGGACTACTGGGCGATCATCAAGGGCTCGCAGCACGTCGACTCGGCGAAGCGTTTCATCGCCTTCGCCAACCAGCCCGATGCCCAGGTCGACTACGTGAAGCACATTGCGTATGGTCCGACCAACAAGCAGGCCGCCGAGCGCCTGCCGTCCGACCTGGCCGGGTGGGTGCCGACCTCCACGCAGAACCTGCCCCAGGGCCTGGCGATGGACGATGAGTTCTGGGTCGACCACGGCGAGGAGCTGGAGGAGCGCTTCAACGCCTGGGCCGCGCAATAACCAGAATGTGACCGTGACGCCGGGGCCTTTGCCCCGGCGTCATTTTGCCTTGAGGAGAAGTGCACCATGACGTCGCTGCAGGCGCCCAGTCGCGCCACCTGTTCGCCCGAGGAATGGAAGCTGCGCGAGGAGCTGGCGGCCTGCTACCGCCTGATCGCGCACTACCGTATGACCGACCTGATCTTCACCCACATCTCGGTGCGCATCCCCGGTCCCGAGCACCATTTCCTGATCAACCCCTATGGCCTGATGTTCGATGAGATCACCGCCTCCAGCCTGGTGAAGATCGATCTCAGCGGCCATGCGGTGGAGCCGTCGCCGTACAAGGTCAACCCGGCCGGCTTTGTGATCCACAGCGCCATCCACGGCGCCCGTGAAGACGCGCAATGCGTACTGCATACCCATACCCGCGCCGGTTGTGCGGTGGCGGCGCAGGCCTGCGGATTGCTGCCGGTGAACCAGATTTCCCTGGAGTTCTACGGCCGCCTGGGCTACCACGACTACGAAGGCATCGCCCTGTCGATGGACGAGCAGGAGCGCCTGGTGCGCGACCTGGGCGATCACTACGGCCTGATGTTGCGTAACCACGGCCTGTTGACCGTGGGGCAGACAGTGCAGCAGGCGTTCCTGCGCATGTACTACCTGGAGAAGGCTTGCGATATCCAGCTGGCGGCCCAGGCCGGCGGTGAGCTGGTGATCCCGCCGGAGGAGGTTTGCCGTCACACCGAGCAACAATTCAACGCCCCGGCGCGGCCGCTGGAGGAAGGGGAACTGAGCGATCCGGATGGTTACGACCTGGCCTGGTCGGCGCTGCTGCGCATGCTCGACCGTGTCTCACCCGGCTATCGGGATTGATCGGCGTATTCGGCCTGCGTTGCGGCATACCCCTGTAGGAGCGGGCCATGCCCGCGATCGCGCGCATGGCGCGCTCCTACAGTTCGGAGCGCATGGCGACACAAAGAAAAAGCCCCGCAATGCGGGGCTTTTTCATGGGGCTGTATCAGTACTTCGCGCCAGCCTTGAGCTGCGCCTCGGCGGCCTTGGCCAGGTCCGGCGGCAGGAAGTCCTTGTCCGGGTTGTAGTCCGGTTTCAGGTAGGCGCCCAGTGCCTCCAGATCGGTCGGCGCGAGGGTGCCGGCGGTCTGCTTGAGGCTCAGGTTGTCGAGGATGTAGTCGTAGCGGCTGTTGTTGTAGTCGCGCACCGAGTTGTACAGCGAGCGCTGGGCGTCCAGTACGTCGACGATATTGCGGGTGCCGACCTGGTAGCCGATCTCGGTGGCTTCCAGCGAGCTCTGGTTGGAGATGATCGCCTGGCGCCGCGCCTTCACGGTCTCGACGTCGGTGTTCACCGCGCGGTGCTGGTTGCGCGCGTCCTGTACCACCTGGCGGCGCTGGCTTTCGCGCAGTTGTTCGCTCTGGTTCAGGCGCTGGTACGACTCGCGCACCTGGGAGCTGGTCAGGCCGCCGCTGTAGATCGGCACGTTCAGTTGCAGGCCGATGCTGGTCTGGTCGACGTACTTGCCATAGTGCGGGTCGCCCGGTACGCCGGAGTTGGAGAAGCCCAGGGCGTCGTTGTCGCCCTTCTGGTACTGGGCCACGGCGTCCACGGTCGGCAGGTGGCCGGCCTTGCGCTGGCGCAGGGTTTCTTCGGCAGCGTCGACCGCGTAGTTGCTGGCCTGCAGGCGCAGGTTCTGCTGCACCGAGGTGTCGACCCAGGCCTTGGCGTCGTTGGGCATCGGCGGCACGACCGGCAGCGAGTGGAGGATGCCCTCGATGGAGCTGTACTCGCGGTTGGTCAGGGTCACCAGGGCCTGGAAGGCGTCATCCACCTGCTGCTCGGCCACCAGGCGGTTGGCCCGCGCGGTGTCGTAGCTGGCCTGGGATTCGAGCACGTCGGTCTTGTCGGACAGACCGACGTCGAAGCGCTCGTTGGACTGGTCGAGCTGGCGCTTGAACGCCGCTTCCTCGGCCTTGCTGGCAGCCAGGTTGTCCTGGGCGCGGAGCACGCCGAAGTAGGTCTGGGCGGTCTGCAGGATCAGCTGCTGCTGGGTCGCGGAGAATTCCAGCTGGGCCTGTTCGGTGGTGTTTTCCGCCGCCTTGAGCTGGAACCAGCGGTCGGCACGGAACAGCGGCTGGCTGAGACTCGCCTGGACCAGTTGGGTGTTGCGGTTCAGCGTGGCGCTGGGGGTATCCAGCGAGGTACGGGTCGACCCGGTACTGGCGCCTGCGTTGATCTGCGGCAGCAGGCCGGAACGTGCCTGGGGCACGGCTTCCTTGCGCGCCATGTAGTCAGCCTGGGCGGCGGCGAGGTCGGCGTTGTTGTCGACAGCGTCCTTGTAGACGCTGATCAGGTCGGTCTTGGTGGGCAGCGAAGGGGCGGCCGGAGCGGGCTGTGCAGCCCAGGCAAAGCCTGTCGTTGCGGCTACAGCGACAGCCAGAGAGAGTCTGCGCAGCATTCGTTCGTCCTGGAAAGTGATGCGAGGTGGGGCAAGGCTACGGTCGCCGCCGGTGGCGGTCAAGGCACGTTCGTACGAGCCTTCCGAGGCAGGAGTGTAGCTGCGCGTAGGCAATTGCGCGTTTTCGGTCGGGCGGCGTTGGCTAATCCGTGCGCACTTGATTAGACTGCGGGCGTTCTTGTCGGGGTGCCCCATTGCGAGGGGCTGAGATCGGATAGTTCCGGATCCCGTTGAACCTGATCGGGTTAGCACCCGCGTAGGGAACAAGAAGACCGCATCCCCAGGCGCTTTCCGCCCCGGCCCCGTCCCCACGGGATGCGTCCCTTCGCTGCAGCAAGCAGCTCCTCTCGTCCCAGGTTCTCCCCGGCAATCAACCCCAGGAGAGCCAGGATGAGCACCCAGAAAAACAACGTCACCCGCCTTGAACAGCTGGACCGCCAGTCGACCCAGCCCTTTCCGAATTCGCAGAAGGTCTACCTGACCGGTTCGCGCCCGGACATCCGCGTCCCCGTGCGGGAAATCTCCCTCGCCGATACCCCGACCGCCTTCGGTGGCGAGAAGAACGCCCCGGTGATGGTTTACGACACCTCCGGCCCCTACACCGACCCGGACGTGCGCATCGACCTGCGCAAGGGCCTGCCGGACGTGCGCTCGCGCTGGATCGACGAGCGCGGCGACACTGAAATCCTTCCCGGCCTGACCTCCGAGTTCGGCCAGTCGCGCCTGGCCGACGCCAGCCTCGACGCCCTGCGCTTCGCCCACGTGCGCACTCCGCGTCGGGCCAAGGCCGGCGGCAACGTCACGCAGATGCACTACGCGCGCCAGGGCATCATCACGCCGGAGATGGAATACATCGCCATCCGCGAGAACATGAAGCTGCAGGAGGCCCGCGCCGCCGGCCTGCTGGACGCCCAGCATCCGGGCCAGAGCTTCGGGGCGAGCATTCCCAAGGAAATCACCCCCGAGTTCGTCCGTGACGAGGTGGCCCGTGGCCGCGCGATCATCCCGGCGAACATCAACCACACCGAACTGGAACCGATGATCATCGGCCGCAACTTCCTGGTGAAGATCAACGGCAACATCGGCAACAGCGCGCTGGGTTCCTCCATCGAGGAAGAAGTGGAAAAACTCACCTGGGGCATCCGCTGGGGCGCCGACACGGTGATGGACCTGTCCACCGGCAAGCACATCCACGAGACCCGCGAGTGGATCCTGCGCAACAGCCCGGTACCCATCGGCACCGTGCCGATCTATCAGGCGCTGGAGAAGGTCAACGGCATCGCCGAGGACCTGACCTGGGAAATCTTCCGCGACACCCTGATCGAACAGGCCGAGCAGGGCGTGGACTACTTCACCATCCATGCCGGCGTGCTGCTGCGCTACGTGCCGCTGACCGCCAAGCGCGTCACCGGCATCGTGTCGCGCGGCGGCTCGATCATGGCCAAGTGGTGCCTGGCGCATCACCAGGAGAATTTCCTCTACACCCACTTCGAGGAAATCTGCGAAATCATGAAGGCCTACGACGTCAGCTTCTCGCTGGGCGACGGCCTGCGTCCGGGCTCGATCGCCGACGCCAACGACGCCGCGCAGTTCGGCGAACTGGAGACCCTCGGCGAGTTGACCCGCATCGCCTGGAAGCACGACGTCCAGGTGCTGATCGAAGGCCCCGGCCACGTGCCGATGCACCTGATCAAGGAGAACATGGACAAGCAGCTGGAGTGCTGCGACGAGGCGCCGTTCTACACCCTCGGCCCGCTGACCACCGACATCGCGCCGGGCTACGACCACATCACCTCCGGCATCGGTGCGGCGATGATCGGCTGGTTCGGCTGCGCCATGCTCTGCTACGTCACGCCCAAGGAGCACCTGGGCCTGCCGAACAAGGATGACGTGAAGACCGGCATCATCACCTACAAGATCGCCGCGCATGCCGCCGACCTTGCCAAGGGGCATCCGGGCGCGCAGATCCGCGACAACGCGCTGTCCAAGGCGCGCTTCGAGTTCCGCTGGGAAGACCAGTTCAACCTCAGCCTGGACCCGGACACCGCCCGTGCCTTCCATGACGAGACACTGCCCAAGGACTCGGCCAAGGTCGCGCACTTCTGCTCCATGTGCGGGCCGAAGTTCTGCTCCATGAAGATCACCCAGGAAGTCCGCGACTACGCCAAGGAGAACGGTCTCACCGATGAGCAGAAGGCCATCGAGGCCGGCTTCCAGCAGCAATCGGCGCGCTTCAAGGACGAAGGCTCGGTGATCTACAAACAGGTGTAAGCGGAACTCCCGCCCACGGAAACGCGGGCGGGCAACCTCATGTAGGAGCGAGCTTGCTCGCGAACCTTTCCTGCCGGCGACTCGGTTGCTGGGCGGTTCGCGAGCAAGCTCGCTCCTACGAAGAGCAAAACAAAAATCCAATTCAACCATCGAGCCCTGCACGCATTGTGACCACTACCGCCATCGACTATTCACCGACTTCCGCCGTGGGCAGCGCTCAACGCGTGCTCGGCCTGCGCGACCTGTTCTCCCTCTGGTTCTCCCTGGGCATCGGCCTGATGGTGCTGCAGACCGGCGCATTGCTGGCGCCGGGCCTGGGCCTGGCCGGCGCGCTTGGCGCGATCCTGCTCGGCACCCTGGTGGGCGTGTTGCTGCTGGCCAGCGCCGGGGTGATCGGCACCGACACCGGCCTGTCTGCCATGGCCTCGCTCAAGCTCAGCCTGGGCAGCCACGGCGCCGCGTTGCCGGCGCTGCTGAACCTGATGCAGCTGATCGGCTGGGGCGCTTTCGAAATCATCGTCATGCGTGACGCTGCCAGCCTGCTGGCGACTCGCGCCTTCGGCGAGGGCGGTGTCTGGACCAGCCCCGCGTTATGGACCCTGGTGTTCGGCGCGCTGGCGACCCTGCTGGCGGTTGCCGGCCCGCTCGCCTTCGTGCGCCGCGTGCTGCGTCGCTGGGGTATCTGGCTGCTGCTCGCTGCCTGCGTCTGGCTGACTTTCGATCTGTTCCAGCGCGCCGATCTGGCGGCGATCTGGGCCAAGGCGGGCGACGGTTCGCTGTCCTTCGCCGTGGGCTTCGACATTGCCATTGCCATGCCGCTGTCGTGGCTGCCGCTGATCGCCGACTACTCGCGCTTCGGCAAACGCGCCGGGCAGACCTTCACCGGTGCGGCGCTGGGCTTCTTCATCGGCTGCTTCTGGCTGATGGGGCTGGGCGTGGCCTACACCCTGGCGTTCGCCCAGGGCAGTGACGCCAACGCACTGCTGCTGGCGCTGGCTGGTGCGGGCATGGGTATCCCGCTGTTGCTGATCCTGCTGGACGAATCGGAGAAGGCCTTCGCCGACATCCATTCGGCGGCGGTTTCCAGTGGCATCCTGCTGCCGCTCAAGGTCGAGCTGCTGGCCCTGGCCATCGGCGTGGTCTGCACCCTGATCGCCTGGTTCGCGCCGCTGGAGCAGTACCAGAACTTCCTGCTGCTGATCGGCTCGGTGTTCGCCCCGCTGTTCGGCGTGGTGCTGATCGACCACTTCGTCCTGCGCCGGCGCGCGCCGGCAGCGATTCCCCACGGCTTGCGCTGGGGTTCGTTGCTGGCCTGGGGCGGTGGTGTAGTGGTGTATCACCTGCTGGCGAACTACCAGCCGGACCTGGGTGCGACCCTGCCGGCTTTGGTTGTGGCGGGTGTACTGCAACTGCTGCTGGGGCGGGTTGGCGTGAAGGTGCCGGCTTCGGTGTGATGTAGTTTGCGGGCGGAGTTCGAGGTTGCTTTGAGCGATCGCGGACTCCGTCCGCGATGATTCACCGGCAACTCCAGCGCTGATCTACTGCGCCCCGCGTCCCGGGAAGTAGTAGGTTTTCACGATGCCGTTCAGGCGCGGGTACGGGATCTTCAGTTCCGGGTGCCCGACCGAGTGCGGGGCGATGCGGTCGATGTCGTACTTGAGCGTCATGGCGCCGAAGGTCAGGGCGAAATGCTCGGTCGGCTGGAACGGCCAGTCCTTCGAGAAGTTCGGGTCCTGTTCGTCCAGCTTGTTCTGCAGGATCCACGCCTGGTGCGCCATGCGCGCCACCTTCCAGAAGTTGTCCTCCTGGCCGGGCAGAAGAATGTCCTGCAGGGTGAGCACCTTGTGGATACGTCGATCATAATTGATGAACGCGCGGCCGGGCTGGCCGTACTCGCCGCCGGTGAAGCGATAGCTGGACAGCTCGATGATCACCAGACCGTCATGCTGTTCGCGGATCTTGGCTTGCAGGTAGGAACTCCAGCCGGGCTGGGCCGAATCGAGGAAGCGCTTCTCGTAGACGTCCAGGCTGGCGGGTGCTGCGCCGTCGCCTTCGCGGGCCAGTTGCAGCAGTTGCGCGTTGATCGCTTCGTTGAGCGCCGGCTCGTCGTCGAAGCTCAAGGTATCGAGGTTGAACAGCGGGCACTGCTCGCCCTGGCAACCGGGTTTGGGGTGTTCGAACGCGGTGTGGCTCGCGCTCAGCGGCTCGTCGAGCGAGGGCTTGAACAGTCCCTGGCACGCCCCCAGTAACAGGCAGATGCTGCCCAGGGCGGCAAGTTTCAGAAGTCGCATGAGAGTCCTTGTCGTTGACGTTCGCCGGCAATGGAGTGGTTCGACCGCCATCGGCGCTGCCGGTTCGGCGGATGAGTATGAACCACTTTGGCGTAGCGGCGGCAGTGTGCGACGGTCACAGCCATCCGGCCGCCCGGCGGCCCGCGAAAGAGGCTGCGCCTGCCACGGCGGCGCGATAGGATGGCGCGAAGTTCAACGCAGAGTGAGTGGAACGGGATGTCGGAAACGTTCAAGCCAGGCCCCCAGGACATCGAGATCCAGAAGCGCGAGCAGTGCTTCAAGGGCTTCTACAAGGTCGACCGCCTGCACCTGCGGCACCGCCAGTTCGCCGGCGGCATGGGCCCGGTGCTCAAGCGCGAGCTGTTCGTGCGCCACGATGCCGTGTGCGTACTGCCCTACGATCCTCAGCGTGATGAAGTGGTACTGATCGAGCAGTTCCGCGTTGGCGCCATGGACGCCGGGGTCAATCCCTGGCTGATGGAGCTGGTGGCCGGGCTGATCGACAAGGACGAGGAACCCGAGGAAGTGGCGCGCCGCGAAGCGGTGGAAGAGGCTGGCCTTACCCTCGGCGCGCTCTGGCCGATCGCCCAGTACCTGCCGTCGCCCGGCGGCAGCAACGAGCTGGTGCACTTGTTCGTCGGCCGCTGCGACAGCAGCAACGCCTCGGGCATCCACGGGCTGGAGGAGGAGGGCGAGGACATTCGCGTCCACGTCATGCCGTTCGAGGAAGCGCTGCAGGCCGTGCGTGACGGCCGTATCAACAACGCGGCGAGCATGCTCGCCCTGCAATGGTTGGCGCTCAATCGCGCCGAGGTCAGGGGGTTATGGGTGTGAATCTGCTGCGCGAGCGCTATCGCGTCGACCTGGCGGGTCTGCAGGCGACCTGCGAGGCGAACTACTTGCGCCTGATGCGCCTGTTGCCGGAAATGCGCGAGGCCCAGGTCTCGCGCCGCGTGGCGCTCAGCGAAGGCGAGCGCCTGCTCGGCGTGCTGGCGCTGGACGTGATCGAAGCCTGTCCCTACACCACCGTGCTGCAGGTGCGCCAGGAGCTGGGCCTGCCCTGGCTGCCGGCGCCCAAGCTGGAAGTACGGGTGTACCACGATGCGCGCATGGCCGAAGTGGTCGGTGCCGAGCAGGCGCGCCGTCTGCTCGCGATCTACCCCTACCCGAACCAGGCGATGCACCAGCCGGACGAAAAGAACCAGCTCAACCAGTTCCTCGGCGAATGGCTGAGCCACTGCCTGTCCTGCGGCCACGAGCTGGAACCGGTGCTGCAACGCTGAAATCACGATGATGGCCATGTGATATGGCTGCGCCGTGATATCCTGCCCGCCCATCGCAGACTCGTGTCCCTAACTGTGATCTGTGACGCTTTCCCGGTTTGCTCAGGGGGGCGCCTGTCACCATACTTCGTCACGAATTCCCGCACGCCCGCCTCACAGGAGAAGGCGTTTTGCCCACCCAGCCCACCGCTTCCGATTCCGTCCTGGTCGTCCAGCTTTCCGACAGCCACCTGTTCGCACAGGAGAATGGCCGGCTGCTGGGCATGGATACCGCCGACAGCCTGACGCAGGTCGTCCGCCTGGTCGGCGAGGAGCAACCGGTGATCGATCTGGTGCTGGCCACGGGCGATCTCTCCCAGGACGGCTCCGTCGAGTCCTACCAGCGCTTCCGTGCCATCACGGCGCCGATCGACGCAGCGACTCGCTGGTTCCCCGGCAATCACGACGAAATGGAGCCGATGCGCGAGGCCGCCGCCGGCACCGACCTGCTCGATCCGGTGATCGACCTGGGCGCCTGGCGCGTGATCCTGCTGGACTCCACCATTCCCGGCGCGGTGCCGGGGCAGATGACCGTCGAGCAGATCCACCTGCTTGAGCGCGCTATCCAGGAGGCCCCGGACAAGCATCTGCTGATCAGCTTCCATCACCACCCGGTGCCTATCGGCAGCCAGTGGATGGACCGTATCGGCATCTACAACCCGGAACGGCTGTTCGCCGTGCTTGATCGCCATCCCAATGTTCGTTGCCTGCTCTGGGGCCATGTGCACCAGGAGATCGACCGCATGCGCGGCGACGTTCGCCTGCTGGCTTCGCCGTCGACCTGCGTGCAGTTCACTCCGGGCAGCGAGGACTTCTGCGTCGACAGTCCGGCGCCGGGCTACCGCTGGCTGCGGCTTATGGCAGATGGTGAAGTGCAGACCGGTGTTTCGCGAGTGACCGACATCGAGTTCGAAGTCGACTACAGCATCAAGGGCTATTGATCGGTCACGCTTCGAACGCCTTGCGACGCTGACCCACTTGCGGCATGCCACTTGCAGCTTGTAGCCTCCCGGCCCATGACCGCATTCCTCTATATCCACGGATTCAACAGTTCGCCCGGCTCGCAGAAGGCTCGCCAGTTCACGGCTGCCATGCAGCGCCTGGGTCTGGCCGATCGGTTGTGCGTGCCCGCGCTGCACCACCATCCGCGCCAGGCCATGGCGCAACTTGAATCCGCCGTCGACGAACTGGGCCAGCCGCTGCTGATCGGCAGCTCCCTGGGCGGCTACTACTCGACGTACCTGGCCGAGCGCCACGGCCTGAAGGCCGTGCTGATCAACCCGGCCGTGGCGCCGCATCGGCTGTTCGACGGCCAGCTCGGCCCGCAGACCAACTATTACAGCGGCGAGACCTGGGAACTGACCCTGGATCACGTCGCCGCGCTGGCGGAACTGGAAGTCTCCGCGCCCACCGATGGCTCGCGCTACCAGGTATGGCTGCAGACCGCCGACGAAACCCTCGACTACCGGGCTGCCGAACGCTATTACCGGGCGGCCGCGTTGCGCATCGAGTCTGGCGGCGATCACAGCTTCCAGCGCTTCGTCAGCCATCTGCCGTCGCTCCTGGCCTTTGCCGGTGTGCCGTCCAGCCAGTGGCGCGACGTGGATTTCTCCGAATTTGAAGCCATCACCTCTTCGACTGATTAAGCAGGAACCCCATGGCCCAGCAGAACGCCTATAACGCAGACGCCATCGAGGTTCTCTCCGGCCTCGACCCGGTGCGCAAGCGCCCGGGCATGTACACCGACACCTCGCGGCCCAACCACCTGGCCCAGGAAGTCATCGACAACAGTGTCGACGAAGCGCTCGCCGGCCACGCCAAGAGCGTGCAGGTGATTCTCCACGAGGACAACTCGCTGGAAGTGATCGACGACGGCCGTGGCATGCCGGTGGATATCCACCCTGAAGAGGGCGTGCCCGGCGTCGAGCTGATCCTCACCAAGCTGCACGCCGGCGGCAAGTTCTCCAACAAGAACTACCAGTTCTCCGGTGGCCTGCACGGTGTGGGCATCTCGGTGGTGAACGCGCTGTCCACCGTCGTCGAAGTCCGCGTGAAGCGTGACGGCAATGAATACCGCATGACCTTCGCCGACGGCTTCAAGTCCAGCGACCTGGAAGTGATCGGCACCGTCGGCAAGCGCAATACTGGTACCAGCGTGCATTTCTGGCCGGACGCCAAGTACTTCGATTCGCACAAGTTCTCCGTCAGCCGCCTGAAGCACGTGCTCAAGGCCAAGGCCGTGCTGTGCCCGGGCCTGCTGGTCAGCTTCGAGGACAAGTCCACCGGCGAGCGCATCGAGTGGCATTACGAGGACGGCCTGCGCTCCTATCTGGTCGACTCGGTCTCCGAGAACCTGCGCCTGCCCGACGAACCGTTCTGCGGCTCGCTGGCCGGCAACAAGGAAGCCGTGGACTGGGCCCTGCTGTGGCTGCCCGAGGGCGGCGAGTCGCTGCAGGAAAGCTACGTCAACCTGATTCCCACCGCCCAGGGCGGCACCCACGTCAACGGCCTGCGCCAGGGTCTGCTGGATGCAATGCGCGAGTTCTGCGAGTTCCGCAACCTGCTGCCGCGCGGCGTCAAGCTGGCTCCGGAAGACGTCTGGGAGCGCATCGCCTTTGTCCTCTCGATGAAGATGCAGGAACCGCAATTCTCCGGCCAGACCAAGGAACGCCTGTCCTCCCGCGAAGCTGCCGCGTTCGTTTCCGGCGTGGTCAAGGACGCCTTCAGCCTGTGGCTCAACGCCCACCCCGAGCTGGGACTGCAGCTGGCCGAACTGGCCATCAGCAACGCTGGCCGGCGCCTGAAGGCGGGCAAGAAGGTCGAGCGCAAGAAGATCACCCAGGGCCCGGCGCTGCCCGGCAAGCTGGCCGACTGCGCAGGGCAGGACCCGATGCGCGCCGAGCTGTTCCTGGTGGAAGGTGACTCCGCCGGCGGCTCGGCCAAGCAGGCGCGGGACAAGGAATTCCAGGCGATCATGCCGCTGCGCGGGAAGATCCTGAACACCTGGGAAGTGGACGGCGGCGAAGTGCTCGCCAGCCAGGAAGTCCACGACATCGCCGTGGCCATCGGCGTCGATCCGGGTGCCGCCGACCTGAGCCAGTTGCGCTACGGCAAGATCTGCATCCTCGCCGACGCCGACTCCGACGGCCTGCACATCGCCACCCTGCTGTGCGCGCTGTTCGTCCGCCACTTCCGCCCCCTGGTGGAAGCCGGCCACGTCTATGTCGCCATGCCGCCGCTGTTCCGTATCGACCTGGGCAAGGAAGTCTTCTACGCCCTGGACGAAGCCGAGCGCGACGGCATCCTCGACCGCCTGGCCGCCGAAAAGCGCCGTGGCAAGCCGCAGGTCACCCGATTCAAGGGCCTGGGCGAGATGAACCCGCCGCAACTGCGCGAAACCACCATGGACCCCAACACCCGTCGTCTGGTCCAGCTGACCCTGGAAGACGCCGACGGCACCCTGGAAATCATGGACATGCTGCTGGCCAAGAAGCGCGCCGGCGACCGCAAGTCCTGGCTGGAAACCAAAGGCAACCTGGCGGACTTCGCCTGATGCGCTGGCTGCTGGCCTGCTCCTGCCTGTTGACGGGGCTGTTCACCGGCCTCGCCGTTGCCGCCCAGGCGCCTGTCGAGGTGCCCAAGGCAGCCGCGCCGGGCACCATTCCCGCTGCGCCGGCTTCGCTGCAGTTCGTCGCCGAGCACCCGGTGGAAGGCATACCCAGCGGCAACCTCTCCGGGCTCGCGCTGTGCGGCAGCGAGATGTGGACGGTGTCCGACCGCGACGACGACCGCATTTACCGCCTGCTGATCGACGAGGCGCCGGGCAAGGCCTGGCAGGCCACCGCCGAACCCTTCGTGGTGCCGGGCACGCCGGAAAGCGGCTTGTCCTGGGGGGCAAAGGCGCGGGTCAGCGTTGGTGGGCTGCTGCGCGGCGGCGCCATGGATTTCGAAGGCATCAGCTGCGACCAGGCGGGCAACCGCTATGTGGTCAGCGAAGGCTACGCGGCTGTCCTGCTGTTGCCGGCCGTTGGTGAGCCGAGCTGGCTGCCGCTGCCGCAGAACCTGCTGCGCCAGGCCCGCGCCAGCGGCCTGCTGATGGAGTTCAATGCGCTCTACGAAGGCATCGCCGTCAGCGCCGACGGCAAGCAACTGTGGCTGGCCGCCGAGCGCCAGCGTCGTGGCCTGCTCAAGGTGCATAACGAGAACGGTACCTGGAAGTGCGACGGCAACTGCGTGATGCTCAGCGAAGGCGGCACCGCGCTGCCGCCGCCGGAGCTTGGCGCAGAACGCGCGCTGCCAATCGATTTCTCCGACCTGGCGTTGTACAAGGACAAGCTGTTCACCCTGGAGCGCCTGGCGCACCAGATCTGCCGCCGCGATGCCAAGACCGGTGCGCAGGAACTCTGCTGGTCCTTCGCCGCTGGTGCGCTGGCTCCGGAGCGTCGCTACGATCTGCCTTACGGCGTAGCCGAGGCGCTGATTCTCGACGACCAGGGCGCCTGGATCGGCCTGGACAACGGCGAGCACGCCCGCGCCGACGGTGATAGTCGCCCCTACGTGCTGCGCTTCGCGGCGCCGGCCGGCGGCTGGCTCGGTGGCAAATGAACGACGCGGTGCCGGGCAAGCGAATCGGCAAGATCATGATGTTCCTCGCCTGGGGCGCGGGCATCCTGCTGGCCACCCGTTATTTCGGCGCCTGGGAAACCCGTCAGCACAACCCCAATCCGCAGCCGCAGTCGACCCGTGGCGATGGCTACGTGGAAGTGCGGCTGGTCGGCAATCGTGCCGGGCACTATGTGGTGGACGGCCGGATCGGCAGCGAGACGGTGACCTTCATGCTCGACACCGGCGCCACCCAGGTGGCCCTGCCGCAGCGCCTGGCCGACCGTCTCGGCCTGCCGCGCGGCTTGCCGGTGACCCTGGACACCGCCAACGGCCGCAGCCAGGGCTGGCGCACGCGCCTGCCCAGCCTGCAGCTTGGCGACATCCGCCTGACCGATGTGCCGGCGCTGATCGCGCCGGGCATGGAAGGCGACGAGGTGCTGCTCGGCATGAGCGCACTCAGACAACTCGATTTCACCCAGCAGGACGGCACCCTGGTGCTGCGCCAGCGATCTACACCGTGAGGCACGCATGAGCGAAACCCTCGATCTGAGTCTGGAGGGCGTGGAGCGCCGGTCACTGGCCGACTTCACCGAACAGGCTTACCTGAACTACTCCATGTACGTGATCATGGATCGCGCCCTGCCGCATATCGGCGATGGCCTGAAGCCCGTGCAGCGGCGCATCGTCTACGCGATGAGCGAACTGGGCCTGGACGCTGACTCCAAGCACAAGAAGTCGGCGCGTACCGTCGGCGACGTGCTGGGTAAATACCACCCCCACGGTGACTCGGCGTGCTACGAAGCCATGGTGCTGATGGCGCAGCCGTTCTCCTACCGCTACCCGCTGGTGGACGGCCAGGGCAACTGGGGTGCGCCGGACGATCCCAAGTCCTTCGCCGCCATGCGTTACACCGAGGCGCGCCTGTCGCGCTACGCCGAGACGCTGCTGTCCGAGCTGGGGCAGGGCACTGCGGACTGGGTGCCGAACTTCGACGGCACCATGGACGAGCCGGCTGTACTGCCCGCGCGCCTGCCCAACCTGCTGCTCAACGGCACCACCGGCATCGCCGTGGGCATGGCCACCGATATTCCGCCGCACAACCTGCGCGAAGTGGCCGCTGCCTGTATTCGCCTGCTGGATGAGCCGCAGGCGAGCGTTGGCGACCTGCTTGAGCATGTACAGGGCCCGGATTTCCCCACCGAGGCGGAAATCATCACCCCGCGCGCCGACCTGCAGAAGATCTACGAAACCGGCCGTGGCTCGGTGCGCATGCGCGCCGTGTACCGCGTCGAGGACGGCGACATCGTGGTCACCGCGCTGCCGCACCAGGTCTCCGGGGCCAAGGTGCTGGAGCAGATCGCCGGCCAGATGCAGGCCAAGAAGCTGCCAATGGTGGCCGACCTGCGCGACGAGTCGGACCACGAGAACCCGACCCGCATCGTCATCATCCCGCGCTCCAACCGCGTGGATGCCGAAGAGCTGATGACCCACCTGTTCGCCACCACCGATCTGGAAAGCTCGTACCGGGTGAACATGAACGTCATCGGCCTGGACGGCAAACCCCAGGTCAAGGACCTGCGCCAGGTGCTGAGCGAGTGGCTGACCTACCGCACCGACACCGTGCGCCGCCGCCTGCAGTTCCGCCTGGACAAGGTCGAGAAGCGTCTGCACCTGTTGGAAGGCTTGCTGGTCGCCTTCCTCAACCTCGATGAAGTCATCCACATCATCCGCACCGAGGACCAGCCCAAGCCGGTCCTGATGCAGCGTTTCGAACTCTCCGAGCTGCAGGCCGACTACATCCTCGACACCCGCCTGCGTCAGCTGGCGCGCCTGGAAGAGATGAAGATTCGCGGCGAGCAGGACGAGCTGGCCAAGGAACGCGCCAAGCTGCTGGCGATCCTGGGCTCCAACGCCAAGCTGCGCAAACTGGTGCGCGATGAGCTGGTCGCCGACGCCGAAACCTACGGCGACGACCGCCGTTCGCCCATCGTCGCCCGCGCCGAAGCCCGCGCCCTGTCGGAAACCGAGCTGATGCCGACCGAGCCGGTGACCGTGGTGCTGTCCGAGAAGGGCTGGGTACGTTGCGCCAAGGGGCACGACATCGATGCCACCGGCCTGTCCTACAAGGCCGGCGACGGCTTCAAGGCAGCCGCGCCGGGCCGTTCGAATCAGTACGCGGTGTTCATCGACTCCACCGGTCGCAGCTACTCGCTGGCCGCCCACAGCCTGCCCTCGGCCCGTGGCCAGGGCGAGCCGCTGACCGGCCGCCTGACACCGCCGCCGGGAGCGAGCTTCGACCGCGTGTTGCTGCCCGAGGACAGTGCGCTGTACGTGCTGGCTTCTGACGCCGGCTACGGTTTCGTCGCCAAGGGCGAGGACATGCAGGCCAAGAACAAGGCAGGCAAGGCGCTGCTCAGCCTGCCCAACGGCGCGCAGGTGATGGCGCCGCGCCCGGTCGCCGACGTCGAGCAGGACTGGATCGCCGCCGCGACCACCGAGGGCCGCCTGCTCCTGTTCAAGGTGTCCGACCTGCCGCAACTGGCCAAGGGCAAGGGCAACAAGATCATCAGTGTGCCGGGCGACCGCGTGGCGAGCCGCGAGGAGTACCTCACCGACCTGGCCGTTCTTCCGACGGGCGCGACCCTGGTGCTGCAGGCCGGCAAGCGGACGCTCTCGCTCAAGGGTGACGACCTGGAGCACTACAAGGGCGAAAGGGGCCGTCGTGGCAACAAACTGCCGCGCGGTTTCCAGCGAGTGGACGCCTTGCTGGTAGAATCGCTGTCTCAGGATTGAAACGCGGCTCGATACATTCTGCCTCTGGAGCTGAGGCGCCGGTTAAGGGATGATACGTCCCTTTGGGTAACCGGCGCCGCGGCGCGTTGCCTGAAGTCATATTGGTTTTGTTGGAAGTAGCGCCGAAATTCGGCGAATGACGGTGATCCAGATGAGCGCTTTGCGCGCCTTGGCCTATCTTTCCCTCGTCAGCCTCCTCGGGCTGGCGGGTTGTACGGTGAATCGACCGACCCAGCTGTTCCAGCTGGATGCGGGCGCGGTTCCTGTCCCGACCCGTGACAACGGCGTCGCAGTACTGCTCGGCCCGGTTTCCCTGGCCGATTACCTGAAACGCGAGACCATGGTCCAGCGTCAGGCCGACGGTATCCTCAACCTGTCGACCGAAGCCCGCTGGGCTGGCAGCCTGGAGACCAACGTCAGCCAGCAGCTGATGCGCCTGCTCTCGGGCGAGCTCGACAGCACCCGCCTGGCACTGTTCCCGGAGAAGCCCGGCTTCACCCCGCAGGTCCAGGTCATGCTGACTATCAGCCGCCTGGACTCCGGCCCCAAGGAACCGGCGGTTTTGGAAGCTCGCTGGCGCCTGCTCGATCAGAAGGGTGAATTGCGCGACAGCCGCGTCTTCCGCGAGGAAGAGGCGCATTCGGGCAGCGTGCAGGACCAGGTGCGTGCGCAGGGCGACCTGTTGCGCAAGCTGTCCGTGCAACTGGCCCGTGATGTGCGTCCGGTCGCCGCAGCGGTTGCCGAGCAGCAGGCTACGCCGCCACGCAAGCCGGTTGTGGCCAACACCGAGCAGGCGGCCAAGCCCAAGGAAGAAGGGCCGAAGATCCCGCTGGTGGTGCCGATCCGCACCGATGTCGAGGTCTACCGCTTCTAAGCCGATCATAGAGATCGTGGTATTCGCGGCCCGCAGAGCATAGCTTTGCGGGCCGTTTTGCTTCTGTTGTGGCCTGTTTTGACATCTTCTTGACGGCCCCTGTGGTATCTACGGGCGCTTGTGCAGGTTATTGGCGCCCGGACGTTTTCCGCGCGGAACCTGCGAGAGACTCGCGCGTGTCTTCACTCCCTCAATTTTCCCGTGTTCAGGCGGACTCCGCCCTGAATCGCCAGACGCTTTGCGTGATGCTGGCGGCGCTGGTGTTGTTCCTGCTCGGTGTGCAGGGCGATGCCTTCGTCGGCTTCGACTCGCGCTTCGTGCTGTTCGCGCGCGAAATGCTGCGCCACGGGCCGAGCTGGTTCCCGACCACCTACGGTGCGCCCTATCCGGACTATCCGGCCACCTCGACCTTCCTGACCTACCTGCTGTCGCTGCCGCTGGGGCGCGTCACTGAATTCACTGCCTGGTTGCCCACCGCGCTGGCGGGGGCGATCTGCACCGGCGTGGTGTATCGGCTCGTGGCTCCCTTCTCGCGTTGCTGGGCGCTGGTCAGCGTGGCGATGCTGCTGCTGACCGCGACCTTCGTCAGCGAAACGCGGGCCGTTTCCCTCGATCTGATGGTGGCTGCCGTCGGCCTGCTGGCCTTCTACGTTGCCTTCCATGCCGGGCGACATGGCGTGCCGGGCTTGCTGCTGCGCCTGCTGCCGTTGCTACTCGCCGGTTTCGCGCTGCGTGGCCCATTGGGGTTGGTGGTGCCGGCAGGCATGGTGTGCAGTCAACTGCTGCTGGAACGGCGCTGGAAGCCGCTGTTCGCCTTCTCGGCGAGTGCGCTGGCGCTGCTGATCCTCTGCGTGTTCGCGCTGATCGCCCTGGCGCGCTCGGTGGGGGGCGAAGCCTTCGTCCAGGATGTCCTGCAGATGCAGGTGATCGGTCGTCTGGACGGCTCCGCCGGCTCCAGCGATGCGCTGTATTACTTCCGCAGTTCGCTGGGCAACTACGCGCTGGCCTTCCCGCTGGCGCTGCCGGCGCTGGCGCTGCTCTGGCAGCGTCGCCGCGAGCCGGCGTTCCGTCTGGTGGCGGGCTGCGCCCTAGCGGCGCTGGTGGTCATGGCCGGGCTGTCGGTGCCGCAAGCCAAGAAGGCCCGCTACATCATCGCGCTGGCGCCGCTGGCCGCCATCGTTGCGGGCTACCCGTTCATGGTCGCCGGCAGCCGTTTGGCGCAAGTGCTGCGTGGCTTGCTGCGAGCGCTGTGGCTGGCTTTGCCGGCCCTGCTGCTGGCGGGTTTGTGGCTGGCCTGGAAGCGTTATCCGCAGGAGCTTGCCGCGCTGGGATGGCGCTTGCCGGCGTGCATCGTGGCGCTCTCCGCTCTGCTGGCTTTCGGCGCACTGCGCTGGCGACGTCCGGCAGCACTGGCGCTGGGCGCCGCGCTCGCCCTTTGGGCCAGCTACATCCTGGTCTTCGAGCCGATGGAGCACCGCCTGTACGACAGTCAGGGTTTTTCCCGCGAAGTGCTGCGCCAGCTCGACGCTCAGCCCGCGCCCCTGGTGCTCTATGGCATGGCGCCAGACGCGCAGGCGATCAAGCTGATGGTCAATCTCGACCGCGACCTGAAACCGCTGTTCGTTGACCGCCCTGAGCAGTTGGCGGCGCAGAGCGGCCCGTTCTACCTGATGATTCAGGCTCGCGACGCCGAGCGCATTGCTATCACCTTGCCTGCGGCTTCCCAGCTGTTGTTCGAAGGCAGTTTCGACAAGAACACCTTCCGCCTGCTGCGCCTTCCCGGAGTGGGCACCCAGCCGTGATGAAAGCACTGACTTCTCTGCTCGCCTGCTGCCTGCTGCTGGGCGGTTGTGGCGATTCCGATACCCAGGATGTGGTCGAGCGGGACCAGGCGTTCTTCCGCCAGCACCCGTTGCCACCGCTGGAGATCGTGTCCGGCGGCGGCAGCTTCGTATTGCCCTTGTTGCCCGATACCCAGTTCTACGCGGAGAACAACCACCGCAAGCGCCACCTTTTCCGCAGCGAGCAACGCTTCCCTGACCTGCCGTACCAGCCGGCGCTGGCGTTCTTCGCGCAGACATTCTGGCTGGCCAAGTACGCCGAAGTGCTTCAGGTCCCGCTGGTGGTGCACCTGGGCGACGTGGTGGAGAACGCCGGAGTCGTCACCCAGTGGCAGACCGCCAGCGGCGCCATGCGTACGCTGGAAGAGCGCGGCGTGCCCTACAGCATCGCCACGGGTGAGCGTGACGTGCATGAGGAGGCCAGCACGGATGATCGTCGCTCCTTCCTCGACCGTTTCGCGGATCACTTCGGCCCCGAGCGCGCCGCCTGGCAAAGTACCTACGTCGGCAGCGATCCCAAGGGTCTGAGCCAGGTGCACCTGTTCCAGCGTTATGGCCAGTCGTTCCTGCTGCTGGCGCTGGACTGGAGCCCTTCCGAGGCCACCCTGGCGTGGGCGCAGAGTGTCATCGACGAGCATCCCCATGTGCCGGTGATCCTGGCTTCCCACAGCATCCTGCGGCCAAACGCAGGCGGCGTGGCGGAGCTGTCCCGCGAAGACAATGCCAGCGGTGTGCTGCTTTGGGACCGGCTGATTCGCCGCAATGACCAGGTATTCCTCACCCTGAACGCCCACGCCGATGGGGCTGCGCACACGCGGATGCTCAACGACCTGGGGCACAGCGTGGACATGGTGATGGTCGACTACCAGCACCAGTACCTGGGCGGAAATGGCCTGCTGCAACTCCTGGAGCTGGACCTGCGGCGCAACAGCCTCGCCGGGTTGTCGCTGTCGCCCTGGGTGCTCTGGAAACGTCAGGTCTACCCGCAGGCTTACAAGCCCTGCACGACGCGACAGGCCCTGCATGACTGCGATCAGCTGATGCCGGAGGATTCGCCCGGCTGGGACAACCGCTTCCAGGTCGAGCTGGATTACCAGGCGCGGTTCAGCAGCTTCCAGGGCTACAGCGCGCAGCTGCCGTTGCAGAGCGCGCAACCTTCCTTGCTGGAGCAGCTCCAGGCGCAGTTGGGCAAGCGCTGACTCAGTCGTTTCGACGCAGCGCGCGGCGCAGGCCGATACCGGCCAGTGCCACGCCCAGACAGGGCAGCCAGACCCAGCGCGCCTCCGAGATCAGCACCTCCAGCCCGCGCGGGCTGAGGAAGCGCGACAGGCCGATCGGCGAGACCTCGATGGGGTGCAGCGGCAGGAAGTAACGCTGGTCACTCCAGGGCCAGAACCACGCGACTCCCAGACCGCCGTCGGTCATCGCATCCAGCACGCTGTGGGAGGCGGTGGCGAGGCCGACCCACAGGCCGGCTTTCAGCGGGCCGCTGCCCAGCAGGCGGCAGCACAGCGCCCCGAGCACTCCCATGCATGCCGCAAACAACAAGGAATGGCTGAAACCGCGATGGCCGAAGGCATCGTGGTAGGCGATGCCCAGCTTGAAGGCGACCACATCGAGGTCGGGCAGGCAGGCGGCGAGCATGCCGGCCAGCAACAGGCGCGGCGGGATGAGGCGCGAGCCGAGCGCAAGGCCCACGGCGAGCGCAGGCAGGGGATGGGTGATCAGGGTGGTCATGGAATCCTTTCCACGAGAGGCCTGGCGGCCTCCTTTCTTTCTATTGGGGGTCAGGTCGTGCGCAGGGCACGCATACGCGAGAGCTGACGCTCCAGCATGGACGGGTAGGGTTCCTTCAGCCATTCCACACAGCAGGCGTTTTCCGGGCTGGCGATGGGGCGAATGCGTGCCCGCTCGCGGACCTTCTCGTCGTCGCCGATGGATTTCTCCACCAGCAGCAGGTTGCGGCTGTGCTGGCTCAGAGCCAGGGCGTCCTGGGCGGAAGCGTCCTGCAGCAGCTCTGCCTGCTCCAGGTCGGCGACGTCCTCGCCCAGCACCAGGCCCAGTTGCAGTTGCAGGGTGATGCCGCTGTCGGCTACCTCGATCTGCAGGGCATGGCCCAGGGCGCGCATCAGCTCGCCGCAGCACAGGGCATTGGTGAGGAACTCCTCGTCCTGGTCGCGGCTGTGGAAGAGGATCAGGCTGCCACCGTCGCTGAGGGTGTAAAGCGTGCCCTTGTACAGGCGCGCGGCCTGCTCCAGGCAATCGCGGTAGCGCTGCAGCAGGTCGACCAGGCGGGCGCGCGGCAGGCGGCGCAGCTGTTCCTGGGCACCCAGTTGCACGGCCAGTACGGCGCTGGTGCCGGAGGAAAGCGGCTCCGGCTCGGCTTCGGGTTCTTCTTCTTCGTCGACGCCGATCTCGTCTTCGGCTTCGGCTTCGTGTTCGGTCACCGCCTCGAACTCGTCCTCGGGGAAGTCCTCGTCGGCGTCGGTCTTGCGGCGCGCGGCGGGGGCGAGTAGTTCGTCGTCGGAGAAGATGTTCTCGTCGAATTCGTGTTCGTCAGCGGCGTCGTTGGCATCCAGAGACGGCTCTTTGGGTGCGGGCTTGCCAGCCTTGGCCGGCGCTTTCGGGCGCGGCGCAGGGGGGCTGACCACCGGCTCGGGGGCCGGCGGCTTTTCGGGTGCCAGGCGCGCTTGCAACTGGCGGGCGAGGTCGCCGATCTCGTTCTGCAGGCCGGCGCCCGGCGCGCTGTCGTCCGGATCACGCAACCAGACACGAAGTTGTAACAGCGGTGTGGAAATCTGCCGTCCCAGGCGCAGGCCGAAGGTCAGGGTGAGCAGCAACAGGATCAGGCTGATCAGCCCCATGCTCTGCAGGCTGACGGTCATCGGCTGCTCGAACTGGTGCATGTCGAGGCTGATGCGCAGGTGTCCGGCGATGACTTCCTGGAAGGTGATGGGCGTGGAATACAGACCTTCGGCGTCACCCAGCAGGCCCTGCTTGGGCCGCGTGCCGGACTCGGCGAGGATGCGGTTGTCCACGCTGTAGATCGCCGCGTGGGCCACCAGGGGGTTCTTGGTCAGGTTGTTGAGCAGCACGTTGAGGCTGAGGATGTCGTTGGACACCAGCAGCTCGGTGGCCGACTGCGCGGTCTGCGTGGTCAGGCTCTGGCCGAGGGCGTCGGCCTGCTGCTGCATGGCCTGCTTGAACTGCAGGCCCATCACGCAGGCGTAGATCACCAGGGCCGTGGCCACCAGCAACAGGCCGTGAACGGCGATGCGCAGGGCAATCGGCACGCGGCGCTGGCGCAGGGCGTGGAAGAGCAGCAGGAAGAAATTGTCGGGCTTGACGGAGGTGGGCCGGGTCACAGCGGGCTCGGTCTTCTTTAGGGCAGATGCGGGGCAGTATAACGAGGCCCTACCGGGGGGCAAAGCGCCGCAGGCGCTGTCAAGCCGGCGAAAGTCTGCGTGCCACGTCGATCTGCCCTGCATTCCGATCGGCGGTGCCGTCTCCTGAACAGTGGGTGGGCGGGCGAGCGGAGCATCCTCAGGCCGTGAAAGCAGGTAGAATGACCGCCTTTTTTCCATGGCGGAGACAGCGCCTTGCGCGAGATCGTCCTGATCAACATCACCGGGGAAGACCGCCCCGGCCTCACCGCGGCCATTACCGGCGTCCTGGCGCAGGGTGGCGTGAACATCCTCGATATCGGCCAGGCGGTGATACACGACACCCTGTCCTTCGGCATCCTGGTGGAAATCCCGGATAACGAGCGGGCCTCGTCGGTGCTCAAGGACGTGCTGTTCACGGCCTACAAGCTCGACCAGCAGGTGCGCTTCACGCCGGTCTCCGAAGACGACTACCGCCAGTGGGTCGGTGGCCAGGGCAAGCCCCGCCACATCGTCACCCTGCTGACTCGACGGGTGACCGCCGAGCAGCTGCAGCGTGTCAGCTCGATCACCGCCAAGTACGGCCTGAACATCGACCAGATCGATCGCCTGTCCGGGCGCATGCCGCTGGACATGCCGGCTGACGAGGGCAAGGGTTGCATCGAGTTCTCCGTGCGCGGCGAGCCGGCTGATCCGGCGGCCCTGCGTGCCGAGTTCCTCAGCGTGGCCCAGGAACTGAACGTCGACATCGCCTTCCAGCAGGATTCGGTGTTCCGCCGTAATCGCCGCCTGGCGGTGTTCGACATGGACTCGACGCTGATCGAGGCCGAAGTGATCGACGAGCTGGCCAAGGCTGCCGGCGTCGGTGAGCAGGTCTCCGAGATCACCGAACGCGCCATGCGCGGTGAGCTGGACTTCCGTGCCAGCTTCAAGGAGCGCCTGGCGCTGCTGCAAGGCCTCTCCGAGGACGTGCTGGAAGAAATCGGCGCCTCGCTGCGCCTGACCGAGGGCGCCGAAACCCTGTTCGCCGAGCTCAAGCGCCTGGGTTACAAGACCGCCATTCTTTCCGGCGGCTTCAGCTACTTCGCCAAGCAACTGCAAGCGAAGCTGGGCATCGACTACGTGTTCGCCAACGAATTGCAGATCGTCGACGGCAAGCTGACCGGCGTGGCCATCGAACCCATCGTCGACGCCCAGCGCAAGGCCGACCTGCTGCGCGAGCTGGCAGCGAAGGAAGGCCTGCAGCTGGAGCAGACCATTGCCGTGGGCGACGGCGCCAACGACCTGCCGATGCTCGGCCTGGCCGGCCTGGGCGTGGCCTTCCGTGCCAAGCCGCTGGTCAAACAGTCGGCCAAGCAGGCGATCTCCACCCTCGGGTTGGATGGCATCCTGTACCTGCTCGGCTTCCGTGACCGCGAAGGTGCCTGACGAGCGCTGATCGATGCCGGAATGAAAAAGCCGCCCCTTGGGGCGGCTTTTTGTTTTCGCATGCTATGGGTGGCTCGGCATCAAGTGAAGCCGATCGCGGACAGAGTCCGCTCCCACGCTCAGGTCGGGGTGGGAGCGGACTTTGTCCGCGATCGATCCCCCCAATGCTGGAGCTTCGCCGTGGCTTCCGCTTATTCGTCCGAGGCGAAGTCGTAGTCCATCGCCTGGCTCGGGCCCTGCAGGTAGCGGCCCTGGATGTAGTTGGCCCCGGCCTGCCACAGGGTGGCCAGGGCGGTGGCGCTTTCCACCATGGGCACGATGGTCAGCTTGGCCTGGGCGTGCAGGCTGGCCATCAGGGTCTTCAGGTTTTCCTGGCTCTCCGGGATGTTCAGGTCCTGCACGTAGGAGCCGTCGACCTTCACGAAGTCGACGTTCATGTGCTTGAGCGTGTTGAACGGGTTGAGCGCGCAGCCGAACTGGCAGAGCGCGATCTGGCAGTGCAGCTCGGCCAGCCCCTGGCTCAGCACCTTGGCCTGGCGCAGGAAGGCGATGGCGTCCGGTTCGCTGATCTGGATGATCAGCGCGTCGGCCGGAAGGCGCGAGGCTTTCAGCGCCACGCTCAGCCAGGGGAGCAGTTCCGGGTCCTGCAGACTGGCGCTGGAGAGGTGCACGAAGAGTTTGGTTTCGTGCCCCTTGGCGCGGTGCTCGGAGAGTAGCTTGATGGAGTTGAGCAGCACCCAGCGGTCGATCTTCTCGGCCAGGCCGCTGGACTTGGCGGCGTTGAGGAAGTCTGCCGGTGGCACTTCCTCGCCCTGCGGGTTGAGCAGGCGCAGCAGCACTTCATAGTGTTCGTGGGTGTCGCCGCGCAGGCTGATGATCGGCTGGAACAGCAGGCGGAAGCTGTTCTGCTCCAGCGCCTGGCGGATGATCGCGCTGATATCGCCGCGGTGGGCGGCGGCAGCCAGTTCGTCGGCCGGGTTGAAGACCTTCAGGCCGTTGCCGTTCTTCTGCGCGACCTCGTCGGCACCACGGTGGGCGCGCTCGATGACGTCCTGGGCGCGGGTGGTCTTCTCGTCCAGCCCGGCAGTGCCGATGGACAGGGTGACCTGTGCGGTGCGGCCGTGGATATCGAACAGGTGGCCTTCGATTTTCTTCAGCAGCGAGCTGAAGCGCGGCGCAGAGTGCTCCGGGGATTCGCCCGGCAATAGCACGGCAAACACGTCGTCGCTCAGGCGTGCCAGCTGGGCCGGCTCGGGGAATTGCCCGCGCAGCAGGTTGCCCAGGTCCGCCAGCAGCAGGTCGATGCTGGCGACGCCCAGGTCCAGTTGCAGGGCCTGGGCGCGGTCGAGCTGCATGTAGGCGAACGTGGCCGGGTGGCCGGCGGTCACCGCGCGCTCCACGGCGCTGTCCATGAGGTCGAGGAAGTGGGCGCGGTTGTACAGGCCGGTGACCAGGTCCTGGCTGCTGACTTCGCGGAGTTTTTCCTCGAGCTGGGCGTTATCCGACTCGGCGCGGATCACCACCTGGATGCACGGCTCGCCGTCATAGGTGGCGGGCGAGAAGGTCATGCGTGCGGCGAAGGCCTGGCCGTCGCTGCGGATGCCGCTGCAGGCAAGCTCGGCGTCTTCGGTGGTCTGATAACCCTTGAGGAAGTCCTTGAAGTTGGACTGGTCGCAGCCGGCGATCAGGTCGATCATCGGCATGCCTTCCAGTTCCTCGGCGTCCTCGTAGCCGAACAGGCCGACGTAGGCGCGGTTGGCGTAGATGTGCATGCCGTCGTGGACGTAGGTGATCGCATCCACCGAGCTGTCCAGCAGCAGCTGGCAGCGCTTCTCCGCTTCACGCAGGGCAACTTCGGCGGAGCGGCGGGCGCGGCGCTCCTCGAGGTTGGACAGCTCGCGGTTGGCCACCAGGATCAGTCGCTCGTCCTCGCCTTGCGGCAGCGCATCCTGCGCGCCGAGGGCCAGGGCCTCGGTCACGGCGTCGGAATCATTGCCGCTGACCAGCTGGATGAAGGGGATGTCCTTGGCCTGGCGGCGAATAGCGCCCAGCGCTTCGCTCGGGTCCAGCGCCTCGGCCTCCGGGGCCGCGATCAGCAGGTCCCAGCCCTGGGGCAGGATGTCCGTCAGGTCTTCACTGGAGGTAATGCGGTGGACGCGGGTCGCGCGACCCGCGTTGCGGAACAGGCTGACCAGGCGCTCGGCTTCGTTCTGCGAGTCTTCCAGGATCAGCAGGCGGATGGTTTTCTTTTCATTGGCCATGAGGAAGGCTGCTTATACCGCGCTGGACGGCAGCAAATTGGCGACGAATGGGAATTTTCGGAATCTACAGAGACTTCCACAGCGAGTCAAAGTCTTCCTCCCCGCCAGCGCCACGAGCATTCGGGGCTGTGATGGGCTTATCGCTCGGTACGCCGGCTGCATCCTGTGCCTGGTATTCGAACTGGGTGAAGCTGGCGGTGGCGGTGACCTTGCGCGTCAGGGTGGCGCGGCGTTCGTCCCCCTGCAGGTTGAGCTGCACGCGGTTGCCTTCCTGGAAGGGCAGGCGCGGGGTGATGACGGTGGCCGGGCGGGAAATCGCGGCGATCTCCGGCAGCAGCAGCGCGCGCAGGTACTGGCTGCCCTGCTCGGTCTTGCGCAGCAGCTGCAGGCCGCAGGGCTGGGCGAGCGGGGCGATCAGCTCGATGCCCATCTGCGTGCCGCCGCCGCGGACCTGACGGATCCAGCGCACCACGGCGACGCTCCAGCTGTGTTCCGGGGTGTCCTGGATGCCGAGCAGCTCACCGGCCTGCAGCTGGCTGGGGATGTCCTTCGGCCAGGTCAGGCAGTAGCCGCCGGGGCTGTGGTTGACGATGCTCAGGGTGAACACCGGGTAGTCGTCGCGCTGGGTTTCCGTCACCCCGCCCAGGCTCAGGCTGGCTTCGTCGGCGGCGCGAGGCGCGGTGTATTCGATTTCCTCCAGCGGCATGCCGGGCTGCCAGTCGTTGACCTTCTGTGCATCGAAGGCACCGGACCAGGCATCCTTCACGTCGGCCTTGAAGGTCGGCACCTGTTCCTGCGCCTGGATTTTCAGCAGGTCGTTGAAGCTTTTGCGGCCGGCGAGGAAGTAGTGCAGGGCGCTCATGCCGATGCACAGGGTCAGCTGGCCCTGGCCAGGGGTGCGGTGGAAGGTACGCTCGGCGATGTCGCCCCAGGCGGCGGCGAGGTGCTGCAACAGGTCGACGCTGACGCCCTCGGGCACTTTCAGGCGTGCCTGAGCGCGGTTTTCCGGAGGGAGCAGGAGGTACTCGCGGATCACGTCTACCAGCGGCTGCGGGTCGATGCCCAGGGCGCCGGCAAGGTCGCTGTCCTTGAACAGGGTGCGGTAGCGCGGCGGGCCATCCACCTGCGGCACCACCACGAACAGGGTGGAGGGAGCATCAGCCGCCTGGACTCTTACCTGTGCGGTCCAGCCCTCGAGGACTTCGGCAACGCGGGCGATGTTGTTCTGGCGCATCTGGTTGCAGCGTGCCGAGCCGAGCATCAGCGCGACCAGATAGGAGTGCTCGATGGACAGCCCCTGGGATTGGCGTGCCAGGGCATCGCGCACGGGGGCGTTCTGCAGACCGTGCTGGCGGGCGAGCTGGTAGAGCTGGTGGAGTTCCAGCCAGAGGTTTTCCGGCACCGGGCAGTACAGCTGGGAGGCACGCACCAGCGGGCCGCAGAGGCTGCGGATGGCGCGCTGGATGGCGGCGGTCATGACCTGTGCGCGCTCGCGGGTGAAGCGCGAGGCTTCGCGCACGACGATCAGCTTGTAGCCGATGGCCAGGTGGTTCTGCAGCGCCTGGCAGAGGTTCGCGACCTTGCGCGGACGCTCATCCAGGACGATCGACTGGTTGAGGAAGTGGCGTTCCAGGTTATGGCAGACGAAGTGCACTTCCGGGCGGAACAGTTCCAGCAATTGCAGGCGCGTCTCGACCGGCAGCTTGAGCTGGTTGAGTTCGATCAGCCCCTGGTAGAGCTGGCGGGCTGTTTCCCCGAGGTTGGCCTTGGGCAGGTGATCCAGCCAGTTTTTCAGCTCGCGCGTATTGGCGTTGCAGAAGCTCAGGCTCTCGTGCGTTGGGGTGGGGACACGTAGAAACTGCTGGGGACTGTTGTCCATGGTGGGAATGGTTTCTCCACAATCCGGCTCGTTGTACGAACCGGTTGGTCATAACTGTCGGCTTTTTCCGAACTCTAGCAGCATCCGTCGCCCACCGCAGCCCATCGCCCGGATGGTGCGCGGACAGGTCACGCCGGCGGGGTTTCGCCTGTGATCTGCCGTTGCAGGGCGTTCTTCGCCGAGTCCTGCGCCGTGCTGCGCACCCAGCCGTCGCCCTGGGCGATCACCGGATGGGCGGCCCAGTCGAGCAGGTCCTGGCGCCGGCAGACGCCGGTGTTGCCCTTGCCGGCGCCGGCCACCACCTTGTAGACCACCTGATCCTGGCGGCCGCGCTTGTCCGGATGGTCGTCGATGACCTGGCGAACGGCCCAGGCATCGCCGCTCAGGGCGTTGCTGTAGCTGGCTCCGAGCAGGATGTCTTCCGGCGTCAGGCGCTGCGCCTGGGCGTGCTCCTGGGCCAGTTGGAGAATCTTCAGCAGGTCGTCGAACTGCACGTCGATGTACGAATCCATCTTGCGCAGCGCGTGGTAGAGGTCTTCCGGCGCGGGGCCGGCCGGCAGCTTCGGTGTTTGCGGCAGTCGTGCCAACGGCGCGGGGTAGCGGCGCCAGGCGAACAGACCGTTGAAGAGCACGGCGACGGTGAGGATCAGCGCCACGTTGAGCAGCACCGGGCTGAGCACGTAGTGGAAGCCCAGCGCACTGATCGCTGGCCCGCCGGACACTGCCGCCAGCGCGGTGGCGCCACCCGGCGGGTGGATGCAGCGGGTGTAGTGCATGACCAGGATCGCCGCGCCCACCGCGAGAGCGGGGGTGAAGGCCTGGCCGGGAAAGAGTTTCTGGCAGATCACCCCGACGATGGCCGAGAGGACCTGGCCGCCGAGCACCGCCCAGGGCTGCGACAGCGCGCCGTGGGGGACGGCGAACAGCAGTACGGCGCTGGCGCCCATGGAGGCGACGACCCAGATGGCCGCTTCGCTGGGCAGGACCCAGTGGGTGACGGCGTAGATGACGGCGATGCCGCACAGCGCTCCGATTGCGGAGAGCCATTTTTCAAGATGGCTGGTGGCGTTGGCACGCCAGCCCATCAGATGCAGGAAGCGTTTCATGGCAGGGAACTGGCACGATGAGGCGGAAAGCGTTGGCGGGCGGCTCGTTGGCCGCCCGCCTTATAGGAGTGGGCGTCAGCCCTGGCGCGCGCCACCCAGGCGCTCGCCCATGCGCACGGCGCTGGTGGCGGAGAGGTTTTCCGCCCAGCTCACCTGCTCAGGCCCGAACAGCACGATGGCGGTGGAACCCAGTTTGAAGCGGCCCAGCTCGGCGCCTTTCTCCAGGTGGATCGGTGCGCGGGACGCTTCGTCGTAGGAGAACGACTTCAGCTCGCGTTTGGGCGGAGTCACCAGGCCAGCCCAGACGGTCTCGATGGAGGCGACGATCATCGCGCCTACCAGTACGACGGCCATCGGTCCGCGTTCGGTGTCGAAGATGCACACCACACGCTCGTTGCGGGCGAAGAGTTCCGGCACCTGCTCGGCGGTCAGCTGGTTCACCGAGAACAGGCGGCCCGGCACGTAGACCATCTCGCGCAGGGTGCCGGCCAGCGGCATGTGCACGCGGTGGTAGTCCTTGGGCGACAGGTAGACGGTGGCGAACTCGCCGCCCATGAAGGGCGCAGCGCGCTCGGCGTCGCCGCCCAGCAGTTCCATCAGGCTGTAGCTGTGGCCTTTGGCCTGGAACACGCGGCCGTGCTCGATCGGGCCGAGCTGGCTGATGGCACCGTCGGCGGGGCAGAGCACTGCGCCGGCGGTCTCGTCCAGCGGACGTGCACCGTCTTTCAGGGCGCGGGTGAAGAAGGCGTTGAAGTGCTCATAGGCACGCAGGTCCTCGACCTGGGCTTCACGCATGTCCACCTGGTAGCGACGGGCGAACCAGGGGATCAGACGGTCCTTGAACCAGGGAGCGCGGCATTCCGCGGCGCAGCCGATCAGTCGCGACAGCAGGTGATGCGGCAGCAGGTGCTGGGCGAGGATGAACAGACGATCTTTGAACGACATTCCTTAAACCTCTACGGGGGTGTCGGGATGGTTGCCCCATTCCGACCAGGAACCGGCATAGCCCTTGACCCGCGGATAGCCGAGGGACTTGGCCACCAGGTAGGTGAAGCCGGAACGGTGGTGGGTCTGGCAGTGGGTGATCACTTCCTTGTCCTTGGTGATGCCCAGGTCCTGAAGGATCTGCGGCATATCGGTACGGATGCGCAGGGCGCGGGCCGGGTCCATGCCGGCGGTCCATTCGAAATTGACGGCGCCGGGCACATGGCCGGCCTTGGCAGCGAGGACTTTCTGGCCGCTGTACTCGCTGGGGTTGCGGGCGTCCCAGACGGCCAGATCGGCGGCGCCCAGGCGGCTCTGCAGGTATTCGCGGGTGGCGGTGGGTTCGTCGTGCAGGGTCAGCGGCAGCGGGCCGCCGGCCGGCGCCGGGACGTCTTCGGAGAGCGGCAGGCCGTCGGCAAGCCAGGCATGCAGGCCGCCGTCGACGTAGTGGTACTTGTCGTGGCCGATCACGTCCAGCAGCCAGATGAAGCGGCCGGCCCAGCCGCCGCCTTCGTCGTCGTAGACCGCATAGACGGCATCGGGGTTGTGGCCCAGTTCGCCGAACAGGGCTTCCAGGTCGGCTTTGGCCGGCAACAGGCCAGGAGCCGGCGTGCCGCCCAGCTGGGTACGCGCGGGGGCGACGAAGCGGGCGCCGGGGATGTGGCCCTGGGCATAACGCGCGGCGCTGGTCAGGTCGACCAGGATCAGCTCGGGGGCGTCGAGGCGGCTGGCGAGGTCAGCCGGCTCGATCACCAGGGGCAGGGCGGAGAAGGCGGACATGTCGAAGTCTCCCGGCGGGAACGGTGGGGGGAGGCAACGTGAGCAGGCGCCCTGGGCTACCCCGTGAGGGCGGTTAGTTTAAAGGGGACGCGGCGGGGCGCAAACCTTTCGCGGATCAGGTGCCCCGCGCCATCTGTTTCACCGCGTGCTCGATGCACTGCACGGTGCGGCCGAAGGCCTGCGCGTGCAGGTCCGCCAGCGGCTGGCCGTGGCGGTCGCAGACGACCAGCATGACCACCCGCGCGCCGTTGCCCAGCGAGCGCAGCAGCAGGTGTTCGCTGGGCAGCAGGGCCTTCAGCGAGCCGGGAATCAGCGCCGAGAACTCGGCCATGTTGGCCGGGCTCAGGCGCAGCTGACCGGGTTGTTGCAGGAGTTTGCGCAGCACCGGGCTGGCGGCCACTTCCAGCTTGAAGTCGCCGATCTCGCCGTCCAGGCCGAAGTGACGGCGCGCCTGCAGCCAGCCACCGGCCTTGTCGGCCAGCAGGATCATGCCGCGTTGCAGGCCGCAGGCTTGCAGCGCAGCGGTGGCGCAGTCGAGCAGTTGCACGGCGTTGCCGAACGGGCTGGGCGTCTGCAGCAGGCGGGTGCAGTGCTCGCGCCATTGCGCCAGGGTGTCCGGCGCCTTGGCCGGTTCCTCGGCTTTCGGCCCGTTGAGCCAGCGGCGCGCTTCCCAGGGCCACAGCAGCGCCTCGGCGGGGTGCCAGAGGAGCGGACGGGCATGGCGGCGGGCGCTCTGCGCGGCGAGGCCGTGGACGGTCTGTTGCAGTTCCTCCAGCGGCATCTGCAGATAAAGGCTGGTCAGGCGCTGCCAGCGCAGCATGTGCACGCCGCCCCAGGATTGGTGCGCAGCCATGGCGATGCTGTTGGCCAGGAGAATGGTGTTGGCCGGGCGGGTCAGCCAGCGTTGCAGTTCCGGATCGGCGTCCAGGCGCTGCTGCTGGCCCAGCGCTTCGTGTTCTGTATGGGCAACGTGCAGGGCGCGCACCAGCAGGCGCTTGTCGTCGCTGAGCAGGGCGTAGCCCTGGCCGACCCAGTCCGGCAGGCGCCAGTGGTCGGCCAGTGCGCGGCACAGCGGCAGCAGGCGGGTGCCGAGCAATTCCTCCTCGACTTCGCTGCTGCAGCGACCCAGGCCGTAGACCTGGCGCTGCCAGCTTTCCATCAGCTCCGGTTTCGCCGTGGCCAGCGCCCACAGGGGAGCGAGGGTGAACAGGCTGCCCCAGTGGATTTCCTGCCAGAGGCGCGCCAGGCGGTTGGCGAACAGGCCGCTGGCCTGCTGCATCGCGTGGCGGCTGATCAGCAGCAGTTGGCTCAACGCACGGGGCATCTGCGCTTCGGGCATCGCCGGCAGGCTGTCGAGCAACTGGCTGGCGCGGGACAGGCCCAGGCGGTTGAGGGCTACCTCCAGGCTCTCCGCCGGATTGTCCCTGGCGCTCTGTGCCCGGTTGGCTTCGCGCAGGATGGCGAACGCCAGCGTTGGCGCGTCCTGCAACAGGTCGGCGATGTCGCGGATCGAGCGCCGGCTATCGTTCAACGCACGGCGAATGTCATCGCGCTGCTCCAGCGGAACCGGCAAAGGCAGATCTTCCAACTGGTCGAGCCAGGCCTTGAGACGCTCTGGATGAAGCATTTGCTTTGACATGCGTGAGGCGCCGAACTGGTTTTTAGTGTTTTCGGCCTATAGTCTTGCCCGAAATCTCCGATAACAACAGGGAGGCGGGATTCGTGCCTCTCAATTTGTCCACAGTTTCAGTCCGGTCCTCATGGCAAAAATCATCGGCATCATCGTTCTCATGGCCAGCGTGCTCGGCGGCTACATGCTCTCCGGCGGCAAGATCGCGGCCATCATTCAGCCGTTCGAGGTGCTGATCATCGGCGGCGCCGCGCTGGGTGCGTTCCTTCAGGCGAACCCCGGCAGCACTTTCATGACCGTGCTGAAGAAGGCGCCGAAGATGTTCGGCAACCGCTTCACCCACACCTTCTACCTGGAGGTGCTGGGCATGCTTTATGAAGTGCTCAACAAGAGCCGTCGTGAAGGCATGATGGCCATCGAGGCCGATGTCGAGGACCCGGCCGCCAGCCCGATCTTCAGCAAGTACCCCGCGGTGCTCAAGGATGAACGCATGACGGCGTACGTCTGCGATTACCTGCGCATCATGTCCTCCGGCAACATGGCGCCCCACGAGCTGGAGGGCCTGTTCGACATGGAACTGGGCAGCCTGAAGGAAGATCTGGAACACCCGGCCCATGCCGTGACCCGTGTCGCCGACGCTCTGCCGGGCTTCGGTATCGTTGCCGCGGTCCTGGGCATCGTGATCACCATGGCCCTGCTCGGCCAGGGCAGCCAGGCCGAAATCGGCCACCACGTCGCCGCGGCGCTGGTGGGTACCTTCCTCGGTATTCTCGCCGCCTACGGCTTCGTCGGCCCACTGGCCAACGCCCTGGAGCATGATGCCAAGGAAGAGCTGAACCTTTACGAATCGATCAAGGCCTGCCTGGTGGCGTCCGCCTCCGGCATGCCGCCGTCGCTGGCCGTCGAGTTCGGCCGCAAGGTGCTGCTGCCGGCGCACCGTCCCAGCTTCAGTGAGCTGGAACAGGCGGTACGTGGGCGCTAAGCATGGATAACAACCAGCCGATCATCGTCAAGCGCATCAAGCGCTATGCCGCCGGCCATCATGGCGGTGGCTGGAAGATCGCCTTCGCCGACTTCGCCACCGCCATGATGGCGTTCTTCCTCGTGCTCTGGCTGCTGTCCTCGGCCACGCCGGAGCAGAAGAAGGCCATTTCCGGTTACTTCCAGGACCCCATCGGTTTCACCGAGAGTGCCAGCCCCTACGTCATCGACCTGGGCGGTACGCCGACGCCGGCGCCGGACAAGACCCTGAATCCGCAGATCCAGGCCCAGCCGGATGCCGACGAGACGCGGATCAACCCGGACGAGAACGCCAAGATCACCGAGCAACAGGCCCAGGACGTCGCCGAGCAGGTGGAAAAGGAACGCCTGGAACTGCTGTTGCAGGAGTTGCAGAACAAGGTCGACGAGAACCCGACCCTGAAGCGCTTCAAGGATCAGATTCTCTTCGAGATCACCCAGGACGGCCTGCGCATCCAGATCGTCGACTCGGATAACCGGCCGATGTTCGACCTGGGCAGTGCGCGCCTGCAGCCCTACTTCGAGGACATCCTGCTGGCGCTGGCCGAGACCATCAAGCAGGTGCCGAACAAGATCAGCATCAGCGGCCACACCGATGCCAAGCCCTACGCCGGCAACGGCGAGTTCGGCAACTGGGAACTGTCGGCCAACCGCGCCAACGCCGCGCGCCGTGCGCTGGAGGCCGGCGGCTATCCGGTAGACCAGATCGCCCGCGTGGTCGGTTACGCCTCCTCGGCGCTGTTCGACCGCAACCAGCCGCTCAACCCGGTGAACCGCCGCATCGACATCATCGTCCTGACCAAGAAGGCCCAGCGGGCCATCGAGGGGCAGGATGGCGGGGCTGGGAAGTCCGCCGACGGCGCTGCTCCAGCAACTCCTGGTGCGGCTGCGCCCGGCGCCGCGCCGACTCAGCCGGCCGCCGGGCAGGGCGATCCCCTGCCGCCGGACCAGCTCAAGCAGAAGCTCAATCTGTTCGACGACGGCGGCACGCTGAAGCTCGACGAACTGAACAAACAGCAGTAAGCAACGAAAAGGCCAGCTCAGCAGCTGGCCTTTTCGTTATCGGCTCTTCGTAGGAGCGAGCTTGCTCGCGAACCGCATCGCAGCGGGGCTGTTCGCGAGCAAGCTCGCTCCTACAGGCCGTGCAACGGCGATGCGGCGGATAATGCCTGAGGCGTTATGCGCCCTACGGTTCGAGTAGGCGTAGGGCGCATAAAGCGGAACGCTTTATCCGCCAATCAATATTCGTCTTCCGGCAGGCTGGCGAGGATATGCCGGTAGCTGGCCATCCGCTGCGGCGAGACACGCCCGTCTTCCAGCGCCTTGAGCAGCGCACAACCGGGTTCGCGGTCGTGCTTGCAGTCGCGGAAGCGGCAGTGGCCAAGCAGGTCGTGGAATTCGATGAAGCCCGCTTCCACGTCATCGCGGCTGACATGGCCAAGGCCGAATTCGCGGATGCCGGGCGAGTCGATCAGGTCGCCGCCGGCGGGCAAGTGGAACAGCCGCGCGGTGGTGGTGGTGTGGGGGCCCTTGCCAGTGACTTCCGAGAGGTCGCCGACGCGGGTGTCGACGCCCGGCAGCAGCGCGTTGATCAGCGACGACTTGCCCACGCCGGACTGGCCGACGAATACGCTGACGTGCTCGTTCAGCGCGGCGCGCAGGGCGTCCAGCGCCAGGCCGTTGGCGGCCGAGACCTCGAGTACGGGTAGCCCAGCTCGCGGTAGGTGCCCAGCAGTGAATCGAGGAAGGGCGCGTTCTCCTCGTCGATCAGGTCGGCCTTGTTGAGCAGCAGCAGCGGCTTGATGCCGGCGTGCTCGGCGGCGACCAGGTAGCGGTCGATCAGGTTGGCGTAGGGCTCGGGTCGCGGCGCGATGACGATGACGATGCGGTCGATGTTGGCCGCCACCGGTTTGAGCACGCCGTAGCATGTCGGGGCGGCGCAGCTCGGAGGTACGCGGCAGCTGCGCGACGATCACGCCGATGCCCTGGTTGCCCGGGCTGCCAGACGACGTGGTCGCCGGTGACCAGTGGTGGCGAGGTTGGCGCGCAGGTGGCAGCGGAAGCACCTGGCCGGCGGCGTCGCCGTCCTGGGCCTCGACTTCGACCTGCACACCGAAGTGGGCGATCACCTGGCCGGTTTGTTCGGGGCCGAGGTCGCCGCCTTCAGCAGTTCTTCCAGGGCACGCGGTTCGCGTTTGGCGGCGCGAGCAGGGCGCTCTTCCTGGACTTTTTCGATCCGCCAGCTCTGCTGGCGGGTGAGGTGCGCTTGGCCATAGGGTATCCACAGGGAAAATCGCGGCGGAGTTCTAGCATGACTGCGGCGTCGCTTCCCGCTAAACTAGAGGGCCTGCAGCCTGCAGGATCCGCGCCATCATGCAGCAACACAATAGCAACCTGATCTGGATCGACCTGGAAATGACCGGGCTGGACCCGGACAAGGACGTCATCATCGAGATCGCCACCATCGTCACCGACAGCGACCTGAACATGCTGGACGAAGGCCCGGTGTTCGCCGTGCACCAGAGCGAGGAGCGTGCTCACCGGCATGGATGAGTGGAACACCCGCCAGCACGGCCAGTCCGGCCTGACCGAGCGCGTGCGCGAAAGCACCGTCTCCGACGCCGATGCCGAAGCGCAGACGATCGAGTTCCTGGATCAGTTGGTGCCCAAGCGCAAATCGCCGATCTGTGGCAACTGCATCTGCCAGGACCGCCGTTTCCTGTACCGCCACATGCCCAAGCTGGAAGGCTTCTTCCATTACCGCAACCTGGATGTGAGCACGGTCAAGGAACTGGCGCGGCGCTGGTATCCGGATGCTGCGACGGCTTCACGAAGAGGCAATTCGCATCTGGCGCTGGATGACATCCGCGAGTCGATCGCCGAGCTGCGGTACTACCGCGAGTACTTCTTCAAGATGTAACCACGGGGTCTGAGCATCCGGGACGTAGCCTGTAGGAGACGAGGCTTGACTCGACAAGGTCATGACCCGCTGCGAGGCTGTTCGTCGAGCAAGCTCGCTCCTACAAAAGCCTCCAGCGCCGTGCCGGTGCATCGCCCACACCACATGCTCGCGCACCAGTTCTCGACGCGAACTCCTGCCGCGCGCGCAGCGCCTCGCTGCACCGGGATGGTTGACGGCGCATTGCCCAGCGCTACAGCCAGGTTGCGCAGCCAGCGCTAGTAATCGGCGCGGCGGATTCGGCAAGCCGTCGGTTCGGCTGAGGAACGTCTTCTTCCGTCCACAGGAACAGCTCCAGCAGCGCGGCGTCGTCCAGGCTGTGGCGCGGCTGGAAATCCGCTCCTGGTCGGTGGCGCTTGGCATAGCGGTTCCACGGGCAGACCAGCTGGCAGTCGTCACAGCCGAACACCCGGTTACCGATGGGCCGGCGCAGGTCGTCCGGAATCACGCCGCGTCATTCGATGGTCAGATAGGAGATGCAGCTTGCCGCGCATCCAGCATGTAGGGCGCGACGATGGCCTGCAGTGGGGCAGATGTCCATGCAGGCCGTGCAACTGCCCGCAGTGCTCCGCTGCACGTGCGGCGCGTCCACCGGCAGCGGCAGGTCGGTGAACAGTTCGCCGAGGAAGAACTACGAGCCGGCCTTGCGGTTGATGCACCAGGGTGTGCTTGCCGATCCAGCCCAGGCCCGCCTGCTCGGCGATGGCCTTCTCCAGCACCGGCGCGCTGTCGACGAAGGCGCGGAAGCCGAACGGCCCGATCCGCGGCTGGATGCGCTCGGCCAGTTGCTGCAGACGCTTGCGGATCATCTTGTGGTAGTCGCGGCCCAGGGCGTAGCGCGACACATAGGCGCTTCTCCGGATCGCCGAGGATCTGCGCCATGCGCGTGATCGGCCGGGCAGGTAGTCCATGCGCAGCGACTGATCACCCGCAGCGTGCCGGGCCAGTTCACGGGACGCCTGCGCTTGGTGCCGTGGGTTCGCCCAGATAGTCCATCTCGGCGTGGTAGCCCGCATCCAGCCATTTCTGCAGATGCCGCCGGATGCTCTCCGAGGTCGAGTGTCGCTGATGCCGACCTGCTGGAAGCCGAGTTCGCGCCCCCAGTCCTTGATGGAGAGGGCGAGGTCGGCGTAGTCGAGTGTTGAATCGTGCATGGAAGGCGAGAAAGCGAAGTCCGGGTGCGTATGATTCTGCCAGACCTTGCCGGCGTCGGCCCGTCCGTACGCCAAGGCGACACATTCTGCCGCCCGGAACCGCGATGACTGCCCACGACGATCTGCCCCTGAATCTCTACAGCGCCCAGCAGGTGCGCGACCTCGACGCGCGCCTGATCGCCGCCGGCACCCCCGGCTTTGAGCTGATGCGCCGAGCCGCCCATGCGGCCTGGCGCGCCCTGCGTCGCCAATGGCCGGATGCTGGCGAAATCACCGTGCTGGCCGGCCACGGCAACAACGCCGGCGATGGCTATCTGATCGCTGCCCTGGCCCTGCGCGCCGGCTGGCGCGTGCGTGTGCTGGCAGTCGGTGACGTCTCCCGCCTGTCCGGCGATGCCGCTTCGGCCCATGGCGACGCGCGCGCGGCCGGCGTGGATATCGAAGCCTGGAGCGACCGTGCCGAGCTGCGTGGCGTGCTGGTGGACGCGTTGCTGGGCACCGGCCTCGGCGGTTCGGTGCGCGAGCCTTATGCCTCGGCCATTGCTGCGATCAACGCCAGCGGCCTGCCGAGGCTGGCCGTGGACATCCCTTCCGGTCTGCAGTGCCGATACGGGGCAAGTGCTGGGCTGTGCGGTGAGAGCCGACCTGACGGTGACTTTCATCGGCCTCAAGCTCGGCCTGCTTCACCGGCAGTGGCCCCGCCTCAACGCGGTGCCCTGTTCTTTCGACGATCTCGATGTGACCCTGCGCTGAAACTATTCCGAGTGCGTTGCCGGTGGCGCGCTCCGCCTGATGGCGTCCGCTACTGAACGCCTGGGCCGTCGCGCCCGCAATGCCGCACAAAGGCAGATCGGTCATGCGCTGGTGATCTGGCGGTGATACCGGCATGGGCGGTGCCGCGCTGCTGGCCGCCGAGAGCGCGCTGCGCTGCGGTGCAGGGTTGGTGTCCTGGCGATCCGTGCCGCCCACGTACCCGCTGCACTGGCTCGCCGACCTGAGCTGATGGCGCGTGGCGTCTCTTCTTCCGCTGAGCTGCTGCGTCTTGCCGAGCGCGCCGATGTGCTGGTGGTCGGCCCTGGTGTCGGCCGCGAAGCCTGGGGGCGCGTGCTGGTCAGCGCTGCCGCGAGCCTGGAGCGCCGACAGGTGTGGGACGCGGATGCGCTCAATCTGCTGGCAGAAGGCCTGGTTGCTCGCCCGTCCGGCGACTGGGTGATCACCCCTCATCCGGCCGAGGCGGCCCGCCTGCTGGGCATCTCCACCGCCGAGGTCCAGGCCGACCGGCCGAAAGCCGCGCACGCGCTGGCGCAGCGCTACCAGGCGGTGGTCGTGCTCAAGGGCGTCGGTAGTCTGGTTGCGTCTCCGGATGGTCGGCTGGCGCTGTGCAGTCACGGACATCCCGCCATGGCAGGCGCCGGGCTGGGGGATGTGCTGTCCGGCATCCTCGGTGCGCTGCTGGCGCAGCGGATGCCTGCTTTCGAGGCCGCGTGCCTGGCGGTCTGGCTGCATGCACGTGCTGGCGAGTCGCTTGGCGCACAAGGGCGGGGCCTGGCTGCCGCCGATCTGATTCCTGCCGTTCGTCAGTTGCTCGAGGAGCTGTCCCCATGCCTGAACTGAATCTGTTCGCCGACGGCGAAGAGGCCATGGTCGATCTCGGCCGCCGAATTGCCGAAGCGACCGCTGGGCACGGGGTGATTTACCTGCATGGCGACCTGGGAGCGGGCAAGACCACGCTGTCGCGCGGCATCCTGCGGGGATTGGGCCATGGCGGCTCGGTAAAAAGTCCGACCTTTACCCTGGTCGAACCCTACGAAATTGGCGATCTGCGCGCCTTCCACTTCGACCTCTACCGCCTCGCCGACCCGGAGGAACTGGAGTTCCTGGGCATCCGCGACTACTTCGAAGGCGATGCGTTGTGCCTGATCGAGTGGGCGGAACGCGGCAAAGGCATTTTGCCAAAGGCCGACATGGACATTACCATTGTTCCGCATGCGGGCGGACGCATGCTGCGCCTCGACCCGCACGGAACACGGGGCGAAGCCTGGTGTGCCGCCCTGGCCACGGGAGCATAGAAAAAAGATGGGTTGGGGGTTGCGCCTTCGGGCGTTGTTTATCGGGGTGTCCGTTCTGCTGGCATTCTTTGCCGGTGAGGTTTCTGCCGCCACGCAAATCAAGAGCGTGCGCATCTGGCGCGCGCCGGACAACACACGCCTGGTGTTCGACCTGTCCGGTCCCGTGCAGCACAGTCTGTTCACCCTGAGTGCGCCCAACCGCATCGTCGTCGACATCAACGGCGCGCAGATGTCCGCCGCCCTCGACAAGCTCAAGCTGGGCAATACGCCGATCACGGCTATGCGCTCCGCCCAGCGCTCGCCCACCGACCTGCGCCTGGTGCTGGACCTGAAGAACGCGGTCACGCCCAAGAGCTTCGTGCTGCCGCCGAACCAGCAGTACGGCAACCGCCTGGTCGTCGACCTGTATGACCAGGGCGCCGACATCGCCCCGGACGTCCCCGCGACTCCGACTCCCAATGTGCCCGCCACGCCGGTCAGCCCGGCGCAGTCGGTAGCGAAGATTCCCGCGCCCAGCAGCGGCGGCAAGCGCGACGTGGTGATTGCCATCGACGCCGGCCACGGCGGCGAAGACCCCGGCGCCCTCGGTCCGAACGGTCTGCACGAGAAGAACATCACCCTGTCGATCGCCCGCGAACTGCAGCGGCAGATCAACCAGATGAAGGGCTTCCGCGCCGAACTTACCCGCACCGGTGACTACTTCATCCCGCTGCGCAACCGCACCGTGATAGCCCGCAAGAAGGGCGCGGACCTGTTCGTCTCGATCCATGCCGACGCCGCGCCCAGTCGCAGCGCCTTCGGCGCCTCGGTGTTCGCCCTGTCCGACCGTGGCGCCACGTCCGAGACTGCGCGCTGGCTGGCTGACACGGAAAACCGTTCCGACCTCATCGGCGGTGACGGCGGCGTGAACCTCGACGACAAGGACAAGATGCTCGCCGGCGTGCTGCTCGACCTGTCGATGACCGCCACCATGTCTTCCAGTCTGGACGTCGGCCACAAGGTGCTGACCAGCGTCGGCCGTGTCACCCCGCTGCACAAGCGCCGCGTGGAACAGGCCGGCTTCATGGTGCTGAAGTCCCCGGATATCCCGTCGATCCTGGTGGAAACCGGCTTCATCTCCAACCCGAACGAATCCGCCAAGCTGGCCAGCGGCTCGCACCAGCAGGCGCTGGCGCGCTCCATTGCCGCCGGCGTGCGCCAGTACTTCGTGCAGACCCCGCCGCCGGGCACCTACATCGCCTCGCTGCGCGATGGTGGCCAACTGGCTTCCGGCCCGCGTGAGTACGTCGTGCGCAGTGGCGACAGCCTGGCGATGGTTGCCAGTCGCTTCGACGTCAGCACGGCTTCGATCCGCAGCGCCAACTCGCTCAAGAGCGACGAACTGAAGATCGGTCAGGTGCTGAAGATTCCGGGCACCTCCCTGGCGTCCCAGCAATGAGTGACGTTCGCCGCATCCAGCTGCTGACCCCGCGGCTGGCGAACCAGATCGCTGCCGGCGAAGTGGTCGAGCGACCGGCTTCGGTCATCAAGGAACTGCTGGAAAATTGCCTGGACGCCGGCGCCAAGCGCATCGACATTGAGGTCGAGCAGGGCGGCGTCAAGCTGCTGCGCGTGCGCGACGATGGCAGCGGCATCCCCGCTGACGACCTGCCGCTGGCCCTGGCGCGCCACGCCACCAGCAAGATTCGCGAACTGGAAGACCTGGAACGGGTGATGAGCCTGGGCTTCCGTGGCGAAGCGCTGGCCTCGATCAGCTCCGTCTCGCGCCTGACCCTGACCTCGCGAACCGCCGACGCCGAGCAGGCCTGGCAGGTGGAGGTCGAGGGCCGTGACATGGAGTCCACGGTGAAGCCAGCCGCCCACCCGGTGGGCACCAGCATCGAAGTGCGCGATCTGTTCTTCAATACCCCGGCGCGCCGCAAGTTCCTGCGCGCCGAGAAAACCGAGTTCGATCACCTGCAGGAAGTCATCAAGCGTCTGGCGCTGGCTCGCTTCGACGTGGCTTTCCACCTGCGCCACAACGGCAAGACCATCCTTTCGCTGCATGAAGCGAGGGACGAGGCCTCCCGCGCTCGCCGCGTGGGTGCGGTGTGCAGCTCCGGCTTCCTCGAGCAGGCGTTGCCCATCGAAGTCGAACGCAACGGCCTGCATCTGTGGGGTTGGGTCGGCCTGCCGACCTTCTCCCGCAGCCAGCCGGACCTGCAGTACTTCTACGTGAACGGCCGCATGGTGCGCGACAAGCTGGTCGCCCACGCCGTGCGCCAGGCTTACCGCGATGTGCTGTACAACGGCCGTCATCCGACCTTCGTGCTGTTCTTCGAGGTCGACCCGTCGGTGGTGGACGTCAACGTCCACCCGACCAAGCATGAAGTGCGCTTCCGCGACAGCCGCATGGTCCACGACTTCCTCTACGGCACCTTGCACCGGGCGCTGGCGGAAGTGCGTCCGGACGACCAGCTGGCGCCGCCGGGAGCGACCAGCTTGACCGTGCCGCGCCCGACCGGCGCCGAGGCTGGCGAGTTTGGCCCGCAGGGGGAGATGCGCCTGTCCGAGACCGTGCTGGAGGCCCCGGCCGCTGCGCGCGCCTGGCAGCCGAGCCCGGTTTCCGGTGGTACCAGTGGCGGCGGTGGCTACAGCTACCAGCCGACGCGCCCGGAAGCTGCCTCCGATCCAGGAAGCTCAAGGCGCCTACAAGGCCTATTTCGCTCCGCTGCCGGATCAGGCGCCGCAGGCACTGCCGGAAAGCAGCCAGGACGTGCCGCCGCTGGGCTATGCGCTGGCGCAGCTCAAGGGCATCTACATCCTCTCGGAAAATGCCCACGGCCTGGTGCTGGTGGATATGCATGCCGCCCACGAACGCATCATGTACGAGCGCCTGAAGACCGCCATGGCCAGCGAAGGCCTGCGTGGCCAGCCGCTGCTGGTGCCGGAGTCCATCGCCGTCAGCGAGCGAGAGGCTGACTGCGCCGAGGAGCGCGGCAGCTGGTTCTCCAAACTCGGCTTCGAACTGCAAAGACTCGGCCCGGAAACCCTGGCGATCCGTCAGATTCCAGCGCTGCTGAAGCAGGCAGAGGCAACCCAGCTGGTCCGCGACGTGCTCGCTGACCTGCTGGAGTACGGCACCAGCGACCGCATCCAGGCACATCTCAATGAGCTGCTCGGCACCATGGCCTGCCACGGCGCCGTGCGTGCCAATCGCCGCCTGACGCTGCCGGAGATGAACGGCCTGCTACGTGACATGGAAGTGACCGAGCGTAGCGGCCAGTGCAACCATGGCCGGCCGACCTGGACGCAGCTGGGACTCGACGAGCTGGACAAGCTGTTCCTGCGTGGGCGTTGATTTTCGTAAGCTTGCGTTCAGGAAAGTGCAGTAAACTGCACGCCAATCGATTCAGCAGCTCGCAATAACCCGTCGTGCGTAATAACGAGTCCCCGATGTCCCTGCCTCCCGCGATTTTCCTCATGGGTCCCACCGCCGCCGGCAAGACCGACCTGGCGCTGGAGCTGGCGCGTCTGCTGCCGGTGGAGTTGATCAGTGTGGATTCGGCGCTGATCTATCGCGGCATGGACATCGGCACCGCCAAGCCGCCGCGCGAGGTGCTGGAGGAGTTCCCGCACCGCCTGATCGATATCCGCGACCCCAGCGAAGCCTATTCGGCGGCGGAATTCCGCGCCGATGCGCTGGCGGCCATGGCCGAAATCACTGCGGCCGGGAAGATCCCGCTGCTGGTGGGCGGCACCATGTTGTATTTCAAGGCGTTGCTGGAAGGCCTGGCCGATATGCCCAGCGCCGACCCCGCCGTGCGCGCAGAGCTGGAAGCCCTGGCCGCCGCTGAAGGCTGGGGTGCTCTGCACGAAGAGCTGGCCCGCGTCGATCCGGAGTCGGCTGCACGCATCCATCCCAACGATCCCCAACGCCTCATCCGGGCGCTGGAGGTTTACCGTGTCAGCGGTATGTCCATGACTGCACACCGCCTTCGCCAGGCGAGTGAAAATGCGGGTCTCGGCGCGCAAGGCGGTGGACAATTACCGTATACTGTGGCTCATCTGGCGATTGCGCCTCTGCAGCGCCAGGTGTTGCACGAGCGTATCGCGCAACGTTTTGACCAGATGCTGGAACAGGGCTTCATCGCCGAGGTCGAACGCCTTCGCGCAAGGAGTGACTTGCACGTGGGGCTACCGTCCATAAGAGCGGTGGGTTACCGACAGGTATGGGATTACCTCGAGGGCAAACTGTCCTACGCTGAGATGGTGGAGCGCGGCGTCATCGCCACGCGGCAGCTGGCCAAGCGCCAGTTCACCTGGCTCCGCAGCTGGAGCGATCTACACTGGTTGGACAGTCAGGCAAGCGACAATTTGCCGCGTGCCTTGAAATACTTTGAGGCGGTCTCCATATAAGCTCGAGACCTTAATTCCGGCCGTCTATCCTTGGGGTTCAGGACGGCGTTAAGCCAAATTCGACTACTACTAAATCAGTTTTTTACCCTTACAAGGAGTGCGGCATATGTCAAAAGGGCATTCGCTACAAGACCCTTACCTCAATACCCTGCGCAAAGAACGCGTTCCGGTTTCCATCTACCTGGTCAACGGCATCAAGCTGCAGGGTCAGATCGAATCCTTCGACCAGTTCGTCATCCTGCTGAAGAACACTGTCAGCCAGATGGTCTACAAGCATGCGATTTCCACCGTGGTTCCCAGCCGCCCCGTGCGCCTGCCCACCGGTGATCAACCGGCCGAGCCGGGCAACGTTTGACGGGAGTCCGCCTTGTTCTTTGAGCGCCCGGGTGGTGGGGAACGGGCCATTCTGGTCCATCTGGAAGGTCAGGACCCCGAGGCGCGCGAAGACCCGCAGGAATTCCAGGAGCTGGCCCGTTCGGCAGGCGCGGAATCGGTTGCTTTCGTCAGCATTTCGCGCCATCAGCCCTCAGCCAAGTACCTGATCGGCAGCGGCAAGGTCGAAGAGTTGCACGACCTCGTCCACGCCGAGAAGGTCGAGCTGATCATCTTCAATCACACCCTTACGCCGAGCCAGGAGCGTAACCTCGAGCGAGCGCTCGAGTGTCGCGTGCTCGATCGTACGGGGCTGATCCTCGACATCTTCGCCCAGCGCGCCCGCACCCATGAGGGCAAGCTGCAGGTGGAGCTCGCCCAGTTGGAACACATGAGCACGCGTCTGGTGCGCGGCTGGACTCACCTTGAGCGCCAGAAAGGCGGTATCGGCCTGCGTGGTCCGGGTGAAACCCAGCTGGAAACCGACCGCCGCCTGCTGCGTGGACGCATCCGCCAGATCAAGTCGCGCCTGGAAAAGGTCCGCAGCCAGCGCGAGCAGGCTCGTCGTGGCCGTCGCCGCGCGGAGATCCCGGCGGTGTCCCTGGTGGGTTACACCAACGCTGGCAAGTCCACGCTGTTCAACGCGCTGACCACTTCCGAGGTCTATGCGGCCGACCAGTTGTTCGCCACCCTCGACCCGACCCTGCGCCGTCTGGAGCTGGATGACGTTGGTCCGATCGTGCTGGCCGACACCGTGGGCTTCATTCGCCACCTGCCGCACAAGCTGGTGGAGGCGTTTCGGGCTACCTTGGAAGAATCCAGCAACTCCGATCTGCTGCTGCATGTGATCGACTCCCACGAGCCGGATCGGGATGCACAGATCGAACAGGTGCTGGCGGTGCTGAAGGAGATCGGCGCGAATGAGCTGCCGATGCTCGAGGTGTACAACAAGATCGACCTGCTGCCGGACTTGCAGCCGATGATCCAGCGCGACGAGCTGGGCAAGCCGGTGCGAGTCTGGCTGTCGGCGCGGGAATCGCGCGGGCTGGAGTTGCTGGAGCAGGCGATCTCCGAGTTGCTGGGGGAGGACATGTTCGTGGGAACGCTCTGCCTGCCACAGCGCCTGGGGCGACTCCGGGCTCAGTTCTTCGAGCTGGGTGCGGTACAGTCGGAGAATCACGACGAACAAGGACGCGCCGTTTTGCAGGTCCGCCTGCCGCGTGTCGAGTTGAACCGCATGGTGAGCCGCGAAGGCTGGCAGCCGGCGGAGTTCATTGCGCAACACACTTTGCAATAAAGCCCGGCACACTGTTTTTGGCAGGGTAAGGGGCATTCGGTAGCATAGGTGGGCGCGCCGTAGGCGCGTTTTCGCGTTATCAGATGGAGAGCGCTATGGCTTGGAATGAGCCGGGTGACAACTCGAACAAGAACGACCAGGACCCCTGGGGTGGACGCCGTGGTGGTGGTCGCCAGGGCCCGCCTGATCTGGATGAGGCCTTCCGCAAGCTGCAAGACAGCCTGAACGGAATTTTCGGCAAACCCAAGCGCGGCAGTGGTTCGGGCGGTGGCGGCAGTGGTCGGGGCGGTAGCCTCGGTCTGTTCGGTATCGGCCTGGCGATTCTCGCCGTGCTGTGGCTGTACAACGCCATCTACGTCGTGGATGAGCAGGAGCAGGCGGTGATCCTGCGCTTCGGTCAGTACCACGAGACCGTGGGCCCCGGCCTGAACATCTACTTCCCGCCGATCGACAAGAAGTTCCAGGAGAACGTCACCCGCGAGCGTGCCTACAGCAAGCAGGGTCAGATGCTCACCGAGGACGAGAACATCGTCGAGGTTCCGCTGACCGTGCAGTACAAGGTCAGCAACCTGAAGGACTTCGTGCTGAACGTCGACCAGCCGGAAGTAAGCCTGCAGCACGCCACCGAAAGCGCCCTGCGCCACGTGGCCGGCTCCACCACCATGGACAAGATCCTCACCGAGGGCCGTGAACAGATGGCCACCGAGGTGCGTGATCGTCTGCAGCGTTTCCTCGATACCTACAAGACCGGTATCACGGTGACTCAGGTGAACATCCAGAGCGCCGCCGCGCCGCGCGAAGTACAGGAAGCGTTCGACGACGTGATCCGTGCCCGCGAGGACGAGCAGCGCGAGAAGAACCAGGCCGAAGCCTACGCCAACGGCGTGGTGCCTGAAGCCCGTGGTCAGGCCCAGCGCATCATCGAGGAAGCCAATGGCTATCGCGATGAAGTGGTCTCCCGCGCCCAGGGTGAGGCGGATCGCTTCGCCAAGCTGGCAGGCGAGTATCACAAGGCTCCGGAAGTCACTCGTCAGCGTCTGTATCTGGACACCATGCAGGATGTCCTGAGCCAGACCAGCAAGGTGCTGGTCACCGGCCAGCAAGGTCAGAACAACCTGATCTACCTGCCGCTGGACAAGATGATGGATGGCCGTGGTTCGGCAGCTCCGAGCACCGCGCCCAGCGCGAGCAGCAGCACGCCGGATATCGGTTCGCGGGTCGCCAGCGACCTGCAGCAGCGTGACACGCGTACCCGGGAGAGCCGCTGATGAGTAACAAGTCCCTGATCGCCCTCATCGCGGGTGTGGTGGTTGCTGTTGCCGTCTGGAGCAGCGTCTATGTGGTGCAACAGACCGAGCGCGCCGTGCTGCTGCGTTTCGGTCGTGTGGTCGAGCCGGACGTGAAGCCTGGTTTGCACTTCAAGATTCCGTACGTCAACACGGTCCGCAAGTTCGACGGCCGCCTGCTGACCCTGGATTCGCCGACCCAGCGTTTCCTGACGCTGGAGAAGAAAGCGGTAATGGTCGACGCCTACGCCAAGTGGCGCGTCTCCGATGCCGAGCGCTTCTATACCGCGACTTCCGGCATGAAGCAGATCGCCGACGAGCGTCTGTCCCGTCGTCTGGAAGCCGGTCTACGCGACCAGTTCGGCAAGCGCACCCTGCACGAAGTAGTGTCGGGTGAGCGTGATGCGCTGATGGGCGATATCACCGCTTCGCTGAACCGCATGGCGCAGAAGGAGCTGGGCATCGAGGTGGTCGACGTTCGCGTCAAGGCCATCGACCTGCCCAAGGAAGTGAACCGTAGCGTCTTCGAGCGGATGAGCACCGAGCGTGAGCGGGAAGCCCGCGAGCACCGCGCCAAGGGTCGCGAGCTGGCTGAAGGTATCCGCGCGGATGCTGACCGTCAGCGTCGCGTGCTGCTGGCCGAGGCCTATCGCGAGTCGGAAGAGACCCGCGGTGACGGCGATGCGAAGGCGGCGGCGATCTACGCCAAGGCCTACACTGCTGATCCGGAGTTCTACGCCTTCACTCGCAGCCTCAAGGCTTACCGCGAGAGCTTTGCAGACAAGAAGGACGTACTGGTGCTCGATCCGAGCAACGAGTTCTTCCGCTATCTGGAAAAAGCTAAACCGTAAGTCAAAGTCTCCGGCGGGCGGCAGCGCCCGTCGGAGAAATCGTGTTATCATGGGTCAGCCGGGAAATCCCGGCTTTTTTGCGTCCGCGAGAATGATGTACGAGAGCCATGTGGCAGGAATTGGGCAAGGCGTTCTGTCTGTTGCTGGTGCTGGAAGGCATCCTTCCATTCCTGTATCCGCGTGGCTGGCGCGACGCCGTGAGCGGGCTCGGGCGCCTTGGCGACCGCAGTCTGAGACTCATCGGGCTGGGCAGCATGCTGCTCGGCACCGTCCTTCTTTACTGCATTCATTGAAGTGCCGCCCGGCCTAAAAAGGAGAGAGGCGACATGGCAACGGTAGACCGCTGGCTGCTGCCAGATGGAATCGAAGAAGTGCTGCCACCGGAGGCGGCTCGCGTTGAAGCAGCCCGCCGTCAGGTGCTGGACCTGTTCCAGCGCTGGGGTTACGAGTTCGTCGTCACCCCGCATATCGAATACCTGGAATCCCTGCTGACCGGTGCCGGCCAGGATCTGGACCTGCGTACCTTCAAGGTCACCGATCCGGCGTCCGGCCGTCTGATGGGCTTCCGTGCGGACATCACCCCGCAAGTGGCGCGCATGGACGCCCATAGCCTGCGTCGCGAAGGCCCGAATCGCCTGTGCTACGCCGGCAGTGTGCTGCATGCCCGCCCGCGTGCGCTGGCCACTTCGCGCAGCCCCATCCAGCTGGGGGCCGAGCTCTACGGCAACACCGGTTCGGCGGGTGACGTCGAAGTCATCAGCCTGCTGCTCGATATGCTCGAAATGGCTCAGGTGCCGGACGTGCACATGGACCTCGGGCATGTCGGTATCTACCGTGGCCTGGCCCAGGCAGCCGGTCTGTCCGGCGAAGTCGAGCAGCTGCTGTTCGACGCCCTGCAGCGCAAGGCCGTGGATGAAGTTGCGGCACTGACCGAAGGCCTGCCGAGCGAGCTCGCCGGCATGCTTCGCTCCCTCGCTGAGCTGTGTGGCAGCCGTGAAGTGCTGGCCCAGGCGCGCGAAGTGCTCGCTGGTGCCCCGGCCAACGTCCAGGCGGCGCTGGCTGACCTGACCGCCATCGCCGACTCGCTGGCGGCGCGTTTCCCGCAGCTGCCGCTGTACTTCGATCTTGGTGAGCTGCGCGGTTATCACTATCACACGGGCGTGGTGTTTGCCGCGTTCGTGCCTGGGGTTGGCGAGTCCATCGCCCAGGGCGGCCGTTACGACGACATCGGCGCCGACTTCGGTCGCGCCCGTCCGGCGACCGGTTTCTCCACCGACCTCAAGACCCTGGTCACTCTCGGTCGCGCCCAGCTCGACGAGCCGCGCACCGGAGTCTGGGCGCCGGCCGATGGCGCTGGCTTGTGGCAGGCGGTGCAGCAGCTGCGCCGCCAGGGTGTGCGCGTGGTACAGGCGCTGCCCGGGCAGGATGCGGCTTCGGCTACCGAAGCGGGCTGCGACCAGCAACTGCTGGTTCGCGATGGCAATTGGCAGGTGGCTGCGCTCTGAGGCGCGTCACTTCGAGTTTTCGCCGGCCGCGGCCGGCACCGAACATCCACGATGGGGATATGAGTTATGGGTAAGAATGTCGTAGTCCTGGGCACCCAGTGGGGTGATGAGGGCAAAGGCAAGATCGTTGACCTGCTGACTGACCAGGCTGCTGCCGTGGTGCGTTACCAGGGCGGCCACAACGCCGGTCATACCCTGGTGGTCGCTGGCGAGAAGACCGTGCTGCACCTGATCCCGTCGGGCATCCTGCGCGAAGGCGTGCAGTGCCTGATCGGCAACGGCGTGGTGCTGGCGCCCGACGCGCTGATGCGCGAGATCGCCAAGCTGGAAGAGAAGGGTGTACCGGTGCGCGAGCGCCTGCGCATCAGCCCGTCCTGCCCGCTGATCCTGTCCTTCCACGTGGCCCTGGACCAGGCGCGCGAGAAGGCCCGTGGCGATGCGAAGATCGGCACCACCGGTCGCGGCATCGGCCCGGCGTACGAAGACAAGGTGGCCCGTCGTGGCCTGCGCGTGGGCGATCTGTTCCACCGTGAGCGCTTCGCCGCCAAGCTGGGCGAGCTGCTGGACTACCACAACTTCGTCCTGCAGAACTATTACAAGGAACCGGCCGTCGATTTCCAGAAGACTCTGGACGAGTGCATGGCCTACGCCGAAGAACTGCGCCCGCTGATGGCCGACGTGACCTCGACCCTGCACGACCTGCGCCGCGCCAACGAGAACATCATGTTCGAAGGCGCCCAGGGTTCGCTGCTGGACATCGACCACGGCACCTACCCGTTCGTCACCAGTTCCAACACCACCGCCGGCGGCACCGCCACCGGTTCGGGCTTCGGCCCGCTGTACCTGGACTACATCCTGGGTATCACCAAGGCCTACACCACCCGCGTGGGTTCCGGCCCGTTCCCGACCGAGCTGTTCGATGACGTCGGTGCGCGCCTGGCCAAGGTGGGTCACGAATTCGGCGCCACCACCGGCCGTGCCCGTCGTTGTGGCTGGTTCGATGCCGTCATCCTGCGTCGTGCCATCGAGATCAACAGCCTGTCCGGCCTCTGCCTGACCAAGCTGGACGTTCTCGACGGCCTGGAAACCGTGCGCATCTGCACCGGTTACCAGAATGCTGCCGGTGAACTGCTGACCGACGCGCCGACCGACGCCGACAGCTATATCGGCCTGCAGCCGATCTACGAAGACCTGCCGGGCTGGAGCGAATCCACCGTAGGTGTTCAGTCCCTGGACGGCCTGCCTGCCAATGCGCGCGCCTACATCAAGCGCATCGAGGAGCTGGTCGGTGCGCCCATCGACATCATCTCCACCGGCCCGGACCGCGCCGAGACCATCGTCCTGCGCCATCCGTTCGGCTGATCCCAGGCTGAATGCCACAACGGGCCGCTCATGCGGCCCGTTGTCGTTTCTGCTGTTCCTTTCTTCACGGCGGCACGGGCTTTGCTGGTGAAACGGATTGGCGCCTTTCGCGCCAGACATCCGTTACGTCCGGAGGAAGCCCGCCGTGTCCGCCGTCCTGTCTCTTCTGCGCAGCCGCTTGCTGCGCCCCGCTTTCATTGCCCTGGGGGCCGCACTGCTGGTGCAGCTGGCGATTGCCCTCTGGCTCACCCGTAGCACTGTCGATGGTCTGGTCAGTGACTTGGGATCTCACCTGGGTAACGAATCGCAACGCCTGGCCGGCGAGCTGGAGCAAGCCGGCAAGGAAGTCACTTCCGGCTTGAACGACCTGTCCGCACGCACCCGTGAGCGCCTGGGTTCGGCCCTCTCCGCCCGGCTCGAAGAAGAGCAGGGCGTGTTGCGCCAGGGGCTGGAGCAAAGTCTGCGGCAGTCCGCCACTGAGTTGGCGCAGTTGCTCGCGGCCGTAGCGCCCAAGGCCATGTGGGACAGCGATGTGCCGGTACTCTCCGACTATGCTCGGCGCGCACAGGCCAACCCTAACGTGCTGTTCGTCGTTTACGACGACGCGCAGGGTCAGCACCTGACTCGCTACCTCAATCGTGAGGACGCGCGAGTCAAGGCGCTTCTGGAGAAAGGCAAGGGCGAGCGCGCGCTGGACAAGGTGCTGGAGGCGGCCAGTCATGACGAGTCGGTGTTCCTGGTCGAGGCGCCGATCAGTCCCAATGGCGTGGTGATCGGCACCGTGCGTCTGGGCGTTTCCACCGACGCCATCGAAAAGCAGATCGCCGCGCTGGATCAGCGCTTCTCCGCCCTGGTTGCCAGTGGTGATCAGTTGGTGGGCGACAGCCTTGCTGGCGCCGCAGCCGATAGCACCAGGGCGCTGACGGCGCGCCTGCAATCGGCGAAGCAGGCGGCGGACGGCATGAGCCAGGGCGCGAAGACCTCCATTGAGGAGGCGGCGGGATCGCTGCGTTGGCGCATTGGTGTCGGGCTGCTGCTGGTCGGTCTGGGCGTATTGCTGTGCTTGGCGATTGTGCTGGGGCATCGCGTAGTGAGCCGCCTGCGCCTGCTGATCGATGCATTGAACGACCTGGCGGCTGGGGAGGGTGACCTGACTCGTCGCGTTCGGCTGGACAGTCGTGATGAGCTGGGTGAGATGGCGACGGCGGTGAACCGCTTCGTCGACAAGCTGCAGCCTATCGTGCGCGAGGCGGGCCAAGTGGCGCAGCGGACCGGCAGTGAAATTGCTGCGCTGGCCAGTCGCAGTGCCAGTGCCGAGGCGGCGGCGGACCGGCAGCGCAATGAGGTGGCTGGCAGTCTGGAGGCGCTCTCCGGCATGGCGGCGGAAGCCGAGATGGAAAGTCGTTCGATGCAGGCGGCGCTGGCGCGGGTCGGCGAGATCCGCAAGGCGGCGCAGGACAATGCAGCCATTGCGCGCAAAGTCGGTGGCCTGATCGAGACCCTGGAGTCCCGCGTGCAGAATGGTGCTGGTGTGATCGAGCGCCTCGCGCGGCAGAGTGAGCAGATCGAGGTGGTGCTCTCGGTGATCCATGGTATCGCCGAGCAGACCAACCTGCTGGCACTGAACGCAGCCATCGAGGCGGCGCGCGCGGGAGAGTGGGCGTGGCTTCGCCGTGGTAGCGGACGAGGTGCGTGCGCTGGCCAGCAAGACCCAGCAATCCACGGGTGATATCCAGTCGCACATCGGGGCGCTGCAGGAAGGTGCGCGCGAGGCGGTGTCCGCCATTGGGCAGGCCCGCGAGCAGGCGGTGCAGGGTTTGGCTGCGCTGCAGGACAGTGAGCGGCTGCAGCGCGAAGTGCAGAGTGCGGTGGAGGAAGTGCACGGCGCCATCGAGGCGGCAACGCATTCGGCGCAACAGCAAGCCGCCGGCGCCGCGGCGGTGCGCGGGCGGGTCGAGGTGATCCATGCCGAGGCGAGCCGCGCGGCGGAAGCCGTGAGTGCGACCGCCAGCAGTGGGCGGGTGCTCGATGGATTGGCCGGTCAGCTGCGCGCCAGTCTGGGGCAGTTCAAGGCTTGAGAATGCGCAGGGTTCTGGCGTTTTCGCAGGAGCGGACTCCGTCCGCGATAGATTGCCGGCGGCTCGGAGCTGGCCTGCTGCACATCGCGGACGAAGTCCGCTCCTACGCCAGGTTTGAATTTCTTGCGAAAGCCGAAAACGAAAAAGCCGAGCAGTGCTCGGCTTTTTCGTTTGAAGATGGTGCCCAGGAGAAGACTCGAACTTCCACGGTGTTGCCACCGCTAGGACCTGAACCTAGTGCGTCTACCAATTCCGCCACCTGGGCATGCTTTTCAGCATGGGGTGCGATGATCGCTCATCGACTTGCGGTGATGCAACCCTTGGCTGCATCGGGCGGTCTGTTGTTCGGTTTCAGGGTTCCGAACCCGCCTGATAAAGTCTGTCATCGACTGACTTTATCCTTGAATAAGTGGTGCCCAGGAGAAGACTCGAACTTCCACGGTGTTGCCACCGCTAGGACCTGAACCTAGTGCGTCTACCAATTCCGCCACCTGGGCACTGGAGTCGATGATTACTCATCGTTTCCGTGTTACAACGTCTGTCTGACGCTGTGGGCGCGAACTATACGGGCAGCCTTTTCGCTTGTAAACCCCTGATGTGATAAAAAATTTATTCTTGCTCGAAGCTGACCGACAAGCGGATTTCGCGCTTCAATAAGCACATGGCGATCCATACCCCTATATATAAGGTGACCGCACTTTAATGGCCGATTGGCAAAACCTCGATCCCGAGGCCGCCCGCGAGGCGGAAAAATACGACAACCCCATCCCCAGCCGTGAACTTATCCTGGCGCACCTCGCCGAGCGCGGTGCACCCGCGACGCGAGCCCAGTTGCTGGAAGAGCTCGGTCTCTCCGGCGAAGAGCCGGAAGAAGCGCTGCGCCGCCGACTGCGCGCCATGGAGCGCGACGGCCAGCTTATCTATACCCGCCGTGGCGCCTATGCGCCGGTGGACAAGCTTGATCTGATTCTCGGCCGCATCGCCGGCCACCGCGACGGCTTCGGTTTCCTGATCCCCGATGATGGCAGTGACGACCTTTTCCTCAGCCCGACGCAGATGCGCCTGGTGTTCGACGGCGACCGCGCGCTGGCGCGCGTGTCCGGCTTCGACCGCCGTGGTCGCCGCGAAGGCGCCGTAGTCGAAGTGGTCGAGCGTGCCCACGAGACTATCGGTTGGCCGCTACTTCGACGAGAGCGGCATCGGCACGGTCGTGGCCGACAACCCGAAGATCCAGCAGGAAGTGCTGATTCCGCCGGGCAAGGCCGGCAAGGCCAAGCACAACCAGTTCGTCCAGGTGCGCATCGACGCATGGCCGAACGTGCACCGCCAGGCCCAGGGCGAGGTGGTGGAAGTGCTCGGTGACTACATGGCACCGGGCATGGAAATCGAAGTCGCCCTGCGCAGCTACGACATTCCCCACACCTGGCCTGAGGCGGTCGAAGAAGAAGCGGCCAAGCTCAGCCCGAAGTGCTGGAGAAGGACAAGGAGAAGCGTGTCGACCTGCGCGCTCTGCCTTTCGTCACCATCGACGGCGAGGATGCCCGCGACTTCGACGATGCGGTCTACGCCGAGAAGCGCAAAGGTGGCGGCTGGAAGCTGTTCGTCGCCATCGCCGACGTCTCTCATTATGTGAAGGTCGGTTCGGCCCTGGATGAAGAGGCAGCCAAGCGCGGCAACTCGGTGTACTTCCCCGAGCGGGTGATCCCGATGCTGCCGGAGATCCTCTCCAACGGCCTGTGTTCCCTGAATCCACTGGTCGATCGCCTGGCCATGGTCTGCGAGATGAATCTCTCCAAGGCCGGCAAGATGACCGACTACCAGTTCTACGAGGCGGTCATCCATTCCCATGCGCGCCTGACCTACACCAAGGTCAGTCAGTACCTGGAAACACCGGACAGCCCCGAAGGCCAGCGCCTGAAGGAACAACTGCCGGCGGTGGTGCCGCACCTCAATACGCTTTATGACCTGTACAAGGTCCTGGTCGGCGCGCGACACGTGCGCGGGGCGATCGACTTCGAAACCCAGGAAACCCGCATCGTCTTCGGCGCGGATCGGAAGATTTCGGAAATCCGCCCGACCCAGCGCAACGATGCGCACAAGCTGATCGAGGAATGCATGCTGGCGGCCAACGTCGCCACCGCCAAGTTCCTCGAGAAGCACGCTATTCCGGCGCTGTATCGCGTCCACGACGGCCCGCCGCAGGAGAAGCTGAATAACGCTGCGCCAGTTCCTCGGCGAACTGGGCCTGACGCTCTATCGCGGTAAGGGCGACCCGACTCCGGCGGATTACCAGAAGCTGCTGGAGTCCATCCAGGGCCGCCCGGACCTGCAACTGATCCAGACCGTAATGCTGCGCTCCTTGAGCCAGGCGGTGTACAGCCCCGAGAACGCCGGCCACTTCGGCCTGAACTATGAGGCCTACACCCACTTCACCTCGCCGATCCGTCGCTACCCGGACCTGCTGACCCACCGCGCGATCCGCGGCCTGATCCGCTCCAAGGCGGCATCGGAGCACGTGCAGCGCGTTGGCGCCACCAGCATGCCGAAGGCGCGCATTTATCCATATGACGAAGCCCGCCTGGCCCAGCTGGGTGAGCAATGCTCGATGACCGAGCGTCGCGCCGACGAGGCGACCCGTGACGTCACCAACTGGCTGAAGTGCGAGTTCATGCGTGAGCGTGTGGGCGAGACTTTCCCCGGCGTGATCACAGCGGTCACCGGTTTCGGCATCTTCGTCGAGCTGAGCGACATCTATGTAGAAGGTCTGGTGCATGTCACTGCGCTGCCCGGCGACTACTACCACTTCGATGCTGTGCACCATCGCCTGAGTGGCGAGCGCACCGGCCGCAGCTTCCGCCTGGGTGATACCGTGGAAGTGGTCGTGGCGCGCGTCGACCTGGACGAGCGCAAGATCGACTTCGAACTCTCCGACAACGTGCTCAGCGCCCCCATCGGTCGCAAGAAGCGTGGCGAGAAGGCCGAGCCGGTCGCCAAGGGCAAAGTGGCCAAGGGCAAGGCAACCAAGGGTGTAGCGGCGAAAGACAAGCCGGCCAGGGCTCCTCGTGCGGTCGCGGACGATCCGTACCTCGCTCCGGATGTTGCCGTGCAGCCGCGCAAGCGCAAGGTCGGCGTGGTCCAGGCGCTGCCGTCGGTAGCCCCGGAGATGCTCGCCAAGGCCGAGGAAATGCTCGGCAATACCGATGTGCGCAAGAGTCGCGAAGTGAAGAAAGCGCTGCTCGAAGAGGCCAAGGTCGGCGGCAGCAAGCCGGCCGCCGGCAAGGGCAAGGCCGCACCCGCTGCAGGCAAGCCGCGCAATCCTTCGAAACAGAAAGCCCGGTCCGCCCAAATCGTCCAAGCATCGCAAGGGCTCTGCTGCGCCCAAGGCGGGTGCCACTGGCGGCGCACCGGCCAGCAAGCGTAAGGCGAAGAAATGAGTCAGTGGGAAAAGGTCTACGGCGTCGATGCCGTAGAAGCGTTGCTGCGCCATCACCCCAAGCGGGTCAAGCAGTTGTGGCTGGCCGAGGTCTGTCAGGATCCGCGCGTCCAGGCGCTGGTCGGAGCTGGCCGGTCAGGCGCGCGTGCCGGTGGGCACGCGTGACCGGAAAGAGCTGGATGAGTGGGCCGAAGGGGTGCACCAGGGCGTGGTCGCCGAGGTCAGCCCGAGCCAGGTCTGGGGCGAGAACATGCTGGAGGAGCTGCTGGAGCGCTCCACTGGCCCGGCGCTGCTGCTGGTGCTGGACGGCGTGACCGACCCGCACAACCTCGGCGCCTGCCTGCGCACCGCCGATGCGGCGGGCGCGCTGGCGGTGGCATCGTGCCGAAGGACAAGTCCGCCACCCTCAACGCCACCGTGCGTTAGAGTTGCCTGCGGCGCGGCCGAGGTGATCCCGCTGGTCGCGGTGACCAACCTTGCGCGTACCCTGGAGAAACTCCAGCAGCGCGGCCTGTGGATCGTCGGCACCGCCGGCGAGGCTACCCAGATGCTCTATGAGCTCGATCTCACCGGGCCGACCGTGCTGGTGATGGGCGCCGAGGGCAAGGGCATGCGTCGACTGACCCGCGACCACTGCGACTACCTGGCCAAGTTGCCGATGCAGGGCAGCGTCAGCAGTCTGGAACGTCTCGGTGGCCACCGGCGTGTGTCTGTTCGAGATCGTCCGCCAGCGCCAGCTCAAGGCCGGCGCCTAGTACGTTTTGGGTAGGAGCGAGCTTGCTCGCGAACAGTCCCTGGCACCGTGCTGGCCCGGTTCGCGAGCAAGCTCGCTCCTACAAGTACTGCTGCGTCAGCTGTACAAATAATCGTCAATTGCCTTGCACCGCCTTTCCCCCTTCTCTAGAATGTCGGCCCTTGTCGTCCGGGCAGGCGTTCGCGCGTGCTTCCGAGCGGCAAGGAAAAAATCATTCACTCCTTGTCTGACCGCTTTGTCGGCAGGCTGCAATCCGTAAGGAGCATTTATGCGTCATTACGAAATCGTGTTCCTGGTTCACCCGGACCAGAGCGAACAAGTCGGTGGCATGGTCGAGCGTTACACCAAGGCCATCGAAGAAGACGGCGGCAAAGTCCACCGTCTGGAAGACTGGGGCCGTCGTCAGCTGGCTTACGCCATCAACAACGTGCACAAGGCTCACTACGTTCTGATGAACGTCGAGTGCACCGCCAAGGCCCTGGCAGAAATGGAAGACAACTTCCGTTACAACGACGCCGTGATCCGTAACATGGTCATCCGTCGCGACGAAGCCGTTACCGGCCAGTCCGAAATGCTGAAGGCCGAAGAGAGCCGCAACGAGCGCCGCGAGCGCCGTGAGCGTCCCGAATCGAACGAGGGCGAGTCCGCTGACGGCGAAGATAGCCGCGACAGCGCTGACGAGTAATCCCGGACCAGTATTGAGGAGCCACACACATGGCACGTTTCTTCCGTCGTCGTAAGTTCTGCCGTTTCACCGCTGAAGGCGTGAAAGAGATCGATTACAAAGATCTGAACACCCTGAAGGCCTACGTTTCCGAAACCGGCAAGATCGTTCCGAGCCGTATCACCGGCACCAAAGCCAAGTACCAGCGTCAGCTGGCGACCGCTATCAAGCGCGCCCGTTACCTGGCCCTGCTTCCCTACACCGACAGCCACGGCCGTTGATCGGGCAGTCGACTGGAATTGATGGATAGATCGCATGCGCGCATTGGCTGAATTTGTCATGCGAGGCCGCATGCAGGCGACCCTGGTGGTCGTCGCAGCCGCGGTACTGCAGCCGTTGTTCTGGCTCGGTGCCGCAGCAGGCAGTCTGGTGCTGTTGCGCCGTGGTCCCAGCGATGCCTTTGGCATCCTGGCCTGGGCGCTGCTTCCGGCACTGGCCTGGTGGTACCTGGGTGACCCCAGCGTGAGTCTGGTTCTGGTGGGTAGTGCCGTGCTGGCGCAGGTTCTGCGCAGCAAGGTGTCCTGGAATCAGGTGATGCTGGCGAGCGTTGTGCTTGGTGCGGTGTTCGTGCTGCTGCTCAGCACGGTGTCGGCCGGGTTGGTCGCAGGTCTTGCCGATGCATTCGGCAAGGCGCTGCCGCAGGTTCTGGCCGAAGCCAAGCTTTCGCCGGAACAGATGGCCGCCCTGCAGGCGGAGATGGTTCCGACCATCACCGGCCTGATGGCAGCCTCGCTGCAGACGATCAGCCTGTTGTGTCTGATGCTGGCGCGTTATTGGCAAGCAGTACTGTTCAACCCGGAAGGGTTTGGCCGCGAGTTCCGCGCACTGCGCCTGTCGCCGGGCACGGCTTTAGCGCTGCTGGTCGGCGTTGTGGCACTGCCCTTCGCAGGACCCGCGGCCACCATGCTGGCGCCGCTGTGCATGATCCCGCTGCTGTTCGCCGGGATCGCACTGGGGCACGGCCTGGCCGCGCTGAAGAAGCTTCCGGGCTTCTGGCTGGCACCGCTGTACCTGCTGGTATTCGTACTGGGCAATGTGATCTGTCTTGTCGCCGTAGTCGACAGTCTGTTTGATTTTCGCGGTCGTCTGGCCAAGCGCCAGAAAGCTGCGAACGGTGAAGGTTAAAAGTTAAGAGGTAAGACTCAAATGGAAGTCATCCTGCTGGAAAAGATCGCCAAACTGGGCAACCTGGGCGACAAGCTGAACGTAAAGGGCGGTTACGCTCGTAACTACCTGCTGCCGCAGGGCAAAGCCACCGCTGCCACCGCTGCCAACGTCGCTGCTTTCGAAGAGCGCCGCGCAGAGCTGGAAAAAGCCGCTGCTGAGAAAAAAGCCGCTGCTGAAGCTCGTGCTGCCCAGCTGTCCGAACTGATCGTGACCATCGGCGCCCACGCTGGCGACGAAGGCGAACTGTTCGGTTCGATCGGCACCCGCGACATCGCCGACGCCGTTTCGGCTGCCGGCTACCCGCTGGAAAAGAGCGAAGTTCGCCTGCCCGACGGCGCCCTGCGCGCTGTAGGCGAATACAACATCGAAGTGCAACTGCACATGGATGTTGATGCAACCCTGCACGTGGTTGTAGTCGCCGAGTAAGCGATTCGTCGCTAGGACGATTCACACAGCTTGCCTGGGTGAATCTGTCCAATAACAATGGGCACGGTGCCGATCCTCGGTCCGTGCCCTTTGTTTTTTCCGCCGTTTGATTCTCTCCTGCGAAGAGCCAACACGAAGAGCCCATGAACGACATCACCATTCCCGAGCAATACGACCTGCAGACCGCTTCCCTCAAGGTGCCGCCGCACTCGATCGAAGCCGAACAGGCGGTGCTGGGTGGCCTGATGCTCGACAACAACGCCTGGGAGCGCGTCTCCGACGCGGTATCCGATGGCGACTTCTATCGCCATGACCATCGCCTGATCTTCCGCGCCGTCTACAAGCTCGCCGAAGCCAACCAGCCGATTGACGTGGTGACGCTCTCCGAGCAGCTCGAGCGCGAAGGGCAACTGTCCCAGGTGGGCGGTCTGGCGTACCTTGCCGAGCTGGCGAAGAACACGCCCTCGGTGGCGAACATCAAGGCGTACGCAGGCATCATCCGTGAGCGTGCCACCTTGCGGCAGCTGATCGGTATCAGCAGTGATATCGCCGACAGCGCCTTCAACCCCGAAGGGCGCAGCGCCAACGAAGTGCTCGACGAAGCCGAGCGCAAGATCTTCGAGATCGCCGAAGCGCGGCCCAAGACTGGCGGCCCGGTGGGCATCGGCGACATCCTGGTCAAGACCATCGACCGCATCGACCACCTGTTCAACACCTCGGACGCGCTGACCGGTATCACCACCGGCTTCACCGACCTCGACGAGAAGACCAGCGGCCTGCAGCCGTCAGACCTGATCATCGTTGCCGGCCGTCCATCGATGGGCAAGACCACCTTCGCCATGAACCTGGTGGAGAACGCCCTGATGCGCAGCGACAAGGCGATCCTGGTGTATTCTCTGGAGATGCCCTCCGACTCCATCGTGATGCGTATGCTCGCCTCGCTTGGCCGCATCGACCAGACCAAGGTGCGTACCGGCAAACTGGATGACGAGGATTGGCCGCGCCTGACCTCGGCGGTGAACCTGCTCAGCGACCGCAAGCTGTTCATCGACGATACCGCCGGCATCTCGCCCTCGGAAATGCGCGCGCGGACCCGCCGCCTGGCCCGTGAGCACGGCGAGATCGGCATGATCATGGTCGACTACCTGCAGCTGATGCAGATCCCTGGTTCCGCCGGCGACAACCGGACCAACGAGATTTCCGAGATTTCCCGCTCGCTGAAGGCGCTGGCGAAGGAATTCAACTGCCCGGTGGTGGCGCTCTCCCAGCTCAACCGCTCGCTGGAACAGCGCCCCAACAAGCGCCCGGTGAACTCCGACCTTCGCGAATCCGGAGCGATCGAGCAGGACGCCGACGTGATCATGTTCGTCTACCGCGACGAGGTGTATCACCCGGAGACCGAGTTCAAGGGCGTTGCCGAAATCATCCTCGGCAAGCAGCGTAACGGCCCCATCGGCACCGTACGCGTGGCCTTCCTTGGTCGTTACAGTCGTTTCGAGAACCTCGCGCCCGGCATGTACAACTTCGAAGACGAGTAACGATGCCGCATTCCGCGTGACCGACGGGCGCCTTACTATAGGCGCCCGTTTTCATTGCAGAGTCCACCATGCGCCCGCTCGTCGCTCACGTCGATCTAGCCGCCATTCGCCACAACTACGCCGTCGCCAAGCGCTGCGCACCTGGGCGTGAAGCCTTCGCGGTGGTCAAGGCGAACGCCTACGGGCATGGAGCGCGCGAGGTGGTGAGCTGCCTGCACGACGAAGCCGACGGCTTCGCGGTGGCCTGCCTGGAAGAGGCCGCTGAAGTGCGCGCTCTGCACGCCGGCGCCCGCATCCTGTTGCTGGAGGGCTGCTTCGAACCTTCGGAGTACCTGATCGCCGCCCAGCTGCGCCTGGACGTGGCGGTGCAAGGCCCCGAGCAGGCCCAGGCACTGCTCGCCGCGCAACTGCCCAGCGCGCTCAATGTGTGGATGAAACTGGACACCGGCATGCACCGCCTGGGCTTCTCGCCCGAAGCGCTGCGGGACTGGCATCCGCGCCTGCGCCAGGCGTCGCAGGTGGCCGAACTGAACCTGATGAGCCACTTCGCCAACGCCGATCTGCGCGGCGATGAGCTGACCGAAGACCAGGTGGCCTGCTTCCTCAGTGTGCTGGATCTGGATTTCGACCAGCGTTCACTGGCCAACTCCGCCGCCGTGCTGACCATTCCCGCCGCGCACATGGACTGGATTCGCCCCGGCATCATGCTCTATGGCGCCACGCCGTTCGCCGACATCGGCGCTGCTGAGTTGGGCCTGCGCCCGGCCATGAGTCTCGAGGCACAGCTCATCGCCGTGCGCGAGGTGGCGGTAGGTGAGAGCGTTGGTTACGGCGCGACCTGGGTGGCCGAGCGGCCTTCGCGCATCGGCACCGTGAGTTGCGGCTATGCCGATGGTTATCCGCGTCACGCGCCGAGCGGCACGCCAGTGCTGGTGGATGGCCAGCGCACGGTGCTGGCCGGGCGCGTATCCATGGACATGCTGGCGGTGGACCTGACCGACTTGCCCGGCGCCAACGTGGGCGACCGCGTTGAGCTGTGGGGCGCCAACCTGCCTGTGGACGAGGTGGCGGCCCACGCCGGTACCATCGGTTACGAGCTGCTGACCAAGGTCACCGCCCGCGTGCCGCGGCGCTACCGCAGCTGATCAGGCGCGGTCTTCGCTTTCCAGCCATTCGTTTTCCAGCCAGAGATCGCTGGTCTCGCCGACGGCTTCGCTGGCCATGGCGTAGGCCGCCCGGCCGTTGCCCTTCACTTCGTAGAGCGCCTGGTCGGCGGCCTTGTAGAGCTTGCTGAACTGCATCGCGTGGCTGGGGTAGATGGCCACGCCGATGCTCGGCGTGACGCGCAGCTCCAGCGTTTCGAATTTCACCGGTCGCGACAGTTCGTTGAGGATGCGGCAGGCGATTTCCTTGGCGTGACCCTCGGCGTCGGGCCCCGAGATCAGTGCTGCAAACTCATCGCCGCCCAGGCGCGCCACGCAATCGCTGCCGCGCACGCACTGGCGCAGGCGATTGCCGACGTTCTGCAGCATGAAGTCGCCGGCGTCGTGGCCGTGGCTATCGTTGATCGGCTTGAAGTGGTCCAGGTCGATGAGCATCAGGGCCAGGGTCTCGCCGTTCTGCTGGGCGCTGGCCAGGGCGTGTTCGGCATGTTCCACCAGGTAGCGGCGGTTCGGCAGGCCGGTCAGCGGGTCGTAGTGTGCCGCGTGCTGCAGCTGCACTTCCCGTTCGCGTAGCAACTGGTTGCTCTGGGTGAGTTCGGCGGTGCGCTCGGCCACGGCGCTTGCCAGGTCCTGCTGGGCGCTCTGCATCAGGGTCAGGCGCGCGCTCTTCTCGCGGTCCGCCTGTTCCAGCGCCTGGGCGCGTTCGCGCTTGAGCCCCTGGATGCGCGAGGTGAGGGCGAAGGAGAACAGCACGGACTCCAGCGCCACGGCGATGGGGAAGATGTACGAGGTCAGCGGTGACGGCTGCACCAGCCCTGTTGCACGCATCACCGAGATGCTCACGCTGGTCAGTACCAGGCCGAAGCCGAGCAGGTAGAGGAAGGCGGGGAACGAACCCTGGCGCCAGCGCACCAGGGCACCGCCCAGCGCCGCCGGCACGCCGATCAGGGTGATCGCCACCAGCATCCAGCCGGCCACGCCGCGCAGACCCACGGCGCCGACGATAATGGTCAACCCATAGAGCGCGCAGTTCAGGTTCAGCAGCCAGTGCGACCAGCGCACGTGGCGGCGGGTCTGCGGCAGCGGTGATGGTGAATCGGTGCACGCACAGGCCCCAGAGCGAGGGCAGGGTGATGCAGTCGAGCCACCAGGGTACCGGGTGATCGGGCCAGAAGTACTCGAAGCCGTGTCCGGTCATACCCAGGCTGAACAGCAGTGCGCTGGCGGTGGTCAGCACGTACCAGAAGTACGCCGGGTCGCGCAGGGTCAGCAGGATGAACAGGTTGTACAGCAGCAGCGCGGCGATCAGGCCGTAGATGAAACCGAGGAACAGGCTGGTGTCGGCGCGGTGGTCCTGCAGGTCATCCAGCGACCAGATACGCAGCGGGAAGGAGTTGCCGGCCGGGTCCTGGACGCGGGCATAGACGCGCACCGGGCCGCTGCCTTCGGGCACGCGGAAGAGCGGCCGGCGGTAGTCACGGTCGCGGCCCTCGGCGAAGGGGACGGCCTCGCCGGAGAGCACTTCGCGGTAATTGCCCTGGGCGTCGGGCAGATAGAGGCGCAGGTCCATCAGGTTGACCGCGTCGACTTCCAGCCACCAGCCGCCCAGCGGCGAAGTGCGGCGATCCAGGTCCAGGCGCAGCCACCAGCCGTCGGGGCTCTGGCCGACACTGGTGCGGCCGTTGGCCGGCACGAAGTCGCGGCTGGCCTGCACGGCTTCCAGCGACAGTGGGCCGTCACGTTCCTGCAGCAGTTCGAGGTGATCGTTGAGCCAGGCGCCGCTGGCCTTGTCGTCGAGTTCGAAGGCTAGCGCCGTGTGGCAGAACAGCAGGGTAAGCAACAGCACGATGGCACGACGCACGACAGGCACTCCCTGGCCTGTGCGCGATGGCCAGGCGTACTGCGGATAGTGGCTGAAGTATAGCCATATGATGGCATTGGCAATCTACCGTACGCCGGTTAAATCCCCGCTAAATCTGAGTTCGGTAGTCGGATTTGTACACTTTTTGTGCTATATTCCGCGCCCGCGTTTTTCCGCGATCCCTACTAGAGATACCCTGGTGCCCGTGATGCAAGCCGCCAAGCCACTGTTCGATTATCCCAAGTTCTGGGCCGAGTGTTTCGGCCCGGCGCCGTTCCTGCCCATGAGCAAGGAAGAGATGGATCAGCTGGGCTGGGATTCCTGCGACATCATCATCGTCACCGGGGATGCCTACGTCGACCATCCGTCGTTCGGCATGGCCATCATCGGTCGTCTGCTGGAGGCCCAGGGCTTCCGCGTGGGCATCATCGCCCAGCCGGACTGGCGCTCGAAGGACGACTTCATGAAGCTCGGCCAGCCGAACCTGTTCTTCGGCGTGGCGGCGGGCAACATGGACTCGATGATCAACCGCTACACCGCGGACAAGAAGATCCGCAGCGACGACGCCTACACCCCCGGTGGTCTGGCCGGACGTCGCCCGGATCGCGCCAGCCTGGTCTACAGCCAGCGCTGCAAGGAAGCCTACAGCGACACGCCGGTGGTTCTCGGCGGCATCGAGGCTTCGCTGCGCCGCATCGCTCACTATGACTACTGGCAGGACAAGGTGCGCCGCTCCATCCTGATGGACGCCACCGCCGATATCCTGCTCTACGGCAACGCCGAGCGTGCCGTGGTGGAGATCGCCCAGCGCCTCGCCGCCGGCGAGCAGGTCGAGCAGATCACCGATGTGCGCGGCACCGCCTTCGTGCGCCGCGACACCCCGGAAGGCTGGTTCGAGGTGGACTCCACCCGCATCGACCGTCCGGGCAAGGTCGACAAGATCATCAACCCGTACGTGAACACCCAGGACACCGCCGCCTGCGCCATCGAGCAGGAGAAGGGCGAGCAGGAAGACCCGAACGAAGCCAAGGTCGTGCAGTTGCTGGCCCACCCGCGCCTGGAGCGCGAGCGCACGGTGATTCGCCTGCCGTCGTTCGAGAAGGTGCGCAGCGATGCGGTCCTCTATGCCCACGCCAACCGCGTGCTGCACCTGGAGACCAACCCCGGCAACGCCCGCGCCCTGGTGCAGAAGCACGGCGAAGTGGACGTGTGGTTCAACCCGCCGCCCATCCCGATGAGCACCGAGGAAATGGACTACGTGTTCGGCATGCCCTATGCGCGCGTGCCGCACCCGGAGTACGGCAAGGAGAAGATCCCGGCCTACGAGATGATCCGTTTCTCGGTGAACATCATGCGTGGCTGCTTCGGTGGCTGCACCTTCTGCTCGATCACCGAGCACGAGGGGCGGATCATCCAGAACCGTTCCCACGAGTCGATCCTCGCCGAGATCGAAGAGATGCGTAAGGTGCCGGGCTTCACCGGTGTCGTCTCCGACCTCGGCGGCCCGACCGCCAACATGTACCGCATCGCCTGCAAGGACCCGGAGATCGAGCGTCACTGCCGCAAACCGTCCTGTGTGTGGCCGGGCATCTGCGAGAACCTCAATACCGACCACTCCTCGCTCATCGAGCTGTACCGCAAGGCCCGCGCCCTGCCGGGCGTGAAGAAGATCCTGATCGCCTCCGGCCTGCGCTACGACCTGGCCGTGGAGTCGCCCGAGTACGTCAAGGAACTGGTGACGCACCACGTCGGCGGCTACCTGAAGATCGCCCCGGAGCACACCGAGGAAGGCCCGTTGTCGAAGATGATGAAGCCGGGCATCGGTAGCTACGACGCCTTCAAGCGCATGTTCGAGAAGTTCTCCAAGGAGGCGGGCAAGGAGCAGTACCTGATCCCGTACTTCATCGCCGCGCACCCGGGCACCACCGACGAGGACATGATGAACCTCGCCCTGTGGCTCAAGCGCAATGGCTTCCGCGCGGACCAGGTGCAGGCGTTCTATCCCTCGCCCATGGCCAGCGCGACTGCCATGTACCACTCGGGCAAGAACCCGCTGCGCAAGGTCACCTACAAGAGCGACAGCGTGACCATCGTCAAGAGCGACCAGCAGCGCCGCCTGCACAAGGCCTTCCTGCGCTACCACGACCCGAAGGGCTGGCCGATGCTGCGCGAGGCGCTGGAGCGCATGGGCCGCCCCGACCTGATCGGCAACGGCAAGCATCACCTGATTCCGACCTACCAGCCGCAGACCGACGAGTACCAGAGCGCGCGCCGCAAGAACTCCACCCCGGCCGGCAGCAAGAAGACCGGCAAGCCGCTGCTGACCCAGCACACCGGCCTGCCGCCACGCGCCAGCAACGGTTCCAAGCCGTGGAACAAGGCCGAGGAAGGCAAGGCCACCGGCTATGCCAAGGGCAAGAAGCGCACCACCAAGCGTCAGCCGAATATTCCGCGCTGATCTGTCTGCTGCGTGCCGTAAAAAAGGCGTGTCCGCTAAGCGGTCACGCCTTTTTCTTTGAAGAACGCCACGTAAGCCTTATCCACCTTCAGGATGTGGTGGATCAGCCAGGCCTTGAGCAGTTCCAGCGCCTCGACTGAAACGACCTCGCCATCCTCGTGGCGATACAGCAGGTCGATGATCTGCCGGTTGAAGCGGTCATGCTCGGCCTTGTGCGCCTCCTCTTCGGGGTAGCCCAGGCGCTGGAACAGCACTTCCTCGACGATGAAGTGGTTCATCGTGTACTCCACCAGTTGCTCCAGCAGCTCGCCGATGGGCTGACCTTCGCCATCCAGGCCGTTGAGGCTGTCGTACAGCGCGTTGGTGAGGTCGACCAGCCAGCGGTGCTGTTCATCGATCCGCTCGATTCCGATCACGAACTCGTCGTTCCAGGGCATGAAGCTCATCCGTGCACTCCTTGGGGGTGGAAGCGCAGATCATCCCGATCCGCCACCGTGAAACAGTGACGTCAATCAATCAAAGTGCGATGCGTCTGAAGGGCTGGCGTGGCGCGGGATGTAGGAGTATTCTCGGCCTCAATTGGTACGATAGTTCCATATGATAAAAACAAGACCGGAGCCCGCCATGCGTCTCGCTACCCTCTCCCTTCTCGCATTCTCCGTCGCTCTGGCCGCTTGCGGCGAAGGCGACAAGCCCACCGCCGCTGTCAGCAGCGACTTCCAGAAAGACCTGCAGGCTCGCCTGATCAAGGCCAAGGCCGGCGATGTCATCGACATTCCAGCAGGCACCTACCACCTGGACCGCAGCCTCAGCCTGAAGGTGGACGGCGTGACCATCCGCGGCGCCGGGATGGACAAGACCATCCTCAACTTCAAGAACCAGAAGGCCGGTGCCGAAGGGCTGTTCGTCGATGCCTCCGACTTCACCCTGGAGAACCTCGCCATCGAGGACACCAAGGGTGACGGCCTGAAGGTCATCGGCGGCAAGAACATCGTCATCCGCAACATCCGCACCGAGTGGACCAACGGCGCCTCCACCGAGAACGGCGGCTACGGCATCTACCCGGTGCAGACCGAAAACACCCTGCTCGAAGGCAACGTCGCCATCGGCGCCTCGGACTCGGGCATCTACGTCGGCCAGTCGCGCAACGTGGTGGTGCGCAACAACCGCGCCGAGCGCAACGTCGCCGGCATCGAGATCGAGAACACCATCGGCGCCGACGTCTACAACAACGTCGCCACCGACAACACTGGCGGCATCCTCGTCTTCAACATGCCCAACCTGCCACAGCCGGGGCGCGGCACCCGCGTCTTCGACAACGACGTGCAGGGCAACAACCACGAGAACTTCGGTCACAAGGGCACCCCGGTGGCCAGCGTGCCGGCGGGCTCGGGCGTGGTGGTGAACTCCAACGACGACGTGGAAATCTTCAACAACAGGATCGGCAACCACAAGACCGCCAACGTCATCGTCAGCAGCTACTTCAGCACCGGCTATTCGGACAAGGCCACCCAGCCCAACTTCGACCCGTACCCCGAGGGCATCTTTATCCACGGCAACACCTTCGGCCCCGGTGGCGACAGCCCCGACCACCTGGAGCTCAAGGCCCTGAAGATCGCCAAGTTCGGCCTCAACGGACGCCTGCCGGACATCCTCTGGGACGGTTACTTCAACGAGAAGAAGCTGGTCGACGGCAAGCTTCCCGAAGCCCTGGCCATCTGCATCGACAACGGCAACGCCGGCATCGTCAACGTCGATGGCCCCAACGGCTACAAGAACATCAGCACCGACATCAGCTCGCACCAGTGCAAGCTCAAGCCGCTGCCGAAAATCGAACAGGCCGGCCTGGGTGAGAAGGGCAACAAGGCATGATGAAAACCGCTTCGTTCCTGTTGTCGCTCGCCCTGGCTGCTGCACTGGCCGGGTGCGGGCAGGAGAGCAAGCCGCGTTATCAGCCCGAAGGCGACGACTACCCGGAAAAGCTCAGCGGCTGGGGCATGTTGCATCTGGCGGACGGCCATCTGACGCCGGCCGCCGAGGTGCTGCCCTACGACCTGAATACCTCGCTGTTCACCGACTACGCGCACAAGCTGCGCACCGTGTGGATGCCCGAAGGGCAGTCGGCGCAGTACGCCGAGGACCGCTTCGACTACCCCGTCGGCACCGTGCTGACCAAGACCTTCTATTACCCGAAAGACGCCCAGGGCAACCTGCTGCAGAACAGCCAGGATGACCGCGACCCCAAGGCCGGGCTCGACATGGCCAAGGTCCACCTGGTGGAAACCCGCGTACTGGTTCGGCAGAAGGACGGCTGGGCGGCGCTGCCTTACGTATGGAATGCCGACCAGAGTGAAGCGACCCTGGAGCTCGCCGGCGACAGCCCGGCGCTGGAATTGACCGCCGAGGACGGCAAGAAGACCGCCTTCACCTACATGGTGCCGGACGCCAACCAGTGCTCCGAATGCCACGCAGAACAGAAGGGCGGTGGTATCGCCCCGCTGGGGCCCAAGGCGCGGCACCTGAACAAGGACTTCGCTTACGCACAAGGCAGCGACAACCAGCTGCAGCACTGGCAGGCACGCGGTTTCCTCAAGGGCCTGCCGGCGCTGGCACAGGTGCCGCAGAACGCGCTGTGGGGGCATCCGCGTCCCGGTGAGGACCTGGAGAAACAGGCGCGCAGCTACCTCGACGCCAACTGCTCGCACTGCCACAACCCCAAGGGCGCGGCGCGCACTTCGGGCCTGCACCTCGACCCGCACACGCCGGTCTCCATCGCCTACGGCCTCTGCAAGCCGCCGGTGGCAGCGGGCGGCGGCACCGGCGGGAGACTGGAGGACATTCACCCCGGCAGCCCGGAGAAGTCCGTACTCAGCTACCGCGTCGGCAGCGACAAACCGGGTGACATGATGCCCGAGCTGGGGCGCACCCTGGTGCACCGCGAGGGGCTGGAACTGCTCAACCGCTGGATCGCCTCGCTACCCGGCGACTGCTAGTGGAATAGCGCCCGGAGCCCGCCAGGGCTCTGGGCTGCGCACTGCGACGAGCAAACGGCTGGGGCCGTGCTAGCGTTCATCTGGTCCCTTTCTCTCGCAGGTGCGCTTCCATGGACGATACGAACATCATCAATGTGGGTACGGAGAAGATCAACGCACTGTGGGCGACGGTTTCGCAGTACGCGCTCGCTTTCGGTGTGAAGATTCTCGTAGCCATTCTCTTCTGGGTACTCGGCCGCTGGCTGATCACCTTCGCCGTCAACCTGGTGGAAAAGGCACTGGCCAAGCAGAGCGTCGATCCGACGGTCCTGCGCTACGTCGGCTCCTTCATCACCGTCACCCTGAACATCCTCCTGGTCGTCGGTATCCTCGGCTACTTTGGCGTGCAGACCACCAGCCTCGCCGCGCTGATCGCTGCCATCGGCCTGGCCATCGGCATGGCCTGGTCCGGGCTGCTGGCGAACCTCGCGGCCGGTGGCTTCATCATCGTGCTGCGGCCGTTCAAGGTCGGCGACTTCGTCTCCGCCGGCGGCGTGACCGGCACCGTGAAGGAGATCGGCCTGTTCGCCACTGCCATCAACACTCCGGACAACGTCCTGACCCTGGTGGGCAACAACAAGATATTCAGCGACACCATCCAGAACTTCACCCACAACTCCTACCGCCGCGTCGAGCTCAAGGCACAACTGTCCGGTGCCGCCGATTACGCGGCTGCCGTGGCGGTGCTCAAGCAACGCATCGCGGCGATCCCCAACGTACTGACCGATCCGCCAGTGGATGTGGAAATCCTCGAGTTCAACCTCGTCGGCCCAGTGCTGGCGGTGCGTCCCTACTGTCACAACGACAACTACTGGCAGGTCTACTTCGACACCAACCGCACCATCAAGGAAGCCCTGGGCACCGACTTCCCGGCACCGATGCCGGCGCAGACGGTGATCGTCCAGCAGTCGGCCAACAGCTGACGGCTCCCTCTCCTGCAAAGGCCACCGCAAGGTGGCCTTTTCTTTCCCGGCGAGAATTGATCGGCTGGGACCGATGGTGTGTCGGCCCCGATAAGTGGTCCGGTGTATCGGACGCCGTCCTAGTTGCACGCCTGATCTCGTTTAGCTGGCGGACTTTTCCCTTCGATCTCCCAGCAAATGTCTGGCTGACCACCCCGCGCTGTGCCTTGCACCCTTGACGCTCACTCCTCAGCGGAAAGGCGATCGACATGGCGGGTGGCAAGCGGAGCAAAGGATTCACCCTGGTGGAAGTGCTGGTCTCGGTGCTGATCCTCGGCGTGGGCCTGCTGGGGCTGTCGGGGCTGCAGAACGTTGGCATCAGCGCCGGCTACAGCGCGCTGCAACGCTCCCAGGCGTCCTGGCTGGCCGGCGAGATGGCCGACCTGCTGCGTGCCAATCCGGACGCCGCCCGTGCCGGTGCCTACGACACGAACTTCGCCGACGTGGCCGCTGGATGCCCGAAAGGCGGTGGCTCGACGCGTGCGCAACTCGATCTCGGCCAGTGGCAGGCCGATGTCTGCCAGACGCTCGGCGGATCGGGGAGCGGCTCGGTGCAGGTGATCCGCAGCGGTGATCAGTACAGCGCGGTGATTGCCGTGCGCTGGAATGACCGGCGGGCTCGCGAGCGCCTGGGGGAGGCTGGCAACACCTGGGAAACCTTCACCTACCGGGCGGGCCTCTGACATGCGCCAGCGGGGGCTTTCGCTGATCGAACTGCTGGTGGCCATGGCGCTCGGCCTGCTGCTTCTGGCAGGCGTCATCCAGGTCGTCCTGAGCAGCAAGCGCAGCTACCAGAGTGGTGTTGCCCTGGCCGAGTTGCAGGAGAGCGGCCGCTTCGCACTGGAGGTCGTGGCTCAGGACCTGCGCAATGCCGGGTTCACTGGCGCCCGCGACGCGGGGCTACCCGTACCGCTATGCGATCTACTGGATAGGTCGTGGCGTCGACGGGACGCCGGGGTTGTTCGTGACGGATAACAGCCAGACCTCATTCAAACCGAACACCGAAGAGCTGATGAACGGCATCGCCGGGATGAGCCTGCGCTATGGCGTGGCAGGGGCTGGCAGCGGGGTGGTGACGACCTACAAGGCTGCACGGGAAATGGCAGCTGTCGACTGGCGTCACGTTCGCACGGTGCGTGTCAGCCTGCTGTTGCAAAGCCAGACCCGCGAAGTCGACGAGGCACCGAAGTCGATGGTGTTCGACGGCCGCACCCTGGCCGCGGACTCGGAACGAAGGCTGCGTTTGGTGATGAGCAGCACCATCGCGCTGCGCAATCCGCCGCTGTGAACCGGAGGTCGACGATGCCCCCTGGATCCGAGTGCGGGGCGGTGCTGCTGGTCTCGCTGGTGATGCTGTTGCTGCTCACCCTTGTCGGCCTGGCGGGCATGCGCATGGTGCAGCTGGAAGAGCGCATGGCCGGCAACCTGCGTGACCGGCAGATGGCGTTTCAGGCAGCAGAAGCGGCGCTGCGCGCCGGGGAAGCGGCTGCGCTGGAGCGCTATCGGCACAACGGCCCCATGGCCTCTGTCGACGATGCCGAAGGGGTGGCTGATGGCTTTTCCGCGAGCGCGGCGAAGCCGATCTACCGGCTGCGCTTCCTGCGCTGGCTGGCCAGCGAGGGGCTGGAAGTCGGCAAGGCCGGTTCGGCGAATGGCACAGCCATCGAGGTGAGCGCCGAAGGCTTCGGTGCACGTCGCCAGCCCTCGGGAAAGCCGGTTTCCAGCGTCCGGCTGAGCAGTATCTATTTCATCCGTTAGCGGGCAACAAGGAGGTGGCAGTGAGGCTCGGACGACTCTGTTCCCTGATGGTGGGCGTCACACTCGCGGGCGCGCTGTCGGCTGCGCCGGTCAGTCAGGTGCCGCTGCAGATCGCCAGCGGTGCTCCAGGCAACATCCTCCTGCTGCCATCGTCCGCCCATGGGGCGACGGCTGCTGCTGCCAATCCGAGTCCTGTCTACGCCACTGCTGAGAAGTACTTCGGCTACTTCGACCCGGACAAGTGCTATGTCTACCGTTCTGGCGAAGCGCAGACGCAGCGCTACTTCCAGCCCGTCGGCCCGGCACTGGCCCACGTCTGCCGGCAGGCCTGGAGCGGCAACTTTCTCAACTGGGCAACGGCGCAGGCCATCGATGTCTACCGCGCCGCGCTGACGGGCGGCGACCGCTTCGCCGATAGCGCGGAGATGACGGTGCTGCAGAAGGGACGGGATCTGGAGCGGGACGGTGCCTTCCCGGATCGCCGACTGACATTGGATAGCGTTGCGGGTGCTACGCCATTCTCTGGAGCAACCCTGTACCTGCGGGTTGCGGGTGAGGAGCGCAGCCTGTTGCTGAGCCGCAGCCCGGACTTTCCCGGCGAGCCACAGGAGTTCCTGCCCGGAGAACCGCTGTTGCCTGCGACGAGCTACCGGCTCGCGGTGCGCGTGCAGGTCTGCGTTGCCGGCCAGCAGGAGCGTAACTGCCAGCGCTATGGCGAGCACTACAAGCCCGAGGGGCTGCTGCAGCAATACGCCGGACGTTTGCGCTTCAGCTTCTTCGGCCGGTCTGATCGCGAAGCGGGAGTGGTGCTGCGCGCGCCGCAGAAGTTCGTCGGCCCGTGGCTGGATGAGGGGAGCGACAATCCGCAAAAGGAGTGGTCGGCACAGACTGGCATGCTCATCGAGCGGCCGGCTGGAGTGATCGCCGCGCTCAACCGCTTCGACGAGTCCCCGCCAGTGCCGTTCGATGACGTGGGCGAGTTGCTCCATGCCGCCACGCGCTATCTGCAACATCAGGGTCATCATGCGGACCCGCTGACCTATGCCTGCCAGCGCAACGCCATGCTCGGGATTGGCGGTGCGGGTGAGGGCGAGGCTGGCGCGAGTCTGCTGCGCCTCGGTGATCCAGCGCTCGCTCAGGCGATGCAGCAGGTGGTGGCCATGCAGGGCGGAGGAGGGGCCGCCGCTTCGCTCGCGCTGGCAGGCCTGGCCTATGACGCCCATGTGCGCGATCTGCGGCCGGACCTGCCCGGTCGGCAAAGCGCCTCCACCTACTGGCTGGCGTCTTCCCGTGAAGTGACCGGAGCGGGCAGCGCCCTGTGGCTGGCAACCCAGTACGGCGGCTTTGCGATTCCGCGCGGCTACTCCTTTGCGCGCACATCACCGTTGCCGGAAAGCCTGTGGCGGGGTGTGGATGGCTGGCCGGGCAACCTGCTGAGGTTCACCGAATCCGACAAGCTGCGGGATGAGCTGAAACAGGCGTTCGCCCGAGCGGCCGACGACGAGCCGATGAGTATCGGTAACTTCAGCGCAGGCCCGCAGCCTGGTGAGTGGTTCAGCACCCTGTTGGCGGGGCGGCACTGGAGCGGTGACCTGCAGCTATGGCGCGAAGACGAGCAGAAGCCGCAGTGGTCGGCCGCGCGAAAACTGGACGAGCTGAGCGAAGCGCAGCTGGCCGGACGGAACATCCTCACGGTGCGGCCTATCACCACTGGGGTGGAAGGAGCGCTGATCATGCGTACAGGCGTGCCCTTCGCCTGGGGTGCCCTGGATGCCGAACAGCGTCGCAGGTTGGGGAGCGAGCAGGGCGAGTTACTGGTCGACTACCTGCGCGGCTCGCGTCTGCACGAGCGGCGCGAACCCGGCAGTTCGTTGCCGTTCCGCCTGCGCGCCAGCCGGCTGGGCGACATCGTTGGCTCGCGCCCGGCCTACTCCTGGCATGACCCGCAGCCCTACGGCGAGCTACCCCAGCCGTTGGGCACAGGCTACCGGGAGTTCCTGGCCAGCGAGCTCTATCAGCAGCGTGCGCCGCTGGTGGCGGTGGGCGCCAACGACGGCATGCTGCATGGCTTCGATGCGCGCGATGGGCACGAGCTGTTCGCCTTCGTGCCGGCGGCAGTGCTGGGGCACCTTCGTGAGCTGGCCGATCCCGGCTATGCCCATCGCTATTACGTCGATGGCTCGCCCGCGGTGGGGAATGCCTGGATCGGCGGGGCGTGGCGGACCCTGCTGGTGGGCAGTACGGGAGCGGGCGGCAACAGCCTGTTCGCGCTGGATGTGACTGATCCCGCACACATGCTGCCCGGCAACGTGCTCTGGGAGTTCAGCCATCCCGATCTCGGCTACACGCTGGGGCGGCCAGCGCTCGTGGCCATCGGATCGGGACGGTTCGTCGTGGCGGTTTCCTCCGGCGCCAGGGACCCGGAAAGCCAGGGCGGAGATATCTGGCTGCTCGATGCGGCGGATGGTCATGTGCTCAAGCGCATCCATTTGCCCGGGGCTGGCGACCTGGGACCGGTGACCGCGATCAGCAGCGCGGGGGACGTGACCGCCAACCGTCTTTATGTGGGCGACAGCTTCGGGAATCTATGGCGTGTGGACCTGGCTGGCGAGGAGGGCGGCGATTCGGCGATTCCACCGTCGCTGGCCGGCAAGCCGTTGTTCCGGGCGCAGGCGCCGGATGGGAGGCCGCAGGTGATCAGCGCGCCGGTGTCCGCTGTTCTGGACCGCAGCGGACAGGTGCGCGTGTTGTTCGGTACCGGGCGCTTTTACCGGGTGGGAGACGATGAGCCTTCAGCAGAACGTGAAAGCCTCTATGGCGTGCTCGATGATGGGCTGGCTTTCACCGGACGGTCCAACCTCAGGTCGGTGCTTTCCACTGCCGACATCAATGGCGCTCGCGGCTGGTATCTGGACCTGCCAGCGGATGGCTGGCGCGTGGTGGATCAGCCGCAGGTTCGTGACGGGAAGCTGGTGCTGTTCAACCTGATCGCACCGGGAGACGACCCTTGCAGCGATCCGCTCGTTCACGCTTCGCTTGTGCTGGAGGTCGGCAGCGGGGAGCGGCTGGCAGGCAGCTTGCCCAACGATGTTCTGGCGAGCAGTGACGCAACGCCACAGCCCAGCGGCGCGCTGCTGCAATCCGATCCGGGTGGTTCCCTGCGCATCCTGGGGGTGGAACGTGATGGTCGTCCGCAGGGGCAGACGATCGCTCTGCCCCGCGACTTCGGGCGCAAGGCCTGGTGGGAGGCTCGTTGAAATGAAAGCGATGAACGAGCGCGCGGGCGGATTCACGCTGGTGGAATTGCTGGTCTGCCTGAGCCTGATCGGCATCCTGCTGGGGATCGCGCTGCCGGCGTATCAGGAGCACATCCAGCGGGTGCGCCGGGTGGAGGCGCAGAAATCCCTGGTGGAGCTGGCGCAGTCGCTGGAGCGCTTCTACACCAGCCGTGGCAGCTACGTCGGTGCAACGTTGCCGTTCGAGCAGTCGCCACGTGATGCAGGGACTGCCTTCTACCGTCTGGGCTTCACCAGTGGCCCGGACGAGTCGGGCTACGTTCTGCAGGCCGAACCGGTCGGGGCGATGGAGGCGGACGCCTGCGGGGTGCTGACGCTGGCCAGCAGTGGGCTCCGTGGTGCGGCCACGGAGCGCTGCTGGTAGGCGTGCGTCAGGTCGGCGTGCGATCGACCCACTTGGGCGCGGCCAGGGGCTTCCAGGCGGCCAGGGCGCTGACCAGCTCGGCGGGGGAGGCAGCGCGTTGCAGCATGTCGCGGTGCGGCTGGCGCACGAAGCGCTCCTGCACCAGGTGGTCGAGGAAGGTCAGCAGCGGGTCGAAGAAGCCATTCACTTCGAGCAGGCCCAGCGGCTTGGCGTGGTAGCCGAGTTGGCCCCAGGTCCAGACTTCGAACAGTTCTTCCAGCGTGCCGAGGCCGCCGGGCAGGGCGATGAAGGCGTCGCTCAGCTCGGCCATGCGGGCCTTGCGCGCGTGCATGCCGTCCACCACTTCCAGGCGGGTCAGGCCGCTGTGGCCGACTTCGGCATCCTTCAGGCTCTGCGGGATGATGCCGATGACTTCGCCGCCAGCGGCCAGCGCAGCGTTGGCGACCATGCCCATCAGGCCCACGGCGCCGCCGCCATAGACTAGCTGGATGCCGTTCTCGGCGAGGTGGCGGCCGAGGGCTTCGGCGGCTTCCTGATAGATCGGGGTGGCGCCGGGGCTGGCGCCGCAGAATACGCAGATGGAACGCAAGGTCATGGAGTGCTCTCCTGGTTTCTCTGGCCTCGTTTAGCAGGCCGTCAGGGTAGCGGCAGTCCGGGGAGCGACCAAGGGGCAAATGCCCTAGTCCAATTCCGTTCGCTGCAGGCTGCCGCCGCAGGCGCCGAGGGCATAGCAGGCGAGCAGACTTTGTAACAACGGGTAGCGGTGCATGGCGTGAACTCCTGTTGGGCCGGGGGATGGCGTCTATGCTAGGCCGGGTGCGCTGATCTGCCTCGTTGATCCTGCTGATCGACCTGATAGACAGTTCGAAGCTTGGCTCGTGGCCGATGGCCATTGATGCAGATCAGGGGAACCCGAACCCCGTTCGGGCAGTCTTCCCCTTCAGGATTCTCCGCCCAACCTGCCTAGGAGGCATGTCATGTTCCGTAAACTCGCCGCTGTATCCCTGCTTGGCCTGTTCAGTGCCCCGCTGCTGGCTGCCGAATGCTCCGTGGACATCCAGGGCAACGACCAGATGCAGTTCAGCACCAACGCCATCACTGTCGACAAGAGCTGCAAGACCTTCACCGTGAACCTGTCTCACCCGGGCAGCCTGCCGAAAAACGTCATGGGCCATAACTGGGTCCTGACCACCGCTGCTGACATGCAGGGCGTGGTGACCGACGGCATGGCCGCTGGTCTGGACAAGAACTACGTGAAAGACGGCGACACCCGCGTGATCGCCCACACCAAGATCATCGGTTCCGGCGAGAAGGATTCGGTGACCTTCGACGTCTCCAAGCTGAAGGCCGGCGATGAATACGCCTTCTTCTGCTCCTTCCCGGGCCACTCGGCCATGATGAAGGGCACCCTGGCGGTGAAGTGATCCGGCTTTCGCTCGAAAGTCTGTGATCCGAAAAGCCCGACCCATGGTCGGGCTTTTTATTTCACGCAAGGAGGGTAGGGTGTGGGCGTGGTTGAAATTGCAACGGGGGACTCATGTACCACGGTGAACGCTTCAACGCCTGGACTCACCTGATTGGCGCCGTGCTGGCGCTGGTGGGCGGCATCTGGCTGCTGGTGGCCACCAGCCTGGTGGGCGAGCCGCTGCGCATCGTCAGCGTGGCGGTGTACGGCACGACACTGACCCTGCTCTACAGCATCTCGACGCTCTACCACAGCATGCGGGGGCGGGCGAAGATCATCCTGCGCAAGCTCGACCACCTGTCGATCTACCTGCTGATTGCGGGGAGCTATACACCCTTCTGCCTGGTGACGCTCAAGGGGCCCTGGGGCTGGACGCTGTTCGGCATCGTCTGGTCGATGGCGGTGATCGGCATGCTGCAGGAGATCAAGCCGCGCTCCGAGGCGCGGGTGCTGTCGATCATCATCTACGCGGTGATGGGCTGGATCGTGCTGATCGCGGTCGGGCCGCTGTACCGTGCGCTGGGTGGCGCGGGCTTCGCCTGGCTGGTGGGCGGAGGGGCCTTCTACACCATCGGCATCATCTTCTTCGCCTACGACAGCCGCTTCCGTCACTGGCACGGCATCTGGCACCTCTTCGTGATCGCCGGCAGCCTGCTGCACTTCATCGCCATCTGGCGCTACGTGATTCCCCAGCATTGAGCCCCGCGGTGCGGGAGGGCTCCCGCACCGCTGGCTACCGCGCGCTTACGGCGCGGTCGGCAGGGCGCGTTTGTGGCGGGTCTTCTCGAAGGTGCGGACGATGATGTCGAAGGCTTCCTGGCCGACGTCCTGGCCGTGCAGGAAGGCGTCAATTTCCTTGTAGGTCACGCCGTGGGCGTGTTCGTCCGGCTTGCCGGGGGCGAGGTCTTCGAGGTCCGCGGTCGGCACTTTCTCCACCAGATGCTCCGGCGCGCCGAGGCTGCGGGCGATGCTGCGCACCTGGTTCTTCACCAGGCCGGTGAGCGGGGCGAGGTCGCAGGCGCCGTCGCCGAACTTGGTGAAGAAGCCCATCACCGCTTCGGCGGCATGATCGGTGCCCACCACCAGACCGGCACGGGCGTTGGCGATGGTGTACTGGGCGACCATGCGGATGCGCGCCTTGGTGTTGCCCAGGGCGAAGTCGCGGGTGGGCGGGGCCAGGCCTTCCAGGGCCTGGGTTTCGGCGGCCAGCGCCTGCACGGCCGGGCCGATGTTCACGGTGTGGCGTTCGTCGGGGGCGATGACGTCCACCGAGTCCTGGGCGTCCTGCTCGTCGCCCTGCACGTTGTACGGCAGGCGCACGGCGAGGAAGCGGTAGTCCGGGTTGCCGGTCTCGGTGCGCAGGCCTTCCACGGCGCGCTGGCAGAGCATGCCGGCGGTGAGCGAGTCGACGCCGCCGCTGATGCCCAGCACCAGGGTCTTCATTCCCGAACCCTTCAGGCAGTCCTGGATGAAGCGCACGCGACGCTGGATCTCGGCCTGCAGCTCGGCGTCGGACTGGAAGGGCGGCTGCACGTTGAGTTCTCTGGCGATGGCGGCCTGTCTGTCTTTCATCTGGAGGGCTCCTGTGGAAAGCGGAAAATGGGTTACACCGGCACCTTGAACACGTGGCGCAGGTAGGCGACGAAGTTCTCGTCGCGGCATTGGGTCTTGCCCGGGGTGTCGGAAATCTTCGCCACGGGGTGGCCGTTGCAGGCCGTCATCTTGATCACGATGTTCATCGGCTCGACGCCGGGAATGTCGCAGGTCAGGTTGGTACCGATACCGAAGCTGGTGTTGATCTTGCCACGCAATGCGCGGAAGAGCTGCAACGCCTTGGGCATGTCGAGGCCGTCGGAGAACACCAGGGTCTTGGTCATCGGGTCGATCCCCAGGCGGCGGTAGTGGGCGATGGCCTTCTCGGCCCAGGCCAGCGGGTCGCCCGAATCGTGGCGCAGGCCGTCGAAGAGCTTGGCGAAGTAGAGGTCGAAGTCGCTCAGGAAGGCGTCCATGGTAATGCAGTCGGTCAGCGCGATGCCGAGTTGGCCGCGGTACTCACGCACCCAGCAGTCCAGCGCGGCGATCTGACTGTCGATCAGTCGCGGGCCGAGTTGCTGGTGCGCCATCAGCCATTCGTGGGCCATGGTGCCGATGGGCTTCACGTCGAATTCGCGGGCCAGGTGGACGTTGCTGGTGCCGACGAAGCGGCCGGGGAAATCGCGCTTGAGGATGTGCACGACTTCTTCCTGGGTACGGTAGGAGAAGCGCCGGCGGGTACCGAAGTCGGCCACCTGGAATTCCTTCAGTTCCTCTTCGCTGGCGTTGCCGGCAAGCCAGTCGAGCTTGCGGTAGAGCTGCTCGCCGACCTGCTCCAGCACCACCTCGCGGTAGCGATAGCGGTTGCGCACCTCGCTGACGATGGCCAGCAGCGGCACCTCGAAAAGGATCACGTGCAGCCACGGCCCGCGCAGGCGGATGGCGAGCTGATCATCTTCGATGCTGGTGTGCACGTAGCGCAGGTTGAAGCGGAACAGGCTGAGAAAGCGGATGAAGTCCGGCTTGATGAACGGGATACGTTCGAGGAAGGCCAACTGGTCCGGCGTGGCCTCCAACTCGGCCAGGCGCTCGATCTGGTAGCGGATTTCCGCCAGGTACGGGCGCAGGTCCTCGGCGTTGCGGCAGCGGAACTCCCACTCCACTTCGGCGTTGGGGTAGTTGTGCAGCACCGCCTGCATCATCGTCAGCTTGTAGAAGTCGGTGTCCAGCAGGTTCTGCACGATGCTGTCGGCAAACACGCTCTCGGCCATGATCAATTCTCCCTGATGCCCGTGAGGGCCTCGTCCAGTTCATTCTCGTCCGCACAGAGGATGACCCCGGCGCTGCGCATTTCGTTGCAGGCCGCCTTCGCGGTTTCCTCGGCGATGGCGCGGCAGGCCGGCAGGTACAGCAGCACCTGGAAGCCGGCGCGGCGCAGTTGCAGCGCGGTGGTCTTCACGCAGTAGTCCAGCGCCAGGCCGCCCACCAGTACGTGGCTGACCGCGTTCTGCCGCAGGTATTCGATCGCCCCGGTGCTGCGCCGTTCCGCCAGGTCGTGGTAGCACGCACCGTAGGGGTGCAGGTCCGGTTCGACACCCTTCCAGATGAAGAAGTCGTAGTCCATCGGTTCGGGCAGTTCGTCCAGCAGCTCGAAGCCCGGCGTGCCCGGCACGCAGTGGCTGACCCAGGTGAGGTCGGCATTGGGCAGGCTGAGCGGCTGCAGCATCTGTGCCGGCTCGCTCACCACCCAGGGGGCTTGCGCGGTGTGGGCGTCCTTGCTGCCCAGGCGCAGGCTGGCGCGTTCGGCCATGAGGTTGAGGGCGCCGCCGATGGCGTCACCGCCGGGCACCGGCAGTTCATCGGGGCAGAGCGGGGTGAAGCCTTTCTGGGCGTCTACATCGAAGCTGGCGATCAGGTTCATGGAAGCCTCCGCTTGACCATTTGTGGTCTGTCGTGGCTACATAATTCACGACGTGAAATAAGTCGTCAAGCAGAAAGACTAAAAATGATTGGAGGTAGAAGATGCTTTCTGTACATGGTGAAATAAGTCACAGGGCTTCTTCCAACGAAGGAGCAATCGAGGAGCGTCGATGAGTAGCGCTGAAGTGCTGGCCACCGTGGATATCGTGGCGTTGCGCCTGAACCCCGAGCGCGGGTTGGAGCTGCTGCTGATTCGTCGCGCCCAGGCGCCGTTCGAGGGCCAGTGGGCGCTGCCCGGCGTGCTGATCAATGGCCGCTGCGCCGACCATGGCCTGGACGATGCGGCCCTGCGCGCGCTGCGCGAGAAGGCGCGGGTACAGCCGGCCTACATGGAGCAGGTGGCCACGGTCGGCAACGCTGTGCGCGACCCGCGTGGCTGGTCGCTGAGCGTGTTCTACCTCGTGCTGGTGGCGCCAGACACCGAACTGGCCGCCGACGACCTGGATTTCGTGCCACTGGAGGCCGTGCGTGGTGAGCGCTTTGCCTTGCCCTTCGACCATACCCAGCTGGTGCAGCAGGCCTGCGAGCGGCTGGCGGGCAAGTCGGTGTACAGCGCGTTGCCGCTGCACTTGCTGCCGGAGCGCTTCACCGTGGCGGAGGCGCTGAAGGCCTTCGAGTGGTCCATCGGCGAGGAAATCCAGCACTCCAGCCTGCGGGGAAGGCTGGAGCGGATGAAGACGGCGGGCTGGGTGGAAGACACGGGTGAACGGCACCAGCCGCCGATGGGGCGGCCGCAGCATGTCCTGCGCTTTACGCCGCAGGGGGATGGGGCGTTTGTGTTTGATCGGAGTTTGTTGGTTTAGGTGTTTCCGGAGGAGTGCGGAGTTGGGCTTTCCCTCTCCCCAGCCCTCTCCCTGAAGGGAGAGGGGGTATTCGTGCTACCGCTGTCATCGGCTGTGCTGGAAGTTCTGGAGTTTCCATCTGGCCTCGCCAGTGAAAGCTTGCACCAAGCCAGTCCCCTCTCCCTTCAGGGAGAGGGTCAGGGAGAGGGCGCCCCCGACCGCACGGAATTCACCCCTCCATCCGCTCCCCAATCCACTCCACGAACGCCCTGACCTTGGGCACCGCCGCCGCATGCTCGGGGTACGCCAGGTAATACCCGCTGCGGCTTTCCAGCCCGTGCTTCCAGGCGATCACCAGCTTGCCCTCGCTCAGTTCCTCTTCCACCAGGAAGCGCGGCAGCAGCGCCACGCCGCAGCCGGCCTGGGCGGCGCGAATGCACATGTAGAAGGTATCGAAGCGCGGCCCGTGGTAGCTGTGTTCGCTGTGCTGGCCGAGGCTGAGGAACCATTCGTGCCAGGCTTCCTGGCGCGTGGCGTTCTGCAGCAGGACCAGGTCGGCCAGTTGCGTCGGCTCGGTCAGCGGTTGCTTCGGCAGAATCGCCGGTGAACAGACCGGCACCATTTCTTCGCCGAACAGTGCCACGCACTCCGCGCCGGGCAGGGTGGCGGCACCGAAGAAGAAGGCGATATCGCAGCGCGACTGCAGCAGGTCGCCCGGCTCCAGTTCCTGGCGCAGGTCCAGGTGGATGTTCGGGTGGCGATGGCGCCAGCCGTTCAGCCGCGGGATCAACCAGCGCGCACCGAAGGTCGGCGGTGTCGCCACGCGCAGCACTTCGGTTTCGCCGCCGTAGGACAGCAGGTAATGGGTGGACATCTCCACCTGCGTGAGGATCTTGCGTACTTCCACCAGGTACAGGTCGCCCGCCGGAGTCAGTTGCAGGCGGCGGCGCACGCGGCGGAACAGCAAGTGCTGGAGCATCTCCTCCAGCTGCGCCACCTGCTTGCTGACCGCGCTCTGCGTCAGGTTCAGCTCTTCGGAAGCACGGGTGAAACTCAGGTGCCGCGCCACCGCTTCGAAGCATTGCAGGGCGGTCATGGACGGCAGGTGGCGTTTGCTCAGCATGGCGGACAGTTCATGAATTTACGGAATGATGTGCATAGGAAACGTCGTTTGTTGTGCCCAGGCAAGCCAGTTATTACTTCCGGCATTCCATAAGGTCATCTGAAACGAACTGGAGTCCGCATGATTTCCGCACTGCTCGAATCCCTCGGCGTCGACCCCCGCCTGGTTACCGGTGGCGATCAGGTCATTCACTCTCCCATCGACGGCAGCCGCCTGGGTGCCGTGCGCCTGGAAAGCGCCGCTGAGGTGGAGCAGAAGATCGGCCGCGCCGCCCACGCCTTCGACGCCTGGCGCAAAGTGCCGGCGCCGCGCCGTGGCGAACTGGTGCGGCTGTTCGGTGAAGAGCTGCGGACGAGCAAGGCGGCGCTGGGCGAGCTGGTGTCCTGGGAGGCCGGCAAGATCACCCAGGAAGGCCAGGGCGAAGTGCAGGAAATGATCGACATCTGCGACTTCGCGGTCGGCCTGTCGCGTCAGCTCTACGGCCTGACCATCGCCTCCGAGCGCCCTGGCCATCACATGCGCGAGACCTGGCACCCGCTGGGCGTGGTTGGCGTCATCAGCGCGTTCAACTTCCCGGTTGCCGTCTGGTCGTGGAACACCGCGCTGGCGCTGGTCTGCGGCAACTCGGTGGTGTGGAAACCGTCGGAAAAGACCCCGCTCACCGCGCTGGCCTGCCAGGCGCTGTTCGAGCGTGCACTGAAGAAATTCGGCGATGCGCCGGAGTACCTGAGCCAGGTGGTGATCGGTGATCGCAGTGCTGGCGAAGCGCTGGTGGACGACGTGCGCGTCGCCCTGGTCAGCGCCACCGGCAGCACACGCATGGGGCGCGAAGTCGGTCCGCGAGTGGCGGCCCGTTTCGGCCGCAGCATCCTCGAGCTGGGTGGCAACAACGCGATGGTCCTGGCACCCAGCGCCGACCTCGACATGGCCGTGCGCGCTGTGCTGTTCAGCGCCGTCGGCACTGCCGGGCAGCGCTGCACCACGCTGCGCCGGCTGATCGCCCACGAGTCGGTGAAGGACGAGTTCGTCAGCCGCCTGAAGACGGCTTACGCCAAGGTGCGCATCGGTCATCCTCTGGAAGGCAACCTGGTCGGTCCGCTGATCGACGAACGCAGCTTCCTCGCCATGCAGGGCGCACTGGAGCAGGCACGCGGCGAGGGTGGCGTGGTGTTCGGCGGTGAACGCCAGCTGGCGGACAAATTTCCGGAGGCCTTTTACGTGTCGCCGGCCATCGTCGAGATGCCCGAGCAGAGCGATGTGGTGCGCAGCGAGACCTTCGCGCCGATCCTCTACGTGGTGCCCTACAAGGACTTCAACGACGCGGTGGCGCTGAACAATGGCGTGCCGCAGGGCCTGTCGTCGTGCATCTTCACCACCGACCTGCGCGAGGCCGAGGCCTTCATCTCGGCGGTGGGCAGCGATTGCGGCATCGCCAACGTCAACATCGGCCCCAGCGGCGCGGAGATCGGCGGCGCCTTCGGTGGCGAGAAGGAAACCGGTGGCGGCCGCGAGTCCGGCTCCGACGCCTGGAAGGGCTACATGCGCCGGCAAACCAACACCGTGAACTACTCGCGGGAACTGCCGCTGGCCCAGGGCATAGTCTTCGACTGAGCACAGTCTGTGGCCAGGCAAACACCGTAGGGCGAATAACCTGGAACAGGTTATCCGCCAGCCCCCTGCGGCGGATAACGCTGACGCGTTATGCGCCCTACGGCGGGCCCAACCGCTGTACAGAGTCATTCACAAAGGTTCGCGTAGAAGGATCGCTGGATGTCGCTTCGCCAAGAGTGTCTGTGGGAATACCTGACGCCCGACCGCCCGGAGGCCCCGGAGCTGCGTGGGGATCGAAAGGTCGATGTGTGTGTCATCGGCGCGGGCTTCACCGGCCTGTCCGCCGCGCTGCACCTGCTGCAGCGAGACCAGACGGTCTGCGTGCTGGAGGCCCACACCACGGGGCATGGCGGCTCGGGGCGCAACGTCGGGCTGGTCAACGCCGGTCTGTGGATTCCCCCGGACGAGATCGAAGCGGGCATGGGCGCCGAAGTCGGCCAGCGGGTCAACCGCATGCTCGGCAACGCCCCATCACTGGTGTTTTCCCTGATCGACCAGTACGGCATTGACTGCCAGGCGCGCCGCGAAGGCACGCTGCACATGGCGCACAACGCCCGTGGTCTGGCCGACTTGCGCAGCCGCTGCGAGCAGTGGGGCCGCCGTGGCGCTCCGGTGGAGTTGCTCACCGGCAGCGACTGCGAGCAGGCCTGTGGCACCGACAAGATTGCCGGTGCGCTGCTCGACCGTCGTGCCGGCACGCTCAACCCCATGGCGTACGTCAGCGGCCTCGCCCGCGCAGTGGTCGGCCTGGGCGGCGAGCTGTACCACCATTCCCCGGTGGTCGGCCTGGTGCGCGTGGGCAGCGCATGGAACGTGATCACCGCCGGCGGCGTAGTGACCGCCGACAAGGTGGTGATCGCCTCCAGCGCCTACACCGAGGGCGAGTGGACGCAACTGCGCCGCACCTTCTTCCCTGGCTACTACTACCAGGTCGCCTCTCGTCCACTGGAGGGCGCGGAAGCGGCGCGCATCCTGCCTGGCGGGCAGGGCTCCTGGGATACCCGCCAGGTGCTCAGCAGCATCCGTCGCGATGCCGAGGGTCGCCTGCTGCTCGGTAGCCTCGGCAAGGGCACCGGCAAGCCAGCGTGGTTCCTCAAGAGCTGGGCGGACCGCATCCAGCAGCACTATTTCCCGAAGCTGGGCAAGGTGGACTGGGAGTTCACCTGGACCGGTTGCATCGACTTCACCCCCGACCACCTCATGCGCCTGTTCGAGCCGGCGCCGGGGCTGGTCGCCATGAGCGGCTACAACGGTCGTGGCGTCACCACCGGCACGGTGGTGGGCAAGGCCTTTGCCGACTTCCTGCTGGACGGTGACGCCAGCGCCTTGCCGATGCCGCTCAGGCCGATGGAGGAGATTTCCGCCGTGGGCCTGCGCAGCTGTCTGTACGAAGCCGGCTTCTCCCTCTACCACGCCGGGCAATGCCTGCGGGTGGTGATCTGAGACGCTGCCTTTCGGGGGCGGGGAGCGGGGCAGGCACCGCCCCGGTTTGACCTACCCACGCTCGCTGCACTTTCGTCTAGCCTCTTATGGTGCGTTACCCCGACGGGTCTGCACCGCGGATGTGCAGTTCGGTGACAGCGATGGTTACGGTTGGGGTTGCGCCTGTGGTGGCTGGAAAAAGCCAGCTCACGGGAAGATAGGTTGCACCCTGTCGCCTGCCTGGTTGCACCTTTTGCTTTCAGTGGGTTGCACGTGTCTAGCACTTGATGTCTGCAAGCTCGGGCTGTTTTTGCTGTAGGACTTGGTTAATAACAAAAACGAATGGCACGCCGCTTGCTGTCGATAACTCGCTGAATCGCTTAAACGAGAAATCGCCAACAAGACCTACAACGCGCCATTACAAAAACCCTCAGGAGCAAAACTCCATGTCGCAGAAGATTTTCAGAAAAGGCTTTCTGGCTCTGGCGGTAACCACCGCACTGGGCATGTCTTCCGTAGTACAGGCCGATGTCGTTATCGGGGTCGCAGGACCGCATACCGGGGCCAACGCCTCGTTCGGGGAACAGTACTGGCGTGGGGCTAGCCAGGCCGCGGAAGACATCAACGCCGCCGGTGGTATCAATGGCGAGAAGATCAAACTGGTGAAGGCGGACGACGCCTGCGAACCGAAACAGGCCGTGGCCGTGGCCAACCGCCTGGTCGACCAGGACAAGGCGGTCGCCGTGGTCGGCCACTTCTGCTCCTCTTCCACCATCCCCGCCTCGGAGGTCTACGACGAGGCCGGCGTCATCGCCATCACCCCCGGCTCCACCAACCCGCAGGTCACCGAGCGCGGCCTTTCCGGCATGTTCCGCATGTGCGGCCGCGACGACCAGCAGGGCGTGGTCGCCGGCGATTACATCGTCGATGTGCTGAAGGCCAAGAAAGTCGCGGTGATCCACGATAAGGACACCTACGGCCAGGGCCTGGCGGACGCTACCCGTGCGCAGCTGAACAAGCGCGGCGTGAAGGAAGTGCTGTACGAAGGCCTGACCCGTGGCGAGAAGGACTTCAACGCCCTGGTCACCAAGATCCGCGCCTCGGGCGCAGAGGTCGTCTACTTCGGCGGCCTGCACCCGGAAGCCGGCCCGCTGGTCCGTCAGATGCGCGAGCAGGGCCTGACCGCCAAGTTCATGTCCGACGACGGCATCGTCACCGACGAACTGGTCACCACTGCTGGCGGCCCGCAATACGTCAAGGGCGTGCTGATGACCTTCGGCGCCGACCCGCGCCTGATCCCGGACGGCAAGGCCGTGGTGGAGAAATTCCGCGCCAACGGCTTCGAGCCCGAGGGTTACACCCTCTACGCCTACTCCTCGGTACAGGCCCTGGCCGCCGCCTTCAATGGCGCGGGCAAGACCGACCCGGCCAAGGCCAGCGCCTGGCTGAAGGCCAATCCGGTGCAGACCGTGATGGGCAAGAAGGAATGGGACAAGAAGGGCGACCTGAAAGTCTCCGACTACGTGGTCTACGAGTGGGACGACAAGGGCAAGTACCACCAGCTCGACGCATTCAAGAAGTAACCGCCTGACCGGCCGGCGCCGCTACCCGCGGCGCCGGCTTCCCCGCAGGTCGACGAAGCGCGCGTAGCTGGTCACGAGCCGGTGATTGCGCGAGCCGTCCGCCTTTCCTGCCCAGCTTGCGCGAGTACTCAATCGTGGACGGTATCTTCCTCCAGCAAATGATCAACGGGCTGACCCTGGGGTCGGTCTACGGCCTGATCGCCATCGGCTACACGATGGTCTACGGCATCATCGGCATGATCAACTTCGCCCACGGCGAGGTGTACATGATCTCCGCCTACCTCTCTGCCGTCGGCCTGGCGCTGCTCGCCTTCTTCGGCCTGCAGTCGTTCCCGCTGCTGATCCTCGGCACGCTGGTCTTCACCATCTTCGTCACCGGCGTCTATGGCTGGGTGATCGAGCGCATCGCCTACAAGCCGCTGCGCAACTCCACGCGCCTGGCTCCGCTGATCTCCGCCATCGGCATGTCGCTGATCCTGCAGAACTACGTGCAGCTGGCCCAGGGGCCGCGCCAGCAAGGCGTGCCGACCCTGCTCGACGGTGCCTTCAAGTTCCACATCGGCGAAGGCTTCGTGCAGTTGACCTACACCAAGGTGTTCATCCTCATCGCCGCCTTCGTCGGCATGGCGGTGCTGACCTACGTGATCCAGTACACCAAGCTCGGGCGCATGTGCCGCGCCACCCAGCAGGACCGCAAGATGGCCTCGATCCTGGGGATCAACACCGACCGGGTGATCTCCTACGTGTTCATCATCGGCGCCGCCATGGCCGCGCTGGCCGGCGTGCTGATCACCATGAACTACGGCACCTTCGACTTCTACGCGGGCTTCATCATCGGCATCAAGGCGTTCACCGCCGCGGTGCTCGGCGGTATCGGCTCGCTGCCCGGCGCCATGCTCGGCGGATTGATCCTGGGCGTGGCCGAGGCGCAATTCTCGGGCATGGTGAACACCGACTTCAAGGACGTGTTCGCCTTCGGCCTGCTGGTGACCATCCTGATCTTCCGACCGCAAGGGCTCCTGGGTCGTCCCCAGGTATCGAAGGTGTAAGCATGACGTCCGTGACCCAGACTTCAGCCGCGCCTAAACCGGCGCGCATCGATATCAGGAAGAGCCTCGTCGACACCGTGCTCGCGGGGCTGATCGCCCTGATCGTGTTCGGCCCCATCGTCGGCATCGTGCTCGATGGCTACAGCTTCAAGCTCGAACCGGTCCGCCTCGCCTGGATGATCGGCGCGGTGATGGTCGGCCGGCTGTTGCTCAGCCTGTTCCTGCAGACTCCCGCCGGCTCCCGCGTGATGGACCGCTTCGAGACCTCCGACTCGGGCATCAGCGTCCTGCCGCCGGGCTACAAGACGCGCCTGCGCTGGATCGTCCCGCTGGTGATCCTTGCCGCAGTGATCTTCCCGTTCTTCGCCAGCAAGTACCTGCTCACTGTGATCATCCTCGGGCTGATCTATGTGCTGCTGGGCCTGGGCCTGAACATCGTGGTCGGCCTCGCCGGCCTGCTCGACCTCGGCTACGTGGCCTTCTACGCCATTGGTGCCTACGGTCTCGCACTGGGATACCAGTACCTGGGCCTGGGCTTCTGGACGGTGCTGCCGCTGGCGGCCATCGTCGCCGCGCTGGCGGGGGCGCTGCTGGGCTTCCCGGTGCTACGGATGCACGGTGACTACCTGGCCATCGTGACCCTTGGCTTCGGCGAGATCATCCGCCTGATCCTCAACAACTGGCTGTCCTTCACCGGCGGCCCGAACGGCATGCCGGTGCCGGCGCCGACCTTCTTCGGCCTGGAGTTCGGTCGCCGGGCGAAGGACGGCGGCACGCCGATCCACGAGTTCCTCGGCATCGATTACAACCAGAACTTCAAGTTCCTGTTCATCTACGTGGTGCTCTTCCTCGTCGTGCTGCTGGTGCTCTACATCAAGCACCGGCTGACCCGCATGCCGGTCGGCCGCGCCTGGGAGGCGCTGCGCGAGGACGAGATCGCCTGCCGTGCCATGGGCCTGAACCACGTGCTGGTGAAGCTCTCGGCGTTCATGCTCGGCGCTTCCACCGCAGGGCTGGCCGGGGTGTTCTTCGCCAGCTACCAGGGCTTCGTCAACCCGTCGTCCTTCACCTTCTTCGAGTCGGCGCTGATCCTCGCCATCGTGGTGTTGGGCGGCATGGGCTCGACGGTGGGCGTGGTGATTGCCGCGTTCGTCCTCACCGTCGCGCCGGAACTGCTGCGCAGCTTCGCCGACTACCGTGTGCTGCTGTTCGGCATCCTCATGGTGCTGATGATGATCTGGCGCCCGCGCGGGCTGATCCGCATCAGCCGCTCGGGCTTCGCCGTACGCAAGGGGGTGGCGCCATGAGCGGTGACAAGATCCTCAGCGTCGAGCACCTGATGATGCATTTCGGCGGCATCAAGGCGCTCAACGACGTCAACCTCGACGTGGAGCGCGGCTCCATCACCGCGCTGATCGGTCCCAACGGCGCCGGCAAGACCACGGTGTTCAACTGCCTCACCGGCTTCTACAAGGCCACCGGCGGCAACATCCTGCTCAACACCCAGGGCGGCACCACCGACGTCATCAAGGTGCTCGGCCAGCCGTTCCAGGGCGGCGACTTCGTCAACCCGGCGCAGTTCGGCAATCGCCTCTACTACAAGATGTTCGGCGGTACGCACCTGGTGAACCGCGCGGGCCTGGCGCGCACCTTCCAGAACATTCGGTTGTTCCGCGAAATGTCGGTGGTGGAGAACCTGCTGGTGGCCCAGCACATGTTCGTCAACCGCAACCTCATCGCCGGCGTGCTCAACACGCCCGGCTATCGCCGTGCGGAAAGCGAAGCGCTGGACCACGCCTTCTACTGGCTGGAAGTGGTGGACCTGGTGGACTGCGCCAACCGCCTGGCCGGCGAGATGTCCTACGGGCAGCAGCGCCGCCTGGAGATCGCCCGAGCCATGTGTACGCGGCCCGAGCTGATCTGCCTCGATGAGCCCGCCGCCGGCCTCAACCCCGCGGAAACCCAGGCCCTGGCGCGCATCGTCCGCTACCTGCGCGACCACCACGGCATCACCGTGCTGCTGATCGAGCACGACATGGGCATGGTGATGAACATCTCCGACCACATCATCGTGCTCGACCACGGCGTGGTCATCGCCCGTGGCGCACCGGACGAGATCCGCCACAACGAGAAAGTGATCGCCGCCTATCTCGGCGCAGACGAAGAGGAGCTGGCATGACGGCGCCGATGTTGGAATTCCGTGAGGTCGATGTGTTCTACGGGCCGATCCAGGCGCTGAAGAAAGTCTCGCTGACCGTCAACGAAGGGGAGACCGTGGCGCTGATCGGCGCCAACGGCGCGGGCAAGTCGACGCTGCTGATGTCGATTTTCGGCCAGCCCCGCGCGGCCGGCGGGGCGATCCTCTACAAGGGCCAGGACATCCGCCACAAGTCCGCGCACTACGTGGCTTCCAACGGCATCGCGCAGTCGCCGGAAGGCCGCCGGGTGTTCCCCGACATGACGGTGGAGGAAAACCTGCTGATGGGCACCATCCCCGTCGGCATGGACCACGCCCAGGAAGACATGCAGCGCATGTTCGACCTCTTCCCGCGCCTGAAGGAACGGCGCAACCAGCGCGCCATGACCATGTCCGGCGGCGAGCAGCAGATGCTCGCTATCGCCCGCGCGCTGATGAGCCGACCCAAACTGCTGCTGCTCGATGAGCCGTCGCTGGGCCTGGCGCCCATCGTGGTCAAGCAGATCTTCCAGACCCTGCGCGAGCTGGCGCAGAGCGGGATGACGCTGTTCCTCGTGGAGCAGAACGCCAACCATGCGCTGAAGCTTTCCGACCGTGGCTACGTGATGGTCAACGGCGAGATACGCCTGAGCGGAACCGGAGCGGAACTGCTGGGTAACCAGGAGGTTCGCAACGCGTATCTGGGCGGGCACTGATGCTCCGCTGAGAATGGGGCCGGGTTCGCTTCTGATCGACACGGGAGCCGCCGGTCGCCTCCCACCCTCTCCCTAACCCTCTCCCTGAAGGGAGAGGGGACCGTTCGGTGCAGGTTGAAACCTTGATGTCAGCCGGCACGGGCGGCTCCCTCTCCCTTCAGGGAGAGGGCGGGGGAGAGGGGCTCTCAATCTGCGTACGAGGTCCCCATGCATGACCTTAAATTCCTCACCAACGCCGACGTCGCCCAGCGCCTGACTTATCCCCAACTGATCGAAGCCCTGCGCATCGGCCTTGCCAGCGACTGCGAAGCGCCGGTGCGCGCCTGCCACGAACTACCCGACAACGCCTCGCTACTGACCATGCCGGTGTGGCGGCCGGGGCAGGATATCGGCGTAAAGCTGGTCACTGTGTTCCCCGATAACGGCGCGAAGAACCTGCCAGCGGTGGCTGCGCTGTTCTGCCTGTTCGACGGCGAAACCGGCCACCCGCTGGCGATGCTCGAAGCTTCGGAAATGACTGCGCGGCGCACTGCCTGCACCTCTGCGCTGGCCGCCGATTACCTGGTGCGTCGCGACGCACGGCGGCTGCTGATCGTCGGCAGCGGCACCCTGGCGCCACACATGGTCCGCGCCCACTGCTCGGTGCGCGAGTACGAGGACATCGCCCTCTGGGGCCGCCACGAAGAGAAAGCGAATGCGCTGGTAAAGCAGTTGCAGGACGAAGGCTATCCCGCCCACGCCTGCGCCGATCTGCGCGGTGCGGTGGCGGCGGCGGACTGCATCAGTTGCGTCACCACTTCCCGCGAGCCCATCGTCCGTGGCGCCTGGCTGCGCTCGGGCTGCCACCTCGATCTGGTCGGCGCCTTTCTGCCCAGCATGCGCGAAACCGACAGTGAGGCTGTCCGCCGCGCACGGATCGTCGTCGATACCCGTGAAGGTGCGCTGGAGGAGGCGGGCGATCTGCTGATTCCCCTGAGCGAAGGCGTGATCGACGAGAGCGCCATCCATCACCAGCTGAGCGACCTGCTGCAGGGTCGTGACGCCCGGAAGGACGACAGTGAGATCACCCTGTTCAAGTCCGTGGGTTATGCACTGGAAGACCTGATCGCAGCGCGCCTGCTCGTGCAGTGAAGTTGTCCCGAAATTCTGTGGGCGGCGCTGTGGATAACATCTGGGAGAACCTTGCGAGCCCGCGTGACGACAGGCGCCGCCGGTGCCGCTCGTTTTCTGTTCGATTGCCCTGCAACCCCTGTATGGATGGACAGTTACGGCTTCGCGGAAAAGTTCCGCAGTTCCGATAGTTGTCCCCGCCAGCCGTTGAAAGACTTGTGGATAACCTTGGGAAGAACTTCTCCAGCGCAGCGGTGGCGCGGCCTGCAGCGAGGCGCCTGAAAATCGTCCAGCGGGAAACCGCGATTCCGCTTGCCCACAGAATCCGTGGAGCAGCCTGTGGACAAGGTGGGTGCAACTCGCGGCGGGCCTTTAGCCATGGGGCTTTCAAGCGGCTGTTCGGGTTTTATCCAGCTTGGCTGTAACGCAACGCGGCGGGTTCGGGCTGTTATGCTCGGCCGACCGACAAGAACGCGCGCGGCACGATTTCCCGGCAGGTACCGGTGACGGCGGCGCCCCTGCAAGAGGACTTTGCGATGACCACTCCCACTCTGTTCATTACCGGCGCCACCTCCGGCTTCGGCGAAGCCTGCGCGCGGCGTTTCGCCCGTGATGGCTGGTCGCTGGTGATCACCGGCCGCCGCGAGGAACGTCTGAACGCGCTGGCCCAGGAGCTTTGTGCCGAGACCGACGTGCTGCCGCTGGTGCTCGACGTACGCGACCGTGCGGCGATGACCGCCGCCGTGGACAGCCTGCCGGAGAAGTTCGCCAAGCTGCGTGGCCTGATCAACAACGCTGGCCTCGCCCTGGGCGCCGACCCGGCGCAGGAGTGCGAACTGGATGACTGGGACACCATGGTGGACACCAACATCAAGGGCCTGATGTACGCCACTCGCCTGCTGCTGCCGCGCCTGATCGCCCATGGCCCGGGCGCGAGCATCCTCAACCTGGGGTCGGTCGCCGGCCACTGGCCTTATCCGGGCGGCCACGTGTACGGCGCGACCAAGGCCTTCGTCGAGCAGTTCTCGCTGAACCTGCGCTGCGATCTGCAGGGCACCGGCGTGCGCGTTACCAACCTCGAGCCGGGCATGTGCGAGAGCGAGTTCTCCCTGGTGCGCTTCGGCGGTGACCAGGCTAAGTACGACAAGACCTATGCCGGCGCCGAGCCGATCCAGTCCGAGGACATCGCCGAGACCATCCACTGGATCCTGAACCAGCCGCCGCACATCAACATCAACACCCTGGAGATCATGCCGGTGAGCCAGGCGTGGGCGGGGTTCTCGGTGCATCGCAAAGGTTGATTTCTGTGCGGGGTTTTTACCCTCACCCCAGCCCTCTCCCAGAGGGAGAGGGGGCCGTTCGTGCCAGCTGATGGCGTAGTTTCAACCTGCTCAGAGCGTTCCCGCTCCCTTCGGGCGAGAGGGCCGTTCGTGCCGGCTGATGGCGTGGTTTCAATCTGCTCCAGACCGTCCCCTCTCCCTCAGGGAGAGGGCTAGGGTGAGGGGCTCTTGATCTTGTAGGAGCGAGCTTGCTCGCGGACCAGCCCCGCGGCGAGGCTGTTCGCGAGCAAGCTCGCTCCTACAGGTAAAGTATCAGCCGGCGAGCAGCCAGGCACCGGCGCCTGCCGAGGCCAGGCCGGCGAAACGTACCAGCGGCGCCGCGGCCTGCGGCAGCACGCGAACCAGACCCGTAACCCGCCGCATGCAGCGCGGCAGTCGCGCCGACGAAGCCGGCGGCGTACAGCCACGGGCTGCTCAGGTCCGGCAACTCCAGCCCGTGGGCCACGCCGTGGGCGAGGGCGAACAGCGCGGTAACGCCCATGGCGACTGCCAGGGGCGGGCGAACCGCCAGTGCCACGCACAGGCCCAGCGCCAGTACCGACGCGGCAATGCCGGTCTCCATGAACGGAATTTCCAGCCCCTCGAAGCCCAGCAGCCCGCCAATCAGCATGGTGCCGACGAAGGTGCAGGGTAGTGCCAGGCGCGCCGCGCCCTGTTGCTGGGCGGCCCAGAGGCCGACGGCAACCATCGCCAGCAGGTGGTCGAGACCGGTGATGGGGTGGGCGATGCCGGCGATCAGGCCGTGGTCGCCGTGGCCCGGATGAGCGAAGGCCACCGCCGGGGTGAGGAACAGCGCCAGGCTGTAGAGGGCTTTACGCAGGGTCATGGTCATTCCTTGGTCTTGGGGGCTGTTCAGGCTGCGGTCAGCAGGCCCTGGCGTTCGATGAAGGTGATGATTTCGGCCAGGCCCTGGCCGGTCTTCTGGTTGCTGAACACGAAGGGCTTGTCGCCGCGCATGCGCGAGGCATCCTGGTCCATCACTTCCAGCGAGGCGCCCACCAGCGGGGCGAGGTCGATCTTGTTGATCACCAGCAGGTCGGACTTGCAGATGCCCGGCCCGCCCTTGCGCGGGATCTTGTCGCCGGCGGAGACGTCGATCACGTAGAGGGTCAGGTCCGACAGCTCGGGGCTGAAGGTGGCCGAGAGGTTGTCGCCGCCGGATTCCACCAGGATCAGGTCGAGGCCGGGGAAGCGGCGGTTGAGCTGGTCGACGGCTTCCAGGTTGATCGACGCGTCCTCGCGGATCGCCGTATGCGGGCAGCCGCCGGTTTCCACGCCGATGATCCGCTCCGGCTCCAGTGCCTCGTTGCGTACCAGGAACTGCGCGTCTTCCTGGGTGTAGATGTCGTTGGTGACCACCGCGATGTTGTAGCGCTGACGCAGGGCGCGGCACAGCGCCAGGGTCAGGGCGGTCTTGCCGGAGCCCACCGGGCCGCCGATGCCGACGCGAAGAGGTTGAGAGTTCATGGCAGTTCTCCTAGGAGCGGAACAGACGGCTGTATTGGGTTTCGTGGGTCATGCAGGCCAGCGCGAGACCGAAGGGCGCGCCGCCGAGGGGATCGTTTGCCAGCGCGGCCTGGCAGGCAGCGTCGAGCTCGGGGAGCAATTGCGAGGTGAGCTTCTGCGCGGCCAGCTGGCCCAGCGGCAGGGTCTTCATCAGCACCGCCAGCTGGTTCTCCAGCCAGCTCCACAGCCAGGCGCCGAGGGCCTGCTCCGGGGAAAGCCCCCAGGCGCGGGCGGCCAGCGCCCAGGCGGCGGCGAAGGAGGGTTCGGCCTGCTCGGCGAGCCACTGGCGAGCGGGTTCGTCCAGCTCGGGCAGGGCTTCGAGCAACTGGCCGAGGGAGAAGCCCATCTGCCGGTTTTCCAGGCCCAGCTCGCGGGTCTCGCGGCTGGCGCGATGGCGCTCGGCGGCATCGCGCAGGGCGTTCCAGTCTGCACTCTGCGCGGCGCGCAGCAGTTCGGCCAGCAGCGGGCCTTCGAAGCGCGCGAGGTTGAGGTGCAGTTGATCGACAAGCCAGGTGCGGGCGCCGTCGGCGTCCTTCACCTGGCCCTGGTCGATGGCGCTTTCCAGCCCTTGCGAATAGCTGTAGCCGCCAATGGGCAACTGCGGGCTGGCCAGGCGCAACAGCGCCCAGAGGCTGGACGGCTCAGCCATGAGCGACGGCCTGCCAATGCACGCCAATCTGCCCCCTCTCCCTTCGGGAAAGGGCTGGGGTGAGGGGAAAAGCCCCGCGCCGGAACATCACAAACGAACCCCGAATTGATGCAGTTTCGGTGCGTAGTTGAACGCTTCCTCGCCGTGATGCGAGTGGTGATGGCCGCCGCCGTAGGCGCCGTGCTCCGGCTGGAAGGGCGCTTCGATGGCCTCCACCGTGGCGCCGAGCTGGTCAAGCATGGCCTTGAGCACATAGTCGTCCAGCAGGCGCAGCCAGCCTTCGCCGACTTGCAGGGCGACGTGTCGATTGCCCAGGTGATAGGCCGCGCGGTTCAGCTCGCGGGCGTTGGCGCAGGTGACGTGAAGCAGTTTTTCCGGCGCGGCGCAGACGCGTACCACGCGGCCGTCATTGGCCAGCAGGCAGTCGCCATCGGCCAGCGGCGACTGGCCACGTTCGAGGAACAGGCCGACGTCTTCACCGCTGGCGCTGAAGCAGCGCAGGCGGCTCTTGCTGCGTGCCTCGTAGTTCAGGCGCAGCTCGGCGTCCCAGTGTTCGCGGGGTTCGATGCGTTGGTGAATGACCAGCATGGCAGTGTCCGGCAGTAGCAATGGCGGTGCTACAGCAAGGGGCTTGCCAGCGTCGGCCTCAGCTAGCGCTGGCGCGGCCTGGCGGCGTTGTCCGAACGATCAGGAATGGTGCGTGCGCGCAACATTGGTGCGCACGAAAACGGTGCGCACCAAGGCGGGGCGAGGTTCCCCTGTAGGAGCGGGCCATGCCCGCGATCGCGCCCATGGGGCGCTCCTACAGTTGAGAGGGCGAGCTCAGGGCCGCGAGCCGATCCCGGTCCAGTGCTTGGCGCCGATCATGATGAAGCGCAGCTGCTGGGTGATCTTGGCCTGGGGCGAGAGGTGCGTCGGCAGGCTGTCGGCCGGTGGGTCGATCAACTCGGGCAGGGTGGCGAACACCGTCTTGACCACCAGGTCGGCGATCACGTCGATGTCCTGAGCGGTGAGGTGCGGCAGCTTGTTGAGCAGCGCCAGGTCCGCGGCGAGATCGTCGGTGATGCGCTGGCGCAGGGCGCCCACGGCCTGGCGGATCGGGTGCGAGCCGCCGTACTGCTCGCGGGCGAGGAAGAGGAACTGGGTGCGGTTGGCGGTCACGGCGTCGAGGAAGATGCGCACCGATGCCTCGATCACGCCGCCCAGTTCGAACTCGTTGCGGCGCACCACGCGCAGCGTCTCGCGGAAGGTTTCGTCGACATCGGCCACCAGGGCGAGGCCGAGCTGGTCCATGTCGGTGAAGTGCCGGTAGAAGCCCGCCGGCACGATTCCCGCCGTCTTCGCCACTTCCCGCAGGCTCAGGCTGCCGAAACCACGGCCGCTGTCCATCAGGCTGCGCGCGGCATCCATCAGGGCCAGGCGGGTCTGTTGTTTCTGTTCGGCGCGGGGAGTGGCCATACGGCAGTGCTATCCAGGGCGAGGGCGCAGGCACTCTAACAAATGCCGGTCGGTGCAGGGGAAGTTCCTGCGGCAGATAGTGAACGACTGTTGACTGAAAACGGCTCCTCATGAGATTTTAAGTGAACACGTGTTTACTGTTCTGGTGTTCGACCATGTCCCTGCTTCCCTTCGCCGGCCTGCGCTTCATCTCGCCGCTGCTGTCTCCGCTTCGCGCTCTGGTGCGCGGCCAGTGGCTGCGCGAGTCGGATGTCGACGCGGTGCTGCGCGTCTGCAACCCCGGCTGGTCGCTGTGCCGGGTGTTCGCGCGGGTCGAGGCGCGGCAGTGGGTGGCGGACGATATGCTCGAGCTGCGCCTGCGCCCCAATGCGCACTGGCGCGGCGCACGGCCCGGCCAGCACCTGCAACTGTTCGTCGAGCGCGACGGCGTACGCCATAGCCGCAGCTACAGCCTGACCCGTATCACCGAGGACGGTTGCCTGGAGTTCGCCGTAAAGCTGCAGCCGGGCGGGCGGATTTCCACCTTCCTGCTGCAGCAACTGTGCGTCCGAGAAGTGCTGGAACTGGGCCAGCCGGATGGCGACCTGAGCTGGCCGGTCGATGACCGGGGCGTGTTGCTGCTGGCCGCGGGCAGTGGCCTGACGCCCTTGCTCGGCCTGCTGCGCGAGGCGCTGGCGCGTGGTTACGACGGCCCGGTGACGTTGCTGCATTACGTCCGCGAGCGTGGCCAGAAGGCCTTCGTCGTCGGGCTGGAAGCGCTGGCGCGGCAGTACCCGAATCTCGAGCTGCGCTGGGCGCTGAGTGGCGATGCCGCGCTGGGCGGCGAATTGTCCGGACGATTCCAGCACGATCACGTGGCCGGCCTGGATGGCCGTCACGTGCTCGCCTGTGGCCCCGGCGGTTTCGTCGAAACCGTGCGGCAGGTACTGGGTGCGAGCAGCCGAAGTCTGCAGGTGGAAAGCTTCAGCCCGCCGGCCTGGGACGACCGCGAACCGGCAAAAGCGGTGAGCCTGCGCTTCTCCCGCAGCGCTCTGCAGGTGTCTGGTGACAGCCGCCGTAGCCTGCTGGAGCAGGCCGAGTCCCACGGCCTGCGTCCGGTGCATGGCTGCCGCCAGGGCGTCTGCACCAGTTGTACCTGCACGCTGGTCAGCGGCTGTGTGCGCGACCTGCGCAGCGGCGAGCTGTTCAGCGAGCCCGGCCAGCCCATCCGCATTTGTGTCAGTGCGCCCCAGGGCGACCTGACTGTCGATCTCTGAATAGTCTGGAAGCCATCGCCATGCGTGAAGACCGCGACCTCAGCGCTGCCGAGCTGGCAGCCTTCGGTGCCGAACTGGACGCCCTGCGCCAGCGCACCCTGCATGACCTGGGAGAGAGCGACGCCCGCTATATCCGCCGCATCCGCGCGGCGGTGCGCTTCTGCTGCTGGAGCGGCCGCGTGCTGCTGATGGCTGGCTGGCTCCCCCGACCTGGCTGCTGGGCACCTTCCTGCTCGGGCTGGGCAAGATTCTGGAGAACATGGAGCTGGGCCATAACGTCATGCATGGCCAGTACGACTGGATGAACGACCCGGAATTCTCCGGGCGCAGCTACGAGTGGGACATCGTCGGCCCCTCTGACTTCTGGCGGCACACGCACAACCACGTGCACCACACCTACACCAACGTGCTGGGCATGGATGACGACGTAGGTTATGGCGTGGTGCGGCTGTTCCCCGAGCAGAAGTGGAAGCCGTTCTACCGCTGGCAGCCGATCTGGGTGACCCTTCAGGCGCTGCTGTTCCAGTACGCCGTGGCGGTGCAGCACCTGCGCCTGGACAAGTACCTGAAAGGGCGGATGACCAAGGAAGAACTGCGCCCGCTGCTGCGCCAGTTCAACGCCAAGGTGGGGCGCCAGTGGGTGAAGGATTACCTGGTATTCCCGCTGCTTGGCCTGTTCACCGGCGCGTTCGGCGCGGTGCTGCTGGGCAACGTCATCGCCAACCTGATGCGTAACCTGTGGACCTTCACCGTAATCTTCTGCGGCCACTTCACCGAGAATGCGGCGGTGTTCCCGCCCGAGGTGTTGCAGGGCGAGACGCGCGGCCACTGGTACCTGCGCCAGCTGCGCGGGTCGAGCAACCTGGAGGGTGGTCCGCTGTTCCACATCCTCACCGGCAACCTCAGCCATCAAATCGAGCACCATCTCTACCCGGACCTGCCGGCGCGGCGCTACGCGCAGCTGTCGAAGGAGGTGCAGGCGATTGCTGCGCACTACGGGCAGACCTACAACAGCGGCCGCCTGTCGGCGCAGTTCGCCACGGTGCTCAAGCGCATCTGGATTCACCGTAGGCCGACGGTGCCCGCCAGCGCCTGAGGCGAATCAGGCGCGGCGGGTGAGCGGCGAGGCAACTTCCTCACGCAGGGCGCGCAGGTCGGCGGCGTCCTGGTTGAGGTGGTGGATGGACTTGAGCAGCTTCTGCCGGAGCAGGTCATCCTGGACCTGTTCGACTGCCCGCATGACTTCCAGGGCCGTGGCTTCGTTGTTGGCGGCGACGGCGTCGAGGGTCTTGCGCAGGCTGCGGGTTGCGTGGTGCACGTGGGTGATCTCCTGAAAACTGCGAGCACCCTACGACCTGAGTATTTCCAATAAATTTCAATAAGTTGCTTTCCGATCGACGGTCATGATGTCGCTACCCGCGGCGCATCGCTTCAGGAAAGCATGCACAGCGCCAGCAGTGGCACCAGGTTGAGCAGCAGCACGCCGATCTTGTAGACGGCCATGCCGCCGTAATGCAGCGCGTCGAACTTCTCCACCGACAGCACGAACCAGCGCGAATGCAGGCGGTAGACGAAGTCGTGGGCGAGGGTGAAGGCAGCGAACCAGGCCAGCAGGATGGCGTAGTTGATCAGGGTGCAGTAGAGCAGGAAGGCTTTCAGCTCCAGGAGCGGCATGATGAATCTCCGGCCACATACTGCATTGGAGTGCCCGCCAGGCGCAGGGTTTCACCGGTTTGCCGGCGGGCGCGCGTCCGATAGCCGGCGAGCTGGCCGACGGCCATAATGCGCACCTGCCGCAAACCATGTGATCTTTGCCGCGCGACCGCTGTCCGATGTTCGGACAGCTAACCTTGCCGTTACACCCCACCTTTCTCATCTGCCTGCCGGACTCGCCATGTTCAGCCCGCTCGTCACCTTTCCCGCGCTCTATACCGCCACGCTGCTGATGCTCGCCGGCTCCGGCCTGTTCACCACCTACATGGGCCTGCGCCTGACCCAGGAAGGCGTCAGCGACCTGTGGGTCGGCGGTCTGATGGCGGCCTACTATTTCGGTCTGGTCTGTGGCGGCAAGTTTGGCCACAAGCTGATCGCCGGCTTCGGCCACATCCGTTCCTACGTGGCCTGTGCCGGCATGGCCACGGTGATCGTGCTGATCCACGCGCTGGTCTCGCAGCTGGAGGTGTGGATCTTCCTGCGCTTCGTGATGGGCGCAGTGATGATGAACCAGTACATGGTGATCGAGAGCTGGCTCAACGAGCAGGCGGAGGGGCACCAGCGCGGCAAGGTGTTTGCCGGCTACATGGTGGCGGTAGACGCCGGCCTGGTGGTCGGCCAGGGCCTGCTGGCGCTGAGCCCGGCGCTGGATTACAAGCCGCTGCTGCTGGTCGCCATCTGCTTCTCGTCGTGCCTGATCCCGCTGGCGCTGACCCGCCGCGTCCACCCGGCCAAGCTGGTGGCGGCGCCGCTGGAGATCGGCTTCTTCTGGAAGCGTGTGCCGCAGTCGCTGGGCACCATCTTCGTCGCCGGCCTGATGGTTGGCGCCTTCTACGGCCTGGCGCCGGTCTACGCGGCGCGCAATGGCCTGGACACCGCGCAGTCGAGCCTCTTCGTCGGCATGTGCATCGTCGCCGGCTTCTGCGCGCAATGGCCGCTGGGTTGGTTGTCCGACCGGGTCAACCGCAGTTGGCTGATTCGCGCCAACGCTTTGCTGCTGTGCCTGGCGGCGGTGCCGATGTGGGGTCTGGTCGAGCTGCCCTATACGCTGCTGCTGGTGAACGGTTTCGTCACCGGCATGCTGCTGTTTACCCTCTATCCACTGGCCGTGGCCCTGGGCAACGACCACGTCGAGCAGTCGCGCCGGGTGGCGCTGTCGGCGATGCTGCTGACCACTTACGGCGTCGGCGCCTGTATCGGCCCGCTGCTCGCTGGCGCGATGATGCGTCACTTCGGCCCGGGCATGTTCTACATGCTGGTGTCGGCCTATGCGTTGATCCTGATCTTCTGGGTGCAGCCCAAGCGCGTCACCGGTGTACACCGCGTCGACGAGGCGCCGTTGCATCACGTGGCCATGCCCGACACCGTCAGCCCGATGGCGGCGGCGCTGGACCCGCGTGTCGAGGAAGTGCCGGAAGAGCTGGTGGTGGAAGCGCCGGCGAGTATTGGTCGCTCCGATGGCGAGCCGGACGCTGGCGAGCCGAAGCACTGATCCCCTTGCGCTAGCGCAGAAATGAGAAAGCCCGGCAGATGCCGGGCTTTTCTTTCGCCTGTTCGGCGTATTTCACGCCGATCAGGAAACACGCTTCAGGTGGGCATCGAACACGGTGTCACCACCGGATTCGGCGACCATGTTGCTGTGCAGTTTGTCGATGGTGTGCTCGGAACCATTCTCGGCAACGCGGGCGTCATCCATCTGCTTGTGCAGGCGGTCGATGGTGCGCTCGGAACCGTTGTCGGCAACACGAGCATCGTCCATTTGCTTGTGCAGGCGGTCGATGGTGCGTTCGGAACCGTTGTCGGCAACGCGGGCATCGTCCATTTGCTTGTGCAGGCGGTCGATGGTGCGCTCGGAACCTTTGTCGGCAACGCGGGCATCGTCCATTTGCTTGTGCAGACGGTCGATGGTGCGTTCGGAGCCATTGGCGGATACGCGCGGTTCGGCGCTCTGCTGCTGCAGCTGATGGGTGCTGCGCGGGCCGTTGTTGAGGATGGCCGGGGCGGCGAAGACGGCGCTGGCGGTCATCAGGGAAGTCAGTGCAAGGCTGAGGGCGATCTTGGTTTTCATTTGAGTGGCTCCGAAAGGGGGGCGGTATGTTTTGGCTACAGGGTTATTTTCCCTTCGGATAAATCGATTTAAAAACGATGCTGCGTGATACAGAGCATCAGTGTTGTCGATTATTTAGCCGGCTAATTTCAACTATCGCCGTCAATGATGGAACGACGAAAACCGCTCTAGGGCGGTGTTCAGAGGCGTGTTTCAGGAGGTTTCAGGCAAGACGCCGTTACAAAACACGGCTGGCCTGTTATCGATGGCGGGATTTCGCGGATGTCGAGCGATAAGAAAGCCCGGCGGGGCCGGGCTTTTCTCTCACCTTGCGGTGTACTGCCTGGAGCTTCATGCCTTCAGGTGAGCATCGAAGACGGTGTCGCCACCCGATTCGGCCACCATGTTGCTGTGCAGTTGGTCGATGGTGTGCTCGGAGCCGTTCTCGGCCACGTTCATTTCCTGGTGCAGGCGATCCACCGATTTGGACGAACCGTTCTCGGCGACGTTCATTGCCTGATGCAGGCGGTCAACCGACTTGCTCGAACCGTTTTCGGCAACGCTCATCTCGTCGTGCAGACGGTCGATGGTCTTGCTCGAGCCGTTTTCAGCCACGCCCAGTTGCTTGTGCAGACGATCGACGGTCTGGCTGGAGCCGTTCTCGGCGACGTTCATTGCTTGGTGCAGGCGGTCAACCGACTTGCTCGAACCGTTTTCGGCAACGCTCATCTCGCTGTGCAGGCGGTCGATGGTCTTGCTCGAGCCGTTTTCAGCCACGCCCAGTTGCTTGTGCAGGCGGTCGACGGTCTGGCTGGAGCCATTCTCGGCCACGTTCATTTTCTGGATCAGGCGATCGACCGACTGGCTGGAGCCGTTTTCGGCGATCCGGGCCTTGGCCGCGTCCAGCAGTTTCTGCTGCTGACCCAGGCTGCGTTCGGCGCCTTCCTGAACCAGAGTCTGGGTCTGGCTGGCGTTGATCACAGGAGATTCCTGCTGGGAGCCGGCGAAAGCGGCATTGGCAGCAAGTACGGAGAGGGCAAAGCCAAGTACGAGGGTGCGTTTCATGATGCGGCTCCAGAAAGAGTGGGGGAGTTCGTTGGACACGGGCTCAGTATCTGTTCTGGATTATCGATTGGAAAACGATGTCGGGAGATAGTCGCTATCGATGCCGATGATTGTTGTATTGTGTCTTTAAAATCAATAACTTGATTGTAAAAATTGACTTCTATCAACACCTTCGATGGGCGATATCGGCGTGATTGGTAGTATCTTATTATTCGATATATTGAGCGATTGGGCCGGCTAGAAGGCTCTGGGATGCGGCTTTTCGTCGGGCGGCAGGGCGCAGATGCACGAAGCCCGGCCGGAGCCGGGCATCGATGCGGGCGATGGGAGGAGTTACTTGAGGTCCTGGAGCAGGTCTGCCATGTCGTCGGCGTGCTCTTCCTCCTGGGCGAGGATTTCCTCGAACAGGCGGCGCGTGGTCGGGTCGTCGTCGCCCAGGTAGACGACGATCTCGCGGTAGCTGTCGACCGCGATACGTTCGGCGACCAGGTTCTCGGTGATCATCTCGCGCAGATTCTTGCCGGCCACATACTCGGCGTGGGAGCGCTCAGTCAGCCCGTTGGGATTGAAGTCCGGCTCGCCACCCAGTTGCATGATGCGCTCGGCCAGCAGGTCGGCATGCTGCAACTCCTGGGTGGCGTGCTCGAGGAACTCGGCGGCGGCCACGCTGGCCTTCAGCCCGGTAGCCATGAAGTAGTGGCGCTTGTAGCGCAGGTAGCAGACCAGTTCGGTCGCCAGCGACTCATTGAGAAGACGCAGTACGGTCTTGCGGTCGGCATGGTAGCCCTCGGTCACTGCGCCGTCCTCGATGTTCTGGCGCGCCCTCTGGCGCAGGGTCTGGACGTCGGTCAGTTGTGCCTGGTTCATCGGTTGTCTCCTTGACGGTGGGCCTTGTGGCGGGCCGGCGCTGCGGTGCTGCGCGGCACGGTTCGGGTCACAAGGGTGTGAGTCGCGGGCCGCCGGGAAAGTTTGGTTTTTTTGCCCGCAGGGGGCGCTGAGCCCAATGGCCGGACAGATTGCGGGAGCCATCGGCTCGCTATGCTGGTCCAAGACGACAGGCCAAGGGAGAATGCCGGCCCGGCATGCTCAGGCGGCCGATGATGACCGGCAGCGACGTGGGGACGTCGCTGCTTCCACCGACGCGGCCAGCAGGGAGTTCAGGTATGACGCGCGGGAAACGAATCTGCCTCTGGAGCTTCACGGGTTTCATCGCGGTAATCGCCGCGCTGGTGGTGTTCATCGCCACCTTCGACTGGAACCGGGTGAAGCCGACCATCAACGAAAAGGTCTCGGCCGAGTTGGGTCGCCCCTTCGCCATCAATGGCGACCTGCAGGTGTTCTGGCGCACGGAACCGGCTGAGGGCGGCTGGCGCGCCTATGTACCATGGCCGCACTTCAGCGCCGCCGACATCACCCTGGGCAACCCCGACTGGGCGGCCGGCAAGACGCGCTCGGCCAACTTTGCGAGTCTGGAAAAAGTCGAATTCCGCCTCGCCCCGCTGCCACTGCTGTGGCAGACCGTGAACATCCCGCAGATCGTCCTCACCCGCCCCAGCGCCGACCTGCTGCGGCTGGCCGATGGGCGTGCGACCTGGACCTTCGAGCTGCCGAAGCAGGAAGAGGAACCCAACGCCCCGGCCGAGCAGTCTTCCTGGAAGCTGGATATCGGCGAGATCGGCTTCGACAAGGGCAGCGTTACCCTCGACGACCAGCGCCTGAAGACCCGCCTGGAGCTGCTGGTGGACCCGCTCGGCAAACCGGTGCCGTTCGGCGAGCTGGCGGGCAAGGCACTGGCCGGTGGCGACAAGGCCGAGACCCAGGACTACGTGTTCGGCTGGAAGCTCAAGGGCCAGTACAAAGGGCTGCCGCTCAATGGCTCGGGCAAGGTCGGCGGCATGCTCGCCCTGCAGGACGCCGCCAAGCCCTTCCCGGTGCAGGCGGATGTTTCCGCCGGCAGCACCCGCGCGAACATCGTCGGCACCCTGGTCGACCCGCTGAACCTCGGCGCGCTGGACCTGCGCCTGAAGCTGGCCGGCACCAGCATGGCCAATCTCTTCCCGCTCACCGGCGTGACCCTTCCCGATACGCCGGCCTACGAGACCGACGGCCGCCTCAAGGCCGAGCTTCACGATTCGGCCGGTGCGCAGTTCCACTACGAGAACTTCAACGGCAAGGTCGGTGACAGCGATCTGCATGGCGACCTGGTGTTCGTCAATCGCCAGCCGCGGCCCAAGCTGTCGGGCAAGCTGCGTTCTGACCAGCTGCGAATGGCTGACCTCGGCCCGCTGATCGGCGCTGACTCCAATAAAGAGAAGCAGGCGCGCGGCCAGAGCACCCGCCAGCCGGCGGACAAGGTGCTGCCGGTGGAGGAGTTCCGCACCGACCGCTGGCGCGCCATGGACGCCGACGTGGAATTCACCGGCAAGCGCATCGTGCACAGCGACAAGCTGCCGATCAGCGACCTCTATACCCACCTGGTGCTCAACGATGGCCTGCTGACCCTGGAGCCGCTGCGCTTCGGCGTGGCCGGCGGCACGCTGGACTCGCACATCCGCCTGGACGGCGGCAAGACGCCGCTGCAGAGCAAGGTCCAGTTGCAGGCGCGCAGCTTCAAGCTCAAGGAGCTGTTTCCCAGTTTTGCGCCGATGCAGTCCAGCTTCGGTGAGCTGAATGGCGACGCGGCCATCACCGGCACTGGCAACTCGGTGGCGACCATCCTGGCGGGCGCCAACGGCGAGATGAAGCTGCTGATCAACGACGGGCGCATCAGTCGCAGCCTGATGGAAATCGCCGGGCTCAACGTGGGCAACTACGTGGTGAATAAACTGTTCGGTGACGACGAGGTGAAGATCAACTGCGCGGCTGCCGACGTGGGTATCACCAACGGTCTGGCCAAGCCAAGAGTGTTCGCCTTCGATACCGAGAACGCGATCATCACGGTGGACGGCACGGCCAACTTCGCCACCGAGCAGCTGGACCTGGACATCACTCCGCAGAGCAAGGGCGTGCGCATCTTCTCCCTGCGCTCGCCGCTCTATGTGCAGGGCACCTTCAAGAACCCGAAGGCGGGTGTGCATGTGCTGCCGCTGGCTGCTCGCGGTGCGGGGATGGTCGCCCTTGGTGTGGCGGTGGCTCCGGCGGCGGCGCTGCTGGCGCTGATCGCGCCGAGCAAGCAGGACGACAACCAGTGTGCTGCGCTGTTGCAGCAGATGAAGCAGCCGTCGAAAGCGCCGGCCAAGCGCAAGTAAGGCTGACCGAATGTAGGGCGCATAACCCGGCACGGCTTATCCGCCATTTCGGCGGATAACGCTTGGGGCGTTATGCGCCCTACCGACTGTAGGAGCGGGCCATGCCCGCGATCGCGCGCATGGCGCGCTCCTACAAGGTGGGCCTGCCAGATCGGCACGTCAGAGGTTGGACCTTCCGCCCTGGGTAAACGGAAGGAATTGCCGCTGGCACTGAGCTTTTCCTGTAGGAGCGGGCCATGCCCGCGATCGCGCACATGGCGCGCTCCTACAAGGTGGGCCTGCCAGATCGGCACGTCAGAGGTTGGACCTCCCTGCCTGGGTAAACGGAAGGAATGGCGGCTGGCACCGAGCTTTTCCTGTAGGAGCGGGCCACGCCCGCGATCGCGCGCATGGCGCGCTCCTACAAGGTGGGCCTGGTAGATCGGCAAGTCTGAGGTCGAACCTCCCGCCCTGGGTAAACGGAAGGAGTTGCGGCTGGCACCGAGCTTTTCCTGTAGGAGCGGGCCACGCCCGCGATCGCGCGCATGGCGCGCTCCTACAAGGTGGGCCTGCCAGATCGGCACGTCAGAGGTCGGACCTTCCGCCTTGGATAGACGGAAGGAATGGCGGCTGGCACCGAGCTTTTCCTGTAGGAGCGGGCCATGCCCGCGATCGCGCGCATGGCGCGCTCCTACAAGGTGGGCCTGCCAGATCGGCACGTCAGAGGTTGGACCTTCCCGCCCTGGGTAAACGGAAGGAATTGCAGCTGGCACCGAGCTTTTCCTGTAGGAGCGGGCCATGCCCGCGATCGCGCGCATGGCGCGCTCCTACAAGGTGGGCCTGCCAGATCGGCACGTCAGAGGTCGTAACTCCCGCTCTGGATAGACGGAAGGAATGGAGGCTGGCACCGAGCTTTTCCTGTAGGAGCGGGCCATGCCCGCGATCGCGCGCATGGCGCGCTCCTACAACGTGGGCCTAGTAGATCGGCACGTACAGGTCGGTTTCCGAAGCCGGGTCTTCCGGACCCAGGAAGCGCTCGGTGTAGCGCTCAAGGTCCACGCCTTTCTTCGGCTCCAGTCCGTGGCGGGCCAGCAGGCTGGAATAGATGGCCTGGAAGCTGTCGGCGATGGCGGTGACCGGGCCGATATGAGTGAACACCGCGTACTTCTGCGCGGGTACCGCGAAACTCATCATCCCCTCGGGAACGGCCGCGCCGGTGTCCACTGGCAGGCCGGCGATGTAGTGGAACTCGCCGCCCGGCAGTTGAGTGCAGACGCCATAGGCGGTCTTGTCCGTCGCGCTGGCCGCGACCTCCTGCTCGCGTGGCAGGAAGCGTTGCCACAGCTGGCCGATGCTGTCGCCGGGTGCGCTGCCACGGTAGTCCATGCCCACCACGTCGAAGGCGGGCAGTTCGATGATGCGGTATTTCATGGTCGGCTCCTGAGGTGGCTGCTGGGATGATAGACGGCCACCGAGTGGTGGGAACATCCCCGTCGTCCTGGACCGTGGCGCTGTGCCAGAAGACGTTGCCGAATGAAAAGGCCCCCGCCGATGGGCGAGGGCCTTGTGGTCACACCGAGGGCGTCATCACGGCTGGGCATCGCGCTCGTGGCGGTCGAGTTCGGAACAGGTCATGAAACCCGAACCATCCACCCGGCCGCTGCCGTCGAAGCTCACGTAGAACGGCTGTTGCTGCCCGTCCTTGCTGAGGATGTAGCTGTTGCAGCTGCCCGGTTTCATCAGGCGTTTCTGCGTGGAGGACGGCGTGCCGCCGACCTTCAGGACTTCTTCCTGGCTCATCCCCTTCTCGACGTTGCGCACCAGCGGCTGGTCGCGGAAGGTGATGTAGTTGACCGGGTTCTGCACCTTGGTGGAAGCGCAGCCCGCCACCGAGGCCAGTACCAACAGCGCCAGCAGTGATCGCTTGTACATGGTGTTCTCCTTGGTTGAGCAACTCACTCGCTCAACTTGGAGCCTAGGCCATGGCGGGGCGTTCAAGAAATCTGCGCTTACTCGGCTTGCTTGATGGCGTCGTCCAGGCGCTGCTGGTTCTGCGCGTTGGCCGCATCGACCTGCTGCTTGAGCTGCTGCATCTGTTGCTGGGCCTGTTGCGCCTGCTGGGCCTGGGTGCTGGCGCTGGTGGCGGCGGTGGCGGCGGTTTCGCCCAGGCCGCAGGCGCTCAGCGCGGCGGACAGAAGCAGGAGGCTGGGCAGTTGAAGGGCGCGCATGAAGGGCTCCGCGTGAGGTGAGAGGGCAATCGCCACACTAGCGCATGGCGAATGCCCCGTCAGTGAGCGGCCGCTCAGCCGTAACGCTTCATGGCTTCGATGGCCAGGCCGTTGCCGATCCCGCCGAAGCGGTCGCCGTCGATGTGGCGGGCGTTGGGCAGCATGGCCGCCACGCTCTGGCGCAACGCCGGCACGCCGGAGGAACCGCCGGTGAAGAACACCGTGTCGACCCGCGCCGGGTCCACGTCGGCCGAACTCAGCAGCTCGGTGATGCTGCCGCGCACGCGCTCCAGCAGGGGGCCGATGGCGCCTTCGAACAACTCGCGGCTCAGCTCGGCAATCAGGCCGGCTTCGATGCGCGTCAGATCGATGTCGCGGCGTTCGCTGTCGGACAGCTCGATCTTGCTGGCTTCCACCTGCATCGCCAGCCAGTGGCCGGCGCGTTGCTCGATGAGTTTGAACAGGCGGTCGATGCCGGTGGCGTCGACGATGTCGTAGCGCATGTTCTGCAGCGCCAGCTGAGACTTCTGCGCGTACACCGCGTTGATGGTGTGCCAGGTGGCGAGGTTGAGGTGGTAGCTGGTCGGCATGAAGGCGTCGCTCTTCATCTTGCTGCCGTAGCCGAACAGGGGCATCACGCCCTGGATGCTCAGCTGCTTGTCGAAGTCGGTCCCGCCGATGTGCACGCCCCCGGTGGCGAGGATGTCGCCCTGGCGGTCGGCCACTTCGCGACGCTCCGGCGACAGGCGCACCAGCGAGAAGTCCGAGGTACCGCCGCCGATGTCGACGATCAGCACCAGTTCTTCACGCTCGATGCTGCGCTCGTAGTCGAAGGCCGCGGCGAGCGGTTCGTACTGGAAGGAGACGTCCTTGAAGCCGAGTTTCTGCGCCACGGCCACCAGGGTGTCCTGGGCTTCCTGGTCGGCCTTGGGATCGTCGTCGACGAAGAACACCGGGCGGCCCAGCACCACGGACTCGAACTCGCGCCCGGCGACCGCTTCGGCGCGCTTCTTCAGCTCGCCGATGAACAGGCCCAGCAGGTCCTTGAACGGCATGGCGCTGCCCAGCACGGTGGTCTCGCTTTTCAACAGCGAGGAACCCAGCAGGCTTTTCAGCGAGCGCATCAGGCGGCCTTCGTAGCCTTCCAGGTATTCGTGCAGGGCCAGGCGGCCGTACACCGGGCGGCGTTCCTCGACGTTGAAGAAGATCACCGAGGGCAGGGTGATCTTTTCGTCTTCCAGGGCGATCAGCGGTTCGGTGTCCGGGCGCCACCAGCCGACGGTGGAGTTGGAGGTGCCGAAGTCGATGCCCAGGGCGCGGGCCGCAGTGGTCGGGAACATGGTGCGCGAGTGTCCGGAGAAAAACGGCCGCGCAGTGTACGCGAGCGCTCCAGGAAAATCAGGGTATCCGTCGGAAGGCTATGGTGGCAAAGAGGGCTTGGGGAGTAGCTTGTAGTTTTGCTACATTGTGTTCCTGTAGTTTTCCTACAAGAGTTTTCCACTATCTGATTTCCGTTCTCCCACCCCGTATTAGCAGTTGGATCCCACCATGCACAGAGCCTCCTTCCACGAATTGCGCAAGGATTTCCGCGCCTTACTGAATTCATCAGCCTGCTATCACACCGCTTCGGTGTTCGATCCCATGTCGGCGCGCATCGCCGGCGACCTGGGTTTCGAAGTGGGCATCCTGGGCGGTTCTGTAGCTTCACTACAAGTTCTGGCGGCGCCTGACTTCGCGCTGATCACCCTGAGCGAATTCACCGAGCAGGCCACCCGCATCGGTCGTGTTGCCCGCTTGCCGGTGATCGCCGACGCCGACCACGGCTACGGCAACGCGCTGAACACCATGCGCACCATCGTCGAGCTGGAACGCGCCGGCGTCGCCGCGCTGACCATCGAGGACACCCTGCTGCCCGCGCAGTTCGGCCGCAAGTCCACCGACCTGATCCCGGTCGAGGAAGGCGTCGGGAAGATCCGCGCGGCACTGGAAGCGCGCATTGACTCGGAAATGGCGATCATTGCCCGCACCAACGCCGAAGTGCTGGAAGTGGACGACGTGATCCGCCGCACCCTGGCCTATCAGGCCGCCGGCGCCGACGGTATCTGTATGGTCGGCATTCGCGACTTCGATCACCTGGAAGCCATTTCCCGCCACCTGTCCGTGCCGCTGATGCTGGTGTCCTACGGCAACCCCGAGCTGCGCGACGATGCGCGCCTGGCTGAGCTGGGCGTACGCATTGTGGTCGACGGTCATGCCGCCTACTTCGCCGCGATCAAGGCCACCTACGACTGCCTGCGCGAGCAGCGCGGCGTGCATGCCTCCGACCTGACCGCTTCGGAACTGGCGAAGAAGTACACGCTGCCCGAGGAGTACCAGATCTGGGCGCGCGAATACATGGAAGTCAAAGAGTAGGACCGCCTGTTCTGTTCTTTCCTGCGCCGCTCAGCTGCGCGGCAGATGCGCCAGCAGGTATTCGACCTGGGCGTTGAAGGGATAGAGCAGAGTGCCTTCGGGTTTCTCCGCCTTGCGCAGGTAGCTCCAGCGCGAGAGCAGGGAGTCCCGGCTGGCACCGGCGGGTAATGCCGCCAGGCGTTCGCCGATCAGCTCCTGCAGCTGCGTGATACGCAGCGTATCCCCCTTGCTTTCCTTCTCCAGTAAACGCTCGTTGGCCCGCCGCGCCTCCAGCAGCGCCAGCTCGCGCAATTCGTCCTGCAGCCCGTTTGATGCTGGCTCCCGCGCCAGGATGAAAGTCTCGAACAGCCCGGCCACTTCCTGCGTCTGTAGCACTGCTTGTTGCAGGTCCACGTCCTTCTGCGAGTAGGCCGTGCGCACCTTTTCCAGCGTTTGGCGATAGAGCTGCCAGAGGTCCTGAAGGTTCGCTGCATTCTTCTGCTGCGACAGTTGCTGCTCGAAGCTCGGCCCCAGGCCCTCCAGTCGCGTCAGGAAACGTTCGTCGCCGGTCGCGCTGTACAGCAGCAGGTAGCGCTCCATGTCACGCAGGCTGGCGTCCACGGCGTCGGCATTGGCGGCGCGCGGCAACAGGCCGGCGAGCAGGAGGCTGGCGAAAAGGGCAGAGGCGTAACGCATGACGGGGATCCGGTAGACAGGGTTCCGCCGATTTTTCGCTGCGCCAGGGCCTGCGGCCATAAGACGTATCTGGTTTCCCGGCGACGCGCTCGTCGCTTCCTGCGCTATCACCCTTGCAATCGCTTCCTGTGCCCTGCATATCTTCAGAACGGTGAAGAATGCACGGGAGGTCGCCATGGCCAGCGGCTGGGCAAACGACGGAGCGGTTCAGGAACAGATCGACAGTACCATCGAGGACGCTATCGCACGGGCGCGCAACCAGATGCCCAAGGGCGAGAGCCTGAGCCATTGCGAGGAGTGCGACGCGCCGATTCCCGAGGCGCGGCGCAAGGCCATCCCCGGCGTACGCCTGTGCGTGAACTGCCAGGCCGAGCACGACAAGGAGCAGGCCAGCTACGCCGGCTACAACCGTCGTGGCAGCAAGGACAGCCAGCTGCGTTGATCCCGATGTGAAAATGAAAACGGCGCCCAGGGCGCCGTTTTCGTTCGTGTGGATAGCGGTATTGCCGGTGAGCACGGCGTTTGCCTGTAGGAGCGGGCCATGCCCGCGATCGCGCGCATGGCGCGCTCTTACAAGGGGGCGTTCGGCCTGAGCGGCACCAGCACGCTGAAGGTAATGATGCCGTCGGCCTGCTCCACCTCGATGCGGCCGCTATGGGCGCTGACGATGGCCTGGGAAATGTAGAGCCCTATGCCCAGTCCGCTCTTGTTGCGGCCGTGGCCGCCGGCATCCTGCTTGAACGGCTCGAAGAGGTTGGCGAGGCGCGCCTGATCCAGCGTCTCGGCTTCGTTGAGGATGCTCAGCCGCGCCAGCTCGTCCTGGCGGCGCAACTCCACCAGCACCGGGCGGCCGGGGCGACCGTGGTGGCGAGCGTTGCTCAGCAGGTTGGCGATCACCTGGAGGTAGCGGTCCGGGTCGACCTGCGCCTGCACGCCATCCTCGATGGCGGTCTCGATGGACAGGCCCGGATAGGCCACGTCGGTTTCCTGGACGATATCGCGGACCAGCCGCGAAAGGTCGGCGGCCACCGGTTTTACCGTCATGCCCGCGCCGCTTTGCAGGCGGCTCATTTCCAGTATCTGGCTGATCAGCCGTTCCATGCGGCTGCTGGAGTAGGTGATGTGCTGGCGCAGCTCGGCGTTGCGCACGTCGCTGGAGGAAAGCATCGCAGCGGCCATGGAGATCGACTGCAGCGGGTTGCGCAGGTCGTGGCCGAGTACGGCGATCAGGCGCTGGCGCATGCGGTCGATCTCGCCGGCGCGGTTCAGGCACAGCTCCACCAGTTCGGTGCGCAGCTTCTCGGCGATGCTCAGGTCGATGCCGGTCCAGGGCATGGAGCGCCCGCGCACCACTTCTTCCCAGGCTTCGAACGAGCCGCGCGGAGTCAGGCGCGCTCCGGAGGGGCCGGTGTTGACGATCTTCTCCGGCTTGCCACCCCAGCGGATGCGGTGCACCTGCTCCAGGCGCAGCCAGACGATCCAGCCTGACTCCTGGCGATGGAAACGGATCGCCATGACACCGCAGTAACGCGGGTCGTACGTGCCGTCGGGCAGTTCCAGACGATGGTCGCTGTGGAACAGGTCCAGCTCGTCGTTCTGCTGCAGCTGGGCGACCATGGCCACCGCCAGGTCTTCGAAGTCCCCACCGATGCTGCTGGCCCGCCCGCCGAGCATGACCACCGCGCCGTCGCAGGGCAGCAGGTCGGCGATGCTGGCGCCGGGGCGCGACAGCGCACTGAGCAGGTCGTCGGAATCACGGGTGCGGCGCAGCAGCGCCTGCTGGCGCTCGGAGGCCTGGCGCAGCAGCTCGCTGATACGGCTCTGCTCCAGGCGCTCGACCATGGCGCTGCACACCTGGGAGAACACCTGGAAGGACATGCGGATCGGGTAGGGCACCACCTTCGGGCTCATGTGGTGGCAGGAGAACAGTCCCCACAGCCGCCCGCCGACCACGATGGAAATGCTCATCGAGGCGCGCACGCCCATGTTGGCGAGGTACTCGCAATGGATCGGCGAGACGCTGCGCAGGGTACTGAAACTCAGGTCGAAGGGTTTTCCACTGCGCGGGTTCAACGTGGGGCGCACGGCGACCGGCTGGTAGGCCGCATCGCCGATCAGCCGCACCGGGTTCTGCAGATACAGGCGCCGCGCCTGGGCTGGAATGTCCGAGGCCGGGTAGCGCTGGCCGAGGTAGCTTTCCAGGTCTTCGCGGCGGGATTCGGCGACCACTTCGCCGGAGTCGTCCTCGTTGAAGCGGTAGGCCATGACGCGGTCGTAGCCGGTCATCCGCCGCACTTCCTCGGTGACGCTGACCAACAGGCTTTCAACGTCATTGCGCAATTGCAGCTGGCTGACCAGGCGCTGGGCGTTGAGGGCGAAGGTGGTGAAGGATGCGGTGCCGGCGGCGCGCCGCTCGAATTCCAGGTAGCGCACGCCGTCATGGCTGTGGCCGATCACGTCGAAGAAGCGCCGGTTGATGCGTGCTTCCACGCTGTTGACCCAGGGCCCTTCCTCGCTCAGCCCCTCGGCGAGCATCGCCAGCACACCGGGGCCGACGTCGGTTTCCGCCAGCGGCTCGCCCAGTGCTGGAGCGATGCCCAGCAGGGTGCCGAGGTTGTCGCTGACACCGAGCACGCGGCCCTGGTCGTCGAGGGCGATCAGGGCGCCGTGGGGCTGGATCGCACCGGGCACATGAATGGGTTCGTCCTCGCAGTTGGCGAGGGTGACCACCTGCTCGCTCATGCCGGGACCGCCCGGTTCGGCGCGGCTTCCAGCACCCAGTCGCGGAACGAGGTGAAGGCGCGCACGGCGGCGTCCTGGGCGTGGGCGATCTCTTCGGGGGCCGTGACATGCTCGGCCAGCAGGCGCTGGAACGCGCTCCAGCGCTCGCCTGTGTGCTCGCCGTAGCCTTGCAGCCAGAGCAGCGGAAGTGGCTCGAGGGTGGCCTTGAGTCGCTTGTAGAGCACTCGACCGCCGAGGGTTGCGCCTTCGGCGACGTAGGCTATGCCGAAGGCTTCGGCGAGGCAGTTCGCAACCGGGGCGGCGGGACAGTCGGGTAGATCGGCGGTGGCCTGCGAACCGGCCTTCAGATCGGCTTCCAGCCATTGACTCTTGCCGCGCCGCAGACTCGCATCTTCGGCGTCGGGCCAGAGCGGCCAGAGGGCTTGCTCCAGCGGGCGCATCCAGCCTAGCACGCGGGCGGCGTGGTCGAGGTAGTCGGCTTGGGTCAGTGCGGCAGTGAGTGGCGAGCGGTTGTCGAGGTCGGCATGCAGCTCATGGGTGGCGGCACGCAGCGCGGCCAGCGCGGGCGAGATGCCCGGGCGTTCGTTCGGTTGCGAAGTCATCGCCGTCATCGCGGGTCCACCTTTTTTGTCGAGCAGCAGAGCATAGCAGTTCGAGCTTTGTGGCCGGGCAGATGGGAAGAAGTTGATCGAATTGCCAGATTCAGCGACGGACCAGAATCGCAGGAGCGCGTCGTGCGCGCGATCGCGCGCATGGTCCGCTCCTACAGGGGGATGCCGAAGGCCGCCGCACATTGCGTGCGGCGGCCCAGGTTCACGACAGGATCAGAAGTTGACCTTGAAGCCGACGGTCACCGCCTGGTCGCGGTAGCCGTTGTCGCCGAACTGGTGGCCGACTTCACCCCAGACGTTGACCCGGCTGTTCACCTTGCTGGTGGCGCCGAGCTTCACTTCGAAGATGTCGCTGGCTCCGTCCATTTCGAACTTCGTGCTGCCCATCTTCGCGCCGAAGTCCTTGGAGTTGTGGATCCAGTTGGTCTCCACATAGGGCTCCACGCCGTAGGTGTTGGCGAAACCGCCGGCCTCGTTGCTGCGCACGGCGGCGCGGGCACCCAGGCGGGTCATGACGTTGCCGTCACCCTTGCCGGTGACCTTGGTGCCATTGGCTTCGCGGTGGCTGTCGGCCTTCACGCCCATGTAGACGATCTGTGCCTGGGGCTGCACGTAGTAGGTGGCGCTGTCGGTCCTGGCGACTTCGAAGGTCTTGCCGGCCTCGACGGAGGCGGTGATGCCCTTGAGGTCGTAGCTCTCCTTGGCCAGTTGATCGCCTTTCACGTCGGCGTCGAATTCGTTGTAGAGAATCCAGCTGTCGACGTACGCGCCGTTCTCGTCTTCCTTGTTCTCGTACCAGGTGCCATAGACGCCCAGGCTGTAGCCGTCGATCTCGCCGCGCGAGCGGTAGCCGGTGACACGGGACTTGGTCGTGGAGTTGCCGTTGGCATAGCCGGCCATTACGCCGAAGACCCAGTCACCGTTGTCGGTTTCCTTGCGGTACAGGTCGCTGCCCAGTTGCAGCACATAGCGGTTGGAATCGGTCTTGAGCTGGCCGGTGCTGTCTTCCCAGCGGGTCGAGCCATCGACGTTGCGCATCCAGAGCATGGAGGTGACTTCCTTGCCGGTATCCGGGTCGACGTAGGTCAGGTTGCCGGTGCGGTCATGCAGGCGATGCAGGAACATCGTATTGGCCGCTGCGATGTTGGCGGTGTAGCTGCCACCTTCGGGCTGGCGCACGCGGTCCTTGTCGCTGGGCGTGGGCTTCTCGGGTGCCGGGTCAGTCGGGCCCGGATCGATCGGACCTGGCTCTTCCGGGCCCGGATCGACAGGGCCGGGCTCTTCAGGACCCGGGTCGACAGGACCGGGATCTTCGGGGCCCGGGTCCACGGGACCGGGATCTTCCGGACCGGGGTCTACCGGATCGGGATCTTCCGGTTCCGGCTCGGTGGGTTTGTAGGAGGTCAGGTACCAGTCGCTGTTCGAGCCAGTGGAACCGACGAAGCTGCCGCCGCGGCGCAGCACGTACTCGTAGCCGCCTTCGGTCACCCGGTCGGACTTGAATTCGCCGGCCGAGGTGCCGCCGACGGTGATCATCTGAATACCTTCCAGGGTCGTGTCGCCGGGCCCGGTGGTGTTGTTGACGGTGACACGGGTCTCGCCCGAGGTGCTGCCGGTGACGGCCAGCTTGTCGGTTTCCGAGGTGTCGTCACCCAGGTAGGTATTCATCACCAGGTGACCGCCGCCGCTGAAGTCGCCATCCACGGTCAGCGTCTTGTAGGTGTAGGCGCCGTGCTCGTCGTGACGGGCTCGTAGATCAGCAGCGCTCCGTCGGTGAGCGAGAGGTTGGTGAGGTTGGAATTGCCGGTCATGAACCATCGGCTGGCGGCCCCGTCCATGGCGAGATCGATCACGCCATCGGTGGCGGTGCTGGTGGTGCCGTTGAGGTAGGAGCCGGCGGCCATCTTCAGGTCGATGACACCGGTTTTTTCCGCATACAGCGACATGCCCTTGCGATTCTCGAGCGTGGCTTCGGCGCTGCTATCGAGCCGGTAGACATGGGCCTGGTCGAGACAATGCTCGAACCTTCGCCACTCGCGGCCATGGCTCGGCCGCCATCGGCCACGGTGACCTGGGTGTTACCCAGCAGGTTCACTTCTCCGCCCCGGTTGCCCAGGCCGGTCGCGCTGGTTTCAGCGTAGATGCCATAGGAAGTGGCTTGTGCGGCGCCGATCTGGGTATCCCCCAGGTTGATCACGCCGCCCTTGTTGGCGAATACGGCATGCGCCCTGGCACCCGTGGATTCGATGATGCTGTTGTTGCCGATGTTCACTTCGGCGTCGCCTTCTGGCCGCGCTGTTGGTATTGCCGGCGTAGACGGTATAGCCGTCGCCATACTCGCCCAGCGACCCGGAGGTCGAGGTTGGAACCATTGCCGGAGCTGCGAATCTGGGCACCTTCACCGAGAGTGATGACGTCGCGGGCTCCTTCGTTGGGCGAAGTATTCGGCGCGCACCCCCGTACCTCTTGGTGGTAATGACTGCATTGTCGCCCACCGTGACCGTTGAACCATTGGTATTGCGGGTCACGTCGATACCGTCAGCAGAAGTCCCGGTGGTTGTGATGTTCAACTGGCCAAAGGTCGCATGTGGTTGACGCCATTGTTCACCTGGATGGCGTCTGCCTTGTTACCGCCAGTGGTAATGGTGGTCGTCGCGTCACTCAGATTGAACCGGGTACCCGAGCTGTTGCCATAGATGCCGAAACCCTGCATCGGGGCGAGCTTGCCCTCGGTGGTTCCGGTATTGATCACCAGGTTGGTGGTGCCAGTGGCGGGAGGGTCCCAGATCGTGGCGTCGCAAGTGGTTTCCGTTCCCGTCGTCGAGCAGCCGGCCAGCGCGGCCTGGCCCTGCGCGAAGAGAGCGACGGCTAGTGCCACGTGGGTGGCCAGCAGGGTTTTCTTGAAGCGCATTGCAATCCTCCTTGCGCCCGCTGACCTGGGTGAGCGAATGCGTATTCCGCGGAACGAGCCGTTCACTGGCTGAAGAGTGGAAGTAGGGCTTCAAGAGCGGGTCCTTCCAGCACCGGGAGATGGCGCCTGATCGCATCAGGCAAGGGGAGGGCAGAGCTCCGGGCTGAGGAGCCTCACCCAACCAGCGGCAGAGGGGCGCGCTGGGTCAGTGGGCTGATTGTTCAGGCGCGGTTCAGCCGGCCGAATAAGACGAATCTCAATCGGTAGGCAGCGGGGCTGGGGGATCGCGGAAGCGCTCGATATATGACGAGGACGGAAGCTGGACCGGGCATTGCACACCGGTCCGGAACAGCAGGCAGAGCCTCTACTTGTTCAGCTTGACCACGTCACCGGAAACGGTGGTGGTGTAGCCGGTCAGGACCCAGGCCCAGACCAGTTTTCCTGCACCTGGGTGTTGATCAGCGCGTCGCCGCCCTTGGACTTGACCGCGGCATTCTGCGCACGGACGAAGCGGTCGTTCTGCTGGGATCGGGATGAGGCCGAACAGCATGATCCCGGTGGCCTTGCCTTCGCCGTGGCCGATCACGGAGTACTGCTCGGGGCTGTAGGTCTGGGTCTTCATGGGGTGCCGGTGCAGCCAGGCGAGGACGGCGGTGGCCAGCAGGGTGGCGGCGATACGGGTGAACTTCACATGACTCTCCTGAGATACAACCCCCGGGACTCTTTCCAGGGGGAGCGCAGAGTAGCCATCATTGCGCCACAACGGAAGCTGCTAAACGCATCGCGTTCAAGAGTCGAAGGGGCGTTGTGTCAAAAGACTAGCGAATGGCAGGCGCCTGGTTTTCGATGTACATGCACTCCTTGATTTCGCTTATCCCGGCATCTGCAGATACCTGCGAAAGGTTCGAGCTGACGGAGGTATTGAGCCCATGAACACCGGGAAAGAACATCATGCCTCCGCCCAGGCGAAGGTAGTACACCTCGCCGTTTTTGACGTCGAGCGTTCCGTTCATGTTGAGCGGAAACCCAGTAGAATGCCCATTTCGTCGCGATCTTGTGAGTGCCTTCGGCGAGATAGAAGTAGGTGAAGCTCTTGTTCTTGATCTCGCTGATCTCACGATCATCGATAAGGAGCGTCGGGTCGCGCCAGAGGGGAGGAATGCCCTTGCGGTAAACGTAAATCAGTGCCGCGTCGCTTCGCGTGGCCGCTGGTTCCTTGAAAGCTTCTCCGCTGTGAAGGGTGGTGCAACCCGCCAGCAGCATTGTGCCGATCAGTAGGAGTACTCGATGGAAGTGCATCTGTAGAAGTCCGTTTCTGGGGGATGGAAATCCTAGAGGGTTTCCTCACCCAGTGACATACGGCGTTGTGCCATCCAGGCATCGATGATTCAGAACAGGAAGTAACGCTGCGCCATCGGCAGCACGTCCGCCGGTTCACACCAGAGCAGTTGTCCGTCCGCGCGCACCTGGTAGTTCTGCGCATCGACTTCGATGTGCGGCAGGTAGGCGTTGTGGATCAGGTCGGTCTTCTGCACGCTGCGGCAGCCCTTCACCACACCGATGGCCTTGCGCAGGCCCAGCTCGTGGTGCACACCGAGGTCGAACGCGGCCTGGCTGATGAAGGTCAGGCAGGTAGCGTGGCGGCTGCCGGCGTAGCTAGGTGCTGTTCAGTTCTGTCCTGTGGTCCCTATTAACCTTAGCAATACG
>JASGKM010000038.1:0-84938 GCA_049840615.1 Pseudomonas sp.
ATGTTTTGTCTATTCATCAGTACGTATTGCTAAGGTTAATAGGGAAACACGATAAAATCCAACAGCACCGCGCCCCTACGCAGCACTCGGGATGCTCTCGCTCGGTTTCCGGCCGGATTTCCCTACCGCAAGCGCCTGCTGCGCACCAAGTATGAGAAGGCACATGGCCGAGCTGCAGGTCGAGCTGCTGAAGGTGCAGAACTGGGTGAAGGTGTCCGGCGAGAAGATCGTCATGCTGTTCGAGGGCCGCGATGCCGCCGGCAAGGGCGGCACCATCAAGCGTTTCATGGAGCATCTCAATCCGCGCGGCGCGCGTGTCGTGGCGCTGGAAAGCCCAACGACGCGCGAGCGCACCCAGTGGTACTTCCAGCGCTACATCGAGCAGCTCCCGGCGGCCGGCGAGATCGTGTTCTTCGACCGCTCCTGGTACAACCGCGCCGGCGTCGAACGCGTCATGGGCTTCTGCTCGCCGCAACGAGTACCTCGAATTCATGCGCCAGACACCCGAGCTCGAGCGCATGCTGGTGCGTTCCGGCATCCGGCTGTTCAAGTTCTGGTTCTCGGTGACGCGCGACGAGCAACTGCGCCGGTTCAAGTCGCGCGAGAACGACCCGCTCGAAACAGTGGAAGCTGTCGCCGATCGACCAGGCCTCCCTCGACAAGTGGGACGACTACACCGAGGCGAAGGAAGCGATGTTCTTCTACACCGACACCGCCGACGCACCGTGGACGGTGATCAAGTCCGACGACAAGCAGCGCGCACGGCTGAATTCCATGCAGCACTTCCTGCACAGCCTGGATTACCCGGACAAGAATCCGAAGATTGCCGCGCTCCGGATGCGTTGCTGACGGGCCGCGCTGCGCTGATGGACCGCGATGAGCTGGAACGCCCGACCCAGGCAGTGGTACAGTCCGCGCCGGAACCTGAGGCCGGAACCCGTCCCGGCCTGAGGCGTCACTGCTGGCTGATCAGCATGAGCTCGCCGGAGACAGCACCGGCATTGCGATCGACGATGATCGTACCAGGGCCGACCGGAAGCGCTGACGCGAATGCTCTTGCTGTTCATGTCCAGCAGCGCCTTGCTCCGGTACTCCAGACGGATCGCAGCTTCTTGGTGGCATCGCTGTCGGGCAACTGGTCGATGCGCTGGGTGAGCAGCAGCACCGGCGCGCTTTCGTCCTGGCCGAGGTGCTTTCCTGCGGCTGTTCGCGGGCCAGTTCCAGGCCGCTGATGTAGGCGCGGCCCAGGGTATGGATGGTGGAGTTGGACGCGCACCGGACGATGTCCACGGCGGGAATGTGGTTGGCATGCGGCGGTGACGGGAACGGAGCGCTGGATCTCGTGCAGCAGCTCGCGCGGTGACCGCTGAGGTTTCCTGGTTGTAGCGCCAGGGCAGGTCTTCTTCCTTGGGGCCGTGGCCAGGAAACGCCATTGCGAATCTGCGTAACGAACTCGGTGTGGGCCTTGCGCAGCACGTCATCGGCCTTGGCGTAGGCCTTGACGGCACTGTCCAGCGTGGCCAGGTCCTTCTTCAGCTGGGCGGCATGGGTTTCCTGGAAACCTTCGCCGCGCAGCAGCAACAGGCTGTTGATCGAGCGGCAGGTGTAGACCTGCAGGGTCTGCAACTGCCGATTCCTCGCTGGGAAGGTTGGCCTGGGCGGCGAGGGCGCAAGAGTCCGAAACAGCACAGCATGAACCCACGAAACGACATCGAACATGGCGGAGGCGTCCTTATTGTTATTGTTTGCCGCGCGATTCGCCGGGGTGTGTGTCTTTTTGGCGCCAGAAACGCAGCTATCCCTGAGGCTAAGCTCGCGAAAGCGGGCGCTGCAACCGTCCGAAAGAGTGATTTGCGCAGGTGATGCCTGGTATGGGCGAAGGTGCCGGCGGAAGGTCAGGAGGGGGAGGACTGCTCTGCGAGAGAGCCGGACCTTCCGCCGGGCTTGCGGGGTAGCCGTGCTGGCGTCAGAAGCGCCAGTAGGCGGAGAGGGTGGTCTGGTCGAGATCAATGTCGCCGACGTCCAGGTATTCCTGTTCCAGGCGCAGGCCCAGGCCGCCCAGTACGTCCACTTCGCCGCCGAAGCCGTAGAGCGGGTCGAGGTCGTCGGATTTGCCGGCGACGTCATCGTCGGCATGCCAGGCGTGCACACCGGCGATACCGTACAGGCGGATGCGCTGGCCGACGGGGAAGCCCAGGTGGACGTTGGCTTGTACGGACTGGCCGTCGAAGTGCCTGCGGTCGTCGCTCATCTCGCCGAAATCGACCACTGCGCCTTCGAAGGACAGGTAGTTGTTCAGGCGATAGCCGGCGTAGAGCTTGTAGCTGTCGTCCTGGTCGTCGAAGGAGCGGTCGTCGATCTCGAGGCGAGTGACGCCACCGCCGACGTAGAGGCCGCGGTCGTCGGCCATCGCCAGTGCCGGAGCGGTCAGCGCGAGAGCGCAGAGGAGTTTCGAAAGGCGCATAGGATTCCCTTGCGGCCGGTGGGAAGTATCGGCCGCCTTGCTGTCTTGCGGAGGGTTTGGATGCCGCGCTGGCGCGGGCTTTTCTGCGCCAGCGCGGCGGCGGGGGCATTAGAGCGGGGCGGGAGCGTGCGCGACCATCGAAGCTTGTCGAGAGTCGCCTGGCTTTTGTTCTAGAGGCTGCTGTTCCGGAGAGTGCCTTCTGGAGAGTGTCTTTCTGGAGAGTGCCGGCGAGGATCAGGCGTGGGCGGCGTGGCGCAGGCGTTCGCGGTCCAGTATCTCGATGCCGCCATAGCTCAGGCGCACGATGCCCTGGGCTTCCAGGTCCTTGAGGATCTGGTTGGTGGTCTGCCGCGACAGCGACAGCATCGCCGCCAACTGCTCCTGCGGCAGATGCAGCTCGCGCTTGGCGGTGGCCGACTCACCGTAGCCCTCGGCGATCATCAGCAGGCGCCGGGCCAGGCGCGGCGCGGCCGGCAGCAGAGACAACTCTTCCAGGACCGCGAAGGTGATGCGCAGCTTGTGGCTCATCAGCAGGGCGAAGTCGCGCCAGTATTCCGGGTGCTGCGCCAGCAGCGCCTGCAGCGGCGCGAGGGGAACCTGCAGAAGGACGGTGGCACCCTCGGCGTAGGCGTCGTGGGTGCGCGGCTGGCCGTCGAACAGGCAGATTTCGCCGAACCAGTTGGGCGCTTCCACCAGCGCCAGCAACGCTTCCTTGCCACTTTCCCCGACCACGCTGACGCGCATCGCGCCTTCCACCACGCAATACAGGCCACACGGCGCATCGCCACGGGCGAACAGGCGCTGGCCGGCAGGCAAGCGGCGCACCACGGCGGCGTCGCGCAGGGCCTGGCGCAGACCGTCCGGGAGGGTCTGAAACCAGCGTCCTTCTTGCAGGCAGGAGAGGTAAGGCTTGGCGTCGGTCATGGGCAATGTCGGCTAGCTGACAGAGTGGCAGGGCACACATCGCCATCATGCCAGTACCTTGCGGGAGAACAACAATGAAAACTCTGGTCGATCACCTTGCCCAATATGCCGCCTACCACCGTGACCGGCGGAACATCGTCAGCCACTTCATCGGTATCCCGATGATCGTGCTGGCCATCGCCACCCTGCTGTCTCGCCCCGGCTTCGAGCTGGCCGGCCTGCTGGTCTCGCCCGCCACGCTGCTGGCGCTGGCCTCGGTGGTTTTCTACCTGCGCCTGGACCTGCGCTTCGGCCTGCTGATGACTGCGCTGCTGGCGCTGTCGCTGTGGATCGGCGCGGCGCTGGCTGCCGGTAGCACTGCCTATTGGCTCACCTGGGGCATCGGCCTGTTCGTAGTGGGCTGGATCATCCAGTTCGTCGGCCACTGGTACGAAGGGCGCAAGCCGGCGTTCGTCGATGACCTCACCGGGCTGATCGTCGGCCCGCTGTTCGTGGCCGCCGAAGCCGCGTTCCTGCTCGGTCTGCGTGATGAAGTGCGCCACGCCGTGGAAGAGCGCGCCGGCCCCACCTGCATCCGCGAGAAGAAGGCGACTGCCTGATTCAGCTCACTCTGTGCCACTGAGCTGGCGCAGGATTCGCGCGCTGTCGGGGTCGGCCGGGAAGAAGGTTTCCAGGGCCAGCTCCGACAGCGTCACGTCTACCGGCGTACCGAACACCGTGATGGTGCCGATCAGGCTGCACACACCCAGTTCGGTCTGCAATTGCACCGGGATCAGTACCATGTCGCCGTTGGCCGCCTCGTCGTAGGGCGGTGCCGGGTACGCTGCCACCTCGTCGCGCAACGCCGCCAGCGCGGGATCGCCGCTGGCCTCGAAGTCGCGCTGCAGTCGCTCCACCACGTGTGCCTTCCACGGCCCCAGATTGAGGATGCGCGGTGCCAGCCCCTTGGGGTGCAGGCTCATGCGCAGCACGTTGATCGGCGGCTGCAGCAGCTCCGGGTCGACGCCGATCAGGAAGATATCCACCGTGCGATTGGAGGCCAGCAGGTTCCAGTGACGGTCCACCACCATTGCGGGGTTTGGCTCGTGGGCCTTGAGCAACTGGTCGATGGCCTGCCGGGCCACGGTCAGCGCGGGGTCGTCGAGGCCCTTTTCCGAATACACCGGGGCATAGCCGGCGGCGCTGAGCAGGCGGTTGCGTTCGCGCAGCGGGATGTCCAGCTGTTCGGCCAGGTGCAGGAGCATCTCGCGGCTGGGCAGGGCGCGTCCGGTTTCGACGAAGCTCAGGTGGCGCGTGGATATCTCCGCGTCGCAGGCGAGGTCGAGCTGGCTGAGTCGGCGGCGCTGGCGCCATTGGCGGAGCAGGGCGCCGACGGGTTGGGCCGGGTTTTTCTGGGCTGGGCTATTCATAGCTGGGCCGTTCATGGCAGTGCGGGTCATGGCATCGAACAATAGACGTGGCGCCCCCTATCGGCCATTACCTGGCAGGTAATCGACGCACCTACGTCCCGGGCGGATTCTTCAGCCACACGCCGCCAACCGGTGGCGCCCCCTGAAGGAGCTTCGCCATGACTCTGCTGCAATCTTCCCCGCTGCTTCGCCTGACCCTGAAAGTCGATGCCATTGCCGGTGGCGCCATGGGCCTGCTGATGGCGCTTGCCGCACAACCGCTCGGTGAGCTGCTGGGCCTGCCCTTCGTCCTGTTGCTGGTGGCAGGCATCGTGCTGTTACCGCTTGCGCTGGTGCTCTACTGGATGAGCCAGCAAGTGGCGCTATCGCGCACAGGTGTCTGGGCGGTGATTGCCCTGAACGCGCTGTGGGTGGTGGAAAGTGTCGCCCTGCTGGTGACCGGCTACGTGCAGCCGACTGCCCTGGGTTACGCCTTCGTCATCGGCCAGGCACTGGTGGTCCTGCTGCTCGCCGAGCTGGAGTTCTTCGGCCTGCGACGCTCGGCGGTTCTTGTCCTTTGAAACGCGAGATTCGTAGGGCGCATAACGCGCCAGCGTTATCCGCCGGTGAGTGGCCGGCGGATAACCTGTTCCAGGTTATGCGCCCTACGGTGCTTCATGCCAGTGGGTAGGATGGGTGGAGCGCAGCGATACCCATGCGGTCGGTGCGTGGTATCGATGGGTATCGCTACGCTCCACGCCATCCTACGTAGAGGTCAGCTGCACGGGTTAAGCCAGCGCCTCGCGGACGAAGTCCAGACGATCCTGGCCGAAGAACATCTCGTCCCCGACGAAGAAGGTCGGCGCGCCGAACATGCCGCGCTTGATCGCCGCTTCGGTGTTGGCTTTCAGCGCATCCTTCACTTCCTGCTCGGCGGTCAGCGCCAGCAGCGCCTGCGGGTCGAAGCCCGCCTCGGCCAGCCACGGGCCGAGCACCGCCGGATCGCCCAGGTTCAGCGCGTCCACCCACATGCCTTTGAATAGGCAGGCCAGCAGCGCGTCGAAGCGCTCCGGCTGGCGCAGCTGCACACCGGTGGCGGCGCGCATCAGCGTGAGGGTGTTGATCGGGAAATGCGGGTTCATCTTCATCGGCACGCCGTAGCGGCGGGCGAAGCGGGTCATGTCGATCAGCGTGTAGCGCCCCTTGGCCGGCACGGCGATGGGCGAGGCGTTGCCGGTGGCCTGGAACACGCCGCCCAGCAATACCGGGCGGTAGACCAGCGCGGCGCCGGTCTCGGTGCAGATCTTCGGCAATTGCGTATAGGCCAGGTAGGAAGTCGGGCTGCCGAAGTCGAAGTAGAACTCGACGGATTTGCTCATGAGTGGCTCTCTTCTTGTTGTCGTTATGGGTGGATCACCAGCGTTCGATCCAGGGACGCAGGTCCAGCTCGAAGGTCCAGGCATCGCGCGGCTGGGAGTGCAGGTACCAGTAGCTGTCGGCGATGTGCTCGGGGTCGAGGATGCCGTCCTGGTCCTTCTGCGCGTATTTCTGCGGGAAGTTCTCACGGATGAATTCGGTGTCGATGGCGCCATCCACCACCACGTGGGCGACGTGCAGGCCCATCGGCCCCAGCTCGCGGGCCATGCTCTGTGCCAACGCGCGGATGCCGTGCTTGGCCCCGGCGAAGGCGGCGAAGCCCGAGGCGCCGCGCAGGCCGGCGGTGGCGCCGGTGAACAGGATCGTGCCGCGCTGGCGCTTGACCATGCGCTTGGCCACTTCGCGGCCGGTGAGGAAGCCGGAGAAACAGGCCATCTCCCAGATCTTGAAGTACTTGCGCGCGGTCTCCTCGAGGATGCTGCAGGGCACGTTGGCGCCGATGTTGAAGACGAAGGCCTCGATGGGGCCGATGTCGCGTTCGATGGTTTCCACCAGCTCGATCACTGCGTCCTCGTTGCGGGCGTCGGACGCAAAGCCGTGTGCTTCGCCGCCTTCGGCGTGGATCTGCTCCACCAGCGGCTGCAGCTTGTCCGCCGATCGCCGGGTCACACAGGCAACATAACCTTCACGGGCGAAGCGGCGGGCGATGGCGCCGCCGGTGGCATCGCCGGCGCCGATGACCAGGACGACTTTCTTGTTCGACATTCTCGTTTCCTCTGGGTTGCGCAAAATGGGTAAACGGTCGTTAGGTAAACGAACGTTATGTTAATATTCGACGCATCGTCAACCGCTTCGACGGAGGCGCTCCATGCGCTACTCAGCCACCCACAAGGAAGAAACCCGCCAGCGCCTGCTCGACAGCAGCGGCGCGCTCGCCAAGCAGGGCGGCTTTGCCACCTCAGGCGTGGACGCTCTGATGAAGGCAGTGGGGCTGTCGGGCGGGGCGTTCTACAACCACTTCGGCTCGAAGGACGAACTGTTCGCCGCCATCGTCGAACGTGAATTGCAGCAGAGCGTCGAGCGCCTCGCCGCCAAGGGCAAGGTGCTGGATAGGGCGCGACTGGAGCGCGGCCTGAAGCGCTACCTGAGTGTCACCCACGTGCAGGACGCCAGCGCCGGTTGCGCGATTCCGGCGCTGGGGGCGGAAATCGCCCGTGCCGACGAGACCGTGCGGCAGAGCGCCGAGGATGCGCTGGTGGAGTTGCAGCGGGCCTGGGCCGAGGTGCTGGAGTCGCCGGAAGACGCCTGGGCGTTGCTGGCGCAGTGTGTCGGTGCGTTGGTGTTGGCGCGGATGGTCGCGACGGAGAAGGTGCAGAAGACCATCGTCGAATCGAGCCGGGACTTCCTGATCCGCCACCTCGACGAGAAGTGAGCGACTACCCTTCGGGGCGCAATCTCGGCGTTTTTCACCCTCTCGTGCAGGGCGAGAAACCCGGCACGGGGTGTTCGCCTTACAACTGTACGAGCAGTAATACCCAGTGTAGGAGCGGGCCACGCCCGCGATCGCGCGCATGGCGCGCTCCTACAGGTTAAAGACCCCGTAGCGCCAGGTCCGCGCCGAGCAGCAATAGCCCGCCGAAGAAGCAGCGGCGGAACGCCAGCGGGCTGATCCGAGAGCGCAGCCAGGTGCCCAGGTACATCCCCGCCAGCGCCGGCAGCAGGGCCAGCAGCGACAGGCCGAGTACATCCGCCTGCAGCAGTGAGCCGTGCTGGCTGAGGGTGATCGCCAGGGCCAGGGTCGAGACGGTGAAGGACAGCCCCAGCGCCTGTACCAGGTCGTCCTTTTCCAGGCCCAGGGCCTGCAGGAAAGGTACCGCGGGAATCACGAAGACGCCGGTCACGGCGGTGACGCCGCCGGTGATCACCCCGATCAGCGGCGACAGCCAGCGCTCATGCCGTGGCGCCACGCGGAAGCGCTTGTTCGACAGCCCCAGCAGCGCATAGAGGATCAGCGCCATACCCAGCAGCGGCGTGGCCGCCGGCCAGTTTTCCCCTGCCAGCAACCAGCCCACCGCCAGCGTTCCGACGACGATGCCGACGAGCATCCCCCACAACCGCTTGAGCAGCCCGAGGAAGCGCGGCCCGGCAGCCAGTTGCCAGACGTTGGTGACGGTGGAGGGGACGACGAGGATCGCGGCGGCCTGCATCGGCGGCATCACCAGCCCGAGCAAGCCGACGGCGACCGTGGGCAGGCCGAGGCCCACCACGCCTTTCACCAGGCCGGCGAGGAGGAAGGTGAGGACGATCAGTTCGAGGTGCTGGGGGAGGGCGTCGAACATGGCCGGGGCCTTGGTTGATCAGGACCGGGGCAGGATACGGAAGAACGAGGAAAGGCGCGAACCTGTAGGAGCGGGCCATGCCCGCGATCGCGCCCATGGGGCGCTCCTACAGGTTTACTGCGAAGTCAGATATTCGCCACCGGCTGATAAGCTTTCGGCTTGAAGTACAGCGTCTCGCCACGGGCGAGGCCGGTCAGGCTGTCGTGGTCCTTCACCACTTCGGCCTCGATCAGCTCGTCCTGACCGTCCACTTTCAGGGTCACACGGGTGATCGCACCCAGCGGGCGGATGTCGCGGACTTCGGCGGCGCGATGCTCGGCCACTTCCGAGCGCGACAGCGAGATCTCGTGCGGACGGAACAGCACGTGCTCGTCACCGCCGATGTGCAGACGGTTGGAGTCGCCGAGGAAGTGATAGACGAAGTCGCTGGCCGGGTTCTCGTAGACCTCGCCCGGCGAGCCGATCTGCTCGATCACGCCCTTGTTCATCACCACGATGCGGTCGGCGACTTCCATCGCTTCTTCCTGGTCGTGGGTGACGAACACGGAGGTCAGGTTGATTTCCTCGTGCAGGCGCGCGAGCCAGCGGCGCAGCTCCTTGCGCACCTTGGCGTCGAGGGCGCCGAAGGGTTCGTCGAGCAGCAGGATCTTCGGCTCCACCGCCAGGGCACGGGCCAGGGCGATACGCTGGCGCTGGCCGCCGGAGAGCTGTTCCGGGTAGCGGTCGGACAGCCAGTCCAGCTGCACCATGTTCAGCAGTTCGTGGACCTTCTCGGCGATGCGCGACTCGCTCGGGCGTTCCTTCTTGGGCTTCATGCGCAGGCCGAAGGCGACGTTGTCGAACACCGTCATGTGGCGGAACAGCGCGTAGTGCTGGAACACGAAGCCGACGTTGCGATCGCGCACGTCGTGCTGCGAGACGTCCTCGCCGTGGAACACGATGTTGCCCACGTCCGGGGTTTCCAGGCCGGCGATGATGCGCAGCAGAGTGGTCTTGCCGCAGCCGGACGGGCCGAGCAGGGCAACCAGTTCGCCGCTGTGGATATCCAGGTTGATGTCGTTCAGCGCCTTGAAGGCGTTGAAGTTCTTGCTGACGTTACGGATCTCGATGCTCATGGCTGGGCTCTCACTTATTCATCGTCAGCTTTGACTTTGGTTCGGGACAGGCGCGACTCGCTCCACTGCTTGAGCAGCAGGATGACGAGGGCCATCAGCAGCAACAGGGTGGCGACGCTGAAAGCGGCGACGTGGTTGTATTCGTTGTAGAGGATTTCGACGTGCAGCGGCAGGGTGTTGGTGACGCCGCGGATGTGCCCGGAGACCACCGACACCGCGCCGAATTCGCCCATGGCGCGCGCGGTACACAGCACCACACCGTAGATCAGGCCCCATTTGATGTTCGGCAGGGTCACGTGCCAGAACATCTGCCAGCCGTTGGCGCCGAGCAGGCGCGCGGCCTCCTCTTCCTGCGTGCCCTGTTCCTGCATCAGCGGGATCAGTTCGCGGGCGACGAAGGGGAAGGTGACGAAAATGGTGGCCAGGACGATGCCGGGCACGGCGAAGACGATCTGGATGTCGTGGTCGGACAGCCACTCGCCGAAGTAACCCTGGGCGCCGAACAGCAGTACGTAGATCAGGCCGGCGATCACCGGGGAAACCGAGAACGGCAGGTCGATCAGGGTCACCAGGATGCTCTTGCCGGGGAACTCGAACTTGGTCACGCACCAGGCGGCGGCGACGCCGAACACCAGGTTCAGCGGCACCGAGATGCCCACGGCGATCAGCGTCAGCTTCAGTGCGGCCAGCGCGTCGGGCTCCAGGATGGCCTCGAAGAAGGTGCCGAAGCCCTGCTTCAGCGCCTCGCTCAGTACCACGAACAGCGGCAGCAGCAGGAACAGGGCGAAGGCCAGCCAGGCCAGCGCGATCAGGGCGCGGCGGCCCCAGGACATTACCCCGGCGAGCAGCGTTGGCAGCAGCCGCGGCGGAAAGGCTTGCGGTACTCATGGCGCGCTCCTCAAGGCGTTTCGATGCGGCGTTGCAGCAGGTTGATCAGCAGCAGCAGGACAAAGGCGACAACCAGCATCAGCACGCCGATGGCAGTGGCGCCGGTGTAGTCGTACTGGTCCAGCTTGACCATGATCAGCAGCGGCAGGATCTCGGTCTTCATCGGCATGTTGCCGGCGATGAAGATCACCGAACCGTACTCGCCGACGCCACGGGCGAAGGCCAGGGCGAAGCCGGTCAGCCAGGCCGGCAGCAGCGCCGGCAGGAGCACGTGGCGGAACACCTGCAGCGGCTTGGCGCCCAGGCAGGCGGCGGCTTCTTCGACTTCACGCGGGATGTCCGCCAGCACCGGCTGCACCGTGCGCACCACGAACGGCAGGACCACGAAGGTCAGCGCCAGGGTGATGCCCAGCGGGGAGTAGGCGATCTTGAAGCCCAGCTCGGTGGCGAAGCGGCCGACCATGCCATTGGGGGCGTACAGCGCGGTGAGCGCGATACCGGCCACGGCGGTGGGCAGGGCGAAGGGCAGGTCGATCATCGCGTCGATGATCTTGCGTCCCGGGAAGCGGTAGCGCACCAGTACCCAGGCCAGCAGGGTGCCGATCACGCCGTTGATCAGCGCGGCGATCAGTGCGGTGCCGAAGCTCAGCTTGAGCGCGGCGATGACGCGTGGCGCGGTGATGATGGTCCAGAACTGATCCCACGTGAGCTCAGTGGTCTTGAGGAACAGGGCCCCCAGCGGAATCAGCACCAACAGGCTGAGATACACCAGGGTGTAGCCCAGAGTCAGCCCGAAGCCGGGTATGACCGGGGAGATGCGTCGCGACATTGTCTGTCCTTTCTCGTGAACGCGTTGAGCCCCCGCCATGGGGCGGGGGTTTCGTTCCGCGCGGGCTGTGCACCGGCCCGCGCGGATCGTGCCGCCCGGCTCAGCGCCGGGCGGGCGACGCATTACTGCGCCTGGTAAATCTTGTCGAAGACGCCGCCGTCGTTGAAGAACTTGGGCTGCGCGACCTTCCAGCCGCCGAAGTCCTTGTCGATGGTCACCAGGTTGAGTTTCGGGAACTGGCTGGCGAACTCGGCAGCGACCTTCTCGTTACGCGGGCGGTAGAAGTTCTGCGCGGCGATGCGCTGGCCTTCTTCGCTGTACAGGTACTTCAGGTATTCCTCGGCGACCTTGCGAGTGCCTTTCTTGTCGACGGTCTTGTCGACCACGGCCACCGGCGGCTCGGCCAGGATGGACACGGACGGAACGACGATCTCGAAGTTCTCGCCGCCCTGTTCCTTCTTGGCCAGGAAGGCTTCGTTCTCCCAGGCCAGCAGCACGTCGCCAATGTTGTTGTTGACGAAGGTGATGGTCGAACCGCGGGCGCCAGTGTCCAGAACCGGGACGTGCTTGTACAGGTTCTGCACGTATTCCTGGGCTTTCTCCTCGCTACCGTATTCCTTCTTCGCCCAGGCCCACGCGGCCAGGAAGTTCCAGCGGGCGCCGCCGGAGGTCTTCGGGTTCGGGGTGATGACTTCCACGCCCTGCTTGGTCAGGTCAGCCCAGTCCTTGATGCCCTTGGGATTGCCCTTGCGCACCAGGAACACGATGGTCGAGGTATACGGGGTGCTGTTGTCGGGCAGGCGGGCCTGCCAGTCGGCGGGCAGCAGTTTGCCCAGCTTGTTCAGTTCGTCGATGTCGCCGGCCAGGGCCAGGGTCACGACGTCGGCCTTCAGGCCGTCGATCACGGCGCGGGCCTGTTTGCCCGAGCCACCGTGGGATTGCTGCACGGTCAGGTCGTCACCGCCCTGGGCCTTCCAGTGCTTGATGAAGGCGGCGTTGTAGGCCTGGTACAGCTCGCGGGTCGGGTCGTAGGAAACGTTCAGCAGTTGGGTCGCGGCGGAGACGGGGCCTGCGATCAGGGCGCTGGCCAGTGCGGCCAGGGCGAAACGGCGGATGGACATGTGCAGCTCCTGAAAAATATGCAGTTCTAGTTGTGTTTGTTTGGCAGGGTCTTTCGGGGGGCGATGTCAGCCACGCATTCGTGGCTGGCAGCTGCAGTACCGGTGGGGCAGTGCGGTCATGGCGACGCTCCGGGTGTCCAGTCATGCCCCTTGATACAGGGACGCCGTGGCTCAGGCAGGCTTGCCGGGGCTCTGTTGCAGGCGGAATTTTTCCTTGCGCTCGATCTGCACGACCTGGCCGTTGTGCACGGTGATCTCGACGGCGCCGAAACGCAGGCCACGCAGGGCGCTCTGCACTTCGCGCAGGATGTTGGCTTCGTCCTGGCCGTCCAGGCTACGGAGGGTTGCGCTCATGGGTATCTGCTCCTAGTGGGTTTACCACCGGCCGTTTCACCTACGGCGCGTGCGGTGTGAGCGCATCTTAGGCAGGAGCTGGATATTCTTAAAAATACTGTTTAAGAATTTTTATATATCCGAAAGTTTTTAGCGTGGATTCACGCGGTGCCGCGAGGCAGTTGCGGCAGCAGGACCTCGGCCGGTTGCGGGGCGCCGTACCAGTATCCCTGGCCGAAGTTGCAGGCGTGGGTGAGGAGGAAGGCGGCCTGGTCAGGCCGTTCGATGCCCTCGGCGACCACCTGCAGGCCCATGCTCTGGCCCAGGGCTATCACCGCGCAGGCGATGGCGGCATCTTCGGATTCGTCCGGCAGGCCGGCGACGAAGCCCTGGTCGATCTTCAGCTTGTGCACCGGCATGCGCTTCAAGCGCATCAGCGAGGAGTAGCCGGTGCCGAAGTCGTCGATGGCCAGGTGTACGCCCAGCAGGCGCAACTGGCAGAGCAGCTCCAGCGCCTGGTCGAAGTTCTCCATCACCGCGCTTTCGGTGACTTCCAGCTCCAGATGGTGAGGTGCCAGGCCGCTCTGTTCCAGCGCCAGGGCCACGCGTTCTTCCAGGCCGCCGCGACCGAACAGCCGGCTGGAGACGTTGACCGCAATGAAGTTCAGGTCGATGCCCGCGTCCAGCCACTGGCGCATTTGCCGGCAGGCCTGCTCCAGCACCCAGGCGTCGATGGCGGTGATCAGGCCGCTTTCCTCGGCCACCGGGATGAACTCGCTGGGCGCAATCAGCCCTTTCTGCGGATGCTGCCAGCGCACCAGTGACTCGACGCCGACCATGCGGCCGGTGGCCAGGTCATGCACCGGCTGGAAGTACAGGCGCAATTCGTCGTGATCCAGCGCGTGGCGTAGCGCCGATTCCACCTGCACATGGGAGCGCGCGCGGGCGGTCAGCTCGGGGGTATAGAAAGCGTAGAGGTTGCGCCCGCTGGCCTTGGCCTGGAACAGCGCGGCGTCGGCATGCTGCATCAGGTGGTCGACGTTGCGCGCGTCCTCGGGGAACAGGCTCACGCCCAGGCTGGCGGAGACATAAATGACCTGGTCGTTGATCTCGAACGGCGCGCTCATCGCCTCCAGCAGGCGCTGGGCGAGGCTGCTGGCGTGGTGCGGCTGCTGGCTCTCGAGGACCACGGCGAACTCGTCGCCGCCCAGGCGCGCCAGGGAGCAGCGTTCGTCCAGGCAGTTTTCCAGGCGCTCGGCCACGTCGCGAATCAGCTGGTCGCCAATGCTGTGGCCGAGGCTGTCGTTGATGTGCTTGAAGTGATCGAGGTCGATGCTCAGCAGCGCGCCGCCGCCCTGTTCACGTTCGGCGCGGGCCAGCGCCTGCTCGATGCGCTCGCGCAGCAGCAGGCGGTTGGGCAGGCCGGTGAGCGGGTCGTGGTGGGCGAGGAAGTCCAGCTCGTGCTGGGAGCGCTTGAGACTGCTGAGGTCGGAGAACACCGCGACGTAGTGGGTCAGTTCGCCCTCGTCGTTGCGCACGGCACGGATGTGCTGCCACTGCGGGTACACCTCGCCGCTCTTGCGGCGGTTCCAGATCTCGCCGCTCCACACGCCGTTCTCGTGCAGGGCCGTCCACATGCGTTGGTAGAAGGCGGCGTCCTGGCGGCCGGACTTGAGCAGCGACGGCTCGCCGCCGAGCACGTCCTCGGCGCTGTAGCCGGTGATGCGCGAGAAGGACGGGTTGGTGTGCACGATCACGCCACGCGCGTCGGTCACCAGCAGGCCTTCCTGGGTCGCTTCGAATACGGCGGCAGCCTGACGCAAGTGATCCTCGTTGCTGCGCTGGTGGGTGATGTCGCGGTTGACGCCGGTCAGACGCAGTGGGCGACCATCCTCACCTCGGGTCAGGCGACCGCTGCTGCGGACCCAGCGGTAGCTGCCGTCGCCATGACGGATGCGGTAGACGCACTCCAGGCGCGTGCGCAGGCCCTGGATGCAGTCCTGGTGCAGGGCGAGGATGCGTGCGCGGTCTTCCGGGTGCAGCCGGTGTTCCCAGAGCAGCAGGTCGTCGCTCAGGTGCTCCAGGGGCAGACCGATCAGGTTGGCATAGCCGGGCGAGTAGTAGACGCGCTGGGTTTCCAGGTCCCAGTCCCAGATGCCGTCCTCGACCACCGAGAAGGCGCGGCTCAGGCGCTGTTCGCGGTCGGCCAGTGCAGCGAACGCCGCGTGTTGCTGGCGCAGGTGCCGCCAGAGTACGAAGAACAGCACCAGGAAGGTGATCGCGAGGAAGACGTACTTCTTCAGCTCCAGCGCCCGTGCCAGCGAAGCGGGATCGTGCAGGACATTTTGTAACCATTGGTCACCCAGCCAGACCCAGAGGGTGGCGGCGACCAGGTACAGAAAGCTGATGCGCAGGGCGCTGAGGCGTGGATTCATGCGGTAGTGGGTTGGATTTATTGGCTGCGCAGTATAAATGATGGCCAGTTGGCCGCGTTCGTATCTAAAAGACCGGATGGTAATCCGGACCCGCTTGGTGATAATGCGGCTGTCTTTTCCCGGTACAGCACGCCCAGCAGGGCGTAGCCCTACCCCCTTCCGAGGTACAGTATCGCCTATGTGGTACAACGGTTTCCTTGACCTGTCGCCGTGGCAACTGGTGGCAGTCACCCTGGTCCTGACGCATATCACCATCGTCAGCGTCACCGTCTATCTGCACCGCTACTCGGCGCACCGAGCGCTTGAACTGCATCCGGCGCTGCAGCATTTCTTCCGCTTCTGGCTGTGGATGACCACTGCCATGAACACCCGTGAGTGGACCGCCATCCACCGCAAGCACCACGCCAAGTGCGAAACCGCCGAAGACCCGCACAGCCCGGTGTACAAGGGGCTGGGCACCGTGCTGCGTACCGGCGCCGAGCTGTATCGCAAGGAGGCGGAGAACGCCGACACCCTGCGTATCTATGGCAAGAACTGCCCGGAAGACTGGATCGAGCGCAACGTCTACTCGCGCTATCCCACCGGCGGCATCGTGCTGATGGCGATCATCGACCTCGCCCTGTTCGGCGTGCTCGGCATGACCGTCTGGGCCGTGCAGATGATGTGGATCCCCGTGTGGGCCGCCGGCGTCATCAACGGCCTGGGCCACGCTGTCGGCTACCGCAACTTCGAGTGTCGTGACGCCGCTACCAATCTCGTGCCCTGGGGCATCCTGATCGGCGGCGAGGAGCTGCACAACAACCACCACACCTACCCGAACTCGGCAAAGCTGTCGGTGAAGAAGTGGGAATTCGACCTGGGCTGGGCCTGGATCAAGGTGTTCAGCTTCTTGCGGCTGGCCAAGGTTGCCCGCGTTGCGCCTATTGCTCACCGCGTGGAAGGCAAGGGCAGCCTGGACATGGATACCGCCATGGCCATCCTCAACAACCGCTTCCAGATCATGGCCCAGTACCGCAAGCTGGTGATCGGTCCGCTGGTGAAGCAGGAAGTGGCCAAGGCCGACGAGTCGGTGCGCCACCTGTTCCGCCGTGCCAAGCGCCTGCTCTCGCGTGAAACCAGCCTGCTGGAAGAGCGCCACCATGCACGCATCCAGGACCTGCTCGCGCAGAGCCAATCCCTGCAGGTGATCTACGAGAAGCGTCTGGCCCTGCAGCAGATCTGGGTGAAAACCAGCGCCAACGGCCACGACATGCTCGCCGCGATCAAGCAGTGGGTGCACGAGGCGGAAGCCAGCGGCATCCAGTCCCTGCGCGAGTTCGCCGAGCAGCTGAAGACCTACTCCCTGCGTCCGGCCGTCTGATATGGCGGAAACGTCCTAGGACGTTGAGAGATGCGTCTCAGAAAAGCCCGCCGTTCGGCGGGCTTTTCGTTTAATTTGCAGCAGCCTGGCGTAGTTTGCGGTCATAGCCCCGGTCAATGAGCGGGAGGACGCTGATACATGGATGAGAATAAATTGCCGGCCGATCAGGAAGAGGCCTTGCTGGCACTGCTGCACAGTCGTGCCGAAGTAACGCGGCTGAAGGAGCGCGAACAGCTCTTCAGTGCGCTGTTGGCGAGCGTGAACTCGGTACTCTGGGCCTTCGACTGGCAGGCCCAGCGCATGGTCTATGTCAGCCCGGCGTACGAGCGCATCTTCGGCCGCTCCGCCGCGCTACTGCTGGCGGACTACAACGAGTGGCGCAACTGCATCTACCCCGATGACCTCGACTACGCCCAGAGCACCCTGCAGGAAGTGCTGGAGCGCGGCGCCATCGAGCAGCGCGAATACCGCATCCTGCGTGCCGACGGCGAAGTGCGCTGGCTCAGCGACAAATGCTTCGTCAGCCAGCACAGCGACGCCGGCCTGCCGCTGATGATCGTCGGCATTGCCGAGGACATCACCGACAAGAAGCACCTGGAAACCGAGCTGCACCGCCTGGCCACCACCGACGTGCTGACCCAGAGCAGCAACCGCCGCTACTTCTTCGACAGCGCCGAGCAGGCCTTCCGCGACTGCAAGGCGACCTCCACGCCGCTGGCCTTCCTGCTGCTGGACGTGGACGACTTCAAGAAGATCAACGACGTCTACGGCCACCAGGTCGGTGACGTGGTCCTGCAGCGCATCGCTCAGAGTGGGGCGGGCGCGCTGCGTCGTGGCGATTTGTTCGGACGTATCGGCGGCGAGGAATTCGCCGTGCTGCTGCCCGGCTGCGACGAGAACATGGCGCGGCAGATCGGCGAGCGCCTGCAACGGGAAGTGCAGCGTCTGCGCTTCAACGAGGCCGAGCATTTCTTCAGCGTCACCATCAGTCAGGGGCTGACATTGCTACAGCCGGATGACCAGAATCTGTCCGCGCTCTACAGCCGTTCCGACGCGGCGCTGTATCAGGCAAAACGTACCGGAAAGGACCGTATTGTTCAGGGATGAAACACATCCGCCGTGTCCGCGGCGGATACATTAATACTTTCTGACTAGTCCTTTTCGCGCAGATACGAAGGTGTACGTTTATGCTGTCAAAATGCCCGTGTCGGTATTATGGCGCCTTATAAATCAATAAGTTATGAATGCTGATTTGCCTTCTGTCGGATTCCCGTCGTAGGATCGCTTCCTACGTTGACACGCCTTTGTCCCCCCCTCTATTACTATCCACATAGCAATATCGTGTGGTGTCCGGATGAGACACCTCAGGGAGTAGTCGCTAGAGCAGTAAGGTCAAGGAAGATTCTGCCCCCCTCTTCTTCCTGTCATTTTCCTATCGCTGCCTGACCACTTTCGTCAGCCCTCTTCGCTGCGGAAGCGCGATAGTTTTTTGCTGTTGTTTTTCCAGATTTTCGGAACAGGCCGAAGGGCGGTAGCTTTGCCCAGCGAAAATTAGCGGCCACTCCAGGGACGAACAGTTGATTGTCGTTGTTTGAATCGGGTCATTCGAACTCGGGCGGTAGCCTTGTCTTCGAATTTTGCCAAAGGCCCGGTGCAGAGCCTCTCCTGGATTGGAGTCAGTGACGATGGACGCTGGAATAATGGATGGCGACGGAACTTTGCGTTCCCTCGGAACAGGCAGCACAAACCTTGCGTTGCACTCGCAAAGTCATTCTTTCGCGGGAGTGCGGAAGTTTGGCGTCAAACTTGATAGTGCTCTTGTGCAATATAGAGTCGCTCGCTTAGTTGCTTCGGCGATGAGTTATGCCATGTATCGGTGGTGTAACGAAGCTGAACTTTCGTTGAAACTTTCAAGGTCTCCTTCTTCACTTGTTTCATTGCCGAAACACCAACTTTGGATGACCTCCGAAGTTACCTTTCCGGCCTCCGCCATTAATTCCGAATTCTCCTCCACCACCGCCTCGAAGACGGTGTGCGCGCCTGCGGCCGCGCCGCGAGTGACGGAATCCCGGCGCGAACGCCGCCACCCTGCCGGCCGACAGCGCCGGCCTCACGAGAGCCGCGCGCCCCGCCGCGCTGGGAGTCAAGGCTGATGGCCGAGCAATCGCTTCGTTCCAACTATGCCTGTGTGGTCGGCGGCGCCGGCCCGGCAGGCATGGGCTTCCTGTTCAACGCCTACAAGACCGGTGCGTTGGCGAGCCTCGCCCGCGATGGCCTGCTGGTCGTGGACGCTGCACTGGCAGTCGGCCGTGGCCGGTTGGGGGATTACCACATCACCGCCAACTCGGTGGGGGATGTGTTCCTCGACTGCCTGCGCGATCCGGCGTTACTGCCGATCTTTGCTCCGCTGGCGCATTCCCAGGCGTTCCGCGCCCTGCAGAACGATCCCCACGGCGCGCCGATGCTCACGCAGGTCGGCGAGCTGCTGGCGCATGCCTCGACGCTGTTCATGCGCTATGTCACCGAGCACCTGGGCGTCGAAGTGGTGCTGGGTACGCGTATCGAGAAGATCACCGCACTGGACGACGGCAGCTTCCAGCTGGCACTGCGCAGCGGCTCCCACACCGCTCAGATTGGCGCCGGCTCGCTGGTGATGAACCTGGGCGGTCGGCAGAACCGCGAGTACCTGAACTGGAGCCTGGCCGAGCAGGACCTGCACCTGTCCCACGACGGCCCTACGGTCTACTCCTCCGACGCGCTGCTGAGCCTGAACGCCGCCGAACTGGTGGAGCTGTTCGGCGACCGGGTGACGCCGGGCACCCGCTTCACCGTGGTCGGCGGTTCCCACAGCGCTTTCTCGATTCTCGACAACCTCGCCTGTGCCCTGGATTGCCTGGGTCTCGAGCAGATCACCCTGCTGCACCGCGCGCCGATCCGCCTGTTCTTCGAGAGCGTCGAGGAAGCTCGCGCGGCCGGTTACGTGGTGGACGAAGGCATGGATGTCTGCCCGGTGTCCGGACGGGTCAACCGCTCCGGCGGCCTGCGCTACCGCGCCCATCAGGTCGGCACCGACGTGCTGTCCAACGGCCTGGTCAGCGGCACCCGGGTGAAGGTCGAGCTGCTGTGCCTGGAAGATCGCTCACCCGCCGTCCGCGAGCGCCTGGAGCAGTGCTGCAGTGACGACGGTGTGTTCGTCCAGGCCATCGGCTACCAGCCCTGCCTGCCGGCTTTGCGTCGCGCCAATGGTGAGCCGCTGCAGGTGCGCGAGAGCAAGGGCGGGCTGGACTCCGACGCCGCCGGCTGCCTGCGCGACCACACCGGCCGGCCGATTCCCGGCCTCTACAGCTTCGGCCTCGGGTCCGGTCTTGCGGCCAACCCGATGCTGGGTAGCGAGCGCTCCTTCGACAGCCGCATCTACGGCGTCTGGCAGTTCCACAACGACGCCAGCGGCCGGGTCATCGAGGCCCTGCAGGAGCACCTGGCCAACCGCGCGCCGCAAGCGGCGCAACCCATGGACACCGGCATCGACGACGCGCCCTTCGCGCTGTCGGCGCTGGGTTGAGCGGCGCGATCGCCGGCTCGACTGCCAACGGACTTTCCATCCAACAGAGGGATGCGACCGTGATCAATGTGACCAAGACCTACCTGGGCAACCTGGACAAGTTCAAGGCCTACGTGGAACAGATCTATGCCTCCGGCTGGATCACCAACCACGGCCCCTTCGTCACGGAACTGGAAGAGCGCCTGCAGGACTACTTCGGCGTTCGCCATGTGATTCTCACCAACAACGGCACCATCGCCCTGCAAGTGGCCTACCGGGCCCTGGGCGTGACCGGCAGTGCCGTGACCACCCCCTTCAGCTTCGTTGCCACCAGCAGCACGCTGCAGTGGGAGAGCATCCGCCCGCGCTTCGCCGACATCGATCCGCGGACCTGGAACCTCGACCCTGCGCGCATCGAAGCCAGCCTTGCGCCGGATACCACCGCCATCGTCGCCACCCACGTGTTCGGTAATCCCTGTGCGGTGGAGGAGATTCAGGCGGTGGCCCAGCGCAACCAGTTGAAAGTGATCTACGACGGTGCCCACGCCTTCGGTTCGCGTTACCGCGACCGCTCGGTGCTGGCCTGGGGCGATGCCACCACCCTGAGCTTCCACGCCACCAAGCTGTTCCACACCATCGAGGGCGGCGCCATCGTCACCTCCGATGACGACCTGGCGAAGCAGATCCGCCTGATGTGCAACTTCGGCATCGCCGGCGTCGACCAGATCGTCGGGTTGGGGATCAACGCCAAGCTCAACGAGTTCTCCGCCGCCATGGGCCTGTGCGTGCTCGATGAGATCGACAGCATCCTCGCCCAGCGCGAGGAGATTGCCGCCCGTTACACCGCCGCGCTCAGCGGCTACTACGACCTGCAGGCCAGCGAGAGCTACGCGCGGCTGAACAACAGCTACTACCCCATCGGCCTGCGCGACGAGGCCCAGGTGCTGCGCGTGCGCACGGCGCTGAACGAGATCGGGGTCAACCCGCGGCGCTACTTCTACCCGTCGCTGGACACCCTCGATTACCTCGCTCCGCAGGTGCCGCAAGTGCTGTCCCGGGAGCTGAGCCAGCGCATCCTCTGCCTGCCGCTGTACCCGGGGCTGCCGCAGGAGATCCAGCGCGCGGTGATCGAAGTGCTGCTGCTGGAAAGCGGCCGCGTCGCCGTCGCGGTGTAAGGGGACGATCATGCGCACCGCCCGCTCGTTGTCGATGGTCCGCAATACCCTGCTGAACTACGCAGGGCAGGCGTACGCCATCGTCATCGGCATCCTGATCCAGCCGTTCTACCTCGGCCACCTCGGGGCCGAGGCCTACGGTCTGATCGGCTTTTTCGCGGTGCTGCAGAGCTGGTTGCTGCTGCTCGATGCCGGCCTGTCGCCCGCGCTGGTGCGCCAGGTCGCCCATGGCCGCGGCGTCAACGGTGAAGTTCAGGGCCAGGCGCGCCTGCTGCGCTCCTTCGAACTGATCATGCTGCCGCTGACCCTCCTCAGCAGCCTGGCGGTGTGGGGCGCAAGCACCTGGATCGCCGGGCAGTGGCTCAACGTGCAACAACTCTCGCCCGACCTGGTGGCGCAGTGCATCAGCCTGATGGGCCTGCTGGTGGCCCTGCGGCTGTACGCCACCCTGTACCGCAGCGCGCTGCAGGGGCAGGAGCTGCACGGCTTCATCAACGCGGTGAACGTGTTCATCACCACCCTGCGCTACTTCGGTGGCCTGCTGCTGGTGGCGCAGGTCAGCCAGGACCCGCTGGTGTTCTTCCAGTTCCAGGTCGCGGTGTCGTTGATCGAGGCGCTGCTGCTGGGCGGCAAGGCCTACCTGTGGATGGACGTGCGCCTGCTGACCCGCTTCTGCTGGGACACCGTGCGCCCGGTGCTGCCCTTCGCCCTGGGCATGTCTTTCTCCTCCTGCCTGTGGATCGTCCTCACCCAGCTGGACAAGGTCCTGCTGTCGAACCTGCTGCCGCTGCAGCAGTACGGTTACTTCTCTCTGGTGGCGCTGATTTCCGGCGGCATCCTCACGCTGGTCAATCCGCTGGCGCAGTCGCTGCTGCCGCGCATGACCATGCTGGTTGCCGAAGAACGCCACGAAGACATGCAGCAGCTCTATCTCAAGGCGAACCGCTTCGTCTGTGTGCTGCTGTTCCCGATGGTCGCGGTGATCGCCGCTCATGGTCATGACCTGGTCCTGGCCTGGAGCGGCGATGCCGTGGCCGCCAGTTGGTGCCGGCCGATCCTGGCCTGGTACGTACTTGGCTCAGGCCTGCTGGCGGTGGCCAGCTTCCAGTTCTACCTGCAGTACGCCCACGGCCAACTGCGCATGCACGTCTGGTACAGCGTCATCTCCACCCTGGTGACGGTGCCGCTGGTGATCGCCAGCGCTTACCTCTACGGAGTGGTGGGTGTGGCGATGTGCTGGTTCGGACTGCGCCTGGCGTCGTTCCTGATCTGGCCGGCGATCGTGCATCGCACCTTCGCCCCCGGCCTGCACGGCACCTGGCTGCGCGACACGCTGCAGATCGCCGCGCTCAGCGCCGCCGGCCTGCTGCTCAGCGAACCCTTCTACGCGCTGCTGGCCCGTTCCGGCGAGCGCCTGTGGCTGCTGGCGGCGCTGGCTGTGTGCGGTCTGATCACCCTGTTCCTCGTGGGCGCGGGCTCTGCCCCGGCTTTGCTGCGCCTGTTCAAACCGTCCCACAAGCCGAGTGTCTAGACATGGATATCCGCTCCGAGCTGCAGATCCTCTCCAACTGGCCGGAAGACCCCAAGCCTCTCCTGAGCATCGTCTGCCTGGCCTACAACCAGGTGAACTACATCGGCCGCACGCTGGACAGCTTCCTCGAGCAGGTCACCGATTTCCGCTTCGAAGTGCTGGTCAACGACGACGCCTCCAACGACGGCACCAGTGAGCTGATCGCCGACTACGCCGCGCGCTACCCGCACATCATCAAGCCGATCTTCCACAAGGAAAACCAGTACTCCAAGGGCGTCTCACACGGCCTGCCGGTGTTCCGCAAGGCGCGTGGGCGCTACATCGCCTACTGCGAGGGCGACGATTACTGGACCGACCCGCGCAAGCTGCAGATCCAGGTCGACTTCCTGGAGCAGAACCCGGACTACGTGATCACTTACCACGACGCCTACACCTACAACGAAGACGGCGTGATCAAGCCCCGGCAACTCACCGGCAAGTACCGCCGTGACGCCAGCCGCCTGGAGCTGCAGCAGGCGCGGCCGATCTCCACGCTGACCACCTGTTTCCGCAACGTCCTCACCGAGATGCCCGAGGAGCTGCGCACCACGCGCATGGTCGACCTGTGCTGGTGGTCGCTGCTGGGGGCCTTCGGCAAGGGCAAGTTCATCGAGGAAATCCGCCCGGCCGCCTACCGCGTGCACCAGGGCGGGATCTTCTCCATGCAGGCCGATCGCGTGCAGCAGCAGATGACCCTGCACACCTACTACTGCCTGTCGCGCTACTACCAGCGTCTGGGTAACCAGGAGCTCAACGAGTATTTCCTGATGCAGGTCTGCCGGATGTCCATGGCCGCCGTCTCGCCCATGCGCAAGGTACAGGCCTTCCTGCTGCTGATCGGCAACCACGGCGCCAACCTGCTCAAGCGGCTGAACCCGATTCAGGCGCGCTGAGCCGCGCCACCTCAATGGAGGATGGAAGTCCATGAGTGTCATGCCCCAATCGCGCCTGGAAACGCTCCAGGACACCCGCATCGACGTTGCCGGCCTGCTGCGCCTGCTGTTCGATCACAAGAAGATGATCCTCGCCGTTACCGGCCTGTTCGCGGTGCTCGGGCTCTTCTATGCAGTGGTCGCCACGCCGATCTACGTCTCCGGCGCGATGATCCAGATCGAGCAGAAGAAGAACGGCCTGAACGGCACGCCGGAGGTGATCAACCGCCCCGACTCGGTGTCGATCGCCTCCACCGAAATCGAGTTGCTGAAATCCCGCGCGGTACTCGGCAAGGCGGTCGAGCTGTTGAAGCTGGACATCATCGCCAAGCCCAAGCGCCTGCCGCTGATCGGTGACTACCTGGCCCGCCGTTACCATCCCGAAGCCGGGCAGACCCTGGCCGCGCCCTGGCTGGGCATGGGTGCCTACGGCTGGGGCGGCGAGCAGATCAAGGTGTTCTCCCTCGACGTACCGGAGGAGTACCTGGGCGAACCGCTGACCCTGGTGGCCGACGGTGGCGACGCCTATCACCTGCTCAACGCCGACGACCAGCTGATCCTGCGCGGCGAGCTGAAGAAAACCGTGATGGAGAAGGGCTTCAGCATCGAGGTGGATGAGCTGGTGGCGCGCCCCGGCACCGAGTTCATCGTGGCGAAGAACCGCCTGCTCACCACGACCCTGAATTACCAGAAGCTGCTCAAGGTGGCCGAGGCCGGCAAGGACTCGGGGATCATCTACATGACCCTGGAAGACCCGAACCCGCTGCAGGCCGACCGCATCCTCGACAAGATCAGCCATCTCTATGTGCTGCAGAACGTCGAGCGCAGTTCCGCCGAAGCATCCCAGCGCTTGCAGTTCCTGCGCTCGCAACTGCCGGTGGTACGCCTGGATCTGGAGAAGGCCGAGGCTGCGTACAACGCCTACCAGACCACTGCCAAATCCGCTGACATCAGCGTCGAGACCCGCGGCGTGCTGGACCAGGTGGTGGGCATCGACAACCAGCTCTCCGAGCTCAGGCTCAAGCGCGCCGAGTACGACCGTCTCTACACCCCGACCCACCCGCTGTACCAGGCGCTGAACAAGCAGATGGGCAGCCTGGAGGACCGCAAGGCGCAACTGCAGAAACGCATCCAGGCCCTGCCGGCCACCCAGCAGGAACTGCTGCGCCTGTCCCGTGACATGCAGGTCACCCGGCAGACCTACACCAACCTGCTGAACAAGGCCCAGGAGCAGGACATCATCCGCGCCGGCACCATCGGCAACGTGCGGGTGATCGACACCGCCCAGGCCAACGTCGAGCAGCCGGCCAAGCCGATGCGCAAGGTCATCGTGCTGCTCGCCACCCTGCTTGGCTTCTGCGTCGCCCTCGCCATCCTGTTCCTGCGCCAGGCGTTCTACCGTGGCGTGGAGAATCCCGAAGCCATCGAACAGCTCGGCCTCTCGGTGCTGGCCGCGATTCCGTACTCGCGGCAGCAGGAGCGCCTGGAGAAGGAACGCAAGAGCGATATCCTCGGGCATACGCCCAAGCTGCTCGCGGCTTCGACTCCCGGCGACCTGGCCAACGAGGCGATCCGCAGCCTGCGCACCAACCTGCATTTCGCCTTGCTCGAAGCACGCAACAACGTGGTGATGCTCACCAGCCCGGCTCCGGGCGCCGGCAAGTCGTTCGTCTCCAGCAACCTCGCGGCCATCGTCGCGCAATCGGGCCTGCGCACCCTGCTGATCGACGCCGACATGCGCAAGGGCTACCTGCACCGGGTGTTCGGCCTGACCCCGCGCCACGGCCTGTCCGACGCGCTGAGTTCGCACCGTCCGCTGAGCGAAGTGATCCTGCCCACCGAGGTGCCGGAGCTGGACTTCATCTCCTGCGGTTTCGCCGCGCCCAATCCGTCCGAGCTGCTGATGCACGACAACTTCGCCCAGCTGCTGCGCGATGCCTCGTCGATGTACGACCTGGTGATAGTCGACACCCCGCCGGTGCTGGCGGTGACCGATGCCGCCCTGGTCGGCCGGCTGTGCGGCATCTGCCTGCTGGTGACGCGCTTCGGCCAGAGCCCGGCAAGCGAGATCGATACCGCGCGGCGGCGCCTGGGGCAGAGCGGCATCCACCTGCAGGGCGCGATCCTCAACGGCGTGAAACGCAAGGCCTCGACCGCCGCGTACGACTACGGCGCCTACGCCTACCGCTACGACGCCAAGGACTAAGCCAGAGCAGGCAGGGAAGGAGTAACGACATGGTTCACATCGTCAGCCTCATGCAGCCGTACCTGTTCCCCTACCTGGGGTACTTCCAGCTGATCGCCGCGAGCGGCCTGTTCATTCTCGGCGACAGCCTGCAGTACACCCGGCGCGGCTGGATCAATCGCAATCGCCTGCTGGTCGGCGGGAAGATCTGGCAGTTCAGCTTCCCGCTGGAACAGGGATCGCAGACCCAGGCGATTAACGAGCGAAGGCTGAGCGAGCAGATGCGCCTGAGCAACCAGCGGCTGCTGCACACCATCCGCCATGCGTATCACCGCGCACCTTGCTACGAGCAGGTGATGCCGCTGCTGGAGGAAATCCTCGAACACCCCGAGCGCAACCTGTCGCACTTCGCCGAACACTCGATCCGCCGCATCTGCCACTACATGGGCATCGACACGCCCATGGCGCGGGTGTCCGAGCTGGACCTGGCCGAGGATATCGGCCGCGACCAGCGCCTGATCGAAGCGGTGAAACAGAGCGGTGGCGACGTCTATCTCAACCCGGAGGGCGGCCGCCACCTCTACTCGCCCGAAGTGTTCCAGGCCCACGGCCTGGAGCTGCAGTTCCTGCGCATGGACGAGCTGAGCTATCCGCAGTTCAGCCCTGATTTCGTCCCCAGCCTGTCGATCATCGACGTGCTGATGTTCAACCCGCCGGACGAGATGCAGCGGTTGCTGGGCCGCTACACCCTGGAGCGGCCCGCGCCCTCGTCCGACATTCTTGGGGAGTACGAGTCATGAATTCCGTCGTCAGCGTGGATCTGGATGTTGCGCATTACCGCTGGTACCTGATCCAGACCAAACCACACCAGGAACCGCGCGCCGAGGAGAACCTCGGCCGCCAGGGCTTTTCCTGCTATCGCCCGGTGGTGAAACAGGGCAGCCGGGCCCAGCCGCTGTTCCCCGGCTACCTGTTCATCCGCCTCGATCAGCAGCACGACAACTGGTTCCCGATCCGCTCCACCCGTGGTGTGGCGCGCATCGTCAGCTTCGGTGCGCAGCCGCTGGCGGTGGCCGACGAGCTGGTGGAAGGCATTCGCCAGCGCCTGGCGGCCATGCCCGAGCGGCCCTCCAGTTGTTTCCACGAAGGCCAGGTGGTGCGGGTGAAATGTGCCGGCGAATGCGAGGTAGAAGCGATCTTCCTCTGCGACGACGGCACCGAGCGCGCGCTGATCCTGCTCAACCTGCTGCAACGCGAACAACGCGTCCGGGTCCCGCTCAGCCAGCTCTCGGCGGCGGGCGGCAACGACGGCTGGCGCGCCTGAAGCGCGATCGTTAAGGAGGAGTGGCGAGATGAATGGATCGACCGTGCTGGTGACGCTGACCTATGGCGATCGCCTGGAATATCTGGAAGAGCTGCTGGCTCGCGCCTTCCGCGAGAAGGACATCACCCGCGCCATTGTCGTCAGCAATGCCTCGGTGGCGGAGCTGGACCAGCTGTTCATGCTCTGGCCCAACCGCGTGCAGGTGATCGAGCTGGACAGCAATACCGGTTCGGCCAATGGCTACGCCGTGGGCATCGAGGCTGCGCTGAAGACCGGCTGCGACTTCATCTGGCTGATGGATGACGACAACGCGCCAACGCCCGGCTCCTTCCCCCTGCTCAAGCAGCGCCTGATCGATTGCGCGCTGCGCCACGGCACCGACAACACCGCCGTGCTGGGCTTCCGTCCGACCCACCAGGCCGATGTCGCCTCCGGCGTACCGACCCGCTTCATCACGCCGCCACGTTCCAGCTACTTCGGCTTCCATGTCCGCCAACTGCCCTACAAGCTCTGGCGCCGCACGCCCTGGGGCAAGCCGAAGCCGCGCCGCGCGCAGCCGCTGCTGGAGCTGCCATTCGCCTACTACGGCGGCTTGCTCGGGCATGCCGACCTGTTCCGGCGTATCGGCCTGCCGCGCCGTGACCTGGTGCTCTACGCCGACGACACCGAATACACCTTCCGTATCGGCGCCCTCGGCGGACACCTCTACCTGGTGCCCGAAGCGGGCCTGGACGATCTGGAGCACTCCTGGAACATCAAGGAGCGCACCTCCAATATCTACGAGACCTACCTGCTCGGCAGCTCTGACCTGCGCGCCTACTACGCCGCGCGCAACCAGGCCTGGTTCGACAAGAACCTGTGGGTCACCTCGCCGCTGATGTACCGCTTCAACCGCTGGGTGTTCATCCGCCTGCTGCACTTCTTCGCCCGCCGGCATCAGCGCGAGAGCCGCCTGGCCCTGCTGCTGCAGGCGATCCGCGATGGCGAAGCCGGTGCACTCGGCATGAACCGGGCCTACCCACTATGAGAGTGCTGCTGCTCAACACCCTCTACGCCCCGCACATCGGTGGCGGGGCGGAGGTCATGCTGCAGCACATGGCCGAGGGCCTGCGCGGGCGTGGTCACGATGTGCAGGTGCTGTGCACCGGGCCGGATGCGGGGCTGCAACGCGAGACGTTCAACGGAGTGGCGGTGCTGCGCGCCGGTCTGCGCAATCTTTACTGGCCGTTCGACGAGAAGCGCCACGGTCCGCTGAAGCGCCTCGCCTGGCACGGGCTGGATCGCTACAACCGCAGCATGCGCAGTGTGCTGGCGAAGGTGCTGGATGAGGTCGAGCCGGACGTGGTGGTCTGCCACAACCTGTCGGGCTGGTCGATCTCCGCCTGGGACGCGATCCGCGACGCCGGTCTGCCGCTGGTACAGATACTTCACGACCAGTACCTGACCTGCCCGCGCGGCGTGCGCTTCCACAAGGGACGCCACTGCGAGCAGCAGTGCGCATCCTGTGCGCTGCTGCGGCGCTCCCACGCATCGGCTTCGAGCGAAGTCGATGCGGTGGTCGGCGTCAGTCGCTACCAGCTCAATGCGTTGCTCGATGCCGGGTACTTCGCCGGCAGCCAGACCCATGTGGTCTACAACGGCTCGCCGATGGCGGAGGTACCCCTCGCGCCGCCGGCAAGCGGGCGACGTCCGCTGCGCTTCGGCTTTATCGGCGCGCTGACCCCGAACAAGGGCGTGGAGTGGCTGATCGAGCAGTTCCAGGCACGCGGCGACGATGCCTCGCTGCTGATCGCCGGGCGGGGCGACAGCGCCTACGTGAACCAGCTGAAGTCCCTTGCCGATCCCCAGCGCGTGCACTTCGTCGGCTACCGCAACGCGGCCGAATTCTTCGGCGAAATCGATGTCGCCGTGGTTCCCAGCCTGTCACCGGAATCCTTCGGACTGGTGGCGCTGGAAGCCTGCGCCCATCACTTGCCGGTGATCGCCTCGCGCATGGGCGGACTGACGGAAATCGTCCTGGACGAAATCAACGGCCTGCTCTGCTCGCCCGACCGCAGCGACTCGCTGGGCGACGCGATCGAACGCCTGGTGCGTGAGCCGGCGCTGCGCCAGCGCCTGGCCGCGCGCGCCCGTGAGGTCGTGGCACCCATGCTCAGCGTGGAGCGGATGCTCGACGAATACGAAGCCATCCTGCGCCACACCCTGCTTACCCGCGGAGTCCAGCATGGAACTGCAATCCCTGTATCCACGCTTTGAAGTCGACCGCCGCGTGACCTTCGACCGCTCGTTGCTGGCGCTCGGGGTGCTGGTGGCCTTGCTGCTGGTGGAGACCTTCAACGGTGCGCTGCGCTTCTACACCGACCAGGCGGGTCTGTCGGCCATCGTCTATCTGCCCAAGGTGGCCTGCATCGTTGCGGTGGGCTGGGAGCTTTTCACCCGCCCGCAGCAGCGCGGCCTCTGGTTGCTGCTGATTCTCGCGGCAGCTTCGCTACTGCTTGGCCGGCTGCATGGCGCCGAGTTCAAGAGCGGTCTCTTCTCGGTGTTCATCTACGCGCCGCTGCTGTTCGGCCTGCTCTGCGGCCCCTACCTGGAAATGCACCGCAAGGCGATGGGCTGGATCATCTTCTTCTGCCTGCTCGCCTCGCTGCTCGGCATCGCCCTGGACCTCACCATCAACGTGCCGTGGAAGGGTTACACCTACTCCATGGGCGGCGTCGAGATCAGCGGCAACCGCTCCTGGAGCGCCTATGGTCTGGACCGCATCGCCGGTTTTTCGCGGATGTCCTCGAGCCTGGCAATGATGCTGGCGGTGTTCAGCCTGTACCTGGGGTCTTTCCGCCTGGCGCTGCCGGTACGTGGCTTGCTCTACCTGATGGCGTTGGTGGGCATCGTCCTGACCACCAACAAGTCTTCCGCCGGCGCCTTCTTCGTCGCCCTGCTGGTGATGGGGTTCGCCCGTCAGCGCCTGTTGTTCCTGTGCGCCGCGCTGGTGGTGGTGCTGGGGGCGCTGCTGCTGCCGCTGTATGGGCTGTACGCCCAGGTCGACCCGTACCTGGCCAGCGCCACCGGTGACAACCTGATGGGGTCGATGGTGGATCGCCTGGTCAATACCTGGCCGAACCTGATCAAGGTGATGGACTACAACGGCTGGATCTACACCGGCGCCGGCCTGGGCATGACCGGCAGCGCCTACGCGGCCTTCCCGATCTTCGGCGTAGAGCAGCTGGCGGTGGCGGACAATTCGCTGCTCTACCTCTGGTGCCTGTTCGGCGTGGCCGGTATCGCCCTCTACCTGCTGGCTGTGCCGATGCTGATGCGCCTGCAACGCCAGCCTGGCCGCGAAGCCCGCGCGCTGCTCGGCATCGCCTACTGCATCCTGCTCATCGCCTGGACCAGCGACGTGCTCGAGTCGCCGATTCCCAGCCTGTTCCTCGGCCTGGCCATCGGCCGCGCGCTGCGCCTGCCCGGCGAGACGGCACCGCAACCGGCGCCGCGCACCCTGCGCCTGCAGGGCGGCATGCTCAGCCTGCTCGCCTGCGCGCTGTTGATCGGCGGGCTGCTGCAATCACCGCGCAGCCTGGCCAACGAGGCGCCGGTGGAAAACCTCGGCGCGGCGGAATTCATCGTCGGCGCCAGTACCCACCAGAACATCCGCGCGGGCAATCGCGACGGCATCAATCGCCTGGCGCGCGAGGCCGGCATCCTGTCGTTCCGCGACGACGCCTACTGGTCCAGCGTCGAGCGCGAGCGCGGCGTGCTGTCCATCGATGCCGCCTGGCGCGCGCAGCTTCGCAGCACCCGCAGCCTGGGTATCAGCACACTGCTGATCCTGGGCAACGAGAACCAGTTCTACGGTAACGCCAAGCCGCGCGACGATGCGGCCCGCGAGGGCTATCTGCGCTACGTGCGCTACGTGGTCCGCAGCTTCAAGGGGCAGGTCGCCTTCTACGAAGTGTGGAACGAGTGGGACTCGGAAAACGCTACCGACAAGGACTTCAGCGACGACTACCTGACCCTGGTGCGCGCGGCCGCCAAGGTGATCCGCGAGGAAGACCCGCAAGCCAAGGTGCTCGCCGGAGCCGTCACCCTCAAGGGCATTCGCCAGGGCTTCGCCGAGCGCGTCGTCGCCGGTGGCGCGCTGGATGTCGTCGACGGTATTTCGCTGCACCCGTCGGTGTACTGCGAGGGCGAGATGTCCACTCCCGAGGCCTGGCTGACCTGGTTCCAGGGCGTGAACCAGAAGCTGGAAAACGCCGCCGGCAAACCGGTCCCGCTGTACTTCACCGAGTTCAGCTGGCCGGCCCACGAAGGCGATTGCGGCATCAGCCGTGAACGCCAGGCGGCCTATCTGGCTCGCGCCTACGTGCTGGTGCGCAGCCTGCCGAACGTGAAGGGTGCCTGGTGGTATGACCTGGTGGACGACGGCATCGACCGCACGGACATGGAGCACAACTTCGGCCTGCTCACCGCCGGTGGCCAGCCGAAACCGGCCTACCACGCGATGGCCAGCATTGCCGACATCATCGGCCGCTACCGCTTCGTCGGCCGCGTACCGAACGAGGACCCGAACGTCTACCTGCTGCGCTTCGCCAAGGCCAGCGAGGAAATCCTGGTGGCCTGGACCCTGGGCCACGAACAGACCCTGAACATCACCAGCAAGCCCGGCAGTAGCGACACCCTCTGGCGCCTGGACGCCGTCGAAGGGATCGCCCGCCGCGAGGGCCGGCCGGTGCCCTGGCAGTGCCCCGAAGGGGGCGGCGACTGCCAGGCCAGCATTCGCATCGACGCCTCGCCCACCCTGGTGCGCAGCGCGTCGCAACCCCAGCTCACGCTGCGTTGAGGAGAAGCCTTCATGATCGTGATCAACGCGCGTTTCCTCACCCAGCAAGTCAGCGGCGTGCAGCGCTTCGCCGAGCAGATTTCGCTGTCGCTGGCGCGGCTGCGCAGCGACCTGCACTTCGTCGCGCCGCCCGGCGAAATCCTCCGCCAGGAAATCGCCAGCCAGCTCCGCGTCGAACAGATCGGCGACCGCAGTGGGCACCTCTGGGAGCAGGTCGACCTTCCACTTTGGCTGGCGCGCCACGGCAGGCCGCTGCTGGTCTCGCTGTGCAGCACGGCACCGCTGGCCTATTCGAAGCAGGTCGTCACGCACCACGACATCACTTACGTGCGCCACCCGGAGAGCTTCTCCTGGAAGTTTCGCGCGCTGTACCGCCTGATGATCCCGCTGATGCTGCGCCGCTCGCTGGCGCAGGTCACGGTCAGCGAATTCTCCCGCGAGGAGATCGCCTCGCACTACGGTGTCGACCCCAAAGGCATCCATGTGATTGCCAACGCGGTGTCCGCGGAGTTCTGCACCGGCCTCGAACCGACGCAGCTCGAACGTCCCTATGTACTGGCGGTGTCCTCGCCGGCGTCGCACAAGAACTTCTCCCGGCTGATCGAAGCGTTCCGTCTGCTCGGCGAGCTGGACGTGGAGCTGCGCATCGTCGGCGCCGCCAACCGCAGCTTCGTCGATGCGCAACTGCAGCAGAGCGGGCAGGGCGACCGGGTGCGCTGGCTGGGCCGGCTGGACGACGACCAGCTGATCGAGCAGTACCGCAACGCCGCCGTCTTCGCCTTCCCGTCGCTGTACGAAGGCTTCGGCATCCCGCCGCTGGAGGCCCAGGCCTGCGGTTGCCCGGTGGTGGCCGCCAGCAGTGCCTCGATCCCCGAAGTGCTGGGCAACTCGGTGCTGTACTTCGACCCCCTCGATCCGCCCGGCATTGCAGCCGCCCTGCGTCGGGTTCTGCTCGACCACAAGCTGCGCGCCGACTTGCGCCGTCTGGGGCAGGAGAACGTCCTGCGCTACTCCTGGGACATTTCCGCGCTGCGGCTTTCCAGCCTGATCGACACCTTTATGACCGAGCGCTCGGACTACCCGGCGCGCTTCGACGCCAAACAGATCGCCAAGCAAGGAGGCAGATCATGAAAGGCATCATCCTCGCCGGCGGCTCCGGCACGCGCCTGCATCCCATTACCCTGGGCGTGTCCAAGCAACTGCTGCCGATCTACGACAAGCCGATGGTGTACTACCCGCTGTCGGTGCTGATGCTCGCCGGCATCGACGACATCCTGCTGATCTGCGCCCCTGCCGACCTGCCGAATTTCCGCGCCCTGCTGGGCGACGGCGAGCAGTTCGGGGTGCGGTTGCAATATGCCGTGCAGCCCTCGCCGGATGGACTGGCGCAGGCCTTTCTGATCGGCGCGCAATTCATCGGCGACGACTCGGTATGCCTGGTGCTGGGCGACAACATCTTCTACGGCCAGGGCTTCACCGAAACCCTGCGCGAGGCCGCTGCGCGCACCCAGGGCGCCACCGTGTTCGGCTACCAGGTGGCGGACCCGGCGCGCTTCGGTGTGGTCGAGTTCGATGACGCAGGCCGGGTGCTTTCCATCGAGGAAAAGCCCCGCGTACCGCGCTCGAACTATGCCGTCACCGGCCTGTACTTCTACGACAACCGCGTCGTCGAGATGGCCCGTCAGATACGCCCTTCGGCCCGTGGCGAGCTGGAAATCACCGACATCAACAACCTCTACCTGGAGCTGGGCGAGTTGCACGTCAGCCTGCTCGGTCGCGGGTTTGCCTGGCTGGACACCGGCACCCACGAGTCGCTGATGGAAGCCGGCCACTTCGTGCAGACCATCGAGGAGCGCCAGGGACTGAAGGTCGCCTGCCTGGAGGAAATCGCTTACCAGCAGGGCTGGCTCAGCGAGAGCCTGCTGGCCCTGCAGGCCGAGCGCCTGTGCAAGACCGGCTATGGCCGCTACCTGCAGCAACTGCTGCTGGACAAGCGACAGTGAACCCGCACCCGGCGAGCTCGCAGGCATTGCGCAGCGGACTCTCCGGCCATGCGTTCAACCACGGACTGCGATAACGATGCAGCGGCGTCAGGAGCGACGCCGGTAATCGTGAGGTCATCATGCCCAACAAGACGAAAGGAATCCTGCGCGCGCACCAGTCGCTGATCTCACTGGCGCATCGCCTGAGCGACATCCTGGTGATCGTGCTCACCGGGGTCGTGCTGCTCAGCGCTGGCAACGGCGTGCTGGATGCACAGATCTGGGTCTCGGTGCTGCTCTGCGTGATGCTGTTCCACTGGCTCGGCGAGCTGAACCAGCTCTACGGCTCCTGGCGTGGCGAGTCGCTGCTGCGTGAGTCGTTGAGCGTCACCCTGTACTGGTCGCTGGCGTTCTTCGCCGTGCTGCTGCTGGACATCTCCCTGCGCCACGTGGAGCTGGAGGAGCCCCGACGCCTGGGCTGGTTCGCCGCTGCGTTGCTGATCATGTGCGGCTACCGCCTGGCTATCCGCATGCTGCTGCGCGTCGCCCGCCGCCACGGTTTCAACAGTCGCAACGTGGCCATCTACGGTACCGGCGAAGTGGGCGCGCGATTGGCCGAGACCATCCTCGCTGCGCCCTGGATGGGCCTGCGCCTGATCGGCTTCTACGATGACCGCCCACAGCAGATGGAGCTGGGTGAGCGTGTGCCGGTGAAAGGCGATCGCCTGGCGCTGATCGAGGCGGCGCGCTCGGGGCAGATCGACAAGGTCTACCTGACCCTGCCGCTGTCCCGCGAGCCTCTGCTCAACGAGCTGATCCGCGAGCTGTCCGACACCACGGTGTCGGTCTACCTGATCCCCGACCTGTTCATGTTCGACCTGCTGCACGCACGCAGCGAGAGCATCAACGGCCTGGCCACCATCAGCATCTTCGACACGCCCATGGATGGCCCCAACGCCGTGCTCAAGCGTATCGAGGACGTGGTGCTGGCTTCGCTGATCCTGTTGCTGATCGCCGTGCCCATGCTGTTCATCGCCGTGGCCGTGAAGCTCACTTCGCGCGGTCCGGTGCTGTTCCGTCAGACCCGCTACGGTATGGATGGCCGGCCCATCCGCGTCTGGAAATTCCGCAGCATGACGGTCATGGAGGACGGCGCCGCCGTCACCCAGGCCTCGCGCAACGATTGCCGCATCACTCCGCTGGGCGCCTTCCTGCGGCGCACCTCGCTGGATGAGCTGCCACAATTCTTCAACGTCTTGCTCGGCGACATGTCGGTGGTCGGCCCACGCCCCCACGCCGTGGCGCACAACGAGCAATACCGGCGTCAGGTCAGCCGCTACATGCTGCGTCACAAGGTCAAGCCGGGCATCACCGGCTGGGCCCAGGTGAACGGCTGGCGCGGCGAAACCGACACCCTGGAGAAGATGCAGAAACGCATCGAGTTCGATCTGGACTACATCGAGAACTGGTCCGTCTGGTGGGATCTGAAGATCGTCTTGCTGACCCTGTTCAAGGGTTTCGTACACCGCAATGCCTATTGAGTCTCCACACAAGCTTCAAGGAAGGATTGCCATGAAAAACCTGCTCGCTTTCAGCTTTGTAGTCGGCAGTCTGGCGCTACAGGGCTGCGTGTTCTCCCCCGGTCAGCACATGACGGATTCCGATATCCAACGCGAGGCCCAGAAGGAGGGAATGAACATCACCCTCGTGCCCATCACGCCCCAGGTGCTGCAACGCCAGGAGGCCGACTTCGCCGCCAAACCCGGTGTGCCCGCAGAACTGCTGAACTATCGCCCGCCGCAGGAGGACTACCTGATCGGAGGCGGCGATGTGCTGTTGGTCACCGTCTGGGATCACCCGGAACTGACCAGCCCGGGCTCGACCCAGCAGATGGAAGCCAACGGTCGCGTGGTCGGCGCCGACGGCAATATCTTCTTCCCCTATGCCGGCGTCGTGCGCGCCGAAGGGCAAACCCCGGCGCAGTTGCGCAAGCGCCTGTCCAGCCAATTGGCGAAGAAGGGCATCGTCGACCCGCAAGTGGATGTGACGGTGCTGCGTTACGCCAGCCAGCACGTGGTGCTCTCCGGGGCCTTCCAGAATGGCGGGCAGGTCGAGCTGAACAACACGCCCACGACCCTGGTGCAGGCGGTCAGCAAGGCTGGCGTGATCACCGGCGAAGCGGACTTGTCCGGGCTGACCCTCAAGCGTGATGGCCGCGAGTACGTGCTCGATGTCGATGCGCTGAACCGCTCCGGATCGACGCTGACCGGCATCTATCTGAAGAACGGCGACCAGATCCACCTGCCGTACAACGACCGCAAGAAAGTCTACGTGGTCGGTGAAGTGGAACGTCCGCAGGTGGTTACCTACCGCACTACCGGCCTGTCGCTGCTGGAAGTCCTCGGCAACGCCGGGGGCCTGAGCCCGGAAACCTCCGATGGCGATTCTGTCTACGTGATCCGTGGCAACCCGCAGTCGGTCGCCGGTACCGCGCCGGGGGCCTTCCAGGCCCAGGTCTTCCACCTGGAAGCCAAGCGTCCGACCGCCTATGCCCTGGCCAAGGAGTTTGCCATGCAGCCACAGGATGTCGTGTTCATCGGCCCGGCCAACATCACCCGCTGGAACCGCTTCATCAGCCAGTTGCTGCCGTCGGCTGCCTTCATCGGCACCAGCGCCGCGGTCGGCAACAACTGACCCGGCGGCGCCCGGCGTAAGTCGTCAGGAAACGGGTAATTCCTACAGCGTCGAGCGCATCGCTGGAATCGACTCTGCCCCCGGTGCTGGCCATTATCGCCGCCATCGGGTGCAGGGACGCACCACTCCTAGGCGGACTCCACTCCGCCGCTCTCCTTTGGGACCTTCCCCTAGCACAGGGTCCCGAACCCGCCCGCGTTGCAGCGCTGGCGGGTTTTTTTTGCCCATCGTTCGGGTCTCGTCGGAAGATCCTTTCGGACTCCGTAGGCGAAATCCTTCGTCTTCTTCCTGGTAGTCATCCAAATCATACGAACTAGGTACCTCCTCAGGGAGGCGGCGCCAGTCGATCAGCGTGCTACCATATATTCCCAAAAGAAATTACATAGTAATAATTAATTCTTTTTTGATTTATAGAGCTTCTTTTATCGTGCTCCCCAGCGTTGCCGTGACAGCGAAAAGGGGATGGCGGTTATCCGCCAAGGTGAAGGGGGCTCGTGGCGGTTTTCCGCTGATTTTTCTGAAGGATTTTGCTTGCAGATCGTTCCGAGTGTCGGAAATGCCGGGGTGTCAGGCAGGTAAGGCCGGTTGGCCTGGGGATTGCCTAGCCAGTGACGCATGCCCAGTGCATTGCCACAACAACAAGACTCGAGAGCCGATCCATGCCATTCCATTCTTCTGCTGCCCTCCCGCCTGCTTGCCTGCGCTTGAGCCCCGTCTAGGGGAGCGCCGATATACCGCCGAATTACCGCATGCCGAGCGTGCCTGGCACGCCGTGGCCGCTGCTTGCCGTTCGGTCGGGCTCCGCTGGAGCCAGTCGTCGTCTTGAATGGCCTGCTTTCCAAGATCAATAAAATGGGGAAATTCCAATGAAACGCCGCACTCTCACGCAATCGAGCCTCGCGCTCGCCATCGCTGCCGCAGGCCTCGCTCAATCCGCCGTCGCCGGTGGGTTCATCGAAGACAGCAAGGCCAACCTGACCCTGCGCAACTTCTACATCAACTCCGACAACCGCAACGGCACCGCCGAGCCGAGCAAGCAGGAAGAGTGGGGCCAGGGCTTCCTGCTCAACTACACCTCCGGCTTCACCGAAGGCACCGTGGGCTTCGGCGTTGACGCTCTGGGCCTGCTGGGCGTGCGCCTGGACAGCGGCAAGGGCACTCACTACAACCCGAACAGCGCCAACTATGCCGGCACCGTGTTCCCCACCGACGGCGACGGCCGTGCGGTGGATGACTTCGCCCACCTGGGCGCCACCGGCAAGGTGAAGGTTTCCAATACCGTGCTGCAATACGGCACCCTGCTGCCCAAGCTGCCGGTCGTGACCTACAACGACGGTCGCCTGCTGCCGCAGACCTTCGAGGGTGGCCAGGTCACTTCCAACGAGTTCAAGGACCTGACCCTGCTCGGCGGCCAGCTGGAGCACGCCAAGGGCCGTAACTCGAGCAACAACGAAGGTCTGTCGATCGCTGGTGCGAACAACGCCCAGACCGGCAAGTTCGTCAACAAGTTCTACTACGGCGGCGCCGACTACAAGCTGACCAAGGACCTGACGCTGCAGTACTACTACGGCAACCTGCAGGACTTCTACAAACAGCACTTCCTCGGCCTGCAACACAACTGGGCGATCGGCCCGGGTGTGCTGAAGAGCGACCTGCGCTACTTCCACAGCAGCGATGACGGCAAGAACGGCCACGATTCGAGCTACTACACCAGCGGTTACTACGGCGGCAACACCCTCAAGGGTGAAGTCGACAACCGCGCCTGGAGCGGCCTGTTCACCTACACCGTCAGCGGCCACAGCTTCGGCGCTGGCTACCAGCAGCTCAGCGGCAACAGTGACTTCCCGTTCATCAACAACGGTGACGGCGCCACGGCCTACCTGATCACCGACGTGCAGATCGGCAAGTTCCTGCGCGCCGGCGAGCGCACCTGGCAGGTTCGCTACGCTTACGACTTCGCCCAGGCCGGCCTGCCGGGCCTGACCTTCCAGACCCTGTACCTGCGTGGCGACAACATCGATACCGCCCAGGGCGACAAGAGCGAGTGGGAGCGTGACATCTCCCTGGCCTACGTGATCCCGGACGGCACCTTCAAGGGCCTGGGCTTCACCTGGAAGAACGCGGCGCTGCGCAGTGGCCTGCCGGCCGCTTCCGCTGGCAACCCGGGCACTCCGACCCAGCGTGACCAGGACGAGAACCGCCTGATCGTCAGCTACACCATCCCGCTGCTGTAATTTCTGCGGGCTGAAAAGAAGCCGCCGTCCTCGCAAGAGGCGGCGGCTTTTTTCGTGGTGCGCAGGGCCGCGGAGCGCGTGCCATTGATGCTGAATTTTCCGACACCCATTCAGTGGTTTTTCGGCAGTGATCGGAGGCTTCCCCTTCATTTCCGGGGTGGTCCGTGCCTGCCCGGACATCCAAGCGTGAGCCTGCTCAAGGTTTGTGCAACAGACCTGCCGTCACCGGCCTGTGCGCCCTGCACGGCCGGGCCTTGCTCTTATCGTGGCGCCGGTCGCGCGGACCGCGGGAGAGGCATCGAGCAGGCCTTCCGGTGAGGGGCGATGAAGCGGGTGCCGCGCGCGAGTTGTTTCGGTGATCGATCCTCCCGACCGACGCTCGCATGACAAGGCGGCACAGATATCCCTTTCTGGCTCACCTTCGCTTTCGTTACCCTCATTCCTCCCCACGGTCGTCGTGATCAGCACTGCCGTCATCCCCGCCGAGCGCTGGCTCCGGACGCCGATGACGCGCTCACGATCATGTCATGGGGATAGCTATGCATTACCGCAAACTCAAACGCTTGGGTCTGGCCGTGGCCACCGCCGCAGCCGGCCTGACGCAGGTCGCAGTGGCCGACGGCTTCATCGAAGACAGCAAGGCCAGCCTCGGCCTGCGCAACTTCTACATCAACCAGGACAACCGCAACGGCTCCGCCGCACCGAGCAAGCAGGAAGAGTGGGGCCAGGGTTTCATGCTCAACTACGCCTCCGGCTTCACCCAGGGTACGGTCGGTTTCGGTATCGATGCGCTGGGCCTGCTGGGCGTCAAGCTCGACAGTGGCAAGGGCAAGCAATACAACCCCGACAGCAGCCGCCTGGGTGGCATCGTCTTCCCCACGGACAGCCATGGCCGCGCGGTGGACGACTTCGCCAGCCTTGGGCTGACCGGCAAGGCCAAGGTCTCGCAGACCGAACTGCGCTACGGCACGCTGCAACCCAAGCTGCCGGTGGTGACCTACAACGATGGTCGCCTGTTGCCGCAGACCTTCAGTGGCGGCCAGGTCACCTCCAACGAGTTCAAGGACCTGACGTTCGTCGCCGGTCAGCTGGAGCACATGAAGGGGCGCAACTCGAGCAACTCCGACCAGGGCCTGTCGATCGCCGGGGCGAACGCCGGCGGCAAGTCGCAGTACGCCCAGTACAGCAACAAGTTCTACTTCGGTGGCGCCGACTACAAGCTGGGCAAGGACACCACGCTGCAGTACTACTACGGCAACCTGAAGGACTTCTACAAACAACACTTCCTCGGTCTCCAGCACAACTGGGAGATTGGCGAGGGCGTGCTCAAGAGCGATCTGCGCTACTTCCACAGCAGCAGCGATGGCAAGAACGGCAGCCATGACCCGTCCTACTACACCACCGGCTACTACGGTAACGGCCTGACCCGCGGCAAGGTCGACAACCAGGCGTTCAGCGGTCTGTTCACCTACAGCATCAAGGGCCACAGCTTCAGCGCCGGGCACCAGGTGCTCAAGGGCGACAGCGACTTCCCGTTCATCAACGATGGCGATGGGGCCTCTTCCTACCTGAGCACCGATGTGCAGATCGGCAAGTTCCAGCATGCCGGCGAGCGCACCTGGCAGGTTCGATACGGCTATGACTTCGCGGCGCTGGGCCTGCCGGGCCTGAACTTCCAGACGATCTACCTGCGCGGCGACAACATCGATACCGCCTACGGTGACAAGACCGAGTGGGAGCGCGACATCAGCCTGGGCTACACCATCCAGGATGGCCCGCTGAAGAACCTGGGCGTCGCCTGGAAGAACGCTTCCCTGCGCAGTGGCCTGCCAGCCGCCAGTACGCCGGGCTCCGCCAGCCAGCGCGACCAGGACGAGAACCGCCTGATCGTCAGCTACAGCATTCCGCTGCTGTAACGCGCCGACGAGCGCTGTTCCGAGTCATGAAAAAGGCCGTCGCTCCTTACGGGGCGACGGCCTTTTTCTTGCTTCAGCGAATCAGCGCTTCTGCGGCGCCGGCTGCTGCTGGGTGATGCAGTGGATGTTGCCGCCGCCCAGGAGGATCTCGCGGCCCGGCACCATGACGATCTCGTGCTCGGGGAAGATGCGCTTGAGGGTGGCTTCGGCCTCGGCGTCCGCCGGGTCGTTGAAGCGCGGGGCGATGATGCCGCCGTTGACGATCAGAAAGTTGACGTAGGAGCCGGCCAGGCGGATCGACGGGTCACGCGGCTGGGTGCCGATCACCAGGTCGATGCCTTCGCATTCGGCTTCGGTGGCGTGGATCGGGCCGGGGATGACGATCTTGTGCACGGTCAGCTGGCGGCCCTTGGCGTCACGGGCGGTTTCCAGCACGCGCATGGCGGCCTGGCAGCGCTCGTAGTTCGGGTCGTTCACATCGTCGGTCCAGGCCAGCAGCACTTCGCCCGGTCGTACGTAGCAGCAGAAGTTGTCGACGTGGCCGTCGGTCTCGTCATTGAACAGGCCGTCCGGCAGCCAGATCACAGTGTCGATGGCCAGGTGCTCGCGCAGCACGGCTTCGATTTCTTCGCGGCTCATGTGCGGGTTGCGGTTGTGGTTGAGCAGGCATTCCTCGGTGGTGATCAGGGTGCCTTCGCCGTCCACGTGGATGGAGCCGCCTTCGAGCACGAAGCCTTCGGTGCGGTAGCCGTCGCAGCGCTCGATGCCGAGGATCTTGCTCGCCACCTGATCGTCGCGGTGCCAGGGGAAGTACAGGCCGCCTTCCAGGCCGCCCCAGGCGTTGAAGGTCCAGTCCACGCCGCGCACGTCACCCTGGTCGTTGGTGACGAAGGTCGGGCCGGTGTCGCGCACCCAGGCGTCGTCGTTGCTGATTTCCACCACGCGGATGTTGGCCGCGTCAGCCAGCTGCGCGCGGGCGTTCTCGTACTGGCCGGCGGAAACGCCGATGGTCACCGGCTCGAAGCGGGCAATGGCGCGGGCCACGGCGCTGAAGGCGGCCTGCGCGGGCTTGCCGCCCAGGCGCCAGTTGTCCGGGCGCTCGGGCCAGACCATCCAGGTCTGGGTCTGGGGTTCCCATTCCGCCGGCATGCGGAAGCCATCGGCGCGGGGAGTGCTGGTCAGCGTGGTCATGGGGCGGTCCTTGGTGGTTGCTTCGCAGGATGGGGCGCACGCGGATACTTATCGATGGGTATCGCTGCGCTCCACCCATCCTACGCAATGGGTTGTGTCATTCGAGGAGGCGTCGCCGTCGAGTGCCGCGAGCGGCCAGTATAGGTCGCTTGGCAAGGCTCCGCGGCGACACGTCCCCAGTTGGGAGAATTTATAGCCGATAAAAATCGGTTTATGAAGGGCTAAATTGAAATATGTCGCCCGTATATCCGGATTTTTATCGGATAAAAATCGATTATTTAAGGGGCGACGGCCGTTTTGGCAGGCAGGGCGGCAGGTACAGCGACAGGTAAGCGTCGATTACTCGCATGCCTTCTTCGGCCAGGCGTTCGGTGATCTGCCCGTGGCGCTGCACGGAGAGGGCGTAGACGCGGTCGCCCAGCTCGATGGCCAGGCTGAAGACCTCGATGTCCTGCGGCAGCGGCGGCAGTTCGAAGTGACGCTCGAAGAGTTCGCGCATGGCCTGGCCGAGTTGCACGTCGTGCTGGCTGTCGGCCTGGGTGACTTCGGCGAGGCCGTGGCTGGCGAGGATCAGCTGGCGCGCGGCGGCGTCCTCGGCGTACACGGCCAGTGTGCGTTGCTCGACCAGTCGTGCGAGGTCGCGCCAGTCGCGCAGGGCGGCGTGGTCGACGGGTTGCTCCAGGCAGGCGCGGAAGGCGGCGTGGACGTCGCTGGTCAGGCCCTGCAGCAGGGCCGGTACGCTGGGGAAGAAGTGGTAGACGGAGGAGGGCGGGATGTCCGCGCGCTCGGCCACGGCGTAGATCGACAGGCTCGCCGCGCCGCTCTCGGCCAACAGGGCGCGGGCAGCCTCGAGGATCACGGCGATGCGTGCCTGGCTGCTGGCGCGGGGCTTTCGAGTGGGCGAGGGTGCGGGCATGTCGACCTCCGGAGCTGGGCGGCTATTGGACGCCAGCTCCGGGGTGCTCGGCAAGTCAGCTGCCGCCGGCGCGCAGCTTGCCCCAGACTTCGTTGATTACCGGGGCAGTCTTCTCCGGTGCGGTTTCCAGGGCGAACAGCCGACGCTTGGTTTCCTGGTCCGGGTACAGGCCCGGCTGGTCGCGCAGGGCGGCGTCGAGGAACTGCGCGGAGTCCTTGTTGCCATTGGGGTAGAGGGTGGCGGCGGTGATCTGCGCGGCGACCTTGGGCTGCATCAGGTAGTCGATGAACTTGAGCGCCAGGTCCGGGTGTTCGGCGGCGGTAGGGACCACCAGGTTGTCGATGAACAGTACCGAGCCTTCCTGTGGCACCACGAAGCGCACCGGCTGGCCGGCGTTGGCGGCGCCCAGGGCGTCGCCGACCCAGGCCATGGCGACGCACAGCTTGCCGGCATTGAGGTCCTGGATGTAGCGCTCGCTGTCGATGTAGCGCAGGTTCGGGCGCAGCTCGGCGAGGACTTCGCCGGCGCGGCGGATCTGCGACGGGGCGCTGCGGGCGAAGTTGCGGCCCTGGTAGTTCATCAACACCGAGAAGGCTTCGTCCGGGGCGTCCAGCAGGCTCATGCCGCAGGCCTTCAGGCGCTGGCTCTGCTGCGGGTCGAACATGACGCTCCAGCTGTCGGGCAGCTTGCCGCCGTAGGCCTTCTCCGCTTCGGGTTCGTTGATCGCCAGGCCCACGGCGCCCCACAGGTAGGGCACGGCGTGCTGGTTGTTCGGGTCGACGGCGGCCAGCTTGCTCAGCAACTGGGTGTCGAGGTGGCTGCGGTTGGGCAGCTTGCTGAAGTCCAGCGCCTGGATGCGCTTGTCGCGGATCAGCGCCGGCAGGTCGTTGTGCGAGGGCACGGCGACGTCGAACTTCTCACCGCTCTCGAGGGCCTTCTTGACCTCTTCGGCGGTGCTGTAGGTCGTGTACTCGACCCGGATGCCGGTGTCCTTCTCGAAGTCCTTGAGCACTTCGGGAGCGATGTAGTCGTTCCAGTTGTAGACGCGGATGACCTGGTCGGCCCAGGCGGACAGCGGGCACAACAGCATCAGAATCAAAGCGTACAGGCGTGGCATTGGCGATCTCCCTGAATGAACCACGTAATCAGCGGATGCGGCAATCAATCGCCGCTCGATAGCGCGACAGCAAAGACACGACAGACGCGATGGACGCCCGGGCGGGCGGATGGAGACATCGCGGACAGGAAGGAGATACGGATGTGACTCGCCGCAGCGCCCCTCCTCGCCGTTGCGATATCGCAGTCCCCTTGGTGTGCCAGAGGCACAAGGAAACGCCGGCACGAGGGCCGGCGTTTCGTTTACCACTTATACGGTGTGCAAGTACCAGTTGTACTCGAGGTCGGAGATCGAATACTCGAACTCCTGCATCTCATGCTCCTTGCACGCGACGAAGATGTCGATGTACTCGGGGCTGATGTACTTGTTCATCACGTCGCTGTCGTCCAGCTCGCGCAAGGCATCGCGCAGGTTGTTCGGCAGGCTCTGTTCCAGCTGCTCGTAGGCGTTGCCTTCGATCGGCGCGCCCGGCTCGACCTTGTTGGTCAGGCCGTGGTGGACGCCGGCCAGTACCGCCGAGAGCAGCAGGTACGGGTTGGCATCGGCGCCGGCGACGCGGTGCTCCAGACGCACCGCTTCCGGCGCTCCGGTGGGTACGCGCAGGGCGACGGTGCGGTTGTCCAGGCCCCAGCTCGGTGCGTTCGGCACGAAGAAGGCCGAACCGAAACGGCGGTACGAGTTGACGTTCGGGCAGAGGAACGCCATCGACGCCGGCAGGGTCTCGAGCACACCGCCGATCGCGTGGCGCAACGCGGCGTTCTGCTCGGGATCCTCGCTGGTGAAGATGTTCTTGCCGTCCTTGTCGAGCAGCGAGACGTGGACGTGCAGACCGTTGCCTGCCTGACCCGGATAGGGCTTGGCCATGAAGGTCGAGTCCATCTCGTGGTCGTAGGCGACGTTCTTGATCAGGCGCTTGAGCAGAACGGCGTAGTCGCAGGCCTTCAGGGCGTCATCAACGTGGTGCATGTTGACTTCGAACTGGGCCGGGGCGCTTTCCTTGACGATGGCGTCGGCCGGGATGCCCTGGGCGCGGGCGCCGTCGATGATGTCCTGCAGGCAGTCGGCGTACTCGTCGAGGTCGTCGATGGAGTAGACCTGGACCGATTGCGGGCGCTTGCCGGAGATCGGCGAGCGCGGCGGCTGCGGACGGCCGTTCACGTTCTCCTGGTCGATCAGGTAGAACTCCAGCTCGAAGGCCGCGACGATGGTCAGGCCGAGGTCGGTGAACTTCTGCACCACTTGACGCAGTACTTCACGCGGGTCGGCGAAGAACGGCGTGCGTTCTTCCATCTCGTGCATGGTCATCAGCAGCTGCGCGGTCGGGCGCTTCTGCCAGGGTTCCATGGAGAGGGTGTTGGGGATTGGGAAACAGACGCGATCCGCGTCGCCAATGTCCAGGCCGAGGCCGGTGCTTTCTACGGTGGAGCCGGTAATGTCGAGAGCGAAGAGAGAGGCGGGGAGGTTGATGCCCTTCTCATAGACTTTGGGCAGGTTGGTGCGTTCGATGCGCTTGCCGCGGACCACACCATTCATGTCTGCAATAAGGAGGTCGACGAATTGGACCTCGGGGTGTTCCTTCAGGAACTCACTCGCTTCTTCGAGCGACACGGCACTCTGGGGTACCGACATGATGTAACACCTTTATTGTTAAAAATTTCAATCATTCGAAAGCTGAGGTGTGAGTCAATCCGAATTGGCAAGGGTTGTCAATGTCGCACCAAAGTGGGGCGCATCGGTCGTGATGGGCCGTTTTTGGGGCGTTTCGAGCCGCTTTTGATGAGCGGAGAGCCTTTGCTGGCGGGCTGTTCAGTGGGGCGTGTTTGATTTTTTACATGGCTATTGTGTAAAAAAATGAACAAGGCTAAGCTCGGCCTCAAGCCCATAACACTTACAAACACGGGTGTCCCATGTCTCGCCTGCCGTTAATCGGCGTGTCCGCCTGCATCAAGCAGATCGGTTCCAAACCCTACCATGTTGCTGGCGACAAATACCTCAGAGCGCTGATCTCCGGGGTCTCGGGCATTCCTTTGATCATTCCCTCCCTGGGCGATGCCATCGACCAGGAAGACATGTTGGCCGCGTTCGACGGCCTGCTTTTCACAGGCTCGGCGTCGAACGTCGAACCCCATCATTATAGTGGCTCCGCCAGCATTGCAGGCACCCCTCATGATCCCGAGCGCGACAGCACGACGCTGCCGCTGATTCGCCGCGCCGTCGCGGCCGGGATTCCGGTGCTGGGCATCTGCCGTGGCTTCCAGGAAATGAACGTCGCCTTCGGCGGTTCGCTGCACCAGAAGGTGCACGAAGTCGAAGGTTTCATGGACCACCGCGAACCCGCAGGTGAGCCGATCGAAATCCAATATGGGCTGCGGCACGTCGTCGATGTGCAGCCGGGCGGCGTTTTCGCCGGTATCGGGCTACCCTCGCAGTTCCAGGTCAACTCTATTCACGGCCAGGGCGTTGATCGTCTGGCGCCCGGCCTTCGTGTAGAAGCTCTGGCGCCTGACGGGTTGGTTGAAGCCTTCTCCGTCGAAGGTGCGGCCTTCGCCGTCGGGGTGCAGTGGCACCCGGAATGGCAGGTCGAAACGAACCCCAACTATCTCGCTATCTTCCAGGCATTCGGCAAAGCCTGCAGCAAGAGGGCGGGGAACCGCTGAGTCCGGCGTTGGGGCCGGGCTCTCAAACCCTGAGGTCTTTATGACTAGCAAGTTAGACCAGCTCAGTGGCTGGTTGAAGGAACGCAAGATCACCGAAGTGGAATGCATGATCGCCGACCTGACCGGGATTGCCCGGGGCAAGATCGCGCCGACCGCGAAATTCCTCAACGAGAAGGGCATGCGCCTGCCGGAGAGTGTTCTCCTGCAGACCGTGACCGGTGATTACGTCGAAGACGACATCTATTACGACCTGCTGGACCCGGCCGACATCGATATGGTCTGCCGCCCGGACGAGAATGCCGTGTTCCTCGTCCCCTGGGCCATCGAGCCGACCGCGATGGTCATCCACGACACCTACGACAAGCTGGGCAACCCCATCGAGCTGTCGCCGCGCAACGTGCTCAAGCGCGTGCTCCAGCTGTACGCCGACAAGGGCTGGAAGCCGATCGTGGCGCCGGAGATGGAGTTCTACCTGACCAAGCGCAGCGATGACCCCGACTACCCGCTGCAGGCTCCGATCGGCCGTTCCGGCCGCCAGGAAACCGGTCGCCAGTCCTTCTCCATCGACGCGGCGAACGAGTTCGACCCGCTGTTCGAGGACATGTACGACTGGTGCGAGCTGCAGGGCCTGGATCTGGACACCCTGATCCATGAAGAAGGCACCGCGCAGATGGAAATCAACTTCCGTCACGGCGATGCCCTGGACCTGGCCGACCAGATCGTGGTGTTCAAGCGCACCATGCGCGAGGCCGCCCTCAAGCACAACGTGGCCGCGACCTTCATGGCCAAGCCGATGACCGGCGAGCCGGGCAGTGCCATGCACCTGCACCAGAGCATCGTCGACATCAAGACCGGCAAGAACATCTTCTCCAACGCCGACGGCAGCATGAGCGAGCTGTTCCTGCACCACATCGGCGGCCTGCAGAAGCTGATCCCCGAGGCGCTGCCGCTGTTCGCCCCGAACGTCAACTCATTCCGCCGCTTCCTGCCCGATACCTCGGCGCCGGTGAACGTGGAGTGGGGCGAGGAGAACCGCACCGTGGGCCTGCGCGTACCGGACTCCACCCCGGACAACCGCCGCGTGGAGAACCGCCTGGCCGGCGCCGACGCCAACCCTTATCTGGCCCTGGCCGCCAGCCTGCTGTGTGGCTACATCGGCATGGTCGAAGGCTTCAAACCCAGTGCCCAGGTCAAGGGCCGCGGCTATGAACGGCGTAACCTGCGCCTGCCGCTGACCATCGAAGCCGCCCTGGAGTGCATGGAAGGCAGCAAGACCCTGGAGAAATACCTGGGCGACAAGTTCATTCGAGGCTACGTCGCGGTGAAGCGCGCCGAGCACGAGAACTTCAAGCGAGTAATCAGTTCCTGGGAGCGCGAGTTCCTCCTGCTTTCTGTCTGATCGGCGTGGGGTCCGGCGCGTGGCCGGGCCCCGTGTTTCTTAGAAAAGAGGTTTTATCAAGATGACTAACCAGACCAGCGCCAACACCCAACACTGGCAGGCGCTCAGCCGCGATCACCACCTGGCTCCGTTCACCGACTACAAGCAACTGAACGAGAAGGGTGCGCGCATCATCACCAAGGCCGAAGGCGTGTACCTGTGGGACAGCGAGGGCAACAAGATCCTCGATGGCATGGCCGGCCTGTGGTGCGTGAACGTCGGCTACGGTCGCAAGGAACTTGCTGAAGTCGCCTACAAGCAGATGCAGGAACTGCCCTACTACAACCTGTTCTTCCAGACGGCTCACCCGCCAGTGCTGGAGCTGTCCAAGGCCATCGCCGACATCGCCCCCGAAGGCATGAACCACGTGTTCTTCACCGGCTCGGGTTCGGAGTCCAACGACACCGTGCTGCGCATGGTCCGTCACTACTGGAGCATCAAGGGCCAGCCGCAGAAGAAAGTGGTCATCGGCCGCTGGAACGGCTACCACGGCTCTACCGTCGCCGGCGTCAGCCTGGGCGGCATGAAGGCGCTGCACGAGCAGGGTGACCTGCCGATCCCCGGCATCGAGCACATCGCCCAACCGTACTGGTTCGGCGAAGGCGGCGACATGGACCCGGAAGAGTTCGGCGTCTGGGCGGCCGAGCAGCTGGAGAAGAAAATCCTGGAAGTCGGCGAAGACAAGGTTGCCGCCTTCATCGCCGAGCCCCTGCAGGGCGCGGGCGGCGTGATCATTCCGCCGAAATCCTACTGGCCGAAGATCCGCGAGATCCTCGCCAAGTACGACATCCTGTTCATCGCCGACGAAGTCATCTGCGGCTTCGGCCGTACCGGCGAATGGTTCGGCAGCCAGTACTTCGGCAACGCCCCGGACCTGATGCCGATCGCCAAGGGCCTGACCTCCGGCTACATCCCCATGGGTGGCGTGATCGTTCGCGACGAGATCGTCCATACCCTGAATGAGGGTGGGGAGTTCTACCACGGCTTCACTTACTCTGGTCACCCGGTAGCCGCTGCGGTGGCGCTGGAGAACATCCGTATCCTGCGCGAAGAGAAAATCGTCGAGCGCGTGAAGAACGAAACGGCACCGTATTTGCAACAGCGCTGGCAAGAGCTGGCCGACCATCCCCTGGTAGGCGAAGCCCGCGGGGTAGGCCTGGTGGCAGCACTGGAGCTGGTGAAGAACAAGAAGACCCGCGAGCGCTTCGAAGGCAAGGGTGTCGGGATGCTGTGCCGCGAGCACTGCTTCCGCAACGGTCTGATCATGCGCGCGGTGGGAGACACTATGATTATCTCGCCGCCGCTGGTGATCGAGAAATCGCAGATCGATGACCTGATCACCCTGGCGCGCAAGTGCCTCGATCAAACCGCCGCAGCCGTTCTGTCTTGAGTCTTTCACCGGACCTTTGACAGACTGCGCCTGTGCGTTGGCCAGGCTCACCGGGTGGTGACGGAAGGAGATGTCCACGCCACCCGGAACATCAAAAAAACAAACGGAGCTACCCGCATGTTCAAGACCTTCGGCAAATCCCTGCTCGCTGTAACGCTGGCAGGCGCTGTGGCTGGTATGGCGCAGGCAGATGACAAGGTGCTGCACGTCTACAACTGGTCGGACTACATCGCGCCGGACACGGTCGACAAGTTCACCAAGGAAACCGGAATCAAGGTCGTCTACGACGTCTACGACAGCAACGAAGTGCTGGAAGCCAAGCTGCTGGCCGGCAAGTCGGGCTACGACATCGTGGTGCCGTCCAACTCCTTCCTGGCCAAGCAGATCAAGGCTGGCGTGTACCAGCCGCTGGACAAGTCCAAGCTGCCGAACTGGAAGAACCTGAACCCGGACATCATGAAGACGCTGGAGATCAGCGACCCGGGCAACCAGTACGCGATCCCCTACATGTGGGGCACCATCGGCATCGGCTACAACCCGGACAAGGTCAAGGCCGCACTGGGCGACAACGCCCCGGTGGATTCCTGGGACCTGGTGTTCAAGCCGGAAAACATCCAGAAGCTGAAGGCCTGCGGTGTGAGCTTCCTCGACTCGCCGACCGAGATGCTCCCGGCCGCCCTGCACTACCTGGGCTACAAGCCGGATAGCCAGGATCCGAAAGAGCTGAAGGAAGCCGAAGCGCTGTTCCTGAAGATTCGTCCGTACGTCTCCTACTTCCACTCCTCCAAGTACATCTCCGACATCGCCAACGGCAACATCTGCGTGGCTATCGGTTACTCGGGTGACGTATACCAGGCCAAGTCCCGCGCTGAAGAAGCCAAGAACAAGGTCACTGTGAAGTACAACATTCCGAAGGAAGGTGCCGGCGCGTTCTTCGACACCGTTGCCATTCCGAAGGATGCCGAGAACCAGGAAGCCGCGCTGAAGTGGATCAACTTCCTGCTCGAGCCGGCGGTCATGTCCGAGATCACCAACGTCGTGCAGTTCCCGAACGGCAACGCCGCGGCCACCCCGCTGGTGAACGACGCGATCCGCAACGACCCGGGCATCTACCCGACTCCGGAAACCATGAAGAAGCTGTACGCCTTCCCGGACCTGCCGGCGAAGACCCAGCGTCTGATGACCCGCAGCTGGACCACCATCAAGTCCGGCAAGTAATCGGGTAGTCGCTGTCGCCTGTGTGGCAGCGGATGTACCGGGACAGCGGCGGGGGAGTGCGCTCCCTCGCTCGCTACCGGTAGCAACAAACAGCTTCCATCGGTGGAATGGCTGCGCAAGCCCCGGCGCTCTCGTGCTGATCATGGGTTCGGCGCTATCCACGGACCGGCCGTCGAAACCCCGGCAGCAACCGACTGAAGTAGTTAAAAACAACGAGAGGACTCACGTGTGCGCATTCCCTTCCGCAGAACCCTGATCGCTGCAGTCTCCGTCTTCGGCCTGACTTCGCTGGCCCAGGCGGAACAGACCGTCCACATCTACAACTGGTCGGACTACATCGGTGAAACCACCCTCGCCGATTTCGAGAAGGAAACCGGTATCAAGCCGGTGTACGACGTCTTCGACTCCAACGAAACCCTGGAAGGCAAGCTGCTGGCCGGTCGCACCGGTTATGACGTGGTCGTGCCGTCCAACCACTTCCTCGGTCGCCAGATCAAGGCCGGCGCGTTCCAGAAGCTGGACAAGAGCCAGCTGCCGAACTGGTCGAACCTTGACCCGCACCTGATGAAGCAGCTCGAGGCCAACGACCCGGGCAACCTGTACGGCGTGCCGTACCTGTGGGGCACCAACGGCATCGGCTACAACGTCGAGAAAGTGAAAGCCGTATTGGGTGTCGACACCATCGATTCGTGGGCCATCCTCTTCGAGCCCGAGAATATGAAGAAGCTCAGCCAGTGCGGCGTCGCCTTCCTCGATTCGGGCGACGAGATGATGCCGGCTGTGCTCAAGTACATGGGGCTGGACCCCAACAGCACCAACCCGGATGACTACAAGAAGGTGGAAGAGAAGCTGATGGCGGTGCGTCCGTACGTCACCTACTTCCACTCCTCGAAGTACATCTCGGACCTGGCCAACGGCAACATCTGCGTGGCCGCCGGTTTCTCCGGTGACGTATTCCAGGCCGCCAACCGCGCCAAGGAAGCCGGCAAGGGCGTGAACATCGCCTACGCCATTCCCAAGGAAGGCGCCAACCTCTGGTTCGACATCCTCGCCGTGCCGAAGGATGCCTCCAACCCGAAGGCGGCCCACGCGTTCATCAACTACCTGCTCAAACCCGAAGTGATCGCCAAGGTCAGCGATTACGTCGGTTACGCCAACCCGAACCCCAAGGCTGGCGAATTCATGGATGAGTCCGTGCGCAACAATCCTGAGGTGTACCCATCCCAGGAGGTTCTCGACAAACTCTTCGTGCAGCATGAGCTGCCGCCGAAGATCCTGCGCCTCATGACCCGTTCCTGGACCAAGATCAAGTCGGGCAAATAAGACGGTTTTCCCCAAATCCGTCCGCGCGGGCACGGAGCGTCGGAGAGCCTCTCGAAAGGTTTTCCGGCGCACGTAAACTGCGCCAGCCCTGTAATACCAAGCATGCCCGGCCGCGGGGGCCGGGCCTCTATGATTTGGGAGTTGTGGTAATGGCAATAGCCTCCGGTGCCTACAAGAAAGCCTTGAGTGGCGACCAGAAGCCTAAAGAGGTTCTGGTAAAAATCGACCGGGTCAGCAAGCAGTTCGACGAAACGCTGGCTGTGGACAGCGTGTCCCTGGACATCAAGAAGGGCGAGATCTTCGCCCTGCTGGGTGGTTCGGGTTCGGGCAAGTCGACCCTGCTTCGCATGCTGGCTGGTTTCGAGCGTCCCACTGAAGGTCGCATCTTCCTCGATGGCCAGGACATTACCGACCTGCCGCCCTATGAGCGGCCGATCAACATGATGTTCCAGTCGTACGCCCTGTTCCCCCACATGAGCGTGGCGCAGAACATCGCTTTCGGCCTGAAGCAGGACGGCCTGCCCAAGGCCGAGATCGACAAGATCGTCGACGAGATGCTCAAGCTCGTGCAGATGACCCAGTACGCCAAGCGCAAGCCGCACCAGCTCTCCGGTGGCCAGCGTCAGCGCGTGGCCCTGGCCCGCTCCCTGGCCAAGCGTCCGAAGCTGCTGCTGCTCGACGAGCCCATGGGCGCCCTGGACAAGAAACTGCGTTCGCAGATGCAGCTGGAACTGGTTGAGATCATCGAGCGCGTAGGCGTGACCTGCGTGATGGTGACCCACGACCAGGAAGAGGCCATGACCATGGCCCAGCGCATCGCCATCATGCACCTGGGGTGCATCGAGCAGATCGGCAGCCCGATGGACATCTACGAGACGCCGGCCAGCCGCCTGATCTGCGAGTTCATCGGCAACGTCAACCTGTTCGACGGCGAGATCGTCGAAGACCTGCAGGACCACGCGGTCATCGCCTGCCCGCAGCTGGAAAACCCGATCTACATCGGCCACGGCATCAGTACTCGTGCCGAGAACAAGCGCATGACCTATGCGCTGCGTCCGGAAAAGGTCATGGTCAGCGCGCAGAAGCCGGAAAACCTCGAGCACGAAGGCTTCAACGTCGCCCAGGGCACCGTCCACGACATCGCCTACCTGGGTGGTCACTCGGTTTATTACATCAAGCTGACCTCCGGCTTCATCGTCCAGGCCTTCATGGCCAACGCCGAGCGCCACGTGGCGCGCCCGACCTGGGACCAGCCGGTTTACATCAGCTGGTACGACGACAGCGGTGTGGTACTGCAATCATGAACATCAGCAAATCGCTCATGAAACGCCTGCCGAACGGCCGGCATGCCGTGATCGGTGTGCCGTTCTTCTGGCTGTTCCTGTTCTTCCTGCTGCCCTTCGCCATCGTGCTGAAGATCAGTCTGGCAGCCGCAGACGTGGCCATTCCGCCGTACACCGAAGTCTTCCAGTACGCCGACCAGACCCTCCAGGTCGTGATGAACCTGGGCAACTACCTGATGCTGACGGACGACCCGCTCTACATCGACGCCTACCTGGGCTCGCTGAAGATGGCGGCGATCAGCACTTTCCTCTGCCTTGTGATCGGTTATCCGATGGCCTACGCCATCGCCCGCGCCAGCAAGGAAATGCAGACCGTCCTGCTGCTGCTGATCATGATGCCGACCTGGACGGCGATCCTGATCCGCGTGTACGCCTGGATGGGCATCCTGTCCAACAACGGCCTGCTCAACAGCTTCCTGATGTGGCTGGGCATCATCAACGAGCCGCTGACGATCCTGAACACCAACTTCGCGGTGTACATCGGCATCGTCTACTCGTACCTGCCCTTCATGGTCATGCCGCTCTACGCCAACCTGGTGAAGCACGACATGAGCCTGCTCGAAGCCGCCTCCGACCTCGGCGCGCGCAGCTTCACCAGCTTCTGGAAGATCACCGTCCCGCTGTCCAAGAACGGCATCATCGCCGGCTGCATGCTGGTGTTCATCCCGGCGGTGGGCGAGTTCGTGATCCCGGAACTGCTGGGCGGCCCCGAGACGCTGATGATCGGCAAGGTGCTGTGGCAGGAGTTCTTCAACAACCGTGACTGGCCGGTGGCGTCTGCCCTTGCTGTCGTGATGCTGGCGATCCTGATCATCCCCATCATCCTGTTCAACAAGAACCAGGCTAAAGAGCTGGAGGGCAAGGTATGAACAAGCGTTGGTCGTTCTCCAACATCATGCTGGTGTTGGGCCTGCTCTTCATCTACGTGCCGATGATCATCCTGGTCATCTACTCCTTCAACGGCTCCAAACTGGTGACCGTGTGGGGCGGCTGGTCGGTGAAGTGGTACGTCGGCCTGCTGGACAACCAGCAACTGGTCGGTTCGGTGTTCCGCTCGCTGGAGATCGCCTGCTACACCGCGATCTCCTCGGTGGCCCTGGGTACCCTGGCTGCCTTCGTGCTGACCCGCATCCCGCGCTTCCGTGGCCGTACGCTGTTCGGCGGCATGGTTACCGCGCCGCTGGTCATGCCCGAGGTGATCACCGGTCTGTCGCTGCTGCTGCTGTTCGTTGCCATGGCCCAGCTGATCGGCTGGCCGCAGGAGCGCGGCATCGTGACCATCTGGATCGCCCACACCAGCTTCTGCTCGTCCTACGTGGCAGTGGTGGTGTCGGCGCGTCTGCGTGAGCTGGACCTGTCCATCGAGGAAGCAGCCATGGACCTGGGCGCCAAGCCCTGGAAAGTGTTCATGCTGATCACCATCCCGATGATCGCCCCGTCGCTGGCAGCGGGCGGCATGATGTCCTTTGCCCTGTCGCTGGACGACCTGGTACTGGCCAGCTTCGTGTCCGGTCCTGGCTCCACTACCCTGCCGATGGAAGTGTTCTCCGCCGTGCGCCTGGGCGTGAAGCCGGAGATCAACGCCGTCGCCAGCCTGATCCTGCTGACCGTCTCGCTGTTCACCTTCTTCGCCTGGTACTTCACTCGCCAGGCCGAGGAGCGTCGCAAGCGTGCGATCCAGGAAGCCATGGAGTCCAACGCGACCGATTGGCAGAAAGGTTCGACAGCCACCGCCTGACGCCGTCTTGTCGGCCGGTCGTATCCGGCGATTGTCGAACCACGGGCCACCTTCGGGTGGCCCGTGTTTTTTGCTCACACGTTATTCCGAAGTGCTTGGAAATTCGGGACTTATCGGAAAAATCCGTGGGTCGCAAAGGCTCGCTCCCGGCCGATTGCGAACTACGCTTGAAGTGTTCGGTTGCGTTGCCCGGTCACCCCCCGAACCAGGACCGGGCCGCGCCGCCGGCAAACTTCCAGTGACGCCTTATGGCACTCCGTGCGGGAGACGGCGCCCAATACAACACCCCGATCGTTATCCCTTGGGGAAATAAAGCGCCAGGGAGCTCAGGCATCTCCCGCAACACTCTCTTCAACGACCCATGAAAAACCCCGCAGGAGCGGGGTTTTTCATTTCCGGGTGGTTCTTGTCGAAGGCGCTTCAGCGACGGACGGGAATCAGCCGCAGGATGCCCTTGGTGTTGGCTTTCACCTCATTGTCGTCATAGTGCTGCGGCAGGTACTGGCCTTCGATATAGGCTTCGGCCTGGTCGTCGTAGTGCTTGTCGAAGGGCACGCCGCTCTGACCCACCGGGTTGATGCCCAGGCTGTGGGCGGGGTCGGCGAAGTCGATCAGGCGACGAGTGGACGGGCCATAGACCACCTGCCAGGGTGCCGGGCCGACACGGGCGGAGAGGTTGTTCGGCACCTCGTGGCCGCCCGGCGCGGCGAACGGGCCGACGTTGAAGAGTCGGTCCAGCGGCTTCTGCTGGCCCAGTGGGTGGCCGTGGGTCAGGGTGTGCGCCTTGCCCCACTGCCACTGCTTCGAGTCCTGGCCGAGGACGGCACGCAGATGCGCCAGGCTGTCCTTCCAGGCGGCCTTGACGATATCGGCGCGGGTTTCCTTCTGCGGCGTCTTGCGGTTGTCCCACCAGGGCGAACTCTCGTCGGCGGCCAGGCGCGGCAGAGCCACGTCGAGCACGCGGGTGGACAGCAGGTTGTCGAAGAAGGCGTCACCCATCTCATCGCGCATGGCGTCGTCGGCCACCTGGTAGAGGAACTGGTTGAACAGCGTGGCGGTAACCGAGTCCAGCGGATGGTCGCCCTGCCAGTTGGCCAGGTTCTCCACCAGCGCTTTCTCTTCGTCGGTTCCGGCGGCTTCACGCAGGATCGGCAGCAGCGGCTTGAGGAAGCGCGGGCCGTAGCCGGTGGCGGTGTCCAGTTGTAGCGCCTGGCTGTTCTGCAGGTCCCACTTCACCGAAGCGTCGGACAGATGCTTGTTCAACTGCTGACCGCGATCGGGCAGGTTGTAGTAGCCCGGCACCGGACGGCCATTGGCCGGCACCGGCTGGAAGTTGGCGGAGACGATGTAGCCGCGCGCCGGGTTTTCTTCCTGCGGGTTCTCGCTGAAGGGGTAGAAGCCGGTCTTGTCGGCCTGGCCGCTGGCGCCGTCGAGCAGGAAGTTCGGGTTGACCCCGTCCGGACGCACCGGCAGTTGCGCGGCCGCCCACCAGCCGATGTCGCCATGGGCGTTGGCGTAGACCACGTTGAGGCCCGGCGACTGGATTTTCGACGCCGCCGTGCGCGCCTTGGTGAGGGTATCGGCGCGGTTCAGCTCGTAGAAGGCGTCGAGGATCGGGTTCCGGGTTTCCAGGAAGGCCCACCACATCGCCACCGGGGTCTTGCCCGAGGCCGTACCCAGCGCGTCGTTGACCAGCGGGCCGTGGGGCGAGCTGCGCAGGGTGATCTTCACCGGCGCCTCGCCCTTCACCGCGATGCTCTGTTCTTCGCTCTTCAGGTCCACCCACTGGCCGTGGTACCAGACCTGGTTGGGATTGTCGGGATTGACCTTCTCGGCGACCAGATCGACGTCGTCGTTCTGGAACATGGTCAGGCTCCAGCCGAACTGCAGGTTGTGGCCGAGCGAGGCAAAGGGGTTGAGCGCCTGGTAGTGGCCGTACAGTTCGAAGCCCGGCGCACTGGCCTGCATCTCATACCACACTGCCGGCACGGCGAAGCGGATGTGCGGGTCGCCCGCCAGCAGCGGCTTGCCGCTCTTGGTGCGGCTACCGGAAACGGCCCAGGCGTTGCTGCCCTCGAACTGCGGCAGACCGGCCTTCTCCAGCGCCGCGTGGCTCAGCCGGGCGATGGCGCCCAGGTCCTGCCAGTCGGCGGAGGCCAGTGCCTTGGGGGTCATCACGCCTTCGGGGTGCCAGTCCAGGTCGAAGACCTTCAGGTAGTCCGCGCCCAGCTCGTCGCGCACGTAGGTCAGCACCGGCTCGGTACGGAAGGCGGCGGCGAAGCTGTAAGCCATGTAGCCGGCGACGCTGACGGTGTCTTCGGGAGTGAAGGCGCGCTTGGGAATGCCGAGGATGTCGAACTCCACCGGACGCGGGTGGCTGTCCTGGAACTGGTTGACGCCATCGAGGTAGGCAACCAGCGCCTTCCACGCCGGGGAATTCTTGTCCTGGGTCTTCACGTACTCCGCCGCGTGGTCGCGAATGCGCAGGCTGCGGAACATGCGGTCGGTGTCCACGAGCTTGGGCCCGAGCACCTCGGCCAGCTCGCCACGGGACAGGCGCCGCAGGATTTCCATCTGGAACAGGCGGTCCTGGGCGTGGACATAACCGATCGCCCGGTACATGTCCTCTTCGCTGCCGGCCTTGATGTGCGGCACGCCACGCTCGTCGTAGCGGACCGTGACTTCGCTGGCGAGGCCGGCCAGGGGCAGTTGTCCGTCGCGTACCGGCTGCTTGCCGTGCAGGTACCAGCCGGCACCGGCCGTTGCAGCGGCGATGACGACAGCGAGGACAGTCAAAGTGCGTTTCATGCGGCAACTCCTTGTTGTTATGCGGCGATTTTGCAGTGGATGCCGCTCGTCGCTCATTGACCAGACATCTCGCTGCTGGAATTCTCTGGTCAATCCCAGGAGTCACCATGGCCGCCCCCGAGCTGAACTTCCCCGCCACCCCGGCGCTGACCCAGTCCGCCACTCTGCGCCGCCAGCTGTATGAGGCGCTTTCGGTACTGGGCTTCGATCCCACCGACATCTACCGCCAGGCCCTGCAGAAGGTGCGCTTGCCGGCGCCCGCGCAGAGCGGTCGTCTGGTGCACGACGACGCGCCCCTGTTCTGGACGACCCTTGACGAGATTACCGGCGACGCCGATATCGGTCTGCACCTGGGCGAGGCGATGAAGCCGCGCCTGCTGGACGTGGTCGGCTACCTGCTGATGGCCAGCAGCGACCTGCGCGAGGCGCTGCACAGTTTCCTGCGCTTCCAGCACATCCTCTCCGGTGGCTTTGCCGCGCAGATGCGCGAGGAGGGCGAGCAGATTCGGCTGATCCTCGACCTCAACTACCTGGGCACCAGCAACCTGCGGCAGCAGATGGAGTGCCTGATGCTGCTGTTCCTCAAGCTGCTGGCGCTGATCACCGACGATGAGTTCCGCGTCCAGGCCATCGAATTCCGCCATCCGCAGCCTCGCCGGCTGAGCGAACACCGACGGCTGTTCGGCCTGACCCCGAGCTTCGGCAAGCCCAACGACGCACTGCTGTTCGACCGCGCCCAAATGGCCCGGCCGTCACGCACCGGCAACCCGGTGCTGCACCGTTTGCTGACCGAGCATGCGCGGGAACAGCTGGGAACGCTGGACGAAAACGACCTGCTCAATCGCCTGCGTTACCTGCTTGGCATTCGCCTGGGAGAGGAGGAGTGCACCCTGCAAAGCTGCGCCCGCGAGCTGGGCGTGCGCCCTGGATTGCTGCAGCGCAACCTGGCGAGCCGCGCGCAGACCTTCAGGGAAGTGCGCGAAGAAGTGCGCCGACAGCGCGCGGCGCAATTGCTGGAGCAGGGCGTGGCGATCCGTGAAGTGGCGCGTGCCTGCGGCTTCGCCGAGTTGTCGCCGTTCTATCGCGCGTTCAAGCGCTGGTATGCGGTGCCGCCCGAACGCTATCGCCAGCGCCTGCAGGGCGGCACCGAAGGTTGAGGATTACTCGGCCAGCGGGATCTCGCGGCTGACTTCCAGCAGCGCCATGGCGTCGAGCTGGTCCTCGATCTGCAGGAAGCGCAGCGCGCGTTGCGGCGAGACTTCCTTGGCGATGCGCTTGAGGTACTTCTCCTTGAGGTCCTGTTTGTCGTCCTGCAGCTCCAGCACCTGCTTCTGCAGTTTTGCCGCGTCGTCATTGCTGACCGAGCCGGTGTTATAGCTGTTGGCGTAATCGATGATGATCGCCAGGGTCTGCTTGCTCAGCTTGTCCGCTTCGGTGCGGTAGCTGTTGTAGATCGGCCAGAACTTCTCGGTTTCCTGCGGGGTGAGCTTCATGTTGGCTTCGACGATGCGCTTGCGCTTGTAGTCGATGTCGGCAATGCGGTTGTTGATGGCCTGCTTGTGCTGCTCCATCACCTGTTTGCTGTTGGGGGCATCTTCGGCGTGGGCGGCCAGGGGCAGGACAAGCCCGGTGGAGAGAACGGCGCAGAAGGCGAGGGCGGAATGAAGACGCATGCGGAGAGCTCCTTGGTAACGATCGGCCCTTCATGGGCCGGCGAACCAAGTGTAGTCACGGATTGGCCATCGTCTTCGTTGATGCGGCTCAGTGCTTTGCGCCATCCCACGGGCAGTAGCAGCCCACTGCCAGGGTGTGGGTCGCATTGACCTGGCGGCCCTGCACCAGGGCATCGAGGATCGGCTCGATGAAGCTGTTGCCCGAGGTACAAACCGCGCCTTCGCTGTAGGGGCCGAAATAGGCCAGCTTGCCCTGGGCGTCCCAGATAGCCACGGCAGGGCTCGCCGGCAACTGCTCGGCGCCGGGCAGGGAGTCCAGCGCGCGCATGGCGCTCAGCGTATCGGGCAGGTGGCCGCGGCTGCCGGGTTTCTGCACGGCGTAGAAGTCCACGCCCTGTGGACCGAAGCGCTGGATCAGCTCGGCGAGATGCTGCTGGTTGCCGACGTTGCACGGGCAGGCCGGATCCCAGAAGTGCACCAGGCGGATCTTGCCGGGGCCGGCCAGTTGTGCGGGCAGCATCAGGTGATCGCCGGAAAACAGTTGCGGCTGGTGGCTGAACGGGCGGATGAAACGGTTCTCGTACCACCAGTAAGTGGCGAGCAGCGCGCCCAGGCAGAGCGCGGCTATCAGCCAGGTGAGCAGCGATTTTCGGCGTGAGGACATGGCGGCGACCAGTGACAGAGTCGGTAAGATAGCCGACAAGCTTGCCACGGGGGCGAGCGCGGCAGAATATCCCGCTGCTGCGCGCGCTCCTTTCGTCACCCGCCTGCCAGAAGCGAAAAGCCCATGCCTGAAGCCTTCCAGCCCGATCTGCTGCGCTCCCTGCTGCGACCTCTGACCGCAGAGGCGAACGAGGTCGGCATCGCGCTGTACCAGCATTTCTACGGCCTGGACCTGCATGCGCGCCATCCTGGCCTGCAGAGCCGGCTGGGGACCTTCGAGGCGGGTGGTTACCAGATCGCCGCGCAGTACTGGCGACCGGTGCTGGCGCGGGGAACCGTCGTGCTGCTGCACGGTTACTACGACCACATGGGGCTTTACCGCCACGTGATCGACTGGGCGCTGGACATGGGCTTTGCCGTGCTGGCCTGCGACCTGCCGGGACATGGGCTTTCCGGCGGTGCTGTCGCCAGCATTGGTGACTTCGCCGAATACCAGGTGGTGCTCGGCGCCCTGCTCGACCAGGCCCAGGCGCTGGACCTGCCGCAACCCTGGCATCTCTGCGGGCAGAGCACCGGCGGGGCGATCCTGCTGGACTACCTGCTCACCGGAGCACCGCGCCCCGAGCTGGGCCGCACCATCCTGCTGGCGCCGCTGGTTCGGCCGCGGGCCTGGGGCTGGTCGAAGTTCAGCTATCAGTTGCTGCGGCCCTTCGTGGACTCGATCCCGCGGCGCTTCAGTGATAACTCCAACGACGCCGAATTCCTTGCCTTCCTGCGCGACCGTGACCCGCTGCAACCCAAGACCCTGCCCACGGCCTGGGTCGGCGCGCTGGCGCGCTGGATTCCGCGCATCGAGGCGGCCGGCCATGGCGCGCAGAGCCTGCTGGTGGTGCAGGGCGACGCTGACGAGACGGTGGACTGGCGCTACAACCTGAAGGTGCTGGAAGAGAAGTTCGAGAAGATCGAATGCCTGCTGCTGACTGGTGCACGGCACCACCTGGCAAACGAAAGCGAGACGTTACGCAGGCGCTACTTCGATTTTCTCAGTGAGCGGATGGCATAGCGAGGCAGATGCGGGGGAAGGATTCGCTGTAGTCGAGGGTGTGTCCTTCACTCCTTGCGCCATGATCCTCAGGCGCCACCCTCTGTACAGCGGGTGCCATTCTAGGAGGAGCGTTCCTCGGAGTGGTCCTCAAGCAGTGTCGGTCTTTTCCGATCACTGCCCGCCGGAGGACACCGATAATCCAGCCTTGAGGGCTGCCAAGGCGGCGCGGTAGTAGTCGCGGCCGGCCGGCGACTCGCTGAAATCGGCGAGTTGACCCAGTTCGGCATCGCTCAGACCGCGGTAGACGTACAGCAGGGTGTTATCGAGATCGGCGCCGATCTGGCTCATCAGCTTCTGCCGCTGGCCTTCGAGCATGCCCTGGGTGGTGCCGCCGCCCAGCAGGCCGGGGAGCATCTGACTGAGGCTGTCGGCGGCCACGCTGGCCAGTGCCAGGCTGACTTCGGCGCCGGCTTCGCGGGCCGGGAGCACCTGGCTCAGGCGATGGACGACCTGCTTGCGGGCATCGCTGGCCTGCTGGCGTGGCAGGCCGTTGGCGTACTTCTGCAGCTGGTCGCTGCGAGTGGCCAGGGTCTCGGCGCCGGCGACCTTACGGCCCAGCGGGGATTCGAAGAAGTTCACCGCCGCAGTGCTGTCCGGCAGGTTCTGGCGCAGGCCGTTGAGGGCACGCTGGTCGATGTCGGCGGGGGCGAAGCGCTGGTTGCTGTTGTCCACAAGCGTCTGGTACAGCGCCGGCGGCAGGTTGCCCTGGTAGCGTTTCTGCGCGGCGTGCAGCGCGTCATTGAAGTGCGCTCGCTGTTCCGGCCAGCCGGCGGCCTGGTACAGGCGCTGGTAGTTGTCGGCCAGGGCAGGCATGCCCAGTACAAGAAGGGTGAGGGCCAGCAGTACGCGCATTGCAACTCCTTTTGGGCGGCAGGGTTCACTCGCCGGGGGCTATTGTCGGCAAGGCTTGCCCCGCTTGTCGAGACACTGGCGCCGGACGTTACAATACGCCATGCATTTCGACGCCCCTTCTCCCTTCGTGCAAGGCCCCCTCCTGCAGAACATCGTTGACGACCTCGCCGAGAAGGGCTGGTCGCAGCAGGACGCCTTCCTTCCCGATGCCCTGATCGCCCAGCTGGCGACGGAATGCCGTGCGCGCGACGCGGCCGGCAAGCTGGCCTCCGCGGCCATTGGAAGGGGTGACGGGCAGGCGGTGCGCGAAGGCATTCGCGGCGATCGTATCCAGTGGCTGGAACCCGGCCAGTCCGAGGCCTGTGATCTCTATCTGGGCGCGCTGGACGCGCTGCGCCAGCAGATCAATCGCTCGCTGTACCTGGGCCTGGAAGACTTCGAGGGGCACTTCGCGCTCTATCCGCCAGGGGCGTTCTACCAGAAGCACCTGGACCGTTTTCGCGATGATGATCGCCGCACCCTGTCCGCGGTGTTCTACCTCAACCGCGACTGGGCGGTGACGCAGGGTGGCGAATTGCGCCTCTACCTCCCCGACGAACGGACACTGGACTTGCCACCGCTGGCCGGCCGGCTGGTGGTGTTCCTCTCCGGCGAGTTCCCCCACGAGGTATTGCCGGCCAGCCACGAGCGTCTGTCGCTCACCGGCTGGTTCCGCCGTCGCGGCTAACCTCGCTCCGAAACCCGAAGCGGTCAGTGGCCCCAGATTTTCAGGGTGCCGCTGATGTCCTGGATATCACGTACTTCGATGCTTCCCAGCTTTCCGCCGCCCACGTAGAGATCGCCGGCCACGCGCAAGCGAATGGTCTGCGACGGTAGCCCGCTGGCATTGAGTTGCTGGTTGATGGTGGTCAGGTCGGGCAGGGTCAGCGCCAGTTGCTGCTGGCCGCCGGCGCCCTGCACCACGTCGACCTGCAGGGTCGGCTGTTCGACGCCGAAGATCGGCAGGCTCAGGCCCAACTGTGCGGGCCCATAAGGCAGGCTGCCGCCGCGCCCGTCGGGACAATCGCCGGCACTCACGCAACCGTTGTCGATGAATACGTTGCGCAGCGAGACACTGCCGCCATCATCCTTCCACGCCACGCTGTCCATGCGCGCCAACACGTCGGCGCGGATGCTGAGCCCATCCTGGCCAGTGACGGCGCCCAGGCGCTCGTTATCCAGGGCCTGGAGCTCGGCGAAGGCAAAGGGCAGGTAGGACAGCGCGGCGAAGGTGGCGGTGCAGAGCAAGAGGCGAGGCATGACGGAGGCTCCATGGCGATTGGCCGATGCGCGAGTCTGGGTGGCGGCCTGCCTGGCGGCCAGTGCCGGACGGCTGTTCCCGTCGAAGGTTGTGTTTCAGCGCTGTGCCGACGGCCGGCGAACCGCTCAAGAACCCGACTTTCGGCGGGGCGGAAACCTGTTGCGACACACGCGCCGATGAAAGTTGCGCCGCCCGGCGTGACCGGCAAACGGCGAGCGGCTAGTCTGTCCCCTTCCAAAAGGGAGTGATTCGCCCATGCAGAAGGTTCTCGTCAGCCGCTGCCTGCTTGGCCATCGCGTCCGCTATGACGGCGGCGCGCACGGGCCGTTCGACCTGCTTTCGCGCTGGCTGGACCAGGGGCGGGTGGTCGCGCTATGCCCGGAGGTGGCCGGTGGTCTGCCGACGCCCCGTGCCCCCGCAGAGATCCCCGGCGGCCAGGGCATGGCGGTGCTGGAGCGGGCGCGCCCGGTGATGACAGTGGAGGGCGAGGACGTCAGCGATGCTTTCCTGCTCGGCGCCGAGGAGGCGATGGCGCTGGTGCGCCGCCACGACATCCGCCTGGCAGTGCTCAAGGCGCGTAGCCCTTCCTGCGGCAACCGCGAGAACTACGACGGCAGCTTCAGCGGCCAGAAGGTCGCCGGTGAAGGCGTTACCGCTGCCGCCCTCAAACGCATGGGCGTACTGGTGTTCAGCGAGGAAGAGCTGGATGCCGCCGCCGTCTGTCTGGCCGGGCTGGAAGCCGGAGGCTAGAGCGCTCGCCGTCACTCGAAGATGCACTATTTTGCTTGAGCCTCGCGTCGTGGCGCCTATGCTTGTGCCTTCCATGCGTGAGGCGAGGCCGGCCTGAGCGGCTCCTTCGCCTTTCGATTTTCATGAAGAAGGAGAAGAACATGAGAACCCTGCTGCCTTGCCTGGGCCTTGCCGCGCTGCTCGCCGGCACCTCTGCCGTTGCCGCCGATATCCCGCGTACCCCGGCTCCGGAAGGCGCGAAGGTGTACTTCATCGAGCCGGCCGACGGTGCCACGGTGGACAAGACCTTCACCGTCAAATTCGGCCTCAAGGGTATGGGCGTCGCGCCGGCGGGCGTGGACTCGCCAGCCACCGGCCACCACCACCTGCTGATCGACCTCAAGGAGCAACCAGCGATGAATATGCCGCTGCCGATGACCGATCAGATCAAGCACTTCGGCAAGGGCCAGACCGAGACTCAGGTGACCCTGCCGCCGGGCAAGCACACCCTGCAACTGCTGGTGGGCGACAAGAACCATGTGCCGTTCGACCCGCCGGTGGAGTCGCAGCAGATCACCGTCAATGTGAAGTGATGGCTGACTGATGCCGGGCTGGCGTCCGCTCCCACACGGTTCGACGCGCCGGAGTCAGAAGCAAAAAAGGAGGCCCGAAGGCCTCCTTTTCTTTGCCGCAATCAGCGCTTAGAACAGAACGCGGCTGCGGATGGTGCCGTTCACGTGCTGCAGCTTCTCCAGCGCCAGGTCCGAGTACTCGGCGTCGACGTCGATCACCACGTAGCCGACCTTGTCGTTGGTCTGCAGGTACTGGCCGGAGATGTTGATGCCGTTGTCGGCGAACACCTTGTTGATTTCGCTCATCACACCCGGGATGTTCTCGTGGATGTGCAGCAGGCGGTGCTTGCCCGGGTGCGACGGCAGGGCCACTTCCGGGAAGTTGACGGAAGAAACCGAGGTGCCGTTGTCGCTGTACTTGACCAGCTTCTCGGCCACTTCCAGGCCGATGTTGGCCTGGGCTTCGGCGGTGGAGCCGCCGATGTGCGGGGTCAGGATCACGCGATCCAGGCCACGCAGCGGGCTTTCGAACTCGTCGTCGTTGGACTTCGGCTCGACCGGGAACACGTCGATGGCGGCGCCGATCAGGTGCTCGTCCTTGATCGCGGCGGCCAGGTGGTCCAGCTCGACCACGGTGCCACGGGCGGCGTTGATCAGGATGCCGCCTTTCTTGATGGCGCGGATTTCCTTCTCACCGATCATCCACTGGGTGGACGGCAGTTCCGGCACGTGCAGCGAGACGATGTCGGACATGCCGAGCAGCTCGTGCAGGTTGCCGACCTGCTGGGCGTTACCCAGCGGCAGCTTGGTCACGGTGTCGTAGAAGAACACCTGCATGCCCAGGGCTTCGGCCAGGACCGAGAGCTGGGTGCCGATCGAGCCGTAGCCGACGATGCCCAGCTTCTTGCCGCGGATTTCGAAGGAGTTGGCTGCGGACTTGATCCAGCCGCCGCGGTGGCAGGAAGCGTTCTTCTCCGGGATACCGCGCAGCAGCAGGATGGCCTCGGCCAGCACCAGTTCGGCTACCGAACGGGTGTTGGAGTAGGGCGCGTTGAACACGGCGATGCCGCGCTCGCGGGCCGCGTTCAGGTCGACCTGGTTGGTGCCGATGCAGAAGCAGCCAACGGCGATCAGCTTCTTGGCAGCGTCGAAGACTTCTTCGGTCAGCTGGGTGCGGGAGCGGATACCGATGAAGTGGGCATCGGCAATCTTTTCCTTCAGCTCGTCACCGGACAGCGCGGTCTTGAGGTACTCGATGTTGGAGTAGCCGGCCGCCTTGAGGGTGTCGACGGCGTTCTGGTGCACGCCTTCAAGGAGAAGGAATTTGATCTTGCTCTTGTCGAGAGAAGTCTTGCTCATCTGCTTTGAACCTGTAGTCCCGGAGTGTGGCGAGAAATTGAACAGCTCAGGCCGGACCGGCCGGTGCCAAGCTTGGCGCCAGGTGGCGATCTGCGTGGGGTGCGTATGCTAGCATGTTCTCCCTTTTCCTTGCCCGGTTGCGACCTGAGCTGTTCTCAGGACGACCATGAACCATTTGAGAGTTCCTCCAATGACCCGCGACGCCCTGATCGAATCGCTCAAGCCCCTGCTGGATGCCGGGAAGCTGCTGACAGACGCCGATTCCCTCGACACCTACGGCAAGGATTGGACCAAGCATTTTGCCCCGGCGCCCCTGGCGATCGCCTTCCCCAAGAGCACCGAGCAGGTCCAGGCCATCGTCCGCTGGGCCAATGAGCACAAGGTCGCGCTGGTCCCCTCGGGTGGGCGTACTGGTCTCTCTGCCGCTGCCGTCGCCGCCAACGGCGAAGTGGTCGTGGCTTTCGACTACATGAACAAGGTGCTGGAATTCAACGAATTCGACCGCACCGTGGTCTGCCAGCCGGGTGTGATCACCAAGCAGCTGCAGACCTTCGCCGAAGAGCACGGCCTGTACTACCCGGTGGACTTCGCTTCGTCGGGTTCCAGCCAGATCGGCGGCAATATCGGCACCAATGCCGGCGGGATCAAGGTCATTCGCTACGGCATGACCCGCAATTGGGTCGCTGGCATGAAAGTCGTCACCGGCAAGGGCGACCTGCTGGAGCTGAACAAGGACCTGATCAAGAACGCCACCGGCTACGACCTGCGCCAGCTGTTCATTGGCGCCGAAGGCACCCTGGGCTTCGTGGTCGAGGCCACCATGCGCCTGGAGCGTCAGCCGAAGAACCTCACCGCGATGGTCCTCGGCACCCCGGACTTCGATTCGATCATGCCGGTGCTGCACGCCTTCCAGAACAAGCTGGACCTGACCGCCTTCGAGTTCTTCTCCGACAAGGCCCTGGCCAAGATCATGGCCCGTGGCGACGTGCCGCCGGCCTTCGAGACCGACTGCCCGTTCTATGCCCTGCTGGAGTTCGAGGCGAGCACCGAGGAAGTGGCCAACGAGGCGCTGGCCACTTTCGAACATTGTGTAGAGCAGGGCTGGGTCCTCGATGGCGTGATGAGCCAGAGCGAGCAGCAGCTGCAGAACCTGTGGAAGCTGCGCGAGTACATCTCCGAGACCATCTCCCACTGGACGCCGTACAAGAACGACATCTCCGTCACCGTCGGCAAGGTCCCGGCCTTCCTCAAGGACATCGACGATATCGTCGCGGCCAACTACCCCGACTTCGAAGTGGTCTGGTTCGGCCACATCGGCGACGGCAACCTGCACCTGAACATCCTGAAGCCCGAGAACCTGAGCAAGGACGAGTTCTTCGCCAAGTGCGCGACCGTCAACAAGTGGGTGTTCGAGACCGTGCAGAAGTACAACGGCTCGATCTCCGCCGAGCACGGCGTGGGCATGACCAAGCGTGATTACCTGGGTTACTCTCGCTCCGAGGCTGAAATCGGCTACATGAAGGCGGTCAAGGCGGTGTTCGATCCCAACGGGATCATGAACCCGGGCAAGATCTTCGCCGAATAAGTCGCTGCCTATAGAGAAGGGCCGGCTCTTTGGATAGAGGGGCCGGCCCTTCGCACGTCAGCGTCACGGGAAGTGGCGCGTGCGCCGGCAGGATGCGGGCAACTGCGCGGGATCACGAGCCCCGCGTGGATCATCTCTTCCATGCGTTCAGGAGTCGGTCATGAGTTACCAGCACCAGTATGTCGATGGCACCCCGATCCATTTCACCCTGGGCAAGGTGGTCTGCGTCGGCCGCAACTACGCGGAGCACGCCAAGGAGCTGAACAACCCGGTACCGACCGAGCCGCTGCTGTTCATCAAGCCGGGTTCCTGCACCGTCTCCCAGGCGGGTGGCTTCGCCATCCCGGAAGATCGTGGTTCGGTGCATTACGAGGCGGAAATCGCCGTACTGATCGGCAAGCCGCTGTCGCGCAAGCCGAGCGCCGAGGAAGTGCTGGATGCCATTTCAGGTTATGCCCCGGCGCTGGACCTGACCCTGCGTGACGTACAGGCCAAGCTGAAGGAAAAGGGCCTGCCGTGGGAGCTGGCCAAATCCTTCGACGGCGCCTTCGTGCTGGCGCCCTTCGTCAGCGCCGATCACTTCCCGGACCCGACCGACATCGGCATCCGCCTGATCATCGACGGTGAAGTCCGCCAGGACGGCAATAGCCGCGACATGCTCAACCCCATCGTGCCGCTGATCCAGCACATCTGCGGGCACTTCTCGCTGCAGCCGGGCGACGTGGTCTCCACCGGTACTCCGGTCGGCGTCGGCCCGCTCAAGAGCGGCAGTGACGTGGTGCTGGAACTTCCCGGCGCCAGCCGATTCGAAAGCCGCGTGCTTTAACTCCGTTGTCCCGCCGAAGGCCGCCGTTTGTGCGGCCTTCGCTTGTTACGGGGCACCTTGCCGTGCTGACCAACAAGAGTCGTCATGACCATGTCCATCCTTCGTCCTCGCTGGCTGCTGCTGGCCCTGCTGTTCATCCTGATAGTGCTCGGCTACCTGGCGTCCCGCTTCCACTGGGATGACCGCGCGCGTCTCTGGTTGCGCGAACAGGACACCAGCGCGCAGGCGCGTTCGGAGAGCATCTGGCTGCCCGGTTACCGGGCGGTGATCCAGGCCAAGCCGCTCAGGGGTGGCATCGAGGGGCAGGAAACCTCTGACCTGGCCTACAACCCGGTGACCCGCACCCTGTTCACCGTGACCGGCAAGAAACCGCTGCTGGCCGAGCTGTCGCTCACCGGTGACGTACTGCGGGTGATCCCACTGCTGGGCATGTCGAACCCCGAAGGCGTGGCGGTGCTGGAGAACGGCAATATCGCCGTGACCGACGAGCGCCAGAATTCCCTGACCATCTTCCATGTCGACCCGCAGACCCGCGAGCTGAGCACCGCAAAGCTGTCCAGCTTCGATCTCGGGCCTCGCGGCAAGAAGAACAAGGGTATCGAGGGCATCGCCTGGGATCCCCGCCAGCATCGCCTGGTGTTGGGCCAGGAGCGTGACCCGCTGGCGCTGTTCAGCCTCGCCAGCGACGGTGGGGCCAGCTTGAGTGGTGCGCTCCAGCCCATGCCCAGCGATCTGCTGATGACCAACGTCTCGGCGCTGAGCATCGACCCGCGCACCGGCCATACCCTGGTGTTGTCGGCGGAGTCGCACCTGCTGCTGGAACTGGACGAGAAGGGCGAACCGATCAGCTTCATCAGCCTGCTCGGCGGGCTCAACGGCCTGGACGACCGCATCCCGCGAGCCGAGGGCGTAGCCATCGACGAGCAGGGCACCATCTACATGGTCAGCGAACCGGACCTGTTCTACGTGTTCAAGCGCGAGGCGCAGTCCGGCGAGGGGAACTGATTCAGATCGGAGCAAGGCGGGCGTTTGCGGTCTTAAGCTTGGATTAAGTCCCGATTCAGGATGGTTTCAGCCGTCGGCACTAAGCTGAACCCATCGAAAACGCCCCAGGAGGCACTTCCATGAAACTGACTCACCTCCCGCTGATCGCCGCCGTTGGCCTGTTCTCCACCGTCACCTTCGCTGCTGGCGGCTATACCGGCCCGGGCAGCGATGCCCAGCCCGCCGCTGCCGCCGCCGGCCAGATCACCACGGTGAAACAGGCCCAGGCCGCCGCCGATGACACCAAGGTCGTACTCGAAGGCACCATCACCAAGCGCATCAGCAGCGAGCACTACGAGTTCAAGGACGCCACCGGCAGCATCCAGGTCGAGATCGACCACGACGATTGGCCGGCCGGCACCTCGGTTTCCGAGAACACCAAGGTGCGTCTGACCGGTGAAGTCGATCACCACAAGCAGAAGCCCACGGACATCGATGTGGACCGCGTGGAAATCCTGTAGGGCGCATAAAGCGGAACGCTTTATCCGCCGATGATCGCCCGCTAAAGGTCGGCGGATAACCGTGAACGGTTATTCGCCCTACACCTAAACAATAAAGCCGCGCCGGGAATCCCCATCCCCGGCGCGGCTTTTTTACTGTTGGCATTTGATCTTTGTAGGAGCGAGCTTGCTCGCGAACATCTCTCTGCGCACGCCGGGTTATCTGGCGGATTGCCGAGGTTCGCGAGCAAGCTCGCTCCTACAGGTTGGGCAGCATCAACCGATGCTTTCAAACCCCTGCAGCACGTTGATCGCGTTGATGCCGATCTCTTCTACCGCGTAACCGCCCTCCATCACGAACAGGGTCGGCAAACCGAGTTTGCCGATGGCTTCGCCCATGCGCAGGTAGTCCGGGCTGTCCAGCTTGAACTGGGAGATCGGGTCTTCCTTGTAGGTATCCACGCCCAGCGAGACGATCAGTACGTCGGGCTTGTACGCCGAGATCTGCCGGATCGCCGCCTGCAGCGCCAGGCTCCACACCGACCAGTCGCTGCCCGAGGCCAGCGGATAGTTGAAGTTGAAGCCTTCGCCCACGCCCTGTCCCTTTTCGTCGGCGTAGCCGAGGAAGTAGGGATACTCGAAGCGCGGGTCACCGTGGATCGAGGTGAACAGCACGTCGGCGCGGTCGTAGAAGATGTCCTGGGTGCCGTTGCCGTGGTGGTAGTCGACGTCGAGGATCGCCACGCGGTTGGCGCCCTGGTCGAGGATCGACTGGGCGGCGATGGCCGCGTTGTTGAAGAAGCAGTAGCCGCCCATGAAGTCCGCCGAGGCGTGGTGACCCGGCGGACGGCACAGCGAGAACACCGAGCGCGCGCCCTTGGCCAGTTCGGCCTGGCCGGTCATCGCCACGTTCACCGAGCTGAGCACCGCCTGCCAGGTGCCGGCGGTGATCGGTGCTCCGGCGTCCAGGCTGTAGTAGCCCAGGCGCCCGTCGATGCTGTCCGGTTCCTTCTGCCGCAGGCGACGGGTCGGCCAGCAGATCGGCAGCATGTCGTGGGTCCGGCCGGTCGCCAGCCAGTCACGCCAGGCGTGCTGCAGAAACCGCACGAAGCCTTCGCTGTGCACCCTCAGGATGGGTTCCAGGCCGAAATCGCGCGGGGCCTGGATGTCGCCCAGTTTCACCGCCTTGGCCCGGTCCAGCACCATGTCGGCGCGGCTGGGCTTTTCGAAGCAGGGGGTGAACTGGCCGCCGATCAGCTCGTGCTGACCGTGGTGCAAGCGATGGTCGTCGGTATAGATCGTCAACATCACGCGCTCCTGAGGGCGCCTCCGGGCGCCCGTTGGGTTCTGGAAGCTGGGCCGTCAGGCGTTTTCCTCGAAGTTCACACTCGGTGCCTTGCGACGGAAGCCGCCGGTATGCACCGCCAGATAAGCGAAACCGACCGCGAACCAGCTCAGGCCAACGACCAGGGTCAGCTGCGAGAGGCTGGTCCACAGCCACAGGGTCAGGCACAGGCCGATGAACGGAATCGCCCCGTACAGCAGGACGTTCTTCGCCCCGCGGCGGCGCTCGACGCCCAGGTAGGTGCGGATCACCGCCAGGTTGACCACGGAGAAGGCCACCAGCGCGCCGAAGCTGATCATCGAGGCGAGGGTGGTCAGGTCCAGTACGACTGCCAGCAGGGACACGGCGGAGACCACCAGAATCGCCACCACTGGGGTCTGGAAGCGTGCGTGCAGGGTGCCGAACAGGCTGCGTGGCAGGATGCCGTCACGGCCCATGGTGAAGATGATGCGCGACACCGAGGCCTGCGAAGCCAGCGCCGAGCCGATACAGCCGGCGATGTAGGCGGAGGTGAAGAAGTTGCCGAGGAACTGGCCGCCGGCCTTGAGCATCACTTCATTGGCCGCCGAATCGGCGTTCTGGAACACGCTGCCGGGGAACACCAGCTGGCTGATGATCGCCAGCAGGGTGAACATCAGGCCGGCGATGACGGTGGTGATGATGATCGCGCGGGGAATGTCGCGGCGCGCGTCGCGGGTTTCCTCGGCCATGGTGGAGACGGCGTCGAATCCCAGGAACGACAGGCAGAGCACCGCGGCGCCGGCCATCAGCGGGGCGAAGCCAGGCTGGGTGCCGTCACCGACGAAGGGCAGGCTGAAGTCGATCGCGGCGCCGCCGGCCAGTGTCTTGATCGACATGATCACGAACACCACGATGAACACCAGCTGCGCGCCGACGATGACGTTGCTCATGCCGGCCACCTGGCTGATGCCGACCACGTTGAGCACGGTCACCAGGGCGATGGAGGCGACCACGAACATCCAGGCCGGGATTTCCGGGAAGGCGATGTTCATGAACAGGCCGATGAGCAGGTAGTTGATCATCGGCAGGAACAGGTAGTCGAGCAGCAGCGACCAGCCGGACAGGAAGCCGACCACGGGGCCGAAGCTCAGGCTGGTGTAGGAGTAAGCAGAACCCGAGATCGGATACTTGCGCACCATGAAGCTGTAGGAGGCTGCGGTGAACAGCATCGCCAGCAGGGTGATCAGGTAGGCGGTGGCGGTACGGCCGCCGGTCATCTCGGTGACCACGCCGTAGGTGGTGAACATGGTCAGCGGGACCATGTAGACCAGACCGAAGAAGACCAGGGCGGGCAGGCCCAGGACGCGTTTCAGGCGGGCATCGGCGCTGGCCGGAGTGCCCTGTTGGGTGTTCTTTGAAGTCGGTGCAGTGCTGGCGCTGTGTTGGCTGGCCATGGGGGAATCCTCGCGATTTTTATGATGGCTTGCGGGCGGCGTTCGGTGGCCGTCCTGATGTCGTCGGCTTACGGCTCAGCCGCAGTGCTGACGACGCGCGAGGAATGAGGGTGTGTGCTGCAGGTTGACGCAAAAGCTGGTCATGGGCGTTCTCGGGGCATTTGTTCTTGTGGATAACGCGCTCGCGTTCCCTCGGGATTTCCCTGCGCCATCTGCGATGGTGCAAGGGCTGGCCGCCTTTCCAGCCGCTCCCTGCGCGAGCCGCCCGACTCTAGCAACCGAGGTCAGCGGGCAGAACCCTGCAAAGGGTCAAAAAGGGATCGAAATGGCCAAAATGGCTGTCAGAGCCACCCGGCGCGCACCGCCGCGCCGGGTGACCTTGCGGTCATTTCTTCAGTTTGGTCCAGACCTTGGAGCGCAGTTGCAGGGCCTTGGGCGAGCAGAGCTTGAAGGGCTTCAGGCGATCCAGCTTGTCCGCCGGGGTGTTGATCGCCGGATCGTCGAACAGCTCCTTGTCCATGAACTTGTCCGAGCCTTCGATCGCGTTGTTGTACTTGGCGAAGTTGGAGGCCAGGGCGATGTTCTCAGGCTGCATCATCCAGTTCAGGAAGGCGTGGGCCTCCTTGATGTTGGTGGCGTCCTTGGGAATGGTCAGGTTGTCGATGAACAGGCGCACGCCTTCCTTGGGATAGACGTAGACCAGGCTGGCGCGCTGGGCGTGGGCGCGGTGGAAGGCGCCGTTCCATTGCTGGTGCATGGAGACTTCGCCGGCGGCCATGCGCTCGATGGTGCCGTCGCTGTTGTACATGGCCAGCATGGGTTTCTGCTTGAGCAGCAGGTCCTGGATCTTCGCCGCCTCTTTCGGGTCCTCGGTGCACTCGTCGACGCCCAGGTAATAGGACGCCGGGGCATAGAGCTCTTCGATGGAGTTGAGCGCCACGACCTTGCCTTTCAGCTCCGCCGGCGGTTCGAAGAACGGCTTCCAGCTCTCATCCAGCTTGCCGCCGGGGACCTTGGCGCTGTCGTAGCTATAGCCAGTGGTGCCCCACAGGTAGGGCACGGAGTAGTCGTGGCCCGGGTCGTAGGTCAGGGTCTTGAACTTGTCTTTCAGGTTGGCCAGGTTCGGCAGCTGCGACTTGTCGAGCTTCTGCAGCAGGCCTTCCTTGACGAAGATCTCGATGAAGCTGTCCGACGGCACGACCACGTCGTAGGCGCCGCCGCCGGCCTTCAGTTTGGCCAGCAGGGTTTCGTTGCTGTCGTAGGAGTCCAGGGTGGCGTGGATGCCGGTGTCCTTCTCGAACTTTTTCAGCAGTTCCGGCGGGAAGTAGTCGGACCAGTTGGCGAAGTGCAGGGTGCCTTCGGCGTGGGCGCTGCCGGCCAGCAGCAGGCTGGCAGCGACGAGCGCGCGGGCGACGGGGGTACGGCGGAATTTCATCGGTGAAGCTCCTTGCAATGTTGTTTTGTTTGGCGGCAGGAGGTCAGCGGCGACGCTGGCCGACGTAGTACGACAACGCAACGAACGCGATGGAAATCAACAGTATTATTGAAGATATGGCGTTGATCTTCGGGGAAATCCCCATTCGGATGGAGCTGAAGATGTACACCGGCAGGGTGGTGGCCCCGGCGCCGGCGACGAAGTAGGTGATGACGAAGTCGTCCATCGAGATGATGAACGCCAGCATCGCCCCCGACACGATCCCCGGCGTCAGCAGGGGGAAGGTCACCTTCCAGAAGGTCTTCCACGGCGAGGCATAGAGGTCCGCCGCCGCTTCCGCCAGCCGTGGGTCCATGCCTTCGAGACGGGCGCGGATCGGCAGGTAGGCGAAGGGAATGCAGAAGACGATGTGCGCCAGCAGGATGGTGAACAGTGACAGCTTCAGGCCGATGAAGGCGAAGAACATCAGGGTCGCCACGGCGGTGACGATCTCCGGCACCAACAGTGGCAGGCCCAGTACGCCGCTCATCAGCGTCTGCCCACGGAACGAGCGACCGCGCATGCCCAGTGCGGCCAATGTGGCCAGAGTGGTGGCGACGACGGTGGCCAGGGTCGCGACGATCAGAGAGTTCTTCGCCGCGCGAAGAATCTCCGGGTCGTCCGCGACGACCGAGTACCACTTCAGGCTGAAGCTTTCCCACAGCGTGGCTGACTGGCCGCTGTTGAAGCTCAGCACCACCAGCACGAAGATCGGGATGTAGAGGAAGGCGAAGAACAGCCAGGCGGCGGGACGGACCCCGGTGAAGCGCCAGAGCGGGTTGGCCGACTTCATGGATGACCTCCCGACGCGCCCTGTTTGAACCGCATGCTGTAGATCATCATCGCCAGCAGGACGAAGGCCAGCAGGGCGAAGGACAGCGCCGCGCCGAACGGCCAGTTGTGCGCCGTGCCGAACTGCAGCTGGATCAGGTTGCCGATCATCAGCGATTTACCGCCCCCCAGCAGCTCGGGAATGATGTAGCTGCCCAGCGAAGGGATGAACACCAGGATGCAACCGGCGACGATGCCGGGCATGGCCAGCGGGATGATGATCCGCTTCAGCGCCTTCCAGCGATTGGCCCCCAGATCGAAGGCCGCCTCCACCAGGCGCCAGTCCATCTTCTCCAGGCTGGTGTAGATGGGCAGGACCATGAACGGCAGGTAGGTGTAGAGCAGGCCGATGATCACCGCGTTGTCGGTGTAGAGGATGCCCAGGGAGGCGTCGGAGAAGCCCAGCCCGTGCAGGCCTTCGTCGATCAGCCCGCCGTTGCGCAGCAGCAGCATCCAGGCGTAGACCCGCACCAGCAGGTTGGTCCAGAACGGCACCGTCACCAGGAACAGCAGCAGGTTGCGCCGGCGTTCGTCCTGCAGCGCCAGGTACAGCGCGGTGGGGAAACCGATCAGCACGCAGCCGAGGGTGGTCAGGATCGACAGCCAGAACGAGCGCTGGAAGATGCCCAGATAGTCGGCGTTGAACGCCAGACTGTCATCCAGGTCGCGCTCCCAGAGGAAGTTGATGTAGGCCTCGATGGTGTGCTGGCCCCACTTCACGCCGCCGTAGTCCCCCGGTGCCTGGATCGACACGGCGAACATGATGCCCAGCGGCAGGACCAGGAACACGATCAGCATGATCATCGCCGGGCTGGTCAGGGCCAGGCGGTTGAACAGCGATTTGCGTTCCGCTTGTGCGCGTAGTGTTGTACTCATTCGGCCAGCACCCGGATGGCGGTGGCGGGAACGCGAACCCGCACCCGCGCGCCGGGCGCGTGGGTGGAAAGGGCGCCGTCGCGGTTCTGCTGACGGACCCGGAAGCCGCCCTGACCGGCGACATTGAGGTGGTACACGGTGTCGGTGCCGACGTAGACGATATTCTCGACCACGCCTTCGAGTTGGCCGTCCTGCGCAAGCTCGGTGCGCTCCGGGCGGATCGCCAGGGTCACCTTGCCAGGCAAGGTCGTGGCGGCGGGCAGCAGCTGGCCGTCGGCCAGGCGCACGCTGTCGCCGCTGGATTCGCCTTCGAGGAAGTTGGTTTCGCCGATGAAGTCGGCCACCAGGCGGTTGACCGGCGCCTCGTAGATCTCGGTGGGCGTGCCGATCTGCATGACCTTGCCGCGACTCATCACGGCGATGCGGTCGGACATGGTCAGCGCTTCTTCCTGGTCATGGGTGACGAAGATGAAGGTGATGCCGGTCTCGTGCTGCAGGCGCTTGAGCTCGATCTGCATTTCCTTGCGCAGCTTCAGGTCCAGCGCGGAAAGCGATTCGTCGAGCAGCAGTACCTTGGGTCGGCTGGCCAGGGCGCGGGCCAGGGCGATGCGCTGTTGCTGTCCGCCGGAGAGCTGGTCGGCGCGGCGTAAACCGACGTCGGGCAGGCGCACCAGGTCGAGCATCTTCTGCACGGTGGCGTCGATGTCGCTGCGCTGTTTGCCCTGCATTTCCAGACCAAAGGCGATGTTCTGGGCCACGGTCATGTGGGGGAACAGGGCGTAGCTCTGGAAGACGGTATTGACCGGGCGCTTGAAGGGCGGGAGGCCTTCCATCGCGTCGCCATACAGGCGAATGCTGCCGGAGGAGGGTTGTTCGAAGCCGGCGATCAGTCGCAGCAAGGTGGTCTTGCCGCAGCCGGATGGGCCGAGGAGGGTGAAGAACTCGTTGGCGCGGATTTCCAGTGACACGTCGTCCAGGGCCTTGAGGCCTTGTCCGGGTGTACCGAACTCCATGCATATCCGCTCGATGGTGATCGCGCTGGTCATGCTTGTACCATGCAGTTAAGCAGTTGTTATTGTTGAGGTTTTACGGTTTCTAGGGCCGTTTCACCTAGCTGCGGATTGATAATGACCAAGCGCCGGGATACGCAGAACGATAGATCAGGCCAATAAGGGATAAATCAGGCCAAGTTGAAAATGCGCCCTGCCCTGCTGGATTTCGGGCGTCAGCGGGGTGTCGTTTTCGTGGCTTCATGCGGACGAGCCAATTGGCAAATCGGCCAGGACGCGGAGCCCCTGTAGGAGCGCGCCATGCGCGCGAATCGCGGGCGTGGCCCGCTCCTACAGGGAGTGATCAGCCTCGGTACAAGCTCGGACTCGCCCCACTCCAGCGCTGGAAGGCGTGCCGGAAACTGGCCGTCTCGCTGTAGCCCAGCTGCTCGGCAATCAGGTAGATCGGCAGGTCGGTGTCCTTGAGCAGTTGCCGTGCGCGGTCGAAGCGCACCTCGTCGAGCACCTGTTGATAACTGGTGTTCTGCTGCTGCAGGTGGCGCCGCAGGGTGCGGGTGGAGCGGTGCAGGTGGCGCGCCACGGTGTCCAGGCTGGCGGTGTCCTGCAGGTGACTGGCCAGGTGCTGGCGCAACTGGTCGATCACATCGCCGCGGGCGCTGAGCATCCCGCTCATGCGCAGGCACTGCTGTACGCCGTTGTGGCAGCTGACCGGATCGGCCAGCGGCAGCGGCCGGTCCAGCAGCGCCGGGCTGAAGCACAGCGCGCTGGTCGGTGCGCCGAAATCCACCGGGCAGCCCAGGCGCTCGGTATAGGTTTCCGCGTGCAGCGGCGGCCGATAGGCCAGCAGCAGCCGGCGGGGGCGCACTGACTCGCCGAGCAGGTCGCGGATCACCGTCAGCAGCGAAGTCAGGCACAGCTCGGTGTTGAACACCGTCAGTTCAGGCGCGTAGCGGTAGCCGTCGGCGGTCAGGTGGACTTCATCACCCTGCGGAGTCAGCGCCAGACGGAAGTAGGTGCCGAGCAATTCGGGAAACGACAGTGCCAGTTGCAGCGCGTCACGCAGGGTGCGGCTGGCGAGCATGCTGTAGCCGAGGATGCCGTACGCCGAGACGTGCATGCGCAGGCCGAGGTAGAGGCCCAGCGCCGGATCGTGGTGGCAGTTCAGGGCATTGGCGAATACCCGCAGTTCCTGAGCGTGGGTGATCAGCTTTTCCGGCGTCAGCAGGTCCGCCTCGCCGATGCCGCTGCCCTCCAGCAGTTTCGGCCGCGGCACGCCGGCGTGGTGCAGCACCTCGGTCGCCAGCACTACGGTGTGCAGGGTTGCCTGCTGGCGTTGTTCGGGGAGCAGATGCTGGGCCATCGGTGCGTCTCTTGCGAGGGATCGGACGGGCTTGCGCTAAGCTGACTCTAGCCTGCCCGCAGTGCCTGGTGGCCTTTAAGTTTGGCTTCAGGGGCTGCTGTCACTCTGTCACGCCATTCCCATCTCGAGTCCTCCATGCGCCGTCTGCTCAAACCCCGCCGCCTGTTTTCGCTGCTGGCGCTGCTGGCCCTGGCCGCATTGCTCGCGCTAGGCCAGAGCTTCCGGGTCTATGAGCGCATCTGGTTCAAGTTCAACGAGTGGCGCCATGCTGCGCAGTGGCAGGAACAGTCTCTCTGGCTGCCCGACTATCGCGTGGTGCTGGAGGCGCAGCCGATCGAGGGGCTGGAGGACAACGTCTCGGCGCTGACCTACGACCCGGACCGGCAGACCCTGTTCACCGTCACCAACAAGCAGAACGAACTGGTCGAGCTATCGCTGGAAGGCAAGGTGCTGCGCAGGATTGCGCTGCACGGCTTCGGCGATACCGAGGCCATCGAATACATCAGCCGCAATGTCTATGTGATCACCGACGAGACCCACCAGCGCCTGCTGCGTGTGGAACTGCGCGACGAGACGAAGGAGCTGCACGCCGAGGACGCCCAACAGCTCGCCCTGGCCCTGGGGCGCGGCGGCAATAGCGGCTTCGAGGGGCTGGCTTATGACTCGCTGGGCAAACGCCTGTTCGTCGCCAAGGAGCGCAACCCGGTGCACATCTACGAGGTGCGTGGCTTCCCCTACGAACAGTCGGCGCAACCCACTGCGGTGCATGTGGTGGAAGACCTCGAGCACAACCGCAACCTGTTCGTCCGCGATCTTTCCAGCCTGCAGTACGACGAGCGCAGTGGGCACCTGCTGGCGCTGTCCGATGAGTCCCGGCTGGTGCTGGAGCTGAGTGCCAACGGCGAGCCGATCAGCTCGCTGTCTCTGCTGCGTGGCATGCAGGGCCTGCGGCGCAGTGTACCGCAGGCCGAGGGCATCGCCATGGACGACCAGGGCACGCTGTACCTGGTCAGCGAGCCCAATCTCTTCTACGTGTTCAAGAAGCGCGAGGCACCCTGAGGGCGCCTCGCTTTCCTTCGATCAGAATTGCCACTGCACGCCCAGGGAGTACGACGCCTGGCTGCCTTCGCTGTGAGCGAAGCGCGAGTTGGCTTCGGCGAACACGCCCAACTGCTCGGTGACGGCCAGCAGGGCGCCGGCCTGGGCGCGGCCGAAGTCCTTGTCCACATCGCCCAGGTCGGCGTTGCGGGTGCGACCATCACCCAGGGCTGTCAGTGCGATATCGTCCAGGCGGCCGTCGGCCAGTTCCTTCACCCAGCGCACGCTGGCGTAGGGCTGTACGGCCATGTGGTTACCCAGCGGTAGCTCGCCGCGCAGACCCCAGCCGAGGCTGGCTTCCATCGAGTCGTAGTCCTGCTTCTCGTAGCCCAGCGCAGTACGCAGGTCGTCGTCTTCGTTGAAGTCGTCGATCTTGTAGTGCACATAGTCGAGCCCGCCCTGCGGCCCGGTCTTGATGCCGGCGATGTCGAAGTCATAGCCGCCGTCGACCCGTGCGCCCCAGAACCAGGCATTGGTGTCGCCGTCGATGCGCTGGTCAAGCAGCACCGGGCCATTGTTCGCCTTCAGGTACACCGAGCGCTTGCTGTCGAAGTCGGCATAGCCGGCGCTCAGCTCGCCGCCCAGCCAGGCCGGGCCGCCATCGTTGAACAGGCCGTAGAGACCCAGCTGCCAGGTTTCCGCTTCCAGGCGGGCGCTGTGGTCCAGGTTGTCTCGGCTGCGCTGGAAGTTCAGGCTGCCGCCGACCGTCACGGCTTCGCTGGCGCGATAGTCGCCCAACAGGCTCACGCCGGCGCGGTGCGAGCGCGGGTCGCCAGGCATGTCGAAGCCGCTCTCGGGGGTGGTTTCGCCTTCCACGCCAACCGCGCCGTCAAAGCTGCCGACGGGGCGCGAGCTGCCCAGCAGGGTCAGCCAGCGACGGTCGTGCAGGCGGGTCAGGGCCAGGTGCTGGCGTTGCAGCTGGTCTTCCATCTGCCGCGCCATGGCGCCGCCGGAGGCGGTAGACGCGAGCAGGTCGGCATTGGTCAGCTCCAGCACCAGGCGCGTCAGCAGCCGCGAGAAATCGCGCAGGCGCTGGTCGATGCGCTCCTGGCCGAAGGCGCCGGTAAGCACCTGTTCATTGTCCAGTGTCGGGTTGTGCCAGGTAGCGCCGCCGGGAATGGCGGGGTTGTCGGTCTGCACGTAGCCGTCCAGGTCGCCCAGCTCCCAATTGGTGGCTTCGATGAACAGCACCGGGACGTTCAGGCCCTCGAAGCTCTCTCCGTCGCTGCAGCAGCCGGTGCCGGCGGGGTATTCCTCATTCAGGCCAGGGTTGGTGAACAGCGGGATCTTCAGCTCCTGGGCGATGCGCAGCAGCTGGTCGCGGTAGGCGCCCAGTGCGGGGTTGTCGACGCTGTTGAAGCCGGCGTGGGCGTACATCTTGTCGCCGGTGATCAGGCTGTCGAGGTTGATCATGCCCAGCAGGTTGCTGCGCTGCTCGTCGCTGAGGGAGGCGACGTAGGCGCGGGAGCCGCGCAGGCCTTCCTCCTCGGCACCGAAGCCGACCACTTCCAGGCCGTTCTCCAGTTCGATGCCGCCCAGGTTGCGGGCGATCTCGGTGAGCACGGCGGCGCCCGAGCCGTTGTCGTCCAGGCCCTGCAGGGTGGGGCGGCCGTAATAGGTGTCGTAGTGGGCGCCCAGTACCACGTACTGGCCGCTGGTGCCCGGAGCACTGGCGATGACGTTCTGCGAACTGCGGTTACCGGCCCAGGTGAAGTCCTGGAGCTGCGTCTGGTAGCCGAAGCCCAGGCGCGACTGCATCAGTGCGGTGGCGCCAGCGAAGCTGGAGGTGCCACGGTAGCGGCCGGGATAATCGTTGATCAGGGTGTCGAGGGTATCCCCGGCATATTCCCCGTATTCGTAGGCGTTGGCGTCGGTCGCCAGCGCAGCGCAGCCCAGGCTGACCGCAACGGCTAAGGGTTTGAACACGGCACTTTCCTCTGTGTCGATTGGAATCGCATCGGTCTTCGATGCGTGCGCCGGAGGAAAGCAGGATGCAGGCCGGTTCGCCGGAGATGGGCGGAATTTGACGCGTCAGTGACCGAGGGTGTCGCGCCACTGTAACAATAATGATACACGGCCGGCGACAAGGCCGGCCGTGCGAAGCGGGTGCTTTGAAGTGTTCACCGAAACGGTGCGTTATCAGGTGTCGTCGCTGATAGGCGCATCTGGCGCGTAGCGCTTGACCGCCGCCACGCCGGCATCGGCGCTGGCCTTGCTGGCGTACATCTGGCTTTGCCCGACGACCTGGCCATTGGTGGCCTTGAGCACGAAGTAGTGCTTGCCGTTGGCAGCGACTTTGACTTCGAAGGCGCCTTCACGCTGGGAGTTCTTGCGCACCGACTCGATGCCATCCACGGCCGAGGTCTTGGCCTTGTACAGTTCGCTGGTCAGGACGATCTCGCCGTTGCTGGCGTGCAGGTTGAAGTGGAACTGGCCATCACTGGCCTTCTTCAGATGGTATTTGGCGGCCATGCTGCATCTCCCTTGGGGATTGAGGTCATCCCAGCGTAGACGGCAGCAGGTGCTCTGGAAGGCGCCATCCGGCGGATGGCGCCCGAGAGCATCAGACCTTGAGGGTCTTCACACCTTCGGCGGTGCCCAGCAGCAGCAGGTCGGCCGGGCGCGCGGCGAACAGGCCGTTGGTGACCACGCCGACGATGTTGTTGATCGCCTCTTCCAGCTGCACCGGGCTGTCGATGCGCAGGTTGTACACGTCGAGGATGATGTTGCCGTTGTCGGTCAGCACGCCCTCGCGGTACACCGGGTCGCCGCCCAGCTTCACCAGCTGGCGCGCCACGTGGCTGCGGGCCATGGGGATGACTTCCACCGGCAGCGGGAAGTTGCCGAGGATCGGCACCAGCTTGCTGGCGTCGGCGATGCAGATGAACTGCTTGGCGACGGCGGCGACGATCTTCTCGCGGGTCAGCGCGGCGCCGCCGCCCTTGATCAGTTCCAGGCGCTCGTTGGTCTCGTCGGCGCCGTCCACGTAGAACTCCAGCTCACTGACGGTGTTCAGGTCGTAGACCGGGATGCCATGACCCTTCAGGCGCTGGGCAGTGGCTTCGGAGCTGGCCACGGCGCCGTCGAATTCGGCCTTGTGCTTGGCCAGCAGGTCGATGAAGAAGTTGGCGGTGGAGCCGGTGCCCACGCCGACGATGCTCTTGCTGTCGAGGTGCGGAAGGATGTGGTCGACGGCGGCCTGGGCCACTGCCTGCTTGAGCTGATCCTGGTTCATGGCGAAGGGTCTTCTTACCTGGCTGGGCGCGAAAGCGCCGGGGAATAGTCGAGAGGGCGGATTATAGCGGCCTGGGGCGTGCCGGTGTTGCGCCGCCGGGCAACTGTTACGGTCATCTGCGCGCGGATTGTTCGGTGGCCCGCGCCGCGCCCGCTGGAGTAGACTCGCGGTTCCTCGAAAAGCCGCCGATATAGCCCTTCCGATGCTCGAACACTACGTCAAGAAGATCCTCACCTCGCGTGTCTACGACGTTGCCGTGGAAACGCCCCTGCAGCCCGCCCGCCAGCTCTCCGAGCGCCTGGGCAACCAGATTCTGCTGAAACGCGAAGACCTGCAGCCGGTGTTCTCCTTCAAGATTCGCGGCGCCTACAACAAGCTGGCGCAGCTGAGCCCGGAAGAACTCGCCCGCGGCGTCGTCACCGCCTCCGCCGGCAACCATGCCCAGGGCGTGGCGCTGGCCGCCCGCGAGCTGGGCATCAAGGCCACCATCGTGATGCCGCGCACCACGCCGGAGCTGAAAGTCCAGGGCGTGCGCGCCCGTGGCGGCAAGGCCGTGCTGCACGGTGACGCCTTCCCCGATGCGCTGGCGCACTCGCTGAAGCTGGTGGAAGAGAAGGGCTACGTCTACATCCACCCCTACGACGATCCGGACGTGATCGCCGGCCAGGGCACCGTGGCCATGGAAATCCTTCGCCAGAATCCGGGCCGCATCGACGCGATCTTCGTGCCCGTCGGTGGCGGCGGCCTGATCGCCGGCATCGCCGCCTACGTGAAGTACCTGCGCCCGGAGATCAAGGTCATCGGCGTCGAGCCGGACGACTCCAACTGCCTGCAGGCCGCCATGGCCGCCGGCGAGCGCGTGGTGCTGGGCCAGGTCGGGCTGTTCGCCGACGGCGTGGCCGTGGCGCAGATCGGCAAGCACAACTTCGAGCTGTGCAAGGACTACGTCGATGAGGTGATCACCGTCAGCACCGACGAGATCTGTGCGGCGATCAAGGACATCTACGACGACACCCGTTCGATCACCGAGCCGGCCGGCGCGCTGGCGGTGGCCGGGATCAAGCGGTACGTCGAGCGCGAAGGCGTGAAGGGCGAGACCCTGGTGGCCATCGACTCGGGCGCCAACATCAACTTCGACCGCCTGCGCCACGTGGCCGAGCGCGCGGAGCTGGGCGAGAAGCGCGAAGCGATCATCGCGGTGACCATCCCGGAGCGTCCGGGCAGCTTCAAGGCCTTCTGCGAGGCCATCGGCAAGCGCCAGATCACCGAGTTCAACTACCGCTACAACACCGACAGCGAAGCGCACATCTTTGTCGGCGTGCAGACGCACCCGGAGAACGACCCGCGCGCGGCGCTGGTGCAGCAACTGCAGGAGCAGGGCTTCCCGGTGCTGGACCTGACCGACAACGAACTGGCCAAGCTGCACATCCGCCACATGGTTGGCGGCCATTCGCCGCGCGTTTCCGGCGAGCAGGTGTTCCGCTTCGAGTTCCCCGAGCGCCCCGGCGCGCTGTTCAACTTCCTCAACCGCCTGGGCGGGCGCTGGAACATCACCCTGTTCCACTACCGCAACCACGGCGCGGCCGACGGTCGCGTGGTGGCGGGCCTGCAGGTTCCGGAAGACGAGCGTCACCTGGTGGCGGCCGCGCTGGAAGAGATCGGCTATCCCTACTGGGACGAGACCGACAACCCGGCCTATCGCCTGTTCCTCGGCTGAGGATCAGGCAGGGGCGGCGCGACTGCTGCTAGGCTTGTCGGAACGCCGCCTTCTTCACAGGGACTTGAAATGGAAAGCCTGCAGACCTTGCGCATCCTCCACGGCATCGCCGCCGTGCTGCCATTGCTGGCCATCATCGGCCTGGCCTGGTACGGCTGGCGCAGCTGGCGTGGTGGCGACGCCGGGGTGATCGCCAAGGCCCTGCAACGCATCGGCCTGATCGGCTGGGTGCTGGTCGCCGGCAGCGTCGCCAGCCTGCCGGTCACCGGCTATCGCATGGTGCAGACCATCGGCTGGCCGCTGGGGCAGACCTGGCTGCTGGGC
>JASGKM010000039.1:0-47150 GCA_049840615.1 Pseudomonas sp.
AAGTCCCCTACCACACTCGGCAACATCACGGTCACCGCCAGCAAGATGTCGGCCGCCAGCACCGTGCAGAGCACCCCGATCGCGGTGCAGGCGATCGGTCAGGATGACTTCGACAAGAAGGCCGCCTTGGACTTCTCCGATTTCTACCACCAAGTCGATGGTCTGTCGGTGCAGGATAACGGCCCCGGCGACAAGCGCTACATCATCCGTGGCATCACGTCCAGCGGTGCAGGCACCGTCGGCGTGTACCTAGACGACGTGGTCATCACGGGTTCCAACGAGCAGGATGGCGGCGGCCAGCAGGCCGATATCAAACTGTTCGACCTGGATCGTGTCGAAGTGCTGAAGGGGCCGCAGGGCACCACGTTCGGGTCCGGATCGCTGGCCGGCACGGTCCGCTACATCACCGCGCAACCGGACCTCGACAAGTTCTCCGGCAAGGTCACTACCTCGACGCGCGCGACCAAGGGCGCCGACCTCGGCTACCAGACCGATTTCGCGGTCAACTTGCCGATCGTCAAGGATACCTTCGCCATTCGCGTGGCCGGCTACGGCAGCGAATTGCCCGGATGGATCGACAGCAAGTTCGAGAAGGGCGTCAATGGCGAAACCAGCAAGGCTGGCCGCATCTCCGCACTGTGGAAGCCGACTGATAACCTGAGCATCACCGCAATGATGATGCAGCAGAGCACCAACCAGGACGGCAAGAGCTACTACAACCTCACCGACTACGCCGGCGATACGATCTCCAGCGGCAGCGACTACAACCAGGCCGATCTGACCCGCAATCCCTGGAACGAGAACACCCACCTGTACAACTTCAAGGTGGAATACTGGCAGCCCTACGGCACATTCACCGCCACCGCCTCGCGCTACGAGCGCCAGACCCAGTACAACCGTGACGCTTCGCTGGCGGCCTATTCCTATTTCGACTATGACCCCTACACGGATGGACTGAGCACACTGCGCCAGGACAACGACCGTGCGGTCAATACCTACGAGGCGCGCTTCGCCTCCGCGTTCAGCGGTCCATTGCAGCTGCTGGTCGGCGTGTTCCAGCAGAACGAGAACCGCCTGTTCCACAGCTATTGGCCGCTGGCCGACTCCGATGGCTACGCCAATCTGGACTCGGCCTACCTGCTCGATCGTACATTGCGGACCAGTTTGAAGGAACAGGCGTTGTTCTCGGAAGTCTCCTATGACATCAACGACCAGTTCAATCTGACCGTCGGCGGGCGCTACTACGACTTCGACCTGCAATCACAGGCACGCAGCATCACGGCCGCAGGCGGGGGGCGGGTTCCGGCTACGGACTGAAGGGCGTGTCGTCGGACAAGGGTTTCATCGGCCGCTTCAACGCCAGCTTCAAGTTCACGCCCGACGTCCTCGGCTATCTGCAAGTCGCCCAGGGCTTTCGCCCGGGTGGCGTCAACGACCAGACTGCCGCCGAACTGGCCAACGTCACCATTCCGGCCGGGTATGGTTCCGACTCGCTCGTCAATTATGAGCTTGGCTTCAAGAGCACCTGGCTCGACCAGCGCTTGATGTTCGACGCAGCGCTGTACTACATCGACTGGAGCGATATCCAGGTCACTGCACAGGCGACTTCGGGTACTACCTCGTTTCCGTATATCGCCAACGGTGGCGGTGCCACGGTCAAGGGCGCGGAGTTTCAGCTCCAGGCTGAGCCGCTGGCCGGCTTGAGCATGGGGATCTCCGCAAGTTACAGCGATTCGGCGCTGACCCAGGACAATCCTGCAGCGACAGGCGGCCTCAAGGGCGACCGCGTGCCCTACGTGCCACGCTGGACCGCATCGGCCAACGTCGACTACCGCTTCCCGCTGGGGAATGGCCTCGTGGCCAGCGTCGGCGCGGACTACTCCTATACGGGCGCGCGTGCCACGGACTTCGATTCCCTGTCGTCCACCTACCTGCCCTTGGACGCGTATTCGCTATTGGGCGCTCACGTCGGCATCGAAAAAGGGCCATGGTCGATCACGCTGTCGGCCAGCAACCTGACCAACGACGACACTGTGATCAACTACGACACAGTGGCAGCCGGACTGTACCCCTGGAATGCCTACATCAATCGGCCCAGGACCTTCGTGCTCAGTTTCTCCTACAAGCTGTAGATTGCCGTTCCCGCGAGGCCATCTTCGAGCACGGTGGCCTCGCTTCTTTACCGCCCCTAGAGAAATGCGATGACCCGACGCCCGCTGTGCCTTGCCCTGTTGCTGGCGCTGGTGCCGCTGGCTGCCCATGCCAGGGAGCGCCCGTGGCTGGACTCGGGCCTTCCCGCCGCTGCGCGGGCACAGGCGGTGCTGGCGCAGATGACGCTCGAGGAGAAACTCAAGCTGCTGAACGGTGATGTCGCGCTGGACGACATCGGTACCGGCGTGAACCCGTGCATCGGCCATATCGCGGCCAACCCGCGCCTGGGCCTGCCCGAACTATGCATGGCGGACGGGCCGGCCGGGGTCAGCAACGGCACCACCGGAGCCACGGTGTTTCCCGCACCGATGATGGGAGCATCCAGCTGGAACGTGGCGCTGATGCGCCGCTATGGCGAGGCGCTCGGTGCAGAGCACGAGGCCAAGCGCCACAACGTGGTGCTGGCGCCGACCATCAACATCGCGCGTTCGGTGCGTTGGGGCCGCCTGGCCGAAACGCTCAGCGAGGACCCGCTGCTGACCGCAGAACTGGGCACCGCGATCATCCAGGGCATACAGTCGCATCCGATCATGGCCGACGCCAAGCACTTCGCCGCCTACAACCAAGAGACCGGCCGCTTCGGCGATGCTCCTGGCTACGACGCGGTCAACGTCGAAGTCGGCGAGCGTGCGTTGCAGGAGATCTACTTCCCCGCGTTCAAGGCAGCGGTGCAGGAGGGCAAGGCCGGTTCGGTGATGTGCGCCTATAACCGTATCAACGGTCGTTACGCGTGCGAGAACCCCGATACCTTCGGCGCTCTGCGCCGGGATTGGGGCTTTGATGGCTTCATCGTGGCCGACTGGTACTTTGGTCACCGCAGCCTGTTGCCGGCGATCACGGCCGGCATGGACGTCTCCATGCCGGGAGGCGATAACCCGTTCGGGTTCGAGGATTTCTACGGCGCGCCGCTGGCCAGGGCGGTGCGCGAGGGCGGCGTGTCCAGCGAGGCGATCGATGCGGCGGCGCTGCACGTGCTCACCCCGATGTTCCGGTTAGGACTGGTGGATCATCCGCTGCCGCCCCAGGTGCAGGCCGACGTGCGCAGCCCGGCGCACAGTGCATTGGCGCGCGAGCTCGCCGAGCAGGGCACCGTGCTGCTGAAGAACGCCAACGGAGTTCTGCCGCTGGCGCCGACGCTGAAGACGCTGGCGATCATCGGTGACGATGCCGGCCCGCATGTCAGCGCCAGCGAGCGCTACGGTGGCTTCGTCAACTATCCCGGCATGCGGATCATCACACCGCTGGAGGCGTTGCGCCGGCGTGCGCCCCGAATCACCCGGATCAGCTACGAGGCAGGCACCGCGGGCATCGCACCGCTGCCGCTGATGGATGCGTCGGAACTGGCGGGGGTGGGCTGGCGTGCGCGCTACTACGATAACAATGGCTTCCACGGCGAGCCGAAGATCATCCGCAGCGAGCAAAGCATCGATGTCATCGACAAGCTGCCAACGAAGCTGGGCAAGCCGTGGTCGGCACGCTGGACTGCCACGCTAGTCCCGAAAAGCACAGGTCTGTACCGGTTCTCGGCCACCGGCGGCAGCGACATCCGCCTGTTCGTCGACGGCCGCGAGATTGCCACTACGTGGAAGCAGAGCTTCAACGGTACAGCACACGGCGTGGCGCAATTGCAAGCCGGCGTGCCGGTGCCGCTGCGGCTGGACTACGCCAGCGCCGCCGGTCTGGCGCATCCGGGCGTGCGTCTGGGCTGGCAGCGCGCCGCGGATTCGCGGATCGAGGCGGCGGTCGCGGTCGCACGCAAGGCCGACGTCGCGCTGGTGTTCGTCGGCGATCACGTTTCGGAGGGCGCCGACCGCACCTCGCTAGCGTTGCCCGGCGACCAAGACGCACTGATCGCCGCCGTGGCTCGCGCCAACCCGCGGACCGTGGTGGTGCTGAACACGGCGGGTCCGGTGACAATGCCCTGGCTGGAACAGGTGGCAGCAGTGGTACAGGGTTGGTATGCAGGCGAACAGACAGGCAACGCCATTGCCGCAGTGCTCTACGGCGATGTAGATGCGCGCGGCCGCCTGCCGGTGAGTTTCCCGCGCGGCGAGGACCACCCGATGCTGCTGAGCTCATCCGCCCGTTTTCCCGGTGCAGGCAACGAGGCCAGTTATGACGAAGGATTGCTGGTGGGTTATCGCGGCTACCACGCCACTGGCGAAACGCCGCTGTTCCCGTTCGGCTTCGGTCTGTCCTATACCCGTTTCGCACTGGATCGGTTCGAACTGGTGCGGCAGGCAGGCCAGGCGGTGCCATCGGCGAAGGTCACGGTGCACAACACCGGCGAGCGTGCCGGCACGCAGACTGTGCAGCTCTATCTGACCTGGCCGGAAAGCGCGGGCGAACCGCCGCGCCAACTGGTCGGTTTCGCACAGGCCACATTAGCCGCAGGCGCCAGCACCGTGCTGGAGATTCCTGTCGCTGCGTCAGCCGGGCAGATATGGGATGTGGACAGCAAGGGCTGGAAGGTCGTGACGGGCCGCTACCGACTCGAAGTCGGCACCTCGTCGACCGATCTGGTCGCCGCGCTCGAATTCGAGCATGACTGAACATCGCTGGTCGGATGATGGGACGCCCGCGGGGAGAATGAAGCAGCGGTCTCCCCCACTGCTCAGCCCTGGATCGAGACGAAGATAATCAACACGCCGACCGGGACGACATAGCGCACGGCGAACCGCCACAGTCTGAATAGTCTGACATCGCCCATGCGCAACTCGCGTTCGACCACCTTGCCGGACAACGCCCAGCCAGCGATCAACGCCACCGCCAGCCCACCTAGCGGCATCATGATGTTGGAAGTCAGGTAATCGAGCAGGTCGAACGGCGTCCTGGTCGAGGCGAACCCGAACCACGCCAGTGGGTGCACGTCCTTCCAGCGGTTGAACGACAGCACGGTAACGAAGCCGGCCAGCCAGAGCGCCAGGCCCGACAGCCAGGCCAGCGGGCGCCGACTCAGTCGCGTACGCTCCTCCAGCCAGGCCACGATCGATTCCTGCATGACGATGGTGGCGGTCAGTGCAGCGAACGACAACAACATGAATAGCAGTGCGCCGAACACCGCGCCGCCAGGCATCTGCGAGAAGGCGACCGGCAGGGTGACGAAGATCAACCCTGGCCCCTGAGCCGGGGCCAGATCGAAGTGGAACACCAGCGGGAAGATCGACATTCCTGCCAGCAACGCGACCAACCCCTGGGCGAAGGCCACGGTCAGCACCGCCTTGGGGATGGAATACTCGGGTTTCATGTAGGCGCCCATGGTCATCATCACCCCCACGCCGATGCCCAGCGAGAAGAACGCCTGGCCGACCGCGGCGATCACGATGTGCCAGCTGATCAGGGAGAAATCCGGCACGAACAGGAAGCGCGCGGCCTGCCCGGCACTGCCGTAGATCACCGCGAAGGCCAGCAGGCCGACCAGGATCAGGAAGCGCAGCGGAGTGAGGATGCCGGCCACGCGCTCGATCCCCCTGTTGACGCCGAAGCCGATGGTCAGGGCGGTGGCGGCCACGAAGAATCCCGAGCACGCCAGCATGGCCACCGGGCTGTCCATCATCGTGGCCTGCATCTGCACGGCGCTTTCGGGGGTGACGCCGGAAAAGCCGCGGGTGATGGACAGCACGAAGTAGTACAGCATCCATCCGCAGACCACGAAGTAGAAGCTGAGGATGAGGAAGATGCTCGCCAAGGCCAGCCAGCCGAACGACGTCCAGGCCCGGCCGATCCGATAGCGCTCCACCAGCACCTGCATGTTGCCCACGACGCTGCGCCCGCCGATGCGCCCGAGCAGCATCTCGGCCATCAAGGCGGGCACGGCCAACACCAGCAGGGCGATGAAGTACAGCGCCACGAACAGGCCGCCGCCGTTGACCCCTGCCAGGTAACTGAATTTCCAGACGTTGGCGATGCCGGCCTCCGTGCCGATGGCCGCGATCAGGAACAGCAGATTGGACGACCAGGCGCGGGGGACGGCGGCGGCGCGGCTCATCATCGGCTCACTTGTGCTGCTTGGCCGCCAGCAGCGGCAGCGCGGCGGACAGCGAATAGATCGAGAACCCCTGCGCGGGGGGCAGGTAGAGCATCTCGCCCTTCAATTCAAAGTAATCGCCCGGCTGTGCGCCGCTGTAGACCCTGGCCCCCGGCGGTGCCAGGGCCTCGACCCTGAGGTCGTAGAGTTCAAAGCTGTCGTCATGTTCTGCAACCACGGGGCCTTGTTGCTCCATAGGGCGGCAAGACACTGCCGGCTCCGCCCCGCTGGCGGGTGAGACGACGGCGACCATGCCGGGGTGGTGGGTCGACATCAAGATCGGCCAATCAGGTTGGCATTGGGGGATGAGTTAGTTGCCGCCGCCGCAACATTGCGGTGGCCCTGGACTTGCTTCAACGGACCAGGCGGCCCTTGTCCAGGGGCGGCAAGCCGCGCAGGTAGCTTTCCAGCAGGGTCATCAGCTGCGCCGGCCCCGGCAGGCCCAGGCGTCGGATCAGCGACACCGGCGTCTGTTCGCTGAAGGCCGGGTTGTCCGGCGGCAGTGCGACGAACTGGCCCTTGGTCAGCTCCTTGGACGCGGCCAGGACCGAGAACAGGGTGATGAACTTCTCCGAATGCAGAACGCACCGGCCATGCAAATGACATGGAAGTTTGCTTGGCCGACAAACAAGCGCGCCAGAGCGATCATTGAACTGCTCCAGCCGCGCGAGCACTCTCGAAATCGAAAGTTAAGACTTTGTCGACACATTCGCGACCCGCCATGGTGTGAGCGGGAAGGTACATGCAGGGGCTGTCCGTGCGAGCTCGCTGATCGGTCCACGTGCCGAGAGGTCATGGCTGCAGGCATGCGCATCCGCCATGCGAGGGACGAAGCAGCAGCGGGCGGTCCGCGCCATGGCCCGGCAGACCGCGACACCCAGTGCGAAGAACCAGACTCCATGAGCGACCCCACCACGGCAGCCACCTCCAAGTACCCACAGGGCCTGACGGCGCTGGCGATGACCGAGATGTGGGAGCGCTTCTCCTACTACGGCATGCGCTCGATCCTGGTGCTGTACATGACGGCGGCGGTCATGGACGGTGGTATCGGCCTGGACGACGCCTCGGCCACGGCGATCTACGGCATCTACATCGGCGCGGTATTCGTGTTCTCCATTCCCGGCGGCTGGATCGCCGACCGCTATATCGGCGCACGCCTTTCGGTGGTCATCGGCGGGGCACTGCTGTGCCTGGGCAACGTCGCCGTCGCGCTCGGCCGGCCCGAGGCCTTCTACCTGGGCCTGCTGCTTTCGGTGCTGGGCGTGGGCCTGCTCAAGCCCAACGTCAGCGTGCTGGTCGGGCGCCTGTACGACGGCAGGTCCGACTCCAGCAGGGATTCGGGCTTCATGATGTTCTACCTGGCCATCAACGTCGGCGCGTTCCTGGCCCCGATGTTCATCGGCACGGTCGGCGAGAAGTTCTCCTGGCGCGCCGGCTACCTGCTGGCCGCGGCCTTGATGCTGGTGGGCATCGCCCAGTTCTGTATCCGCTTCGGGATCCTGGATCCGGTCGAGCGCGTGCGCGGCCGGACGCCGGCGGCGGCATGGACGCTGGTGCTGCTGGCCACCGCCGGCACAATGGCCGTGGCCTGGGCCCTGGTGGCCGCCGTGGCCCGGCTTGCCAGCCACATCTCGGTCCCGCTGGTCACCCAGGGGCTGGGCGTGGCGATCTGCCTGCTGTGCTGCGCCTCGTTCGCCCGCGTCTACTTCGACCGCGGCCTGGGCGGCGAGGAACGCGCACGCCTGCGCGCGCTGGGGATCCTGTTCCTGGCCATCGCCGTGTTCGTGACGGGCTACGAGCTGGCCGGCTCGACCTTCAGCCTGTTCGCGCGCGACCATGTGGACCGCTCGCTGCTGGGCGGCCTGTTCGCCGATGGCAGCCATCCGGCCTCGTGGTACCAGGCGGTGGGTCCCATCCTGATCATCGCGCTCTCGCCGGTGCTGTCCTGGCTGTGGCGCTACCTGGGCAACCGCGAGCGCGACCTGTCGGTGGCGCAGAAGTTCGGGCTGGGCCTGGTACTGGTGGCCGCCGGCTTCCTGGTGATGTCGGCAGCCTCCTGGCTGGTGGTCAACCACCAGCAGCGGGTCGCGCCGACCTGGCTACTGCTCACCTACCTGCTGCACACCCTGGGCGAACTGTGCGTCTCGCCGATCGGGCTGTCGGCAGTGACGCGGCTGACGCCGCAGCGCTTCGTCGGCCAGATGATGGGCATCTGGTTCGGCGGCGTGGCGCTGGGCAACCTGCTTTCCGGCCTGCTGGCCGGGCTCCTCGGCTCGGCCTCCCTGGCCAATGCCCCCACCCGCTTCCTGATGATCGCGTCGATGGACGTGGTCGCCGGCGTCGTGCTGTTCGCGCTGTCCAGGAAGATCAGCACCATGATGAGGTAGTTCGTCGCATGCAGACTCCCCCGCTTGTTGGCGCCAGGATCGGCCGCCGCGACATGCTCAAGCTGTCGGCCGCGCTCGGCATGAGCCTGGCCATGCCCGCCTGGTGCGCCCGGGCAGGCCAGCCGCCGGCCAGCCTGTCCGCGCTGCTGGACCGCCAGCTGGCCCTGTTCATGGCCCGCTACCCGGAGAACGCGACGCTGTACGGGTACGACATCGGCACACAGGCGGACCTGCGCGGTCAACTCGGAGATCGCTCCGCCGCGCGCATGCGCCAGGACCGCAGCGCGCTGCAAAGCGCGCTGCGGCAACTGCATCAGATCGACCCGCAACGCCTCAGCAAGACCGACCGGCTCAGCTACGAAGTGGCCGAATACGTCTACCAGTCGGGGATCGATGCACTGGCCTGGTACGGGCAGGTCGACATCGACCTGCGCCCCACGCCCTACGTGGTCAACCAGATGAACGGCGCTTATTACTGGCTGCCGGAATTCCTGATGAACAACCATCCGGTCCAGGACCGCCAGGACCTGGCCTACTTCATCGACCGGGTCGCCCAGCTGGCCACGCTGGTGGATCAGGAAACCGCCCGCGTCAACGACGATGCCGCGCGCGGTGTGATTGCTCCCAGCTTCGTCATCGACAAGACCATCGCCCAACTGGGCGACACGGTCTCCAGGGACACTCTGGCCACGTACTGGGTGCAGCCGGCCCTGCAGGCCTCTCGGCAACTGGCGGATCCGGCGTTCGCAATGCGCCTGACGCGCGCCCTGGATGACCACCTCCGGCCGGCCCTGGCGCGCCAGGCCGATGCACTCGCCCGGCTGCGTCCGCGCGCGGACGCGACAGCCGGCGTTTGGCACCTGCCTGATGGCGACGCGTATTACAGGATGGCGCTGTCGTCCAACATCACCGACCAGGTGGATCCCGCCGAACTCCATCAATTCGGGCTGGACAAGTTCCACGACATCCAGCACGAGCTGGACCTGCAACTCAGGAAGATCGGCAATACCCACGGCAGCGTGGCCCTGCGTCTGCAGACGCTGCAGGAAGACCAGCGCTACCGGGTCACCGACGACGATGCTGGCAGACAGCGCATCCTGGACTACGTCAAAGCCAGGATCGCCGATGTCGAGAACCGGCTGGGAACGATGTTCCATCCGTACCGGCTGGGTGAACTGGTGGTCAGGCGGATGTCCGAGACCATCGAGGCTTCCTCACCCACCGCCAACTACAGCCCAGGCGGAGAGAATTCGCCGGGAGTCTTTGCCGTCAACCTTTACCAGCCCTCGGTGCTTCCACTGTGGAAGTTGCCGACGCTGATCTACCACGAGTCCATCCCCGGCCACCATTTCCAGGACTCGGTCGTGCGCGGCGCGCAGGGATTATCGGCCTTCCGCAAGGTGGCCAGGTTCTCGGCCTATACCGAAGGCTGGGCTCTGTATGCCGAGCAGTTGGCAGCCGAAATGGGCGTGTACGAGAACGAAGAAGCCGGCTATGTCGGCCACCTCCAGTCCGAGCTATTCCGCGCGGCCCGCATCGTGGTCGATTCGGGAATCCATCTGAAGCGATGGGACCGCGAGCAAGCCATCGATTGGATGGTCCAGAACGCCGGCGAAACCAGACTGGAGTCGAGCCGGGAAATCGACAGGTACTGCGTCTACCCGGGCCAGGCGTGCTCGTTCCTGATGGGCGCGAGCGCCATCAACACCCTGCGCGATGCGCGACGGTACAGCGAGGGAGCCAGCTTCGACGTTCGTGATTTCCATCGCGACATCCTGGAATCGGGTCCGATGCCCTTGACGGTGATGAAGCGCCAGCTCGGCAGAAAGGATCCATCACCATGAAGACCCCGCTTGTCCTGCTTGCGAGCCTGTTGCTTGTCGCCCCCGGAGCGAACGTAGCCGCCAATCCCGCCGGTCGGCCGGTGACACCGTCGGATGCCGGCCGGCAGGTCTTCACGTCCAGTCTCCTTCTCGTTGGGGGTTGGACTCTGAATCACCGTGCTACTCAGAACCGGGGGCGTCGGTTTGATCATGGCTATCGCGTACTGGAAGTCCAGGTGTAGCCTGGGCAAGCCTCGATTGCGCCAATGGCAATCATCGTCACCACACAGGTGATTGAAGCCCCGTCGGAATGGCGGTTACTGTCATGGAACGGCGTGCTCGGTGCTGGCATCCGCCAAACGGCGCCATTGCGTACCGGACCTGGACCAGACTGGAGAGCGGCGTGATGGCCATTGCGGTAACCGGTGAGATTCCCTGCGGCAGCATCCAGATCCTGGATGCGAACGATCCCGGCGACATCCGCCTGGCATTGCGCGCCGACGCGGGGACGCATTTCATCGGCTATTACCATTTCCGCGTCAGCGGGGCTCGCGGTGTTGCGTGCCGTTTTGTCATCACCAACGTATCGGAGGACCAGCGCCTCGCCGGCCGCGAGCAATACGAGGACGAATGGACCAATACCGGCCCGCATGCATCCTACGACTTGGAGTCCTGGTTCAGGATCCCTGCGTCCAGGACGCCGGAAGGCTATGTATTCGAGCACGTGCCGGAGCACGATGTGGTCTATTATGCCAAATGGGCTCCGTACACACTTGAGCGGGAACAGCGGTTCCTGGCCAGGATAGGCCAGTCACCGCTCGTGCATACGCGCGTACTTGGCAGCAGCGTACGCGGCTACCCGATCGAATGCCTGAGCTTGGGGGCAGGAACCGGCAGTGGCAAGCCGGTCGCCTGGATCATCTCCCGCCAGCACCCCTCCGAGACCATGAGCGGGTTCTTCCTCGAAGGATTTCTCTCCCGCCTAGTCGATTCGCACGACACGGTCGCATCAGCGTTACGCGAGCGGCTGGATATCCATGTCGTCCCCAACATGAATCCCGATGGCGTGGCCGCCGGCAATACGCGTGCCAATGCGGTCGGGATAAATCTCAATCGCGAGTGGGCCGATCCAGATCCGCACAGGAGTCCGGAAGTGCTCTGCGTGCGCGATGAGATGGAGCGTCTCGGCGTGGACTTCTGCCTGGATTGCCATGGCGACGAAGAACTGCGCTGTGTGTTCCTGGGCGGTCCCCTGGAGATCCCGTCCCGCTCCGAACAGCTGGCCGGAAAGTTCCGCGAATTCGAGCGAGCTTGGGCCGACGCCACGCCGGAATACGAAATGGGGCACCCCTACCCGGGAGGTGCGCCGGAGACCGCCGACCTGCGCATGGCCTGGAACTGGATCGGCGAACGCTTCAAGTGCCTTTCGGTACTGCTGGAGCAGCCATTCAAGGACACCTCGTGGCGTGAGGACCCGGTCACCGGCTGGTCGCCGCAGCGTGCACACGCTCTGGGCGACAGATTGGTCGAGGCGCTGTACGCGATGAGCGGCAAGCTGCGCTGAACGAGGTTTCCCTCCAACCACCACAAGGCAGTCACATGGGCGATACGACACAGGACAAGGCAATTCCTGCCGCACAGGAACGGATACCGGACGACCCGCTGACCGCCATGTTCCGCTGGTGGAACATGGCCTATCTGGAGGCTGGCGGATTCAGCGAGGAGGCGTTCTCGCGATACTTCACCCAGGACGCGGTGATGCGGATCAATGGCCACGTACGCGGCCGAGGGATCGAGGCACTGGCTGTGCATTTTCAGCGGATACAGGCCAGTACCCAGATGGTGCGGGTGGAACTGCCATTCCACAAACTGCAGGTCTCGGAGGATGGAAGCTGCATTTTCACCTCGCACGAGGTCTCTGCCCGGGTGGACGGTCAGCTACAGCAAGAACTGGTCATGGGCTATGCCGAAGTGGCGGGGGGACGCTTGTCCCGGGTCGATTTCGTGAGCACAGACGGCACGCCGGAGCCCTTCTGAATGAGCTTTCTCGGTGAAGTCCCCCGCCGCGTGCGCAATCCCGTACGTGGGAGCCCAGTAGTAGCGCCGATATCGTAAGGGCGAACGCCCGGCCCGGGCGTTCGGGCCGGGCCGGGCGGTACTGCTTCTTCCGCTCGGGCATCGTCACGCCGATGGCGTGTCCTGCACGCCCATCCTCGAGCACAGGCGCCGGGCAGGCCCAGGCGCTCCGAACGGCCTCAACTACGCAAGGCGGCCGTAGCCTCAGCATCGACGCCATTGTCCGCAATGCGGACCCGATAAATGCCTTCTGCGGCTGCGGGACTCACATAGCCTTCAAGCACGTCTTCCAGGACTGCCTCGGGCGGACGTCTGTCCGGAAGCCCATAGCCGGCGCCTCCACCGGTGATGCAATGCATGATGTCGCCGGAGCGCACCGCTGCGCGGTAAGTGCCAACGGATTTCTCGCGATCGGTCCCCGGGAACAGCAGCATCTTGTTCGGGTTGGACTCATGCCCCCGGCCAGCGCCCATGGCTTGGTCTTGGTCTTCTTGGTCACCGTCAGGAACTCGCCATCGGTGAGGAAGTGGATGATCCGCTTCACCCCAAGGCCGCCGCGATGTTCGCCGGCGCCACCGCTGTCGGGGTTGATCTCCAGCGATTCGATGAACATGCCGGTCTTCAATTCCAGCACCTCGACCGGTGTATTGCGGATCAGGCAACCGGACAAGTGGCTCAGCGCATTGGCGCCATCATGGCTGGCCGTGGCACCCCAGCCGATGGAGTCGTTGTTGCTGACCGCATACAGCGCACCGGTCACCGGATGGTGACCCACCATCATGAAGCCCGGCACATCCCCGCCGGAGGAAGCCGCAAGCCGTTCCGGCATGCCCTGTGCGAGTGCCTTGTAGATCAGTTCAAGGGCCAGATGCGAGGCCCACAAGGTGAAGGTCGAGGCGGGATAGACGGCATGGAACAGGCTGCCTTCGGGAGCGATGACCTTGAGCGCGCGGCCGTGCCCGCCATTGCTGGGCTCGTTGGCGGTGGTCAGCGAGCGCAGCACGAACTTGCACACGGTCTGGGTCAGTCCGAACGGCAGGTTGATCGGCCCGCGGGTGGCCCCGGCCGACCCGGTGAAGTCGCAGGTCAAGCCATCGCTATCGATCGTCACGGCGACCTTGATCTTCAGCATCTGGTCGCTGATGCCGTCGTCGTCGACGTAGTCCTCGGCCTCGAAATGACCATGGGGAAGCTTGGCCAACGCACGGCGGCAGGCCATCTCGCCATGGTCCAGGATGGTCTGCACGGCTTCGTTGAACGCGGTGGCGCCGAATTTCCGATAGAGCTCGATCAGTCGCTTCTCGCCCGTGCGGGTGGAGGCGACCTGGGCCTCCAGGTCACCGGTCACCAGATCGGGCAGGCGCGAGTTGAAGCGGATCAGCTCCAGGATCTCCTTGTCCAAGTGGCCGCGCTTGTAGATCTTGGTGCCGGGGAAGATCAGGCCTTCCTGGTGCATGTCAGTCGAATCCAGGACGTAGCCCGGATCCTTGGCGCCGATGTCCATCCAGTGCGCACGGATGCAGGTAAAGGCGAACGGCCTGGACTCGCCGGGAGCGAAGATGGGCGCATACAGCGTGATGTCCATCGAATGCGCCGAGTTCCAGTAGGGGTAGTTCATCAGGACGATGTCGCCCTGCTCGAGGTTCTGCATGCCAAGATACTCGATGCCTCGCTTGATCGCGTAGTCGTTCGCGCCCAGAAACAGCGCCAGCCCGGGTGCTTCCGCGATCAGGTCCAGATCGCTGTTGTAGATGGAAATGCCGAAGTCCAGCGTCTCGTAGATGACCGGATTGAAGGAAGTGCGGATCAATGTCCGGCGCATCTCCTCGGCCGCCGACAGCAGGTAGCTGCGGATGATTTCGGTCTGCGCGCCCTGGAGTTTCATGCCTGCTTGCCCTTGATGATGAGGTGGCCGTAGTCGTTGACCAGCAGCGCCTGGTCGGAATGGATCACCGTGGTGGAGGTTCCCTCATCGATGATCGCCGGGCCGTCGATGGTGTGGCCGGGGGCCAGCTTGTGTCGAGCATAGACCTGGAACGGCACGACACCCCGCACCGCGAAGCAATAGGCCTGGCGTTGCGCAACCACGGCATCGCGTGCGGTACCGGTGGCCGGTGGCAAGCGATTGAGCGGCGGTTTCTCGAGCTGGCCGACCGCACGGATGCGCAACGTGACCGCCTGCACCGCATCGGGCATCGTGTGGCCGTAACGCGCATCGTGCATGGCATTGAACCGGGCCGCAATGACGGCCGGGTCCAATGGCAGCTGGACCGCCACGCGCAAGGTGTGCTCTTGCCCGACGTAGCGGCATTCGATGAAGTGGTCCAGCCGGCATGCGTCGGGCGCGATGCCCTGTTCGCGCATTTGCGCGATGGCCGGCACGCTCAGTTCGCCGAAGCCCTCTTCGAGCACACCCGTATGTGCAGGGTCGAGCGGATGGATGCTGGTCTTGGAGAAGTCACTGACCAGCTCGGACATCAGCATGCCCCAAGCCGAGAACACCGCGGGAACCGCGGGGACGATGAGTTCGACGACATCGATTTCCCGGGCCAGGAGCGGTGCGATCATGGGGCCGGCGCCGCCGAAGGCCAGCAGCGAGAATTCGCTTGGGTCCTTGCCGCGATCCACCGTGATCTCGCGGATCGCACCGATGGTCTTGGCGATCAGCACGTCGAATACCCCGGCCGCGGCGGTGGCGACGTCGGTAGACAGCGGGGCGGCCAGTTTCTGGTCGATGGCCGTAGTGCTGCCAGCGATATCCAATTGCAAGGTTCCGCCGAGGAACGCCGCCGGATCCAGATAGCCCAATGCCAGCGCGGCATCGGTCGTGGTCGGCTCGACGCCGCCACGGCCATAGGCCACCGGTCCGGGGACCGAGCCGGCGCTGTCCGGGCCGACCTGCAGCAGACCGTCCCGCACGCGTGCGATCGATCCGCCGCCGGTGCCGATGCAGCGGATGTCGAAGATCGGCGTGAGCGCGGGGAAATGCTCGAGCGATGCCTCGTAGATGACCAGCGGTTCGCCGTCTTCCACCACGCTGGCATCCAGGCTGGTGCCACCATAGTCCAGTGACAGCAACCGGTTCAAGCCCAGTTCGCGCGCGATGGCGCTGACACCGATCATGCCACCGGCTGGGCCGGACATCACGGTGAACACCGGGGAGCGGCTGGCCAGCCGGGAGGTCATCGCACCACCACTGGAACGCATGATCAGGAACCGCCCGGTGAATCCCTTGGCCTCGAACGCCTGTTCCAACGCCGACAGGTAGCGCTCATAGATCGGGCGGATATACGCATCCAGTACTGTCGTGGAGGTGCGTTCGTATTCGCGGTACTCGCGACTGATCTCGCTGGAGATGGAAACAGGCAGATCGGGGAAATGAGCACGGACCAGTTCGGCAACGCGCATTTCCTGGCGGGGATTGAGATAAGAATGCAGCATCGAGACGGCAATGGCCTGCACCCCGGCATCGCGCAGCTGTGCGGCCGCGGCAAGCACGGCCTGTTCGTCCAGTGCGACCACTTCCTGCCCGCCTGCATCCAGCCTTCCGGGCACACCGATGCGGTGGCGCCGCTTGACCAGCGAAGGGGGGCGCTGGTAGGCGAAATCGAACATGTGGCTGGCCGGAACATCGGCCCGGCCGATCTCGAACAGATCGCGAAAGCCCGCATTGGTAATGATGCCGGTGACCGACCCTTTGCGTTCGATGATCGCGTTCAGGCCGAGCGTGGTGCCGTGGACGAACGTGTCGACCTGTTCCAAGGGCGTTCCCAGCCGGGCAATCGCCTCCAGCACACCTTCGGCGGGCGCATGCGGTGTCGTCGGGGCCTTGGCGAGGCGGGTCTTCGCCGGTGTCCTGGTCGAACTCGACGGCATCCACGAAGGTGCCGCCGATATCCACTGCGATGCGATAACGCTTGTTTGAATGCATATTTCCTGAACCTGTGGCTTTAGTCGTCAAACACTCATGCAACTCATCATCCAGGTAGCGCTTCAGGCATGAGGACATATCGGCTGACGGGAACTGGTATCCGCTTTCGCCGCCAGATCCGATGCACCGCAGCCGGATGATGGTTAGCTATTCAGGAAAGGCCATGACATGACATGGTGGGGACCAAGCCCGTCCATCGTCCCCGGATCATCTTCGGTGAATGCCTCTCTTCAATAGCATCGATGAAAGGGTTGGTTGCACTTGCAGCAATGTGATTTTCTCGGGCCCCGTTAGCGTGGAAGATCCTGTACCTAAGCCTGCCGTTGAGCATGACATCCATTCCCTAGAGCAGAGAAACATGTCGGATTGAATTATGCATGCAACGACGGCGCCATAACTACGCCGGTTTAATCAAGTGAGCGTCAACTTTCCCTTCATGATCGCCCAATGTCCGGGAAACGAGCAAAAGAAAGTATAGTCGCCCCCCTTTGCCAGTTTCGCGATGGGGAAGGAGACCGTCACTGACTCACCCCCTCCGATCAACCGGGTAGCGGCAATCACCCGCGTATCATCCTTCTTCAGATACCCATCGGCGAGCGTGCTGCGCATGCCATCGTTAGCAACGGCCTGTACATCTTCCGTCTTCGTCAGTACCCAGTCATGACCCATGACATTCACCGGCAACTTCCCGGTGTGGGTCAAGGTCAGGTCGATGCTGGTGCAGTCAGCCGCGATCGTAATGGTCGACTTGTCGAATTTCATCTGATCATTTCCAGAGATCGCTACCCGGCATTCTCTGGCCCAGACCGAGGAGGTTCCCGCACATAGTGCCAGCATGGATGTCACCGCGAGTATCTTTTGTTTCATAGTATGCTGCGTCCTGAGGCTAGTGAGGTGAGTAGATCCCTGTCTGTAAGCTCTGTTCGTAGACGGCAGGTCGCCGACGCGCGGGTCACTGAAAAGAAATCCTGGAGAAGAGTCTGCCCAGCAAATACACAGCGGATGCCGCAAGCAGAGCATCCATTGCCGGAATTCCGGTAAATTCGAACCAGCCCAGCCCTAAATCGCCCACAGGCAGCGTCATCAGGCTTAGGAGGAGACCGAAGAACCACGCGAAACAGGGGAGCGCACGGATGATCCTGCAATCGGGTGGAGAGCTGTAGCGTCTGGCATCTACCGCGAAATCCGTCAAATAGACGCCGACCATGGGAGCAACCGCAACCCCAAGTATCACAAGAAAAGTCACGAAATGACCAAAAATTCCGACGGCAGCTAAAGCCACCCCCAAGACCATGCTAATTACCGTCAATTTCCAGCGGTCCACGTTCGGAAAAATGACCCCCAGAGACAAAGCGCTTTCATATAGATTTTTGTCATTACTGGTCCAGGTAGCCAGGAAGATAACGAGTAGCGCTGGAATGCCTACTCCTGCACCAATCATGATTTGAATGAGATCGGCACTTTGATAAAAAGCGGACAGGGCACTAGACAGCATGAGTAAGGCAGGTAATGCCACTAGTAAACTGACTACAACCGCAATGGCATTGTCTCGCTGTGTGCGCAGCAGACGGCTGACATCCGGCAAAACCGCAACCGTCAGCATATGCCCGCCGACGATGATGGAAATGATCCTAGTGTCAGAATAGGACGCCCCTGGTACCGAATGGAAAATGGTTTCGCCGATGTGGCCGGAAGTCAGGAAATGGAACAGGGGTGGGGCGAGGGCGGCCAATAGGAGCGGTACCGCCAGAAAAGCCACTTTGCCGAGCGCTTTCGCCCCGACCACCGCCGTGATGCCCATGACCAGTCCGGAAACGATCGTGATCGGCAATCTAGGCGGCGAGTGTCCAAAGGCAGCCGCACAGATCGACAGCACGCTTTGTACGAATACCTCGGTTTGCACACCGAACCAACCGAACAGGGTCAGGGCCAATATCACGGCCACCAGACGGGAGCCGGCGATGCCGAAGGTATGCTGCACCAGAAATGCGGTCGGTTGACGCGATTTCACCCCTACCGCGCCGCTGAAGATGCCAATGATCGTCATCAGAGTGCAGGATAGAATGATATCGCGGGCCAGTTGAGGCAGTGTTCGATGTTGTGCCAACTGGCCACCCAGAGCAAACAGGGGGATGCAGATGCTCATTCCTACCTGAATCGCCACAAGGAATATCCAGCCGCGGCGATCGGATTCGGTCACTCCTTCGGTCGGGCTGGCTTCCACCAGGGGAGATTTCAAGGGGACACCGTTTCTCATGTCTATCGTGATCCACTTTGCGATGGCTGTACGATTCTGGAGATGGATAAGGAAATCCGACAGCCAGTCGTGACAGTGATGACGGACATCATCGAGATAGACCACGCACGGGAAATCCCAATGCACTGCCGATGCCCAGTTGAATCCAGGCAGGATGATCGATCAGGCGTCATGAAATACAGCATGCTTCACATCAGTGGCGCCAGACGTGCGTACGAATTGGTGATTTCCCGCAATGGATCTGCCGGTGCATCGTATTCGACGAAGTAATGGGCGATACCCGCCCTGGCAGCTGCCTGCAGGAAGGCGGGGAAACGAACGATCCCTTCCCCTGTTGCACAGACATTGCCTGCGCGATCGACATCCTTCAGGTGGCATAGATGGAATCGCCCAGGATGGCGCTCGAGATACGGTATTGGATCTCCGCCGGAGAAAGTGGCCCAGGCAAGGTCCAACTCAAAGTGCACATGCGCCGGGTCGGTATTGTTCAGGATCAATTCGTATGGAACATCGCCACCGACGGGCACGAATTCCGCGCCATGGTTGTGATAGGCGAAGCGCAAACCCGCTTCGCTGCACAGCCGGCCGGCTTTGTTGAGCGTGCGGATAAGCCTATCTATGTCGGCGATCGCCTTCAGCTGGGATGGCCAGGTGATTTGCCAGATAATGTATTGCTGACCCAATCCGTGCGCCTGTTCGATGCATTCCGCAATCAATGCATCGATGCGCTCGAACGAGAATGCCTTCAGGAAAGCATTCTCCAGTTCTTGTTTAGATATCTCGTTGCGAACCCCTGCCGCGAATATCCTGCCCAGGCCGGCGGGCATGATGTGTTGCGACGGAGAGGTGAGGCCGCAATCTTCGAGAAGTTGCCGGAAACGTGCACGATCCTGGCTGAAATCCCCGAGGGTCTCGACTTCCTTGTAGCCGATCTTCGCAACAGTGCGCAATGTCCCTTCAAAGTCCCGGTCCAGCAGATCCATGACGGTATAAAGCTGCAGGCCAATGGGGCGCACCGGGGCCGCCAGGGAAAGCCGTCGTAGCCGCACGGAGCAGCCGGATAGCATCGAACTGCCAACGGCTGCCGTGAGTCCCAGGAATGCTCTGCGATCCATATACTTCTCGTAGAAATTTGGAGGTCACCAGGTTTAATGGTTCTACATGTCCATCGACCGGTTTCGAAGCCGAAACCGGTCGATGGTGGATCATCAGAAACTCAGGCCCAATTCGACTCCGTATTGACGGGGCAGGTTGTAGCTCACCAGACTGGTGGTTCCAAGCGAATGTGCACCGACTGCCGCAGGTACGCGTTCATCGGTTAGGTTGCGCCCGACCAGGGCGAACGACCAGGCATCATGCTCCACCGAGATGCGCGCATTGAGAAAATTGCTCGGGCTGGTCTTCAGTTCGTTGGCCACGTCCCAATAGACCTTCCCACGGTGTGAAAGGTCGACATGTCCGGCCAGGAGATAGTTTCCTAGCCACTTACGATAGTCGACCCCGACCTGTGCCGTAAGCCCATAGACCTGAGGCACGACGTTGCCGATGTAGGAACCCTCGTTTCCGGAGACGAATTTCTTTATTTCCGCGTGCGTGTAGCCAGTCGACGCATTCAAACTTAATGTATCGGTCATGAGCCAAGTGCCCTCGAATTCGGCTCCGTAGACATCGGTTTTTTCAATATTCGAGATTGCGGTATATATTCCGTCGGAAGTCACCCGTGAGGTAGAGAACTGCTGGTTCTTATAATTCGTCTTGAAAATATCAGCATTCAGCATGACATCGTGATTCAGCATCTTGCTCTTGATGCCGAGCTCGAAGTTGTCGGCGGTTTCTGGTTTGAAACTGGCTACCGAATCGGGCTCTCTTGCATTGAAACCACCCTTGCGATAACCCCGTGCGTAGCTTAGGTAGCCAAATACATCCGGCGTAAACTTGTAGGAGAGCGTCGCCTTGGGTTGATTCACGCTGAAACTCTGGGTTTGCCAAGTCTGGTAGATGGTGTCGTGCAACTCCTGATCCTCGGAGTCGTGGCGGAATCCCACCAGACCTTCGATTTTATCGGTGATTTCGTAGCTCGCCTGCCCGAAGATAGCGGATGTCTTGTAGTGCAGGCGATCATGCACATGGCTTGTCCAGACCTGTGGATCGGAGACCGGGCCGTAGTAGGTGTCGTTGTCGGTCTTGTAGTCCTGATAGTAAAGACCAACATTCCAGTGCAGCCTGCTGTTGTTGATGGAAGCAAGGCGAAGTTCCTGGCTCCACGAATCCTCACGATAATTGATAAGCTGCGTTTTTAGCGACTCAGCCGTATAGTCACCATCAGCCGTTGTCCTTTCCAGCGCGTTGTTCGTGGCGGATATGGAAGTCAGCCTCACCGAATCGGTGATGTCGTAATCGGCCTTAAGGGAATAATTCTTCAGGCGCCGGTGCAGCTTCCCAGCCTGGTCCTCGGACAATTTGCCGACATAGCCATCAAACAATGCATCTGGAACCTCTACCAACCACAGGGCACCATGGTCACCGGAGGTGTAATTGGCGTTCAATCTGATGCTCAGCTTGTCCGTCGGCGTGAACAGCAAGCTTCCGCGATAAGTCCTTTCATAAACATAATCGGCATTCTTCTCATTAGCCGTGTTGTCGATCATGCCATCAGAATTGATCCCATATGCCGCGATCCTTGCATAGAGCTTATCCTTCACCAGAGGAATGGATAAGTTGACGGTGCCGGTATTCGTCGCTCCACCGTAGCTTCCCATTTTTAGGGATCCTTCGAATTTATCCGAAGGCGGGGCGGTGACGATATTGATTGCACCAGCGATAGCACCACCGCCGTAAAGGGTTCCCTGTGGCCCGCGAAGAATCTCTATCTGCTGGACATTGAGGAGATCCTGATCGAAAAACATCTGACCCGGCTGAACGACTCCGTCAACGATGGTCGAGAATGGGAATTCCCCACCGCGTCCGAGTGTGGTGAAGCCACGGAAGGATACCGTCTTGATGCCTGGGTAAAGATGGTCGAGTATCACGAGGTTGGGAACGAGCCTGGCCGCATCCTGAACGGTCCTGATGTCGGAATTCTCGATCGCATCCTTTGTGATCACGGTAGTGGCATCGGCCACCTTCTGCGGGTCCTCGCTCCGCTTGCGTGCAGTGATGGTGATCGAGTCTATGGTCTTGACCCGCGCAGCGTTGGTATTTCCTGAGTCATCGGTCGAATTTTTCTCCTGTGCACGAACATCCATAGCTGAGGTCATGAAACCGGCAGCCAAAGCAGAAGCGAGCAGGCTGATGCGATAATTTTTTTTCGTGTAAGGGCAAGCGATCATGTATTTTCCCGTGAGTTTTCTGAGTCTCCCAGCCGGCCATCATGGATGGCCGTGACTGAGAATGATTTCTGGGGAATCTTGATATTGACTGGATCATGTCGCCCTCCCGTGGTTCCGCGACACCTTGAGATTCGTCCATGGGAAACTTGGTTGCAATGACCTTGCCGGCGTAGTTCGTTGCACAAGAGGCAATAGCAGCCATAGTCTGGAGATATGGATCGGAAGCATGCCGATCGGATTGTCACAGTTGTCCTTCGGCCAGCATCCCTCGAGCGAAGTGTGCGGCACGGGCGGTCAGTGCCATATAGGTTAGAGAAGGATTTTGGTTGGGTGAGGAGGGCAAGCAAGCACCATCGGTGACAAACAGGTTGGGAACATCGTGGCACCGGTTATTCGCATCCAATACGGACACGGCAGGATCATTTCCCATGCGGGCCGTGCCTGCTTCATGGATGCAAGTTCCACCGGCCATCAACTCCGAGCTGGATTGGATGTCGGTCGCTCCTGCTGCCCGCAGCATGGCCGCAGCCTCATTGGCCATATCTATACCCATTCGCCTCTCGTTTTCGCTCCACGAGAAGTTGATTCTGAGTTGTGGAACCCCCCAGCGGTCGGTGCGACGGTCCAATGTCACCCGGTTTTTTGGATTGGGCAGACATTCCCCGATACCACCAAGGAACATCGTCCACTCTCCGGGTTTGCGCAGCCTAGCCTTGAGATCGGCACCAAGTTCCTGCATCTGCGTGCCAGCGGCCCAGCTTGCACGAATGGCACTGCCCTGATAATGGTAACCGCGCAGGAACGAATTCTGCTCACCTCCCAGGTTACGGAAGCGCGGGATCAGCACATCGACCGGGCGATTGCCGAAGGTCTGGTGATCCGAGAATCCTTCGAACCTGCCGACGGCCATCGGACCGATCACATGATCCATCAGGTTGCATCCGAGCATGCCGCTGGAATTAGCCAATCCAAGGGGAAATGATTCGCTGACCGAATTCAGAAGAATCTGGGTCGTGGCGAGTGTGGAAGCATTCAGAAAGATGATACGTGCAGACAGCACTCGACCTGTGCCCGTCTTGGCGTCGATAACGCGGATGCCGCTTGCACGCGCGGCCGTTGCATCGTATTCGATAGCGGTCACGATAACGTCGGTTAAGACCGTCAGATTGCCAGTCGCCATGGCCGCCGGCAGCGTTGAGCTTTGCGTACTGAAATATGAACTGGTGGAACACCCCCGGTAACAAGGGCCGCAATAGTGGCACGGCGCGCGGCCCATGTGTGCCTGGGTTAGAACCGCTCCGCGTCCCGGCATCATCACCCTGTCATAGCGTTGCCGTATCACCGCTGCGACATGCTCCTCGACGCAGTTCATCGGCATCGGTGGCAGGAACTCACCGTCAGGCATTTGCGGCAGCCCTGCGGCCTGGCCGCAGACACCGATGAATTTCTCCACATGCGCATACCATGGGGCCAGATCGCGATAGCGGATCGGCCAGTGCGCCCCGTGCCCGTCTCGGAGGATCTCGGTGAAGTTGATCTCGCCATAGCGCAACGAGGACCTTCCCCATGTCAAAGATCTTCCACCCAGCTGGTATCCACGTATCCAGGAGAAATCCGTTCCATCTTCTACCTGATAGGGATTTTCTGTGTCGTTAACGAAGAAATGCTCGCTCGATTCCTGGAATGTCGAGCATTGCTTCTGAACGGGGTAGTCGCGCTCGTATTTTTTCCGATCACCGAGCCCGCGGAACTTGAATGACCATGGCGGAAGGTGTTCGGTAGGGTATTCGCCATGCTGAACCGAACGACCCCGATCAAGCAGCAGCACCTTTAATCCTGCTTCGGTCAGCTCCTTGGCTGCCCATCCACCGGATATGCCCGAGCCAACAACGATAACATCGAAGTCCGCCATCACGGCACCCATCCGAGTGTTGTCGAGCGCATGATTGATTGAGCATGTGTATCAGTCGATATTCTCTTGCACGGCTCGTAGTAGCCTGGCACCAGATTCAATTCGAGTTCCTGGCTGCTTCCGGCTTCGGAGGTGTAATAGGCCAGTAGCATCAATTCTTTGAGTGCAAGGAAGAATGTTGCCTCAGTTCGTGCAGGTTGCCCGCGACATGTGGCCTGGACGTCATACAGACAAGCAAGCCGTCGGGTTGCGGACATCTGAAGGAAGCCGGATGCGGATCTGGAGCGCACATCCTTCTCGAACACTTCCAGTCCGCTTATGAACCACGCTTGCACGGGAGCAGGCATCCATTCGCTGAATAACATGTCGATGAATTCGGCAGCTGCAATATCGTGGGCTCCAGGTGTGTCGGTACGGGGAATGATCGTCTCCGCGATCGCGTCCAGTAGCGCCAACGCCGCAGCTGACAGTGCCCCATCTGCCGTCAGCATCGGGGAAGGGGGTGACCCGAAGGGCTGGCTCGCAGCGGGGACGACGGCCGACGCGGGCCAGCAGGCCAGCAAAGCTGCCGCTGCCAGGAGCCGGCGTCGCGAAGCATTAACGGCGCTACCGTCCGGGAATATTGGCGGGAAAGGCGTATTGGCTGTGCGTGGCATGGCTGGCGAAATTATTGGTCTGAACGAATCACTTTTACCGCTGCTGTTTGGGGCACGGGCTGTTTCGCTTTCCGGATTACTTGTGCAGGTCGTACTTCATGATGCGGCCATGGCGGCCGGCGATGTCGCGTTCCAGAGTGTAGACGTCGCCCAGTCGGGCCACTGCAGCGTGCGGTGACAGCCTGGATGGTCGCCAGATCGTCCGCGCCCAGAAAGACCTGCCCGATCCGGCGATGCGCGTCCAGGTGCGCTGCGCTGGTGGCGCCGACGATCGCGGCGGCCACGCCGGGACGGGCCAGGACCGCGGCGCTGGCCACGGTGGCGATGTCGCAGCCGTGCCGCGCAGCGACGCCGGCCAACGCGCGCAGCAATTCCTGGAACAGCTCCCAGCCGCCGAAATCCTCGATGATCAGCTTGTACTTGGTCAGCGAGCGGTTACTGAAGGTGCCGGCCGGCTCGGGCTTGCCCAACCAGCGCTCGGACAGGAAACCGCCGGCCACGGTGCCGTAGCAGAACAAGACGATGCCGTGGCGCTGGCACAGCTCGGCCATGCCATGCTCGGGGCGATGGTCCAGCATCGAATACTGCAGTTGGTGGCTGAGCACCTGCACGCCAGCATCCAGCAGTTCGGTCAGGTGCGGCACGTCGAAGTTGGTCACGCCGATGTGGCGGATCTTGCCGGCCTGCTGCAGGCGCTTGAGTTCCAGGGCTGTCTCGATGTAGCCGGGGACCTCGAAGTTCCACCAGTGGAACTGGACCAGGTCCAGCGCTTCCTGCTTGAGCCGGCGCAGCGAGCGGTCGATGCCGGCCTCGATCAGGTTGGCGTCCACCTGGGCCAGACTGGCCAGGTCGGGCACGAACTTGGTATGCACGCGCACCGATCTGGCCAGTTCCGGATAGGCGGCACGGAAGTCGCCGATCATCTCCTCCACACCGGTGTAGATGTCGGCGCAGTCGAAGGTGGTGATGCCGGCCTCGACGAAGGCTGCCATGTCGCGCAGCGCCTGGCGGCGATCGATGGCGCCATGGTCGCCGGACAGGTGCCAGCCGCCCTTGATCAGGCGCGAGATCTCGTAGCCCGGGGCCAGCTGCATGCGCGGGATGTCAGCCGGTGCCACCGGCGGCAAGGGCACGGCCGTGGTGTCCGAACGTTTGAACACGCGCTTGCCGGTACGGACGATCTTCAGCCGCACCGGACAGTGCGGATCGGGGTTGGCGACCTCCTCGTCGGAGCTCATCCAGTCCAACGGCGCGGTCTCGCGCTGCTTGGCCGCCAGCAGTGGCAGCACCGCCGCCAGCGAGTAGATCGAGAACCCCTGGCCGGGCGGCAGGTAGAGCATTTCACCCTTGAGCTCGAAGTAGTCGCCCGGCCGGGCGCCGCTATAGATCTTGGCACCCGGCGGGGCCACGGCTTCGACTTTCAGATCGTAGAGTTCAAAACTATCGTTGTGTTCTGCAGCCACGGATTTCTATTACTCCATTGATGCGGAATCGTCATGGCCGGCGATCACGGAGGTGGGCAGTCAAGGCGATTCCCGGTTGGTCGGGCAAAGCCAGCATCCCGGAAACCGGTTGGCATCGGGGGATGAGTTAGTTGCCGCCGCCGCAACATTGCGGCGGCCCCGGGCCTGCTTCAACGGGCCAGGCGGCCCTTGTCCAGGGGCGGCAGGCCGCGCAGGTAGCTTTCCAGCAGGGTCATCAGCTGCCCCGGTCCCGGTGGCAGGCGCCGGCCCAGGCGCCGGATCAGCGAGACCGGCGTCTGTTCGCTGAAGGCCGGGTTGTCCAGCGGCAGTGCGACGAACTGGCCCTTGGTCAGCTCCTTGGACGCGGCCAGGACCGAGAACAGGGTGATGAACTGCCCCGAATGCAGCAGGTCGCGGATCATGTTGATCGAGTTGGAGGTGACGCTGGGCTCCAGGGTGATCCGCTCGGCCGCCTCGCCCTGGCGCAGCAGCTGGCGGGTGCGGTTGGATTCTTCGGGCAGGCACAGGTTGTACGAAGCCAGATCGGCCAGCTTCAGGCTGTCGCGGCCGGCCAGCGGGTGGTTGTGCTTCATCACCACGCACAACGGTTGCGGCACCGACAGCTGCACCCGGATGCGCGGGTCGTCGGTGGGACCGTAGATCAAGCCCAGGTGCGCCTCATCCTCGGCCACCATGCGGGTGACCTCGTTGGACGACACCACCATGTGGACGTTCAGGGCGATGCCGGCGTGGTGCTTGCTGAAGGTGGACACCACCTCGGTCAGCGCCTTGCCGATGAAGCCCTCGCCGAGGGCCAGCTTGATCCGGCCCGAGCGCAGCGACTTCAGGTCGGCCAGCTGGGAATCGAACAGCTCGCCATGGGCCAGCTGTTCCTGGTAGAAGCGCACGCCCAGCTCGCCGGCCTCGGTCAGGATGATGTTGCGGCGGCCGTGCTCGATCATGGCCACCCCTGCCTCAGCCTCCAGCTGCGCGATCTGGCGGCTGATCGAGGACACGGCCACGCCCAGCTTGTCGGCGGCCGCGCGCATCGAGCCGAGCCGGTGCGATTCGTAGAGGTAACGGAAGTTGAGGCTGTGCATGGAACCGCGGTTGCGCTGGGTCTTGCGCGTCCTAATCTAGCGCAGGCGGCCGCATTGATACCACGCGCCCATCGTCGCAGCGCCGGCGGACGGAAATCTCACGAGGAAGCGGCCGGCGGCAAAGGCTCTTGCCACACATCCCCTGGAACCGACCAGCATGCACCCGGCCACCTACGGAGTGTGGGCGGCACGATGCGCGTACAGATCCACCGCCTGCCCTGGCGCGGACACTCCCGCATTTCGGCGGCGTCACACCGCCCCTCCACTCGGCCGCCTCGATGCCGGTAGTGGACCGCGTCGCAGTTGCGGCCTCTTTCGGGCGATACGGCTGCCACTGCAGGCCTTGCATCGGCGAGGGACGGGATGCCGCATGTCTGCCTGCCTGTCCGCTCGCCCCACCACGTCTGCCCCCAAACGTGGCAATCGATGCCCTGCGCGAGGCCGCGTTGTCACCGCTCGCAACGGCTCGGGCAACCGATGCCGAGCCGGCCGGCAGAGCAAATCCTGCCGCCGAGCGGCAGAATCTACCGCTGCGTGGCGGAAATACGGGCTGGGACGCAGCTTCTCGATGGATTTTCCGCGGGGATGTCGCGGCGTCCCGTCGCTAGTGTGTGCTTCGCCCTAGCCACCGAAGGATCCGTCGTGAGATCTGTCCTGGAGGAACTGGACCCGCTGGTCGAAATGGACCGGGCCCATCTGATCCATCCCGTCACGTCGTGGGCCCTGCACGAGCAGCGCGGCGCCACGATCATCGATTCGGCCGACGGCATCTGGTTCCGGGACATTCGCGGCAACCAGCTGCTGGACGCGTTACCGGGCTGTGGTGCGTCAACGTCGGCAAGGGCGCAAGAGCATGATCGAGGCGGCCGTCCGCTAGATGGAGCGCCTTCCCTACGCCACCGGCTACTTCCACTACACCAGCGAAGCGGCGATCCGCCTGGCCACCCGCCTGTGCGATCTGGCACCAGGGAATCTGGACCACGTGTTTTTCACTCCGGGCGGTTCTGACGCGGTGGACACCAGCATCCGCCTGATCCACTACTACCGGCGCGGTATTGACGCCAGCCGACGACATCAACGTCACGCTGGACGGCTATCGCATGGACATCGACGACATGATCTATGCCACCTCGACGATCAGCGTGACCGATGCCATCCGCGAGCAGATGCAGGAGGCCGGTGTGGTGGGCGCAGATACCATCAGCAGCGTCTACTTCTTCCAGAACGCGTTCGATGCCATGGTCACCGGCGCGGACCTGGTCGGGAACTGGCGCAAGACCTGGGGAAATCACCAGGTCACCGACTTCAGCGCCAGCCTAAACTACAACAAATACAGGATCGACAAGGTCAACATCGCCGGCCTGTTCAATGCGAGATCGATCTACAACTTCGAGAACCAACCGCCCAAGATCAAGGGCAACATTACCGTGCAGCACGACTTCGGCCCGATACAGGCGATGCTGCGCGCAAACATCTACGGCCCCTACAAATACATGCGCACCACTTCGCCCTATCCCGTGCAGAGCTATCACAGCGAGGTGCAGTTCGATACCGAGGTGTCCTGGAAGATGACCGGCAAGGTCAAGCTAACGATCGGCGCCAGCAACCTGTTCGACAACTACCCGCAGAAGGACACGACCAGCTCGCTCACCTATGGCCAAGTGTACCGGGACGGCGTGGTCGACTGGCTGGGCGGATACTACTATGCCCGCGTCAACGTGGACTTTGATGCCGGCGCATATGCAAACCGGAGTTTTGCAATGAAGATCCAGAGCCTGTGGGCCATGCTGGTGCTGGCGACGGCTGCCGCGATAGCACGGGACGCCTCGGCCAGGACCTATGCGCTGGAGATTTCCGGCAACGACGCCATGCATTTCGACCGGGCGGAACTGAAGGTCGATGCCAGTTGCGGCAAGGTCAGCGTGACACTCCACCACACCGGCAGGCTCGCCGCCAACATCATGGGCCACGACTGGGTACTGGCGAAGACGGCGGATGTCGCCACCATCACCCGCGATGGCATCCAGGCTGGCGCGGCCAACGACCATCTCGCGCCCGGGGACATCCGCGTGCTGGCGCACACCAGGGTGATCGGCGGTGGCAGAGCACCACCGTCACCTTCAAGACCAGCAGCCTGACCAGAGCCGGCGATTACAGCTTCTTCTGTTCCTTTCCCGGACATTCCGCCCTGATGCGCGGCAGATTCATCTTCGGCTGAAGCACGGGGACCGGATCTAACTGATCGTACGCATGGTGATCGCGCGGCGGTATGCACGCGGCGGCGCCGGCAGCGCCGCGCAAGGTCGATCGAGGCGGCGACATATGCCCATGCCCAACCGCAATGTCGGGCGCGGCAATGGCGGCTTACAGTGACCGTTTTCCCGTCCCCATCGCCCGATGATCCGCCTTGCCCGTCCCGTGCCGTCCGCCTGTCTGTTCGCCCTGGCGCTGTCCGCCTGCACCCAGGTCGCGCCGCCGCCTGCGGCGCAGCCAGTTGCCGCACCGACCGCGAAGAACGAGGCAAACACCGGCATCGCCTGGCGCGAGGGCGACGTGCAGGACGCCCTCGCCGAGGCAGCCGAGAGCGGCAAGCCGATCCTGCTGTACTGGGGCGCGGTCTGGTGCCCGCCGTGCAACCGGCTCAAGGCCACGCTGTTCAAGGACCCGGACTTCATCGCGCGGACCCGCCAGTTCGTCGCTGTGCACCTGGACGGCGATTCCGAGGGTGCACAGGCCTGGGGCGAGCGCTTCGGGGTCAAGGGCTACCCCACCATCATCGTGCTGCGCCCCGACCGCAGCGAGATCACCCGCCTGGCAGGCGACAGCGACATCGAGCGCCTGAGTGAAGTGCTGCGCGTGGCCGCCCGCCGCACCACCACCTCTGAGCAACTGCTGCAACAGGCGCTGCACGACCCGGCCGCGCTCACTGACGACGACTGGACGCTGCTGGGCGAATACGGCTGGAACGTGGACGCCAACCACCTGATCAAGGACGGCCAGGGGCCTGCAGTGCTGGAGCTGTTGGCGCGTTCGGCGCCGCAGCCGGTGCTGCAGCGGCGCTTCGCCCTGCTCGCGCTGACTGCACGCCAGCGCAAGCCGGGCGAGGTCCAGGCTGCCCCGCCCGCAGACCAGGCCGCCCACCTGGCGCTGCTGCAGGCCGTGCTCGCCGATCCGGCCGAGGTGCGCCGCAACCACGCCACGCTCAGCTACTTCGCCGCCGCGCTGGTGCGCGCAGCGGCGGCCAATGCGCAGCAGCGCGAACAGTTGTCCGCCGCGCTGATCCAGGCGCTGGCTGCGGTCTACGCCGATGCGGGCCTGCCGGTCAGCGACCGCCTGGACACCACCTACGCCGACATCCAGCTGGCCCGACTGGCGCAGGGCAAGGATCCCGACACGGACGCACCGCTGCCGCCGGCCGTGGTCACGAAGGTGCATCAGCGCGTGGCCTGGGCCGACCAGGCCGCCAGCACCGACTACGAGCGCCAATCCACCGTCAGCAGCGCCGCCGAGCTGCTCGACGAAGCCGGCGACAAGGCCGGCGCCGAACAACTGCTACTGGCCGAGATCAAGCGCAGCAAGACCCCGTACTACTACATGCCGGACCTGGCCGGCTATGCCGAAGCCCGCAGCGACAAGGCCGGCGCGCTGGCATGGCTGCGCCAGGGTTATCAAAGTTCCGAGGGCCCGGCCACGCGCGTGCAGTGGGGCGTGCTCTACGTCGATGGCCTGCTGCGGCTCAGCCCGGACGACAAGGCCGGCATCGAGCAGGCGGCCGAACAGGTCATCGGCGAGTTGACCAGGCAGCCGGAGGGCTATCACCAGCGCACACGCCAACGCTTCGACACCCTGGGCAAGTCGCTGCAGGCCTGGAGCCGCAGCCATCGCGGCGGCGACGTACTCGCCCGCCTGCGCCAGAAGATGCAGCAGGACTGCGGCAGCGCCTGTGCCGGCTGGCTCGGCTAGGACGAGATCTGGCTTCATCGGGGCAAGCTTCGTCGCGCACCCTGCGGTGCGTTCCTACAACGGCAGCACGTCCACCATCTGCTTGGCCTCCTGCTTGCCGGTGGTGCGCAGCACGCCGGTCATCGGCGCGACGTCGCCGTAGTCGCGGCCGTGGCCGAGGGTGATGTGGTCGTCGCCGGCCGGGATGCCGTTGGTGGGGTCGAACTCCTGCCAGCCCATCTGCCGGCCGCACCACACCCGCACCCAGGCGTGGCTGGCGTCGGCGCCTTCCAGCCGCGGCTTGCCCGGCGGGGGAATGGTGCGCAGCAGGCCGCTGACGTAGCCGGCCGGGATGCCCAGCCCGCGCAGGCCGGCGATCATGATGTGGCTGAAGTCCTGGCACACGCCGCGGCGCATGTCGAAGGCCTGCGCCACCGGCGTGTCCACTTCGGTGGCGTCGGGGTCGTAGGCGAAGTCGCCGCGCAGGCGCGCGTTGAGGTGGCGCACCGCCGCCACCACGGTGGCGGTGGCGCGCAGGCTGGACGCGGCGTAGGCGGCAATGCGCGGCAGCGCCGGCACCCGCGCGCTGGCCGGCAGGCAGTGCCAGGGCGAGTCAGGCGCCAGCGTGCGCTGCTCGGCCAGTTCCGCGCGCAGGCCGGCCAGGTCGGGCGAGAGGTCCAGTTCGGCCGGGCCGCGCTCGACCTTCACCTGCGCCTGCATATCGATGTCCAGCGCGCGGTGCGGCGCGCGCACGAACAGCGCGGTCACCCGGTTGCCGAAGAAGTCCTCGAAGCCGCGCACCTCGTCCGGTTGCGGGTCCAGCAGCACCTGCGCCTGCTCGACTTCCTGCACGCCGTCGAGCCGGCGCGGCAGCACCCGCAGCAGGTGGCGGCCGTCGGCCACCGGCTCGGCGTAGTCGTACTGCAGGCGCAGGCGGATGCGGTAGTGCATCAGTCGAAGTAATCCTCCGCCAGCTGCGAATACAGCCCGGCGACGCGGGCGGACACCTGTACCAGGTCCTGCGGCAGCAGCGAGCCGGCGTCGCGGGTGGACAGCGCGGTATGCAGGCGCAGCGCCGCGCGTGCGAATTCCGGCATGCCCGCCTCGCCGCCGCGCGCCGGCAGCTGGGCGAACTGCTCGCGCAGCGCGTCCAGCTGGAACATCACCGAGCGCGGGTTGGCCGGGTCCAGCGCCAGCAGGTCGAGCACGCTGTGCGCGCGCGCCTGCACGCCGTAGCGGGCGCGGTGGGTCATCACGCTGTCGCCGATCTCCAGCAGCGCCTGCTCCAGGCCGGCCGGCGCGTCCGGCCGCCCGAGCAGGGCCAGCAACGAGGCGGTCTGCAGCGCGCGCTCCAGGCGCCGGCCGATCTCCAGGAAGCGCCAGCCCAGCGAGCGGTACATGTTCTCGTGCAGCAGGCCTGAGAAGCCGGCCAGCTTGCGCAGCAGCACGGTCACCGCGCGGCTGGCGTCGTCGCCGGCCTCGACCCGCTCGGCGAAGCGGTGGGCGCTGCGGGTGAGGTCGTTGAGCGCCGCCCAGCCATCCGGCGAGAAGCGGTCGCGGATGCGCGCGGCGCTGGTGGCGGCGGCGTCGAGGTCGCGCAGCAGGCCGGCCGGGATCGGCTGGCCGACGTCCACCTCGCTGCCTTCCAGGAATCCGCGCAAGCGTTTCCAGCACCGGCGGCGGGTGGCGCAGGTTCTCGGCCAGACGCACATGGAAGGCGCGCAGGATGCGCGCCACACTTTCGGCGCGCTCGCTGTAGCGGCCCAGCCACAGCAGGTTCTCCGCCGCCCGGCTGGGCAGCGCGCCGGCGTGGCTGCGCCGGTGCATGTGCGCGCCGGCGGCCGTCAGCAGGGTCGTCCTGCTGCACCGGCGCCTCGGCCACGATCCACACGTCCGCGGCCTGGCCGCCGCGCTGCATGGCGATGGCGCGGGTGTCGGCCTGGGCGCCGATGCGGGCGAAGCCGCCGGGCATCACCTCCCAGCCCTGCGCGGTGCGCGCGGCAAAGCAGCGCAGCACGAACGGCCGCGCCTCAAGCTGCCCGTCCACCCAGGTCGGCGTGGTCGACAGGGTCACCGTCTCCTGCGCCACCCACGCGGCGCCGTCCTCGCGCAACAGCTGCAGCAGGCGCACGCGATCGTCCGGGTCGAGGGCGTCGCCGTGCACGGTGGTGTCCGGATCGCCGTAGGGCAGGCGCGTGGAAAGCGCCGGGCCCAGCATCATCCGCGGCAGCTGGGCGACAGCCTCGTCGCGCGCGCCGGCCTGCCCGCACCACCAGGTGGCGATCCCGGGCAGCTTCAGCTCCTGCCCGGTCAGGGCGCGGCAGATGCCGGGCAGGAAGGCCTGCAGCGCGCGCGATTCCAGCAACCCGCTGCCGAGCGCGTTGAGCGCCAGCGCGCCGCCCTCGCGCAGCACGCCGACGAAGCCGGGCGTGCCGATCCATGAGTCCGGGCGCAGTTCCAGCGGATCCATGAAGGCCGCGTCCAGGCGCCGCCACAGCACCTCGATCGGCTGCAGGCCGGCCACCGTGCGTACCATCGCCCGGCCGTTGCGCACGGTCAGGTCCTCGCCCTCCAGCAGCAGCACGCCCAGGTAGCGCGCGATCCAGGCATGCTCGTAGTAGGTCTCATTGTGCGGCCGGGGGTGAGGATGGCGATCGCGCTCGTCGTGGCCGCCGGCCAGCGCCACCAGCGCGCTCGCGGAAGCGGCGGAAGAAGCCGGCCAGGCGGTGCACGTGCATGCCCTCGGGCAGGTCCGGGAAGGCGCGCATCGTCGCGACCCGGTTCTCCAGCGCGAAGCCGGCGCCGGACGGGGCCTGGGTGCGGTCGCCCAGCACCCACCAGCGCCCGTCCGGGCCGCGCCCCAGTTCGAACGCGCAGAAGTGCAGGTAGTGGCCGCCGCGCGGAGGGATGCCCACCAGCGGATGCAGGAACTCGGGGCTGGCGGCGATCAGTTCCGGCGGGACCAGGCCGTCGCGCACCAGCGCGTGGCCGCCGTAGAGGTCGGCGCAGACCCGTTCGAGCAGTTCGGCGCGCTGCACCAGGCCCTCGCCGATGGCGCGCCAGTCCGACTCGGGCAGCAGCACCGGCAGCGGCGCCAGCGGCCACTCGCGCTCGGCGGTGCCCTCGCGCCCGTGCACGCGGTAGTACACGCCGGCGTCGCGCATGTACTGGTGGGCGCGCGCCAGGCGCTGGTCCAGCGCCTCGGCTTCCATTCCGTCCAGCATCCGCGCCAGCCGCGCCCATGCCGGCCGCACGCTGCCGTCGGCGGACAGCAACTCGTCGGCCGCACCGGCCAGGGTGCGATAGCGTGCAAGCAGGGATTCGGCGACGAGCCGTGGAGACTGGCACATCATATTGTGCGTCACCGCGCGTCCTAGCATCGTCCGCCCGTGGCGCCAACGCTGCTGCGCGTACGGAGCGCCCGCGCCCCTCCACCGTGCCGGGCGATCACCCGATCGCCCGGCGATGGCTCAGCCGGCCGACATCCAGTCCCGTGTAATTGCCTGAACAGGCCTGCAATCGCCCAGGAGAACACCCGTGGGCGCCCGCGCCGGAGCGGCGGCTCAGGCCCCGCGCGGCCGGCGCAGATCCAGCGTATGCGGGAACTCCGGCGAGATCCTTTCCGGCGCCAGCGGATACGCGCCCGGGCTGTGGCCGTCGGCCTGGAAGCGGGCCAGGCGGCGCGCTTCGGCCTCGTAGCCGTTGACCGGGAAGGTCTTGGTAGTTGCGCCCGCCCGGATGGGCCACGTGGTAGGTGCAGCCGCCAATCGCGCGGCCGCTCCAGGTGTCGTAGAGGTCGAAGGTCAGCGGCGCGTGACGGGGCGATGTCCGGATGCAGGCCGCTGGCCGGCTGCCAGGCCTTGTAGCGCACCCCGGCCACCGCCTGGCCGTCGACGCCGGTCGCGCGTCAGCGGCACCTGGCGGCCGTTGCAGGCCAGCGCGTAGCGCTGCGGGTTCAAGCCCTCCAGCTTGACCTGCAGGCGCTCGACCGAGGAATCGACGTAGCGCACGGTGCCGCCGATCGCGCCCTGCTCGCCGAGCACGTGCCAGGGTTCCAGCGCCTGGCGCAGCTCCAGGTGCACATCGCCGTACTGCACCTGCCCGCAGAACGGGAAGCGGAATTCCAGCTGCGCGGCGAACCATTCCGGGCGCATCGGGAAACCGTGCGCGGAAAGATCGTCCAGCACGTCGAGGAAGTCGGCCCACACGTAGTGCGGCAGCATGAAGCGGTCGTGCAGGGCGGTGCCCCAGCGCACGCAGCCGCCGTCCAGCGGCCGCTGCCAGTAGCGCGCGATCAGCGCGCGCACCAGCAGCTGCTGGGCCAGCGACATGCGCGCATTGGGCGGCATCTCGAAGCCGCGGAATTCGACCAGGCCCAGGCGCCCGGTCGGGCCGTCCGGCGAGAACAGCTTGTCGATGCAGATCTCGCTGCGGTGGGTGTTGCCGGTGACGTCGACCAGCAGGTTGCGCAGCAGGCGGTCGACCCGCCACGGCAGCGGCGCTTCGCCTTCGCCGTGCGAACAGTCTGCGCCAGCGCGATCTCCAGTTCGTACAGCGAATCGTGGCGCGCCTCGTCCACGCGCGGGGCCTGCGAGGTCGGGCCGATGAACAGGCCGGAGAACAGGTAGGACATCGACGGATGCCGCTGCCAGTGCAGCAGGATCGACTTGAGCAGGTCGGGCCGGCGCAGGAACGGCGAATCCTTGGGCGTGGCGCCGCCGACCACCACGTGGTTGCCGCCGCCGGTGCCGGTATGGCGGCCGTCGATCATGAACTTGTCGGTGCCCAGCCGGGTCTGCCGGGCTTCCTCGTAGATCGCCTCGGTGGTGGCCACGCACTCGGCGCCAGTCGGCGGCCGGGTGGATGTTGACCTCGATCACGCCGGGATCGGGCGCGACCCGGATCACGTTCAGGCGCGGGTCGTGCGGCGGCGGGTAGCCCTCGATCTGCACCGGCAGGCGCAGCCGGCGCGCGGCGTCCTCGGCGGCGGCGACCAGTTGCAGGTAGTCCTCCAGCGATTCGGTCGGCGGCAGGAACACGCACAGGCGGCCGTCGCGCGGCTCGATGCTGATCGCGGTGCGCACCGCGCCGTCGATGTCGCCGATCTGCTGCTCCACCCGCGCCTGCTGCTCGCCGGCGGCGGCGGCGAACGCGGCCACCGCCTGCGGCGGGTTCTGCGCCGGCACGATCGGCGCCGGCTCGTCCTCCGGCACCGCGGTGCGGGGATGCAGGCGGTCCGCCGGCGGCAGCGGCCCGCGCTCGACGCTGGGATCCACCGGCACCACGTAGCGGATAGTCGGCCGCACCGACGTGCGGCAGCGCGCCCAATGGCAGGCGGTAGCCGACCGGCGAATCGCCCGGCACCAGGAACAGCCTGCCGCGCCGGGTCTTCCACTTCTCGCTGCGCCAGCGCGCGGCCGGCCGCGCCTGGCTGTTCCAACGCTGCACCGGCAGCACGTAGCCGGACGGCGCGGTCAGGCCGCGCTCGAATACCTTGGCCATGCGCGCGCGCGCCTCGGGGTCTTCCAGTTCGGAATTGGCCGGGTCGACGTTGGCCGGCAGCCTGGCCTCCTTCAGCAGCCACTCGGCCGGGTCCTCGTAGGCCGGAGCGACGTAGTCGGCACCGATGCCCAGGTCCTCGGCGATCTCGCCCAGCAGCCCGGCGGCATCGGCGTCGGCGACGGCCCGGCGCTCGTCCTCGCGCGCGATCAGCGCCGGGTCGGTCCAGACCGGCTGGCCGTCCTGGCGCCAGTACAGCGAGAAGGTCCAGCGCGGCAGCGATTCGCCCGGGTACCACTTGCCCTGGCCGTGGTGCAGCAGGCCGCCCGGCGCGAAGCGCTCGCGCAGGCGCCGGATCAGCGCGTCGGCCTTGGCGCGCTTGCTCGGGCCGACCGCGTCGGTGTTCCACTCGGCCGCTTCGAAATCGTCGATGCTGATGAAGGTCGGCTCGCCGCCCATGGTCAGGCGCACGTCGCCGGCCCGCAGCGCGGCGTCCACCGCCTCGCCCAGCGCGTCCAGCGCCTGCCAGCTTTCCTCGCTGAAAGGCTTGGTGATGCGCGGATGCTCCGCCACCCGCGTCACCTGCATGTCGAAATCGAACGTGGTCTGCACCGGCCCGTCGGCGGCAAAGCCGCCGCTGATCGGCGCGGCGTTGCGGTAGTGCGGGGTGGCCGCCAGCGGGATGTGGCTCTCGCCGGTGAGCAGGCCGGAGGTGGGGTCCAGGCCAACCCAGCCGGCGCCGGGCAGGTAGACCTCGGCCCAGGCGTGCAGGTCGGTGAAGTCGTGGTCGGTGCCGGGCGGCCCGTCCAGCGACACCACGTCCGGCTTGAGCTGGATCAGGTAGCCGGACACGAAGCGCGCGGCCAGGCCCAGGTGGCGCAGCGCGTTGACCAGCAGCCACGACGAATCGCGGCACGAGCCGGAGCCAAGCCGCAGGGTTTCCTCCGGCGACTGCACGCCGGCTTCCAGCCGGATCAGGTAGCGGGTGTGCTGCTGGATGCTGGCGTTGAGCGCGACCACGAAATCGACGGTGTTGCGCGGCGTTTTGTCGATGCCATCGAGGAAGGCCTGCAGCAGCGGCCCGGCCGGTTCGGCGCGGCGGTAGATCTCCAGGTCCTCGCGCAGTTCGTCGGGGTAGGCGAACGGCCACTGCTCGGCTTGCTCTTCGACGAAGAAGTCGAAGGGGTTGTAGACCGTCATGTCGGCGACCAGGTCGACTTCGATCTTCAGCTCGGTCACCGGCTCGGGGAACACGAACCTGGCCAGGAAGTTGCCGTACGGATCCTGCTGCAGGTTGACGAAGTGCTTGGCCGGGGAAACCTTCAGCGAATGGCTCAGCACCGGCGTGCGCGAATGCGGCGCCGGGCGCAGGCGGATGACCTGTGGGCCCAGCTGCACCGGTTTGTCGTAGAGGTAGTGCGTCCGGTGGTAGATCGCTGCGTGGATCGCCATGCTCACCCCGCCCGGCGCGTGGAGGTGGCCGGACCTGCCGGCAGGTCAGCGGTTGCCGAGCGAGGTTTTCAATGCGGTCGGTCCGGATGGCTGGTGCAGGCGCTCGCCACCTTCATACCGCTCACCCCCTCCCCTTCGTGCTGCGCACGAACCGGCGCTGATGGTGAAGTCGGTCGGGTCGATCAGCCCGGTGCCGGTGGTGCCGCTGGCGGCGAGGGTGGTGACGATGGCGCCATCGGCCACCTTGACGTAGCGGCTGGTCTCGATCAGCCCGCCGTCGCCGCCGTCCGGGGCGCGGGCGTCGGGCGTGCCGGCTGGCGGTCGCCGCCATCGCCTACCCGTGCCGCCGTTCACCCGTTTGCCGTCGCTGTGGAAACTGGGCATGGACAGCTAGCGCGCGCCGGAGACGCAGTGACGGGCCGCGGCCGCGATGATGCGCCGCCCCACCCCAATTCAAGGGATGGACAACCGATAACCATCCGGAGTTGAATATGGGCGGGGATGGGTAGCCTGTATTATTTCAGGGGAAAAGGCCGTGGTCATCCGGCAATTCAACTACGCGTACCGCAAGGTGCGCTCTTGGCATGTCGGCCCGCTGCGCGCAGGCTGGCTGGCGCTGCGCTATGCGCTGTGGGGCAGCACCGGCAAATTCAGTTCGCACGGCGGCTGGCGGATGTCGCGGCTGAGCCGGTTCAGGCACGACGATTGAACCGGCGCAGGGCCGCAGGCGCCGCGCCGGCCGCGCCACCCCCTGCAGGCCGAATGTTGAAGCCGTGCGCGGTGATCGGGTGCATGCCGATCGCGGCGTCGCCGATCAGCGCGCTGCGGCGGCCGGCGAAACGCTCGGCGTACACCGCCACCAGCGGGCAGGCGTGGCGCGAGCCGGCCTGCGCCATCTCGCCCAGGCGCTGCTCGAAGCAGTCGGCATGGCCTTTCCGAGGATCCGACCGAACCCTTATCGCGGCCATGGCGTGCTACGGCATCCCCTGTATGCAGGAGCGCACCGCAGGGGCGCGATTGGCTTTTGATCCGCAGAGAAAGCTTGATCGCGCCCCTGCGGTGCGCTCCTACAACCAGTGGTCGACCAGCAGGAACGCGAACAGCGCCATCAGGTAGATGATCGACCAGCGGAAGGTGCGCATGGCGAAGAACTCGTCCGGCGGGTCGAGCAGGCGCCAGGCGTACCACAGGAACACCGCGCCCAGCACCAGCGCGCCGCCCAGGTAGAACAACCCGCTCAGGCCGAACACCACCGGCAGCAGCGAGGCTTCCACCAGCAGCACGGTGTAGAACAGGATCTGCCAACGCGTATAGACCACGCCGTGGGTGACCGGCAGCATCGGGATCAGCGCCTTGGCGTAGTCCTCGCGGCGGAAGATCGCCAGCGCCCAGAAGTGCGGCGGCGTCCACACGAAGATGATCAGCACCAGCAGCAGCGCGTGGCCCCAGTCCCACGCGCCCGGTCATGCCGGTCACCGCGGCCCAGCCCAGCATCGGCGGCGTCGCCCCGGCCAGAGCCGCCGATGACGATGTTCTGCGGGGTAGCGCGCTTGAGGTAACACCGTGTAGATCACCGCGTAGCCGATCAGCGAGGCGAAGGTCAGCACCGCGGTGATCGCGTTCACCCAAAGCACCAGGATCGCCATCGACAGCCCGGTCAGCACCGCGGCGAACGCCAGCACCTGCATCGGCGCACCTTGCCGACCACCAGCGGCCGCCACGAGGTGCGCGCCATCTGCGCGTCGATGTGCGCGTCGAGCAACTGGTTGATCGCCGCCGCCGCCGAGGCCGCGCGAGCCAGATGCCGAGGAAACCGAGCACGCCGGCACGCACCTGCGCCGATTCGGCAGCCCGGGGATCGCCAGGCACATGCCGACCAGCGCGGTGAACACGATCAGCGCGACCACCTTCGGCTTGGTCAGGTCCCGGTAGTCGCGCCAGCTCGCGCTTCGCGGTCATGGTCCACTCCGGCGCGCGCAGCCGCGCCAGCAGCGAGACCAGCACGAACATCAGCACGACCGCGCCGACGTTGTGCAGCACCGCCACCACCAGCGGCAGGGCCAGCTTGACGTTGAGGATGCCCAGGCGACAGCTGCGCCAGCAGCGCCACCGCCAGCCTGCGCCGCCCAGCCGCGCAGGCCCGGCCGCCGCCACAGCCGCCAGCACCAGCCAGACCAAGTACACCGTTATCGCCACCGCGCCGATCCGGTGCGCCATCTGGATGGCGATGCGCGCGCCGCCGTCGAGTACGCCGCCCTCGTAGTCCACGCCGATCCCGCGCCACAGGATGAAGCCTTCGGCGAAGTCGTGCGGCGGCCACCAGCGGCCCACGCACTGCGGGAAGTTGGACAGCGAGGCGTCGCCGCCGCCGCAGGCCAGCGCCGCGTAGTTGGCACTGACCCAGCCGCCCAGGGCGATCTGCAGCGCCAGCAGCGCCAGCCCGATCCGCAGCTGCCGGCGCAGCGACGGCGCAAGTCGGCCAGCGTGCATCGGCGATATCGGTGGCGCGCCAGGCCATCCACGCCAGGCAGGCGAAGATCGCCAGCCCGCCCAGCAGGTGGCCCATCACCACGATCGGCTTGAGCAGCCAGGTCACCGTCCACATGCCCAGCAGGGCCTGCAAGATCACCAGCGCCAGGATCAGCACCGCCACCCGCGCCAGATCCGTGTTCGACCAACGCCAGGCGGCGATCAGCAGGATCGCCTCGCCGGCCAGCGCCACCGCGCTGGCCGGCGGTTTCTTCGCCCTGCATGTACAGCGGGATCGCCAGGCGGCCACCAGCACCGAAGCGGCGATGATCTGCAGCGACGCCGAAGCGGCGCCGACGCGCGGCCAGCAACGCCAGCGACAGCACCTCCACCCCCAGCAGTCCGGCCAGGAAGCGGTGCACCTGCTCGCGCCAGGCCTTGTGGGTCTGCAGCGGGCGGATCCTGGCGGCGGCGTGGTCGGCGACCTCGGCCGGCGCGCTCGGCCAGGTGGCGCGGCCGTAGCAGGTCGGCCAGTCCGGGCAGCTCAGGCCGGCGTCGGACAGACGCACGAAGGCGCCGAAGCCGATGGTGAAGGCGGTCAGGATCGTCGCCAGCCAGGCGATGCGATGGAAGTGCCGGAAGGGCAGGCGCAGGGAGGGCATGCGGAAAGCGTCAGATCAGTTGCAGCAGGCGCGCGAGATCGGCGCGCAGGTCGGCCGGATCGAATCCCGGCGCATAGCGCAGGATCACGAAACCGTTGGGGTCGACCACGTACACCGGCGTGCCGGCCGGATCGACGGCGCGCGGCAGGCGCGCGCGCAGGGCCGGATCGGGCGCCAGCACGCGCAGGGTGTCCGGGCGCGGCGCGCCGGCCGGCGGTTCGCCCAGCCACAGCACGTGCACGTCGCCGGCGCGGTGGCCGAAGCTGCGCCAGACCCGGTCCAGGTCCGCGGCCAGCGCCAGGCAGGCCTGCGCGCAGCCGGGCGCCGGCACCACCAGCACCCGCCACGGCCGGGTCGGCTGCACCCAGTCGTAGCGCCCGCCGCCGGCCAGCGGCGGTGGCAGCGCGCGCACGTCCACCGCCGGCTGCAGCAGCTCGCCGCGGTTCTTCAGTCCCGGCGGCTGCCAGCCGGAAAAGCGCAGCGCGCCGGCACCGACCACGCTGCCGAAGAACAGCGCGAACAGCGCGATCAGGGTCAGCCGCCCGCGCAGGCGCCGGCGTTGCAGGGAAACCGGATCGGTCATGCGCACATGATCGCATGCCGCCCTTTTCAGCTCGCCCGCGTTCGCCTGCGCACAGCCAGCACCGTCGCCGTCGCCAGCACCGCCGCCGCCAGCGCGAACCACTGCACCGCATAGCCCAGGTGGCGCTCGGGCGGCAGGGTGTTGGGCAGTACGTCGAGGTCGCGCGGGTAGCCCAGCGGCAGGGCCGGGTCCAGCCGCAGCACCCGCGGCGCCAGGCCAGGCTGGTGCAGCAGCCCGGCCAGGTCGGCGGGCACCACGCCCAGCGCCAGCCACTGGCCGTCCTTGGCCTGCGGCGTGCTGCGCCCGAGCAGGCCCGGCGCAGGCGGCGGCGCGAGCAGGCCCGACAGGACCTGGCGCCCGGCCGGCACGGGCACGGCCGGCAGCCGGCGCTCGACCGGCAGCGGCAACCAGCCCAGGTCGACCAGCAGCGGCGGCCCCGGTTCGGGCAGAAACACCCGGTAGGCATGCACACCCAGGCGCTCGTCGCGCACCTGGTTGTCCAGCAGCAGCGCCGGGCCGGGAGCGAAGCGGCCGGCGGCGCGCGTCCAGTCGTAGCCGCGCGCGCGCGCCGGATCGGCGGCCGCGGCGATCGCCACCGGCCGGCGCCGGGCGATGACCTGCGCCACCTGCGCCAGCATCTGCCGCTTCTGCTCGGCACGGTCCAGTTGCCAGCGGCCGAGCGCGACGAAACCGCAGGCCACCGCCAGCGCCAGCAGCCAGCCGGCCCAGCCGGGGATGCGCCTCACCTCCCCCTCCGCCGGCGCTGCGATAATCCGCGCGCGCACCGGCGCGCGCCGCCAGGACCCCGCCCCATGATGCAAGGCCCGCTCAAGACGCTGGTGATCGTCGCCTTCCTCATCCTGATCCTCTGGAACCTCGGCGCCGGCCTGTACTACCTGCTGGTGGACAAGGGCCGCACCCAGCGCACCGTGCGCGCGCTGACCTGGCGCATCGGCCTGTCGGTGGCGCTGATCGTGCTGGTGATCCTGGGCATCTGGAGCGGGTGGATCAAGCCGCACGGAATCGGCGGTTGAGCGGGGACCGGTCCCCCGTCCCCGGTCCCCGCCTCAAAGCACGTATACGAACAGGAACAGCCCCAGCCACACCACGTCGACGAAGTGCCAGTACCACGCAGCGGCCTCGAAGGCGAAGTGGTTGTCGGCGCTGAAGTGGCCGCGCGCCACCCGCAGCCACATCACCAGCAGCATGATCGTGCCCAGCAGCACGTGCGCGCCGTGGAAGCCAGTGAGCATGAAGAAGGTCGAACCGTAGATGCCCGAGCCCAGGGTCAGGTTGAACTCGCGGTAGGCCTCCAAGTACTCGTGCGCCTGGAAGCTCAGGAAGGTGGCGCCGAGCAGCACGGTCAGGCCCAGGAACGCCAGCGTGCGCCCGCGCGCGCCGGCCTTGAGCGCATGGTGGGCGATGGTCAAGGTCACCCCCGAGGACAGCAGGATCAGGGTGTTGACCAGCGGCAGGCCCCAGGCCGGGATGGTCTGGAAGTGGCCGCCGATCTGGCCCGGGCCGTTGGTCGGCCAGGCCACGCTGTAGCCGTCCCACAACAGGGCGTTGGTCATCACCCCGTCGCCTTCCCCGCCCAGCCACGGCAGGCCGAAGGTGCGGGTGTAGAACAGCGCGCCGAAGAACGCGCCGAAGAACATCACCTCGGAGAAGATGAACCACACCATCCCCATCCGGAACGAGGTGTCCACCTGGCGGTTGTAGCGGCCGCCGATCGACTCGCGGATGACGTCGCCGAACCACATGAACAGCGTCGCGGCCAGCATCGCCGCGCCGAGCAGGAAGGCCCACTTGCCCCAGGCCGCGTCGTTGATCCAGTTGGCCACGCCGACCACCAGCACCAGCATCGAGATCGAGCCGATGAACGGCCAGCGGCTCGAATGCGGGACGAAGTAGGCCTCGGCAGCGTCGTCGGGATGGGTCTGGGCCATGGCGTGCGTTCCTTCCGGGGGCGGGGCCGGATGCAAGGTCAGGGGGCCGAGCGCGCCGAGGGTGCGGCGCCGGCCTGCGGCAGGCGTGCGCTCAGCGCGTCGTTCTTGAAGAAGGTATAGGACAGGGTCAGCGTCTGCACGTCCCCGGGCAGCGCCGGGTCGACCATGAAGCGCACCGGCATGTCGCGCGACTCGCCGGCGGCCAGGGTCTGGGCGGTGAAGCAGAAGCACTCGGTCTTGATGAAGTACTGCGAGGCGCGCGCCGGCGCGATCGACGGCACCGCGCTGCCGACCAGGGCGCGGCCGCCGTCGTTGCGGGCGAAGTAGCGCGCGTCGTAGAGCCTGCCGGGCTCGACCTGCAGGCTCACCTGCTCGGGCCGGAACGACCACGGCAGCTTGGAGTTGACCCCGCCGTCGAACTGCACGGTCACCGTGCGCACGCGGCCGTCGGCGCGGGCGGCCACCGCCTGCTGGACGCCGCTCTGCAGGCGGATGCCGAACACCTTCTCGCAGGCGATCCGGTACAGCGGCACCATCGAGAAGGTGAACACGAACGCGGCGGCGGCCACCGCCAGCATCCGCCCCAGCCGCAGCGGCCGGCGCGCCGGCGCGGCGACCTGCGGGTCGTCGTGGCCGCTGGCGCTCATCCGCGCAGCACCCCCGACAGGATGAAGGCCGCGTACACGCCCACCGCGATGGCCGCGACGATCCGGGCCGTGCGCACCGCGCCGCGGCGGCGGCGGGCGAGCTGTTCGCGCTGGTCGGTCTGGAGGTTCACGGGTTCGCTGTTGCTCGGGATCGAGGCGGGATCCGGATCAGTGGCTGACGTCGTCGTGGGCCAGGTCGCCCGGGCGGATCACCGGCGGCACCGCGAAGGTGTGCGCCGGCGCCGGCGAGGGCACGGTCCACTCCAGGCCGCGGGCGCTCTCCCACGCCCGGTCGGCGGCCTTGGCGCCGCTGCGCAGCGAGGCCAGCAGGATGGCCGCCATCAGGAACGGGGTGACGAACATGCCGAACGCGCCGATCGAACTGACGAAGTTCCAGTCGGCGAAGGCCGGGTTGTAGTCGGGGATGCGCCGCGGCATGCCGGCCAGGCCGAGGAAGTGCTGCGGGAAGAACAGCAGGTTGACGAACACCATCGTCCACCAGAAGTGCACCCGCGCCCAGGTCTCGCTGTACATCCGCCCGGTCCACTTCGGCCACCAGTAGTAGACCGCGGCGATGATCGAGAACAGCGCGCCGGTGACCAGCACGTAGTGGAAGTGCGCCACCACGAAGTAGGTGTCGTGGTACTGGAAATCGGCCGGCACGATCGCCAGCATCAGTCCGGAGAAGCCGCCGATGGTGAACAGGATGACGAAGGCCACCGCCCACAGCATCGGCGCCTCGAAGGTGATCGAGCCGCCCCACATGGTGCTGACCCAGTTGAACACCTTCACCCCGGTGGGCACCGCGATCAGCATGGTGGCGTACATGAAGTACACCTCGCCGCCCAGCGGCAGGCCCACCGCGAACATGTGGTGGGCCCAGACGATGAAGCTCAGGAAGGCGATCGAGGCGGTCGCGTACACCATCGCCTGGTAGCCGAACAGCGGCTTACGCGAGAAGGTCGGGATGATCTCGCTGGCGATGCCGAACGCCGGCAGGATCATGATGTAGACCTCGGGATGGCCGAAGAACCAGAAGATGTGCTGGTACATCACCGGGTCGCCGCCGCCGGCGGCGTTGAAGAAGCTGGTGCCGAAGTACTTGTCGGTCAGCAGCATGGTCACCGCGCCGGCCAGCACCGGCATCACCGCGATCAGCAGGAACGCGGTGATCAGCCAGGTCCAGCAGAAGATCGGCATCTTCAGCAGGTCGATGCCCGGCGCGCGCATGTTGAGGATGGTGGCGATGATGTTGATCGCGCCCATGATCGAGCTGATCCCGGCCACGTGGATGGCGAACACCGAGAAGGCCACGTTGGCGCCGCCCTGCAGCGACAGCGGCGGGTACAGCGTCCAGCCGCCGGCCGGCGCGCCGCCGGGCAGGAACAGGGTCAGCAGCAGCATGGCGAAGGCCACCGGCAGCAGCCAGAACGACCAGTTGTTCATCCGCGGCAGGGCCATGTCGGGCGCGCCGATCTGCAACGGGATCATCCAATTGCCCAGGCCGACGAAGGCCGGCATCACCCCGCCGAAGATCATCACCAGCGCGTGCACGGTGGTGAACTGGTTGAACTGCTCGGGCTTGAAGTGCTGCAGGCCCGGTTCGCATCAGCTCCGAGCGCATCAGCACCGACAGCAGCCCGCCGACCAGGAACATGACGAAGCTGAAGATCAGGTAGAGCGTGCCGATGTCCTTGTGGTTGGTCGAGAAGAACCAGCGCTCGACGAAGCCCTGCGGGTGGCCGTGGTGCGCGTCGTGGTGCTCGGCGGAATGGGCCATGGGGTTACCTCGGGAAGGACGTGGATGCGAAGGAACGCGGACGCGCGGCTCAGGCCTGCGCAGGGGTGGGCGCGGCGGGCACGGCCTGGCCATCGGCCGGCGCGGCGGCGGGTGCGGCGGGCGCAGGCGCGGCCGGGGCCGCCGGCTTGTGCGCCGCCAGCCACTTGCGGAAATCCTCCTTGGACACCGCCTGCACCACGATCGGCATGAAGCCGTGATCCTTGCCGCACAGCTCGGCGCACTGGCCGCGGTAGGTGCCGGGCGTCTCGATGTTGGTCCAGGCCTCGTTGATCTGGCCGGGGATGGCGTCCTGCTTCCAGCCCAGCGCCGGCACCCACCAGGAATGGATCACGTCGTCGGCGGTGACCACGAAGCGGACCTTGGTGTCCACCGGCAGCACCAGCGGGTGGTCCACTTCCAGCAGGTAGTGCGGGTCCTGCGCCGCGCCGACCACCTGGCCGCTCTGGCGCAACTCGTCGGAATGGCGGTCCAGGCGGCTGGTGAACGCTGACGTCCTGGCCCAGGTACTCGTACTTCCACATCCACTGGTAGCCGGTGATCTTGACGGTCATCTCGGCGTCGCGGGTGTCGTACATGGCGATCAGCTTGGCGGTCGCCGGCCAGGCCATGGCGACCAGGATCACCACCGGGATCACCGTCCAGACGATCTCGGCCTTGGTGTTGTGGGTGAAGGTGGCCGCCACCGGGTGGCGCGAACGGTGGAAGCGGAACATCGCCACCGCCATCGCACCGAACACCACCACGCCGATGGCCACGCACACCCACAGGCTGACCATGTGCGCCTCCCAGGCGCGATGCGCGGTCAGGGTGACGCCGCGGCCCATGTTCATCTGCCAGGGCTTGGGATCGGCCACCTGCGCCGATGCCAGCGGGACCATCGCCATCGACGCCAGCGCGGCCGCGCCAGGTGCTGTTCGGATTCTATCGTGTTTCCCTATTAACCTTAGCAATACGTAACTGTCGAAGACGTACAG
>JASGKM010000040.1:0-79238 GCA_049840615.1 Pseudomonas sp.
TGTGTTATGTGGTTAGCTTCGTTCAGTTACGTATAAAGGTTAATAGGGAAACACGATAGAATCCGAACAGCACCTCCCCCCTCCATTAATGGAAAAAATGCCCGATGCCTCCTTTCCGGGAATCGGGCCGCACGTATGATGCGCGTGGTTAACGTCAGGTTCAGAATCTGCCGCACAGAGACATTCTCGCGATAGAAAAGCCTTAAAAGCTCTATTTTTTCGAGAATTCCACTGTTTTCCTGTCGATTTTCAGGGTCGACACCAGGGAAAAGCACTTCCGAAACCGCTCATTTGACGCCAGTCTGTCACCCGCGTTACAGCCTGCCAAGTCGCCGGCCGCGGACTATTTCGGAATCCCAGATCATGCAGGTCACCAAATCGAACAAGCTCGCCAATGTCTGCTATGACATTCGCGGCCCCGTGCTCAAGCACGCCAAACGCCTGGAAGAGGAAGGCCACCGCATCCTCAAGCTGAACATCGGCAACCCGGCGCCGTTTGGCTTCGAGGCGCCGGACGAAATCCTCCAGGACGTCATCCGCAATCTGCCGACCGCCCAGGGCTACAGCGACTCCAAGGGCCTATTCAGCGCGCGCAAGGCGGTGATGCAGTACTACCAGCAGAAGCAGGTGGAAGGTGTCGGCATCGAGGACATCTACCTGGGCAACGGCGTGTCCGAGCTGATCGTCATGGCCCTGCAGGCGCTGCTCAACAACGGTGACGAGGTGCTGATCCCGGCGCCGGACTACCCGCTGTGGACCGCCTCCGTCGCCCTCTCCGGCGGCAAGCCGGTGCACTACCTGTGCGACGAGCAGGCCGGCTGGTTCCCCGACGTCGCCGACATGAAGGCGAAGATCACCAGCAACACCAAGGCCCTGGTGCTGATCAACCCGAACAACCCCACCGGCGCGGTCTACTCGAAGGAAGTGCTGCTGGACATCGTCGAACTGGCGCGCCAGCACAATCTGGTGATCTTCTCCGACGAGATCTACGACAAGATCCTTTACGACGAGGCCCAGCACATTTCCACCGCGTCGCTGGCGCCGGACGTGCTCTGCCTGACCTTCAACGGCCTGTCCAAGTCCTACCGCGTGGCCGGCTTCCGCTCCGGCTGGATCGCCATTTCCGGTCCGAAACACAAGGCGCAGAGCTATATCGAGGGCCTGGACATCCTGGCCAACATGCGCCTGTGTGCCAACGTGCCGAGCCAGCATGCAATCCAGACCGCGCTGGGTGGCTACCAGAGCATCAACGACCTGGTGCTGCCGGGTGGTCGCCTGCTGGAACAGCGCAACCGCGCCTGGGAGTTGCTCAACGACATTCCCGGCGTCAGCTGCGTGAAGCCCATGGGTGCGCTCTATGCCTTCCCGCGCATCGATCCGAAGATCTGCCCGATCCACAACGACGAGAAGTTCGTCCTCGATCTGCTGCTTTCCGAAGAAGTTGCTATCGTTCAGGGCACCGCCTTCAACTGGCCCTGGCCGGATCACTTCCGGGTGGTTACCCTGCCCCGTCTCGATGACCTGGAACAGGCCATCGGCCGAATCGGTAACTTCCTGAAAAGCTATCGCCAGTGAATCATCGCCAGTGAACCCCAGCGTATAAATGGACCTGCAGATCGACGACTTCTACAAGGATGCCGCCTCCGGCCTGCTGACGCTCTACCAGGCCTTCCCGCGCAAGATCGCCCTCTACATCGAGGACCTGATCGGCCGGGAAGAGCCCGACGAGGTCGGCCTGCCCAGTACCCGCCACCAGAGTTGCCTGGGTGCGCTGCTGTGGCTGGCCGATGAAGGCTACCTGCGCTTCGAGGCAACCATTCGTTACGAAGCGCTGGACCAGGCGGTGCTCAGCGAAAAGGCCTTCATGCGCCTGACCCGCATCGTTCCCCACGCCGTGCGCGACGGCGAGGAACTGCCGCCCAGCGTGCGCCGCGACCAGGCCACGCTGGCCAACCAGCTGCGCGAGGCGTTGGCGAGCCGGCACGGGGAACGCATCGCGCGACTGACCCGTCTACTCTTCGAGAGCGACCCGGGCCGCCCGTAACAACGGCATGCGACACAAGTTGAAATAGTCCCCGAGTTGAATCGCCTCGGGGCCAACCGTATATACCCCGCATACTATTCAGCGATCCCGTGCATAACTGTGCCCCGGCGATCCGGAAAGCCGCGTTCCCATGCGGCTTTCGCCAATGTCACCGTAAGGAGAGAGCTTTACGCCATGATGCGCATCCTGTTGTTCCTGGCCACCAACCTGGCAGTTCTGGTGATCGCCAGCATCACCCTGAAACTGCTCGGCGTGGACCGTTTCACCGGCCAGAATTACGGTAGCCTTCTGATTTTCTGTGCCGTCTTCGGCTTCGCCGGCTCTCTGGTTTCGCTATTCATCTCCAAGTGGATGGCGAAAATGAGCACCGGCACCGAGATCATCAGCCAGCCGCGCACCCGCCACGAACAGTGGCTGCTGCAGACCGTGGAAGAGCTGTCCCGCGAGGCCGGCATCAAGATGCCGGAAGTGGGTATCTTCCCCGCCTACGAGGCCAACGCCTTCGCCACCGGCTGGAACAGGAACGACGCGCTGGTCGCGGTCAGCCAGGGCCTGCTGGAGCGCTTCTCGCCTGAAGAAGTCAAAGCTGTCCTGGCCCACGAGATCGGCCACGTGGCGAACGGCGACATGGTCACCCTCGCCCTGATCCAGGGCGTGGTGAACACCTTCGTGATGTTCTTCGCACGCATCTTCGGCAACTTCGTCGACAAGGTGATCCTGAAGAACGAAGACGGCCCGGGCATCGGCTACTTCGTCGCGACCATCTTCGCCGAGCTGGTCCTGGGCATCCTCGCCAGCATCATCGTCATGTGGTTCTCGCGCAAACGCGAATACCGCGCTGACGAAGCCGGCGCGCGCCTGGCCAGTACCGGTGCGATGATCGCCGCCCTGCAGCGTCTGCGCGCCGAGCAGGGTGTGCCGGTGCAGATGCCCGACTCGCTGCAGGCCTTTGGCATCAACGGCAACCTCAAGCATGGCCTTGCCGGCCTGTTCATGAGCCACCCGCCGCTGGAAGACCGCATCGAAGCCCTGCGCGCCGCTGGCCGCTAAGCGTCAAGGCGATAAAAAAGGGCGACCCTCGGGTCGCCCTCTTTCATGCCTGCGATTCAGCCGCGACGCAGCGCGAACACCACTTCATCCAGGTGACTGACGCCGCGCTTGAGGAACTTCGGGTTCTCCGCCAGCACGTCCAGGCGCTCCACCTCGGCCACTTCCCACCCCTCGGCAAAGTGCTTGCGCACCTCATCCGCCAGCACGGCGAATGGCGGACCATCCATCTCGGCCTGAGGGTATTCCAGGCTGACCACCAGCCCACGCGCCTGATGCGGCAGGATGCGCTGCAGGTGTTTCGCGTAATCGGCACGCAGATCCGGCGGCAAGGCGATCAGCGCGGCGCGGTCGTACAGAGCGCTGCAGCCAGCCACCTGCTCGGCCGCAACGTCGAAGAAATCACCCTGGAGAATCTCCAGGCGCTCGTAGCTGTAGCGACGCAACGCGCCTTCCCTGGTGATCTGCGGCGTGACACCCAACTCGGCGAAGAAGTCGACGGCGGCCCGCTCGGCCAGTTCGACACCCAGCACGCGGTATCCCCATTGCGCCAGCCAGAGCATGTCCAGGCTCTTGCCGCACAGCGGCACCAGCACCTGTGACTCCTCGGGCAACTCCAGGTTCGGCCAGTGCCGTTGCAGGCCAGGGTTCACCGCTTGCTGATGGAAACCGATTTCATTGCGCGCCCAGCGCGACTGCCAGAATTCATGCTGCATAGGTCACCCGTTCAAACATTGCGCATCGCGCGGGGCAGCAGCCAGCGCCACCAGACACCGCGCCGCTCGCGCTGACTGTCTCCGGCTTCGAGGATCTTCAGCCGCACCTGGTCACCACGAACCCGCTGCACGCAGATCTGGGTGCCGTCTTCCAGACGGAAGCAGTCGCCGATCTCGAGCACCAGGACTTGTTCAACTTGCTGCATAGCCGAATTCGCCATCTGCTTCGGAAATTTCCGCAAACTCTAACGCATCGCCCGACTGACATCCTGCCAAAGCGCTCCATAGCGGCTGGCTCCATGACTCTGCAACCGAGTTGGCACTTCCACAGCGATGCGTTTCAAGGGAATGAGCACGGACAAAATAATCGAATATGACGATCATTACTGTCAAAAACCTATACTGGATTTCGATCTTTAACCGCGTGAACATAGGGGCATTCAAGTAGCGAGGTTCGCCATGCTCCCTGCCCTGTTCATCTCCCACGGCTCCCCCATGCTGGCCCTGGACCCCGGCGCCAGTGATGCGCCTCTGAAGCGCCTGGCCCGCGAGCTGCCACATCCGAAAGCGATCCTGGTGGTCTCCGCCCACTGGGAAACCCCGGACCTGCGTGTCACCGCATCGCCCAAGCCGGACACCTGGCACGACTTCTACGGCTTCCCGCCGGAACTCTATGCCGTGCAGTACCCGGCCGCGGGCTCGCCGGAGCTGGCCCGGCGCGTCGTCGAACTGCTGGCCGAGGACGGCCTGCCGGCCATCCTGGATCCCGACCGCCCTCTGGACCACGGCGCCTGGGTGCCGTTGAGCCTGATGTATCCGGACGCCGATATCCCCGTCGTGCAACTGTCCCTGCCCAGCCGCCTCGGCGCCCCCATGCAGCACCGCATCGGCGCAGCCCTGCGTGCGCTGCGCGAGGAAGGCATCCTGCTGATCGGTTCGGGCAGCATCACCCACAACCTGGGCGAACTGGACTGGCATGCCGGCCCGGAAGTCATCACGCCCTGGGCCAAGGCATTCCGCGACTGGATGGTGCAGCACCTGGAAGCCAATGACGAAGCTGCTCTGTTCGACTACCGCCAGCAGGCGCCGCACGCGGTGCGCAACCACCCGCGCGATGAGCACCTGCTGCCGCTGTACTTCGCCCGTGGCGCGGGAGGCTCGGACATGACAGTGGAACACGCTGGCTTCACCCTCGGCGCGCTGGGGATGGATATCTACCGCTTCGACTGACAGCTCGCTCCCACAGGGCAGTCACCGCCCCATCCCGGAAACGAAAAAGCCCCGCCAATGGCGGGGCTTTTTCATGCGCGGGGACTGACGGATCAGTCTTCGCGGTAACGGCGCAGACGCAGAGCCTTGCCAGCGACGCGGGTGTCCTTGAGCTTGGTCAGCAGACGGTCGAGGTTCTCTTCCGGCAGCTCGATCAGGCTGAAGGTCTCGCGGATCTGGATGCGGCCGATGGCCTCGCGGGACAGGCCGCCCTCGTTGAGGATGGCGCCCAGCAGGTTCTTCGCCTGCACGCCATCACGGGCGCCCAGGGCGGTACGGCAACGGGCCTTGCCTTCCGACGGCGGAGCCATCGTGCGGGGTGCGCCGCTGCGTTCCGGACGGTCGCCGCGCTCGGGGCGATCGCCACGCTCGCTGCGCTCGTAACGGTCACTGCGCTCGCGCGGGGCGGCCGGGGTCAGCGGCTGTTCGCGGCGAACCGATTCCAGGTCCAGCGCCTTGCCTTCGGTCAGCTTGGCCAGCAGCACGGCGGCCAGGGTGTCCATGTCGGTACCCAGGCGACGGCACAGCTCATCACGCACGGCACCACGGCTGGCAACGGCGTTGGCCAGCAGCGGTTGCAGGCCGGTGGCCAGGCGGTTCAGGCGCGCTTCGAGGACGGTGTCGGCATCCGGCAGGCGAACTTCGCCAACCTTCTGACCGGTCACGCGCTCGATCACCTGCAGCATGCGGCGCTCACGCGGGGTCACCAGCAGCAGGGCGCGGCCTTCGCGACCCGCACGGCCGGTACGGCCGATACGGTGTACGTAGGATTCCGGATCGTAGGGCATGTCCACGTTCAGTACGTGGGTGATGCGCGCCACGTCGAGGCCGCGAGCGGCGACGTCGGTGGCGATGACGATGTCCAGCGAGCCGTCCTTCAGGGACTCGATCACGCGCTCACGCTGAGCCTGCGGCATGTCGCCGTTCAGCGCGGCGGCACGGTAGCCCTGGCGCTCGAGCAGCTCGGCGATGTCCAGGGTGGCCTGCTTGGTACGAACGAAGCCGATCAGCGCGTCGAACTGCTCGACTTCCAGCAGACGCAGGATCGAGGCCGGCTTCTGGTCGGCGTGGACCATCAGGTGCACCTGCTCGATGCGGGCGACGGTCTGGGTCTTGGCAGCGATACGGACGTGCTTGGGCTCTTTCAGGTGGCGTTCGGCGATGCTGCGGATCGAGGCCGGCAGGGTCGCGGAGAACAGCACGGTCTGGCGGCTGGCCGGCATGGCTTCGAAGATCACTTCGAGGTCATCCATGAAGCCGAGCTTGAGCATCTCGTCCGCTTCGTCGAGGACCAGGCGCCCAACGGTGGACAGCAGGTTCTCGTCGCGACGCAGGTGGTCGCACAGACGGCCCGGGGTGGCGACCAGAACCTGGGCGCCCTGGCGCAGGGCCTTCAGCTGCGGGCCCATGGGGGCGCCGCCGTAGACGGCAACGACACCAACGCCCGGCATCTGCTTGGAGTAGGTTTCGCAAGCGGTAGCCACCTGCAGGGCCAGCTCGCGGGTCGGTACCAGTACCAGCACCTGCGGAACGCGGCGGCTCGGCTCGATCTTCGACAGCAGCGGCAGCGCGAAGGCAGCGGTCTTGCCGGTACCGGTCTGGGCCTGGCCGATCATGTCGTGGCCTTCGAGGATCACCGGGATCGACTGGGCCTGGATCGGCGACGGCTCTTCATAACCGACAGCGGCAATGGCAGCGAGAATACTGGGGTGAATACCGAGCGCGGCGAAGCCGGCGGTTTCCTGGGTCATGGGTTTTGCCTCTAAGTACATCCGCAAAGACCCAATAGCCGAGCTGCGCATGCCCTGTACGACAATGAAGTCACCCAGGCAGCTGGAAGCGGGGATTTGCGAAATGAAGATTGGAAGAATGCGTCAAGGAAGTCCGCACTGCGGACACACAGACCGAGCCTGAAGCTGCGGAAAAATGCGGGATCCGAAACGAGGCCAGCGTTTGGCCGGCGCGTATCATACCGGAAAATCCTGACCAATGTGTTTCTTTTCGGAACATGCCCGGCGAACGGTCATTCTTTGGACAACCCCGCCCCTGCCGGCTATACCGTGCAAGCCACCTGACCGGAGCCCGCCGATGACCGCCAGCAGCGAACCGCGCATCACAGTCGAACGCCATGACCATGTCCTGCTACTCGGCCTGAACCGGGTGGACAAGCGTAACGCCTTCGACCTGGAGATGCTTACCCAACTGGTGCTGGCCTTCGGCGAATACGAGCGCGACGACGAGCTGCGCTGCGCCCTGGTGTTCGCCCACGGTGATCACTTCACCGCCGGCCTGGACCTGGCCAACATCGGCGAGACCTTCCGCACCGGCTGGACCATGCCCGCCGGCTCCGCCGATCCCTGGGGCACCTTCGGCGGCCGGCGCCTCACCGAGCCGCTGCTGGTAGCCGCCCAGGGTTACTGCTTCACCCTGGGTATCGAACTGATGCTCGCCGCCGACATCAACCTGTGCGCCAGCAATGCGCGCTTCGCCCAGCTCGAAGTGCAGCGCGGCATCTTCCCCTTCGGCGGCGCGACTCTGCGCATGCACCAGGTGGCCGGCTGGGGCAACGCGATGCGCTGGCTGCTCACCGGCGATCCGTTCGACGCCCACGAGGCGTATCGCATCGGCCTGGTGCAGGAAGTCACCGCGCCGGAAGAGCTGATGCCCCGCGCACTCTGGCTCGCCCAGCGAGTTGCAGCCCAGGCGCCACTGGGCATCCGCGCCACCCTGGCTTCCGCACGCCGCAGCCTGGATGAAGGTGAGGAAGCGGCGGCGCGACTGCTGCCGGCCATGGCCAGCGAACTGCTGTCCACCGAGGATGCGCAAGAGGGTTTGAAGGCCATGCTCGAGCGCCGCGAAGGCCGATTCCAGGGCAAATGAACGCACGGCGAAAACACCAAGCTGAACCATCGTGCTAAAAGCGCTATATCCAAGGTATTAAAAACGCCTGGCAAGTCGCCATAATCCTTTAGTTTTCCTTTAAATTCAAATACCTGTCAAACACAAAACGGCTATATACAAGTTCCAATTTCGCGCCTGGAAAAACACCTCTAGAACTGACTCCAGAGCAGCTGAGCGGCTCGCCGGAATACCGACCGGGACGCACGCTGGCTGACGTTCTCATGGAGGAATTCGCTATGTCAGGCCCGATCCGTGTCTTCGCACTTTCGCTTCTCGTCGTCGCTCTCTCCCTGCAGGGTTGCAGCAGCAAGGGCGGCAGCAGCCACCACTCTTCCGGCAGCAGCTCGGAACAACCCGCCGACAGCGGCTCGGGTGGAGATGGTTCCGGCGGCTCTGGTGGTACTGGAGGAACCGGTGGCACTGACGGCACCGGCGGTACTGGCGGTACTGGCGGTACTGGCGGTACAGGTGGCACCGGCGGAACGGGTGGCGGCGGCACGGACGGAGGCGGCACCGATGGCGGTGGCACTACCACCCCGCCGGCCAGCACCACCGGCAACATCCTGACCAATACCGGCGAAGCGGTCTCCAATGTCGGCGACACGGTCAATACCGTCGGCGCCGTGGTGAAGACGGTCAGCCTGCCGATCCTGGGCGACGGTGTCACACAGAATGCCGGCAATCTGGTCCAGGAAGTCGGCGCTGGCGTAGACAGCGTCGGGCAGCGGTGTCAGCTAATGGCCTCGGTCAACTGGGCAACAACCCCAACGCCTTGGGCACCACGGTTGCCGGCGCCACCGGCCTGGTCAGCCATACCGGCGGCGCTGTGAGCAGCCTGGGCGATACCGTGGCCGCCATCGGCGATGCCCCGGTTCTGGCCAACACCCCGCTCAACGGCCTGACTGGCCAGGTCGGCGGCCTGGTGGATGGCGTCGGCGGCAAGATCACCATGCTCGGCGACTCTCTCAGTGGCGCGGTCACCACCGGCCCGCTGAGCCAACTGACCACCCAGCTCAGCGGCACCGCTGCCGGACTGGTCGGCAAGGTCGAAGGAACTACCCGCGGCGTGGGCGCCGCCACCGGACTGGGAACGCCGGTGAACAACCTGTTGACCACCGTTGGCGGCGTTGTGACCCAGACAGGCAACCAGGTGGCCAGTGCGAATCCGGCGCTGGCACCGGTCGGCGGAGTCGTCAGCAATGCGGGTCAGGCAGTCAGCGCTGCCGGCGGCCTGGTCAATGGCACCAACCCGGGTGGCGGTCTGCTCGGCAACGTCACCGGCGCGCTGGGCGGTGCCACCGGGGGCAGCAATCCGGTGGGCGGTCTGGTCAGCGGCGTGACCGGTGCAGTCGGCGGCATCACCGGCTCTCTCGGCGGTGCTACCGGCGGCAGTAATCCGGTCGGAGGTCTGGTCAGCGGTGTCACCGGTGCAGTCGGCGGCCTCACTGGCTCTCTCGGCGGTGCTACCGGCGGCAGTGACCCAGTACGGCGGCCTCGTCAGCGGCATCACCGGCTCTCTTGGCGGCGCCACCGGCGGCAGCAACCCGGTAGGCGGTCTGGTCAACGGCGTGGCCGGCACGGTCGGTGGAGTGGCCAGCAGCCTCACCGGTGGCGGTGGCCTGATCGCCGGGGCGGGCGTAGGCATCGGCAGCAACGCCCAGGGTTCGGGCGTGGCGGTCGGGGCTGGCGCCGGTACGACTGGCGGTACCAGCGGTCAGGGAGGCCTGCTGGGCAATACGCTGGGCGCCGTGGGTGGCGCGCTGGGTGGTGTGACTGGTGGACTGGGCGGTGGATTGGCGATCGGTACGCCAAAGCAATAATCCGAATTACGCCCATACTGTCGTAACCAGGAGCCGCCCACGGCTCCTGGTCTTTTAATAAGAAGATCGGTCTCATGGAGGAGCCAGATGCGCAGACTCGCTGTCCTTCCCCTGTTGTTGGCTGCACCCTTCGCCTGGGCCGAGCGCCCGATCCAGCTTCCCGGCTCCGATATCGAACAGACCCTCCCCCGCCCAGACCTTCCCGGCGGCGACATTCGCCCCAAGGCACCCAAGGTCACCGCTCCAGAGCCTTCGGCCACCCAGCCCGCCCAGATCCTCCAGCAGCGCATCCGCATCAAGCACATCGAGCTGGCCGGCGGCAAGCACTACCCCGTCGAGACCTGGAAACCCCTGCTGGAGCCCCTGACCAAGCGCACCATCCAGGTCAGCGAACTGGTGGCGGCGGCCAAGGCCATTACCCAGCGCTACCAGGACGACGGCTACTTCATCTCCTTCGCCTACGTGCCCAACCAGGACTTCCGCAGCGGCGTCGCACGTATCGTGCTGGTCGAAGGCCATATCAGCCAGGTCCGCGCCGCGGGCGACCTGGGCGTACACCAGATGCGCGTGGATCGCTGGATCGAAAAACTGAAGGCGGAAAAGCCCCTGACCCGTGAGAGCTTCGAGCGCTTCAGTGTGTTGATGAGCCGGGTACCCGGCATGCAGATGGCCATGGCGCTCAACCCGCCCACCACCAGCGACGGCGGCGCCGTGCTGGAGCTGGCCGGCAAGCAGAAGCGTTTCGATACCGGGATGAACCTCGACTCACGCCGCGGCGAACAGCGCGGGCTGTTCAACGCCGAAGTCATGTCCCTGCTCGGCTGGGGCGAGCAGCTGCAGTTCAGCTACCTCTACCCGCCGGGCGACGACCACGAGTACTACCGCGCCTGGAACTACAGCCAGCTGCTGGGCGACAACGGCCTGCAATTGCTGGCTGCGCTCGCAAATACAACTCTCGCCCCGGCGAAAACCTGCGCCTGGCCAGCGGCCTGGAGTTCGAACGCAAGCGGCAGAATGAGCGGGCCAGCGCCCGCCTGGGACATCCCGCTGGTGCTACGCCGTGACCTGACCTGGGACCTCAACCTGCGTGGCTATACGGTCAACGACACCAGCACCTACGACCTGGTCTATCCGGCCATTCCTTTCCGCATCGAACAGAAGAGCAAGCTGCGCGTGGTGGGGATCGAAACCGTCGTCCAGCAGTTCGCCGAGAAGCGCGTGCGTGCCGGCAGCGTGGCGGTTTACCAGGGGCTGAACGGCATGGGCGCGGAGGCGCCGGAGCCGATCAAGAAGAACTTCACCCGCCTGCTCGGCTTTGGCGCGCAGCAGGATCAGTTCGGCTCCAACTGGCAGGGCGTGGTGACCGCTGCCTTCCAGTGGAGCGACGACGTGCTGCCCGACTCCGAGCAGGTCACTTACGGCGGCAGCAACTTCGGCCGCGGCTATCCGGACGACCAGGCCAGCGGCGACAAGGGCTGGGGCACTTCCTACGAGGTGAACTATTCCTTCCTGCGGCAGGGCATGGTGCTCAACCAGATCCAGCCCTATTTCGTCGTCGACACCGCGCGCACCCGCTACAACCAGGATGGCCTGAGCGAAGGCAAGCTCGGCTCGGCAGCGCTGGGCGTGCGCTTCTCCAACCGCAAGCACTACCTGGTCTCGATGGAAGTCGCCAAGCCTTTCGGCGACCGCGCGCTGGACAACAACGAACGCAGTCCGCGGCTGAATTTCGCTTTCAGCTACCAGATTCCCTGAGGGATTACCTTGCAGAGAGTCATTGCGCCGGGCGCAGTGACTCGATGTAGGTGCGCAGCGAATAGCCCAGCTTCGGTTCGAGCTGGCCAACGCGTTTCTTCAGACCGCGCAGGTTCAGCTCCTGGTCCAGATCGGCAGGGACGAAGACGATCACGTTGCCCTCGGGCACCGGGCATTCCCAGTAGTGCCGATGGAAGCGTCCGCGCAGCAGCGCGGCGCCCAGCGGCCGGCCATCATCGGTGCTCCACTGGTTGATCACCAGCCAGCCGCCCGGCCGCAGACGCTCGCGACAGGCACCGAGGAACTCCCAGCCAATATGTGCTGGCGCCGGTCCGGTATCGGTGTAGAGGTCGAGGAAGATCAAGTCCGCCGGCTCGCACTCGGCCAGCTCCTGCACGGCGTCACCGATACGCAGGTTCAGACGCGGGTCTTCCACCAACCCAAGGTGCTCACGAGCCAGTCGAGGAATGGACGGGCGCAGCTCGATGGCTTCCACCTCTTCCAGCGGCAGGTACTTCAGGCAGGCCTGGGTCAGGCTGCCGCGCCGAAGCCGAGGAACAGCGCACGGCGCGGGCGCGGATGGCACAGCGCACCGACCAGCATGGCGCGGGAGTAGTCATACTCCAGCCAGCTCGGATCGCCCATCAGCACGCAGCTCTGCTCGACCTCGTCGCCGAACTCCAGGTAGCGGAAAGCGCCGCTCTCCACGACGCGGATGACGCCGAAGTCATCGCGCTCCTCGACGATCAGCAGCTCTTCGCTCAGCAGCTCCTCGCTCATGACCGGCTCCGGGCAAAAACAGCCGTGACAATGCGGTCCGCCGAGAGCGGCGAACGGCACGGATTGCCATTGAAATACAGGGGCTCGCGCACGCAATAATCCTTCGAATCAGACGGCCCGCCACGACCGCCGGGCCGCAAGAATAACAGCCTAAGAGGCACAATCGAGCATGCTCCAGCGCAACGCTCTTCGCGACTCAGCCCAGCGACACACTCTCCTCCCCCAATTCCAGCATCAGTGCTCCTCCACGTGCTGCGCGCGGCGGCTGATCGCGCTCCAAGAGTTCCCCAGGACAAGGATGTCCCCCCTTTGCACTCCAACCACCACGCGCGGGGCAAAAGCCGAGCTGATACCATGGACGGACACCGTCCATAGCCGCGAAGACCCCGCCGATGAGCCTGCCCTGGAGCCCCGATAGCTGGAGAAGCAAGCCGATCCAGCAACAGCCCGCCTACCCCGACGCCAACCGCGTGAGCGAAGTCGAGCGCACCCTGGCCAGCTTCCCGCCACTGGTATTCGCCGGCGAGGCGCGCGAACTGCGCCGGCAGTTTGCCGAGGTCACCGCCGGCCGTGCCTTCCTGCTGCAGGGCGGTGATTGCGCCGAGAGCTTCGCCGAGTTCTCCGCCGCGAAGATCCGCGACACCTTCAAGGTGCTGCTGCAGATGGCCGTGGTGATGACCTTCGCCGCAGGCGTCCCGGTAGTGAAGGTCGGGCGCATGGCCGGGCAGTTCGCCAAGCCGCGCTCCTCCGGCGACGAAACCATCGGCGGCGTAACCCTGCCCGCCTACCGAGGCGACATCGTCAACGGCATCGGCTTCGACGAGAAGAACCGCGTACCGGACCCGGAACGCCTCCTGCAGGCCTACCACCAATCCACTGCCTCGCTGAACCTGCTGCGCGCTTTCGCCGGCGGCGGCTTCGCCGACCTGCACCAGGTGCACCAGTGGAACCTCGACTTCATCGCCAACTCGGCGCTGTCCGAGCGCTACCAGCAACTGGCCGACCGCATCGACGAGACCCTCGCCTTCATGCGCGCCTGCGGCCTGGACACCGCGCCACAACTGCGCGAAACCAGCTTCTTCACTGCCCACGAAGCGCTGCTGCTCAACTACGAAGAAGCCTTCATCCGCCGCGACAGCCTCACCGGCGGCTGGTACGACTGCTCGGCGCACATGCTGTGGATCGGCGACCGCACCCGCCAGCTCGACGGCGCCCACGTTGAAATGCTGCGCGGTGTCGGCAACCCGATCGGCGTGAAGGTCGGTCCGAGCATGGACAGCGAGGAGCTGATCCGCCTGATCGACCTCCTCAACCCGGACAACGATCCCGGCCGCCTCAATCTCATCGTGCGCATGGGCGCGGACAAGGTCGGCGATGGCCTGCCGCGCCTGATCCAGACCGTGCAGCGCGAGGGCAAGCAGGTGCTGTGGAGCTCCGACCCCATGCACGGCAATACCATCAAGGCTTCGAGCGGCTACAAGACCCGCGACTTCGCACGCATCCTCACCGAAGTCCGGCAGTTCTTCGAGGTGCACCAGGCCGAGGGCAGCTACGCCGGCGGCATCCACATCGAGATGACCGGGCAGAACGTCACCGAGTGCATCGGCGGCGCGCGGCCGATTACCGAAGATGCCCTGAGCGACCGCTACCACACCCACTGCGACCCGCGCCTGAACGCGGACCAGTCGCTGGAGCTGGCCTTCCTGATCGCGGAAACCCTCAAACAGGTTCGCCGCTGAATCCGACACGGGTCTCAGAGCAGTCCTAAAACCACTTCCCGCAATTGACGGTCTCGGGGCGCCTACCTACAGTGGCGCCCCGCGCGGCAGCCGCCGCGTCATGGAAACCGTCAACCAAGGAAGAACCCGATGCAACTGCACCGCTCCCTGCTCGCCCTGCTGATAGGCGCCAGCGTCGCCCTCTCCGGCTGCCAGAACGTCAACACCGACAGCCTCATGCAGTCGGGCATGATGGCGATGAAAGCCGCCACCCTGAGCGACGCCGAGATCAAGCAGGTCGCCGACGAAGCCTGCGCCAAGCAGGATGCCGAAGCACAGATCGCGCCCGCCTCCAGCCCCTATTCCCAGCGCCTGGACAAGATCGCCGCCGCCCTGGGCAATCCGCTTACCGGCACCGCGGTCAACTACAAGGTCTACCTCACCGACGACGTCAACGCCTTCGCCATGGCCAACGGCTGCGTGCGCGTGTACTCCGGCCTCATGGACCTGATGAACGACAACGAAGTGGAAGGCGTGCTCGGCCACGAGATCGGCCACGTCGCCCTGGGCCACATCAAGAAAGCCACCCAGGCCGCTTATGGCGTGGCTGCCGCGCGCACCGCCGCCTCTGCCGCCGGCAACAGCACCGTGGCCGCGCTGTCGCAGTCGCAGCTGGGCGAGATCGGCGAAGCGCTGGTCAATGCACAGTTCTCCCAGTCCCAGGAGTCGGCGGCCGACGACTACTCCTTCGACCTGCTGAAGAAGCGCGGCATCCCGCTGGAAGGCCTGGCTACCGCCTTCGACAAGCTGGCCAAGCTGAGCGGCGGCAAGGAGAGCAGCATGTTCGACTCGCACCCCGGCTCGCAGCAGCGCGCGGACCACATCCGCCAGCGCATCGCCAGCGGCAAGTGACCCCGGACGGGCCTCTTCGCAGGCCCGTTTCTTTTCAGGCCTGCGCCAGCAACCCTTGCAGCCGCTCGCCGGACGGCCTCCGGCAATTCACTGCCACCCGCTCCAGACCCAGCCAGCTCGCCATCTCGCCCAGTTGCTGCGCCAATGCGGCATGCCCCTCTTCGCCCAGCTCCTTTGCCTCTTCGTGGACGGCATGCACCACCAGCTTTCCGGCGGCGCGATCGGAGCGCAGATCGACCCGCGCAGCCAGGCGCTCGTCGAACAGGAAGGGCAGCACGTAGTAGCCATAAACGCGTTTGTGCTGCGGCGTGTAGATCTCCAGGCGGTAGCGGAAGTCGAACAGTCGCTCGGTGCGGGCGCGCTCCCAGACCAGCGAATCGAACGGCGAGAGCAAGGCACTGGCGCGCACCTTGCGCGGAATAACCGAGTCCGCCAGGCAGTACGCCGGCGTCTGCCAGCCCTGGACCTGCACCGGCAATAGCTCGCCTGTCTCCACCAGCTCGGCCAGGCGTGCCTTGCTGTCAGCGGGGTCCAGGCGGAAGTAATCGCGCAGGTCCTTCTCAGTGGCCACGCCCAGCGCCTGTGCCGAATGCAGCAGCAATTGGCGCTGCGCCGCACCTTCGTCCAGCTCGGGTTGCCGCAACAGATCGGCAGGCAGAACACGCTCCGGCAAATCGTACAGGCGCTCGAAACCGCGCCGCCCGGCCACGGTCACCTCGCCCGCGGCGAACAGCCACTCCAGCGCATGCTTTTCATCGCTCCAGTCCCACCAGGGGCCGGCGCGCTCTTCACGAGTGGTCAAGCTGCCGGCACCCAGCGCACCCTGCTCGCGTACGGCATCGAGCACCCGCTGGATCACCGGTTGCTGCTCGCGCCCGAAGCGCGCGAGCTGCTGGTAGATGCCGCGCCCCTCGGCGGCCCGACGCATGCGCCAGCGCATCAGCGGATAGAGTTCCAGCGGCAGCAGCGAAGCCTCGTGCCCCCAATACTCGAACAGCCGCCGATGTCGCCCACCGCTCCAGGCAGCCTCCTCCAACAGCGTCGGCGAGTCGCCCAGCCGCGAGAACAAAGGCAGGTAGTGCGAGCGCACCAGCGCGTTCACCGAGTCGATCTGCAGGACGCCCAGGCGCTCCAGCAGGCTGCGCACATGGCGACGTTGCACCTCGCCGCCGGGCTTGCGCAGGGTGAATCCCTGCGCGGCCAGGGCGAGGCGGCGGGCCTGCTTGAGGGACAGGGATTCGACGGTCGGCATCATGGACTCCGGGGCTGAGCGAGCCCTAGAGCCTAACCCCATTCACGACGCCTGGCTGCATCAGGCCAGCTCGCCGAGTCGCGCGGGCATCGGGAAGGGACGTGCAAAGGTGAAGACATCCGCCGAAGGGCCGTCGAGCCGCAGGCGCTCCAGTCGTTCGCGGGCCATCTTCACATCGGGCAGCTCACCTTCGGGCAGCCACCAGAGCGCGAGGCTCGGCGACGGCAGACGCTCCATCCAATCGCGCTTGCTGCGCAGCACCTGCAGGTGCTCGCCGGCATAGACATAATCCTTGAGCGACTCGACGGACTCCCAGACGGACAGGTTGACGATGATCAGTGGGTCTTCGAAGACGCGGATGGCAGTGGCATCGCCCTCCTCCGTCTGCAAGCGCCAGACAAAGCCGGGGCTGCGCTCGGCAAGGGCATTGATGTGGTCGAGCTGGTCGACGAAGCCCTTCATCAGGGGGTGATCCAGCGGGGCGCGGGCCTTGGCGATGTTGACCTGGGCGAGGTGATAACGGGTGGGCTGGCCTTTCATGGGCACGGCATCCTTGTCATGGCTTTCATTTCACGGGGTTGCACATCGAAGCGCGGGCGGCACGGCGAAGATCCGTACCGCCCGGCCAGTTCAGGGCTGGAACGGCTCAACGACGAACATAGTCCATCCAGAACGGGCGCTCGACCTCCTGCTGGATATCGGCGCGGCTCAGGCCGATGTCCTTGAGCGCCTCATCGCTCATGGTCGCCAGTTCACGGCGCTGGCGGGCCAGTTCGTGCCAGTGCAGGACACGTTGTACGGCGCGCTTCCACAGCGGTGCGCCGGCGATTTTGTGGACATGGTAGGACGCCTCTACGAAACCGAGTTGACCTTTCATCTTGCTTCCCTCCCAGTGGGGTTGGATGCAGTTTCCCGCTCGCGCTAAGATCAATCCAACGAATCATTCTTATGCGACTCATCTCGGAGATTGATGAATGAGCAGCTTTCCCAGCATCGACAGCGAACTGCTGCGCACCTTCGTCGCCATCGCCGACCACGGCGGCTTCACCCGCGCCGCCGAAATGGTCAACCGCACGCAGTCCGCGGTGAGCATGCAGATGAAACGCCTGGAAGAAGACGTGCTGGAGCGCAGCCTGTTCGAGCGCGACGGCCGCCAGGTGCGTCTGACGCCGGAGGGGCAGATCCTGCTGGGGTATGCGCGGCGCATCCTGCGGCTGCAGGGTGAGGTGTTCAACACCTTCCGCCAGCCGCACATGGTCGGCTCGGTGAAGATCGGTACACCGGATGACTACGTGATGCGCTTCCTGCCCAGCATCCTCTCGCGCTTCGCCGAGGCCTACCCGCTGGTGCAGGTCGAGGTGCATTGCGATTCGTCCGCGCAACTGCTGATGCGCAACGACCTCGACCTGTCCATCGTCACCCGCGAACCGGGTACCGAGATCGGCCAGTTGCTGCGCCAGGAGGATTTCGTCTGGATGGCCGCCGAGAGCTTCTGCCCGCAAGACCAGCGCCCGCTGCCGCTGGCGATGTTCAACACCGCCTGCTTCTGCCGCGCCTGGGCCTGCAATGCCCTGGAGGCGATGGAGGTGGACTACCGCATCGCCTACAGCAGCCCGAGTCTGTCGGCGCTGTTCGCCGTGGCCAATGCCGGGCTGGCGGTGACCGCGCAGCTGCGCAGCCTGCTCACCGGCAACCTGCGCATCATCGGCGAGGAAGAAGGCCTGCCGGTGCTGCCCAACGCCAGCATCGTGCTGCTGCGCGGACAAGAAGATGACACCGGTGACCGACAAGCTGGCGGAATACATCGTCGAAGGCTTCAAGTCCTGACTATCAACACGCGGGGTCTCAACGCACCGCCAGCAGCACCGCACAGACAATCAGGAAAGCACTGAAGGCCATACGCAACTGGCGCTCCGGCAGCGCATGGGCCAGGCGCACGCCCCAGGAAATGCTCACCAGCCCACCCAATGCCAGCGCGCCGCCCATGCGCCAGTCCACATGGCCGTGCACCGCGTAAGTCGCCAGTGCCACGCCCGTGCTGGGCGCAGCCAACGCCAGCGCAAGCCCCTGAGCGATCACCTGGGTCAGACCGAAAACGGACGTCAGCACCGGCGTCGCCAGGACGCCACCGCCCACGCCGAAAAGCCCACCCAGAGACCCGGCCCCAAGCCCCAGAACCCCCATCCACGGCAGGCCGTAGCGAGGCGTACTACCGCCCTGGGGCACGCTCTGGAACAGACGCACGAGCAGATAAAGCGCCAGCAGCACGAGGAAGACCACGAAGGCCGTGCGCATGCTGCGAGCGTCCAGATTCACGGCAATGCTGGAGGCGAAGAATGCACAGACCAGACCGGTCAGCGCCAGCACGCCAGCCTGGGCGAAGTCGATGCGGTTGCGCTGGTGGTAACGCCAGATCGCCAGCAGCACGTTCGGCACCACCATCACCAGTGCGGTCCCCTGCGCCAGTTGCTGGTCAAGCCCGAACAGCACGCCCAGCGCCGGAATCGCCAGCAGCCCGCCACCAATCCCGGAACAGCCCACCCAGGCTGCCCAGGACGACACCGAGCAGAAAATCCACAACCAGGTCCCACATGACGCACCTCCACAACAGTGCGTCCATGCTAGAAAACACTGGCTGGATGGGAAACGCAAAGCGCAGCACAATGGCTTTGTCTTTTTCGCAAAGCCACCATTCGCCATGAACCCCTCCAGCCTCGAAGACCAGCTCGATCTCTACCTGGACGTGCTCGACAACGGCAGCTTCTCCGCCGCTGCCCGCCTTCGCCAGCTCACCCCTTCCGCCGTGGCAAGACGCATGGACGCGCTGGAGCAAGGATTGGGTTCAACCCTGCTGGTGCGCAGCACCCACAACGTGCGCGCCACGCCGGCGGGCCTGGCGTTCGCCGAGCGGGCACGGCGGATCGTCATCGAACTGCGCCAGGCACGAGCGGAAGCGGTATCCCTGAGCACCGCCCCGGAAGGCCTGATCCGCATCGACGCCCCCGTGCCCTTTGGCCGACGCCACCTGGCACCGGCACTGGCGGACTTTCTGACCGCCAACCCCGGCCTGGACGTGCAACTGCGGCTGATCGACAGCTTCACCGACACCCGCGGGGAGAAACCTCGGCCAGGTCGACCTGGTCCTGCGCATCGGCACCCTGCCCGACAGCCGCCTGGTCGCCACGCGCCTGGCGCTCGATGCCGGCGAATCGTCTGCGCGAGTCCCGCCTACCTGCAACAGCAGGCAGGCCGGCCTCCCCCCTCGCGCTGCCGGATCACATCGGCCTTGACTGGGAAGGCCTCGCGCCACCGCTGGCCTGGCGCTTCCTCATCGATGGCAAGCTGCAGCACCTGAGGCCGCGCCGGCTGCGCATGACCGCCAACAATGCGGAAACACTGGTGGAAGGTGCGCTGCAAGGCATTGGCCTTGCCCACCTGCCTACGTGGCTATGCAGCGAGTACCTGATCAGCGGCCAACTGTTGCCGCTGTTCTGCGAGAGCGGCCTTCCCGATCCAGAACCCGGCGTCATCCACGCATTGCGCCTGGAGCGCGGCACTCACCCGCGCAGTGAGCGCCTGCTGGCCTTTCTGCTGGGGCGCTTCGGCTTTCCGCCGCCCTGGACGCGGCACTGGAGGAAGCGCTATTCAAGAATTAACCATCGCGCTAAATTAATGCGCAATCACCTCTTCGCTGCTCTCATTCATGGAGAACGCCATGGCCAAGCCAGACGCGACCTGCGAAGCCCTCAAGCTGGATAACCAGCTGTGCTTCGCCCTCTACTCCACCTCCCTGCAGATGACCAAGGTCTACAAGCCGCTGCTGCAGGAGCTGGGTCACCTACCCGCAGTACATCGCCATGCTGGTGCTGTGGGAGGAAGACGGCATCACCGTGGGAGAAATCAGCTCGCGCATGCTCACCGACCCCGGCTCCCTAACGCCCCTGCTCAAGCGCCTGGAGGCCGAGGGACTGATCACCCGCACCCGCAGCCAGGCCGACGAGCGCGTGGTGCAACTGCGCCTGACCGACAAGGGCCGTGAGCTGCGCCGACAGGCGGAGAGCATTCCGGCCTGCATTCTGGCCAGCAGCGGTCTAACGTTGGACAGTCTGAAGCACCTTCAGGAGGAGCTCGTGGACCTGCGCGGACATCTGCAAGCCCCGTAAACAGGGGCTTATGCCGGTTCGGCAGGTTTGTTAGTCGGAAATCTTCCAAAGATTATCTTGCGCACTAAATTAAATAGAACTAACTTTCATCCCACGAACTGCTTAGCGCACAAGATATTAAGCAGCAAGACATTCCCAGCCTGATAACCCTGAGCCACGAATCGGAGACACATCATGCAAACCATCAAAGCCCTCTACACCGCCACCGCTACCGCCACCGGAGGCCGTGATGGCCGCGCCGTTTCCTCCGACGGTATCCTCGACGTGAAACTGACCACCCCGCGTGAGCTGGGCGGCGCGGGCGGCGAAGCCACCAACCCGGAACAACTGTTCGCCGCCGGTTACTCTGCCTGCTTCATCGGCGCCATCAAGTTCGTCGCCAGCCAGAGCAAGAAGCAGATTCCGGCGGACGCCTCGATCACCGGCAAGGTCGGCATCGGGCAGATCCCCGGCGGTTTCGGCCTGGAAGTGGAACTGAACATCAACCTGCCGGGCCTGGACCAGGCCGAGGCCGAAGAACTGGTCGCCAAGGCTCACCAGGTCTGCCCCTACTCCAACGCCACCCGCGGCAACATCGACGTACGCCTGAACGTCAGCGTCTGATTCCTGCGCCGACAAACCGGAACGACAGAAACGAAAAAGCCCGGCATCAGCCGGGCTTTTTTGCATCTCGAATCAGGCTCAGGCCTTGACGCGGGACTTGTACTCGCCAGTGCGGGTATCGATTTCGATCGAGTCACCGATTTCGCAGAAGGCGGAAACCTGGACTTCAGCACCGTTCTTCAGGCGAGCGGTCTTCATCACTTTGCCGGAGGTATCGCCACGTACGGACGGCTCGGTGTAGACGATTTCGCGAACGATGGTGGTCGGCAGTTCAACGGAGATGACTTTCTCGTTGTAGAAGACTGCTTCGCAAACGTCGGTCATGCCGTCTTCGATGAAGGTCAGCACGCCTTCCAGATCGCCTTTCTCGATCTCGTACTGGTTGAACTCGGTGTCCATGAAGACATACAGCGGGTCCGCGAAGTAGGAGTAGGTCACTTCCTTGCGATCGAGAATGATCGGCTCCAGCTTGTCGTCAGCCTTGAACACGGTCTCGGTGCCGGCACCGGTCAGCAGGTTCTTCAGCTTCATCTTGACGACCGCGGAGTTACGGCCGGACTTGTTGAACTCGGCCTTCTGGATGACCCAGGGGGTGCCGTTGATGTTGGCAACCTGGCCAGCGCGGAACTCTTGTGCGGTTTTCATACGATTATCCGATTGGATTGGAGACAAAAATCAGGGGCCATATCATAGCCAATTTGTATAAAAACGCACCAGCCCCGTCGCAAGATCGGTTTGTTCGCTCAGGCGCCTTTGCCAATTGCCAATCCACGCGGCCCACTCCGGCAACCGACTTTCCAGCTTTCGCCAGGCTTCGCCCGAATCACCCTGACCGTTCCAGGCCATCCAGAAAGCCGTCAGGTCCGAGCGCAGTGTCACATTCATTCCCTCACCGAACAGCGCCAGGAAGGCTTCCAGCTTCTCCAGGTGGACATCCTCGTCCTGCTGGTAGATGTGCCAGACGAATGGCCGCCCCGCCCATTGCGCCCGCACGAACGAATCCTCGCCGCGCACTGCATTGAGATCACAACTCCACAGCAGCGGGTCGTAGTCCTCCTGGCGCACGAATGGCAGCACCTGCACGCGCAGGGCATCCCTCTGGTACTGCTCTCCCACTCCCAGCACCTGCCCCGCCCAACGCTCGACATCGGCAAGCACCCTGCCCTCGGGGACCAGCAACAGGGTTGCGGTGGCAGCCGTGGCCAGTGCATCCAGCCAGCCACCCAGCGTGGCATTCTCATAGGCGAACAGGGAAATGCGCCGCTCGTGAGCCTGCGGCCGCACGCCAAGACTTTCCAGGAAGCTGAGGCTGGCGGACGGATCAGCCTGGAAGGCATCGCGCCGGGCGATCAGATCACCCTCTCGCAACAGCCCGCCGGTGGCAGCAGTGAAGCCGGGGAAATAGAAGTACTTCTGCAGGCCGCTGGCCTGCATCGACGGCAATCCATGGCAGGACTCCACCCAGGACTCGGCGCTGAGGTATTCCAGGTTCAGCCACAGGGAGGGCGTCTGCCGATCGCGCATCGCTTCTATATAGGCAGCCGGCATTTCGCAGGCAAAGGCCTCGACCACCACATCCGCCGCGGTCGCCCCCTGCCAGGGCTTCGGCCACAGGTGAACTTCCACTCCCGATTGCTGCTGCACGGCGGCCGCGCCGTCGGCCGCCGGACAGATGCGTACGAAGGCAGCCAGGTCGTCGACCCACAGCCGCACCTGCTGCCGATGCTCGCCGGCCAGTTGCCGGGCCAGGCGCCAGGTGACACCGATATCGCCATAGTTGTCGACTACGCTGCAGAAGATGTCCCAGCTGGCCATGCGCTTTTCCACGTATCAGAGAGCGCCAGTGTACCCGCGATCCCGGCCATGCTCCTTAAGCCGATGAATCCCTTGGAAAAAATTTTCAAAAAAGATTTGCCAAGGAGCAAACCTTTGAGTAAAGTGCGCGCCTCGACAGACACAGCGCTGTCGAGAAATCTGGTGAGGTGTCCGAGCGGTTGAAGGAGCACGCCTGGAAAGTGTGTATACGAGAAATCGTATCGAGGGTTCGAATCCCTCCCTCACCGCCAGATTCATGAAAAAGCCCGGCTAAGCAATTAGCTGGGCTTTTTCGTTTTTCCCTTCACACTTTCTTCACCTGTTGCGGCCTAGTTGCAAGTTGTCAGTTGGACAAATGCACAACGGCGATTAAACAGTTGTTCGACCATTGTCGACAGTCATCTGACAGCTTGGTTCCGCAGGCCGGAAACCCGCCTCAGACCCCGCCTGACACCTGTTGGCAACACTCCTTTGCCAGATTGGACAGTTTCTTGCCCAAATCGGCCTCGGACAACTGCTAACAGCACCCGCAACATGAAAAAAAAGTGCCGTACTTGCGCTTGGTCAGTTTACTTACTACAAGTAATGGGTACTATGTAGTCCGGCTAATTTCCCTAGTCATGGGAGATTGCTTTTAATGGAAATGTCCACCTTAAGGGGAACACGATGAACAACGTTCTGAAATTCTCTGCTCTGGCTCTGGCTGCTGTTCTGGCCACCGGTTGCAGCAGCCACTCGAAAGAAACCGAAGCACGTCTGACCGCTACTGAAGACGCCGCTGCTCGCGCTCAAGCCCGTGCCGATGAAGCCTATCGCAAGGCTGACGAAGCTCTGGCCGCTGCTCAGAAAGCCCAGCAGACCGCTGACGAGGCTAACGAGCGCGCCCTGCGTATGCTGGACAAAGCCAGCCGCAAGTAATAGATCTTCGGATCTGTTCGAAAAAACCGACCCTTCGGGGTCGGTTTTTTTATGCCCGCAGTTTTGTCCTGACAACAAAGCGGGCAGGCAACAAAAAGCCCGCTCGACCGGTAACGGTCGGCGGGCTTTCTGGTGCGCGCTGCGAGTTACTGCAGCGGCATGGCTTCCTGGTCAACAGTGGCGGCAACCGAGCCACCCTGCTGCACTTGCTGCGGCTGGGCGATGGCGACCGGCAGGCCGTCTTCGGCGGCTACCACTTCACGCACGACGTTCCAGTCCATCTGCATCTGGCTGGCGATATCTTCGCGCTTGAGCAGGGCGTTGATCACCGCAGTGTGCTTGTCGACCACGGACGGATCACCGTTGTCGTCGATGGGTGCATGGGCTTCGAGGTAGATCTTGCCTTCGCTGCGACCGAACTTGTACGGCTCGTTGATGATGCGCACCTTGGTGCCCACCGGAATCATCGAGAACAGCTGGGTCACGTCCCAGTTGTACATACGGAAGCAGCCGTGGCTGGTACGTGTGCCGATGCCGAACTTCTTGTTCGAACCGTGGATCAGGTAGCCGTGGAAGCCCAGGCTCATCTTGTACGGACCCAGCGGGTTGTCCGGACCCGGCGGCACCACGGTCGGCAGCGGGTCGCCGTCGGCGGCGTGCTCGGCGCGGATCGACGCCGGCGGGTACCAGGCCGGGTCCTTGGTCTTGGCGATCACGCTGGTGCTGCCCACCGGCGAACCCCAGCCCTCACGACCGATGCCCAGGGCATAGGTGTAGACGACGTTCTTGTCCTTGGGGAAATAGTACAGGCGGTACTCGGCGAGGTTGATCACCACGCCCTCGCGCGGACCGGCCGGCAGGACGAAACGGGTCGGAATGATGACCTCGGTACCCACGCCCGGCAGCCAGGCATCGACGCCCGGGTTGGCGGCGATCATCTCGGAGTAGCCGAGGCCATATTTCTCGCCAAGGTCGGCGAAGGTGTCTTCGTACTTGGCCTTGATTACCTGGACCTGGCCGACGATATCGTCGCCCGGTGCCGGCAGCGGCAATTCAATGGCGGAAACGGGGCCGGCCGAGAGCAGCGCGGCGAGGGACAGCGAGCAGGCGGCAATGACGCGCGACAACATCCGAGGATCCTTGACGTGGGCAATGAGCAAAGGGTGACCAGTTTACCACCGCAAGCCCCGTCAACGGGAGATATCAGACGAGCCAGGTACTGCGCGCGCCGCGCTTTTCCTCTTCGAGTTGTTTCAGGCAGGCCGCACAGATGCGCCGATCGCGCAACAGCGGCTTCTCGGCCCCGCGCCACATCGGCTGCGCGGGCAGCAAGCTACCGCACAGCGTGCGGTCGGCCGGGGTTCCCAGCTCCAGTTGGCGCGCGACCAGATGCACCCGGACCTCGCGGCAGGCGAACAGGTCCAGCTGCTCATCGGGTTCGATCAGCTGGTAGGCGAAGAGGGTCCAGGCGGGGCGCGACATAGGGGGTTCCAGAAGGGTGCGCAAACATAGCCGAAAGGCCGGGCGCGGGGAAGCCTCGATTCGGTGGTTTATCCGTCCTGCCCTTCATCACAGCAGAGGCTTGAGCGTCGGCCACACGTTGTCGAGCAGTTTAGGCTGCGCCTCTACTGCCGGATGAATGCCGTCGGCCTGCATCATGCCCTGCACGCCCCCTACCCCTTCAAGGAAAAACGGCACCAGCGCAATCTTCTGCTCGCTCGCCACACTGTCGAAGACCTTGGCGAAAGCGTCGGTATAGCGCTGCCCGTAGTTGGGCGGCAGACGCATGCCGAGCAGAATCACCCGAGCACCTGACTTCTGCGACTGCTGAACCATGCCGCTAAGATTCTGTTGCAATTGCGCCGGCGCCATTCCGCGCAGGCCATCGTTACCGCCCAACTCAATCACCACCAGCTTCGGCTTCTGCTCCGAAAGCAGCGCCGGCAGCCGCGCGAGGCCTCCCGCCGTGGTGTCGCCAGAGATCGACGCATTCACCACCTTGTAGTCGAAACCCTGCTCCTTCAGACGCTTGTCCAGCAGGTTGACCCACCCCAGGCTGGTATCCAGCCCCAAACCGGCGCTGATACTATCGCCGACGACCAACAGCGTCTGCGCCGCGGCCTGCTGCGTGATCAGAAGCAACGCCAGGCAGCCGCCCATTAGCCATGCACGCATCGGATTCTCCATGAGCGAACGCATTCTCACCGCGCGGAACCTTAGCAAGGTTGTTTCCAGCGCGGAAGGCAAGCTGACCATCCTCCACGATCTCTCCCTTGACCTCGCCCGCGGTGACAGCCTCGCCATCGTCGGCAGCTCCGGCTCGGGAAAGTCCACCCTCCTGGGCCTGCTCGCCGGGCTCGACCTGCCGAGCGGCGGCGAGATCGTCCTGCTCGGCCACACCCTCGGCAGCCTCGATGAAGACCAGCGTGCGCGGGTGCGCGCGGCCCACGTCGGCTTCGTCTTCCAGTCCTTCCAGCTGCTCGACAGCCTCAATGCACTGGAGAACGTCATGCTGCCGCTTGAGCTGGATGGCCGGAAGGACGCCGAACAGCGCGCCCGCGAGCTGCTGGAGCGCGTCGGCCTCGGCCAGCGCCTGACCCACTACCCACGCCAGCTCTCCGGCGGCGAGCAGCAGCGGGTCGCCATCGCCCGCGCCTTCGCGGCCGAACCGGACGTACTGTTCGCTGACGAGCCCACCGGCAACCTCGACACGCACACCGGCGAGCGCATCAGCGACCTGCTCTTCGAGCTGAACCGCGAGCGCAGCACCACTCTGGTCCTGGTGACCCACGACGAGCGCCTCGCCCACCGCTGCCAGCGCCACATCCGACTGGAAAGCGGCCACCTGATCGACCACGTCGAACCCTGATGGACCCGAGCCGATGAAGCCACTGTCGTTGCCGAACCTGTTCCGCCTGTCCCTGCGCCAGCTGTGGCGCGAGGGCCGCAGCGGCGAACTGCGCGTGCTGTTCTTCGCCCTGCTGGTAGCGGTGGCAGCGAGCTCCGCGATCGGCTACTTCAGCGCGCGTCTGAACGGCGCCATGCTGGTCCGCGCCGCCGAATTCCTCGGGGCGGACCTGGTACTCACCGGCACTCAGCCGGCGCAGCAGGAGCAGATCGACCGAGGCCTCAAACTCGGCCTGCAGCATGCGCAGAGCGTTGAGTTCTCCAGCGTGGTAGCCACCGACAACGGCATTCAGCTGAGCAGCGTAAAGGCGGTCGGCGACAGCTATCCGCTGCGTGGCGAACTGAAGAGCGCACCGGCGCTCTTGCAGCCGGAAGTCGAGGGCGGCCGCCCGGCGCCGGGCGAAATCTGGGCCGAGTCGCGTCTGCTGGCCAGCCTCGAACTGAAGATCGGAGACAGCGTCGACATCGGCCGCAAATCCCTGCGCATCGCTCGCGTACTGACCTACGAACCGGACCGCGCCGGCGACTTCTACAGCCTCACGCCGCGCGTGATGATGAGCCTGCACGACCTGGACGCCACCGGCGTGGTGCAGCCCGGCAGCCGGGTACGCTATCGCGACCTATGGGGCGGTGCGCACGACGCGCTGCAAACTTACCGGCAAGCTACCCAGGGCAATCTGGCCGCCAACCAGGAACTGCAGGACGCCCACCATGGCAACCGCCAGATCGGCGATGCCCTGGGCCGCGCCGAACGCTACCTGAACCTCGCCAGCCTCGCTGCCGTACTGCTCGCCGGCGTAGCCGTGGCGCTCTCGGCCAACCGCTTCGCCACCCGCCGCTTCGACGCCAGCGCGCTGCTGCGCTGCCTGGGTCTGTCGCGCCGCGAAGCCCTGCTACTGTATGGCAGCCAGCTGCTCACGCTGGGGCTGGCGGCCAGTGTCTGCGGCGCCTTCCTCGGCTGGCTCGCGCAGCTCGGCCTGATGCACCTGCTGGGCAACCTGCTGCCGCCGGAAATCCCCGATGCCGGCATTCTCCCCGCACTGGCCGGCATGGCGACCGGTCTGGTCGCGCTGGCGGGTTTCGCCCTGCCACCACTCGCCGCCCTCGGCCGCGTACCGCCGCTGCGAGTGCTGCGCAGCGACCTGCTGCCGGTACCGATGCGTACCTGGGCCGCTTACGGCTGCGCCCTGCTCGCCCTCGGACTGATCATGTGGCGGCTCAGTCTCGACCTGAAACTGACTCTCGCCCTGCTCGGCGGCGGCGCCATTGCCGCGGTGATCCTCGGCTTCATCCTGCTGCTCGCCCTGCGCGGCCTGCGCAGTGCACTGCAAGGCGCCAGCCTGCCATGGCGCCTGGGCCTGGGCCAATTGCTGCGCTATCCGCTGGCCGCTGCCGGGCAGAGCCTCGCCTTCGGCCTGATCCTGCTGGCCATGGCATTGATCGCCCTGTTGCGCGGAGAGTTGCTGGACACCTGGCATTCCCAGTTGCCGCCCAACGCTCCGAACCACTTCGCGCTGAACATTCTGCCGGCCGAGAAAGACGGCTTCGAGCAGCGGGTGAAGGCGCTGTCGCTCAATGCCGAAGACCTCTATCCGATGGTGCCCGGCCGGCTCGTGGCAGTGAACGGCAAGCCCGTCCAGACGCTGAACGAGGACGTTCGCAGCGAGCGCGCCCTGCACCGCGACCTCGGCCTGACCTGGTCCGCACGCCTGCCTTCGGGCAACCAGATAGTCGCCGGGGATTGGTGGCAGGGCGACGAGAAGAACGAGCTGCCGGGCGTCTCGGTGGAAGAGAAGCTTGCCGGTAATCTCGGCCTGAAGGTCGGCGACCACCTGAGCTTCACCGTCGCCGGGCAGACCCGCGAAGCGCAGGTCCGCAGCCTGCGTTCGGTGAAGTGGGATAACTTCCAGCCCAACTTCTTCATGGTCTTCGAGCCCGGCACCCTGACCGATCTTCCGGTGACCTACCTGACCAGCTTCTACCTGCCGGTCAGCCAGGAACGCCAGCTGATAGAACTCGCGCGCGCCTACCCCACCGTCACCCTGCTGCCAGTGGACGCGCTGCTCGCGCAGCTGCGCAGCATCCTCGATCAGGTGACTCTGGCGGTGGAATACGTGCTGGTGTTCGTCCTCGCCGCCGGCTTCGTGGTGTTGTTCGCCGGCCTGCAAGCGACCCTCGACGAGCGCCTGCGCCAAGGCGCACTGCTGCGGGCACTGGGCGCCGAGCGCGGCCTGCTGATGCGCACACGACGCAGCGAGTTCGCCCTGCTCGGCGCGGTCAGCGGCCTGCTCGCAGCGCTGGGCTGCGAGCTGATCAGCTACCTGCTCTACCGGCTGGTGTTCCGACCTGCCGTGGAGTCCGCATCCCTGGCTGCTGGCACTGCCTGCGCTGGGCGCGATCCTGGTGGGCGGCGCGGGGCTGCTCGGCACGCGCCGCGCACTCAACGTGAGCCCGTTGCGCCTGCTGCGCGAGAGCTGATCGGGTACGCTGCCCCGATCACTTTCGCCGCACTGGATGCCATGAGCCGCTATCGTCCACCCCGCCCCGCCGGTACCCCGCTGATCACGCCCGAAGGCGAAGCGCGCCTGCGCGCCGAACTGCATGAGCTGTGGAACGTGCGCCGACCCCAGGTGACCCAGTCGGTCAGCGAGGCCGCCGCGCAAGGCGACCGCTCGGAGAACGCCGAATACACCTACGGCAAGAAGATGCTGAGAGAAATCGACAGCCGTGTGCGCTTCCTGCGCAAACGCCTGGAGAACTGCAAGGTAGTCAGCGAGCGCCCGGCCGATCCGAACAAGGTCTACTTCGGCGCCTGGGTCACGCTGGAAGACGAGGACGGCGAACAGGCTCGCTACCGCATCGTCGGCCCGGATGAGCTGGACCTGCGCAACAACCACATCAGCATCGACTCGCCCCTGGCCCGCGCGCTGGTGGGCAAGGAGCTGGACGCCGAGGTGATGGTGCGCAGCCCGTCCGGCGAGAAGCTCTGGTTCGTGGTGGAAATCGAGTATCCCTGATCCTCGCGGGCCGGTCATTGCGCTCCCTGTAGAAGCAGGCCATGCCCGCGATCGCGCCCACGGGGCGCTCCTACCGGTTCGGCGCCCGGGTCACGCCATTGACAGGGAGTTCAGAGCGCCGAAGGACGCCGAGTAATCAGGCCCTGCCGGGCGACGCGGGTGAGCTCGTGAATGGCGGCTTCCAGTTGCTCGGCAACGGGCGACTGCACCACGGCGAAGTCGAAACTGTCGGACGGGAAGCGCGCGAGATCGGCGAAGGTTGCGGCAAACTGGATCAGGAAGGTACGCGAGCCGTTCCAGCGCTTGGGCCAGCCATCGAGGTAACGGACGAGGGTGGGCTGGTGATTGCCGCCCAGGAGAATCTTGGGATTGCGACGCACCAGGCCGGTGGTGATCGGGGCCAGGCGCACATGCGGGTTGGGACAGGTCATGGTGTCGCGTCTCCGCCTCAGGGGTCCTGCTGGACGCGGCGAGAGGCACACCGAACCAGCGCTTTAGCGGTATTTCGATGTCAGCCATCGCTGCATCCGCGCCCCGCAAGTTGCTACTTAAATCGGCGCTGTGCGGCATCCTAGAGAAGCCCCCGGCAAAGCTGTCAAGGAGACTTCAGTCGATGACCACACCCCCCATGCGGCTGTTCTTCGCCCTGCCCTGCCCGTCGGAACTGGCGATGCGCATCTGCTCCTGGCGCGAGAGCCTGCACCACGACGGCCAGCCCGTAGCCCAGACCAACATGCACCTGACCCTGGCCTTTCTCGGCTCCGTACCGCGCGGCCGCAAGGCGGAATTGCGCGCCATCGGCGAACGCCTGCCGCGCCAGGGCTTCAACCTGGAGCTGGACCATGTCGCGCGGTGGAACAATGGCATCCTTCACCTGGCGCCCAGCAGCGTGCCGGCCGCACTGCACGAACTGGTGCACGCCTTGCGCGAGGAGCTGCATGCGGGTGGATTCGAGATCGAGCATCGCCCGTTCCATCCCCACATCACCCTCGCTCGCCACGCTCACCACACGCCAGCCGCCACTGCTGCCTTTGTGCTGCCTGCCCAAGCCGTGACACTGTTCAGCTCGGAGAACAGCCCTACCGGCGTGCGCTACCGCGCCATCGGCGAATGGCCGTTAGACAGTGTCTGAGCGCGCCGCCCAGTCCTGGGCGTAATCGAGGAAGCGGCGCAGCCCCGACGTGGGGTACTTGTCGATATGCAGCGCGCGGAAGAAGGTGCGCCGCAGCGGCCCCAGCGGGTTGTTCAGATGCACCAGCTCGCCGCGCTCCAGCTCCGCCTGCACTACTCGCTGCGACAGGCAGCCGATGCCGAAACCGCTGCCCACCAGATGCTTGATCGCCTCGGCGTTGCTCACCTCCAATGGCGCGTTGACGCTGCCCAGGCGCGGCAATACCTGCTGCTCGAACGTCACTCGGGTGCCGGAGCCCGCCTCACGCAGCACCCAACGCGCCGCCGCCAGATCCTTAAGGCTGATGCGCTCGGCCAGCGCCAGGGGATGATCCGGCGCCACCACCAGCAACAGCTCGTCCGCCATCCAGGGCGTGAGCTGGATCTGCGGATGCTGGATCGGCGCCTCGATGAAGGCGACGTCCAACCTGAATTCGGCCAGCGCCTCGATCACCCCGCCACTGTTGGCGACCTGCAACTCCAGGCGGCTTTCGGGCAGCTCACCGAGAAAGCCCGCCATTACCTGCGGCAGCAGGTAGCCGCCGATGCTGCGACTGGCACCCAGGCTCAACTGCACCGGCGCCGACTCGAACAGGCTCTCCAGCTCTGCGCTCTGCGCCAGCAATGCGCTGGCCTTTGGGTAGAAGGCACGGCCGTTGTCGTTCAGCGCCAGGCGCTTGCCGCTGCGGTCGAACAGACGTGTCCCGAGAGTACGCTCCAGCTCCTGCAGCGCCTGGCTGGCGGCGGACTGCGATAGCGCGATACGCGCCGCCGCCTGGGTCACGTTGCCCAGTTCGGCGATGGCCGTGAAGGTCGCCAGTTGGCGAAGGGTGATGCGTGGTCCCATATCGATAAAACCGGTCAACCCAATAAGAACAATCCGTTTTTACACTAAGCGGGTCGGCGGCACCATGGCTTCACCTTACACAAGGAGCCTGCAATGAACGCCCTTCGCCGCCTGCCCTACTTCTTCCCCGGCGCCCTGCTCTGCCTGGCCATCGCCTTCGGCTCCCGCCAGCTCATGGAAATACCCGCGTTGCAGCACCTGGGGCTCGGCAGCCTGACCCTGGCCATCCTCATTGGCCTGCTGGCCGGCAACCTCGGCCTGGCCCGCTTCGGCAGCATCCGCCCTGGCATCGACCTGTCGCGCCAGCAACTGCTGCGCCTGGGCGTGGTGCTCTACGGCCTGCGCCTGACCTTCCAGGACATCGCCGCCCTCGGCCCGGCCGCGCTGATCATCGACGTGCTGATGGTCGCCAGCACCCTGACCGTCGCCTGGTGGATCGGCGAACGCTGGCTCAAGCTGCCGCGCGAAAGCGCCCTGCTGATCGGCGCCGGCAGCGCCATCTGCGGTGCCGCGGCGGTAATGGCAAGCAGCCCGGTGCTCAAGGCTCGTGCCGAGCACACTGCCGTTGCGGTAGCGACTGTGGTGCTGTTCGGCACCCTGGCGATGCTGCTGCACCCATTGATCTACGCCGCGCTGCCCAACCTGTTTGGTAGTGAGCAGGCCTTCGGCGTATTCACCGGCTCGACCATCCACGAAGTCGCCCAGGTGGTCGCCGCCGGCCGCGCCATGGACCCGGCCGCCGCCGATGCCGCGCTGATCAGCAAGATGCTGCGCGTCCTGCTGCTGGCTCCCGCCCTGCTGATCCTCGGCCGTGTCGGTTGCGCCGACGCTGCCGAACCGGGCGCGCGCCGCAAGCTTCACATTCCGGGTTTCGCCGTGTTCTTCCTGCTGGTGACCGGCCTGCGCTCGCTGGGCTGGGTACCAGAAAGCTGGCTGGCACCGCTGCAGCAACTGGACGACGTGATGCTGGGCATGGCGATGGCCGCCCTCGGCCTGGCCACTCGCCTGGGCGACCTGCGCAAGGAAGGCCCCAAGCCACTGCTGCTGGGCGCCGGGCTGTTCGTCTTCCTGCTGGTGGGTGGTGGCCTGATCAATGGCGGCGTGCAGTACCTGTTCCACTGATTCGCCTTCCACTGCCCCGGAAAGGCAAACAAAAAGGGCGGACACCCAAGGTGTCCGCCTTCGTTACCGCGTCGGCGATCAGCTGGACAGCTTGCGGTCCAGGGAGAACGGCCCGGCGCCGCTGATCAGCAATGCAACGCTGATCATGATCAGGGTGAAGGCGTACTCGAAGCCGTTCTCGGTGATGAAGAAGCCATTGGCCAGGTGCACGCTGAACACGGCGACCAGCATGGCGACGATCAGCGGGATGCTCGCCAGGCGCACCAGCAGGCCGAGGACCAGGGCGAGGCCGCCAAAGAATTCGGCGCTGCCGGCGAGGGTCGCCATCAGGTAGCCCGGGGTCACGCCGAGGGATTCCAGCCAGCCCGCCATGCCTTGCAGACCCGGGCCGCCGAAGGCACCGAAGAGCTTCTGCGAGCCGTGTGCCATGAAGGTCAGGCCGGTGGTGATACGCAGTACAGCAATGCCGGCGCCAGCGTTGGTGGTCAGGATGGATTTGATCAGCGAGTTCATGGTGCGTCCTTATGCGAGCTCTAGTGGGAGCGAAGGGTTGCGTAGGAAGTTGGTGACAACCGTGGTTGCTTGGCGACCAATATATCCAGTTTTTCCGATATCAAAAGCGCAAATTGGCGCTAATAACTATCGAATAAACCGATTACTTCTTGATTGCCGCCACGCTTTCACGTGGCTCGAGGCCATCACGTTCCCGCTGATATGCAAGATAGTACTTGTTGACGCTACTGACGTAGTTCACCACGCCCATGCCCAGCTGCTCGGCCGCGACGGCGCTCGACCTGGAAGAACCACTGGTTGGGATTGAGGCCCTGCCGTTTGGCCTCCGCTCGCAGGCTTTGCACCCGCTCGGGACCGGCGTTGTAGGCAGCCAGAACAAAGGCCATGCGGTCGCGCTCATTGATGCGCGGACTGGAGAAGAAGCGCTTGCGCAGCATTGCCATGTAGCGGCTGGCCGCCTGCACGTTGTTCTCCTTCTGGTGCACGGTATCCACGCCTACAGCGCGGGCCGCTGCCGGGGTGATCTGCATCAGCCCGGTGGCGCCGCCAGCGCCGCGCGCGCTGGCATTGAGATTGGATTCCTTGAAGCCCACCGCGGCCAGTGCCAGCCAATCGACTTTGCTCTGTTCCGCGTAACGCTGCAGGGTCGGGCGCACGGCTTCGAGGCGCTTGCGATCAGGCACCTGCAGTGGATTGCGCACCTGGTAGGCGCGCCGATAGAGGCGCTGGAAGGCCGCATCCTGGTCCGCCGGCGCTCGATAGTCCTTGAGGAAGCGGTTGACGCTGGCACGCAGCATCGGCGCATCGCGGCGCACGTACCAGGCCATTGGTTCACTGTTGTCCAACACCAGATGGCGGTCGACGCGCAGTTTGGTGAAGACCTTGCTCCAGCGCTCGGCAATGGGCTGCTCGACCACGGTGTAATTGAAGATGCCGGCCTGGACCATCTCCAACACGTCTTCCACGGCAAGGGACGAGTCGGTCCACTCCAGTACCAGCGGCGCCATTCGCTTCTGCGCCAGGCGTTCGTTGACCTTGCGTACGGCCTCGCCAGCGGCGCTGCCAGCCGGCAGGGTGATGGTACGACCGGCAAGCTGTTCGAGGCGCACGAACTTGCGATTGCCCTGTTTGGTCACCAGCACCAGCGGTACGTCAGCCTTCCAGGGAAGACTGGGGCTGACATTCTGGCCGTCACGAGCCAGCAGGACTTCCCCCGGCGCGACCAGATCGCCTTCGCCGCGCTGCAGCGCACCGAGCAATTGATCCTTGGCCTTGGGAATGAATTTGATGGTGAGCGGCTTGCGCCCTGGAGCGCTGTCGTTGAGGTACTGCTCGAAGGCGCGCAGGCGGCGGTATTCGACGCCAATGGGTTCGCCCTTGATTTCGCCGGAGCTGTTGCGGCTCTGGTTGACCAGAACCCGGAGCGTGCCGCCGGAACGGATGGTGGCCAGGTCGCGGGCGTCGCTGCTTTCCTGCTCCCAGTTTTCCGGCTGGGCCGTCAGGCGCGCGGCCGCCGGCAGTGGCGTCAGGGCCACGAGGCACAGCAGTAGCAGCAACAGTCGGGTCATCCAGCTCTCCGGGGGCTCGCACTCGGCGGTGGGCCGATTAGAGTGCGGTTTCGACCGGTAGTTCCCGGCCGCCAAGGGCGCGCAAGACTCTCACAGGAGGTGATCAATACCAACCCGAAACTTCCGATAAACCTTCGGAATATTCCTCAGCCTGCTGTTTTGTAAGGATTTTCGTCTAAAAAGCGGCTTTTGCTATGCTCCGCTTCCGAACAAAGGGAACAAAAATGCAACTGATCGACATCGGCGTCAACCTCACCCATCCGAGCTTCGTCCCGGAACGTGAAGCGGTCCTCGCTCGCGCAATCGAGGCCGGCGTCGTGCAAATGGTCCTGACCGGAACCAGCCTGGACGACAGCGAACAGGCCCTGGAGCTGTGCCGGCAGCTGGACGAAGAACAGCGTCTTTACTGCACCGCCGGCGTCCATCCGCACGAAGCCAGCCACTGGGACAGCAGCAGCGCCAAGGCCCTTCGAAGCCTGCTGGCAGAGGATCGGGTCAAGGCGGTCGGCGAGTGCGGCCTGGACTTCAACCGCGACTTTTCGCCGCGCCCGCAGCAAGAGAAGGCTTTCGAAGAACAACTGGCCCTCGCCGTGGAACTGCAGTTGCCAGTGTTCATCCACGAGCGCGATGCCGGCGAGCGCCTGCTGGCGATCCTCAAGGACTTCCGCGACAGGCTGCCGGCCGCCGTGGTGCATTGCTTCACCGGCGAGCGCCGCACACTTTATTCGTACCTCGACCTCGATCTGCACATCGGCATCACCGGCTGGATCTGCGACGAACGCCGCGGCACCCACCTGCAGGAACTGGTGCGGGAAATTCCCGAAGGCCGACTGATGCTGGAAAGCGACGCACCTTATCTATTGCCACGCACCCTGCGGCCGAAGCCCAAGAATGGCCGCAACCAGCCGGCCTACCTGCCCGAAGTGCTGACCTGCGTGGCCGAGCACCGGGGCGAGAGCGCAGAACAGCTCGCAGCCCACACCACAACCTGCGCGCGCCGCTTCTTTGACCTGCCGGAAATTTGAACCGGCTCTCAAGATAGCCCTTCGTCAGCCGATAAGTCGGGAGCGGAAGGTGGCTTGATTCCCATCAATGGCCACCTTCATCCTTTTCACGACAATAATGGCGCCTTGCCACTATTCGACCGACAAGAAGAGATTTATGGCCGCCTGGATCCGCGATATTTCCCTCAAGTACAAATTCTGGGCCGTCAACGCGGTCGCCTTCGTCACCACGCTGCTCCTGGTGCTGTTCGCCATGCACCAGGAGCTCGACGGGCGCAACCAGCAGGCACGCCAGGGTGCCGAAGCGCAGGCCCAACTGCTGAAGAACTGGCCGGCAGGTTCGCCACTGCCGTCCTCGTCGAGCCTCGTCAGCTTCGCCAGCGGCAGCGCGCCGCAGATCGCCGGTATCGACGGCTCCGCGCTCGCCCGCGCCAACGGCTGGGTTGACCTGCAAGGCACGCAGAGCCGACAAGGTGCACTGGCCGGCGCCTACGTACAGGACATCGGCAACGGCCAGCGTGTCGCCGTGCTCGCCCCCGGCGCCGATTTCTGGAGTGTCTTCGAGGACCGCGCCCTGCCCTTCGCCGGCGCCGTACTGGTACTGATGCTGGCCTTGCTGGCGGCCTCGCAATTGCTGATCCGCTTCATCCTCACTCACCTGCTGACCCTGCGCGACGTGATGCTCCACGTGGAGAAGAGCGGCGACCTGGCCGCCCGCGTGCCGCTGGAAAGTCGCGACGAAGTCGGCCAGATGGCCACTGCGTTCAATGCCATGCAGGCGGGCTACCAGCGCGTGGTGGGCACCGTTGCCCAGGCCGCCGGACGCCTCGACGAAGGCGCACGCAGCCTCGCCAGCAGCATGGGCCAGGTGCGCCAGGGCATGCTCGGCCAACAGAGCGAGACCGATCAGGCCGCCACTGCCATCAACGAGATGTCCACCACCGTCCACCACATCGCCCAGCACGCCGCCGACACCCGCGACCAGTCGCAGGAAGCCGATCGCCTGGCCGGTAACGGCCAACAGGTCGTCGGCCGCGTCGGCCAGTCCATCGCCGGTTTGTCCCAAGGTGTGCAGCAGACTGCCGAGATGATCCAGCAGCTGGCCCAGGACAGTCACAAGATCAGCAGCGTGGTCAGCGTGATCCACGGCATCGCCGAACAGACCAACCTGCTTGCCCTCAACGCCGCTATCGAGGCCGCCCGCGCTGGCGAGATGGGTCGTGGCTTTGCGGTGGTCGCCGACGAAGTTCGCAACCTCGCCAAGCGCGTGCAGGATTCCACCGACGAGATCACCCAGATGATCAACGCGCTGCAGTCCGGCACTCGCGACGCCGTGGAGTTCATGCAGGAAAGCTCGATCAAGGCCGACGGCTGCGTCGAGGAAGCCCGCGAGGCCGGGGAAGCCCTGGCGGCCATCGCCTCGGCCGTTGCGCTGATGCGCGAGAGCAACACCCAGATCGCCGTGGCCGCCGAGCAACAGAGCCAGGTGGCCGAGGAAATGACCCGTTCGGTCGTGGGCATCCGCGACGTCACCGAGCACACCGTGCAGCAGACCGTCGATTCGGCCGGCACCAGCCACCAGCTGGCGGACCTCGCCGGCGAACTCAGCCGCGCTATCCGCCAGCTGCGTCTGTAATCCCTATCACCCGTATAGCCTGCGCCCATTGGCGCGAGTTTCGGGGCAGCACCTAGACTGCTGACATTCCGCCCGCCTGCGCTCAGGCGGGCTTCTCAGTCTCGGGAGCTGCATCATGGGTAAACGTCACCCCAATCTCCTCGCCTGGCAGTGGCAAGGCTACGCCGCCAACCATCGCAACCCGACCAACCTGGCGCTGCACATCATCGCCGTGCCGCTGTTCATCCTCGGCGCACTGACGCTGCTCAGCGGGCTGTTCAGCCTGAGCCTGTCGGCGATCCTGCTGGGGGTGATCGGCATGGTCGCCTCGCTGGCCATCCAGGGCCGCGGGCACAAGCTCGAGGAGCAGCCGCCCGAGCCCTTCAGCGACCGTAAGGATGCCATCAACCGGCTGCTGGTCGAGCAGTTCGTCACCTTCCCGCGCTTCGTTCTGAGCGGTGCCTGGTGGCGCGCCTGGCGTAATCGCCGGCGCTGAGACAGCCATACCAGAAAGGCGCGGCATTTCGGCCATTCAAGTACCCGGCAGGTTCGCCGATATAATCGTCGAGATTTCGTCACGAGCTGTTGAGATGTCGGCTTTTCGTCATTTTATTGGCATTCTGGCCTGCCTATTTATTGTCACGCCCGCGCACTCAGCCCCGGAACCGGCGGCCGAGCGCACCGTGCTGACCATCGCCGTGAAGGGCCAGCCGCAGCTCCTGCGCTATTACAGCCTGCGCGACCTGGAAGCGCTGCCGCAGACCGAGCGACGCTCCATGCTTCCGGACGAATCCCAGGTCTACTCCTGGCAGGGCGTGCGCCTCAGCACCCTGCTTGCCGGCTTCGAGCGCACCGAGTCCCAGCGCCTGCGCGTCGAGGCACTGAACGACTATTCCGCCCTGATTCCGCTGAGCGACCTCGACGCCTTCGATCCCATCCTCGCCTACCGCCGCGACGGCCAAGCCATCGGCATCGCCGAGCGCGGCCCGCTGTTCGTCATCTATCCGATGGTCGATCACCCGGAGCTGCGGACCCAGGTCTACTTCAACCGCACCGTCTGGCAGGTAAGCCGCATTACCCTGGAGTGATCGCCGTGCCCCCGCAGCCTCCCAGACGGCGCTATCGCCGCCTGACCGTCATCATCCTCAGCGGCCTTATCGCGGCGCTGACCGCCGGCGCCGGCGCGGCGCTGCTGCTGGTGCACCAGCACGTCCGTCAGCTGGCCCACCCCGATGCCCATAGCGAACTGTGGCAGGCCTACCAGTTACGCACTGAGCTTGAGCGCTCGCTGAACAGCGCCCGGCAGGTACTCGCCGGCAAAAGTGACAGCGATGCCCTGGCAACGCGCGTTGAAGTGCTCGCCAGCCTCCTGCCGCCGCTGCGCAACACGCCCGTCTACAACTACCTTGTCGTGCCGCGTCCGGAAGTGCAGGCAACGCTGGAGACGATCCAGCATCTGAGCGACGCCTGGCTCAGGCGCGCACCCTGGGGCCAACCGGCGGCGGCGAAGGTCCTGGCCAGCGAGATGCTGCACGAACTGCCGCCCCTGCTCGAACCCGCCCACGAACTGGTGGTGGTCACCAACATCGCCCTGACCAACTACATGGATGCCGAGCGCCAGGACCTGCAACGCGCCTTCAACCTGCTGGCCTGGGTGCTCTTCGGCCTCGGCCTGTGCAGTGTGCTGCTGGCCCTGCGGGTGATCGCCAACTCGCGGCGCAAGCTGCAACTCACCCAGCGCCTGCACGACCTCAACCAGTCGCTGGAGCAACGCGTCGATCAGCGCACCCAGGAACTGAGCGAGCGCAAGGCGCTGCTGCGCTACATCCTCGACACCAGCCCCAGCGACGTGGCGCTGCTCAGCGACGAGGACTCCCGCGCCCACTACGTCAGCCCGCGCCTGCTGCAGCGCACCGGCATCCACCCGGACGAACCCTTTACCCTGCACCGGCTGTTCGACGATCCGGACGAGGAAGCACGCTTCCGCCAGTCGCTGGCCGACAACGGCCAGCTGGACAGCTGGGAAACCCGCCTGGCGGGAAACCCCGCCTACTGGGCGATTGTCTGGGCGCGCAAGATGGAAGTGGACGGCCGCCCTGCCTCGCTGGTCTGGAGCTTCGACATCAACCAGCGCAAGACCATGGAGCAGGAGCTGCGCCTGCTGGCCACCACTGACCCGCTGACCGGGTTGCAGAACCGCCATGCCTTCGTCAAACGCGGCGTCGCGCTGCTCAAGAGCGCGCAGCGATACGACCGTCAGTGTGCAGCGCTGATGCTGGACATCGATTTCTTCAAACCGATCAACGACAGCCACGGCCATGCCTTCGGCGATGCCGTGCTGCAGGCCGTGGCCAGGGAGCTGACGCAAGGGTTGCGCGAGGTGGACCTGCTCGGCCGCCTCGGTGGCGAGGAGTTTGCCGCGATCCTGCCGGAGACCGACCTGCAGCAGGCGCTGCAGGTCGCCGAGCGTGTACGCAACAGCGTGCAGGCGCTGTCCTTCACCAGCGAGGACGGCAGCCGCGTGCGCCTGACCCTGAGCATTGGCGTGGCCGCACGCCGCGAAGGCGAACTGCGCCTGGAAGACCTGCTGGCCCGCGCCGACCGCGCGCTCTACCGGGCCAAGGCCGGCGGGCGCAATCGTACCGAGACTGCGCCCGGCCTCTAGCTGAAGGCTCTTTAGCTGAAGAGCGACTAGCCGAAGATGGTCACCGTTTGCCGGCCGATCGCCAGGAGCTGGCCATCCGCCGACCAGGTCTGCGCCGCAATATGGCCGTAGCCATCGCGGGCATGCTCGATGGTCGCCAGGTACTGGCACCAGCCATTGGCCGGCATCGACGGCAGCGGCTGGACGAACTCCACGGTCCAGGTCAGCGAGCTGGAGGGTGCCGGCGTTTTCAGGTGCGGCAGGTTGGCCGGCGGCCAGGCGTCGATCAGCGCCAGCAGGTGGCTGATTTCCATCGGTTCCTCGCCCACGTCATCGCCACGAAAGCGCATCCAGCCACCCATCTCGCGCTCGCGGCTGGCGGAGAACGGCATGTGCCCGACCGCCCAGCGCATGGCGATGTTCTGCGTGAAGGCCGGCATCAGTTTGCGGATGTAAGGTAGCTCCTGGCAGTCCTCGACAGCCTTGAAGGCCGGTGGCGGCAAGCCGTCCATCTGCACGCTGGACTCGCGCGACACGCCGAAGCTGCCCTGGGCCAACAGCACTACCTGGCCGTTCTGCACAGCGCGGCAGAAGACCTGACTGACCGACTTGCCCTCACGCAGGACTTCGGCCTCGAAGCTCACCGGCACCTCCACCTCGATGGGGCCGACGAAGGTGATCGCCAGCGAACGCACCGGCCGCCCGGCCTCGGCCACCGATGCCATGGCCTCGTAGGCCAGCGCCGCCACCAGGCCGCCGAAACTGGCGCGGCCCTGGGCCCAGGCAGCAGGGATGACGATGGACAACGGCGCGGCGCGCACCGCCCGGAGCATTTCACTGAAGGACATGGTCGGACTTCCCTGAGGCGTCTGGAGAATGACAGCAGGTTGCGATCTTAGGGGCACCGGCAGCCCTGGCAAACCATCCAAAGCCTTGTCCCTTGCAGGAAATGCCCAGTCATCAATGGCCTCTATGCAGTGCCTTCTCCAGGGCCTCCAGGCTCTCGTCGGCGAGGCGCTCGGCGAGGTCGTGGCGGGCATTCCAGTGGGGCTGCAGCGGCATCAGGTCCAGCTCGCGCTCGCTGCGGATCAGCCATTGCTCGTAGTCATGCCAGTCACCCAGGGCCGATTGCGCGTCCTTCAGCGGCACCAGCAGGCGTTGCGGCACGGCGGACTCCTTCGGATAGGCCTCCAGCGAATAGCGCACCCGCTTGATCAGCAAGCGCAGGCGATGACGATCGTGGGCGGGGTCTTTCAAGGCGTCGCGCAGCTTCTGCCACTCCTTGGCCAGGCGCTTCTCCACCTTGCCATGCAGCCCCTTGAGCACGCCGTGGCGCTCGGAGGTGCGCCACAGTTGTGGCCAGCCATCCAGGCGCATCATCAGGCGCTCCCACTGCGGGCTGGCAAGTAGCGTGGCGTAGCCGGAGATCAACGCGGGCCGGCGCAGTGCGGCGGCACGCTCGTAGCCTTCGGCCTCCAGCACCGGCAGCAGCACTTCCAGATCGCGCAGCGGGCCGCTGAGCCGGCCCATGTCGCCCAGTGCCTGCTCCAGCTCGTCAATGCCGGGCATACTCCGCACCGGGTGCAGCAGGCTGCGCAGCCGGCGCACGGCGATGCGCAGGTCGTGCAGTGCTTCAGGGTCGGACTCGGCCTTCAGGCGGGAAGACGCGGCGAACAAGGCGACCTCCTGCTCGATCAGATGGCTCACCAGGTAATCGCTGAAGGAGGTCACGGCAGGCTCCACTCGATGGCTGAAATAACAGGTTAGCCCCCACCAACGAAGCGGCAAGGGGCGCGATGTCACGTTCCGTTTCCGCGTGAAATCCGCAGACGCCAGGGCAACTCGCGGCGCAGGCGTGCCAAGTGCCCATTCAGCTCGGCAGGCGATGAATCCGCACCGCCGTAACGCTGTTTCTCGAAGGCATCCAGATAGCTGCGGATTGCCTCAGCGTGGGCTGGCAAGGACTTGATGGCACGACGACAGAAATCCCGCGCGCCCTCACCCGGCTCGCGGCGCACACCCAGTGGCGCGAGCATTCGCTCGAAGCGCTGGAAGCTGCGCAACGGGACATCGCTGGTGCGCCGCCAGGGCTTGAACAGCACCAGCGCCAGCAGGCCCAGCAACAGCGCACCGCCGCCTACCAGCACGAAGGCAACCCAACGTATATCGAGGCTGCCGAACCAACGGCGCAGCAGGTCGCCCTGCTGATCGGCCTGGTAGCCCAGCACCCAGCGTTGCCACCCGTAATTGATGTTGTCCCAGGCAAGGCGCAACTGGTTGACCAGCGGGAAATTGCGATAGCGCAGTGGGGAAAACATGTCGCCTTCCAGGAAGCTTCCCTCTCCGCTCATGGCCTGCTCCAACCCTTCCTCGATACGCTCGGGCGACACGGCGGCGGTCGGGTCGACGCGCGTCCAGCCAGCGCCGGCCTGCCAGTACTCGACCCACGCATGGGCATCGAACTGATGGACCAGCAGATAGTTGCCGGCCGCATTGAGCTCCCCGCCCTGATACCCCGCCACGACTCGTGCGGGAATTCCGGCAGCCCGCAGGATGAAGGCCGTGGCTCCGGCGTAGTGCTCGCAGAAACCGGCGCGGGTGTCGAACAGGAAGCCATCGATGCGCTGGGAGCCGGTCGCCGGAGGGCGAAGCGTGTAGCGGAATGGCTGCTCGCGGAAGTGGCGCAGGACCGCCATCACCAGCTCCGGCGGCCGTGGATACTCCTGGCGCAATTGCTGCGCCCAGGCGCGCGCTCGCTCGTTACCGGCAGCGGGAAGGCGGAGATTCAGACCCTGGGCGCGGCGACCATCGTCCGGCTCCAGCAGCGCACGCGGCCAGGAGGTGACGCCATACAGCAGGCTTTGATGCACCGAAGTGCGGCGTTCCATGTGAAAGTCGCCGGTCAACTCGACGTTGCCCTGATTGCTGTTGGCCACGTCCAACCCGAACAACCAGGAGCGCCCTGTCGGCTCCATGACGATCTGGTACTGCAGCGGTTCGCCCTGCCGGCGCCACTGCGGCAGGGCCTCACCCCGCCGACTGGCCATCGTCCAGCGTTCACCGTCGAAGCGCTCCAGGGTCATTGCGCGCCAGTACAGTTCCGAGCGCGGCGGAGCCACTCCGTCAAAACTGACACGGAACGCCAACGCCGGAGACTGGCTGAGCTGCACCATGTCGCCTGGCATCATCGAATCGGTCAGGCCGGTGAACGCCTTGTCACCGGGCAGAGGCAGCGACCACAGCGGCCCCATGCGCGGGAATAGCACGAACAGCAGCAGCATCAGTGGCAAGGCCTGAGATAGCAGGCCTGCGGCCAGCTTCAGGGTCGACAGCGGGCGAGTGGCGAAACCGCTCTGCTGTAGCCCAATGGCCGCCGCCAACAGTGCCAGGACCGGCAACAGGCTGAAAGCTGCGGCCATCAGGTCGTCCTGGAACAGGTAACTGGTGGTGACAGCGAAGAATCCGAGCAGGATCAGCACCCAGCCATCACGCCGCGTGCGCAGTTCCACCAGCTTGATCACGAAGGCCGCAATCATCAGGACCACGCCGGCTTCCAGGCCGATCAGCGAGCCACGGGAAAACCATACGCCGATACCCGCCACCACCACCAACGCCAGCCTGGCCAGTGCATTGGGATAGTTGGCACGCATGCGGAAAACCTGGATGCGCCAAAAGGCACATCCCAGCCAGAGCCCGACGATCCAGACCGGCAGGTGCTCCAGATGCGGCAGGATCACCACCGCCTGCGCCACCAGCAGCCAGGTCAGTGCCACCCGCGGAATCGGCTGAGCGGAGGTAGCAGTGGCGTTACTCACGAGCGCGCCCCATAGAGTGCCAATGCGCGCAGACAGGCTTCGCGATGGCCGTCGCCGATGCCCACCGGCACTTCCTTGTCGGGCATGCGCAGGCCGAACGGCTCCTGACGCTGCGACAACTCCAACACCCAGTGACATAGCCGAGACAGACGGCCCTCGACATCGCCACCGAGTCCGTTGAACTCCAGCCAGACATTACGCCCGGCCAGGACGGCAAAGTCCTTCACCAGCAATCCCTGGCCACGGGAATAGGCCTTCCAGTGCAAGCGCCGGCGCGAATCGCCCGGCTGGTAGGGGCGCAACCCCTGGAAGTCATCGACACCACGACCGCTGGGACGCACACCCTCTTCCTCGTCTTCCGCCGCGCCTTGCAGCGGCACATCGCCCGGTTGCGGCTGCGGGTAGACCAGCACCGACTGATCCAGGTCGACCCAGCTCCAGGCCACCAGCAGCCCCAGCGGAAACCGGCTCTCCACTCGCAGGCGCCCCGGACGCAGCCACCCGCGCCGCTCGGCCGGCAGATCAAGCAGCAATTGCTCCGCGCCATCGGCCGCGACATCCGCAAAATGCATGCGCTCGTCGCTCCAACCCAGGGCTATGGCCTGGCGTGAGCGTCCCTCGCCCTCCAGGCGCACGCGAAATCCTGCCCGCTCCCCCTGCGAACACAGGTTGAGCGCCCAGCGCCGTCAGGCGCAGGCCCCCGAGATTCCGGTAGGTGTGCAGGATGGCGACGATGAACAGCGAGAGCAGCAGGAAGGTCAGGCCGTAGGCCAGGCTGTTCTGGTAGTTGATCGCGGTGAGCAGCATCAGCAGCAGGGCGACGCCGAACGCCATTCCCTGGCGGTGGGAATGATGAAAATGCGCCGCTGGTTGAGTTGCAACGACGGTGACGGCGGTATGCGCCGGGCTATCCAGCTCTGCCACAGTGGCCTGACCCTGACGAGCATGGCGTGCCTCAGAGAGCCGGGACTTCGCGCAGCAGCCACTGCACCAGCGCGCCACCACCGTGCCCCGCCGGATCGGCCTGGTCGCGCAGGCGGTGGCCGGCCACCGAGGGCAGCACGGCTTGCACATCCTCGGGTATCACATAATCGCGCCCGGCCAGCAGCGCCCAGGCGCGTGCCGCTGCCAGCAGCGCCAGGCTGCCGCGCGGCGACAGGACCCAGGGCAAAAGCCGGCTGGGTGCGCGTGGCTTCCACCAGACGCAGCACGTAATCCACCAGCGCGTCGCTGACGCGCACCTCCAGCACTTCGCCCTGCAGCGCCTGAAGCTCCTGCGGGTCGAGCACCGGCTCCAGGCGCGGCAGCAGGTCGCGGCGCGCCTCGCCCAGCAGCAGCGCTTTCTCGGCGGCGCGGCCGGGGTAGCCCAGGGACAGGCGCATGAGGAAGCGGTCGAGCTGGGACTCGGGCAGTGCGAAGGTGCCGCCCTGTGTCGACCGGATTCTGCGTGGCAATGACGAAGAAGGGCTCGGGCAGCGGCCGGGTGGCCCCCTCGATGGTCACCTGGCCTTCTTCCATGGCCTCGAGCAGTGCGCTCTGGCTCTTGGGTGTCGCGCGGTTGATCTCGTCGGCCAGCACCAGCTCGGAGAAGATCGGTCCAGGATGGAAGACGAACTGCCCCGTGTCCTTGTCGAACACCGAGGTACCCAGCACGTCGCCAGGCAACAGGTCGGAGGTGAACTGGATGCGCTGGAAGCTCAACCCCGAATACGCTTCGCCAGAGCATGGCTCAAGGTGGTCTTGCCCATGCCGGGCAGGTCTTCGATGAGCAGGTGACCGCGGGCCAGCAAGCAGGTCAGCGCCAGCCTTACCTGCACTTCCTTGCCGAGCAGAACCTGATCGACTGCCTTGCAGACAATTCTTCCAGCTTGGCGTGCATCCTGACCCTCTCATCCCCGGAAAACTCCGATCCTACTGGTCCAGGACAGAGCATCAAAGGCTTCGAACATTTAGTCCGGCGAATATGTCGATGCAGAGCTTTGATCCAGAGCGTCTCAACGGCCCAGCAGGCGCTCCGCCAGCCAGCTCGCAGCAGGCCCCAGCCGGCGCTGGCGAGACCAGATCACATCCACCGCCACCCGGCGCGGCCGGCCGGCGTCCCTTCAGCTCCTGCATACGCCCGCCGGCGAAGCGTCCTACCATCCAGCTGGGCAATTCGATCCCAACCGAAGCCCAGGACCGCCATGTCCAGCAACAGCAAGTAGTTCGGAGGACGCTCCAGCAGCGCCCACCGAGCATCGGCGCAGCATCGTCCAGGTAGGTATTCAGGCGCAGCGCCCGGTAAGCCAGCAGATCTTCGCGCTCCACCGCTCGCGGCCGGCCAGCGGATGGTCGCGGCTGACGAAGAGACCGAACTCGGCCTGCTCGCTCAGGGTCGCCGAGCTGATGTCCGGCGCGTAATCCTTCTGTGCGGCGAGCAACCCCAGGCTGGCGCGTCCCTGGACGACCAGATCGAGCACGTCGCTGTCCTCGGCGATCAGCCATTCGAACTTCCAGGTCCGGATAGCGCGCATGGATCTTCCGCCAGCCGCGCCTCGAATTCGGCGGACTGGTAGGTGTCCGACATCGCCAGGGTCACCCGCGACTCCAGTCCTCCGACGAGCTGATGGGCGAGCTGTCCGAGGCGATCGTTCGCCATCAGCACCTTCGACTCGCCCGAGCAACGCATGACCGGCCTCGGTCAGCTGCGACTGGCGGCTGCTGCGGTCGAACAGGGTCAGGCCGAGATCGATCTCCAGGCGGGCGATGGCCTCGCTGACGGTGGACTGGCTCTTGCCCAGCTTGCGCGCGGCGGCGCTGAACGAGCCCAGGCAGGCCGCTTCGGCGAAGGCCTGCAGGGATTCGGGGAATATTGCATCGTGGCACCCTCTTCCATCGGTTAAGCCGATGGTATCCAACTTAGTTCCAGCCGGTCGACCGATGATAATGGCGCCGGACCGACGGAGTCGGCCTTCTCGTGAATTGAGAGCTTTATGCCTGGAGATACCCCATGACCCCCACTAAAACCCCTGAAAGAGCGGATGTTCCACGCCGGCCTTTTCGAGCTGCTGGCGGTGGTCATCTGCGCACCGACCCTGGCCTGGCTGATGGACAAGCCGCTGGGCCACATGGGCGCCATGACCCTGATGTTCTCGGCCATCGCCACCGTGTGGAACATGCTGTTCAACGCCGCCTTCGACCGCTTACAGAACCGCATGGGCTTCAGCCGCACCCTGTCGGTGCGCGTGCTGCATGCCTCGCTGTTCGAACTGGGCCTGATCATCCTGCTGGTGCCGCTGGCTGCCTGGTGGCTGTCGGTGAGCCTGCTGCAGGCCTTCATCCTCGACATCGGCCTGGTGCTGTTCTTCCTGCCCTACGCGCTGGTGTTCAACTGGGTGTACGACGTGCTGCGCGAGCGCTGGATCGGCCAGGGGCAGGCCGCTCAAGCCAACGGCTGATGGCTGACGGCTCCCGTCACGATCTGCGCAAGGGCATCCCCTCTCCCCGCCCTCTCCCTGAAGGGAGAGGGCGCCATTCGGCGCGCAGCGCAACAGCGGAATCAGCCGTCGAACCCAGGAGTACCCACACACTCGAAACAGTCCCTCTCCCCTCAGGGAGAGGGAAAAGCCCGAGGCACGGATTAACAGGAAACGCCCCGTCAATTCGCACAAAAAAGCCCGCATCGCTGCGGGCTTTTTCATGTCCGAAAGAACGCGATCAGGCCAGGCTGGCGGCGATCTCGGCCAGGGCCTTGGCCGGGTCGGCGGCCTGGCTGATCGGGCGGCCGATCACCAGGTAGTCGGAGCCGTTGTCCAGCGCCTGGCGCGGGGTGAGGATGCGGCGCTGGTCGTCCTGGGCACTGCCGGCCGGACGGATGCCGGGGGTAACCAGTTGCAGGGCCGGGTGCGCGGCTTTCAGCGCCGGCGCTTCCTGGGCGGAACAGACCAGACCGTCCATACCGGCCTTCTGCGCCAGCGCTGCCAGGCGCAATACCTGCTCCTGCGGCTCGACGTCCAGGCCGATGCCGGCCAGGTCCTCGCGCTCCATGCTGGTCAGCACAGTCACGCCGATCAGCAGCGGCGACGGACCATTGAAGGCGTCCAGGGTCTCGCGGCAGGCGCTCATCATGCGCAGGCCGCCGGAGCAGTGCACATTGACCATCCACACGCCCATCTCGGCGGCGGCGCGCACGGCCATCGCGGTGGTGTTGGGGATGTCGTGGAATTTCAGGTCGAGGAAGACTTCGAAGCCGCGGCTGTTGAGGGTCTCGACGATGCCGGCGGCGCAGCTGGTGAACAGCTCCTTGCCCACCTTCACCCGGCACAGCTTCGGATCGAGCTGATCGGCCAGCGCCAGCGCGGCTTCACGGGTGGGGAAATCCAGGGCGACGATGATCGGGGTCTGGCAGGCGGACATGGGCTCTCTCGCGGGTATCGAAAAAATCGGCGCGCATTGTCGCAGAAACGCGCCGACTTCCGTAGCCCGCCCGGCAGGAATGCTGCGTCGCCGACGGCGATCAGGCACTCAGCCGCTCGCGCAGGCGGCCGAGCATGCCCAGCAGGCTGCCGACCTTCTCCCGCTCGCGCTCCTCGCGCGGCACTTCGGCGATGCGCGCGATCTTCTGCTCAGGCTGCGCACGCCACAACAGCGCCTGCTCGGCGGCGGCCTTCAGGCCCTTCTCGAAAAGCCCCCGGCGGATCGGCTTGGGCAGGTAGCGGAAGATCTGCGCCTGGTTGATCAGCGCCAGCAGGTCCTGGGTGTCGCGGAACGGTGTGACGACGATGCTCAGCAGGCGCGGATGGGCCTGGGCCAGGGACTTGAGCAGCGGTGCGGTGTCTTCGCCTGCGAGTTTCAGGTCGCTGATGAGGATGTCGATGGGCTCGCTGTTGAGCCGTACGATGGCCTCGGCCAGGTTGCGCGCGCGGTGCAACTGGTGGGTGCCGGCGCTGCAGAACTCGCCGACGCAGGCCAAGGTCTCGGCGTCCTCGTCCAGCAGCAGGACATTGAGCGGCGCTACGACGCGGCTGATGGCCTTGGTATCGATCGGCTCCGCCGGTGCCTGGCGCTGGGCGATCTCGGCGGCCTGGCGCAGAGTGAAGGCCATTTCCTGCGGGTCCCACGGTTTGGTCAGGTAGCGGAAGATGCCGCCGCTGTTGAGCGCCTCCACCGCGGCGTCGAGGTCCGAGTACCCGGTCAGCAGGATGCGCAGGGTGTCCGGGGCGATATCCTGAGCCTGGGCGAGCAGCTCGGCGCCGGTCATCTGCGGCATGCGCTGGTCGCTGACGAGGATGTCGATGCGTTCCTCGCGCAGGCGCTGCAGAGCCTTGTGCGGATCGGTCTCCACCAGCACCTCGTAGTGACGGCGGAACTGCATCGCGAGACTGCGCAGGATGCGCTCCTCGTCGTCGACGAAGAGGATGCGGACAGGCTGCTGGCTCATGTTCAGGCGCTCCGTTTCAGTTCGCTGGCCTGCTGGATCGGCAGGCTGATGAGAAATCGCGTGCCGCGTCCGGGTTCGGACGCCACGCGGATGCGGCCGCCGTGGTCCTGGACGATCTTGTAACTGATCGACAGGCCCAGGCCCGTGCCCTGCCCCACCGGTTTGGTGGTGAAGAAGGGGTCGAAGATGCGCAGGCGCACCTCCTCGTTCATGCCCTTGCCGTTGTCCTGTACCGAGAGGTGCACATGGCTTTCGTCCGCCCAGGATTTCACCTGGATCAGGCCGAATTTCTCCATTGCCTGGGCGGCGTTGGTCAGCAGGTTGAGCAGCACCTGGTTGATCTGGCTGGCGGCGCAGGCGACCTTGGGCAGCGCGCCCAACTGGGTGGCGACCTCGGCCTTTTCCTTGATGCTGTTGCGCGCGATCAACAGTGCGCTGCGCACGCAATCGTTGAGGTCGACCTCCTCGCTGCGGGCACGGTCCAGGCGCGCGAAGTCTTTCAGGCCGCCGACCAGTTCGCCGATCTGCGCGAGGCCGAAGTCGGTGTCGCCGAACAGTTGGTCGAGATCGCCCACCAGTTGCTCCAGCGCGGCGTCATCGCGGGCCTGCTCGAAAGCGGCGCGGGCACGGACCAGCTGTTCGGGAGCGCAGTCGGGATCGTCCAGGCAATCATTGAGCAAGGTCTGCGCTTCGGTCAGGCCCAGCAGCGGAATCAGCAGCTCGCGCAGCAGCGCGACGTTGTTCTTCACATAGCCCAGCGGCGTGTTCAGCTCATGGGCAACCCCGGCGACCATCTGCCCGAGGGACGCCATTTTTTCCGACTGCACCAGTTGCGCCTGGGATTCGCGCAAGTCCTGCAGGGTCTTGTTGAGCACCTGATTGCGCTGGGCGACGCGCTGCTCCATGGCTTTGAGCAGGTCGAGCACCGTGCCCAGACCGAGGTAGCGTCCCTGCTCGTCCACCAGGACGAAGTCCTCGGTGATCGGGTAACTCAGTTGCGCGGTGACCTGTTGCGAGGCTTCTTCGAGACTCAGGTCGCCGCGTACCTTCAGCGGCTGTGCGTTCATCACGTCGCTGGCCGGACGGCGACCCCAGAGGTCGCGGCCGAAGCGCTGCATGAAGATGTCCTGCAGGCCGTTACGGCTGACCAGCCCCAGGGGCATTCCGGCGGCATCCACCACCGGCAGCGAAAGGAAGGAACGGTGCTCGGCATCGAGAAAGCGTTCAGCAACGTCGCTGATACTCAATTCCGGGGCCAAGGGCGCAACCTGGCGCAACAGCTCGTGCAGGGCGCGGGTGGTCATCGGCGGAACTCCGGTCGCTGGGATGGGCGCCAGTAGAGCAGCGGCAGATTGCCATCCTGTGACAGCCGTCGCGTGGCAGGGAAGCTTCACGGCGCGGTCATCGCACTGCAACAAGCGCCCCGGCGGCGCACCCGAACAGGACGCGCGAAAGACCATCGCACCGCTTCGAAGCAGGCGAACAGGTGGCGAATGTTCACGAAACGACGCGATCAGGCACTTTGCGACCGGCTTACGGGGAATGGCACGGCCACTGCACGAAGGCACGGGTCGTGTCTTTCATCCTCTGTCCTGGAGACCTCGCATGAGCACGCAACTCAAACCCACCCTCGGCACCCTGCACCTGTGGGGCATCGCCGTGGGTCTGGTGATTTCCGGTGAATATTTCGGCTGGAGCTATGGCTGGGGCGTGGCCGGCACCCTCGGCTTCCTGGTCACCACCCTGCTGGTGGCGACCATGTACACCTGTTTCATCTTCAGCTTCACCGAGCTGACCACTGCCATTCCCCACGCCGGCGGGCCCTTCGCCTACAGCCGCCGCGCCTTCGGCGAGAAAGGCGGATTGGTGGCCGGGCTCGCCACGCTGATCGAGTTCGTCTTCGCCCCGCCGGCCATCGCCATGGCCATCGGCGCCTACCTCAACGTGCAGTTCCCGTCCCTCGATCCGAAGCACGCAGCGGTCGGCGCGTACCTGATCTTCATGACGCTGAACATCCTCGGCGTGAGCATCGCCGCGACTTTCGAGCTGATCGTCACCCTTCTTGCGGTTGGCGAGCTGCTGGTGTTCATGGGCGTGGTGGCGCCGGGCTTCAGCTTCAGCAACTTCGTGCTCAATGGCTGGGCCGGCTCCGACAGCTTCGGCGGCGCGGCGATCAGTGGCATCTTTGCAGCGATTCCCTTCGCCATCTGGTTCTTCCTCGCCATCGAGGGCGCGGCCATGGCTGCCGAGGAAGCGAAAGACCCGAAGCGCACCATTCCCAAGGCCTACGTCAGCGGCATCCTCACCCTGGTGGTGCTGGCCCTCGGCGTGATGCTGTTCGCTGGCGGCGCCGGTGACTGGAAGGCCCTGTCGGGGATCAACGACCCGCTGCCGCAGGCGATGAAGATGGTGGTGGGCGAGAACTCCGGCTGGCTGCACATGCTGGTGTGGATTGGCCTGTTCGGCCTGGTCGCCAGCTTCCACGGCATCATCCTGGGCTACTCGCGGCAGTTCTTCGCCCTCGCCCGTGCCGGCTACCTGCCGCGCGGCCTGGCGAAACTCTCGCGCTTCCAGACGCCGCACCGGGCGATCATTGCCGGTGGCCTGGTGGGCATCGCGGCGATCTACAGCGACGGCCTGATCGCCCTGCAAGGCATGAGCCTGACCGCCGCGATGATCACCATGAGCGTATTCGGCGCCATCGTCATGTACATCATGAGCATGCTCAGCCTGTTCAAGCTGCGCCGCAGCGAACCGGACCTGGAGCGCAGCTTCCGCGCTCCGGGCTTCCCCGTGGTGCCCGGCATCGCCCTGGCACTGGCCGTGCTGTGCCTGGTGGCGATGGTGTGGTTCAACCTGCAGATCGCCGGCATCTTCCTGGCCTTCATGGCAGTGGGCTTCGTCTACTTCCAGCTCACCGCCGCCCATCGCGCCAGCGCCCCGGCGGACGCTATGCTGACGGGAGCCTGATCGCCATCCGCGCCCTGCTTTCGCAGCGGGGCGCGGGATAACCGGGATGTCCGCATGATCTACCAGACCACTGTCGGTAGCCTGACCTACCGCTTCCCCGACCTGAAGACCCTACTCGCCAAGGCCAGCCCGGCCCGCTCCGGCGACTCGCTGGCCGGCCTGGCCGCCGACAGCTACGAAGAGCGCATGGCGGCGAAGATTGCCCTCGCCGACGTGCCGCTCAAGCGCTTCCTCGACGAGGCGCTGATTCCCTACGAGGAAGATGAAGTTACCCGGCTGATCATCGACAGCCATGACGCCGCCGCCTTCGCGCCGATCAGCCATCTCAGCGTCGGCGATTTCCGCGACTGGCTACTGCTGGACAGCACCGACAGCGCCGTACTCGCCAGCGTTGCCAAAGGCATCACGCCGGAAATGGCCGCCGCAGTGAGCAAGCTGATGCGCAACCAGGACCTGATCCTGGCGGCGAAGAAGTGCCGCGTGGTCACCCGCTTCCGCAACACCATCGGCCTGCCCGGCCACCTCTCGGTACGCCTGCAGCCCAACCACCCCACGGACGACGTGCGCGGCATCGCCGCCAGCATGCTCGACGGCCTGCTCTACGGTTCGGGCGATGCGGTGGTGGGCATCAATCCGGCCAGCGATTCGCAGGCCACCCTGATGCAGCTGTGGCGAATGATGGACGAGCTGCGCCAGCGCTTCGAGATTCCCATGCAGAGCTGCGTGCTCACCCACGTCACCTCGCAGATCCAGGCCATCGAGGCCGGCGCGCCGATCGACCTGGTGTTCCAGTCCATCGCCGGTACGCAGAAGACCAACGAGAGCTTCGGCATCGACCTCGCGCTGTTGCGCGAAGCCCACTCGGCGGCGCTGTCGCTGGGGCGCGGCACGCTGGGCGACAACGTCATGTATTTCGAGACCGGCCAGGGCAGCGCCCTCTCCGCGAGCGGCCACCATGGCATCGACCAGCAGACCTGCGAAGCACGCGCCTACGCTGTGGCCCGCGAGTTCCGCCCGCTGCTGACCAACAGCGTGGTCGGGTTCATCGGCCCGGAGTACCTCTACGACGGCAAGCAGATCATCCGCGCGGGACTCGAGGATCATTTCTGCGCCAAGCTGCTGGGCGTACCCATGGGCTGCGACGTCTGCTACACCAACCACGCCGAAGCCGACCAGGACGACATGGACAACCTGCTGACCCTGCTGGGCGCGGCGGGCATCACCTTCATCATGGGCATCCCCGGCGCCGACGACATCATGCTCAACTACCAGAGCACCTCCTTCCACGACGCCCTCTACCTGCGCAGCACCCTGGGCCTGAAGCGCGCGCCGGAGTTCGACGCCTGGCTGGCGAAGATGGCGATCACCGAAGCCTCGGGCCAGCTGCGGCCGATCGGCCGTGGCCACGATCTGCTGCGGGCATTCTGAGGAGGAGCCAGCATGGACCTGATCCAGAACGACCCGTGGGATGAACTGCGTGCGCACACTTCCGCGCGCATCGCGCTGGGCCGTGTCGGCTCCAGCCTGCCGACCCGTGAGGTGCTGAAGTTCGGCCTGGCCCACGCCCAGGCCCGCGATGCGGTGCACCACCCGCTGGACTTCGAGGCACTGCAGCAATCACTGACCGACGAAGGCTTCCGAGTCCTGCGCGCACGCAGCGAGGCGCCGGACCGCCAGACCTACCTGCTGCGTCCGGACCTCGGCCGGGCCCTGCACCCGGACAGCCAGTGGCAGCTCAAGGGCGAGAAGCTCGCTGCGGAGCTGGTCATCGTGATCGCCGACGGTCTCTCCGCCTTCGCCGTCCAGCAGCACGCGCTGCCGCTACTGAGTGCGCTGCGCGAACGTTTCGCCACCGACTGGCAGCAGACGCCAGTGGTGCTCGCCGAACAGGGCCGCGTGGCCATTGGCGACGGCATCGGCGAGGCGCTGGGAGCGAAGCTGGCGCTGGTGCTGATCGGCGAGCGGCCCGGCCTCAGCTCGCCGGACAGCCTCGGCTTGTACCTCACCTGGCAACCCCGCGTGGGGCGCATGGACAGTGAGCGCAACTGCATCTCCAACGTGCGACCGCAAGGGCTGCCCTACGGGCTGGCGGCACACAAGCTCGCTCACCTGCTGCAGCAGGCCCTGCGCTTGCGGGTAAGCGGCGTCCGGCTCAAGGACGACAGCGACCTGCCCGAAGCGATCAGTCTGAACCGGCCCGCGCCTGACAAGGTCTGAATCACAGCGTATCGTGATATTCCACTGCCACTGTCGGAGACGGGACCATGCCCTGGTATGCCTGGTTGATCATCGCCCTAGCCCTGGGCTCCATCGTCGGCGCGCTGATGATGCTGCGCGATACCGCGAAAAAGCTCCCGCTCACCGAGGAGCAGCTCAAGCGCATCCATGAGCGCAATGCCGAAATGGACGCCAAGGAAGCCGAAGACAAGCGTTGAAAATCGCCTAACTGACTGACGTTTCAGTCAAAAACTGGCCGTAGCGATGGCCAGCGACAGCCTAAATTGCCTAGACTGCGCCTCCTTGTTGGAGGAAAGAATGCTCAGGAAATTCCTGCCGCTGCTGCCAATCTTGTTGTTGCTCTGCGGATTCGCACTGGGATTCGTCCAGCCGGTGGGGTTGCTGATCGGCGCCGCCTACCTGGCCTGGACCCTCTACGGCGAGCATCGCCTGCCGCGCCTGCTCTGGTGGCTGGTGTGCCTTGTACTCAGTATCGCCCTGGCCGCACACCTGCTGCCGGGCACTACCTCATGGACACTCTGGCCAGTGCGCCAGCTCAGCCCGGACGCCCCCGTCTACGCCCTGCACCTGTCCTGGGACAAGGCGCTGGTCGGCGCCACCCTGCTGGCCTGGTGGCTGCGCCGCGACCCGGTGCCCGAGGAAAAGCGCTCGCCGGATTTCGCCGCCATCGTCATCGTCACCACGCTGTTCGCCGTGCCACTGGTGGCAGTGGCCGGCGGCCTGGTGGTGTGGAATCCAAAATGGCCACCCGGCTTCTGGCTGTGGATGCTGGTCAACGTCTGCGTGATCTCGCTGACCGAGGAAGCCTTCTTCCGCGGCCTGCTGCAAAGCGAACTGGTGCGCCGCTTCGGCGCCTTTGCCGGGGTCGCGGTCGCCAGCGTGCTGTTCGGCATGGTGCACTGGCCGATCAATCCGCTGTTCGCCGTGGTCGCCGGCATCGCCGGCCTGGGCTACGGCCTGGCCTTCCAGTTCAGCGGGCGCCTGGTGGTACCGATACTGCTGCATGCGGCGGTGAACTGCCTGCACCTGCTGCTGTTCAGCTATCCGTTGCGGATTATCTGAGCAGGTCGCATTCGCGCCGCCGGTGAGCAATCGCGGCCAGAGTCCGCTCCCACCCAAAGCTCGGCACCGCGCAGGGGCGCGGCATCTCAAACACCTCCGGCGCGCGTGGGAGCGGACTCCGTCCGCGATCGATTTCCCTCAACGCCAAACTCACTCGCGCATCACCAACAGCAACGCCTGCTCGGCCAGTTCGTCGAGGGTCAGGCTGCCTTCGGGACGGAACCAGGTGATCGACCAGGACAACGCCCCAGTGAGGAAGCGCCGCAGAATGAACGGATCGCCCTGGCTGAATCCCGCCAGGCGAGCTTCTTCCAGCACTTCCAGCCACATCTGCTCGTAGATGTCGCGCAGGCTGAGGATGTACACCTGTCCTTCTTCCGACAGTGAGCGCCACTCGTAGACCAGTACCGCCATTGCCTCGCCGGTACCCCCGGTGATCGACTGCAGCTCGCAGCGGATCAGCGCCAGCAGGCGATCGCGCAGGGTTGTCGCATCGGCCAGCGCGGCGCGCATCAGGGCGGTGTTGTAGAGGATGGTTTCCTCCATCACCGAGCGGAGGATTTCATCCTTGCTCTTGAAGTGATGGAAGATGCTGCCGGACTGGATACCCACCGCGCCGGCCAGGTCGCGCACCGTGGTGCGTTCGTAGCCCTTGCTGCGGAACAGGTGCGCAGCCGTGTGCAACAGCTTGCCACGGGCGCTCTCCGGGTCGGTGATCTGCCCGGTCTTGACCAGCTCCAGCATTACTTCGCGGGCTTTGCGGTCATCCACGCTGTTCTCTCCCCATGGGGCCCATTGGCCGATCTGCTCAGGGCGATTCATCGAAACGCCCTGCAAGTGCTTGTGTTGTCTGACGAAATGTAAGCCCGCGACCCCCAACCAAGCAAGCGCTTGGCCATCCAATGGTTGGGGTTGTCGCTCTTTCGGGGCTTTTCAACCAAGCGCTTGCTTGGTAATGTCGATCCATCACTCAGCGTCACGGGCAGAACAATGACTAGAACCGTACGTATCGGCTGCGCCTCCGCCTTCTGGGGCGACACCTCCACCGCTGCCGCCCAACTGGTGCGCGGCGCGGAGATGGACTACCTGGTGTTCGACTATCTGGCTGAAATCACCATGTCGATCATGGCCGGCGCCCGCCTGAAGAATCCCGAGGCAGGCTACGCCACCGATTTCGTCGAAGTGATGACACCCCTGCTGGGCGACATCGCCTCGAAGCAGGTCCGCGTGATCAGCAACGCCGGCGGGGTGAACCCGCAGGCCTGCGCCAGTGCCCTCGCCGCCGCCTGCGAGAAGGCCGGCGTGACGCTGAAGATCGCCGTGGTGCACGGCGACAACCTGCAACCGCGCCTGGGCGAACTGGCCAAGGCCGGCATCCGCGAGATGTTCAGTGACGCGCCGATGCCGCCGATGTGCGTGTCGGTCAACGCCTACCTGGGCGCCCCCGGCCTGGTCGAAGCGCTGAGGGCCGGCGCCGACATTGTCATCACTGGTCGTGTGGTGGACAGTGCAGTGGTCAGCGCCGCGCTGGTGCATGAGTTCGGCTGGGCCTGGAACGACTACGACAAACTGGCCCAGGCAGCGCTGGCCGGGCACATCATCGAGTGTGGCGCGCAGTGCACAGGCGGCAATTTCACCGACTGGGAAAGCGTGCCGGACTACGAGCACATAGGTTTCCCCATCGTCGAAGTGCAGGCCAGCGGCGACTTCGTTGTGACCAAGCCGCAGGGCACCGGCGGTCTGGTGACGCCGCTGTCGGTGGGCGAGCAGATGCTCTACGAGATCGGCGACCCGCGCGCCTACCTGCTGCCCGACGTGATCTGTGACTTCACTCAGGTGAAGCTCGCCCAGGCAGGTGACAACCGCGTGGCCGTCAGCGGTGCGCGTGGCCTGCCGCCAACCGGCCAATACAAGGTCAGCGCCACCTACCCGGACGGTTTTCGCTGCACCGCCAGTTGCCTGATTGCCGGCATCGACGCGGTGAAGAAGGCCGAGCGGGTCAGCCAGGCGATCATCGCCAAGACCGAGGAAATCCTCATGGAACGTGGCTGGGGCCCGTACCGTGAGGTGAGTGTGGAGCTGCTCGGCAGCGAAGCCACCTACGGCCCCCACGGCCGCCGTTCGGACAACCGCGAAATCGTGGTGAAGCTCGCCGTGCGCCACAGCCGCAAGGAAGCACTGGTGCTGTTCTCCCGCGAGATCGCCCAGGCCGCGACCGGCATGGCCCCAGGCCTGACCGGTATCGTCGGCGGCCGCCCGACCGTGTACCCGGTGATCCGCCTGTTCTCCTTCCTGATCGACAAGGATGCCTGCGAGCTGGCCGTGGAGATCGACGGCCAACGCCAGTCGGTAAACCTGCCGAAAATCGATCACTTCGACCCGTCAGCACTGGGCGACGACCTCCCGGTTGCCACGGCGAAAGGACCGGCCCAGGCCAGCGTGCCGCTGGTGAAACTGGCCGTGGCGCGCTCCGGCGACAAGGGCAATCACAGCAACATCGGCGTCATGGCGCGCCGACCTGAATACCTGCCGTGGATTGCCGAGGCGCTGAGCGAAGGTGCCGTGGCCGAATGGATGCAGCACGTTCTCGACCCGCAAACCGGCCGCGTCAGCCGCTGGCACTTGCCGGGCAGCCACAGCCTGAACTTCCTGCTGGAAAACGCCCTGGGCGGCGGCGGCGTCGCCAGCCTGCGCATCGACCCGCAGGGCAAGGCCTTCGCCCAGCAGTTGCTGGAATTCCCGGTGGCGGTGCCGCAACACATCGCCGATGAACTGAGCGCCCAAACCCTGTAGGAGCGAGCTTGCTCGCGAACGCTTTTCGCCGGAGGCAATGACATCAGGCGGTTCGCGAGCAAGCTCGCTCCTACGAAGAGCACGCACAAAGAACGATTGAGCAGGACGAAAACAACAATGAGCTACGACTCGATCTTCAAACCCGGCCTGTTCGACGGCCAAACCATCATCGTCACCGGCGGCGGCAGCGGCATCGGTCGCTGCACCGCCCATGAACTGGCAGCCCTCGGCGCCCACGTGGTGCTGGTCGGACGCAAGGCCGAGAAGCTGGAAAAGACCGCCGGCGAGATCATCGAAGACGGCGGCAGCGCCAGCTGGCACAGCTGCGATATCCGCGACGAGGAAGCGGTGAAGGCGCTGGTGGCGCAGGTCATCGCCGAGCGCGGGCCGATCCATCACCTGGTCAACAACGCCGGCGGGCAGTACCCCGCGCCGCTGGCCTCGATCAACCTGAAGGGCTTCGAGGCCGTGGTGCGCACCAACCTGGTCGGCGGCTTCCTGATGGCCCGCGAAGTGTTCAACCAGAGCCTGAGCAAGACCGGCGGCAGCATCGTCAACATGCTCGCCGACATGTGGGGCGGCATGCCCGGCATGGGCCATTCCGGCGCCGCCCGCGCCGGCATGGAGAACTTCACCAAGACCGCTGCCATCGAGTGGGGCCACGCCGGGGTGCGGGTCAACGCGGTGGCGCCGGGCTGGGTCGCTTCCAGCGGCATGGACACTTATGAAGGCGCGTTCAAGGCGGTGATCCCGACCCTGCGCGAGCACGTGCCGCTCAAGCGCATCGGCACCGAATCGGAAGTCTCCGCCGCCATCGTCTTCCTGCTCTCCCCCGGCGCCGCCTTCATCAGCGGTAACACCATTCGCATCGACGGCGCCGCCAGCCAGGGCAGCCGCGCCTTCCCGCTGTCGAAGGTGAAGCCGGGGCAGAGCCGTTCCTACAACGGTTTCCACCGCGCCTACCTGCCCGATGTACTGAAGGATCAGGAGTAAGCGATGCCGGTCATCCAATCCGAACTCGATCCCCAGGGCGAAGACTTCGCCCGTAACCGCGAGGCCATGCTGGCCGCCGTGGCGAGCTTCCGCGAAGTCGAACAGAAGGTGCTGGACAAGGCCGCCGAGGCCAAGCCCAAGTTCGACAAGCGCGGCCAGTTGCTGCCGCGCGAGCGCCTGAACCTGTTGCTGGACGCCGGTGCGCCGTTCCTCGAGATTTCCTCGCTGGCCGGCTACAAGCTGCATGACGACAAGGACGGCACCCAGGCCGGTGGCGGCATCATCTCCGGCATTGGCTACATCGCCGGGGTGCGCTGCCTGGTGACGGCCAGCAACAGCGCGATCAAGGGCGGCACCATCTCTCCCACCGGGCTGAAGAAGACCCTGCGCCTGCAGCAGATCGCCTTCGAGAACAAGCTGCCGGTGGTGGCGCTGACCGAGAGCGGCGGCGCCAACCTGAACTATGCGGCGGACATCTTCGTCGAGGGCGCACGCGGCTTCGCCAACCAGGCGCGCATGTCGGCGGCGGGCATTCCCCAGGTCACCGTGGTGCATGGCTCGTCCACCGCGGGCGGCGCTTACCAGCCAGGGCTGTCGGACTACGTGGTGGTGGTGCGCGGCAAGGCCAAGATGTTCCTCGCCGGCCCGCCGCTGCTCAAGGCTGCCACCGGCGAAGTTGCCACCGATGAAGAACTGGGCGGCGCCGAACTGCACGCCCAGGTCGCCGGCACCGCCGAGTACCTGGCGGAGAACGACGCCGACGGCGTGCGCCTGGCGCGGGAAATCCTCGCCGCACTGCCGTGGAACAACCAGCTGCCGGCCCGTGCGCAACAGGCGTGGGACGAGCCGCTGTACCCGGCGCAGGAACTGCTCGGCGTGGTCCCGGCAGACGCGAAGAAACCCTACGACGTGCGCGAGATCATCGCGCGCATCTCCGACGGCTCGCGCTTCCTCGACTTCAAGAACGAGTTCGACAGCCAGACCGTCTGCGGCCACCTGCACATCGAAGGCCACGCCTGCGGCCTGATCGGCAACAACGGCCCGATCACCCCGCAGGGCGCGGCCAAGGCGGCGCAGTTCATCCAGCTGTGCGAGCAGAGCAACACGCCGATCCTGTTCCTGCACAACACCACCGGCTTCATGGTCGGTACCGAGTCCGAGCGTCTGGGCGTGATCAAGCACGGCTCGAAGATGATCCAGGCAGTGGCCAACGCCACGGTGCCCAAGCTCACCCTGGTCGTTGGCGGCTCCTACGGTGCCGGCAACTACGCCATGTGCGGCCGCGGGCTGGACCCGCGCTTCATCTTCGCCTGGCCCAACAGCCGCACCGCCGTGATGGGCGGCGCCCAGGCCGGCAAGGTGCTGCGCATCGTCACCGAGGAGAAGCACGCCAAGGAGGGCAAGGAGCCCGACCCGAAGATGCTCGACATGCTCGAACAGATGACTGCGCAGAAACTCGACGCCCAGTCCACCGCGCTCTATGGCACCGCCAGCCTGTGGGACGACGGCCTGATCGACCCGCGCGACACGCGCCAGTTGCTCGGTTATCTGCTGGACATCTGCGCGGAGGCGGCTGTACGGCCACTGAAGAACAACCGTTTCGGCGTTGCACGATTTTGACCGTAGGGCGCATGACGCCCCCGGCGTCATCCGCCAAGCCGGCGGATAAAGCGTTCCGCTTTATTCGCCCTACCTGAATTGAAAGATCCCACGGAGAACAAGAAATGATCTTCACCCAGGAACACGAAGAACTCCGCCGTACCGTCCGCAACTTCGTCGAGAAGGAGATCAACCCTTACGTCGACGAATGGGAAAAGGCCGGTCGCTTCCCGATCCACGAGGTCTTCAAGAAGGCCGGCGACTTGGGCCTGCTGGGTATCTCCAAGCCGGAGAAATTCGGCGGCATGGGTCTGGACTACAGCTACTCGGTGGTCGCCGCCGAAGAGTTCGGCACCATCCATTGTGGCGGCGTGCCGATGGCCCTGGGCGTGCAGACCGACATGTGCACCCCGGCCCTGGCGCGCTTCGGCTCCGACGAGCTGCGCGAGGAATTCCTCCGCCCGGCCATCGCCGGCGAAATGGTCGGCTGCATCGGCGTCTCGGAAGTGGGTGCCGGTTCCGACGTCGCCGGGCTGAAGACCACCGCGCGCAAGGATGGCGACGACTACGTCATCAACGGCAGCAAGATGTGGATCACCAACTCGCCCTCCGCCGACTTCATCTGCCTGCTGGCCAATACCTCCGACGACAAGCCCCACGTCAACAAGTCGCTGATCATGGTGCCGATGAAGTCCAAGGGCATCAGCGTCAGCCCGCACCTGGACAAGCTCGGCATGCGCAGCTCGGAGACCGCCCAGGTGTTCTTCGACGACGTGCGCGTCCCGCAGCGCAACCGCATCGGTGCCGAGGGCGCGGGCTTCATGATGCAGATGCTGCAGTTCCAGGAAGAACGCCTGTTCGGCGCCGCCAGCGGGATCAAGGGCCTGGAGTACTGCGTCAACGCCACCATCGACTACTGCAAGGAGCGCAAGACCTTCGGCCAGGCGCTGATCGACAACCAGGTCATCCACTTCCGCATGGCCGAACTGATGACCGAGATCGAGTGCCTGCGCGCCCTCACCTACCAGGCCACCGAGCAGTACATCCGCGGCAAGGACGTCACCCGCCTGGCCTCAATGGCCAAGCTCAAGGTCGGCCGCCTGGCCCGTGAAGTCACCGATGCCTGCCTGCAGTACTGGGGCGGCCAGGGCTTCATGTGGGAAAACCCGGTCTCCCGCGCCTACCGCGATACCCGCCTGGTCTCCATCGGCGGCGGTGCGGACGAAATCATGCTGGGCATCATCTGCAAAATGATGGGCACCCTGCCGGGCAAGAAGAAGGGCTGACAGAACCTTGGGCTCTTCGTAGGAGCGAGCTTGCTCGCGAACCCGCCCCCGCTGCGGAATCTGTTCGCGAGCAAGCTCGCTCCTACAGGGCAACTCCCCATCGATGAGGAACCCGGCATGAGCGAACTGCCGAACTGCGAAACCCTGCTGCTGGAACATGACGGCGGCGTATTGCACGTCACCCTGAACCGCCCGGACAGCCGCAACGCCATGAGCCTGGCAATGGTCGGCGAACTGCGCGCGTTGCTCGCCGCCGTGCGCGACAACCGCACCATCCGCGCCATCGTCCTGCGCGGCGCCGGCGGGCACTTCTGCGCTGGCGGCGACATCAAGGACATGGCCGGCGCCCGCGCCGCCGGTCCCGAAGCCTACGCCGCGCTGAACCGGGCCTTTGGCGGCCTGCTGGAAGAAGCCCAGGCGCAGCCCCAGGTCGTAGTCGCCGTATTGGAAGGCGCGGTGCTCGGCGGCGGCTTCGGCCTGGCCTGCGTCTCGGACATCGCTCTGGCGGCAGCGGACGCGCAGTTCGGCCTGCCGGAAACCAGCCTCGGCATTTTGCCGGCGCAGATCGCGCCCTTCGTGGTGAAACGCATCGGCCTGACCCAGGCGCGCCGCCTGGCCCTCACCGCTGCGCGCTTTGACGGCCGCGAGGCACTGCGTCTGGGCCTGGTGCATGCCTGCGAGGACAGCGCCGAGAACCTCGCTGAGCAACTGGCCCAGACGCTCGACCAGGTACGCCGCTGCGCCCCTGGCGCCAACGCCGCGACCAAGGCGCTGCTGCTGGCCACCGAGACCGAAACCCTCGGTCCATTGCTGGACGACGCCGCGCGCCAGTTCGCCGCTGCGGTGACCGGCGCAGAGGGTGCCGAGGGCACGATGGCTTTCGTGCAGAAACGCAAACCGAACTGGGCGCAGTGACTCACCGCGCACGCCAGACAACCCCCTCTCCTTTCAGGGAGAGGGCTGGGGAGAGGGAAACAACCACCATGCCCAGCTTCGACAAAATCCTGATTGCCAACCGTGGCGAGATCGCCTGCCGGGTGATCCGCACCGCCCATGACCTGGGCTACCGCACTGTGGCGGTGTACAGCGAGGCCGATGCCAATGCCCGCCATGTGCAGCTGGCCGACGAGGCCGTGTGCATCGGCCCGGCGCCGGTGGGCCAGTCCTACCTGAAAGCCGAGGCGATCCTCGACGCCGCCAGGCGTACCGGCGCTGGCGCGGTCCACCCCGGCTACGGCTTCCTCTCGGAGAATGCCGACTTCGCCCGAGCCTGCGAGGCCGCCGGCATCGTCTTCATCGGGCCCTGCGTGGAGGCCATCCACCTGATGGGCAGCAAGCGCCTGTCGAAGATCGCCATGCTCGAAGCCGGCGTGCCCTGCATTCCCGGCTACGAAGGCGCGGAGCAGGACGACGCCACGCTGACCCGCGAAGCGCAACGCATCGGCTACCCGCTGATGATCAAGGCCAGCGCCGGCGGCGGTGGGCGCGGCATGCGCCTGGTGACCCGCAGCGAAGACCTTGCCGAACAGCTGCGCACCGCCCGCTCGGAAGCGCAGAACGCCTTCGGCAGCGGCGAGCTGATCCTGGAGAAAGCCGTGGTGCAGCCGCGCCATGTGGAAATCCAGGTGTTCGGCGACAGCCACGGCAACATCGTTTACCTCGGCGAACGCGATTGCTCGGTGCAACGCCGCCACCAGAAAGTCATCGAGGAAGCGCCCTGCCCGGTGCTGACCGAGGAGCTGCGCGCCGCCATGGGCACGGCAGCAGTGAAAGCCGCCGCTTCGGTGAACTACCTGGGCGCCGGCACCGTGGAGTTCCTGCTGGACGCCAGCGGCGCCTTCTACTTCCTGGAAATGAACACCCGTCTGCAGGTGGAGCACCCGGTCACCGAACTGGTCACCGGCCAGGACCTGGTGGCCTGGCAGATACGCGTCGCCGAAGGCCACCCGCTGCCGCTGACCCAGGAGCAGATCCAGCTCAAGGGCCACGCCATCGAAGTGCGCCTGTACGCCGAGGATGCCGGTGGCGGCTTCCTCCCGCAGACCGGCCAGGTCCTGCGCTGGACGCCGCCGCAGCTGGACGGCATCCGCATCGACCACGGTCTGCGTGAAGGCCAGCCGGTAACGCCCTTCTACGACCCGATGCTGGCCAAGGTCATCGCCTACGGCGCCACCCGAGACGAGGCCCGGCGCAAGCTGGTGCGCGCCGTCGAGGGCTGCGTGCTGCTGGGCGTGACCGGCAACCAGCGCTTCCTCGCCAACCTGCTCAAGCATCCGGAATTCGCCGCCGGCCAGGCCACCACCGCGTTCATCGGCGAACAGTTCGCCAGTGACCCCAGCCTGGCCCCGCGCCAGCCGCAAACGCTGGAACTGGCCTGCGCCGCCGCCCTGCTCTACCAGGCTTCGGCCAGTGATCGGGCGCACCAGCCGGGACTGTCCGGTTGGCGTAGCGCGGGTAGCGCGCCATGGCGGTTCGCGCTCAAGCATGGCGAGGAGAAATTCATCGTCGAGCTGGAAGTCCTTGAGCACGGCACCCAGCCGGCACTGCTGGCGCGTATCGGAGAAGCCGAGATCGCGCTGCGTCTGCTCGGTGAAGAAAACGGCGATGCCATTCTCGAAGCCGACGGCATTCGCCGCCGCCTGCCCTTCCACCGCGATGGCGCGCACCTCTGGCTGTATGGCGCGGACGGCAACCTGGAACTGCTCGACGTCACCCACGAACCCGCTGGCGCGACCGGCGGTGCCGGCTCGGGCACTGTGAAGGCGCCGATGGATGGCGCCATCGTCGATGTGCTGGTGGCCGAAGGCACGCGGGTCAGCAAGGGCCAGCTGCTGCTGGTGCTGGAAGCGATGAAGATGGAGCACCCGCTCAAGGCCGGCGTCGACGGAGTGATCCGTCGTGTGCAGGTGAGCAAGGGCGAGCAGGTGAAATCGCGGCAATTGCTGGTGGAGGTCGAGGCCGAAGACGCCTGATTTCCCCTGTAGGAGCGCGCCATGCGCGCGATCGCGGGCATGGCCCGCTCCTACAGGGATGACACCGAAACCATTCCGTCAGAACAAGACCACAAGAACACGGAGCCCCAACCATGTCCCTCAACGGCAAAACCCTCTTCATCACCGGCGCCAGCCGTGGCATCGGCCGCGAGATCGCCCTGCGCGCCGCGCGCGACGGCGCCAACATCGTCATCGCCGCCAAGAGCGCCGAGCCCCATCCGAAACTCGAGGGCACCATCTTCAGCGTCGCTGAAGAGGTCGAAGCCGCCGGCGGCAAGGCGCTGGCCCTGCAACTGGACGTACGCGACGAGAACGCCGTGCGCGAAGCCATGGCCAAGGCTGCCGAGCACTTCGGCGGGATCGACGCCGTAATCAACAACGCCGGCGCCATCAAGCTGGTCGGCGTGGAGCGCCTGGAACCCAAGCGTTTCGACCTGATGTACCAGATCAACACCCGCGCCGTGATGGTCTGTAGCCGGGCCGCGCTGCCCTACCTGAAACAGAGCAAGGGCCACATCCTCAGCCTGTCGCCGCCGATCAACCTGGCCGGCAAGTGGTTCGCCCAGCACGGCCCGTACACCGTCACCAAATACGGCATGAGCATGCTCACCTTAGGCATGCACGAGGAGTTCAAGAAGTACGGCATCAGCGTCAACGCCCTCTGGCCGAAGACCATGATCGCCACCGCTGCCATCGAGTTCGAGCTGGGCAGCCGCGACGCCTTCAAGCGCGCGCGCACCCCGGCGATCATGGCCGATGCGGCCTACGCGATTCTCTCCAGCAGCGAACGCGCCATCAGCGGGCGCCTGCTTGAGATCGACGAGGACATCCTGCGCGAACAGGGTCAGAGCGACTTCGAGCAATACCAGCTTCGATCCGAACGGCGGCAGCCTGGTGCCCGACCTGTTCCTCGACTGACCTCCGCCACTCGGCGCAACGCGATCAACGGCGGATAACCGCAAGCGGTTATCCGCCCTACGCGCGACCTCCCCGTAGGGCGCATAACGCGGCACGCGTTATCCGCCAAACACTCGCGCGCCCTGCCTTCCGTTTACCAATCGACACAATCCCGCCCTGGCCGTCCGGCCATCGCTTTCTAGACTGCGGTGAACGCCTGCCCGATGCGTTTGCCGATCTGCCCTGCGCCACGCGCGCAACAGCCATAGGCGCACGTCGGACGACGACCTAGAGTCGCTCGCAGGGACGCGTCTGCACGCCACAGACAACAATGACAATAAGGGCACGCGTCAATGAGCCACGCCGATATCGTCACCCCGACCCGCTTCCTCGCCCACCTGCCTGCCACCCTCGGCCGCGTGCCACGCATGCTGCGCGGGCTGTACTACACCGGCATCCGTAACCGCGAGAAGAACCTCTCCCTGGGCTGGGCGCTGGAACGCGCTGCCCGCCTCTACCCGGACAGTCCGGCGCTGATCGACGAACGCCGGCGCCTGTCCTACGCCCTCTTCAACGGCTGGGCCAACCGCCTGGCGCGTGCCTTCCAGGCCGAGGGCGTCGGCCACGCCAGCGTGGTCGCGGTGATGCTGGAGAACCGCGCCGAACTCATGGTAGTACTCGCCGCCTCCAAACTCGGCGCCATCGGTGCGCTGGTCAACACCACCCAGCGCGGCCAGGTGCTCAGCCACAGCCTGAACCTGGTCAAGCCCAGCCACTTCGTGGTCGGCGAGGAGCTACGCGAGGCGTTCGAAGACGTCCGCCCAGCCCTGGAGAACAGCGGCGGGCGCTGCTACTGGATTGCCGACGGTGACGAGTCGGCACAGGCCCCGGTCGGCTGGCAGAGCCTGATGCGATTGGCCCAGGAACAGGACTCCACCAACCTGCCCGGAAACCGCCAAGGTCCGCCTGAAGGACGCCTGCTTCTACATCTACACCTCCGGCACTACCGGCCTGCCGAAGGCCTCGATCATGAGCCACGGCAAGTGGATCAAGGCCTACGGTGGCTTCGGCCATTCCGGGCTTGGGCTGACCAACAGCGACGTGCTCTACCTGACCCTGCCGTGCTACCACAACAATGCCGTGACCGTGTGCTGGAGCGCCGTACTCGCCGGTGGCGCGGCCATTGCCCTGCGCCGCAAGTTCTCCGCCAGCGCGTTCTGGAAGGACGTGCAGGCCTACCAGGCGACCTGCTTCGGCTACATCGGTGAACTCTGCCGCTACCTGCTGAACCAGCCCCAGTGCGCGGAAGAACGTGGCAATACCCTGACCTGCATGATCGGTAACGGCCTGCGTCCGATCGATCTGGAACGACCGTTCAAGGAACGCTTCGGCATCGAACGGAGTCGCCGAGTTCTATGCCTCCAGCGAAGGCAACATCGGATTCACCAACGTATTCAACTTCGACAATACGGTGGGCTTCTCGCCCAGCACCTACGCGATCGTCCGCTACGACCTGGAGAACGACCAGCCGGTGCGCAACAGCAAGGGTTTCATGGAAAAGGTCGACAAGGGCGAAACCGGCCTGCTGATCAGCGAGATCACGCGACAAGTGGCCCGTTCGACGGCTACACCGACCCGGCCAAGAGCGAGGTCGCTGCATCTCACCGCAACGTGTTCAAGAAGGGCGACACGCTACTTCAATACCGGCGACCTGATGCGCGACATCGGTTTCCGCCATGCCCAGTTCGTCGACCGCCTGGGCGACACCTTCCGCTGGAAGGGCGAGAACGTCTCCACCACCGAGGTCGAGAACACCCTGGGCACCTTCCCAGCGTGGAGGATGCGGTGGTCTACGGCGTCGAGATCCCCAAGCACCAACGGTCGCGCCGGCATGGCGGCGCTACCCCGCGCGGCGACTTCGTCCAGCTGAACGGCCACGCTACTGGCGGCGCATCCTGGACCAGGAGCTGCCGGCCTATGCGGTGCCGGTGTTCCTGCGGCTGCAGGCCCAGGTCGAGCACTACCGGAACCTTCAAGTACAAGAAGACCGATCTCAAGCGCAACGCGTACGACCCCTCGTCCGTGACCGAGGCGTTATACGTACGCCTGCCCGGCGAAGCAGGCTACCGCGCGCTGGATGGGGCGCTGTTCGAGGCGATTCGCGGCGGCATACACCGATTCTGAGCGCCACACGGAATCGACCTGTAGGAGCGCGCCATGCGCGCGATCGCGGGCATGGCCCGCTCCTACAAGGGAAGACGCAGCGATCAGTTGCGGAACTTGAACTGCAGCTCGGCGCCACGGATATCCGAGTGCCAACTGTCGTGGTTGGCCTCGCGCTCGTTGGGCTCACGCTGGATCAACCGTCCACCGACCTCGAACGGACTCTGCCCGGTCTTTTCGCCGAACATCGGCGGCAGGATCGGCTTTTCATCGAGCACGGTGATGGGGTCGTCCGCCTGTTCCTGATGGAGCAGATCCTTGGGCAGGCGCAGATCCAGCTTCACTGGCGGCAGCGGCTGCTTGACCACCGGATCGACCGGCTTCTTCACCTGTGCAGGCGTCTTCGAGGGCGCCTGCGCCTCGGGTTTGATGGCGGCTTCGACGGCCGGCGCTTTGGGTGACGCCACGGCCTTGGCCGCTGCCGGCTTGGCTTCGGACTCGCGCGGCTGCTCGGCGGCCGGCTCGGGCGCCGGAGCGCTAGGCGTGACCGCTGCCGGCGCGGCGACCGGCGCCTGCACCTTGTCCTTGTGCTCGTCGCCACAGGCGGCGAGCAGCAGGGACAACTGGCGAGCACTGAGGATTCGGGACTTCTTCATGCAGCGGACCGTCAGAAAAACCGCGCAATGCTGGCGCGAGATTCATTGCAGAGCAAGAGGCTTGCCGTAACAAGCCTCTACTACCGAACAATCTGACAGAACAGCGCTGAACCTGGCCTGTCATTGATCAAGGATTGTCGGGTAGCTCCTTCAGAGCCTTGTCGATATCCAGGTCGGGAAAGCGCTGGCGCAGGCCCTCGCGTACACGCTCCGCCTCTGCCTTCAGCCCCTTGCCTTGTAAGTCGCGCAGGTACAACAGACTGGTGCGCGGCTCACCAGCCTCCTCCGCGAACGCTTGCAGCTTGCCTTGGGCCCGCATCTCCGGCTGAACCGGCGCGTCAGCAAGCTCACGGGCCTCGGCTTTAGCGCTATCCACCGCCATTTTCTTGCTCAGCGGCGCCGGCTTGGCGAGTTCTTCCATCGCAGCCCCCGCAGCAGCGCTATCCATCTGCGGCGCCGCCATCCCAGGCTCCGCCGCATAGGGCGCGGCAGCCGGAGCCGCTGGCGGCGCCATAGCCGGTGCGGGAGCCGGCGCGCGCATCATGGTGGGGGCAACCGGCGCATCGAAGCGATTCGGCGCCTCTTCGTAGGTGCGCAGGGTCAGACTCAAGCCGATGCCCAGGGTCGCCAGTCCCGCCACAGCGACGCCCCAGCGCTGCCGGCTGCCGGCACCCAGCAACCAGTGGTGCAGGCGCTGGGCGAAACCGGGTTTCTGCTCCTGCACGGCGGCACGGGCGGCGGCCAGGATACGCGCGTCCAGCTGCGCCGACGGCTGTTCATCGCTGTGCCGGCGGTAGTGCTCGAGCAGGTCCTGCTCGTGCGGATCGCGGTTCATGGGCTCACCTCCTCGGTCACCGAAGGGTCGGACAACAACCGACGCAATTTCTGCATGGCATAGCGAAGCCGGCTCTTCACCGTTTCGGCCGGAGTTTTCGTCAGCTCGGCAATTTCGTTCAGCTCCAGGTCACCATGGGTGCGCAGCAGGAATACTTCGCGCTGCTCCTCCGGCAATGACTCCAGCGCGCCCTGCAGGCGCTGCTGGTCACGGCTCAGGCTCAGCTCGCGCTCGGGGTCGACGCTTTCGCCGGCCAGCGCCTCGCCATGCAGTTGCTCGTCGAAGCTCTCCTGGCGGCCCAGGTGACGACCCAGCTTGCGCCAGTGGTCGATCAGGCGGTTGCGGCCGATCTGGTACAGCCAGGTCTTGAAGCTGGCCGCACCCAGCGGCTGGCTGTCGCTGCGGATCAGGCTCATCCAGGTTTCCTGGAATACTTCCTCGGCCTGCGCGTGATCGCCGCACAGACCGCAGAGGAAGCGAAACAGGCCGAGGCGATGGCGAGCGTAGAGCTCACCGAAGGCCTCGGCGTCGCCTTGTCGGTAGCGTCGCAGCAGGGCGACGTCGTTTTCATCCGTGAGGGGCTTCTTCAACTCTCTCGATCCGTAACGGGGCAGGTTTCGGCTGGCTTCTCGCCAGCGGCCGAGCAGTACCGATGGCGCGGTTCCCGGTGTAGCACCGTGGCTATCAGGCAGAAGGATTGGCGTGGCAAGCGGCACGGTGGCGACCTCGTCGAAGGACCATCTTCCTTGGACGAGACGACGCAGCTAGACGGGTTAACCGTGGTTAAGCATTGACGTAGGAGCTGACCTATCGCGGACAGAGTCCGCTCCCACGCATGCCGGGCAATTACGCGGCGATCAGCTCCTCCTGGCACAGCTGGCAGGCCAGCATGCCGAGGGTCATGATCGCCCGCTCCGCCTCGCGATCCCAGGGGATGCCGCAGGTCAGCCGCAGGCAGTTGTTGAACTGCTCGGTATTACTGAAGATCAGCCCCGGCGCGATGCTGATGCCCTGCTCCAGCGCGCGCACGTGCAATTCCTTGGTATTCACCTTGGCCGGCAGGCTGACCCAGAGGATGAAGCCACCCTTGGGCCGGGTCATCTGCGTGCCTTCGGGGAAATACTGCTGCACCGCCAACTGATACGCCGTCATGTTCTTGCGGTACTCCTGACGGATGTAGCGCAGGTGCCGGTCGTAGCCACCGTTCTCCAGATAGGCCGCCACGCCCATTTGAGTGACGGTGCACGCCGAATGCGTGGTGAAGGTCTGCAGGCGGCGAATTTCCTCCTGGTAGCGTTCGGTGATGATCCAGCCGATGCGCACGCCGGGGGAAATCGTCTTGGAGAAGCTCGAGCAGTACACCACGCGGCCATCGCGGTCGTGAGCCTTGAGCGCCTTGGTCTGGCCCTGGTCGAACATCAGCTCGCCGTAGATGTCGTCCTCGATCACCCCGATGTTGTGCTCGGCAGTGAGCTTGAGCAGCGCCTTCTGGCGATCCTCCGGAATGGTGCCGCCCAGCGGGTTGCTCAGGCGCGCGGTCAGCACCAGCGCCTTGATCGGCCATTGGTTGGCGGCCAATTGCAGAGCTTCCAGGCTGATGCCAGTGAGCGGGTCGCTGGGAATCTCGATGACCTTGAGGCCGAGGATATCGGCCAACTGCAGCAGACCGTAGTAGCTCGGCGACTCAGTGGCGATCAGGTCGCCCGGACGGGTCATCACGCGCAAGGCCATGTGGATAGCGTCCACGCAACCATGGGTAATGGTCACCTGGGTCGGGTCGACCACCACGCCAGCATCGCGCATGCGGATTGCCACCTGGCGGCGCAGCGGCTCGTAGCCGGGGCTGAACATGTAACTGAAGGCACGCGGGCTGGAGAAGCGCGTGACCTTGGCCAACTGCTGGTGCAGCGCTCGGACCGGGAGGTAATCCACATGCGGCACGGCAGCGCCCAGCGGAAACACGCCTTCGCGGCGCGCTTCGGCAAGCACCTGGTTGATGATGCTGCTGCGGGTGACCAGGCCGGGCCGCTCAACGCGGGCGATGTCCGGGGTCGAGGCGGTCAGCGCCGGCGTGCGGTGCACGTAGAAGCCGGACTGCGGACGCGCGCGGATCAGCCCCTGATCTTCGAGGGTGGCGTAGGCCTGGAGCACCGTGGCATGGCTGACATTGAGCTGAGTGCTCAACTTGCGCACGGACGGCACGCGCTCGCCCGGCTGGTAGACACCACGACGGATGTCTTCCGCCAGTTGCTGGGCGATGCGCTGGTACAGCAGCAGATTGGACATGACGGCCATCCCTCGGTCATTGAACCGAAACAGTAGCCAAAAAGTGCAAACTGTTCCAGAACAGTCGTAGGTATTCCGTCCGATACAGTTACGCCGCCCCGTCCGCTCAGATCTCCCCGAGCCAGTCCAGCAGCCCCACCACCACCAATTGCGCATCGGTGGTCAGGCCGAGCTTCTGCATGGCGTTGCGCTTGTGGGTACTGATGGTGGAAACGCTGCGATTGGTCCGCTCGGCGATTTCCCCCACCGTGGCGCCATGGGCCAGCCGGCGGATGATATCGATCTCGGTCGGGCTCAGCGGCTTGCCGGTGTGACGCGGTGGGCGCAGCATCGGATCGATGTAGGTCTCGCCCTTGCGGATGCGGGCGATGGCGTCATCCAGCAGGCTCAGTGGGTTGCGCTTGCAGACATAGCCCACGGCGCCGCACTTGACCGCCGCAGTCGCCAGCAACGGCGCCCCCATGACCGAATAGACCAGTACAGGTACCTGCGGATGGTGACGCTGCAGCCATTCGATCAGATGCACGCCATCGCGCCCACGGGCGCCGGGCAGCGCCAGTTCGACAATGGCCAGGTCGACCTCGGGGTGGGCAGTGAGGACGTCCAGCAGGCTATCGGTGTCGCTGACGAAGGCTTTCACCTGCCCCAGTTCGCGCTCCAGCAGATAGCGCTCCAGGCCCCAGCCGATCATCGGCTGCGGGTCCGCCACGATTACATTGAAAAGCTTCTTTTCGGGTGACATCACGTTCTCTCGTTTACAGCTCCCCTGAGGGGATTAGTCGCACCCGGCTATTTTCGCCAAGCTGCCACTCGAAAGATTTCGAGATCCCCCTGACAAAAAACCCCGGAGCCGAGGCTTCCGGGGTTTTCCTGTGACGGGATATTGCGAAGGGATCAGCGTTCGGCGCCGAGCTGGCCCTTCTCGTCGGAGAAGACGATCTCCACCCGGCGGTTCTGCGCCCGCCCCAGCGACGAGGCGTTGTCCGAGATCGGGTAGGCCTCGCCGTAGCCCTGCACCTGTACGCGTTTTTCGTCCACGCCCAGGTCGGTCAGTGCATCCGCCACGGCTTGCGCGCGGTCCTTGGACAGCTGCAGATTCTGCTCGCGGTCGCCCTCGGCATCGGTGTAACCCTCGATGCGGATCACCCGGCGCGGATTGAGCTGGAGGAACTGCACCACCTTGAGCACGGTGCGGTTGGCCGCGGGCTTGAGATCCGCTTCGCCACTGTCGAACAGTACATCGCCGAGGGTCAGCACCAGGCCGCGCTCGGTTTCGTTGGTGGCAAGGCTGACCATCTGCTGCTCCAGCCACTTGCTCTGCTCCTGCACGTTGAGCAGGCGCGCTTCGCGCATGGCCAACTGCAGGCGCTCACGCTCCATCTGCTGCTTGCCCAGGCGCTCCTGGTTCAGCGCCAGATTGCTGTGCTCGCGGGCGATCTCGCTGTAGCGCTGGCTGAGGTAGGAGTACTGCAGCACGTCGTCGCTGCTGCCCCAGTAGTTGGAAAGGCGCTCGGCACGGGCCAGCGATTCGCCGGCGCGGATCACGTCCTTGGGCGCACTGCGCAGCACGGAGGAGTCTTCCTTCACGGCCTGGAACTGCAGGCGGGCCTGCTCCAGGGATTTCTCGCTGAGCTGGCTGTTGGCACAGCCGGCCAGCAGGGCGACGGCAGAAAGAGCACCTACCCACGAGAGGCTACGGCGCAACAGTTGTGCGGAAGTCATTGCACTTCTCCCAACTGTTTGCGCAGGCGGTTGATGCTCTTGCTCTGCTCGGCCAGTTGCTCGGCGCTCTTGCGCGTCAGCTCCTTGGCTTCGGCCAGGCGGGCGTCGAGCTCGGCCTGCTCGGCGAGCTGCCGGGCCTTCTTGTTCGAGCCAACCGCCAGGGCGCCCCTGGCAGCCTGGTACTTGTCCTCGGCGAGCTTGAACTCGGCCACGTCATCGGTCGCGCCCACGGCCTTGGCCTGTTCCAGCGCCTGCTCGGTGAGGCGCATCTGCTCGTTGGGTGCCGGGGCGTTCGTCGCACAGCCGGCCAACGCAAACAAAGCCAGGCCGGCGACCATCATCCGTCGATTGATCACGAAATCTATTGTCCTACTCGGTGGGAGTGCTGGCAGGCTGCAGCTGTTGGGCCTTCCAGCGGGCCAGGTTGTCCTGCAGCAGGCGCTGCGGGACTCCGGCGGCCGTCAATTCTGTCATTTTTTTCGCCAGTTGTCCGCGCAGCCACGGGTCGTTGCAGGCCGAGTTGTGCGCGACAGTCAGGTAAAGACCTTCGCTGGAGATCGGCGGTTCCAGCGGCTGCAGGTCGTCAGCCATGCCGAGGGTATCGGCGACCGCCAGGCCGGGATAGTGCTCGTAGATCACATAGTCGGAACGCTTGAGCAGCAACTTCTGGAACGCCTGGGTGAGACTGGGCACTTCCTCCAGCGTCAGTTCCTGCTTGGCAAAGGTGTCGAAATCCGGGCCGAAGCTGTTGTTCACCAGGGTGCCGCCCTTGAGCCCTTTCAGGTCTTCCCGTCTGGCATAGGGAACGCCGGCATCCTTGCGCATCCACACCACGTTGTCGGTGGTGAGGAATGCCGGATGGATGTAGTCCATGGTTTCCAGCCGCGGCGGCGTAAGGAAAGCGCCGGCAATCAGGTCGACCCGCCCCAGCCGAGCCTCCTCCTGCGCGCGCGCCCATGAGCCGGTGTAGATCACCCGGATATTCACCCCGACCGCCTTGCCGATCTGCTCGAGCAGGTCAGCGTTGGCGCCAATCAAGCGCTCCGGCTGCGACGGGTCGCGCCATAGGTAGGGTGGATACTCCGGATTACCGGTGGCGACCAGGCGCTCGCACTTGCCACCCGCAATACCGATCAGGGGAATCGAGAAAATCACCAGCAGAAGAGCTGCACGCAGCACCCTGGAACATCCATGCATTGGTTGTCTCGCTTGCCAGAAGAAAGAACGGCCATGCTTAGAGCCGCAAAATGCTAGCGTAAAGCACACCGACCCGATTTGGTAATAAGGACTTCTCATGAAGAAAGCCCTTCTGGCCCTTCTCCTGGCGATAGCCGTCGCCGCCGGCGTGTTGTACGCCTTCCCCTCCACGCTGCTGGCAACCGCGCAGTATGTCGAAAGCGCGCGGGCCCGGCTTTCGACCAACCAACTGCAGGTCGACAACCTGGACATCACCTATTACGAGGGGGGCCCGGAAAAAGCCCAGACCATCCTGCTGATCCACGGCTTCGGCGCCGACAAGAGCAACTGGCCGCGCTTCGCCCGCTTCCTCACCCGGGACTATCACGTCATCGCCGTCGACCTGCCGGGCTTCGGCGACAGCAGCAAGCCTGCGAACATCAGCTACGACGTCGGCACCCAGGCCGAACGCCTGGCGGATTTCATGCGAGAACTGGGCATCGGCCGCTTCCACGTGGTCGGCAACTCCATGGGCGGCCACATCGCTGCGCTGCTGGCCGCACGGCATCCGCAGGAGGTGCTGTCGGTCGGTCTGTTCGACAACGCCGGCGTCATGGCGCCGCATCAGAGCGAGCTGTTCGAGCGGCTGCTCAAGGGCGAGAACAACCCGCTGGTTCTGCGCTCGGTAGACGACTTCCCCGCCCTGCTCGACTTCGTCTTCGTGCAGAAGCCGCCGCTACCGTCACGACTGCAGGGTTACCTGGCCGAACGCTCACGGGAGCGCAGCGCGTTCAACGGTATGGTCTTCCAGCAGCTACGTGAGCGCTACATCCCGCTGGAGCCCGAACTGCCGAAAATCACCGCGCCCACCCTGCTGCTCTGGGGCGACCGCGACCGCGTGCTGGATGTGTCGAGCATCGACGTGATGAAGCCGCTGCTGAAGAAGCCCAGCGTGGCGATCCTGCGCGATTGCGGCCACGTGCCGATGATCGAGCGTCCGGAGGAGACTGCCCGCCTCTATCTGGACTTCCTCCTGCGCAATCACGCCCCCGTGACTGCATCGAACTGAACCGCCCGGCAAACAGAAACGGCGCCCTGGGGCGCCGTTTCTGTTTCTGCTCGTTATCGAACTCAGAGCTGGATCAGATTCGGAATCTGCACGTCCGGATTGACGTCCTGCTCATAGTCCACACCCGCGATCTCGAAACCGAAGAGGCGCAGGAACTCGGACTTGTAGCCGGTGAAGTCGGTCAGCTGGTACAGGTTCTCGTTGGTCACCTTGTTCCACAGGTCCTTCACGGTGTCCTGCACATCCGGCTGCAGTTCCTTGTAGTCGGCGCGCAGGCGGCCATCGGCGTCCAGGTGCGGCTCGGCGCCGTACAGGCTCTCACGGAACAGGCCGTCGACCTGCTCGATGCAGCCTTCGTGGGTGCCCTTCTCCTTCATCACCTTGAACAGCAGCGACAGGTACAGCGGCATCATCGGGATGGCGGAGCTGGCCTGAGTGACCACGGCCTTCAGCACCGACACACGAGCGTCGCCACCGGTGGCGGCCAGCTTCTCGCGAATGCCCAGGACCTTCTGGTCCAGGTCCTTCTTGGCGGCGCCGATGGAGCCGTTCCAGTACAGGTCGTGGGTGATTTCTTCGCCCAGGTAGGTGAAGGCGGTGGTCTTGGCGCCGTCGGCCAGCACACCGGCTTCCTGCAGAGCGTCGATCCACATCTGCCAGTCTTCACCGCCCATTACCGCTACGGTGTTGGCGATTTCTTCAGGCGTCGCCGGTTCCATCACGCTTTCCTTGATCACTTCCTTGTCGGTATCCAGACCACGGAAGTTGACGGCCTTGCCGACCGGCTTGAGCACGGAGTTGAAGACTTCGCCGGTCTTCGGATGGGTACGGCGCGGAGCGGCCAGGCTGTAGACGACCAGGTCGACCTTGCCCAGGTCCTGCTTGATGGTGTCGATGGTGACTTGCTTCACTTCATCGGAGAAGGCGTCGCCGTTGATGCTGCGCGCATACAGGCCCTTGGCCTTGGCGAACTTCTCGAAGGCAGCGGAGTTGTACCAGCCGGCGGTGCCTGCCTTGGTCTCGCTGCCCGGACGCTCGAAGAACACGCCCAGGGTATCGGCGCCGGCGCCAAAGGCGGCGCTGATGCGCGCGGCCAGGCCGTAACCGGTGGAGGAACCGATGACCAGGACCTTCTTCGGACCGTTGGCGATGGCACCGTGCGCCTCGACGTACTCGATCTGTTCCTTGACGTTGGCTTCACAGCCGGTCGGGTGGGTAGTGACGCAGATGAAGCCACGCACGCGCGGTTTGATGATCATGAAAACCTCGGTAGCCAGGTGTCGATTGAACACATTCAGGAACTGGAGACGTCGCGCATTGTAGATGAGACACCTTCGCCCGTGGACTTCTCGGCAAAGATTCGTGACCAATGGGTCATCAGCGCGGTGAATCGATCATTTCCCGAGGAAAATCAGGAACCTGAAATGAAAGAACCCGCCACGGGGGCGGGTTCCTTCACTGAGCGAAAAAGGCTTAGACGGCCTTTTCCAGCTCCGGTACGGCTTCGAACAGATCGGCGACCAGACCGTAGTCGGCGACCTGGAAGATCGGCGCCTCTTCGTCCTTGTTGATCGCGACGATCACTTTCGAGTCCTTCATGCCCGCCAGGTGCTGGATGGCGCCGGAGATGCCGACGGCCACGTACAGCTGCGGAGCGACGATCTTGCCGGTCTGGCCGACCTGCATGTCGTTCGGCACGAAGCCGGCGTCAACGGCAGCGCGGGAAGCGCCGACGGCAGCGCCCAGCTTGTCAGCCAGGGAGTACAGAATGCTGAAGTTGTCGCCATTGCCCATGCCGCGGCCGCCGGAAACGACGATCTTGGCAGCGGTCAGTTCCGGACGGTCGGACTTGGCCAGCTCTTCGCCGACGAAGGCGGACTTGCCGGCATCGGCCGGGCCGGAAACGGCTTCAACAGCGGCGGAACCACCTTCGGCAGCGACGGCGTCGAAGCCGGTGCCACGCACGGTGATGACCTTGACGGCAGCCGAGGACTGCACGGTAGCGATGGCGTTACCGGCGTAGATCGGGCGCTTGAAGGTGTCGGCGCTGACCACTTCGATGATCTCGGAGATCTGGTCGACGTCCAGCAGGGCGGCAACGCGCGGCAGGAAGTTCTTGCCGTTGGTGGTGGCGGCGGCCAGCACGTGGCTGTAGCCCTTGCCCAGCTCAGCGATCAGCGGAGCAACGTTCTCCGGCAGCTGATGAGCGTAGGCGGCGTTGTCGGCGACCAGCACCTTGGAAACACCGGCGATCTTGGCAGCGGCTTCGGCCACGCCACCGACGTTCTGGCCAGCGACCAGGACAGCGATGTCACCACCGATCTTCTGCGCGGCAGCGACAGTGTTCAGAGTGGCAGCGCCCAGTGCGCCGTTGTTGTGCTCAGCGATTACCAGGATAGCCATCAGATTACTTTCGCCTCGTTCTTCAGTTTCTCGACCAGTTCGGCAACGGGACTTGACCTTGATGCCGGCGCTACGGGCAGCCGGAGCTTCGACTTTCACGGTCTTCACGGTGGAAGCGGTGGAAACGCCCAGGGCGTCCGGGTCACCACGTCCAGCGGCTTCTTCTTCGCCTTCATGATGTTGGGCAGCGACGCGTAGCGCGGCTCGTTCAGGCGCAGGTCGGTGGTGACGATTGCCGGCAGGTTCAGGGCAACGGTCTGCAGGCCGCCGTCGATTTCACGGGTGACGTTGACCTTGTCGCCAGCGACTTCGACCTTGGAGGCGAAGGTGCCCTGGGCATAGCCGGTCAGCGCAGCCAGCATCTGGCCGGTCTGGTTGTTGTCGCTGTCGATGGCCTGCTTGCCGAGGATGACCAGCTGCGGCTGCTCTTTGTCGACCAGGGCTTTCAGCGACTTGGCGATGGCCAGGGAGCTCAGCTCTTCGTTGGTTTCAACGAGGATGGCGCGATCAGCACCCAGAGCCAGCGCGGTACGCAGTTGCTCCTGGGCAGCGGTCGGGCCGACGGAGACCGCAACGATCTCGGTGACGACGCCTTTCTCTTTCAGGCGTACGGCCTCTTCCACGGCGATTTCGCAGAAGGGGTTCATGGACATTTTGACGTTGGCGAGATCGACGCCGGAGTTGTCCGCCTTGACGCGGACCTTAGGTGCTGTTCGGATTCATCGTGTTTCCCTATTAACCTT
>JASGKM010000041.1:0-100874 GCA_049840615.1 Pseudomonas sp.
GAGCCTCGTTCGATGAGCTGCTAGGGTGTCAGGGCCACCTGACTTCCGAGGAATGCAGCATGGAAACAGTCACCGGCGGTTGCCTGTGCGGCAGCCTGCGGATCGAAACCACGGGCCGACCCTATCGGGTCGGCATCTGCCATTGTCTGGACTGCCGCAGGCACCATGGCGCGCTGTTCCATGCGTCGGCGATCTTCCCGGCGAGCGCCGTGCGCATCGCAGGTGAAGCCCGCGAGTACGCCGGGCGCTGCTTCTGTCCGCGCTGTGGTTCCTCGGTGTTTGGCCCGCAGTGCCGACGAGGTCGAGGTAAACCTGGGCGCGCTGGATGAGCAGGACCGGTTCCAGCCCGACCTACGAATTGTGGACCTGCCGGCGCGAGGCCTGGCTGCCGGCCTTTCCCACGCGCATGCGCCAACGTGACCGTGAGTCCGGTGGACGCCGCGTAGATCAGCCGCACGGACAGAAAACGCAGCCCACGGACAGATCGCGCGTCCATTTGCGCTGGGCGCCGAACTGTCACATTCGGGTTGGAACGCCCTCGAAATAGCCCCGCCAACAAGCTCAAGAGGCTACATCGTGTTTCATCGCGCCCTGCTTTCCGTTTCCACCATCGGCCTGTCCCTGCTCAGCCTGTCCATCGCCTCGGCCCGCGCCGCCGAGACCTATACGCTGGACACCCCGCGGCTGACCGGGCATCGACAACTTCCGCGACCTCGCCGGGACCACCACGGCCTACACCACATCCAACGACGGTGTGATGCGTCCGGGTGTTCTACCGCTCCAACGCGCTGACCCCCAAGGGCACGGACCTGGCGGTGCTGAACAGCCTGGGCATCAGCAATGTCTACGACCTGCGCACGCCGAGGCGAGATTGCCGGCACGCCGGATACCCTGCCGGCCGGGGCGGCCTACCAGAACATCGATATCATCGGCAGCACCACCTCCGGCGCCAACGTCACCAACATCTCCTTCACCAGCGCCGCTCAGGCCGTGGAGATGATGGAGGAGACCAACCGTGCCTTCGTCAGCGACGCCGGCATGCGTGGCCAGTTCACCACGCTGTTCAATGAGCTGGCCGCCGCCGACGGCGCCGCGCTGTTCCACTGCACTGCCGGCAAGGACCGCACCGGTTGGACCGCCGCCGTGCTGCTGAGCATCGCCGGGGTGGACAGCGCCACCATCATGGAAAACTACCTGGCCACCAACGACTACACGGCCGCGCGGGTCAAGGCGACCCTGGCGATGTCTGCCGGCCAGCATGGCCGCGATCTACGAGCCGCTGCTCGGCGTGCAGGCGAGCTACCTGCAGGCCGGCCTGGACGAGGTGACCGCCGAGTACGGCACGATGGACAACTACCTGAAGGAAGGCCTCGGCCTGTCCCAGGAGACCATCTACGTGCTGCGCGGCAAGATGGTCTACTACAGCACCCTGCCGGGCGTCGAAGGGCTTTCCGGCAACGCCGCCGCCGGTGCCCGGCTGCTGACCCAGTTGCAGCGAACAGCAGCCTCTCCGGCGACTACACCGCCTACAACTACTACCGGCACTTTCTCGGCCATCGACGCGGACCTCGGCGCGGTGTCGTATCCACCGTCGGTGGCCAGGTGCATGCCGACGCGGCCAGCTACCTGCTGCGCCAGGACGCGCTGATCGACAAGGCCGCCGCGACGCCAGCGGTGTCGACCTGAAGACCGGGCAGATCTTGCCTGGACCACCGCGCTGGCCGGCTACCAGGGCAACTCCGCCACCTCCATGTAAAGCAGCAACGAGCACACCCAGGGCATGCTGATCGGCGTCACCCAGCGCTTCTCCGACCAGCTCAGCGGCAATGCCGGCTTCGGCTACAGCAAGGGCAGCGTCGGCGGTGCCGGCGGTGACGTGGATACCGACCTGACCTTCGTCCGTGGCGGTGCGCGCTTCGCCCTCGATAGCCTGGAGCAGGGCCTGTTCGTCGACGCCGACCTCAGCTACGGCTGGCTCGACTACGACAGCAAGCGCGACATCGGTGGCGGCCTGGGCAAGGCCAAGGGCGACACCAACGGCAGCCTCAGCGGTGGAAGCCTCGCGCTGGGCTATCGCACCGGCAATAGTGTCCGACTGTCACCCTGGAACCGAGCATCGGCCTGCGCTACAGCCACCTGGACCTGGACGGCTTCCAGGAGAAGGGCAGCGAGCTGGCGCTGGACGTCGACGACATCAGCGAGAACCGCCGCAGTGCCTACGCCAACCTCAAGGCCTCGTTCGCCGCAGCAGAACTGGGCGGCGGCTGGCAGATGGTGCCGGCGCTGGAAGTCGGCTACGACCACGCGCTGGGCGACTACAAGGTCGATAGCGAGGTCAGTTGCTGGGCCTGCTACGTTTCCCAGCGCGCCGCTTTCGACAACCGCGACCAGTTCAGCGGTGCCTTCAGCCTGACCGCCAGCCAGGGCGACTTCAGGCTCGGCGCCGAAGCTCGGCGCGCTGGGCGGCAGCGGCAGCCACGGTGCCAGTGGCAGCCTGAAGGCCAGCTACCAGTTCTGATCGCATCGCCATGTGCATGCTCGGCCCGCCGCGTCATACGCGGCGGGCCGACTGCTTTCAGAGTGCAGGCCGTGGTGGCGCGGAAATAGCAGGTTGCGTGGAGTGGACTCGTCCGCGATGTGTCACCGACAAGCTCGGAGCCGCCGGAAATCGATCGCGGACGGAGTCTGCTCCTACGGTGCTGGATGCTTGGAAGCTGTCTTATGGGTGCGGCTTGCTCGCGAAGCGGGCCGAGTACGAGGGCGAAAACCCCCGGCGTTATCCGCCGTTGCGGCGGATAACCCGTTCCGGGTTATGCACCCTACTCTTGCTGTGCCATGTGCAGACGGCCCGCTGCGTTTCGCGCGCCGGGCCGTCTGTTTTCAGAGCGCAGGCCGTGGTGGCGCGGAAATAGCAGGTTGCGTGGGAGCGGACTCTGTCCGCGATGTGTCACCGACAAACTCGGAGCCGCCGGAAATCGATCGCGGACGGAGACCGCTCCTACGGTGCTGGATGCTTGGGAGCTGTCTTGTAGGTGCGGCTTGCTCGCGAAGCGGGCCGAGTACGTAGGGCGAATAACGCCCCCGGCGTTATCCGCCGTTGCGGCGGTCAACCCGTACCGGGTCATGCGCCCTACGCGGGCACTGGCAGGCTCTTGCGCAGGTCCGCCGGGCTCACGCCGTAGGCACTCTGGAAGTACTGGCAGAAGCGCCCGACGTTGCTGAAGCCCAGGGCCAGGGAGATTTCGCTGACCGACTGTGCGCTGTCCTGCTGCAGTACGTCATAGGCACGTTGCAGGCGCACTTCGCGCTGGTAGGCGACGATGGAGCTGCCGACGAAGCGACGGAATCCTTCCTGCAGGGCGCGCAGGCTGACATTGGTCAGCTCGGCCAGGTCGCTACCGCTGACCATCGTGTCGGGATGCTCCTGGATGGCATGCTGGATGTAGTCCATGGCCAGCTTCACGTGGCGCGGGGCAATCTGCGGGGTCGGGCGCCTGAGTGCATCGCTGTAGTTGTGCGGCCAGATTTCCAGCACCGAATCCACCAGCATTTCCTGCAGGCGCGCCGGCATCAGCGCGCTGGAACTGATCAGCAGGTCGAACTCGTTGCCGGTGGCCATGGCGACGATGGCCTTGATGCCCTGGAAGGCCTCGTTGCTCAGGTCTACCCGTGGCTGAAAGCGCACCTTGTGGGTGATCGGCCGGCCCAGCAGGGTGGCCAGGCGACGGGCGAACAGCGAGCGGCGGACCGACAGCCCGTGGTGCGCGTGGCCGTCGATGAAACCGACCGAACGCACCGAAGTCTTCTCCATGGCCAGCCCGACGCTGGGCAGGCCGACGCTGTCGCTGCACTGGTTGAAGACCACGCGCCCGGCGCTGGGGAAGATGAAGGTGATCTCATCGTCCAGGGCGGGCATTTCGGTCAGCAGGTCGCCACGGAAATTCAGGCGGCGGAAGCTCACACCTTCGTAGCGGCCGTAGACCCCGCCGATGGCGATGGGCTTTTCGGGCCGTGGCATCCCTGAATACAGGTTGCCGAACATCCGTGTGTAGAGCTCGCCGAAATCGTCGGCGGTCATGTTGTCCGAGCGGATCAGGAACGGTCGGCGGGTGTGGCCTGTATCTGCGTTCATCGGTCTTCTTCTGGCAGCGGCGGGCGGACGGTGGCCGTGCACTCTAGCGATGGCGGATGACAGCCTTGTGATGCCCCGGCTCGGCGGGTCAGTCGGGTAGTCCCGCCTTGCGGAAGCCTTCGATGAAATGCTCGCGCACGGCCGCGTCCCGCAGGGGCTCGGTCTCGACCCAGTGACGGATGCTGAAGTCCGGATTGGTGACCAGGAAAAACTCGGTTTCCGCGCGGGCTTCGTCCAGCCGGCCCAGTTGGGCGAGGCTGGCGGCGAGGAAGCGCCGCGAACTGCTGCGGTAGGTTTCGTCGCGGTGCAGGGTCTGGATCGCGCCGAGGTAATCGCGCGCCGCGTACTGCGCCTGGCCCAGCGTCAGGTAGTACCAGCCGGCGGGGAAGGGGTTGAGGCGAAAGGCCCGGCGGATGTGCTCCAGGCCTTCGTCGACGCCCCCGGCCAGTACCGTGACGTCGGACAGCGCCGTCCAGGCGTCGGCGTCGTTGGGGTCCAGTTCGATTGCCCGCTGGAACTGCGCGTCGGCTTCGCTGTACTGGCGCTCGTAGGCCAGCAGGTACGCCAGGCTCCAGCGGCAGCCCGAATCGTTGGGGTCGATGCTCACCGCTTCGCGCGCCTGTGCCAGGGCGGTTTCGCGCTCCAGCGGGGTTGGCCCGCCGCTGTGTATCCAGCCCATCCAGTGGTTCATCGCCAGCCAGCGCCGCGCCTCGGCGTACTGCGGGTCGAGGGCGATGGCGCGGCTCAGCATCAGGTGCGCTTCGCGCGCGGCGAGTGGCGAATCGTCCATCAGCTGGCGGGCGCGCACGCAGAGTTCATATGCCTCCAGACTCTTAGGCCGGTTGCGCGGCAGCGGTGTGCGCAAGTGGCCGAGCAGGGCCTGGATGATCTTTCCCGTGACCTGATCCTGCAGGTCGAAGAGGTCTTCCTGGAGGCTTTCGAAACGCTCGGCCCAGACATGTTCGCCGGTGCTGGCGTCCACCAGCTGGGCGTTGATTCGTACGCGCGCTTCGGCACGCCGGGCGCTGCCTTCAAGCAGGTAGCGTACGCCCAGTTCGCGAGCGATCTCGCGCACGTCCATGGCCTTGCCCTTGTAGGCGAAGGCCGAGGTGCGGGCGATGACGAACAGCCCGCCGACGCGTGAAAGCTCGGTGGTCAGGTCTTCGGTGAGACCGTCGGCAAAGAGGGCCTGCTGCGGGTCGTCGCCGAGGTTGACGAAGGGCAGCACGGCTATCGAGGGTTCGTCCGGCAGGGCGGGCAAGGTACGCGGCGCTTCTTCCAGACGTTGCACGGCAGCGCTGAAGCGGTAGCCGATACGGGGCACGGTGGTGATCCACGAACCACCCTCCGGCGCTTCGCCGAGCACCTTGCGCAGTTGCGCGATCTGTACGGTGAGATTGCCTTCCTCGACCACCAGGCCCGGCCAGGTGGCGTCCATCAGCTCGGCCTTGGTGCGAATCTCGCCCGGCCGCTCCAGCAGAGTCAGCAGCAGGTTGAATGCACGGAAGCCGATGGCGATGGGCCGCTCGTCGCGCTTGAGCAGGCCGGCAGGGCCATCGAGCACGAAGGGGCCGAAAGCCAGACGCGATTGCAGCATGACGCCCCCTTTGCAAGTTTTTGGAAGTGTTTGGCGCCGCTTGAGGACGGCGCTGTGGGTGACCGCCATGCTCGGCCCCATGAGGCAAGCGTCGAACGGAGGTTGCCATGAACGATAGTCCCCGCCTGCTGCTGTCGAAAGCCTCCAGCCGGCCGTTCAGCCCATTGGCGTTGCTGGAGCTGCTGACCCTCTGGCAGACCCGCGTGCGGGTTCGCCGCCAGCTCGCCACCCTGGCCAGGGCCCATCCGTATCTGATCGACGACATCGGCCTGACGCGCCGCCAGGTGGCGCTGGAGATTGTCAAACCGTTCTGGCGTGCCTGAGCTTCCTGTCAGCGGCTGCTACCGCCACCGTATCGGCCCTGTGCAGTAGACTAGCCGCCCGACCCGTGCCGGATACCGTTGATGCTCAGGAATTTCACCGACCTCGATCTGCGCCTGCTGCGTATCTTCGCCTCCGTGGTGAAGTGCGGCGGCTTCACCGCGGCGCAGGCCGAGCTGAACATGAGCCAGTCGAACATCAGCATGCACATCGGCAGCCTGGAAAAGCGCCTGGGCTATCGGTTGTGCGAGCGCGGCAAGGGCGGCTTCCGCCTGACGGCGAAAGGGCAGCGGATTCTCGAAGCGTCCCAGGCGATGTTCGATGCCATCGGCCTGTTCCGCGACCAGGCCCAGGCGCTGTCCGGCCAATTGGTCGGTGAGCTGTACCTGGGGCTGGCGGACAACGTCACGACCCTGCCGCAGGCGCGCTTCGATGAGACCCTGGCGGCCTTCCACAGCCGCGAGCAGGACGTGCAGCTGAACCTCTACGTGAACTCACCCACCGAGCTTGAGCTGGCGGTGATCGACGGTCAGCTGGACCTGGCGATCTCCTACTTCAGCCGGACCCGGCCGACCCTGGATTACCGGCCGCTGTACACCGAGGAGATCGGCGTATTCTGCGGCGAGCGCCACCCCCTGTTCACGGCGCGCAAGCCGACGCTCAAGCAGATCGCCGAGTACAACTGGGTGCGCCATGGCTTCCTGCCGGCGGACCAGGAACTGCCGTTCCGCCCAGAACGCAGCAGCGCCACCGCACATCACATGGAGGCGGTGGCGCATTCGGTGCTGGCCGGCACGCACCTGGGCTACTTGCCGACCCACTACGCGAATATCTGGGTCGAGCGCGGGCGGATGAAACCGCTGCTACCGGAAAAGCTCTGCTACGAGGTGACCCACAGCATGATCACCTATGCCGGGCGGCCCCGCAGCGAGGCCGCCCGTGCCTTCATCGAAGACCTGCTGAGCGTGCACGGCCTCCCGGCTTGATGCCTCAGGCGAGCACGCCGTTGACCGCGTTGAGGTAGATGCGCGAGTAGTCTTCGGCCAGCAGCGGCAGGGCGTTGGTTTCGGACGACGAAATGTCTGCCACTGCCTGCTCGCCGACCCATTGCGCATCCTCGCCAGTGAGGCCCAGCTCCTTGAGCGTATGGGGAATGCCCACGGCCGAACGCAGTTCCAGCACCCAGCCGAGCAGGCCGTCGAAGCTCGCTTCCGGCAGCTCCAGGTAACGGGCGAGACGGGTGGCGTCGGCTTCGATGGCGGTGCGATTGGCCACCAGCAGGTACGGCAGCAGCACCGCGTTGAGCAGGCCATGGTGCTTGTGGTGTTTCGCGCCCAGCGGGTGCGCCAGGGCATGCACGCCGCCCAGTCCCTTCTGGAATGCCACGGCGGCGCTGGCGGAGGCCACCAGCATGCCTTCGCGGGCGGCCAGGTCGGTGCCGTTGTGCACGGCGCGTTGCAGGTGCTCCTTGACCAGGCGCACGCCTTCGATGGCGACGCCAGCGGACATCGGGTGATAGAGCGGCGAGAACAGCGATTCCAGGTGATGGGTCAGGGCGTCCATGCCGGTGGCGGCGGTGAGCGATTTCGGCAGGCCGACGGTCAGCACCGGGTCGAGGATCACCGAGTGGGCCAGCAACTCGCGATGGCCGACGACAATCTTGATGCCGCGCGCCGTATCGGTCAGCACCGCCTCGCGGCCCAGCTCGGAACCGGTGCCGGCGGTGGTGGGAATGGCAATCAGCGGCGGCAGGTCGAGGGCAGGATGGTCGCCCAGGGTCGGGTAACGCTCGATCAGTTGCGACCATTCGAAGTTATGCAGGCCGTTTGCATCGCGACTGAGCAGGGCGATGCCCTTGGCCGCGTCCAGCGCGCTGCCGCCGCCCAGGGCGATCAGCGAATCGTGGCCGCCTTCGGCCAGAGCGCCGGCGCCGGCGGTGACTTCCTCCCGGGCGGGATTGCTGGAAAAACCGTGGAACAGCGCGTAGTCGATGCCGGCGGCTTCCAGGCGTCGACGTACTTCATGCAGTGGCGGCAGTTCGAGCATGCCGGGGTCGGTCACCAGCAGTGGCTTGCGCATGCCGGCCAGGCGGCAGCGTTCGGCCAGTTGATCGAGGGCGCCGACGCCGCAGAGGATTTCCGTGGGGTAGTTCCAGTAGTTCAGGGTGGACATGACAAGCTCCGGATTTCAGGCATGGCCTGCCCGTGCCGGCTTCGACGAAGCCAGCCACGGGAGGGCGGGGAAAAGGGCGCCGCGCGGGGCGCCAGGGATTCAGCCGACGGCGCGGCCGGCGAAACTCAGGCTGGTGGCGATGCGGCGGTGCGGCTTGGCGATGAACAGATAGGCCAGACCGAACAGGGCGAGGGCGGAGAACACCACGATCACCGCCCAGACCTGGAACCAGGGCGCGCCGGGCGGGGCGAGCATTTCCCGTGGCCAGGCCACGTTGATCGCCTCGAACACCAGCCAGACCACGGCGATGACGTTGACCAGCAGACCCTTGCGGCCAAGCTTCAGCGCACCCTTGTCCGGGTCCCAGCGGCCGGTCAGGCGGGCGTACAGCGCGCTGGCGGCGACGATCAGGAAGACGAAGAAGAAGCCGCCGCTGCCGAAGGCGATCAGTGTCCCGACCGCGGTGGCGTTCAGCCCCAGCGCAAGGCCCAGGCTGGCGAGCAGGGTGCTGCAGACCATTGCCGCCATCGGCACCTTGCGCTTGTCCACGCGGCGCAGCAGGGCAGAGCCGGGGAGGATTTCATCGCGGGCCATGCCGAAGATCGCGCGGCCGATGTAGGTCTGCACCGAGACGACGCAGGCGACGAAGGCGACCAGCACGATGGCTACGAACGGTTGCTCGGCCCAGGCGCCAAAGGCATCCACCACGGCGGGTGTCACCGGGTCGATGATCTGCCCGCTGACCACGGCGGCCGGGTCTTTGTACGACAGGGTGACGGCGAAGGCGGTGAGCATCACGGTCAGCCCGACCACCAGCATCGAACGCAGGATGGCGCGCGGTGTGGAGACGCGGGCGTCAGTGGTTTCCTCGGAAATCTGCGAGCAGGCGTCAAAGCCGAGGAAGGCCCAGCCGCCGACGGCCAGTGCGGTCAGGAAGCCGCTCCAGTACGTACCGCCGGAAACTTCCAGGGCATTGAGGCTGCTGAACAGCATCTCGAAGGAGTGGTTGCGGAAGAACAGCAGCAACAGCACGCCTATACCGATGGAGGCGATGGCTTCGGCGAAGATGCCAGCGTTGACGAAGTACTTCAGTGGGTTGATGCCCAGCAGGTTTACCCCCAGCCCCAAAGCCAGCAGTGCCGCGCCACAGATCACCTGGGCGTTGGCTGATGGCGGCTCGCCGGTCACCAGCAGGCCGAGCCAGAAACCGCCCAGGTAGGCCACGGTGGTGAGCGAGGCGAGGGCGGAGGCCAGATAGAGGAAGCCGGTGAACCAGGCCGCACGATCACCGATGAGTCGACGTACCCACTGGTAGCAACCGCCGGCCAGGGGGAACTGCGAGGACAGTTCGGCGTACACCAGCGCTACGGTCAATTGCAGCAGCAGGCACAGGGGCACGATCCACACCCAGGATGGCCCGACGCTCATGGCGCCCAGGGACATCACCGAGTAGATGCCGACGACCGGGGAAATGGTGGCAAAGCCGACGGAGAACGAGGACCACAGGTTCAGCCCGCGGTCCAGCTCCTGGCGGTAGCCGTGGCTGGCGAGCAGGCTTTCATCGCCATTGGCGGCTGCGGTGGAGCTGCGAAGGTCAGACATGCCGGCCTCCGGTGTTCAGGGAAAGGGGGGATTCACGGCCAGGCATGAGCGAGCGAAGGCGCATGGGAGATCCTCGGGGCAGTTGGAGTTGTTATCGAGAACCCGCGTCTCTAGAGGACGGCTGAGTAGCTGGCGCTGTCAGTGCAGCGCGTGGCCAGAGTAGGGTGCTGTCGCATCAGGAAAAATTCATATTTGATTGGGCTGGCATCAATAAAGTCTGATGTTTGGAGGGTTCGCTGGTGAGGGGCGGCGAATTATCCAGCCTGCTGCCCATGCAGGCCAATCGGCAGGAGCGAGCTTGCTCGCGAAGCCCGCCCGGCGTTCATCCGACCCACTTGCGAGCCAGGGCCAGGCGCCCCCTCGGACCTACGAAAGGTGATGTGGTGGTCGGTGGCGTTCGGAGGGAACTTGCAGGAGCAACTGTCTTCTTCAGGTAAGTCCGTGCCAGCGCCTCCCCCTCACCTCAGCCCTCTCCCAGGGGGATAGGGAGCCGCCTGTGCCGGCGAACGACAAGGTTTCATCCTGCACCGAACAGTCCCCTCTCCCCTTGGAAGAGGGTGAGGGCCGATCCGAGTACAGGACTGTCGGTAGGAGCGGGCCATGCCCGCGATCGCGCGCATGGCGCGCTCCTACAGGGTGCGCGCCAACGATCAGGCCAGGCGGGGGCGGGTCAAGAGCGAGGAAGGCAGGAACCGGGAGCGACAGCGCGCTCCCGGAGTACAACGAGATCAGCAGTGCTTGTCCTGCGCGGCCTTCTTCTCGGCATCCGGCTGGGCGTTCTGTGCGGTCTGCTGCTCGGCGTCGGCCTTGTCGCGGGTGGCCTGCATGGCCTGATAGTTGGCCGTGGTCAGGCGGTTGGTCATCAGGGCGGACTCTTCGGCCATGGAAGCCTGGCTGGCGAGCAGGGCGGCGAGGGAGAGGAGACTGGCAGTGAGCAGTTTCATGAAGGAATTCTCGGGTAGTGGACTTCTGATGGGTGTTGCTCGCGAGTGGCCACAGTCTACTGACGCCCCCCTGGACGAACCCATGAGGAAAATTGCTGGGATTGATCGAATCGCTGCGCGGTTGCCGGAGCCTGATCCCTGCGACTTCCTCTGCGATGGCCGATAGCCCAGACAGGACGCAGGTTCCAGGCGGGTGTGGAGCGCTGTCGAGTCACTGCGCATTGATCAAAAAAGCATCGATCATTAAGTCGCGCTAACGAATCCATGCCGGTTGTCTAATGAGTCGTCGGCGTCCTGCCCAGAGCGTTGACCGGCGGTTTGTCGCGGTAATGAAAAAGGGCCGCAGTGTGCGGCCCTTTTTCACGGAGTGGATGCTTCATTCGCGGACATTGCGGTACAGCATTGCCCGCGAGGTCTCGTGCATTGCACGGGTCAGTGCGGCGAGGCGCTGGAATTCCTCCGGATGTTGCTGCGCGACGTTGTCCATTGGTGTGGGCGAGTAGATGTCGTGCAGGGTCGGCGAGCTGCCGTCGTGCTGCATTTGCAGGAGGAAGCGCCGGGTCACCCCGCCGATGATCGGGAAGGTGCCTTCGCGCAGCACCAGCGGGACCACGCGTTCGCCTTCCGCAGCGGGGTGCAGCAGGTCGCGGCCCATGCCGCCATTGGCGTAGGGCTTGCCGAGCAGCCCGAGCACGGTGGGCAGCAGGTCCGCCAGGCCGACAGCCTCGTCGAACACGCGGGGCTCGAGCAGGCCCGGTGCGTAGATCATCAGCGGCACGTTGTTGCTTTCCAGCCCCAGCTGTTCGAAGCCCGGCGCCATGTGCGGAATCTGGCTGATGCGCGTGTTGTGGTCGCCGAAGAACACGAAAATCGTGTTGCCCAGGTAGCCGTCGCGCTCGGCCATCTCCAGCAGTTTGCCGATGTTGAAGTCCAGCAGGCGCACCGCGTTGAACTGCGCCACGCTGCGCGAGCCGGCGGCCTGGACTTGCTCCAGCGGCAGGTCGAGGGCCTGGAAGCCTTCGTTGTCCTGCGGAATGGTAAAGGGTCGGTGATTGCCGGAGGTCTGCAGGTAGGCGAAGAACGGCTGGTCCTTGGGCAGCTGGCGCAGCACTGCCGTGCTTTCCTTGAAGAAATCCAGGTCGGAGATGCCCCAGACATCCACCAGTGGCGCCTTCCAATGGCGCTCCTCGTACAGCCGCACGTCATCGATGCTGCGTTGGATCAGTGCATTGATGTTGGCCCAGCCGGCATTGCCGCCGATCATGTAGAACTTCTCGTAGCCACCCAGGGCGTTGATCAGGCTGTGCTGGCGGGAAATCAGCGGGTTGCGTGTGGCGGTCTGCTCACGGGTCACGTCCGGAACGCCGGTGATGCTGGCCCAGACGGTCTTCGCGGTGCCGGTCACGGGCACGTAGAAGTGACGGAAGAACCAGCCCTCGCGGGCGATGCGGTCGAGGTTCGGCGTGGGGTTCAGCGGGTTGCCGTAGGCGCCTACGGCGCTGGTGCCGAGGGATTCCAGCATGACGAAGACCACGTTGGGCTGACGCTCGCCGGCCAGCGCCGAAGCTTGTGCGGGCTGTTGGCGGCGGTAGTCGAGGGCCTGCGCGTCGGGCTTGTCGATCCCCAGGTAGTTCGTCATCAGCGGGTAGTGCCGGCGCGCTTCGGCTTCGTCGTAGGCGACGGGATCGACGCGCAGCGTGTCGTGGAGGAAAACCACCGGGTTGAGCCCGAGTGCGGCGATCTGCGCGTCGCCGCTGTAGAAGGCATCGCTCCAGCGCAGCGGCACCGGGTTCTCCAGGTTGAGGTTGTCGACGCGCCCCAGCAGGCCGAGGAACACCAGCGCCATGACCAGCACCGAACCGGCGGCGACGGACCAGCGCGGGATCGGCGCGGCAGGGCGCTGCAGCGTCCTGCGTTCGAGCCGCCACAGCATGGCGAGTGTCAGTGCCAGGCAGGCCAGCCAGCCAAGGCTGATCCAGATCACCGGGTAGGTCTGCCAGACCATGCCGGTGGAAATCTGCGCGTCCTCGACGAAGCGCAATACCGTGGCGTTGATGCGCACACCGAGGTAGGCGTAGTGGCCGAAGTCGAGGATGTAGAGCAACAGCACCACACCCACGGCGAGCGCCAGGTAAGCGCGGGAGACGTAGCGCAAGACCCGGCTGCGCAGCAGATTGAACCAGGGCAGCCAGGCCAGCAGCATCAGCGGCAGGACGATCAGCAGCGCCAGGCGCAGGTCGAAGCGCAGACCGATGCCGAGGGTGCGCAGGACGTCGGTGTTTTCCCCCAGTGCCTGCCAGGGCAGCCCGGAGAAACCCAGCAGGAACACGCCGCGCAGCAGCGCGAAGAGGATGAACAGCACGGCGACGACGCCGGCCAGGTAGTGCAGGCGTCGGGAGCGAATCCAGCTCATCGGTCCATCTCGGCAAGATCGGTGGAGCCGGGCGCATTGCGTTCGCCGGCGAAAAGCATGCAGGCTCGACGCAGCAGTGCGCGCGCCGCCCAGCTGAGGCTGAAGACCCAGGCGAAGAGCGCCAGCAGCGGGTCGATCAGGTAGTTCCAGTAGTTACCGGAGCCGTCGCCGCGCAAGGCGTAGGCCAGGGTTGCGAGCAGCAGCGTCGCCGCGCCGAGGCCGTTGCCGCGCAGCAGGAAGGCGAGGGTCAGCACCGCCATCGCCAGCAGCAGCCAGGTCGGCTCGTAGCCCCAGCGGAACGGGTCCAGATAACTCAGGCCCAGGGAGGCGGGGTAGAGCACCAGAGCCAGAAGCGCGAAGGCCAGCAGCAGGTCGCGCACTTGGGGAGCACGAACCTGCACCATGCCCAGACGCGCCAGCGTGAAGCCCGCCAGCAGCACCAGCAGGCTGGTGGACAGGTCATGGGTGAAACTGCGCACGATGATGGCCAGCGGCAGGCCGTCGATGGGTATGAACGTCACTGCGAGCGCCATTGCGAGCTTCAGCGCCTGCCAGTGGCGTGCGTTGCCCAACGGCGCGATCAGCAGGAAAAGCAGCAGGGCCAGCGCGAGGTGCGCCTGCCAGAGTCCGAATGTCATGGTTGGCCCTCGACCCAGGCGTCGGTGAAGCTGACGTGCTTGATGAAGGTGTCGTTCCACGAATAGACCAGGTGGTAGGCACCGGCCGCGTCGCGGGCGAAGTAGGGGTACTCGTACTCGAAGCGGCATTGGCCGGATTCGCACATGCGCTGGCTGACGCTGGTCAGGAAGTTCTGTTCCAGGCTCTTCTGCTGCCGTGCGTCCACCTCGTCCCAGGTTGTGCCGATCAGCGCGCGGAAGACTTCCGGTGGCACCGGGTCGCCCCAGGGATCGGGGGATTCGTCGATCTGCGAAACCAGCCGCCAGTTACGTAGCTGCGCGTCGGTTTCGTAGAGCGTCAGGCGGAAGCGACCGTCCTCCAGGTCGTTCATCGCCACCAGCAGGTTGCCGTTGGCGCGGCCCACGGCGGCCAGTGACGAGTTGGGATTGCTCGGCTCCACCGGCTGCGGTTCGCTCCAGGTCTGCCCGGCGTCCGTGGTGCGGCTGGCCAGCACGCGATGGTGCTGTTCGCCGGCATAACGCAGCAGGGCGACGGCCTGCCGGCCATCCTGCGCCACTATCGTCGGCTGCAGCGAGTGCTTGCCCTTGCTGATGCGGAATTTGTCGAGCACCTCGCCATCGCGGTTCAGGTAGAGGTACTCCGCGAACTTGCCCATGAACTCGTGGTAGACCGGCAGGCCGATGGAACCGTCGCGGTGGAATACCGGCGCGCCTCGCACCAGGGTGCTGAGGTTGAGGAAAGGCGTGGTCACCAGTTGGCGCGGCACGCTCCAGGTCTGGCCGAGGTCGTCCGAGTGCATGGCGTTGATCGCACTGCCGGCCCAGCCGCCCACCGAGACGGAGACATAGAACAGCCACAGGCGGTTGTCTGGCGAGAGGGCGATGACCGGATTGCCGAGCTTGCGGATGTTCTTCTGCACGGCCTGCTCGGTGCCGGTGCGCGTGGCCAGTACGCGCTCGGGCGACCATTGCCGGGTGCCGGCGTCGAACTGCGAGGCGCGAATCTGCACATCGGCGGAGCCTTCGCGGGTGCCGGCGAACCACACCGCCATCAACGCGCCGCCGGGCAGGGTAGCCAGGGAGGCGGAGTGCACGAAGTCGCGCATGTCCGAAGAGGCGAAACGCCGGGTCAGGGCCGCCGGAGCGGCGGCCGCGGCGTCATCACTGACAGCGAAGTCGGCGACCTCGAACGAGGGCGACTGGTACCAGGCGAAGCCGAACACGGCAGCGACCAGCAGTCCACCGGCGTAGCGGAGGGCGAGAGTCTTCATCGTCGCAGCACCGGCTCAGCCTTCACCAGGGCGAAGGTGACGGGGTGGAAGTAGAGTTCGACGCGGTCGCTCTGCGGGTTGAAGCCGTAGATCTCGTAGCAGTTGCCCGGCGTCACGCGGAACTTGGTGATGCGGTAGCCCTGCTGCTTCATGGTCGAGCGGAAGATTGATTCCTGCTGCCAGGTGGATCTGTCCGCGCGGGTGCATTGCGCGTCGGCGAAGGCGAGGTCGGCGCTGCTCAGGGCAGCAACCAGCGGGATGAGCTTCCACATGGGGCCTGTCCGGTAGGTCGAAGGCGCCAAGTTAGAAAGCGAAATGTGAATTAAATGTTAAATATAACAAGCAGTTACACTGCTTCTTGGGCGTCTGCTCAAAGGGTTTTCCGGCTGCTTTCCGGCGAGCCTAACGGCTGATCCGGGAGAGCGCCAAAGCGCTTTTGATGACTTTCTGTTTCGCGGCGGGGGAAACGGAGCGGAACCGTGCGATGGCCGATCAGGTTGATCGGCCACGCCAGGGGAGCGTCGGGTGACGCTCCGCGGGAGCAGGTCAGGCCGGCACGCCGAGGATCACGTGGGAAGCCTTGATCACCGCAGTGGCGCTGGCGCCCGGGGCCAGGCCCAGTTCGCTCACGGCATCACGGGTAACGATGGAATAGACCTGGGTGCCGCCGGCCAGCTCAATCACCACTTCGGCGTTGACCGCGCCATCGGTGACGCTGACGACCTTGCCGTTCAGGCAGTTGCGGGCCGACAGACGGATGTCGCTGGAGTCGGTCATCAGCATGACCCAGGGCGCCTTGACCAGGGCGACGGCTTCGGCGCCGGCGGCCAGCTTCAGGCTGCTGACGCTTTCCATGGTGACCACGGCCACCAGGGTTTCGCCGCCCGCCAGTTCCAGGACCACTTCGCTGTTCACCGCGCCGGCGCGGACTTCGCGAACCTTGCCTTTGAAAACGTTGCGTGCACTGACTTTCATTGTTTTTCTCCACGTGGGCTTCAGAAAATTCTGACCAGCGTGTCAAGAAACGTTATGAAATTGCCACCACAGCGCCTGCGTCAAGCTTTCACATAGACCCACGCCTGCAGGCCTGATTGCAGTCGGACGTTGATCCGCTGGTAGTCGGACACCTCGTAGGCGTCCGCCGCCAGCAGCTCCTGCTGGGTAATCTCGAAGACGGTGCCGGGTACGCGGTCGGCGTCCTCGCCGCTGTACTGGACTATGGGGTGGTGGGTCTTGCCGCTGGTGGCGAGCACGGCCGGGTCGGTGATTTCCACCCAGTCGGTGCGGAAGGCCACCAGCGCATCGGAGCGGCCCTGCAGTTCGCGGCCGAAGCTGGCCAGTTGGACGGCCTTGTCCTGCAGGGTGCCGTAGGAGAACAACAGTACGTTTTCACTCATCGCATGGGCTCCGGGTCAGGCCAGCAGGTCTTCGTAGAAAGCGCCATAGGCCTTGCTCGGGTGGGCGAGCTGGATTTCCAGGATCCACAGGCCGCCATGGGGATGCTCGGCGTAGTCGCCCAGGTCGCCTGCACGGCAGATGGCGTGGGGGAAGTCGCTGACACGGTGGCCCTTGATGTCCAGGTTCAGTTTCCAACCCATGGCCTCGGCTTGCTGGTGGGCGAAGTCATAGAGCTCGACGCCGCTGCAGCCGGTCTCGCGCCAGCGCGCCTCGACGCGTTCGAACAGCGTCTTCGCCGCTGCCGCGCAGGCGCTCATGTCCGGATCGTCGCCGGTGACGAAGGTGGCGCCGGCATCGCCTTCATGGCCGCGCCAGACCACGCCCATGTCGATGAAGAAGATGTCGTTCTCACCCAGCACCGGGTTGCCCTCGGAGCGCTGCTTGAAGGTCTTCAGGGTATTGGCGCCGAAGCGGATCAGCAGTGGGTGCCAGATGCGCTCCATGCCCAGGTCCGCGAGCACCTGCTTGCCGATGGCGACGGCTTCCAGTTCGGTCAGGCCCGGACGCATCTGCGCCGCGATGGCGTCCACGGCTTCCCAGGTGCGGGCCTGGGCGTATTGCATCGATTCCAGCGCGTAATTCGCGCCGACGGCTTCCTTGGCGTACACGGCGGTGTTCATGTTCTTTCCTCTGAACGGCAGGCTTATCGGCATATATATTTCTACATAGCGATGCCGGAATTCAATCGCGATTCAGCAGCAGGACATGGCGCAGGCGATGAAGGCGGTCGTCAGGGTGGTGATGCTCAGGCCGATCAGGAACAGGGTGTCGGCGATGCGCTCCAGGCGGTGGTTGCGCTGCAGCTTGCGGGTGCGCAGGCCGAAATAGGCGGCGAGGGTGGTGGCCAGGTAGATCACCGTGTTCACCGCGAGCATGTCCTGGCCGATCAGGTCGACGCGATGCTGGCCGACGATGATGCGCAGGATGCCCACTACCGTCAGGCACACGCCGACCATGGCGCCGGACGCGGCGAAGATATGCACGCAGATGTCGTCGTCCAGTTGGGCGGTGTGGTTCTTGTGGCTCATGGTGGGTCTCCTGCGCCAGTCGCTGCGGTTCATCCGCTCGCCTTGCCGGCTTCGTTGTGGCTGCCATGATAGGAGTGACGCGGCGCTTGCTGTACTCGCTTTCCCGGTGGCCCCAGGTGAACCGAAAAACAGCGGAAAATCAGCCAGATAGCCGGCGCCTGCCACGGCAGGCGCGGGCGCTGGAGAAGGTCGAGCTCATATTGGAGGCGTCCCGGCGCATCCTGGAGCGCCACGGCCTTGAGGGATTCACCACCAATCATGTGGCGGAACTGGCCGGGGTCAGCGTCGGCTCGCTCTATCAGTACTTCCCCAACAAGGAGCGTATCCTCGATGAACTGGCTCGGCGCGAGCTGTCAGCGTTGGCGACCGGCATCATGGGCGCGCTCACCGGACGCCCTCCGGAAACGCCCGGCGAGCGCATCCGTGCGGTGATCCACGCCGCCGTCAGCGCCTACGGCGGCCGCACCGGCGCGCACAAGGCGCTGATGCACTACCTGATGACCCGCGGCGGCGGCAGCCCGTTGCCGGCGCTGCGCGGCAGCATCATGGCGCACCTGGTCACCCACGGACTGGTCGAGCACGACCAGGCGCCACGTAAGCTGGAGGATGCCGAGGTGTTCGTCCTTGCCCACGCCGTCGGCGGGGTGCTCCGTGCGATGCTGGAAGACCCCGGTGCTCTGGCTCCCGGGCGGCGCGAGGGCATCGAGGAGGCTTTGGTTCAATTGGTGCTGGGTTACTACGGGCGAGCGCCGACAGATAAATAGTGGCGCTGTGCAATTGAGATATTTCCTACGCCTCGGCACTCCCTTAGACTGCGCGCTTCTTGTCGGGGAGGACGAGCATGCGCAAGGAAGTCAGTTGGATATGCTGGGGTGTGCTCGCCGTATCGGGCCTGGTGCAGGCTGCCGAGTCGACGCCTGATCCGTTGTTGCCAGTCGACGCAGGTGCTGCTGCCGCCCGCGAGGTTCGTGGCGTGCTGCATGCGCGGGAGCAGGCAATGCTCTCCAGCGAGCTGGCCGGGCGAATTCTCGAGATGCCGTTTGCCGAGGGGCAATCCTTCAAGAAAGGGGAAGTCCTCGTGCGGTTCGACTGCTCGGCCTACCAGGCACAGCTCAATGCCGCTCAGGCGGGCGTACGGGCTGCTTCTGAGGAGCTTTCCCACAATCGCCAACTGGCTGCCCTCAACTCGGTGGGGCGCTACGAGGTCGCACTGGCTGAGGCCAAACAGGCCGAAGCCCAGGCCCAGGCGCAGGTCTACCAGGTGCAGGTACGCCGCTGCGGTATACAGGCGCCCTACGATGGCCAGGTGGTGCAGCGCAAGGCCCAGCCCTTCGAAAGCGTTGCCAGCGGTAATCCCCTGCTGGAGATCGTCGACAATCGCAGCCTGGAGATTCGCCTGCTGGTGCCCTCGCGCTGGTTGTCCAAGCTCAAGCCGGGTGAGCACTTCAGTTTCACCCCGGATGAAACCGGCCAGCCGCTGCAGGTCGAAGTCAAACGCCTGGGCGCGCGTATCGACGAAGCCAGCCAGACCCTGTTGCTGATCGCCAGCGTCCCGCCCACCGCCGGCCTGGTTGCTGGCATGAGCGGTACTGCGCAGTTCACGGAGAGCCCATGAACGCACCGGTCGGCGGTGCTGAGAGGGTCTTCGCCCTGTTCCTGGGCCTGGAACGCCAGGCGCGCCAGGCCCAGAGCGCCGAGCAATTGGCCTTTGCCATGGTCAACGACGGCCAGGCCTTGTTCGGCTTTCATCATGCAGCCCTGCTGATCGCTGGCAAGGTGCGTGCGCTCACCGGTGTCAGTGTGGTTGAGCCCAATGCGCCGTTCGTGGCGTTCGTCGAGCGCGCCGCCGGGCAGTTGCAGGCCCGCGGCGCGCACACCGCGTCGGGCATGGTAGCGCCTGACACGCTGGATGAGGCCTGCCGGAGTGACTGGCAGGCGTTGTCGGTTGCTCAGGCGTATTGGCTGCCGCTGAAGGATCGCAGTGGTGAGGTTTTTGGCGGGCTGTGGATCGCCCGCGAACAGCGATTCATCGAGGCCGAACAAGCCCTCCTGAGCCAATTGGGTGACACCTATGCCCACGCCTGGCTCGCCTTGCAGCCCGGCAGGCCTTGGCGCCTGCGCTGGCCCAGGAAGAAGCTGCTGCTACTGGGCGGTGCGCTTTGCCTTTTGCTGCTGTTGCCGGTGCGCCAGTCGGTACTGGCCCCGGCGGAGGTGGTACCACAGGGTGGTCGTGTGGTCGCTGCTCCCCTGGATGGGGTGATTGCGGAGTTCCTGGTCAAACCCAACCAGCCTGTGGTGGCCGGCGATCTGCTGGTGCGCTTCGAAGCCACCAGCCTCAAGGCTCAGGCGGATGTCGCCGAACGGGCCCTCGGCGTCGCCGAGGCCGAATTGAAGTCCAGTACTCAGCGGGCCTTCACTGACGCCGAGTCGAGCGCGCGCATTGACCTGCTGGCTGCTCGCGTTGAGCAGAAACGCTCGGAACTGGATTATGCCCGGCAACTGCTGGCGCGCAGCGAGGTGCGCGCTGAGCGTGCAGGCATCGCGGTGTTCGCCGACGCCGAGCGTTGGATGGGGCGGCCCGTGCAGACCGGCGAGCGGTTGATGCAAATCGCCGACCCGGCACAGGCTGAGCTGCGCATCGAACTGCCGGTCGGCGATGCCATTGCGCTCCAGCCTGGCGCCGATGTAGCGCTATTCCTCGACAGCGATCCGCTGAACCGTTATGACGCCCGCCTCGAACGCTCCGCCTACGAAGCCCAGGCCACGGCAGCGGGGCAACTGAGTTACCGCCTGGACGCCAACTTCATCGATGCCGTGCCGCGTATCGGTCTGCGCGGTACCGCCAAGCTCTCGGGCGAGCGTGCTCCCCTGGCCTACTACCTGATGCGGCGACCATTGGCGGCATTGCGCCAGAGGCTTGGTCTCTGATGCTGCCAGCGCTACGTCCCGACTTGAGTCTGTCTGCGGCCGCGCCGAACGTCGACGGCTCGCCGCAGTGGACCTTGGCGGACCCCTTGCGCGGTCGCTATTTCAAGCTCGGCGCTGCCGCCGTTCGGCTGCTGCAGCACTGGGCATTGGGCGACCCGCAGCGAGTGCTGGCAGCGGCCAACGCTGAGCCCGGCGGGCCGCTGGGTGAGGTCGAACTGGAAGAGATGCTGCGGTTTCTGCGCGGTCACGATCTGATCGCCGCCGTCGATGCCGAACAGCGCGCCAGCTATGGCAGCAAGGCAGCCGCAATGCGGCAGAGCCTGTGGCAGCGTGTCCTGCACCAGTACTTGTTCTTCCGGGTGCCGCTGTGGCGTCCGGATGTGTTCCTGAATCGCGCCTGGCCGATACTGGCACGCAATGGTGATTGGTTGTTGCGCTGGGGCTTGCCGACGGTGCTGTGCCTGGGCCTGTTCCTGGTGGCTCGCGACTGGGATCGCTTCATCTCGACGTTCCCCCACCTGTTCAGTTTCGGCGGGGCGCTGGCTTTTGGCGTTGCCTTGACTTTCGCCAAGCTGTGCCACGAGTTCGGGCATGCCTTCATGGCCAAGCGCGCCGGCTGCCGGGTGCAGAGCATGGGGCTGGCCTTCATGGTGCTGCTACCGATGTTCTACACCGACGTCAGTGACGCCTGGCGGGTCAACGACCGGCGCTCGCGGCTACTGATCGGTGCCGGAGGCGTACTTGCCGAGCTGGTGCTGGCGGTGCTGGCACTGCTCGCCTGGTCGCTGTTGCCGGACGGGCCGGCACGAACCTCGGCGTTCATGCTGGCCAGCGCCACATGGATCACCACCTTGGCAATCAACCTAAACCCTTTCATGCGCTTCGATGGCTACTTCCTGCTCAGTGACCTGTGGGGCGTGGAAAATCTTCAGGCGCGTGCTTTCAGATTGTGCCGCTGGCGTCTGCGCGAGGCACTGTTCGGCTATGGCGAACCGAGGCCCGAGCCGTGGTCGCCGAGCATGGAGCGGCGCCTGCTGTTGTGGGGCTACGGTTCCTGGCTTTGGCGGGCAGTGCTGTTCTTTGGTATCGCCCTGGCGGTGTACCATCTGTTCTTCAAGGTGCTGGGTATCTTCCTGATGCTGGTAGAGCTGGTCTGGTTCATTGGCCTGCCGATCTGGAAGGAACTGCGCGAGTGGTGGCAACGCCGCGACCAGGCCGAGACGGGAAGAGTCCTGCTGACGGCATCTGGCCTGCTGGTGGTGCTGGCGTTGCTGATGCTGCCGTGGAACAGCTCGGTAGACGTTCCTGCGCTGCTCGAGTCTTCGCGGACCAGCGCCTTGCACGCGCCGGTGGCAGCGCGCCTGAAGCAGTTGTACGTCAAGGATGGACAGGCAGTGGCGCAGGGCGACCTGTTGCTGGAACTGGAGTCCCCGGATCTGGATTCGCGTCAGGCCATAGCCCGTCGCAAGATCGAAATTCTCCAGTTGCAGTTGCGCCGTCAGGCCGGTCGCAGCGAAACCGTGGCAGACGCCGGTATTCTCGAGCAGCAACTGGCCGAGGCGGTAGCTGAATACCGTGGCTTTGCCGCCCAGCGCGAGCGACTGCAACTGCGAGCGCCGCAAGCGGGTGTCGTGCGCGACGTGTTGCCCGATCTGAGCGTGGGGCGCTGGCTCAAGCCTGCCGACCCTCTGGTGCGTGTCGTCGAGCCCGGCTTGCGCCTGCGTGGCTACTTGGCCGAGGACGATCTTTGGCGAGTGAAAGCGGGCGCCGAGGGCCGATTCATTGCTGATGACCCGTCCCGTTCGGCGCTGCCGGTGCGCCTGGACGACGTGGACGCCAATGGCGTGTCCTTCCTCGAACTGGAAGCGCTCAGTTCCGACCACCAGGGGCCGATTGCTGTTCGCCGGGATGGACAGCAGCGTGCCAAACCGGTGCAGGCGCAGTATGGCGTGCGACTGAGTCTGCTCGCGCCTCCGGCCGAGTTCGCTCAGCCGATACGGGGCGTGGTGGTGCTGAGCGGGCTCGGGCAGTCGGTACTCGGTTATGCCTGGCGTCGGCTCGCGGCACTGGGCGTTCGCGAGAGTGGATTCTAAGTCGGCACCCTCAAATTTTCTCCGGGAACAAGGAGCTGTTCCATGTCAGTCAGACCCTTGCCAGTGTGCTCGCGCCTGCCAATGCACATCGACCTGCCGGCCCTGCTGGCAGCGCTCGGCGCAGTGAGTGCCGAGGCCTGGCAGGCGCATTTCAACAGCAGCTACTACGAGGGCGACTGGAGCGGAGTCGCGCTGATCTCGGCTGCCGACGCGCCGCTGCCCCTGGCGCCCGGCCTTGGTGCGCCTTGTGCCAGCGCCTGGTGGCAAGGGCAATTGGCCTGGCATGAACTGCTGGGTCAGTTCCGCACCGCCGTGCGCAGTGCGCGTCTGCTGCGCTTGGGGCCGGGGGCGCGAATCCACGAGCATCGCGACCCAGACCTGGGACAGCCGGAGGGTGACTTGCGTCTTCACGTTCCACTGCAGAGCGCCGAGTCCGTCGAATTCCTGCTCGACGGCCTGCACGTGCCGATGCGTCCGGGTGAATGCTGGTTTCTCGACCTCTCGCTTCCGCACCGGGTGGATAACCCCAGTGACAGTGCGCGCATCCATCTGGTGCTGGACTGTGCTCCGGAACCCTGGTTGTTGGCGCTGATCGAGCAGGGGCTGATGGCTACTCCGGCGTTGCAGCCAGGTAGGGCGGTACGCGCATTTACGGAGTTTCGCCAGCGAGTTGAGTTCGATGCCGAGCTGGCGAATCACCTGCGCAAGTGCGTCGATAGTCGAGACTTCATCCACGAAGCCGTGCGACTCGGCGAGTCTCTGGGCTTGCATTTTGCCGAGGCCGAAGTGCGCGCGGCGATGCGCCAGGGCCGCCAGGCCTGGAGTGAGCAATGGAGGGTGCAATGACGAGCGCGTCCTTGGCGGGTTGGCTGCCCATCCGCATCTGGCAGCGAGCGGCTGAGTGGCGGGTGGACTGGTGCTGGCTCGGTGAGCAGCCCCTGACCCGGCCGTTCTTCCGCGACGATGTCGAGCACGCGCTGCGCCTTCCTTTCAATCAAGCGTTTCGCCGTGATACGGGGCTTGATGCATTGCTCGACTGGCAGCACATGAGCCCCGGTCTCGCGCCGGCGGCTCTGGTCTTCCACGCCTCGCGCTGCGGTTCGACCCTGCTGGCGCAGATGCTTGCCGGCCTGCCGCGTAACACCGTGCTCTCCGAGCCGTCGCCACTGGACAGCCTGCTGCGTATGCAGTACTGCAATCCAGGCCGGGCCGCACGGCAGCAGGAGTGGGTAAGCGCTTTGCTTTCCGCCTACGGTCAGCGGCACCAGAACGGCGCAGGGCGTCTACTGGTGAAGCTGGATGCCTGGAATGTCTTCGAGGCGTCGCTGCTGCGGGAACTGTATCCGGACATCCCATTCGTGTTCCTGTACCGCGACCCGCTGGAAATCGTCGTGTCGCAACTGGCCCAGCCCGGCATGCACCGGGTGCCGGGGCTGTTGGGCGCATCGGGGCTGGACGAACGATTGCCGGGGGCGCAGGCCATGAGCCCGCTGGAATACACCTGCCGGATGATCGGCCAGATTCTCCAGGGAGGTCTGGAACTGTGCCAGAGGCAAGGTGTCATTGCGTTGAACTACAGCGAGCTGCCTGGGGCGCTGTGGGGGAGGTTGGCGACCCTGTTCGATGTGCGCGAGGCGGATGTCGCGCAATTGCGCGAAGTCGCCGGGTTCAATGCCAAACAGCCAACCCTGAGTTTCAGCGACGACACTTTGCGCAAGCGCGAGTCCGCCAGCGTTGAAGTGCGTGATGCCGTGCAACGATGGGCCCAGGGCCCCTACGAGGCGTTGGAGCGCTTGCGCCAGATGACGTTGATGGGCGATTGAGGTGTAGGTGTCCTACGTCTTATAGAGAAAAAGATTACATGGTACTCAGGAAATGCTGGCGATCCGCCTTCTGCATCGGATACGCTTCCGCCGTTCGCGACCCGTAAAACAAATACAACGGATGTGGCCCCCTCCAAAGGGGCGTGCGCAAGGATGCTCGACACCATGCCAACTCTCGAGTTGCTGCAGCTTCGCCCCATAGCGGAGGCCGATCAGGCGTTCCTGCGTGCGCTCTACGCGACCACCCGTAACCATGAGGTGGCGCAGCTCGATTGGCCCCCAGCGGCTATCGACGCCTTCCTCTCCCAGCAATTCGACGCCCAACACGGTTACTACCAGGCACACTTTCCCGACGCAGAGTTTTCTGTGATCGAAGCGGGTGGGCAGCCGATCGGCCGTGCCTACCTGTATTGGGGCCCGGAGCACCTGCAGATCATCGACCTTGCGCTGTTGCCCGATTACTGTGGCCGCGGCGTCGGCAGCAGGCTGCTTGGCGAAATACTGGCGCGCGCCGATGCGCTGGGGCTCAGCGTGGGTCTGCATGTAGAAAACTACAACCCGGCGCAGCGCCTGTACCAGCGCCATGGCTTCGAGTGCCTTGACGAGAACGGTGTCTACCTCAAATTGCACCGTCCTGCCTCCTTCCGCCAGCCAGCAATCGCCGCGCCTGTTGCCCAGGCGGCGACGCGATGAGAGCTCACGACATGATTACGATGCCCAGCCAGGAGCAACTGGTCCAGGCGCAAGGCTCCCACTTCACCTTGTGGATCGACGCCGGACAGGCGCTGGACGTAGAGCTGCTCGGTGTGCTGCCGGGCGTGCCGATGTCATCGAGACATGAGTGCTTCTCGGCGCACTTCGGGCTTCCCCTGGGAATCGCGTTGCCGCAGGGCTCCTACCGGCTTGCACCGTCGGACGAGGAAGGCTGGTTGCTGCTCATGACCCCCTGCCGGCCGGAAGCCGACGGCCGCCACGTATTGCAGGCTGTTTTTCATATGGAAAAACCCGCCTAGCGGGCGTTGGACCTACGGCGCCCGTTAAGGCGGGCGTCACCATCAGCGAAAGGCAAGGGAGAGGCAGTAAATGAGCGAACCGTTCCTGGGTGAGATCAAGATGTTCGGTGGCAACTTCGCCCCGAGGGGATATGCCTTCTGCTGGGGCCAGGTGATGGGGATCGCGCAGAACTCTGCGCTGTTTTCTCTGCTTGGCACCACCTATGGTGGCAACGGCCAGACCACTTTTGCCTTGCCTGATCTGCGTGGCCGCAGCCCGGTGGGCTTCGGCCAGGGGCCAGGGCTGGGCAATGTCAACCTGGGCGAGGTCGCAGGCGCCCCGACCACCAGCCTCACTGTCAGCAACCTGCCAGCTCATGCCCATCAGGTCACCGGCACCGCTTCTGTGGCCGTGCCGGTGATCACCACCGAAGGCTCCAGCATGTCGCCGTCGAACACCAGCGTCCTGGCGACCACCGTCGACAGCGCTGCCGGTGCTGAAGTGAAGGTGTATGGCGCAGGGCCTGGCACGACCACCCTGGCGCCGTTCAACGCCGCGGTGAGCGGGACTACCACTGCTGTGGGCAGCAACATTCCCTTCGACAATCACAGCCCCTATCTGGGCGTTAATTTCATCATTGCCCTGGAAGGGATTTTCCCCTCCCGAAACTGAGGAACGACAGCCGTTCCCGTCTTTCGATCAGGCGCCCCTGGCGGTGCCTGTTTCGAAACCAGATTCAGGCACTTACACATCGACTGGGCCCAGGCGCATCTCCCGGTGCCGCCCGCCGCCCCAGCAGCAATCGGATCGAGGTCAACATGGCATTCTGGAAACGCAACACGACCGGCGGAAAATCATCCAGCCATGCGCACAGGGCCTCGCTCATCCAGGCGCTGGAGCCGCGCATGATGTTCGACGCCTCGGTACCGGTGGTGGCCGACCAGGCGGCCCAGGCTGTCGAGGCGGCGGGGCAGCACGATGGCGTGGCAAAGGATACTTCCTCGGCGGCGGCAGCACCGGCAGCGACAACGACAACCGATAGCCGCCATGAGGTGGTGTTCGTCGACGGTAACGTCCAGGACTACAAGCAACTGACCAGCCAGTTGCCCAAGGGCAGCGAAGTGGTGGTGCTGGACCCGTCGAAGAACGGCCTGCAGCAGATGGCCGACTACCTCAAGGGACGTACCGACCTCGATGCCATTCACCTGATCTCCCATGGTGGTGAAGCCAGCGTGCAGATCGGTTCCACGCGCCTGACGCTGGATAACGTCGACTCGATGAAGGCGCAACTGGAGCAGATCGGCGCAAGCCTGGGGGCCAACGGAGACCTGTTGATCTACGGCTGCGATGTCGCCAAGGGCACGGATGGTTCGGCGCTGCTGAGCAAGCTGGCCGGTTATACCGATGCTGATGTGGCGGCCTCCACCGACTGGAGCGGCGATGCCAGCAAAGGCGGTGACTGGGTGCTGGAGGCTGCTACTGGCGCCATCGAGAGCAAGTCGGTGCTGGCTGGCGTGAGTTATGACCACGTGCTCAATACCCTCAACGCCGGCGACATCGTGGTGCTGGGGTGGAATGCGCTGAGTGACACCATCACTCTGGCTACTCTGGTCGACATTCCCGCTGGCACGGTGATCAAGTTTACCGACAAGGGCTGGGATCAGGCCTCCAATGCCTTTACCAGCACCTCCACCGGTGACGGCACCATCACCTGGACTACCACCGGCACCATTGCCGCCGGCACGCGCCTTTCGTTGTTCTTCGGCGGTTCCGACCAGGCTAATACGCTGACCAACGTCAGCACGGGCGCAGACCTTAGCGGGCAGATCACCGCGACGACTTACACCGTCACCGACCCGATGAACCTGGCCGGCGATGGTCTGTTCATCTACCAGGACACGGACACCAATCCGTATTTCATTTTCGGCTTCAACAACTCCGGCGGGACGGTCGACGCCAACGGCTGGAACACTTCCATCGCTGCCACCCTGCGCGACTCGATGCTGCCCAATGGCGCCAATAGCCAGAACGTGCTCACCAGTGGCGTCAATGCCGTCGGCATTCCCGGTGGCGGCGCGGCGGAACTGGATAACATCCAGTACACCGGACCGATCACCGCCGCCGACCGTGCGACCTGGCTGGCCCGGGTGACCAACTCGGCAAACTGGACCGGCGACAACACCGGCGCCATCACGACCGGAGTCGGCAGCACCGTCAGCGTAAACGTTGTGCCGGAAGTGGTTTCCATCGTGTTCGCCGACAACAGCCTGAATATAGGCCAGACCTCACTGGTGACCTTCACCTTCAACCAGGCGGTGACCAATCCAGCAATGCCGACCTGACGGTCTCCAACGGTACCTGAGCGCCGTGAGCTCCAGCGATGGCGGTACTACCTGGACAGCGACCTTCACGCCGAATTCAAGCGTCACCAGTGCCAGTAACGTCATCACCCTGGACAAAGCTGGCGTCACCAGCGTCTCGACCGGCACGGCAGGCAGTGGCATCTCCACGTCCAGCACCTACTCCGTCGATACCGTGCGGCCAACCGCGACCATTACGGTCGCCAGCGCCACGCTGACCGCCAACAACACCTCGACGGTGAACATCACCTTCAGCGAGGCGGTGAGCGGTTTCAGCCTGGCCGACATGTCGGCGTCCAACGGCACCCTGAGCAACCTGAGCACCAGTGACAACATCCACTGGACCGCGATCCTGACGCCGAACGCCGGCAATACCAGCAATGGCAACATCATCATCCTGGACAACAGCCTCTACACCGATGCCTCGGGCAACACCGGCGCCGGCGTGGCCCTGTCCAATCTTTACGCCGTCGATACCCAGCGGCCAACCGCTTCGATCGCGGTCAGTAACACCTCGTTGAACATTGGCGGCAGCAGCCTGGTGACCATTACCTTCAGCGAGGCGGTGACTGCTTTCTCCCTGGCCGACCTGACGGCGTCCAACGGTACCCTGAGCAACCTGACCACCAGCGACAACATCATCTGGACCGCGACCCTGACCCCGACCAACGGCGTCACCCACAGCGGCGATGTGGTCACCTTGAACAACTCCGGCGTCACCGACCTGGTGGGCAACGCCGGTACCGGCACCACCAGCTCCAATACCTACTCGGTCGACACCCAGCGGCCGACCGCGACCATCGTGTTCGCCAACCCGAACATCGGCGTCGGCCAGACGTCGCAGGTGACCATCACCTTCAGCGAAGCGGTGAGCGACTTCACCAACGATGACCTGACGGTGAGCAACGGCACCCTGAGCACCGTGAGCAGCAGTGACGGCGGCATCACCTGGGTCGCCACCTTCACCCCGACGGCGGGCATCAACAGCGCCAGCAACCACGTCATCCTCGACAACACGGGTGTGACCGATGGGGCGGGCAACGCCGGCAGCGGCACCACCGTGTCCAACAACTATGCCGTTGATGGGGTGCGGCCCACCGCGACCGTGACCATCGACAAGAGCTCGCTGATCATCGGCCAGACCGCACAGGTGACCATCACCTTCAGCGAGGCGGTGACCAACTTCTCCAACAGCGACCTGACGGTATCGGGCGGTAGCCTGAGCGCGGTGAGCAGCAGTAATGGCGGCGTCACCTGGACCGCCACCTTCACCCCGACTGGAAACATCACCAGCGTCAGCAACGTCATCACCCTGGACAACACAGGTTATACCGACACAGCCGGCAACATCGGGACCGGCACCAGCGTGTCGAACAACTACGCCATCGACACCCAGCGCCCGACCGCCACCATCGTCATGTCGGACCCGACCCTGCGCGCCGGTGAGACCTCGCAGGTGACCATTACCTTCAGCGAAGCGGTGAGCGGTTTAACCCTGGCCGACCTGAGCGCGGCCCATGGTGTCCTGAGCAACCTGAGCAGCAGCGACGGTGGCATCACCTGGACCGCGACCTTCACCCCGGATGCCAACACCAACAGCGCGACCAATGTCGTCAGCCTGGCCAATACCGGTATTGCCGACATCGCCGGCAACAGCGGCGCCGGTACCACCAACTCGGTGAACTTCACCATCGACACCGTGCGTCCCTCCGCGACCATAGTGGTGGCCAACCCGGCGCTGAAGATCGGCGACACCTCGCAGGTGACCATCACCTTCAGCCAGGCGGTGAGCGGTTTCACCAATGCCGACCTGACGGTGGTGGGCGGCACCCTGAGCGCGGTGAGCAGCGCCGATGGCGGTATCACCTGGAGCGCCACCTTCACCCCGGCCGGCAACATCAGCAACGCGGTCAACCACATCACCCTGAACAACAGTGGTGTCAACGCGGCCTCGTCGGGCAACGCCGGCACCGGCCTCACCACGTCCAACAACTACGTGATCGATACCCAGCGGCCGACGGCGACCATTGTGGTGGCGGACAACCAACTGGGCATTGGCGGCAGCTCGCAGGTGACCATCACCTTCAGCGAGGCGGTGACCGGTTTCAGCCTGGCCGACCTGACGGTCGACAACGGTACCCTGAGCAACCTGACCACCAGCGACAACATCACCTGGACTGCCACCCTGACGGCGGCGGTGGGTGTGACCGCGGGCAACAACCATATCAACCTGAATAACACCGGGGTGATGGACATTGCCGGTAACGCGGGTTCAGGCGCCACCAACTCGAATACCTATGCAGTGGACAGCATCCGGCCCACAGCGACCATCGTGGTAGGCGACGCAACGCTGTCGGCTGGCGAGAGCACCACCGTGACCGTCACCTTCAGCGAGGCGGTGACCGGTCTCGACAACACCGACCTGAGCGTGCCCAACGGCACGCTCGGCACCCTCAGTTCCAGCGATGGCGGGATCACCTGGACGGCGACCTACACGCCGAATACCAACGTTCGTGACACCAGCAACGTGATCACCCTGAACAACACCGGCTATACCGACCTGGCGGGCAACGCCGGCCTCGGCGTGACCAACTCGGCGAACTTCACCATCGACACGGTGCGCCCAACGGCGACCATCGTGGTATCCAGCCCGACCTTGAATGTCGGTTCCACCTCGCAGGTGACCATTACCTTCAGCGAGGCGGTCACTGGTTTCACCAATGCCGACCTGACGGTGGAGCAGGGCACCCTCAGCGCGGTAAGCAGCAGCGATGGCGGCGTCACCTGGACCGCCACCTTCACTCCTTCGGTGAACGTCACCGATACCACCAACGTCATCAGCCTGGATAACAGCGGCGTGCAGAACGCGTCGGGCAACGCCGGCAGCGGCACCACCACATCCAACAACTACGCCATCGACACCCAGCGGCCGACGGCGACTATTACCGTGGCGAATCCCAATCTGGGCATCGGCCAGACCAGCACCGTGACCATCGCCTTCAATGAGGAGGTGGCCGGTTTCAGCCTGGCCGATCTCAGCGTCGCCAACGGCGTGCTGTCCAACCTGTCCAGCAGCGACGGCGGCAAGACCTGGACCGCGACACTGACGCCCACCGCGACGATCACCGATCCGACCAACCTGATCGTGCTCGACACCGCGCTGGTTTCCGACGCTTTCGGCAACGCCGGGGCCGGTATCGCGCTCTCCAACAACTACGCCATCGACACCGAGCGCCCGACTGCCAGCATCGTGCTGGCTGATCCGGCGCTCAAGGCCGGTGAAACCTCCCTGGTGACCATCACCTTCAGCGAGAAGGTCATCGGCTTCAGCAACGCCGACCTTGTGGTGAGCAGCGGTACCTTGAGCGCGGTGAGCAGCAGCGACGGCGGCAAGACCTGGACCGCGACCTTCACCCCGACCGCCGAAGTCAGCAGCCTGAACAACGTCATCAGCCTGGACAACACCCGCTACTCCGACCTTGCCGGCAACAGCGGAACGGGCGTCACCGATTCTGCCAACTACAGCGTCGAGACCCGCGTGCCGACCTCCACCATCGTCGTCGCGCAGCCCGCGTTGAAAGCCGGTGAAACCTCTCTGGTGACCATCACCTTCAGTGAGGCGGTGACCGGTTTCACCCTGGCCGACCTGAACGTCGACCATGGCACGCTCAGTGGCTTGAGCAGCAGCGATGGCGGCATCACCTGGACCGCGACCTTCTCTCCGAGCACTGATGTCACCGACGCCAGTAACCACATCAGCCTGGACAACAGCGGCGTGACCAGCGTTTCGGGCAACGCAGGGCGCGGCACCACTGTATCCAACGGCTATGCCATCGATACGGCACGGCCCACGGCAACCATCACGGTGTCCGAGCCGTCGTTGTCCATCGGCCAGAGCAGCCAGGTAACCATCACCTTCAGCGAGGCGGTCAGTGGCTTTGACAATGCCGACCTGAGCGTCGCCAACGGCTCGCTGAGTACTGTGACTTCCAGTGACGGTGGCCTGACCTGGACGGCGACCTTCACACCCAACGACAACGTGACCGATGCCTCCAGTGTCATCGTCCTGAACAACACCGGCTACACCGACGCCGCTGGCAATACCGGCGTGGGCACCACTACCTCGGCCGCGTTCGCCATCGATACCCAGCGGCCGAGTGCGACGATTGTGGTGGCCAACAGCGATCTGCGGCCGGGCCAGTCCTCGCAGGTGACCATCACCTTCAGCGAAGCCGTCACGGGTCTGGAACTCTCCGACCTGAGCGCCAGCAACGCGACGCTTTCCGGCCTGAGCTCCAGTGATGGCGGAATCACCTGGACCGCGACGCTGACGCCGCTGGCCAACGTGATCGGATCGAGCAACCTGGTGACACTGAACAACCTGGGTTTCACTGATGCCGCTGGCAATACCGGAATCGGCGTGAGTCAGTCCAACAACTACGCGGTCAACAACATCGCCCAGACGGGCGATCCGCAGTACCGCGCGGAGCAAGGCCTGCAGCCGGTGAATGCTTCCCAGGCAGGCAGTGCGCAGCCGTTGACGGTGGCGCTTCAGAATGCCGGGGCGCCAACCCTGGGCTCCATGCCGTTGCTCGACAGCAGCAATCGCGGCTCGGCGCAGACGACGCTGGGCAGCCTGTTCCGGGAAGGCCCGAGCCAGACCCAGCTTGCGCTGATCTTCTCGAACAACGGCAACAACGCCTTCGGTGATGGCAGCGGGAGCGGCTTCCTCGGTTTCGGTGGCGGCGATGGTGGCGTCTTCGGCACCAGCACCCTCGGCGCGATCTTCGACGCGGCGCGGGAGGGCGATGAGCAAGCGCTGTCGGCCTTTGGCCAGCGGCATGGGGATATTGGTGGCGGCTTGAGCGGCGTCTTCGCCGGCACAGGCCTCGGCCAGCAATTGCAGGAAATGAATCAGCGTGAACAGCGTCAGGTCGCCGACCTGGCGCGGGCTTTCGGTGAGCTGGGCCAGGAACGGCCGGCGAGCTGAAGGCGATAGGGCGAACGATCACAAGAAGCCGTACAGGGGGCGGCTCGATAACAATGAACAAGCATTTCCGATTCTTCAGTGTCAGCCTGCTGGCACTGGCCATCAGTGGCTGCGCCGTAACCAGCGACCCGATCAGCCGGGCGGACAGCGAACAGCGTGCGCGTGACGACCTGGCCGGCATGTTCCGGGCCCAGGAGCCGCTCAGCGGCCCGCTGACACTCAACGACGCACTGGCCCGGGCCATCAAGTACAACCTCGAAGGCCGTCTGAAGGTCATGGAACAGGCCCTGGCCAGCCGCCAGGTGGACCTGGCGACCTTCGACATGCTGCCGCGCATGGCCCTGGAAGCGGGCTACGCCGGGCGCAACAACGTCAGCGCTTCTTCCAGCAAGAGCGTGCTGACCAACCAGCAGTCCCTGGAGCCGTCCACCTCGCAGGACCGCGACCGCGATGTTGCCGACCTGACCATGGTGTGGAACGTGCTCGACTTCGGTGTCAGCTACGTCAGCGCCAAGCAGCAGGCCGACCAGCGCCTGATCCTCGACGAACGCCGCCGCAAGGTGCGCCAGACCATCGTCCAGGACGTACGCTCGGCTTACTGGCGTGCAGTGGCCGCCGAACGCCTGCTGGGCCGTATCGACAGCCTGACCGCGCGCGTCGAGCAGGCCCGCAAGGACAGCCAGAACCTCGGCAGCCAGCGTATTGGTGACCCGGTCCAGGCAATGAGCTACCAGCGCTCGCTGATCGAGGCCACTCGCCAACTGGAAGTGCAGCGCAAGGCGCTGTCGCTGGCCAAGACCGAACTGGCCACCCTGATCAACCTGCCGCCGGGCACCGACCTGAAACTGGCGATGCCGGCCGAGGGCTACCCGCTGCCGGAACTGAAAGTCGGCATGGAAAGCCTGGAGCGCGAAGCGCTGGCCTCGCGTCCGGAACTGCGCGAGCAGGACTACCAGAGCCGGATCAGCGCCGCCGAAACCAAGAAGGCCATGCTGCGCCTGCTGCCGGGCCTGGAGTTCTCCGCGGGCGGGCACTACGACAGCAACTCCTACCTGGTGAACCAGAGCTGGGCGGACTACGGCGTCAAGGTCACCTGGAACCTGTTCAACGTGATTTCCGCACCGGCTGCGATCAAGGTCGCCAAGGCCGGTGAGGACGTAGCGGCAGCGCGTCGCCAGGCGCTGTCCATGGCGGTTCTGGCGCAGCTGTACGTGGCCCAGGCGAACTACCAGGAAGCCCGTCGTCAGTTCCAGACCAGCGAAGAGCTGGCCAACCTCGATGGCCAGATCACCCAGGAACTGCGCAATCGCCACCAGGCCCAGGGCATCGGCGAGCTGGAGCTGATCCAGGGCGAGCTGAACAACCTGCAGGCCGATCTGCAGCGCGACCTGGCCTACGCCGAGTTGCGCAATGCCTACGGTCAGGTGTTTGCCAGCGTGGGCCTGGACCCGCTGCCGGCACAGCTGAAGTCCGACTCGCTGAGCGACATCGGCCAGGGCCTGGCCAGCCGCGAGGAGCAGTGGCAACGTGGCGAGATCGCCAATCCCTGAGTCTTTCAGGCTGCTGAATGAAAAAGCCCCGGCCGTGTGCCGGGGCTTTTTTTGTGCCGCTACTGCTGGCCGTTACAGCCACCAGCGCAGCAGGTAGAACGCGCCCATGCTGAGGATCACGCTGAGCAGCACATTGCGCGTCCACAGCACCAGCACCACCGCGACGATGGCGCCGAGCAGGTAGGGGTTGTCCACGCGCAGGTTCAACTGGTGCTCGGGAAGGAACACGATGGGGCCGCAGATTGCCGTGAGCATCCCCGGCACGGCGAAGCCGAGGAATTGCCGCACGTTGCTGCTCAGGCGGATCGGCAGGCGCGGTTCGAGGAACACGTAGCGGTTGAAGAACACGATCAGGCCCATGCCGAAGATCACTGCCCAGGCCATCATGCGCGCACCCCCGAGAACTTCTGGCAGAGGAAGCCGGCGAACATCCCCGCCAGCCCGGAAAGCACCAGCGCCGAACCGACCTGCCAGTAGCTGAGCAGCACCGAGCAGAACAGCGAGACGGCGACGCAGACCACGGTCGGGATGTTCTTCACCACTGGCACGATCAACGCGATGAAGGTGGCGGCGATGGAGAAGTCCAGCCCAAGGTGCTCAAGGCCGGGAATGCTGGTGCCCACCAGCACGCCGGCGAGGGTGAAGAGGTTCCAGGCGATGTAGAACGTCAGGCCCACACCCAGGGCGTACCAGCGGTTGAAGGTTTCGCGATCATGGCCGCTGGTAAGGGCGAACAGCTCGTCGGTGAGCAGGAAGCCCAGCCCGGCGCGCCAGCGCCCCGGCAGTCCGGAGATCACCGGACGCATGGTCATCCCGTAGAGCAGGTGCTGGGAAGTCAGCAGCAGTGTGGTGATCATGATCGAGAAGAACCCGGCACCGCCCTTGAGCATGCCGATCGCCACCAGTTGTGCGGCGCCGGCGAAGACGATGGCCGACAGGCCCTGGCCGTGCAGCGGTGAAAGCCCGGCGTCGATGGCCAGGGAGCCGGCCAGCAGGCCCCAGGGCAGTACCGCGAGCGACAGCGGCATGATGTCGATGGCGCCCCTGAGGAAGGCGCGTGAGGGAAGCTGATCTTGAGACATGAACGTTTCTTGCAGGCAGGTAAGTGTCTTCAGCGTGGCAGAGAAACGTCTCGCCTGGCTTGAACAATCTTGCTGTTGTCACCGGCTCGCGCTCTGCCGGAAAGGCGCTCACGGGAGCGTCCGCGACAGGAATCCGAGCAGGGTGGCTTCCTCGGCGCTCAGGTGCTGCCGCTTGCGCGATTTGCGCAGCCCTTGCAGTTCGCCGGCGAGGAAGGCTTCGATCACTCGTGGGTGCACGTAGCACTTACGGCAGATCGCCGGTGTGTTGCCCAGTTCGTCGGCCACTTGCTCGATGATTGCCTTGAGCTGGCGGTTGGCGCTCTTCTCGTCTTCCCAGCGGGTCTTGCGGCAGTGCTCCAGTGCCAGGGTGGTGCCGGCCCACGTGCGGTAGTCCTTGGCGGTGAACTCCTCGCCGGCGTGCTCGCGCAGGTAGGCGTTGATGTCGCGGGAGTCGATCATGTGGCGCTGGCGGTCCGCATCGAGGTACTGGAACAGCTGCTGGCCGGGTAGCTCCAGGCAGCGGCGAAGGATGCGCGCCAGGCGCGGGTGCTCGATGTCGACGCTGTGGCGGATGCCGCTCTTGCCGCGAAAGGCGAAGCGGATGCGCGTGCCCTGGACCTCGACATGGCGATTGTTCAGGGTGGTCAGGCCGAAGGAGCGGTTTTCCTTGCGGTAGCGCTGGTTGCCGATGCGGATCAGCGTGCGATCGAGCAGCTCGACCACGGTCGCCATGACTTTCTCCGCCCCCAGGCCCGGTCGCGCCAGGTCCAGTTCAAGGCGCTTGCGCAGGGCGGGCAGGCTTTCCCCGAAACGCAGCAGGCGCTCGTACTTGGCGCTGTCGCGGACTTCGGTCCAGCGCGGGTGGTAGCGATATTGCTTGCGCCCTCGCACGTCGCGGCCGGTGGCCTGCAGGTGGCCGAGCGGGTCGATGCAGATCCACACGTCGATGTACGCCGGCGGAATCGCCAGGCTATTGATGCGCTCGATTTCCGCTTCCACGCGGATGCGCTCGCCGCCCGGATCGAAGTAGGCGAAGCGCCCGCGCAGACGGCGCCGGCTGATACCCGGCAGCCTGTCGTCAACGTAGTGCAGGTCCGAAGGTAGCTCCGGCAGCTCAGGCGGTGTGCTCATGGCGGCTCCTCGAAGGCTCTCCCGTCAATGGATCGCGGAAGGGCGCTGCGAGTGCGGTTTTTTTCATCCGCTCACGGAGCGAGGAACCTCAGGGGCGCAGGTCCTCGGCTGCCTGGTGCGTGGGCGCGATCAGCCGGGGATCGGCGCCGCCGAACAGGGTGCGCAGGTAGTCTTCCTGGCTTTGCAGACCGTGCCGTACGAGCCAGTCGCGGCCGCCGGGCAGCGCGCGCAGCAGGCAGTGGAAGAGGAAGCGCGGCGGCGCGGTCAGCACCGGGTACCAGGGCAGGCTTTTGGCGGGAAGGCCGAGCGCACGGCGGCCGTGCGTGTCGATGAAGGTGGCCGCGATGCTCAGGTGAATGGCGCGGTTCAGGTGCCCACGCAGCCAGGCGAAGTTGGCGTAGTGGCGCTGCAGCGGCTCGTCCACCAGCGCCGAGCCAAGAATGCGACTGCTGTCGTCCGGCGGCGCCTGGGACAGCAGGTTGTGGTAGAGCGCGCGGATCGCCTCGTTCTCGCTGGCGCACAGCCAGCGCTCCTCGACGCCCATCAGCCAGGCGATGTAGCGCCAGAGGTGGATGATCGCTTCGCGGTCACTACGGCTCAGGGCCACGCCCAGCATGCGCTGGCCGATCAGGAAGATGGCCGAGAAGGCCAGGTAGGTCGCGTGCATGTCGCCCTGGTTGACCGGCAGGCCGTAGTGGGCGAAGTCCCAGGCCTCCAGCCGTGATACCCGCCGTCGCACCAGGGCATGCACCAGACGTACATGCAGCGTGCTGCGATAGCCCGCTGCGCCGCGGGCCATGCCGCCGGGACGGGTGCAGTCGATCCACCACTTGGTGGTTTCGGCGACGCGCCGCTGCGGGCCTTTCTCCAGCGCGCCGGTGAGCACCAGGGTGCGGTTGATGCCGGAGGCCTGGTAGCCGGCGAGCAGGCCGAGATCACGCAGTACGCGCATGCCGGTCAGCCCGGAGAGGCCGCAGGCGCGGGCGCCTTCGTCGAGGCGTTGCAGGTCGACCCAGCCGGGCAGTTTGTCGACTGTCGCGAAGAAGTCCGTCAATGCACGGGGCGCGTCAGGGATGGCGGCAATGCCCAGGTTAAGGGCCTGTTCGTACAGGCGCATGCCGGTACCGAGACCGACGTCGAACATCCACTCCACCAAGGCATCCATAGGGGCGTCGCCAACCACGAGCGACTCGCCGATGGCCTGCCAGGTCGCGGCATCCGGCTCGCAGGTTCCCTTGAGGAAACGTTTGATTGGCGCAGCGGTGCGGCGGGCGCGGGGCAGGTCAGCGCCGTGGCGGGAGGGCAGAGCGGTTGTGCTCATCGATTCATACCTTGGTTTGGTTGCCGGACGGATTCCTCGAATTACGCTATTGCGAGTATTTGCTCGCATTCAACTCGCATCCGGCTCGCACCAGGAGAGAGGCATGAGGAAGGAACCCAAGCAGCAACGCGCCAGCGAGATGGTGGCTGTGCTGGTCGAGGCCGCGGCGCTGGAAATCGGCGAGCACGGCCTGGACGGGCTGACCACCAACCACGTGGCGCGCCGCGCCGGAGTGAGCGTCGGCTCGCTTTATCAGTACTTCGCCAACAAGGAGATGATCGTCGAGGCGCTGCTGATGCAGCGCGCCGGCACGCTGATGAAAGTGGTGCACGAACGCGTCACACCGCTACTGGGGGCGGACATCGGCAGCGTTACCCGGGCGGTGTTGGAGGGCATCTTCGAGCAGGTGGAGGGCGACGCGACGCAACGCGAGCTGTTGCGGCATTGGCACCGGCTCAATTCCGCGCCGGTGTTCCAGGCCCTGGAGCAGCAGATGATGGAGGTCTGTCGGCAGTACCTGATGCGGCATTTCGATGACTACCGTATCGACAACCTGCCGGCGGTGCTTTTCGTGGTGATCAATTCCGTGCAGTACACCACTGCCCGCTACCTGAGCGAGGCGCAGCCTCTTCTGGGGCGCGAGGAGGTGATCGATACGCTGGCGCGGATGGTCGAGTCGCTCTGCCTGCCGCGAGTCAGGCATCACGTGTAGGAGCGGGCCACGCCCGCGATCGCGGGCATGGCCCGCTCCTACAGGCAAACCGTTCGCCAGGCATGAAAAAGCCCCGGAAGGCTCGCGCCAACCGGGGCTTTGCTCAATGCATCAGGCCACGACCGGGATCATCGGGTCGGCGGCCGCCAGCGCGGTGGCGCGATCGGCGGCCGGCGGGTAGATCCACACGGTGTTGATCTCGGTCTTGATCTTCTTGCCTTCCTCGCGCTGGAAACGCACCTGGCGGTCCCAGCCTTCGGTGAACAGCGCACCCCAGGCGCCCAGGTCCAGGCAGGTCACGTACTTGGGCTGGCTGTAGGGGATGGGCGCCACGCCCAGCAGGTCGGCGGCGGCGTTGTTGCCGGCCGAACGGCCCAGGGCGATGGCGTGCTGGCAGGTCATGAGCGCGTAGTTGCCGACCTCGTCGGTGGCGGCGTAAGCCGTGTCGCCGGTGGCAAACACCGCGTCCTGGCCGATGACCTGGAGATTGCGGTCCACGTGCAGGCGACCCTGGCGGTCACGTTCGCCAGCGACCTGTTCGGTGAGCGAGCTGGCACGCACGCCGGCGGTCCAGATCACGGTCTTCGCATCGATGCGCTCGCCGCTGGAGAGCGTCACACCGTTCTCGTCGATGGATTCCACCGAGGAGTTCAGGCGCCATTCCACGCCCAGCTCGGCGGAGGCTTCGGCCACCACGGACTGCGAAGTGACGCCCAGTGCGCCGCCAATCTCGGCGCCGCGATCGACCACGATGACCCGGACTTTGGCGTCCGCGCCGAGCACCTCCCGCAGACGCGCGGGCATTTCAGCGGCGGTCTCGATGCCGGTGAAGCCGCCACCGGCGACGACTACGGTATTGCGTGCTGGAGACTCCGGCAGCTGGTGCAGCGCGCGGATGTGGGTTTCAAGGCGCACGGCCTGTTCGATCTCGTCCACGTCGAAGGCGTGTTCGATGCCCGGCAGGGCGGGACGAGCGACCTTGCTGCCGCTGGCGAGGATCAGGCGGTCGAAGCCCAGGGTGGCGATCTCGCCGCTGGCGTTGCGGTAGTCCAGCTGGCGGCCATCGACATCGATCTGCTCGGCGCTGCCCTGGATGAAGGTCACGCCCACGGCGCCGAACAGGTCGCCCAGCGGAGCGGCCATCTGGTGCACGTTCGGCTCATAGAAGCGCGGGCGGATGCGCAGTTCGGCCTGGGGGGCGAGGACGGCGACTTCGACGTCGCCGCGCTGGTGCAGGTCGAGCAGGCGCGTGGCGCTCAGGGCGCTCCACATACCCGCGAAACCGGTGCCGACGATCAGGATGCGTTGTTTCATGGTGCTCTCCGACGAAAAGGATGAATCCAGGTTGTTGGGTTCCCGAGTGCCTGATATCGGAGCGGTTCGCTTCCCGGCTCGCCTCGGAAAACTACGACTATATTGGTCGCAGTTAAGTGGTGCAACCGATTTTTGCCTCAAACTCCGACCGTTCGTCACGGCTGAGCTCGCAGAAGCGGTGCTGCTTCTGTTTATGCGAGGAGCATGGGAAAGCGCAGAAATCCCGTGCCATAGATGACGGCTCGTCAGGATGCGTGCTTAAGTGCTTGCCGAATACCCGGCGTGGCCGGAGAATAATGCGACTAATCTAGTCGGAGTTTATGATGGCTATGTACAGTGCGGGGGTGGAGTACGGCATTCACTGCCTGCTCTTTCTGACAGACGAGAAGGGTGACAACCGTGACTCCAGCGTGCGTGCGCTGGCGGAGTTGCAGGGCGTGCCCCAGGAGCTGCTCGCCAAGGTCTTCACCAAGCTGGCCAAGGCCGGGCTGGTGGCGGCCACCGAAGGCGTGCGCGGTGGGTTCCGTCTGGCGCGGCCGGCGGACGAAATCACCGTGCTGGATATCGTCAGGGCCATCGACGGCGACAAGCAGATATTCGAATGCCGCGACATCCGTGGCCGCTGCGCGGTGTTCGAAGGGTCGCCGCCGGAGTGGGCGACCTGCGGCACCTGCTCGATCCACGCAGTCATGCTGACCGCGCAGAAGCGCATGGAAGAGGCCCTGGCCCAGCACACCGTGCTCGACCTCGCGCGCCGCGTAGGGCGCAAGGCACCGCCGGAGTTCGGCGAGGCCCTGGTACGCTGGATGGACGGCCAGCGCGACGGCACCAGCGCCGCCAGCTGAAAGAGTCCTAGCGCGCATCACCACCGCGCGGCTTGTAGAAGACGAACTCGTCTGTCTCTGCCGTGCGGATGTATTCCCTGGCCCAGCTTGGCGATACATGGCGGTCATGGAAGTACATGGCGCCGCGGGTTCGGTCGCTGAGCTGCTGATTCAGCGCCTTGCGGGCGATTTCCTTGGCGATGTCGTAGCGATTCTTTTCCTCCACCTGGTCGGAGCGGCCGTCGCACCACCAGGAAAACTGGCAGTGCTTCTGCTCCTGGCCCTGCTTGACCACCCCGCACACCGTGTCGGGGAAGCCGCCGTGGCCCATGCGGTTGAGCACGACATTGGCGACTGCTTCCATGTCCGCCTTGCCGCCGCCCTTGGCTTCCCAATAGATGGTCCGTGACAGGCAGACAACAGCGTCGTCCAGCGGCGCTTTGCCGACCGGGTCGACGGCTTTCACTTCAGCTTTGGTGATGGGGGCGGCGGTGGGGACTGCCGTGGCGGGGTGGGCGACCTGCTGCTCCAGCACTTCACCCTTGCTCACGGCGGCCTGGGCTTTCTCGTCGGTGGAGCTGCCGATGTCGGCGGCGAAAGAAAAGGCCGCCCACAGGGTGAGCAGCAGTGTTGGAAGAAGGCGGCACATGATCGGACCTACCTGCGCAGCAAATCAGTCTTGTCGCTGTGCTGGCTCCTTTCGGCACTTGCGCAGCGACGCCCTTGAGGCCGCCTTGCTCCGAATTGACGAAGCGAGGCGACGGCGCCTGGTCGTTGTGACTGTGCCGCGCGCAACTAGATTCAACTTTCCAGCCAGACGGTAGCTGCCGCACCCCGCGAGTGGCGAGGCCTAGGGAAGGTACCGCTGAAGGAACTCGTCCACCGCCTGCAGTACCGCCGGCTGTTGTTCCCGGTGGGGAACGTGGCCGCAATCGGGCAGCAGCCGGAGCATCGTCGGGACGCCGGGGACCGAGGTGAAACGTTCCGGGTGCGCGGCCGAGCCGTACTCGTCCTGCTCGCCATGCAGGCTGAGAATCGGACACTTCACCTGGGCTAACTCGGCGTCCAGATTCCAGTCGCTGAAATCGTCGGAGAGCCAGGTATCGACCCAGGCACGCAGCACCCAGAAGGCCTTGTCGCCGTGGTACTTCTGCAGTCGCTCCAGCTGGCCTTCGCGGGCGAACTCCACCTCGGCGGCGCGGATACCATCGCGGGTCTGGTGCTCGACGAAAGCCTGGGCCGACTCGGTGACCAGCGCCACGCACGCGTGCGGATGCTGCGCCACGCAGGCAACGGCCATGGCGCCGCCGACGCTGTGGCCGAAAACCACACAGCGTTCGAAGCCGAAGTGCTGTTGCAGCAGGGGGAAGAAGCGGCGCGCCTCGTCGTCGATGAAGTCCAGGGGCAGGGCGCCGGGATAGCGATCGGAACGGCCGAAACCGAGGCGGTCGTAGGCGATGACCTGACGGCCAGTGGTGCGCGCGAGCTGCTGCGGGAAATCGCGCCACAAGGTCACGCAGCCCAGTGAGTCATGCAGCAGCAGGATCGGCTCGCCGACGGTTTCGGCGGGCGTCCAGTCCTGGGCGAACAGCTGGCCCTTCTCGCTGCTGATCCAGTGTTCCCGGGTGGTGACGGGCAACGACATGACACGCTCCTGTACTGACTCGCTGTGGGTTCGGTCATAGTATTCCCGGCGGGTGAGCGAGGCGATGTTCAGATGGGCTCATGCATAGTCCGATCGGGCCAGGAGGGAGTTTGGAACAGGTAGCGATTCTGGCCTATGACGGCTGTTGGGCGATGGGGTTGTTCTCGGCCGCGGACTTCTTCCGCATTGCGGCTTTGCTGGAGAAGCACCTGGGCCTGCAGCCGTCCTTCGTGGTGCGGGTGGTGTCGGTCGATGGCGCGCCAGTGTCCGCAGCAGGCGGTCACGTCATTACACCGGACGTTGCGCTGGAGGACGTCAGGGCAGCTTCTCTGATCGTCCTGCCGGCCATCGAAGGGCCGCGCCTGGCCGGCTTCGAAGCGGATGCGCGAGTGCTGGAGTGGTTGGGCCAGCACATCGACGCCGGCACGCGGGTGCTGGCATTGACCACGGGAGCCGCCTGGCTGGCAGCCAGTGGGCGCCTGGACGGCGGGCTGCTGGCCACGCACTGGGCCTTCGTCCGGCAACTGGGCAAGCGCTACCCGGCGTGCCGCTTCGTGGCGCGGGAGTCCTTCCTGCAGGAGGATGGGCTGTACAGCACCGGTTCGCTCAATGGCTGCTTCGACGCCTTGCTGGATATTCTCGCCCGCGACCGCGGTGACCGCTTCGCCCAGCTCTGCGCCACCCACCTGCTAGTTGCCGATCCGCACCGCCTCGGGCCGATCCTGCCGGGCCATCGCAACCATTGCGACGACACGGTGCTACGGGTACAGGACTGGATCGAGAGCCACCACGCCGAGCCGCTGACCATCGAGCGCATGGCGCGCCAGGCCGGCGTCAGCCAGCGGACCTTCAAGCGCCGCTTCAGCGAGGCGACGAAGCTGCCGCCGAATCTCTATCTGCAGCAGGTACGCATCGACAAGGCGAAGAAGCTGCTGCTGGCGACCCAGCTGTCGGTACGCGAGATCGCCAGCGAAGTCGGTTACGAGAACGTCAGTTTCTTCGTCCGCCTGTTCAAGGCACGGGTCGGAACGACCCCGGCGCGCTGGCGCGAAGGCGATTCCTGAGTACAGCTAAGGAAACCTTAAGGCAGCTCGGGGATGATGACGACTCGCGGCCGGAGCTGTCCCGGGCAGTGCTCACACCGGGTCCGGTCGCTTTTTTTGAATCGCAGAGGAGTCCTGCCTTGGACACTTGCCCTGGTCGATTGCGACAGGTCTGAACAGCGAGCCGTCCGGCAGAACCCTGCCACTGTCTCGCTGCGTTGCGGACAGTGGCGATACGCATCCCGCCAAGGGATGACGTCTCACCATTCCCCTGCGGGGCCTGCCTGGCCCTTCGCACTCTCGCAATCCATCCCCCGAATGCGCGCCGGCATCGCCCGGCGCATGGAGCGGCTGCACGCCGCGAACGAGGTGGAACATGGATTGGAAAATCTTCCTGCTGCGGGTTGCCGCGGCACTCATCCTCGGCGCCCTGATCGGCGCCGAACGCCAACTGCGCCAACGCCTCACCGGCCTGCGCACCAACGCGCTGGTCAGCACCGGGGCCTGCCTTTTCGTGCTGATGACCCAGGCCATGCCGGGGCTGTCCGCAGACGCGCCGCGTATCGCCGCTTATGTGGTGTCCGGAATCGGCTTCCTGGGCGGTGGCGTGATCATGCGTGATGGCCTGAACGTGCGCGGCCTGAATACCGCCGCCACGCTCTGGTGCACCGCTGCCATTGGTGTGTTGTGCAGCATGGGGCTGTTGCTGGAGGCGGCGCTGGGCAGCGTGGTGGTGCTTTGCGCCAACATCCTGCTGCGTGACATCGCCCAGCGTATCAACCATCAGGACGTGCTGCCGGCCAGCGAAGTGGAGCAGCGCTATGGCGTCGCCATCGTCTGCCGTGCCGAGGACGAAATCCAGGTGCGCAGCCTGATGTCGCACTGCCTGGACAGCAGCGAGCTGCGCCTGCAATCGCTGCACAGCGAGGACCAGGCCAACCCGGCGAAACTGGAAGTGCGCGCCGAACTGCTAGGCGGTCACGGCGCCGCCGGCCAGCTGGAGCGCATGGTCAGCCGCATCAGCCTGGAGAAGGGTGTCAGCTCGGTGCGCTGGCAGCTGTTCGAGCTGGCCAGCGACTGAGCGATCGTCCTTGGTAGGAGCGAGCTTGCTCGCGAACCCGTTTTCCGGGCGCGCAGGTGTTGGGACGGTTCGCGAGCAAGCTCGCTCCTACGAACGATGTTTCGGTTTGGCTCCGGCGAACTCAACTTTCCCGCGCCGCACGACAGCCACAGCGTGGTGCCGGCGTACGGGCTTCCTCGGCCACCACGCCGCGCCACCAGCGCTCACCCTGATGGGGCGCTTCGATGTCGATGCGCTCGCCCATCATCGGCGTGGTGACGGTGAGCCCACGCTCGCCGGCAATCTCCAGCACGCGCTCGAAGGGTTCATACCAGGCATGCATCGCCAGGTCGAAGGTGCCGTTGTGGATCGGCAGCAGCCAGCGGCCGTTGAGGTCCTGGTGCGCCTGCACGGTCTGTTGCGGGTGCATGTGCACGTAGGGCCAGTGCTCGTTGTAGGCGCCGGTTTCCATCAGTGTCAGGTCGAAGTGGCCGAAGCGCCGGCCGATCTCGGCGAAGCCGTCGAAATAGCCGGTGTCGCCGCTGAAGAAGATGCGCAGGCTGTCATCCTCGATCACCCAGGAGCACCACAGGGTGCGGTTGCCGTCGCGTACACCACGGCCGGAGAAATGCTGCGCCGGGGTAGCGGTGAGGCACAGGCCGTCCTCCGTGGTGCTCTGCCACCAGTCCAGCTGGCGGATCTTCTCCGCCGGCACACCCCAATCCAGCAGGCGGTCACCTACGCCCAGCGGAGTGAGGAAGACCTCCGCGCGCTCGGAGAGCACGGCGATGGTCGCGCGATCGAGGTGGTCGTAGTGGTCGTGGGAGAGGATCACGCCGCGGATCGGCGGCAGGTCCTGCAGGGCAATCGGCGGTGCGTGGAAGCGCTTGGGCCCGGCAAAGCTGAACGGCGAGGCACGTTCGGAGAACACCGGATCGGTCAGCCACCAGCCACCGCGCAGCTTGAGCAGCAGGGTGGAGTGCCCGAGGCGATACAGACTGCGGTCGGGGGCGGCGTCCAGCTCGTCCCGCGTCAGCGCGCGCACCGGCACCGGAGCGCGCGGTACGGTGTTCTTCGGCTTGTTGAACAGTACGTCCCACAGCACTTTCGCGCTGGGCTCGGGCATGTCGGGAGAGCGCGGCTTGAGGTTATGGAAGCGGCCGCCGCGCGATTGCGGCGAATGGTCGTAGTCGCCGATGGGCGCGCGTTGCAGTGGGAGGCGGGGCAAGGCACTGATCCTCTGGTGGCGGAATGCTTCAGCAGAGCACGCTACAGGTTCCGCCGCCAGGGATCATTACCGGCATTTTGATTCAGAACATCACCGTCATCGATGGAAGCGGTGCACGCGCTGCACCAGCGTTTGCATTGTCCTGTAGGAGCGAGCTTGCTCGCGAACCGCAAGGCATCGAAGGTGGGCTGTTCGCGAGCAATGACTAAGCGTCCTCCTTGCTCCTACGCAAAGCAGTGCATCAGTTCAGCTTCGAGAGAATGTCCCAGGCCAGCTTCACCCGCACCTCGTTGGGGTAGTTGCGGTTGGCGAGGATGACAATGCCGCGCTGTTTCGACGGGACGAACGCGACGTAGGCGCCAAAGCCACCGGTGGCGCCGGTCTTGTTCACCCAGACGTCCTGCTGGGGCGGCAGGGGCTTGCGCAGCGCCTTGACCGGCTGGCCCTGCAGCACCATCGAAGGGCCGTTGTACTGCTGTAGCTCGGCGAGCTTGGGCGGGTAGGCGTACTGCTCCCAGACCAGGTCCTGGGTCATCGGGCCGACCTGGTAGTAGCCGGTGCGAGTGGCATCGACTGCCGCCCGCAGCTTGTCGCCGAGCCTCACCTCGCCCAGCTGGATCTGCACGAAGCGCAGCAGGTCGCGGCTGCTGGACTTCACGCCGTAGGCCTCGTCGGCGATCTGGTCGGGATTCACCCGCACGGGAGCGTCGTCCTTGTCGTAGCCCTGGGCGTAGATGCCCTGGCGGGTTACCGGCACGTCGATATGAGTGTTGCTCAGGCCCAGTGGGGCAAAGACATTGCGCTGCATCGCGGTCTTGAACGGCACGTCGAGGGCGCGCGCGGTGGCGATGCCGAGCAGGCCGATGCTGGGGTTGGCGTAGGTCCGCTGGGTATTGGCGGGATACTGCGGCTGCCAGGTCCTGTAGTAGTCGGTGAGCTGCTGGGGTGTCTTCACGTCCTCGGGCAGTTGCAGCGGGAAGCCACCGCTGACGTGGGTGGCGAGCTGGAGCAGCGTCACCTTGTCCAGGGCGCTGCCGCGCAGTTCCTTCAGGTAGCGCGTGGGGCTGTCTGCGAGCTTGAGCTTGCCGGTGGCCTGGGCGAAGCCGGCGAGCGTGGCGGTGAAGGTCTTGCTGACCGAGCCGATCTCGAACAGCGTGTCGCTGCTCACCGGCTGCTTGTTCTCTTTGGAAGCCACGCCGAAGTTGTAGAAGCGCTGTTCGCCGCGGTCGGTCACGCCGATGGCGAGGCCGGCGATGTTCTGTTCGCGCATGACCTGCTGCGCGAGCTTGTTCACCTTGGCGTCGAAATCCGGCGGGGCGGCCTGGGCGAGGCTGGCGAACAGAAGCGGGAGGAGGGCAAGGGCGAGTGGGGCGTTCCGATGCATGACGACTTCCTGGGCAGTGCAAAGGGCTGACCCTAGCACCGTCGGCGCATTCGCTCCAGCCGAAGGCGGGGCATTGCGCCCCGCCCGGCGAACATCAACGGATGTTGTTGATGTTGCCCTTGTTGCCGGTGACCTTGACGTCCACCTTCTTGAAGATGAAGTAGTCCTGCACGTTCACTTCGTAGCGCGGCGCGACGATCAGATCGGAACCGGAGCTCTTCACGGCCTTGTAGGCGGCGGCAGCCTTGACGCTGGACACCGGGTCGAAGGCGGCCAGGCTCATGCCCGAGCCACTTTCGGCGCCGTAGGTCACGCCATCGGCGAACTGGCTGTCGCCACCGAACTTGATGAAGCCGAACAGGATGTTGACCTGGGACTGCCCGCTGATCGGGCCGCCGACGGCGACGTCGGCCTTGAGGTCGGTCTTCACGGCACCGGCTACCGGCGCGATGGGTTGGCTGACGTTGTAGCTGGTGCAGCCGGTGGCGAGAGCGGCGATGGAAACCAATGCGGCGGCGCTCAGGAACTTCTTCATGCTTACTCCTTGTATGCAAATGCCCCCATTTTTGAAATGGATTCAGAGGGCGGCGGCACTTTAGGTTGCGGGCCGGCGCCGACTGAATAAGAAATATCTCAAAGCAGTCTGGCGAAGGCTCTGGAACAGGCCTCCTCGCCGACCAGAATGCGCCGCGACCGACAGCGCTACGCCCCGACCCGCGCCGGTGGTAGGATTCGCGCCCCATGCGAATCTCCGACCTCGACCAACGCCTTGCCGACCTTGGCGCGCTGCCCCTGCATCGCGGGCGGATGCTGCGTGCCTGGCTGCAAGGCAAGCCACTGGATGCCGGCACCAAGCGGCAGGCCACCGAGGACTTCCTGCCGCTGAGCGTGCGCAATGGCGTGGCGCAGATCGCTGCCGAGCTGGACGCCCTGGCGACCATTCACTCGCGTCATCCCGCTGGCGACAGCTCCGAGCGCCTGCTGGTGCGGCTGGCCGACGGGCAGATGGTGGAGAGCGTACTGTTGCCGCGCGGCGGCGTATGCGTGTCCACCCAGGTCGGTTGCGCCGTGGGCTGCCGTTTCTGCATGACCGGCAAGAGCGGTCTGCTGCGCCAGCTTTCCACCACCGAGATCGTCGCCCAGCTGGTGCTGGCACGGCGCGTGCGGCCGGTGAAGAAGGTGGTGTTCATGGGCATGGGCGAGCCGGCGCACAACCTCGACAACGTGCTCGAAGCCATCGACCGCCTCGGCACCGACGGCGGCATCGGCCACAAGAACCTGGTGTTCTCCACCGTGGGCGACCCGCGCGTGTTCGAGCGCCTGCCGCAGCAGCGGATCAAGCCGGCCCTGGCGCTGTCGCTGCACACCAGCAATGCGGCGCTGCGCGAGCACCTGTTGCCGCGCGCGCCGAAGCTGACGCCCGAGGAACTGGTAGAGCAGGGCGAGGCCTATGCGCGCGCCACGGACTATCCGATCCAGTACCAGTGGACCCTGCTCAAGGGCGTCAACGACAGCCAGGAAGAACTCGACGGCATCCTGCGGCTGCTCAAGGGCAAGTTCGGCGTCCTCAACCTGATTCCCTTCAACGCGCTGGAAGGTGACCAGTACCAGCGCCCTGACGGCGAGCGCATCGGCGAGATCGTCCGCTACCTGCACAGCCGCGGCGTGCTGACCAAGGTGCGCAACAGCGCCGGGCAGGATGTCGATGGCGGCTGCGGCCAGCTGCGTGCGCGGGCGACCGAGCTGATCGCCAGCTCCGGTCGGCGGATTTCTCGTCTGGGCGAGTACTGATCGCTCGCCTTTGCTGTTCGAGATCTTGCACGGGTGTCGCGCCGGTTGTTAGCCTTCCGCATCTGAAAAAACCAGCAGGGCTGGGTATGGCGATCCGGGTTGTCGAAGCACAAGAAGTAGATCAGCAGCGCATAGCCATTCCTGGTTGGGAACAGCAGTACACGCAGATGTCTGCCGGACGATTCTCCGGGCGCATCCTGCATGCCGAGGTCGAGGGGATCGAACTCTACGAGGAGCAGATGAACCTGCGCGTGGAGCAGGAATTCCACGCCCCACCCGGCGCGCTGGTGTTCAGCTTCGACATGTCCGACAACGCCCTCTACCTGCTCGACGGGGAAACCCGTAACGCCTGGGTCACGCCGGAGAACTACCGCGAGGTGGCGGTGGTGATCAAGGAGTCGGCGAACTGGGGCCAGCCGGCCGACGCCTTCGCCGACCTGGTGCTGACGCCACTGCGCTCGGGCCACTGCCAGTCGGTGGCGACTACCCTGAGCAATCTGCTCACCGGTGCATCGACCGGCGACGACCCGATGGATGCGCCGGGTGTGGCGCAGAGCATCGTCTCCCACTGTTTCTCGTTGCTCTGCGAAGCGCCCCTGGATGGCGAGCGCCGCGCACGTTCCATCGTCCAGGCCAAGCGCGTGGTGCAGCGGGTCAAGGAAGTGGTGAACGACTGCCCCGACGAGCAGTTCGGCATGGCCGACCTTGCCGCCAAGGTCGGGGTGTCGCCGCGCAGCCTGCAGCAATCCTTCCTGCATTACGCCGGCATGCCGCCCATCGTCTGGTTGCGTAACCGCCGGCTGAACGGAGCGCGCCGTGATCTGTTGGCCGCCGCCGAGTCCGGCATGACCGTGGCCGAGGTGGCGATGAAATGGTCGTTCTGGCACCTGGGGCGGTTTTCCCAGTCGTATTTCGCCCTGTTCGGCGAGTATCCGAAGACCACGGCGAAGCAGGGCGGGCGGGCCTGATCCCGTGTCCGCTTCGGAGCGGGCTGGAAGAGATCGCGGACGGAGTCCGCTCCCACGCAACCGGCAAGCGTAGGAGCAGCTGTCTTCTTCAGGTAAGTCCGTGCCAGCGCCGTCCCCTCACCCCAGCCCTGGCTGCGCGCCCCGCTCCGAAGGGCGAGGGAGCTGTCCGTGCCGGCTGACGCCGAGGTTTCACCCTGCTCGGAACGGTCCCCTCTCCCGCTTGCGGGAGAGGGTTAGGGAGAGGGGCTTTTGATCTTGTAGGAGCGGACTCTGTCCGCGATCGACCCCCGGCAACTCCGATATCGGGGTTCGGTTCGCGAGCAAGCTCGCTCCTACAGCTTGACGCCGGAGCGCTCTTCGTAGGAGCGAGCTTGCTCGCGAACTCGGGGGCGCGGCCGATCCATCAGCCGATCAGCTCGCGTACCCGATACCACGCCATGCCCAGTGCCAGCAGCGGCGAACGCAGCAGCTTGCCGCCGGGGAAGGTCAGGTGAGGCACGGCGCTGAACAGGTCCAGCCCCTTGCTCTCGCCCTGGTGGATGGCCTCGGCGAGCAGCTTGGCCGACCAGTGCGTGACGTTCAGCCCGTGGCCGGAATAGCCCTGGGCGAAATACACGTTGGGATGAGACTTGAGCCGTCCGACCTGTGGGAAGCGATTGGCGGTGATGCCGATCATGCCGCCCCACTGGTAGTCGAGCTTCACCTGAGCAAGCTGCGGGAACACCTTGAGCACCTTCGGCCGCATGTAGGCGCCGATGTCCGCCGGGTCGCGCCCGGAGTAGTGGCAGGCGCCGCCGAACAGCAGACGACGGTCCGCCGTCAGGCGGTAGTAGTCCAACCCGACCTTCTGGTCGCACAGCGCCATGTTCTGCGGGATCAGCTGCGCCGCCAGTTCCTCGGACAGCGACTCGGTCGCCACCACGTAGCTGCCGGCGGGGAGCACCTTGCCGGTGAGCTTGGGTTCCAGCTCCTCCAGGTGTGCGTTGCAGCCCAGCACCAGGGTTTTCGCCAGTACCCGGCCCTGCGCACAGTGCACGACAGCCGTGCTGCCGTGCTCGATGCGCAGCACCGGGCTCTGCTCGAAGATCTGCGCGCCGAAGGCCTTGGCCGCACGGGCCTCGCCCTTCACCAGGTCGAGCGGGTGCAGATGGCCTGAGCCCATGTCGATGTGGCCGCCGGCGTAGCAGTCGCTGGCGACTACCTCGCGCATGCGCTCCGGCGGTACCAGCCGGGTCTCGTGCGGGTAGTCCGATGCGCTCAGCGACTCCTGCTCGCGGACCATGGCGGCGTATTGCGCCGGGGTATTGGCCAGCTCGCAGAAGCCCCAGCGCAGGTCGCACTCGATGCCCAGTTCCTGGATGCGTTCGGCGACCAGGGCCACCGAGTCGACACCCGCCTGCTCGAGGTACTGCACGCCTTCCTCGCCGACGTACTTGGCGAAGCCGCTGACGTCATGGCCGATGCCGCGGATCAGTTGCCCGCCGTTGCGCCCGCTGGCACCCCAACCGATGCGCCGGGCTTCCAGCAGCACCACGGAGTGGCCGCGGCGGGCCAGCTCCAGGGCGGCATTCACGCCGGTGAAGCCGCCGCCGATCACGCAGACGTCCGCCCGCACATCCCCGCTGAGGGAAGGGTACTGCTGACGATCGCGGGCGGTCGCGGCGTAATAGGACGCGGCGTGCTCCTCGGTGTGCTTCATGGGAGTTTCTCGACTCATTGGTTGAACTTGATCTTGCTCCAGCTGCGGGTCATCAGGCGCATGATCTTGGGTGGCGGCGCCTTGGCGATGTACAGCTTGTCGAGCACGGCCTGGCTCGGGTAGACCTCGGGGTTGTTCTGCATCTCCTCGGGCAGCAGCGTCTTGGCGTCAGCGTTGGCGCTGGGGTAGCCGACGTACTCGCTGATGCCGGCGATCACCTTCGGATCGAGGAGGTAGTTGATGAACGCCAGGGCCTGTTCCGGATGGCCTGCATCCGAGGGGATCGCCATCAGGTCGAACCACAGGTTCGCGCCTTCCTTGGGAATGCTGTAGGCGATCTCGATGCCGTTCTTGGCTTCCTTGGCGCGGGCGGCTGCCTGGAACACGTCGCCGGAGTAGCCGAAGGCCACGCAGATGTTGCCGTTGGCCAGGTCCGAGATGTACTTGGACGAGTGGAAGTAGGTGACGTACGGGCGCACCGCCACCAGTTTGGCCTCGGCCTTGGGATAGTCCGCCGGGTTGGTGCTGTTGGGGTCCAGGCCCAGGTAGTTGAGCACCGAGGGGATCATCTCGTCGGGCGAGTCCATGAAGGCCACGCCGCACGCGCTGAGCTTCTTGATGTTCTCCGGTTCGAACAGCACGGACCACGAATCGATCTTGTCGACGCCCAGCACCTGCTTGACCTTGGCAACGTTGTAGCCGATGCCGTTGGTGCCCCACAGGTAGGGCACCGAGTGCTTGTTGCCCGGATCGTTCTGTTCCAGCAGCTTGAGCAGCGTCGGGTCCAGGTGCTTCCAGTTCGGCAGTTTGCTGCGGTCGAGTTCGAGGAACACGCCGGCCTGCACCTGACGGGTCAGGAAGTGGTTGGACGGCACCACCACGTCGTAGCCGGAGCGGCCCGCCAGCAGCTTGCCTTCCAGGGTCTCGTTGGAATCGAAGACGTCGTACACCGGCTTGATCCCGGTGGTCTTCTGGAAGCCGGCTAGGGTGTCCGGAGCGATGTAGTCGGTCCAGTTGTAGATGCTGACCGTCGGTTCAGCGTGCACGGCCGAGGCCATCATGGCCAGGGCGAAGGGCGCAAGGGTGCGCAGCAGTCTCATGGGGACTCCCGAATTGTTGTTGTGAAGTCGGTGACGCGGAATCAGACGCTCAGCAGGAGGAACTCGACGCTCCCAGGAGCTGATCACCCGCTTGAAGTTCTCGTGCTCGGTGCGCTTCACGGCGACGTAGCCCTGCACGAATTTCTCGCCGAGGAATTCCTTGAGCACGGCGCAGTCTTCCATCTGCTGCAGCGCGTCCTCGATGGTGATCGGCAGGCGCAGGTTGCGGCGCTGGTAAGCACGGCCCTGGACGGCGGCGCTGGGGTTGATCTGCTCGATCATGCCCAGGTAGCCACAGAGCAGGCTGGCGGCCAGCGCCAGGTACGGGTTGGCGTCGGCACCCGGCAGGCGGTTTTCCACGCGCATGGCGATCGGCGGCGCGGCGGGGACGCGCAGGCCTACGGTGCGGTTTTCTTCGCCCCATTCGACGTTCACCGGCGCGGAGGTGTCCGGCAGGAAGCGGCGGAAGGAGTTCACGTTGGGCGCGAACATCGGCAGCACTTTCGGGATGTACTTCTGCAGGCCGCCGATGTAGTGCAGGAACAGCTCGCTCATGGAGCCGTCTTCGGCGGCGAAGATGTTCTTGCCGGTGGCGATGTCCAGCACGCTCTGGTGAATGTGCATGGCGCTGCCGGGTTCATCGGTGATCGGCTTGGCCATGAAGGTGGCGCTGACGTCGTGCTTGAGCGCGGCTTCGCGCATGGTGCGCTTGAACACGATGATCTGGTCGGCCAGGCTCAGCGCGTCGCCGTGACGGAAGTTGATTTCCATCTGCGCCGGGCCGTCTTCGTGGATCAGCGTGTCCAGGTCCAGGCCCTGCAGTTCGCACCAGTCGTAGACGTCTTCGAACAGCGGGTCGAATTCGTTGGCGGCGTCGATGGAGAAGCTCTGGCGGCCGCTTTCCGGGCGGCCGGAGCGGCCCACGGGGGCTTCCAGCGGGAAGTCCGGGTCGCTGCTGCGTTTGGTCAGGTAGAACTCCATCTCCGGCGCCACCACCGGGCTCCAGCCCTTGTCGGCGTAGAGCTTGAGCACGCGCTTCAAGACGTTGCGCGGGGACAGTTCGATGGGATTGCCGACCTTGTCGAAGGTGTCGTGGATGACCATCGCGGTCGGTTCCAGCGCCCAGGGCACCAGGAAGATGGCATCCGGGTCGGGACGGCAGACCATGTCGATGTCCGCTTCGTCGAGCAGGTCGTAGTAGACGTCGTCATCGACGAAGTCGCCGGTGACCGTCTGCAGCAGAACACTTTCGGGGAGACGCATGCCCCCCTCGCCGAGGAACTTGTTGGTGGGGGAAATCTTGCCGCGGGCGATGCCGGTGAGATCGCTCACCACGCATTCGACTTCGGTGATTTTCAGTTGTTTCAGCCGTTGCTCCAGTTGCTCGGCGGGGGTGGTCATACAAGCCTCGGTTTTTTTGGTTTTGTAGTGAATGCACATGCAGCGGGGGTGCTGCCAGGCGAGGCTAGTGTCGGCTGGAGGCGCGGGTGGGTTCTATCCACTTTCCGCAAGGCTGGGGAATCGCTGTGAAAAAGGCATTCCCGGAAACGCAAACAGCCCCGGACGCCAATGGCGGCCGGGGCTGTTGATGTGAAAGCCAGCAGACGGCGGCGTCAGACGCCCGACTTGATCCGGCTCCAGTCGCGGGTGATCAGGCGCAGGATCGAGGGGCTCGGCGGCAGGCTGACGTACATGCCCTTCACCAGTTGCGCATCCGGGTACACGGCCGGATTGGTGCGGACTTTCTCGTCCATCAGTGCCTTGGCCGGTACGTTGGCGTTGGCGTAGTGCAGGTAGTCGCTGGTTTTCGCGATCACGTCCGGACGCATCAGGTAGTTGATGAAGGCATGGGCGCCCTCGGGGTTGCGCGCGTCCTTGGGGATGGCCAGGTTGTCGAACCAGATGTTGGTGCCTTCCTTCGGCACGCTGTACTCGACGTCCACTGCACCGCCAGCTTCCTGGGCGCTCTTCTGCGCCTGCAGCACGTCGCCGGAGAAGCCGATGGCGATGCAGACGTTGCCGTTGGCGAGGTCGGCGATGTACTTGGTCGAGCTGAAGTAGGTGACCGAAGGCTTCAGGCTTTCCAGCAGCTTTGTGCCGGCTTCGTAGTCCGCCGGGTTGTTGCTGTTCGGGTCCTTGCCCAGGTAGTGCAGGGCCAGCGGCAGGATTTTCGCCGGCGAGTCGAGGAAGGCGACGCCGCAACCCTTGAGCTTGGCGAGGTTCTCCGGCTTGAACACCAGGTCCCAGGAATCCAGCGGTGCGTCGGCGCCCAGCGCTGCCTTGATCTTGGCCGGGTTGTAGCCGATGCCGACGGTACCCCACAGGTAGGGTACGGCGAAGCGGTTGCCGGGGTCGGACTGGGCCACGCGGGCCAGCAGCTCGGGGTCGAGGTTCTTGCGGTTGGGCAGCAGTGCGTCATCCAGCGGGCGGTAGACGCCGGCCTTGAGCTGACGGGCGAGGAAGTCCGCCGAGGGCACCACCACATCGAAGCCGGAGTGCCCGGTGAGCAGCTTGGCCTCCAGCACTTCGTCGGACTCGAAGGCGTCGAGCACCACCTTGATTCCGGTTTCCTTCTGGAAGTCCGCCAGCACGGTTGGCCCTATATAGTCGGCCCAGTTGGCGAAATGCACCTCTTGCGGCGCCGCCAGCACCGGCAACGCGGTGCCGGCCAGCAGACCGGCCAGACAACCCAAAGCACGCTTGTTCATCTTCACTCCTGGGGGCGCCGGCTAGCGCGGCGCCCATGCGATCGGCAGGTGGGAATCGGGCCTTGTTCTGTTGTTTTCGGCCCTGGCCGAAAACTAGGCGCGGCGCGGCCTGGCGTCGTTCTTCCGTGCACGGGCGGAATCGGTCATGCTCCTGCGGACCCGCGACACTGTGCAGGGCAGGGTCACCGCCCTACGCTGGCGGCCCTCATGGCGGAGGCAAGAACATGAATGATGAAACCGAGCGCACCCGCGAGGTGGTCACGCGCTACCACCAGTGCTGGATGAACCGCGACGTCGAGGGCGTGCTGGCGATGTTCCATCCGCAGGTGCAGTACTGCGACTTCTACAACGACCTGGAAATCCCCGCCAGCGAGTTGCCCGGCTATATCCGCACCGCCATGCCGCGCAGCCCGCAGCACCACATCGAGCACATCGACCAGATCCGCGCCGATGGCGACACCGCCTTCATCCAGTACCGCTCGCGCCTGACGCTGCGGCGCAGCAGCCGGCTGGCCTCGTTCCGCGCCAGCGAAGCGATTACCGTGCGCGACGGGCTGATCTGGCGCGTCCACGAATATGCAACGCCGGTGCGCGAGCAGCGCGAGGAGGGCGTCAAGGACCAGCGCCGCCTGGGGCTGAACTCCGCGCAGGTGGGGAAGATGCTGCTGGATATCGAGTCCTACTTCGGCAGTGCCCATCCCTATCTCGACCCGGAGATGGACCTGGAGCGTCTGGCGCGGGCCACCGGCTACACACGCAACCAGATTTCCTATCTGCTCAACCAGGTGCTCGGGCAGAGCTTCTACCGCTACCTGAACCAGGCGCGTATCGGCCATCTGCTGGAGCGTCTTCGGGAAGAGCCGACGGCGCGCATCGACGAGCTGGCGTTCGCGGTGGGCTTCAATTCGCTGTCGGTGTTCTACCGCTGCTTTCGCGAGCACACCGGCCAGCCACCGCGCGCGTACCTGGCGGCGCTGCAGGAGGGACGCCCGGCCTGAGCGGCCGGGCGTGTCGCTCAGAGTACGGCGTCGAGCAGGCGATACCAGGCAATGCCTACGCCCAGGTACAGGCGTTGCAGCCCGTGGAAGGGGATCGGCCGTACCGGCGTGACCGGGAAGGGGAAGTCCTTCTCGCGGTCCAGCAAGCGCTCTGCCAGGTGTCGGCCCAGGGCCGAGGCCATGGCGATACCGCGACCGTTGTAGCCCAGCAGGATGCTCAGGTTGGGTGCCGGTTCATGCAGGCGTGGCATGAAGTCCGGCGTCAGCGCCACGCGGCCACTCCACTGGTACTCGAACTCGACCTCCGCCAGCTGCGGGAACAGCCCCAACAGCGAGCGCTTGAGGTGCAGCCAATCACCGGGCGAGCGCGGCTCGGCGAATGGGCCGCGACCGCCCAGCAGCAGCCGGCCGCGCGCGTCCTGCTTGAAGTACAACAGCAGCCGGCGCGCATCCGAGCAGACTTCGCCACCGGGCAGTACGCTGCGCCGCAGGTGCTCCGGCAGGGGGTTGGTCGCAACGATGAAGCTGTTGGCGGCGATCACCGTCTGCCGCAGCTTTGGCCACAGGTCGTCGCTGTAGCCGTTGGTGGCAAGGATCACCCGCTCGGCGGTGACCTTGTGCCCCGCGTCGGTGGTGAGCTGCCAGCCGCTGCCGTGACGGCGCAGGTCGGTCACGCGGTTGTGTCCGTGAATGTCCGCGCCTTCACTCAACGTTGCTCGCGCAAGACCGCGCACGTAGCTCAGCGGCTGGACGCTGCCGGCGCGCGGGTCGACCCAGGCGCCGAGGTAGTCCTTGCTGCCGATGCGTTGGGCGACGCTGCTCTTGTCGAGCATCTCCACCGGTACGCCGCGCTGGCGCCACTGCTCGGCGCGCTTTTCGATGGCACGCAGGGCAGCCGGCGAGGCAGCCGGTTGAATCCAGCCCTTGCGGGTGGCTTCGCAGTCGATGTCGTAGCGGCGGATCAGCTCGAAGACTTCATCGGCAGCGCTGCCGGCCACATCGATCAGGCGCTCGGCCCGGTCGCCGCCGAACATGCGCCGCAGGTCATCGGGGTCATGCTTGAGGCCGGGAATCACCTGCCCGCCGTTGCGCCCGGAGGCGCCCCAGCCCGGCTCGCCGGCATCCAGCACGCAGACGCGCACGCCATTTCGGGCCAGGTGCAGGGCTGTGACCAATCCGGTGTAGCCGGCGCCGACGATGGCGACGTCGACCTGTTTGTCCTCTGCCAGCGCCGGTGTGGCCGGACCGGGTGTCGCGGTGGCCGCCCAGAGCGAGGGCGGCAGTGCCAGGGGCTGGGCGTTCATGCCTGGCCCCCGTCGGTGTTGAGCAGGCGCCGGAGGAATTCCTGGGTGCGCGGCTGGCTCGGCGCGCCGAGCACGTCCTTGGCCGCGCCTTCCTCGACGATGCGACCGCCATAGAGGAAGCAGACCTTGTCCGCCACTTCGCGGGCGAAGCCCATCTCGTGGGTCACCACCACCATGGTCATGCCTTCGTCGGCGAGCTTGCGCATTACCGCCAGCACTTCGCCCACCAGTTCCGGGTCCAGCGCCGAGGTCGGCTCGTCGAAGAGGATCGCCTTGGGCCGCATCGCCAGCGCACGGGCGATGGCAACGCGTTGTTGCTGGCCGCCGGAGAGTTCGTCCGGGTAGGCGTCCATGCGGTGACTCAGGCCGACTTTTTCCAGCAGGGCACGGGCGTGTTCGCGGGCGGCGTCCGGGCGCTCCTTCTTCACGTACACCGGGCCTTCCATGACGTTCTGCAGGGCGGTGCGGTGCGGGAACAGGTTGAAGCGCTGGAACACCATCGCCACCTGGGTGCGGATTTCGTGGATGGAGTGGGCGTGGCGGTCGACGCGTTCCTGGCCGACCAGGATGTCGCCACCCTCGTAGGTTTCCAGGCCGTTGATGCAGCGCAGCAGGGTGGACTTGCCCGAGCCGGAGGGGCCGATCAGGCACACCACCTGGCCGCTCTCGACCGACAGGTCGATGCCTTCGAGGACGCGGGTGCTGCCGTAGCTTTTGTGCAGCGACTGGATACGGATCATGCTTTCTTCCTCGTGGCGATGCGCGCTTCGAGGCGGCGCAGGGCGAACGACAGCGGCAGGCTGAGGGCCAGGTAGAGCAGGGCGACCAGGGTGTAGACGGTCATGTTCTCGAAGGTCGAGGAGGCGATCAGCTGGCCGGCGCGGGTCATCTCGGCGACGGTGATGGTGGACACCAGCGAGGAGTCCTTGAGCATCATCACCAGGGTGTTGCCGTAGGGCGGCAGGGCGATGCGGAAGGCCTGCGGCAGTACCACCCGGCGCATGATCATCGGGCCGCGCATGCCGAGGGATTCGGCGGCTTCGATCTGTCCCTGCTGGATGGCCTGGATGCCGGCGCGGAAGTTCTCCGCCTGGTACGCCGAGTAGGCGATGCCCAGGCCGATGATGCCGGCCTGCATGGCGCTGAGTTGCACGCCGAAGTCCGGCAGCACGAAGTAGATGTAGAACAGCTGCACGATGATCGGCAGGCCGCGGATGACGTTGACCACGGAGATTCCGAACAGTGCCACGGCGCGGACCTTCGACACCATCATCAGGGCAAAGGCCAGGCCGATGAGCGAGCTGAGCAGGAAAGAGGCAATCGTGACTTGCACGGTGACCACTGCGCCATTCAGGAGAATGGGCAGGAAGTCCAGGGCATTCTGGAGAAACATGGGCTTGTCCGTGGGCGGAAATCAGGGCGGCCGTCACCCTTCACCGGGCGCGAGGCTCCGGCGAAAGGCACGGGTGAGGCTTGAGAAAGGCGTGAAGCAGGCGGACGTCAGTCCAGGTGCCACTTGCCGATGATGCCGGCCAGGGTGCCGTCGGCCTTGATGCTGGCGATGCCCTTGTTGACCTGGGCGAGTAGCGCCGGGTCGCCCTGGCGCAGGATCAGGCAGACTTCGCCCTTGATCTGCGGCTGGTAGCTATCCACCAGGCGCACCTTCTTCAGGCTGCCCTTGGCCATCTGGTAGGCAAGGATCGGGTGGTCGCCGAAGCCGGCCTTGATGCGACCCAGGGCCAGGTCGCGGGTGAGGTCGGCGAGGGAGTCGTAGCCGCGGACTTCCTTGAAGATGCCGCGCTGGTTGAGCTTGTCGATGAAGATGGTGCCGACCTGGGCGCCGACTACTTCGCCCTTGAAGTCATCCATGCTGGTGTAGGCCTTGTCATCGTCGGCGCGCACCACCAGGCCTTCGCCATACTCGAACACCGGGTCGGAGTACTGCACGACTTTCTCCCGCTCGGGAGTGCGCAGCATGGCGGCGGAGATCAGGTCGATCTTCTTCGCGGTGAGCGAGGGGATCAGCGCGGCGAAGGTGGTCTGGGCGATTTCCACCTCGAAGCCGCCGGCCTTGGCCACGGCCTGGGCGGAGTCGACCATCATGCCCTGGATACTGTTGGTCTGGATGTCGAGGAAGGTGAACGGCACGCCGGTGGCGGTGGCGCCGACCTTCAGCGGTTCGGCCTGGGCGGCCAGTGATGCAGCGCAGCTGGCGACGAGCGCGAGGGCGCAGGAAAACACGCGGAGGCGAGGATGCATTGGTGAACTCCCATTTGACGCGGTTTGTTGTCGTTATGCGTTATGGATGGCCTCGAGGTTTGGCAGGAGGCGTTGGCCGCAATATAAATGATTTACAAAAATCGTAAAGAGATTTATAAATATCGCATATCGATACTTAAGGCCTGATCCAAGGCGTTCTCCCTCGCAAGGACGAGACATGAGCGACAACGAAAACAGTCTGTTCAACCAGTCGTTGGAAAAGGGCCTGGCGGTGCTGCGCGCCTTCAATGCGCGCAACCGCACGATGAACCTGGCCGAGGTGGCCGAGGCCGCCGACATCACCAAGAGTTCGGCACAGCGGATGATCCATACCCTCGAAGCGCTGGGTTACGTCAGCAAGCACCCGCAGACCAAGCGCTTCCAGCTGACGCCGCAGGTGATGGAGATCGGCTACAACTACCTGGCCGCCGACACCCTGGTGGATGTGGCCAATCCCTTCCTTGCGGAGCTGGCGCAGACCACCGGCGAGACCACCAATCTCACCGAACCGGTACGCACCGACATGCTCTACGTGGCGCGTTTCGTCGGGCCGAAGTTCATCCCGATCCACCTGCCCATCGGCAGCCGCATTCCCATGTACTGCACCGCCTCGGGCCGCGCCTTCCTCAGCGCGCTGAGCGACGACGAAGTACTGGAGTTGCTGGATGGCAGCGACCTCTCGAGCCACACCCAGTACACCCGCACCTCGCTGGAGGAAATCCTCGCCGAGATCGCCGACATCCGCCGCAAGGGCTACGCGATCAACAGCGAAGAACTGTTCCTGGGAGACATGGCGGTTGCCGCGCCGGTGCGCAACAGCCAGGGCCGCCCGGTCGCTTCGGTACACGTGGTGGCGCCCACCAGCCGCTGGACCCGCGAGGACGCCGAGCGCCGCCTGGCGCCGGCGGCCATCGAGTGCGCGCGGGCGATCAGTACCTCGATCAGGACGCTCTGAGGCCGCCCATTCAGGCTTGCGGCTGCACGGGCTCGGGTGTTGCGCCCATCAGCCGTTGCAGCTGTACCAGGGCCCGCTCGTAGTCGAAACCCTCGATGGCTTCGGTTATCTCTCGCAGCAACCCGGCCCGTGGCGAGTCCGCGAAGACGCTGCTCAGCCGGGCAATCAGTTCGCCGGCGCTGGTGTCGCTGTGCTCCAGCAAACCGTGCAGCTGCTGGAGGAGGGCGGCGATCTGCTCCTCGGTCATGGCGGCCGCAGGCGGCTCTGCGGGAGGAACTGCGCCGAGACTCGCCAGGCTCGCCAGCACCGTCTCCAACTGAGCATGGACATCCAGCAGCAGGCGTGACGTCAGTACTTCCGGGGCAGGTCCGAGGCAGGCGTCTTCCAGCGCTGCGGCGGCCCGTGCCAGTGCCAGGGCGCCGATGTTCGCGGCTGCGCCGCGCAGAGTGTGAGCGGCGCGGCGACGGGCCGTTGGATCGGCCGCCGGGTCGAGGGCGCGGAATTCGTCGATGAAGTCCCGGTAGCTGATGCGAAAGCGCCGTAGTAGTCGTTCGTAGAGTGCCACCTTGCCGGCGCAGGTGGCGAGCCCGGCGCGGCTGTCGATTCCCGGCAGGTCGAACTGGCTGCCGGGCGATGCAGTCGGCGTTGGCGTGTTGGTAGTGTCCGGCTGTTGCCGTGGCGCAATCCAGCGCGACAGGGTAAGGAACATCGCGGGCGGGTCGATGGGTTTGGCGATGTGGTCGTTCATGCCGGCAGCCAGTGCCAGCTCGCGGTCGCCTGCCATGTTGTTGGCGGTCATGGCGATGATCGGCAGTTGCGCCAGTTCCGGCCGCAGGCGCAGTGCCCGAGTAGCCGCGTAACCGTCGAGCACGGGCATCTGGCAGTCCATCAGCACGCAGTCGAATTGCCTGTCGACGGCTAGCCGATCCAGCGCTTCCTGACCGTTGTAGGCCAACACGATCTCGATGCCGGCATCGCCCAGCAGTTCCATCGCCAGCTCCTGGTTCAGCTCGTTGTCTTCCACCAGCAATACCCGGCTGCCGGCGATGCGGGCCAAGGCCTCGTCGGTGGCGCTCTGGCGTTCGCGGCTGCGTGGCTCGACGACGCTCTGTTTGCCCAGGGCGATGTTGATCGACTCCAGCAGGGTGGAGGGTGTCACCGGTTTGGTCAGGACCGTGCCCAGTTCGACGCCGCGCTGCTGGGCAGCATCCAGGGCCTCTTCGCGGCCGAAGGCAGTGACCATGATCACTGCTGGCACCTCCGCGCAGTGACCGTCGTGAAGACGCGCGACTACCTCGATACCATCCATGCCGGGCATCTGCCAGTCCACCAGCACCAGCTGGTAGGGCAACTGACGCTGCTGCGCTTCGCTGATCCACTCCAGCGCCTCGTTGCCGTTGCGCGCGACGTCCACTTCCAGCCCGTAGCTGAGCGCCATGCCGGAGAGGATATCCCGCGCCGAAGCGTTGTCGTCGACCACCAGGGCGCGCACTCCGAGCAACTCGTCGGCCTGCAGCATGCGCCGTGGAGCGGCGGCCTCGGGGATGCCGAAGTGCGCATGGAAGTGGAACACCGAGCCCTTGCCGGGTTCGCTCTCCACCCAGATGCGCCCGCCCATGAGTTCCACCAGGCTCCTGGAGATCGACAATCCCAGCCCTGTACCGCCGTAGCGGCGCGAAGTGGAAGAGTCGGCCTGGATGAAGGACTGGAACATACGGCTGCTCTGCTCCGCCGTCATGCCGATACCGGTGTCGCGCAGCCAGAAGTGCAGTTCCGCGTCCTTGGCGTCGAGTGCCACAGGCTCGATGCCGAGGACGATCTCCCCGTGCTCGGTGAATTTCACCGCGTTGTTGCCCAGGTTGAGCAGGACCTGCCCGAGGCGCAGCGGATCGCCGACCAGTGAGGTCGGCAGGTCCTGGCTGAGCTGGAAGAGCAGCTCCAGGGAGCGCTCCTCGGCCTTGAAGCCGACCATCGCGGAAAACTGCTCCAGCACGTCTTCCAGGCGGAATTCGACGTGCTCGACGCTCATCATGCCGGCCTCGATCTTCGAGAAGTCGAGGATGTCGTTGATGATGCCCAGCAGCCCCTCGGCGGAGCGGTTCACCTTCTGCACGTAGTTGTGCTGCCGCGCGTCGAGCCCGCTTTTCAGGGCCAGGCTGCTCATGCCGATGATCACGTTCATCGGCGTGCGGATCTCGTGGCTCATGTTGGCGAGGAACTCGCTCTTGGCCCGGGTCGCTTCCTCGGCCAGTTCCTTGGCACGGCGCATCTGCTGTTCGACGAGCTTGCGTTCGGTGATGTCGTACAGCCAGGCGAGCATGGCGGGTTCGCCGTGGTGAACTACTGGCAGGTAGGTCGCGAGAATATCGCGTTCGCTGCCCTGGCCGTCATGCAGGCGAACCTCACGCTCGAGCATCCGCTCGCCGGACAGCAGTTCGTTCCAGATTGCTTCGCGCTCCGCCCCGTCGACGTAAAGCCCGGCAGCTTCATCGCCAGCCTTGAGCCCGAAGCTGGCGGCGAAGGCCGGATTGACCAAGTGCAGGTGTTGCCGGGTGGAAATGGCGACACTGACCGGGCTGCAGTCGAGGATGTACTGCAGGCGCTTCTCGCTTTCCTGCAGGGCTGCGGCCTGGCACTCCATCTGCTCGGCCTGGGTAAGAGTTTCCTTGAGCAGTTGTTCGGTGCGAGAGGTGCGCTCGAGGATTTCCAGATTCATCGCCAACAGTGGGACGAACTCGCCCAGCAGGTCGAGCTGGCTCGGGCCGAACTCCCGAACCCCCTCCAACGCGAGTACGCCGACCAGACGCTCACCATGGATCAGCGGGAGAACATCGAGTCCCTGCGCTGGGGAGGATTCGGCTTCTGCCGCGTCTTCAGGTCGGGGCAGGTGGATTGCCATCCGCTGTTTCGCGCACTGACCGATCAGCCCCTGGCCGACGGCCACGCGCGAAGGTGAATCCGGGCCTGGCGCGTAGCTGCCCAGCAGCACCAGCTCGGCATTTTTCTCATCATGAACGTGCAGAGTGGCACGCCGCAGCAACATCGGTGGGGCCAGTGCCTCCAGGGCACGGTCGCCCAGTTGGCTGGAGCCGGCGACGGACTGCATGGCCATGCTTAGCGTTGCAATCTGGGTCTTTACCCAGCGCTGGTCCGCCATCTGCCGGGCTTCGGATTGCAGGGCGGTGATCGCCCGCGCCATCTCGCCAATTTCGTTGGGGTAATCCTGAAAGGGAACCACCCCGTCCAGTTCGCCCTTGCTCAGGGTGTCGACCGAGTGCCTGAGCTTCTCGGCGGGGCGGCGAATGGACAGGCTGATGAGCGTGCCGAAGAGGAACCCGCCGCCCACGCAGAGCGCCAGCAGCCAGAAGGTCAGCTCGACGCTGCGCAGAAAGTGCTCGGAGGCGCGATTGACCTCCAGGTCCGCCCCTGCGCGCTTGATTTGCCCCACCTCGGAAAGGGCCTGGTTGGCGACCTCGCCAGGTCGCTGCAGCTCAGTGGACGACAGCAGGGCAATCGCCGCCAGGTCCGAGGAGTGGCCTGCACTGGCGGGTTGATCGTTGAGTTGCAGCACCCGGTCGATCTGGCCCTGGTACTCCTCATAGGCGACCTCGAAACGGATCAGCTCCTGCTGCGCGCGGGTGCGGTAGATGAGCGGGCGTGCCTGTTCGATCTCCTCGCGCAAGGCCGCCTGGGTTTCCTTGAGTTGTCCCAGTGCCTGCTCCCTGGCGCCGGCGTCCGCCGCGAGCACCGACTGGCGAACACTCCGGCCGATGCTGGCCAGCGCGACCCGGGCGGCATCGATATGGGCAAGGCCGAGCATTTCCTTTTCGTAGATCTGGGTGATCCGCTGCGTCTGCTCGCGCTGGACGTACAGGCTGTACAAGCCGATGAACAAGGCAAACAGGAGGATGCCGCCAAACCCGATCACCAACCGGGTCCTCAGCTTCAGTCGCTGTAGAAAACCGAGTGGAGTCACTATCGGGCGCCTCCTGGCGGGTCTGCTCTGGATCGATTAAGGGGAGCACCGGTCAACCGGGTTTGGTGCCCTCGGCAGGAGGAGCTTCCTTGTCGCCGAAGCGATCGGCGATGCGGTGGAACTCGTCCTGAAGGGTGAGAAAGGCGTCGACCACGTCAGGATCGAAGTGCTGGCCGCGCTGGCTGCGGATATGTTCGACGGCTGCCTCGTGGGGCATGGCGTTCTTGTAGATGCGCCGGCTGATCAGTGCGTCGTAGACATCGGCCACCGCCATCAGCCGCGCCGACAGCGGGGTCGCATCGCCGGCCAGCCCCTGCGGGTAGCCCGAGCCATCCCACTTTTCGTGGTGGCCGTAGGCAATCTGCTTGGCCAGGCGGAGGAAAGGCACATCCATGCCCAGCCGCGCCTCGGCCGTCTCCAGGGCATCGAGCCCCAGGGTGGTGTGCGTCTTCATGACGTCGAACTCTTCGCTGGTGAGGCGGCCCGGCTTGAGCAGGATGTGGTCGGGGATGCCGACCTTGCCGATATCGTGCAGTGGCGCCGATTTGAACAGCAGCTGCCGCGTTTCCTCATCCAGTTCGGCGCTGAAACGCGGGTGCTGCTGCAAGTGCTCGGCCAGCGCACTGACATAATGCTGGGTACGGCGAATGTGGTTGCCGGTCTCGTTGTCGCGAGTCTCCGCCAGGGACGCCATCGCCAGGATGGTCACGTCCTGGATGGCCGCCAGCTCGCGGGTGCGCCGCTGCACTTCCTGTTCGAGGTACTCGTTCTGGTCACGCAGGAAGTCGGCGGCGGCCTTGATGCGCAACTGGTTGTCCACGCGCATCAGCACGGTGGGCGGGTTGATCGGTTTGGTCAGGTAGTCCACGGCGCCCAGCTCAAGGCCGCGTATTTCCTCATCGGCGGTATCCTGGGCAGTGATGAAGATCACCGGGATATGCCGCGTGCGTGCGTCGTCGCGCAGACGCTTGCAGACCTCGAAGCCATCCATGCCGGGCATCATCACGTCCAGCAGGATGAGGTCCGGCGGCTCGTCGGAGAACGCGATCTGCAGGGCCTTTTCGCCGCTGCGGGTGGCCTTCACGCGGTACAGCAGCTTGAGCAGGTCCGACAGGAGCGTGAGGTTCTCAGGGGCATCGTCGACGATCAGGATCGTCGGACGAACAACGGGACCAGGTGCATTCATTGACCGTCCTCCGCTGAAACGGGTGCGCCAGAGCTATTCCTTCCTGTGCGCCGGAACCAGTATAGCCCGCGCCGGGCGTGGCCTCCGGCTATTCGGGAAGCCCGCCTGGCAGGCGGCTCAACCGTTGTGTTCGACCTCGACGAAGTGCCGCGTGCCGGCCTCGACGTCATAGATGTGATAGTTGTTCATCATCCGTCCGTAGAGGTGCAGGCTGACTGCACGCGGTCGGTCGGCGGGGACGCCGGTGACGTGGATGTGGTCGGGATTGGGGACGAAACTGGTGACTGCGCCGGGCGGCAGCAGGATCATGCCGCCCTTGACCAGCTCGATGCCTTCATCGCGCTGGCGGTCGGCGGACAGGCAGACATAGCTGCGCTCCTCCAGCACGCCCTCGACTATGCCCACCACACCCCAGCTGCCGTGGTCGTGCACCGGTGTCCACTGGCCCGGCGACCAGACCAGCGCGTAGAGCGACAGGTTGTCGTCCGGCGCCTGGTAGATCAGGTTGCGCGCGTAGTGGAACGGGTCGCTCTGGTAGTGGTGCGCTTCGAGGAAGTCGCCGGCATGGGCCAGCAGCTCCATCATGAAAGGCGCCAGCGAGGCCACGCACTGGCAGGGTTCGGATTCCTGCCGGCTGAGCTGGGTGGCGTGTTCGATGAAGCGGGCAAGGGTGGCGTTGGGCATGAGCGGTGCGCTCCGGCGGGTGTTGTCGACACAACGAAAATCACTCTAGCCGCTTTTGCCGGAGCTGCTCAGAACCATAGGGCGCATAACCCGGCAACGGTTATCCGCCATTACGGCGGATAAAGCCGAGTGCGCCCTGCGTGGGGCCTCAGGCGTCCTTTGGCGCGCGCCGCAGCAGGTAAGTGTCCATGATCCAGCCGTTGGCCTCACGGGCAGCCTGGCGGGTGCGCTGGATGTCCTCGCCGACCTCGGTGAGCCGCCCGCTGCGCAGGATTTCGTCCGGGGTGCCGACATAGGCGCCCCAGTAGATTTCCAGCTCCGGGTCGTCCAGCTGGCGGTAACTGTCCTCGGCGTCCAGCATCACCACGACGCTCTCGGCATTGGCCGGGAATCCTTCGGCCAGGCGACGACCGGTGGTGATCTGCACCGACTGGCCGATGGCGTTCAGCGGCACCCGGTGGCGCGCGGCGAGGGCCTGCACGCTGGTGATGCCGGGAATCACCTGGTAGTCGAAGTTCACCCGGCCCTCGCGGAGGATGGCATCGAGGATGCGCAAGGTGCTGTCGTAGAGCGAGGGGTCGCCCCAGACAAGAAAGGCGCCGCACTGGCCTTCCTGTAGTTCGTCCGCGATCAGCCGTTCGAACACCTGCTGCTTGGCTTGGTTGAGGTCACGCACCTGCCCGGCGTAGTCGCCTTCGCGGACGCGTTCGGGGCTGTCGGCTTCGACGATGCGGTAATCGCTGCGGGAGACGTAGCGTTCGAGGATGTCGCGGCGCAGCTGGAGCAGCTTGTCCTTGCTCGCGCCCTTGTCCAGGAGGAAGAACACGTCCGCGCGGTTCATCGCGTTGATCGCCTGCACGGTCAGGTATTCGGGGTCGCCCGCGCCGATGCCGATGATGAGCAGCTGCTTCATGTGAGGTCCTGCATGGCGGTGTTCGAAGGGAACCAAGATTACGCCTGTGGCGCGCCTGGTTCATCTGCCGGGTCGACGTGACGGCAGTACCTTTCCCGATCCGCACGGAACGAACCTGTAGGAGCGCGCCATGCGCGCGATCGCGGGCATGGCCCGCTCCTACAGGTGGTCGCCGATGTTCCGCTGTGGGTTGATGCCGATCGCCGTGCCGAGGTTCGCAGCGGTCCGGTCAGCCCAGCAGCGCCACGTCCTTGCGCAGCTCGCGGGCGGCCGCGACCATGTTCACCAGCGCCGCTTCCGTCTCCGGCCAGGCGCGGGTCTTCAGGCCGCAGTCGGGATTGACCCACAGGCGCTCGGCGGGAATACGCTGCGCCGCCTTGCGCAGCAGCTTGACCATCTCCTCCTTGCCCGGCACGCGCGGCGAGTGGATGTCATAGACGCCCGGACCGATCTCGTTGGGGTACTCGAACTTCTCGAAAGCCTCCAGCAGCTCCATGTCCGAACGTGAGGTCTCGATGGTGATGACGTCGGCGTCCATGGCGGCGATGGACTCGATCACGTCGTTGAACTCGCTGTAGCACATGTGGGTGTGGATCTGGGTTTCATCGCGCACGCCGGAGGCGCACAGGCGGAAGGCTTCGGTGGCCCAGTCGAGGTAACGACCCCAGTCGCTGCGACGCAGCGGCAGGCCCTCGCGGAACGCGGCTTCGTCGATCTGCACGATACGGATGCCGGCGGCCTCCAGGTCCAGCACTTCGTCGCGGATCGCCAGGGCCAGCTGGCGCGCCTGGGTTTCGCGGGAGACGTCCTCGCGCGGGAAGGACCACATCAGCATGGTCACCGGGCCGGTCAGCATGCCCTTCATGACTTTGCTGGTAAGGCTCTGGGCGTACCTGATCCACTCCACGGTCATGGCTTGCGGACGGCTCAGGTCGCCGAAGATCACCGCCGGTTTTACGCAGCGCGAGCCGTAGCTCTGCACCCAGCCAAAGCGGGTGAAGAGGTAGCCGTCGAGTTGCTCGGCGAAGTACTCGACCATGTCGTTGCGCTCGGCTTCGCCGTGTACCAGCACGTCCAGCCCAAGGTTCTCCTGGATTTCCACGGCATGGCGGATTTCGCTATGCATGGCCTCGGTATAGTCGGCGACACTGAGCTTGCCCTGCTTGAACGCCTGCCGCGCAAGACGGATGGCGGAGGTCTGCGGGAACGAGCCGATGGTGGTGGTGGGGAAGTCCGGCAGCTTCAGGCCGGCGCGTTGCTTGGCGATGCGCTCGGCAAAGGGCGACTGGCGCTGACTGTCCTGCGCATGGACGGCGGCCAGGCGGGCCTTCACTTCCGGCTTGTGAATACGCGGCGAGGCGGCGCGGCTGGCCTGTACGGCGCGGCTTTGTGCCAGCGCGGCAATGACTTCCGGCGCTTCGGGCGCGTTGATCGCGCGGGCCAGCACGGCGACTTCGGCGCACTTCTGCACGGCGAATGCCAGCCAGCTCTTCAGCTCGGCATCCAGCTTGTCTTCGCGCTCCAGGTCAACCGGACTGTGCAGCAGCGAGCAGGACGGCGCGACCCAGAGGCGCTCGCCGACACGCTCATGGGCGTGGCGCAGCACTTCCAGGCTCTTCTCCAGGTCGCAGCGCCAGACGTTGCGGCCGTTGACCAGGCCGAGGGAGAGAATCTTGTAGGCCGGCAGGCGGTCGAGGATGGTCGGGAACTGCTCCGGCGCGCGCACCAGGTCCAGGTGCAGGCCGTCCACCGGCAGGCCTGCGGCCAGCCCCAGGTTGTCATCCAGGCCGCCGAAGTAGGTGGCCACCAGCTTCTTCAGTGGCTCGCTCTGCAGCAGGTTGTAGGTGCGCTCGAAAGCGTTCTTCCATTCCTGCGGCAGATCGAGGGCGAGGATCGGTTCGTCGATCTGCACCCACTCCACACCCAGTGCCGCGAGGCGGCGGAATATCTGGCCGTAGAGCGGCAGCAGGCGTTCGATCAGGTTGAGCTTGTCGAAGTCGGCGCCTTTGCTCTTGCCCAGCCAGAGATAGGTCAGCGGGCCGATGACCACCGGTTTGACGGCGTGGCCGAGGGCGTGGGCTTCCTCCACCTCCTCGAACAGTTGCTCCCAGCTCAGTTCGAACTGCTGGTCAGCGCTGAACTCCGGGACGAGGTAGTGGTAGTTGGTGTCGAACCACTTCGTCATTTCCTGCGCGTGGGCGCCGCCGCAGCAACTATCACTGACTCCGCGCGCCATGGCGAACAGCGTCTGCAGGGTCGGCTTGGCATCGCCATGGGCGCGGAAGCGCTCGGGGATCACGCCGAAGGTCAGCGAATGGGTCAGCACCTGGTCGTACCAGGCGAAGTCGCCGACAGGCAGCAACTCGATGCCAGCGTTCTTCTGAAGCTGCCAGTGGGCGGCACGCAGTTCGCGGCCGACGGCGCGCAGGCCGGCTTCGTCCAGTTCGCCCTTCCAGAAGGCCTCCTGGGCTTTTTTCAGCTCGCGGTCGCGGCCGATGCGGGGAAAGCCGAGGTTGTGTGCCAGTGCCATGTGAATCTCTCCATTGAATCAGCGAATGGCGAGATTCTCCCGGTGGCCTCTTCATGAAACAAACTCAATGTTCTCGTGATGAATATAAGAAATGTTCATGTTGAAAGCTTGCTCCCTGTAGGAGTGGGCCATTCCCGCGATCGCGCGCATGGCCCGCTTCTACAGCTTGGTGCGCGACCATCTACCCACCTGTCCGCATCTGCCGCGCCAGTGCACCCGGCGAGGTCCCGAGCTGGCGCTGGAACAGCTCGATGAAAGCCGAGGTGGACTCGTAGCCCAGTTCACCAGCGATCAGCGTCACCGACTCGCCGCGCTCCAGCCTGGGCAGCGCCGCGAGCAGGCGCACGCGTTCGCGCCATTCGCGGAACGACAGCCCGGTCTCGTCACGGAACAGCCGCGCCAGGGTTCGCCGCGAGGCGCCGACGCGCTGCGCCCAGTCTTCGATGCCCTGGCGTTCGCCGGGGTGTTCCTGCAGGTGATCGGTGACGCGCCGCAGCCGGGCGTCTCGCGGTAGCGGCAGGTCGAGGCCGGAGTCGGGAGCGTTGTGCAACTCGTCCACCAATACCTGCATCAGTCGGTCTTCCGGACCGCCGTCGGGGTAGTCATGGGGGAATTCACAGGCGCGCTGGATGAGGTTGTCCAGCAACGGCGAGACCTCCAGAACGCGGCACGGCCCGAGCCCGATGGCCAGCTCCGGGATCAGGTAGAAACTGCGATGGACCACGAAGGTGCGTGCCCGCGCGCTGTGGCTTACGCCTGCTGGCAGCCACATTGCCCGGCGCGGCGGGATCAGACAGTTGTGCTGCTCGGTGGTGGCTTCCAGCACGCCGCTGGCGGCGTACATCAGTTGGCCCCAGGGGTGGGAATGAAGCTCTACTTCAAACCCGGCAGGCATGTCGAAAGCGCGCAGCCAGACAGGACGGGGCAGGGTAGTGAACTCAGGAATTGCCGGAATATCCTGTCCCGTCGACGGCATAGCTTGTCTCTCTCACGGAAGTGGGCCACGAAGCGCCGATGGTAGCGTCTTTCCCGGCCAATACCAGCCCAAAAGGGGAAAGCACCATGAGCAGCCACCGTCCGCAACAACGCCTGTCCACCCTCGACATCCGCCAGCGCAGCGAGCCCGGTAGCCTGGTTGTGCTGACGGCCTACTCGGCGCCCATGGCGCGGCTGCTCGACCCGCACGTCGATGTGTTGCTGGTGGGGGATTCGCTGGGCATGGTGCTCTACGGCATGCCGCATACGCTGGCCGTCAGCCTGGACACCATGATCGCCCACGGCGCCGCGGTGGTCCGAGGCTCGCAACGGGCCTGCGTGGTGGTGGATCTCCCCTTCGCCAGTTATCAGGCCTCGCCTCAGCAGGCCTTCCTCGCCGCCGCGCGGGTGCTCGCGGAAAGCGGCGCGCAGGCAGTGAAGCTGGAGGGTGGCGCGGAAATGGCCGAAACCATCGCCTTCCTGGTCGAGCGTGGCATTCCGGTGATGGCGCATATCGGCCTGATGCCGCAGAAGGTCAATGCCCTTGGCGGCTTCAGGGTACAAGGCAAGGAGGAGGCCGGCGTCGCACAGGTGCTGCGCGACGCGGAGGCCGTCGCTGCGGCCGGTGCCTTCAGCGTGGTGCTCGAAGGCGTGCTGGAGCCAGTGGCGCGCCAGGTCTGCGAGCGGTTGGCCATCCCGGTGATCGGTATCGGCGCGTCACCGGCCTGCGCCGGGCAGGTGCTGGTGACCGAGGACATGCTGGGGCTTTCCGGCGAGCAGATTCCACGCTTCGCGCAGCAGTACGTGCGGGTGGACGAGCTGATCGGCGCGGCGGCCGAGCGTTTCGCCAGCGAGGTGCGCGAGCGCCAGTTCCCGCAGGCGCGGCATTGCTTCGGGATGGCAAAGGAGTGAGTCCGGCGCGCCAGCCCTGCCGGCGAATCGCGGCAGGGCCGGTGCATGGCGACGCTAGAACCCGCTCTCCCGCAACGCCACTGCGATCAGGCGAGTAAAGCCCTCGCCCAGCCAGCTGCGCCGCGCGCCTTCGATCTGCAGGTGGCCACGGGTCTCGTGCAAGCCCGGCGGCGCTTCGTCGAGCTTTACCAACACATGGAACAGCGCCGGGTTGGGCACCAGCGCTTCGCCCTGGGGATTGACGTTCAGCGGGCCGCCGTAGCGTGAGGCGAGCATCGGTTGCTCCAGCTGGCTGATGCGCGTGGTGCCGATCAGCACGACCTGGCCCTCGATGGGGTGCGGCACGCCTTCGGGGTAGAAGCGCACCTGGCCGCCATCGGTGAGGCGCTGCACTTCGTCCTGCTTGACGTAGGCATCCACCAACCAGTGCTGCGGGTCCACCAGTACGCCGATGGGCTCACGGGTATTGATCCACTGGCCGGGCTTCCAGTCCGGATTGACGTCCATCCACCGGCCAGCGAACGGAGCTTGCAGGTTCAGCCTGGCCATCTCGTTGCGGGCGGCGCGGGCCTGCTGGTACTCCACACCGAGACGCTGGCGGGTGACGGCTTCCTCGGAGAGCCCGGACGGGTCGGCGAGCATGCCGGCCAGCCGCCCCTGGTAACCGCGGATGCTCGCCTCGCTGCCGGCGACCTTGGCGGCAATATCGGGTTCCTCCATCACCGCCAGTGTCTCGCCTTGGCTGACTTCGCCGCCGGGTCGCAGGTCGCGCAGCAGCGCGGGGAAGGGCGCGTAGACGTGCAGCTGTTGCGCTGCACGCGCCACACCCATGGCGTGCACCTGGGTGCGCCAGGGGATGGCGAGCAGCAGGAGCACGGCGACCAGCGCCGCGAAGAACACCAGCTTGCGTCGCGGCTTCACTTCCGCGCGGCGCTGCCACCAGACCTTGAGTTCACGCCACACGGGCTGAACGATGAACCAGCTGATTTCCACGGCGAACAGAAAGATCCCCAGCAGTTTGAAGAAGAAGTAGTAGACCGCCACGGCAATGCCGAGGAACAGCAGCAGGCGATACACCCAGGTGCCGAAGGCGAAGGCCACCAGCGCTCGGCGCTTGCTGGTGGGGAAGTGCTCCGGCCAGGGTTCGTCCAGGCCCAGCAGGTTGCGTCTGAGCGTGGCCCGCGCGAGGGCGCCGGCGCGCTCATGCAGGTTGGGGAAATCCAGCAGGTCGGAGAAGATGAAGTAGCCGTCGAAACGCATGAATGGGCTGGCGTTCAAGGCCAGCGACAACGCCCAGCTGGTCGTCGCCAGGTACAGCAGCCCGTTGCGGAACGGGCCGGGATCGGCCAGCGCCCAGCCCAGCGTCGACAGCCCGGCCAGGCCCAGTTCGGTGATGATTCCGGCGCTGGCAATCGCCAGGCGCTGGCGGTTGCTGCGCAGCTTCCAGCTCTCGCCGGTGTCGGTGTAGAGCATCGGCCACATGACCACGAAGGCGATGCCCATGTGCGCGACCTTCAGCCCCAGCCGCGTGGCCACCAGCGCATGACCCAGCTCGTGCAGCGTCTTCGCCACCACCAGGGCGGCGGCGAAGCTCAGCAGGCCCTCGAAAGAGAAGGACTCCACCACGTCGTGGGTGAAGGTGTCCCACTGGTGCGTCACCAGGACGATGCCGGCCAGGCTGAGCAGCAGCACCAGCATGGCCACGTAACGGTTGAACAACCAGTCGAGGCTGCCGGCGATGGCGCGCAGGAAGCGCTGCGGGCGGAGCAGCGGGATGCGGAAGAACAGGTAGTGGTGCAGCCACCAGTTCCAGGTCGTCCACTGTTTCCCTTCGCTGCGCGCGGCCAGCCGTGCCAGCGCCTCGGGGCCGGGGCGCAGCAGCTGGTGGTGCTCGAGGAACTGGCGAAAGCCCAGCACCTGCTCGGCCTCGGGCTTGAGCGCGGTCTGCTCGGCGATCTGCTCGCTGATCTGCCGGGGCGTCTGTTCCCAACGCAGCAGGCATTCGAACTCCAGCCAGCCGATGCGGTAGAAACGGTTGAGCACGCTGTCGTGGATCACCCACACCGGCTCGCCGTCCGGGCCGGGGGCGGCTTCGTCCAGGCGCAGGTCGTCGCGCAGCGGCGGAGTGGGCAGGTCTTCGGCGGCAATGTCCATCGCCGTTACCAGCCGGTCCAGGCGCGCAGGGATGCCAGCGGGCGGCGCAGCAGGTAGTAGCCGAGCACGACGCGCTCACCGTACAGCTTGGCGGTGCCGTGCAGGCCGAGCCGGGCATGGGGCGGTGCGTCCTGCACGCTGGCCAGCAGGCGGTAGGAGGCCACGCCTTCGTCACTGGGCTTGGCCTGGTAGCTGGTGTCGAGGATTTCCCCATGCAGCGGGTCCAGCGGGTAGGCGGTGAGGAACAGCGCCACTTTCGCCCCCGGCTCCAGCGCGATGGCATCGGCCACCGGTAGCTGGATGCGCATGCCCGGTGCCTTCGGGTCGGCGATCTGCAGGATGCGTTCGCCAGTCACCACCGGCTTGCCCAGCCAGTCGTTGGGGTCGCTGTAAACGGCCACGCCGGCGCGCGGCGCAAGCACACGGGTACGCGCCAGTTGTGCCTGTACCGCGGCCAGTTCGGCGCGGCGCTGGCGGGCGCGGCCGTCGAGCACCGTCAACTCACTCTTGCTCTGTGGGTTGTCGAAGGCGCGTTGGCTGGCCGCCATGAGCTCGGCGTCGGCCACAGCGACTTCCTTGGCCAGCACATCGGCGCGGCTGCGCAGGGTCGTCTCGTCCAGTTCGAAGAGCGGCGTGCCGACTTCCACGCTCTGGTTGGGGCGCACCAGCATCTTGACGATCACCCCGTCGATCGGCGAGCTGATCACCTGGGCGTTGCGTGAGACGACTTCCGCCGGCGCCAGCGCGGTCTGCCGCACCGGGATCAGTAGCAGTGCGGCCAGCGCGATCACGCCGATCAGTACCTGACGTCTGCTTGGTCGCCAGAAGCGCAGACGGGTACGTGGCCCGAACGCAGCCCAGGCGTGCGCCCAGGTCTGCCAGATGCCCTGCAGCAGCGGTTGCAGGTTGCGCGCCGGCGGTTCGTCGAGCAGGAACAGCACCAGCCCCAGACGCTTGCCCGCGCGGTCGTGCAGCGGCACGCACCAGAGCCCGGCGGGCCACCATTCGCTCCAGCCCTCGGCGATGTCGGCGGGTGGTTCGATGGCATCGCGGGCCAGCCAGGTGGGCGTGGCGTCGGGTATCTGCCCGGCGACCCAGCGACTGGCGCGTTCCAGCCAGACCAGATAGGGAGAGTCTTCGGTCGGCTTGGCCAGTCCGGACACCGCCAGCAACTCGTTGCGCGATTCATGGCAGGCGAACACCAACGCCTGGTGGAAGCGCAGCAGCGGGAACAGGTCGTTGGCGATGCTGAAGGCGAGAGCACCGAGGGAGTCGGCCGTCAGCGCCTTGTCGCGCACATTGGCCAGACTCAGCAGCAGCTGGGGTGGCGGCAGCAGCTCACTCATGGCTTTCGGGGAAGCGCGCGACCCCGCTCATGCCGGCGATCAGTTCGGGGTAGCTGGCATCCAGCTTGCGCTTCCAGCTCAACGGTCTGCGCCACGGCGTCAACCCGCGCGTTGATCACGCTGACCTTGGCCGGGTAGTGCTTGCCGGTTTCGTGGATGTCCACTTCCAGCGGCATGTCCGGACGCAGGTTGGGCAGCATGGAGGAGGGTACGTTGAGACGCACCTTCAGTGCGCCGTCGCTGACCAGATCGAACAGCGGTGTGCCGGCTGTCACCGTCTGGTAGGGCTTGACGTAGACCTTGGCGATGCGCCCGGAGAAGGGCGCATCGACCAGGCAGTAGCCGGCCTGGGCGCGGGCCAGGGTGAGGGCGCCGTCGGCCTTCTGTACCTCGGTGTTGGCCATGGCGACCTCGAGGTCACCCACGGCATCGAGCTTGCGCAGGTTCTGCTTGGCGGCGAGGTTGGAGCGCGCCATGTTCAGCTCGGCGGCAGCGACCTTGGCGCGGGCGTTGACTTCCACGCAGTTGAGCTGGGCCAGCTCGGCATCCTTGGCGACCTTGTCGCCCAGGCTTGCCTTGAGCGCGCCGAGGGTGCCGTTCATCTGGGCGGAGAGGGTGGTTTCCAGGTTGGACACCAACAGCACGCGAATGGCGCCGGGGTCCTGGTTGTCGGGGAGCGGCGGCAGGGCGCTGGTGGCGTCGTCGGCCAGCGCCGTCTGGAGGAACATCAGGCACAGCGGGAAGAGCAGGTACGACTTACTGCGCGGCATTGGCGGTTCCTTCTTGCCTGTTGGAAAGTTGCCCGGTGGAGAGTTGCCCTGCGGAAGCTTGCCCGGCGGCAGGTTGCACGGTCGTGGAGCCGCTGCTGGCGAGCAGGTTGGTGCTGGTTTGTTGCTCCAGCGTGCGCTGGATTTCCCGCGCGAGGGTCTTCACGTCGTGGTTCTCGATTTCCTTGGGCATCACCTCGAAGCCCACCGAGTTGTACAGCCGGCCCCAGGCAGCCTGGGCGTCGGAGTAGGCGGCTTCGCGTTGGTAGCGCGAGAGCAGGAAGCGGCCTTCGGCGCGGATCAGCTCCAGCTCGCTGCCCAGGGCGGCGCCACGGGCGGACTGGGCGTAGCTGAGCAGGCTCTGGTCGACGCGCAGGCTTTCGTCGGCGAACTCCACTTCCTGCCGGGCCAGCTGGTAGCGCAGCAGTCCGACGCGGACCTGGGTGAGGATGGCCATGGACAGCGCGGTGCGGCGCATGTCGTCGGTCTTTTCCTGGCTGGCCTCGGCCGCCTTGATGTCCGGGTACTGGGCCAGGCGCAGCAGGTTCATCGAGACGTTGATGCCGGTCTGGTTCCAGTCGTTGTTGTACAGGTACTTGTTGGAGTCGTACTCGTAGCCGTAGTTGAAGCTCACGTTGGGCCACAGCTGGGCCTTGGCGATCTTCAGGTCGTTCATGTCGACACGCTTGCGGTACCACTCCTCCATGATTTCCGGGCGGCGTTCCAGCGACAGGCGCTCGAGCTGATCGATATTGTTGGTGACCAACGGCAGCGGTTGTTCGCCGACGTCGGCGAGGACCATTTTCGTGTTCGGCGGCAGCGACATCAGCGCGGCCAGCTCGGCGCGGGCGAACTCCAGGTCCTGGCGGCGCACGGTGAGCATGTACACCGAGTCGAGCAGCGCGCGCTGGTAGGCGAGGATGTCCTGGCGCGGCAGCAGGCCCTTGCCTTCGGCCTCGCGGGCGGAGGTCAGGGCACGGTGGGTGCGCATCAGCAGGCCGTCGACTTCCGGCAACAGGCGCTGGGCGCCCAGGGCGCGCCAGTAGGCGTTGCGCACGTCCTGCAGGACGTTCTGCGCGACCTTCTCGCGGCGCTCCTCGGCCATCAGCATCTGGTCGTTCTTCTGCTGGGTACGGTAGTAGGCGACGCCGAAGTCCAGCAGGCTCCAGGACAGCCCGAGGCTGTAGAGCTGGCGGTAGCGTTCTTCCGAGGTGGACGGCCGCAAGCTGACCTGGCGGTCCTCGATGCCGATGGAGGTGCCGCCCGAGTCGTTGTTGCGCCCGGCGTAGCCGGCGGAGGCGACCACCCGTGGCAGCATCTCGTGGCTGGTGACGTCACGCAGGTCGGAGGCCAGCGCGCTTTCCAGCAACTTGAGGCGGTAGTCGAGGTTGTATTTCAACGCACGCGCCGAGGCTTCGTAGAAGGTGATCGGCCCGTTGACCGGCTCCTGCTCCTTGTACATCCGCGCCTGATCTTCGATCACCCGCTGGCGCATCTCTTCCTCGGTGTAAGGCTTGGGCTCGAAGGCCGAGCAGGCGCTGAGGAGAATGCTCACGGTGATGGTGGCGCTCAGGCATTTCAGTGCGTAGGCGGGCATGTTCAGTCCTTGATCGATTCGAATTAACCGCTTGTTCCTCATTGGCCGCCGCTCCGACGCTGCGCTGCTTCGCGCAGCTGGGCGCGGAAGCCCGGTGCGGTCTGTGCGGCCTTGTCCGGCTGGCCCACCATGTCGGCGGGGAAGGGCGCCCATAGCGACGGGTCGGGCAGCGGCCCGTCGGCGCTGAGGCTGATGACGCCATGGCGGCCGTCCACCCAGTTCTTGTCCAGGTCGCTGGCGCGTCGGCTTTCGGCCACGGCGCGGGCGACGAACTGGCCTTTCACCTCTCCCAGGCGCGCGCCCAGCGACGGGCTGTCGATCTCCGGCGTGGCGAAGAACTCGACGTTACTGCCGTCGGCGCCCCAGCCGGAGAGGGACAGTCGCTCGTCGACGCGCTCCACCACCGGCTGCACGAAGATCGCCGGGTCGACGTCGGGTATCCGGTCACGCGGATAACCATCGTCGCCGAAGCGGTCGAAGTGCGGGCCCGGCGGGATGTAGGGTGTGGCGATGTTCAGGGTGATGGTCAGCTGGGCCTGGTCGGTGAGGCCGGCCAGATCGCTGATGGTGTAGGTGAAGTAGTCCTTGAGAATCTGCCCGAGTCCTGCTGCTGCCAGCACTTCGCGGTTGCTCTGGTCGATGGTGTAGGTGTAGCTGCCGTCGGCGTTGAGCACGAGGGTGCCGTAGCGCCCGACGATGGGCTGGCCGACCACTCCGGCGCTGCCGCTGCCGTTTTCCTGCCCGGTGCGGATGCCGGTCACGCTGAGGGAATCGCCGCCGTCGACGTCGCTGTCGTTGGGCAGCACGTTGCCCGTGGCTTGTGGCGCAGGGGTCTCGTCGCTGGCGAAGTTGCTGTCGTCGCGGGCGACCGGGTTGTCGTCGGCGCCCTGGATGGTCACGGTCAGGCGTGCATCGGAGGTCGCCCCGGCGGTATCGCGCATGCGATAGCTGAAGACTTCCGTCAGGGTCTGCCCGGCGGTGCGCAGTGCTTGCACGGTGGGGTTGGCGTTGTCCACCAGGTACTCGAAGCTGCCGTCGGCGTTGATCAGCAGCTTGCCGTAAAGACCTTGCAGCACGCTGCCGGCGTTGGCCGATGTGCCGTTCTGGTTGGTGTAGTAGACGACCGTCTTGGTCTCACCGTACTGCACGCCGTCGACATCGGTGTCGTTGTCCAGCACGTTGCTGCGCGGGTCGACACCCGGCGTGCCGTTGTTGACGCCACCGGCTTCCACGGCGGTGGCAACGTCATCGCTGGCAATCGGCGTGTCGTTACGGCCGTCGATGGTGATGGTCAGCAGGCCGGGCGTAGCGCCGCCCCAGATGTCCGCTCCCAGGTAGGTGAACTTGTCCTGCAGGGTCTGCCCGCTGGCACGCAGGGCTTCGACTTCCGGCAGGGTGTTGTCCAGTGCATAGCTCCAGCTGCCGTCCTGGTTGAGCGTCAGCGTGCCGTACTGGCCGCGCAGCGACTGGCCGGGCGCGGTGACGGTGGTGGACGTCGGGCTGTCGCCGGCCCAGAACGAAACCACGTGCATCACGTCCTGCGGGATGGTGGTGATGGTGTCCGGGTCGGTGTCGTTGGCCAGCACGTTGCCCGAAGGATTGCTACCCGGCACGTTGTTGTGCAGGCCGCCGTCTTCCACGGCGGTGCCGAAGTCCGGTGCGGTGATGGGTGGGTCGTTCTGGCCGCGGATCAGGATGATCAGGGTGGCCTGGTCGTTCAGCCCACCGTCGTCAGTGACCTGGTAGGTGAAGGATTCGATGGCGAATGCCAGCGGGCCGAGGGAGATGATGTCCGGGTTGCTGCTGTCGACGAAGTACTGGTAGCTGCCGTCGGCGTTGATCACCAGCGTGCCGAAGGCGCCCTGGATGGTCTGCGGGCTGCCCGGCACCACCGCTACGGTGTTTACCTGGGCGCCTTCGGGCCCCTTGGCGATGCTGGTGACGACCATATGGTCCCCGGCATCGACATCGGTGTCCTTGCCTATACCGTCGAAGATCCCGGTCAGGCCGTTGATCACATTGCCGGTGGGGTTGCGGCCGCCACTGCCGTCGAGGTTGGCCACGGCGTAGTTGATGTCGTCGTTGGCCACCGGGGCGTCGTAGCGACCTTCGATGGTGATGGTCAGCTGGGCGATGGAAGTGGCGCCATCGGTGTCGTGCATCCGGTAGGTGAAGGTTTCCACCAGGCTGTCGCCGAGCTTGAGCGCCTGCACGGCGGCGAGACTGTCGTTCACCACGTAGGTGTAGGTGCCGTTGGCGTTGAGGGTCAGGGTGCCGTAGCTGCCAGCGACGACGCCGCCGCTGGCGGTGAGGTCGATCAGGGTTCCGCCGGCGGCCTCGGTGCCGGTGCGCGCGGCATCGACCACCTTGGTTTCACCGTTGGCAACGCTGTCCACGTCGGTATCGTTGGTCAGCACATTTCCGCTGGCCGGAGCGCCGGGGGTGCCATTGTTGGTGCCGCCGGCCTCGATGGCGGTACCGGTGTCATCGTTGGCAATCGGTGTGTCGTCGCGGCCGTGGATGACCACGGTGAAGGTGGCAGTGACGGTCTTGCCGTTGCCATCGCTGACGCTGTACTGGAACACGTCGCTGAGCGTCTGCTGGTTGGTGCGCAGGGCTTCGACCAGCGGGTTGCTGTTGTTCACCACATAGCGGTAGTTGCCCTGGGCGTCGAGTACCAGGCTGCCGTAGAGGCCCGTCAGGCTCTGTCCGACGGTGCCGGCGGTGCCGCCGGCAGTGGCGATGCCGGTGATGGTCAGGGTGTCGCCGTCCGGGTCGCTGTAGGACGAGCGGATGCTGCCGCTGGGGTCCACGCCGGGAGTGGCGTTATTCAGGCCGCCGGCCTCGACGGCGTCGACGTTGACCGGGTTGACTACCGGCGGGTCGTTCACGCCGGTGACGGTGATCACCAGTTGCGCCAGGTCGGTCAGCCCGCCGCTGTCGTGGATGCGGTAGGTGAACACCACGTCCAGAGTCTGGTTGGCGGTGAGCGCGAGGATCGCCGGATCGGCACTGTTGACCGTAAAGAGGTAGGCGCCATCCACGCCGATGACGAGCCGGCCGAAGTCGCCGCTGATGAGCGTGCCGTTCGCCAGCCGTGCGACGGTGCCGGTAATGCCGGTGATGCCGTTGACGGTGGTCAGGCTGCCGCCGGCGGTTTCCAGGCCCGAGCGCACGCCATCGACCCGGAGCTTGTCGGCGTTGGGCTGGTCGGCGTTGTCGACGTCGGTATCCACGCCGGTGCCAGGAGTACCAGTGATGACGTTGCCGATGGCACTGGTCGCTGGTGGGCTGTTGTCACTGGCACCGGCGGTCACAGTATTGTGATCGTCCACCGCGACCGGCGCATCGTTGGCGCCCTGGACGGTGATGGTCAGGGTGGTGATGGCGGACAGGCCGCCCTTGTCGGTGACCTGGTAGGTGAAGACCTCGGGGATCGTCTCACCCGGTGAAAGCGCCTGAACCGCGGGACTGCTGTTGTCGATCACATAGCGGTAACTGCCGTCGGCGTTGATGGTCAGGGTGCCGAACGCAGTCTGCACGGTCGCGGGGGCGCCGCTGGCGACCGGGAAGGTGCGGCCGCCGCCAGGGCCGTCGTAACGCACCAGGCTGACCGCCTTGGTTTCGCCCAGGGCTATCGAGTCGACGTCGGTGTCGTTGGTCAGTACGTTGCCGGTGGCGTCTTGGCCCAGTGTGCCATTGTTGGTACCGCCTGCTTCGGTGGCGGTGCCGGTGTCTGGAACACCGATCGGGGTGTCGTTGGCACCGTGGATATCGACGGTGAAGGCAGCCGAACTGACCAGGTTGCCGAGGTCGGCGATGTAGTAACCGAAGGAGTCGCGCAGCATGTCGGTGCCGGTGCGCAGGGCCTGAACGGCGGCGTTGTTGTTGTCGACCACGTACTGGTAGCCGCCATTGGCGGTGATGTACAGCGTGCCGTAGCGGCCGGCGAGGCTGACGACGGTGCCATCGTTCGGGACGTTGACGCCAGCGCCGGCGGCATTCTCCAGGCGGGTCACCCGCAGCACATCGTTATTGGTGGCGATGTCGACGTCGGTGTCGTTGTCCAGCACGTTGCCGGTGGGGTTGACCCCGGGGTCGGCGTTGAGGCTGCCGCCGGCCTCGACGGCGATGGCAACGTCCGGATGGGCTACTGGCGCGTCGTTGACCGGGTCGATGATGATGTTCATCTGGTCGGTATCGCTGAGGGCATCGGCCGGGTTCTGCCCGGGTGTTCCGTCTCCGGTCGTGGGGTGGTCGCCGAAGTTGCCCTGGTCGTTGGTGACCATGGTCAGCGTCTCGGCGTCGCGGAAGGTGTTGAAGTCCTGGTTGCCCTTGTAATAGAGCTGGCTGAGCAGCACGTTGATCTGCGCGAGGGTGCCGCGCAGCACCAGGGTGTTGCTGGAACCGGTGGGTGGGACGGCATCTGGCGCTGGCGTAGTGGCGCTGGTCCAGAGGACGCCGTGAAGCACCGAGAGGGTGACAGTGAGTTCGCCGTTGCCCGCGTCGACATCGCTGATGGCCAGGCCGCCGATGTGCAGCACGGTGTCTTCCTGGCCATGCTGGTCGGAGACGGTGTTGACCGGCGCTTCGTTGAGGTGCACGTAGCCGAAGTTGGCCTGGCCGGTCGGGCCGTCGCTGGCGGTGCCGCCGTCGAGAGTCAGCTCGACCCGGTTGAAGGTGTTGCCGGCACCGTCGGTGTCGATCCGTACATTGAGGGTATTGCCCGGATCACCGGCTACCGGATTGCTGACCTGCGCGGCAACGTCGACGCGATACAGCCCGCTGGGCAGGATGCTGAACACGTACTGGCCGTTGGCGTCGGTGGTGGTGGTCGCCAGCTGCGCATCGTCGCCGGTGCCGAACAGGCCGTCCGCACCGGCCCAGGTCAGTGTCACGGTCTGGCCTGCCAGGCCCAGCCCGTCGGGCGTGGTGCTGCTGGTGGCCGAGGCGGTGTCGTCCCAGAGGGTGCCGCGTACCACGCCGAAGGCGATACCGACGCTTTTCACGTAGTTGTTCAGTACGCTCGCATCCGGGCCCGGACCATCCTGCCCGGTGCGCTCGCCGCTGGCAGTGCCGGCCGTGCCGACTGCCGAACCGCCCCAGCTGGTGAAGCTCTGTGGCAGGCTGGTCCAGGTCAGCACCGCGGAGCTGGCTGCGTTGTTGGCGATGGGGTTGTCCGGCACGGTAACGCTGTAGCGGAAGCTGACCTTGTCACCGACGTCGAGCTTGGCGATGTCCAGGCCGATGCCGACGGCCGGGTCCGGATCGATGGTAAGGGTCAGCCCGGCCAGAGTTGCCGCACCGCCGGGGAGGAAATCGGTGAGCGTGTAGGTGATGGTGGCGCCGCCGGCATCGGTGAGGGTGACGCTGACGAACTGGTAGTTGCTGCCGCCCGGCAGCTTGTCCTGCAGGTGCACGTCGTAGGCCGGCACGTTGCCGTTCTGCTGGAAGCTCACTTCCAGGGTGGCGTCGGTGGTGTTGCCGGCATTCAGCGTCAGGTCGATCACCGATTTGGTCGGGTCGGTGAAACCTGGCTCGACTACGGTTTCGTAAAGAATTCCGCTTTGCCCGCGCGGTTCGCTGTTGCCGTCGACGTACTCGCTGACCTGCATGCCCAGCAGGGTGCCGGCCTGGTTGCCGACGGTGTTGCGTACCCGCACGTTGAAGTCGATGACCACACCTTCGATGTCGTCGTCGCCCGGCAATTGTTCAGTGTTGGTCAGGTTGCCCAGGCTGATGGTCACTCGCTGGCCGCCAGTCGGGCTGCCGTCCGGGTCGATGCTGTACAGCGAGGAGTCCAGCACCACGGTCGGGCCGGGCCAGGCGCCGGGGTTGGACGGATCGACCGGCACATTAGGGTCGATCGGGCGCGCCACCGGACTGAGTTGATTGCCCTGGATCCACAGGCCGGCGACGGTGTTGGCGTCCAGCAGCAGGTTGCTGCTGTTGAGGCCGCCCTGAGTCGAGGAAATGAAGGCGATGAGCACTTCGTTGAGGTCGGCGGCGAGGAATTCCAGGCCGGGGGGCAAGTCGATGACGATCTGGTAGTCGGTGTTGCCGCTGCCGCTGGAGGCGATCTGCACGGCGACGCGGTAGCGGATCACTTCGCCGACTGCCACGGTCTCGACCGGTGCCGAAGTGTCGACCACGCCACTGCTGTTGGTCGCCGGCGGAGTGTCCGGCATACCACCGACGCGGGAGATCAGGATCTGGTTGGAGACCGGGATCAGCAGGGTGTTGTCGATGTTGTAATCGTTGAGCACGCCACTGTTGAGGATGCCGTCGACGCCAGTACGCTCCCCTGCGTCGGTGCCATCCAGGCTGGTCCACTGCACGGCGGCGATGTTGCGCATGACCGGCACGGTGCCGACCTGGCTGTTGACCACCCCGGACAGGCTGATGACGATGCTGCCGCCCGCCGACAAGTCCACCTTGCCGACGGTCTGCAGAACGCCGTTGACGATGGCGAAGCTGCCGGCGCCGGCGCCGCTGATGTTGGTGATGGTGTAGTTGCTGATCTGGATCGGCAGGGTATCGAGGAAGCTCAGGTCGAAGGCATCGATGCCGCCGGTGTTGCTGATGGTGATGTCCCAGGAGATCGGCGCATTCTCGCCGAAGCCGCCGAACGCCGGGTCGGTTGTCAGCCGCTGGGTCACCGACAGCGTCGGCTCGACGATAACCACGCTCGGCTGCTGGCCGCTGGTCAGGGTGCGGTCGACGGCAGTGGCACCGTTGGGGGTGTCGCCGTCAGGGTCGCTGTAGACCAGTTGCGCGCCGTTGTTCAGCACCACGCCCTGCTGGTTGCCGATCACGTTGTTGGCGATCAGCACCAGGCGGATGACGAAGGCGTTGTTGCCGGTGTTGTTGTCGGCGGAGGAGCCCGCCGTCGTACTGAACACCAAATGCATGTCGCCACCATCGCCGGCGTCGACCGAGAAGCTCAGCACGCTGGGAAGCGGGCCGCCGAAATTCTGGCCCAACGCGCCGCTGCCGCCGTTGGCGAGACTGGTGACGATGATCTGGTAACCCAGACCTCCGTTGAAGCTGGTGTCCAGGCGCATGCCCGGCGGAATCAGGTCGTTGATGCGCAGGTTGCCGGTGGTGCCCTCGGGCAGGGTCACGACGATGTCGTAGGTCATGCTCTCGCCGATCACCAGGTTGCTGCCGGTGGTGTGGCCGGCGCTGGAGTCGTCGGCGCTGAGGCTACCGTCCTTGTAGACCTTGGTGATGGTCGGCGCGGCCACCTGCTGGTTGGCCACTTCGGTGATATCGGTCGGGGTGAAGTCCTGGCCGCCGTTGACGCTGGCGTAATTGGTCAGCGCCGCGCTGCTCTGCAGGGTGCTGGAGGCCAGGATGGCGTTGTTCACCGTGACGTCGTAGGTGATCACCACCAGGTTGCGCCCGGCGGCGTCGTTGCCGTCGGCGGCATTGGCGCGGCCAGCAAGGAAGGTCGCCTGGCCGTTGGCATCGAGGAAGGTGATGGTGTTGCCGCTGACGCTGTAGTCCGTGCCGGCGACCAGCAGGGTACCGTCACCCCGGTAGATTTGCAGGTTGGCGGCGCTCAGGCTGCCGCCGACGAAGGCCAGGCCGGCAGGCAGGGTGATGCTGGTGACCACGTCGTAGGCGCCACCACCACCGCTGTTCTTGATCGCCGTGGCCAGACGCAGGGTATCGCCGCCGTCGATGCCGCTGACATTGCCGTCCACCGCCGCCAGGCTGGTGACGCTGCCGCTGAAGGGCGCGCCCGTGGAACCCGGCGGGTTCCAGGTGCCGGTGGTCCCGGTGACCGTGCCGTTGGTGCTGGATACCACGCCGTGTTTGATGTCCAGCACCGGTTCTGCGACTGACTCGATGACCGCAACATCCGAGGAGGTGAGCACGGTCTTGTCGATGGTAGTGGTCTGGCTCGACTGGGCCAGCACATCCAGCTCACGCTGGTCGGCGAACGGCTGATCACCCACGCGCATGGTGAACTGCACCTGCACCCGCCCGCCGTTCAGGCCGCCGGAGGCAAAGTTGCCGAAGTTGAAGATGATCGAATTGCCCGGACCGGTGGTGACGCTGTCGGGCACGTCGGCAATGGTGTTGCCGGCGGTGATCAGCCACTGTCCGACCCCGGTGCCCTGCGACCAGTTGATGCCGGTGGCATCCAGCAGCGGCAGCGGCAGGTAGGCGGTGAGGGTGAAGTTCTCGTAGTCCGCCACCAGCAGGTCGTAGGTGATGGTGAAGGTCACCACGTCACCGGGGCGCAACTCGCCATTGACCGGTGGATTGCCGCCGTTCACCTGGGTCAGCTCGATGTCGACGGTCGAGGTCTCGATGGTGCTGGTGGTGCTGGAGCCGTCGGTCTGAGTGCCGCCGAGGTTCACCGCGTCGCGCAGCACGGTGGCATTGACGATGGCGTTGTTACCGACGCTGTCGCCCTCGTTGAGCTGGTCGTGGGGCGGGTGGTCGCTGGTGTAGGTGAGGTCGACGATGGCGTCGTAGACGATGGTCAGGCTGGTCGCGCCTTCCTGCGGATCGTTGTCCCACAGGTCACCGTACAGCGCATAGACCCCCGGCCCCTGGATGGCGGCGGCGATCGACGCAGAGATATCGAAGACCAGAGTGGTGCTGCCGTCGGCGTTCTGCGTGGCGGTATAGATGAGCGGGATGACCTGGCTACCGCCATGGGTCTGGATGACGATGGTCGGCGGGTTGAGGGTGCTGAAGGTCTGGCCGTCGCCGAGCTGGTCGGTGATGGTGAAAGTGCCCTGGCCAAGGATGTTCTTGCCGAAGGCGAAGAAGTCGGAGATGGCCACTTCCATGTTGTAGCGCAGGGTATCGCCCGGCGTCAGGCCCACGCTGCCGATGTCATTCTGGATGTTCACCTGCTTGAGCAGGGTGATGGACTTGGCGACGAAGGTGACGCCCTGGCCGTTGCCGGTCTCGGTGAAGGGGTAGCCGTCCGGGTCGGTGGGACGGTCGCGCGTGTCCAGCGGGTTCCAGTCGCCGTTGACGGTGGCGGTGCCGAAGTTGATGGTGACCGGGTTGCCGGTGGCCGGGTCGATCACCGGGCGGCCGTTGGCGTCGATCTCCGGCACGTAGAAACTGACCTGGGTGGTGCTGGCGCTGCTCAGGGTGTCGTAATGGACGCTGTAGCTGGAGACGAACGCATTGGGGTTGGCCAGTGCCGCGGCGATCTGCGCCGGGTCGGTGAGCACGGTGCCGTCCTTGAGCGTTACCGAGGCTAAAGTACCCCCCGCACCGGGGGTGATGGCGCTGACGTGGACCTGATCGGGCACCGTCTGGGTGACCGTGACGTTGGTCAGGGTCTGGCCGGTGGCCGGGGTCACGGTGACGGTTTCGGTGCGGGTGAAGTTCGGCCCGGTCACGGTCTCGCCCTCGGGCATGTTGACCGTCTGGGTGACCGACAGCAGGGTCGGGGTCACCACGAAGCTGTGCAGCGCGGACTCCACCAGCGAGGGGTCCTGGGTCGGGTTGTTCAGCGAATCGTTGCCGTACTCGAAGCCGCCGCGGGCGTTGATGGTGAGGTTGGGGGCACCATCGGAATAGGTGGTGTCGGCCAGGTTGCTCAATTGCGCGGTGATCTGGATGTCGATGCCCGGCTGGCCGTTGGTAACGCTGCCGTAGGGCAGTTGCAGCACGATCATCTGGTCGCCCGGCTTCATGCCGACGCTGGCGGCATTGATCACCAGGGCATTGCCGTTGGCGTCCTTGGCGAACGGGTGGGTGGCATTGCCGCTGGCGTCGAAGGTCAGGACGGTGCTTTTGACCGACTGGCCCAGGTAGGTGGCGGAGACGAACGTGGCGCCGTCGTTGCCGTCCCGGCCGGTCGCGGGCATGAACAGGTCGATGTAGGGGGCGTAGCCAACCTGGGTGGACGGGTTGCTGAAGATCACGTCGAAGGTGAAGGTATCGCCCAGGCGAACCGCCGCGCCGCCGCTGCCCATGGCCACGGTGGGGCTGGCATCGGCCAGCAGCCCCTGGAAGTCCACCAGGGTGCTGGCGCTCAGGGCAATGGCCTTGTCGACATCGCCCGAACGAACTTCGAGGTTCCAGTCGCCGCCGGCACGGGTCGAACCGGTGGCGTTGCTGGAGGCGCCGACGTCGGCGCCGGTCCAGCGCGCCAGTTCATTGACCAATGCCTGGCCGGCACTGCCTGCCCCCACATCACAGCCATACAGCTGGATGTCCGCGCCGGCGTTGAGCTCGCCACGCCAGGCACTCAGGCGGTCGCCGAGCTGGTCGACGCTCTGGCTGGTGAAGGTCTGGTTGCCGAGGGTGAACTGGCCGGTGGCGCCATGGGAGAAAATCTGGATGGAGTCGACCTTGCCCATTTGCGCCAGGGCGTTGCTGATCGCTGCGATGGCATCCTGGCCAGCATCCACCACCAGTGCGGTGGTACCCACCGGCAGGTTGGCGGCGAGCTGGTCGCGATTTTCCAGACGCGCATCGATGACCACCAGGTTGCGCGGGGCCGCCTGCGCGGGAGCCGCCGCCTGGGCGCGTGCTTCGACCGCCGTGGCCGGCCTGGCCGTGTCCTTGGCGTCGGCGCTGCTGTCGTGATGCTGTTGATCGACGGCCGCTGCGGCAGCCCCGTCGAACAGAATGCGTTGCTCCAGGGCCAACGCGTGGCCGACGGGCTGGAAGAGCTTCGAGCGATATTTGGCCTGCATTTCCATCTATCCGGCTGGTGAGTCCCCGAGGAAAGCAGTCCTACGCATATCTGCTTACGGAATTGAAACTAGTCGCGATTGGAATTTTCGCCAGCAGAACAGCGACATAAGCGACAGTCTGGTATCTGCGCTGTATCAGAATTCTTACAGCGTCCTGCGCCGTAAACCGCGCAATCCTTGGCTTGTGAGGGAATTGACTGAAAGCAGTGGGATTATTCCGCCGCACTCGGGCAGGTAATCCGCTATTGGCTACGCTAGGGCCTGAGGTCCATCAGAGGCTGTAGCGGTGCGCCGGAACAACGCGCAGGAACAACAGGGAGCGGGGAATGGGGAAGCAGCTGGGTAAGTGGCTGGTCGTGCTGTGGCTGGCCTGGTCCTGGACGAGCCTTGGGCATGCCGAGGAAAAGCCGGCTGCCACCCCGGCTCCCGCCGATTCGGCCGCCGAGCTGAAGATTGGCAATCGTTCCGTCCTGATCTTTCGTGCCACCTTGCTGGGGGAGTCCCCGGCAGTCCGCGCCCACCGGGCCAAGGCGACCATTGAAGAGGCGCTGCAAGGCAATGAGGACCTCCAGGTCAGTATTGATTCCGTGCAGAGCAGCTACCTGGTGCTGCTGGGCTACAACCGCGCCTTCATCGTTTCCCCCGAGGATGTCGACCCAGCCGGTGGCCCGGTGCGCGCAGCCGCCGAACAGGCTGCCGCCAACCTGCGTCTGGTGGTGGCGGAGAACGGCGAAGCGCACAGCCTGCGCTTCCTGCTGACCGCTATCGGGCTGGCGGTACTGGCGACCGCCATCTACCTGCTACTGCTGCGTGGCGCGGGCCTGCTCCGTGGCAAGCTGCTGGAGCGCTTGCCCGGCGCGATGAGCCGGCACAGCGGGCGCCTCAAGGTCGGCCAGACGGCGTTGCTGGGCAGCCGCTACCTGTATTACCTGGTCGGCCGGCTGATCTGGCTGGTCTACTGGCTGCTGGTCTTCCTCTTCAGCTACCAGTGGCTGAGCTTCGTACTGTCGCGCTTCCCCTACACCCGGCCCTGGGGCGAAAGCCTCAACGTGCATCTGGTGAACCTGGCGCGTTACCTCATCAACGGCATGCTCGATGCCTTGCCCGGCCTGGCGGTGGCGCTCAGCATCCTGATCATTGCCCGCGCCATCAGCGGCTTTGCCCGCCATGTGCTGCAACGCATGGCGCGACCGGGCAACCTGCGCTGGCTGACCGAGGAAACCCTGCAGCCGACCACGCGGCTGACTTCCCTGGCGATCTGGTTGTTCGCCATTGTCATGGCCTATCCGTACCTGCCCGGTTCCGGCACCGAAGCCTTCAAGGGCCTCTCGGTACTGGTGGGCCTGATGATTTCCCTGGGCGCGTCCAGCGTGATCGGCCAGGCCGCTTCAGGGCTGATCCTCACTTATTCGCGCACCCTGCGGGTCGGCGAGTTCGTGCGTATCGGCGATAACGAAGGCACGGTCACTGAAGTCGGCGTGTTCAACACCACCATCCGCACTGGCCTGGGCGAGGTGCTCACGCTGCCCAATTCGATGATCACCGGCTCGGTAACGCGCAACTATTCGCGCATCGTGCAGGGCCAGGGCTATGTGGTGGATACCGTGGTCACCATCGGCTACGACACGCCCTGGCGGCAGGTAGAGGCGATGCTGATCGAAGCGGCGCGGCGCACCGACGGCATTCTCGAAACACCGGCGCCGCAGGTGTTCCAGACCGCCCTGTCGGACTTCTACCCCGAGTACCGCCTGGTGGCCCAGGCCATCCCCAGCGAGCCAAGGCCGCGCGCGCTGCTGCTCAGCGTGCTGCACGCCAACATCCAGGATGTGTTCAACGAGTACGGCGTGCAGATCATGTCGCCGCACTACCTGGGCGACCCCCAGGAGCCCAAGTGGGTGCCGCGCGAGCAGTGGCACGCGGCGCCGGCGAAGCCCGACAACTCGACCGGCCGTTGACAGCGCCAACTCTCATCTATCCTGATCGCTCCACGGCCACGCGGCGCAATGCCGCGGCCGATCACTTCGCCATCGCCGGAGACACCCCATGAACCTGCATTTGTCCGACAAGCTCGCCCTGGTCAGCGGTTCGACCAAGGGCATCGGTTTCGCCATTGCCCAGGGCCTGGCCCGCGAAGGGGCGAGGGTCATCCTCAATGGCCGCAGCCAGGCCTCGGTGGACGAAGCCATCGGGCGAATCCGCGCACAACAGGCCGACGCCCAGGTGGAAGGCTTCGCCGGCGACCTGTCGGACCCGCAGCAGGTGGCCGCGCTGGTGCAGCGCCACCCGGCCGTGGACGTGCTGGTGAACAACCTGGGCATCTTCGATCCCAAGCCTTTCGAGGAGATCCCCGACGAGGACTGGGTGCGCTTCCTCGACGTCAACCTGCTCTCCGGCGTACGGCTGTCCCGCGCCTATCTGCCGGGGATGAAAAAGAACAACTGGGGGCGGGTGGTGTTCATCAGCAGTGAGAGTGGGATGGTGATTCCGGTGGAGATGATTCATTACGGCGTCACCAAGACCGCCCAGCTCAGCCTGTCCCGCGGACTGGCGGAAACCTGTGCCGGCACCGGCGTGACGGTGAACGCGGTGCTGCCGGGGCCGACCGCTTCCGAGGGCGTCAACGAGTTCGTCGAGAAGCTCTCCGGTGGCCAGCCATTCGCGGAGTTCGAGGCGGAGTTCTTCCGCAGCGCTCGCCCCAGTTCGCTGCTGCAACGCTTCGCGCGTCCGGAGGAGGTGGCGAACCTGGTGGTCTACGTCTGCTCGGAGGCCTCATCGGCCACCAATGGCGCGGCCCTGCGGGTAGACGGTGGGGTAGTGCGCTCGCCGTTCTGAGTCACTCGGCGCTGCGGCTTTCGAATTCCAGCCCCAGCGCCAGCTCGCCGCTGCCAAGGCGGCCCAGCCACTGTTGCGCTTTCGGGCCGGACAAGTGCGCGTCCAGTTCGGCCTGACTGGCCCAGCAGGTACTCACCTGCCAGCGGTCGGCGTCCAGCGCTTGCAGCTCGCCGGACTGACAGCCGGGTTGCTGGCGCACCTGGACCAGCAGTTCGCTCAGGTGATGCCCCAGCGCGGCAGCCTGGCCGGGGAATGCCTGGACGCGGACGATGGCAATGGCGGACGGGGACATGGCGAGGCTCCTTTATTGCTGGCGGATGAGCGTGTGCTGGCGGATGAGCGGCTATTGGGCGCTGAGGTTGCAAGCCGGTAAAGGCCGGAACCGGCTTTCAAAACCGATGCTGAAAGGTTAATGGGACCGCTCCCGCGCCTGAACCGCCAATTCCCGGTAAATCCGTTGGGCCAATCCTTCCATTGTCAACCGTGAAAGTTGGGCCCTGCCGCATACCCCAATCCCAGGCTGACGTGTGTTGCCGTGACTCAGTGTAGGAGCGCGCCATGCGCGCGATCGCGGGCATGGCCCGCTCCTACAGGGAACTGTACGGATGGGTATCAGCCCAACTGCTGCAACAGGTCGCGCACCTTGTCCAGGGCCGGGTCGATGTCCAGCGTGTCGATGGCGCCGAAGCCCAGCAGCAGCCCATCGCGCACCGGCGCCTGGTGGTGGAAGGGGGCCAGGCCATAGAGGCCCACCTCGACCTTGCGTGCCAGGTCAGTGAGCAGCGCGACGTTGATCGGCTGGCGCAGCAACGCAGTGAGATGGAAGCCTGCCACCGAAGGCACCGTCTCCAGCCAGGGCGCCAGGTCGCCCTGCAGCCTGGCGAGAATGCGTTCGCGGCGCCCGGCATAGATGCCGTGGCAGCGGCGGATGTGCTTGAGCAGGTAACCCTCGCTGATGGACTTGGCCAGCGCCCACTGCGGCAGCGTCGAGCTGTGCCAATCGGAAATCTGCCTCGCTCGCACCAGCGCCGGGTACAGGCTGGGCGGCGGGATCAGGTAGCCCAGGCGCAGTTCGGGAAGCAGCACCTTGGAAAAGGTGCCGATGTAGGCCACCACGCCATGGCGGTCGAGGCTCTGCAGCGCATCAGTGGGTCGGCCTTCGTAGCGGAATTCACTGTCGTAGTCGTCTTCTATCACCAGTGCACCCAGCTCCAGCGCCCGCGCCAGCAGTGCCTCGCGCCGCGCCGGGCTCATCGGCATGCCCAGCGGGAACTGGTGCGAAGGCGTGGTGTAGATCATCTTCGTGCCGTCGGGAATCAGCTCGACGCAGATACCCTCGGCATCCACCGGCACGCTGGCCACCTCGGCGCCGAGGGTCTGGAAGATCAGCCGCGCCGGGGTGTAGCCGGGGTCTTCCATGGCCACCCTGTCGCCGGGGCGGAGCATGACCCGGGCGAGCAGATCCAGCGCCTGCTGCGCGCCGTTGCAGACCATCACGTCATCCAGTTGGCAGTTCACGCCACGGGCGTAGGAGATGTGCCGGGCGATGCCGTCGCGCAACGGGGCGATGCCTTCGGGCGCGCTGTAGTGCCCGCGCAGGCCGGTCATCTGGCGCATGGCGTGGTTCACGCAGCGCCGCCATTCCTCCTGGGGAAATTGCAGCTGGGTGGTGGCGCCGCCGATGAAGTCGGCTTTTGCCGTGCCGGTTGCGCCGGGGTGGCGCAGACGGGTGTCGAGGTTGGCCCAGCGATCGATGTTGTCCTGGCTGGCGAAGCGCACGCCGTCCTGGCGCCGGTCGTGGCGCGCCAGGCGGGTGTTGACGAAGGTGCCGCTGCCGATCTTGCCCACCAGGATGCCTTCGTAGGTGAGCTGGGTGTAGGTATCGGAGATGGTCTTGCGCGAGATACCGAGCTGCTCCGCCAGCAGACGGCTGGGGGGCAGGCGGGTGCCGGCGGCGAGGCGCCCGGAGTCGATGGCTTCGCGCAGCTGGCGATAGAGTTGCCCGGCGAGGTCCTTCTGGCCGTGGATGATCAGGTGCAGCTCCAAGGGCGAACTCCGGGGCAGGGTGGTTGCGCAAGCGTAGCGCTGGCACGTGGCCCGGTGAAGTTGCGTGGTGGAATTCCCCGGTATTGGACACCTGCGATGGCAAGGTGGCGGCGCACAATAGCCGGGTCACCCATCTGGAGTTCCCGTCATGGAACCGCGTCTGGACTACTACACCGCCTCGCCGGAAGCGCTGAAGGCGGTGCTGGCGCTGGAAGCCGCCATCTTCGAACTGTCCGTGGAAAAACCGTTGCTGGAGCTGGTGCGCCTGCGGGTCTCGCAGGTGAACAACTGCGCCTTCTGCGCCGATATGCACGCCATGGAGGCGCGGCGTAACGGGGAGACCGAACGGCGCCTGTTCGCTGTCAGCGTCTGGCGCGAGTCGCCGTTCTTCACCGAGCGCGAACGGGCGGCGCTGGCGTGGTGCGAGTCGGTGACGCTGCTGTCCGAATCCAGGGTGCCGCTGGAAGTCTTCCAGTTGGCCCGCGAGCAGTTCAGCGAACAGGAGCTGGTGGACCTGACCGTGGCCATCGGCGCGATCAATGTGTGGAACCGCCTGGGCGTCTCCTTCCGACAGCAACCACCCGCCTGAATTGGCCGACGTCGGCTGCTTTATGTAGGAGCGAGCTCGCTCGCGAAAGGAGTTCCAGGCAGCCGCAGTGTTGAGGCTATTCGCGAGCAAGCTCGCTCCTACAGGATTTCGTGCGGCGTAGTGGCAGGCAGAAAAACGCACCTACCAGCAAAGCGCTGGCCGCAGCCCCGAGGGCCGGGATGAAACTGCCGGTCAGTCCGCGCAATGCGCTGGCGGTCAGCGGCCCGACGATCTGTCCGACGCCATACAACGCTGTCATCGCTGCGAGCATGTTGAACCGAACCTGTGCGGCAACCACGCGGGCTGCGGGCATGGCAATGGTCACCGTGCCCATGAAGCTGCCGCCCACCAGCACAGCGCTGCCCAGATAAAGGAAGGCCGAGTCGCCCAGCGCCGGCAGCATCACGCCGATCGCCTGCACCAGCAGGTTCAACGCCAGCGCGCGGCGGCTGCCAAGCTTCAGGTGCAGGCGGTGCCAGAGGAAGCACGAGGGTGCCGCGCCCAGGCCGAATGCCGCCCAGACCTGCAGCGGGTCGATGGCTCCCAGGCCGCTTTTCATCAGGAGTGGAAGGTAGGTGGCGGTGATGATGTAGCCGAAACCGGCCAACCCATAGACCCAGAGGATGGCTTGCGCGGACAGCTCCGGTCGCTGGCTGGCGCCGTTCGCCGCGTGTTGCGGAGCGGCCGGCCGCTCGCGGCGCAGCGCGGGAGTCGCCAGCAGCGACAGCACCAGTCCCGCCGATGCCAGCACGCACCAGATTGCCGCGCTGCCAAGGCCGAATGCGTTGCCGGCGGCGATCAGCTCCGCCGAGACGAGAATGCCCACCCCCACGCCGGCGAACATCATCGGCGCGCCGTGGCTTTCGCCCATGCTCTGCAACAGCCATTGTGCCGCGCTGACCAGCACCATGGCCGTGAGTACGCCGGCCAGCAGGCGCACGCCGACAGCGAACCAGACCGGCGCTGGAACCGCCATGGCGGCCAGGGCTGCCAGCGTACCGACCAGGGCGATCAGGCAGATGCGCGCCGCGTGACGTTCATGGCTGCGCGCCAACAGCAGCGCGCCGAGCAGGTAGCCGGCGTAATTGGCCGAGGCCGCCAGGGAGCCGCCGGTCACGCTGAGCACGCCGTCGCGCACCATCAGCGGGTAGAGACCGGTGAAGGCGAAGCGGCCGAAGCCCATGCCCACGGCGAGGATCAGTGCCGCCGCTAGCGCAGCGGGCAGTGTGCGGGCGCGACTCATGGGCGTGCCTCCAGGGCTTCCCGCCAGCGCTGGAAGGCGCCGGTTGCGTAGCCTTCGCGCCAGATCAGCAGGGTGTCCACTTCCATCAGCGGTACGACTTGCAGCGCCGGCATGTCCCGGTGCAGTTCCAGCACCGAGCGCGGCAGCACGCCGAAGCAGGAGCCGGCATTCACGCAGGCGAGGATGCCGTGGTAAGAGCCGACTTCCTGCACGGCGAGGGACGCGCCGTCCAGCCAGCGTTCGAGCAGCTGGCGGTAGGTGCAGCCACGGGCGAAGCCCACCAGCGTGCGGATCTGTACATCCTCCGGCCGGGTGATCGGCGGGTGGTCGCCGGGCAGCACCAGCAGCAGTTCCTCGCGGAACACCGCTTCGGCGCACAAGCCGCGCTCCAGCAGCGATTCGAAACCGGGCTCGGCGTGGAGGATGTCGGGGTGGGAGATCAGTGCGCAATCCAGTTGGCGGCCCAGCACCTCGTTGATCAGCTTCTGGCTGTGGCCGGTGGTGATCTGCAATTCCACCTCCGGATAGGCGCGGTGGAAGCGTGCCAGGATGTCTGGCAGGCGGCTGGCAGCTGCGGCTTCCATGCTGCCCAGGCGCAGGCTGCCGGTGGCGCTGCTCGGATGCAGCGATTGGCGGGCTTCGCTGGCGAGGGCCAGCAATTGTTCAGCGTACTTGAGGAATTCGCGGCCCTGGTCGGTCAGCGTCATGCGCTTGCCGTCGCGCAGGAACAGCGCCGCGCCAAGATCGTCTTCAAGCTGGCGGATGCGCGTGGTGACGTTCGATTGCACGCGCTGCAGGCGAGCGGCAGCGCGGGTGACGCTCTGTTCCTCGGCAACGCAGCGGAAGATTTCCAGGCTGGAGAGATCCATGATTAATCTTCAATAGAGAATATGTTGCGACGAATATTCTCTTCATGAGATTGTTAGTCAAGCGTTAATCCGTCAAACGGCGAGGACCCCGTCATGCGCATCACCGAACTGCTCGGCATCCAGCACCCCATCATCCAGGCGCCCATGGTGGGCGTGTCCACCCCGGCGCTGGCCGCAGCGGTGTCCAATGCCGGCGGGCTGGGTTCCATCGGCCTGGGCGCGAGCAACGCCGCGCAGGCTCGCGCCCTGCTGGAGCAGACCCGCGCGCTGACCGACAAGCCGCTCAACCTGAACCTGTTCTGCCATCGCCCGGCCGTGGCCGACGCGGCGCGTGAGGCGGCCTGGCTGGAACACCTGCGCCCGCTGTTCGCCGAGTTGGGTGCGCAGCCGCCGGCGCAGATCACCGAGATCTACCGCAGCTTCCTGGCTGATCCCGACATGCTCGATTTCCTCGTCGAAGCCCGTCCGGCCGTGGTCAGCTTCCACTTCGGCCTGCCCGCGCAGGAGTGGATCGACCGTCTGAAAGCCGCCGGTATTCGCCTGCTGGCCACTGCCACCTGCCTGGAGGAAGGCCGCGCTATCGAAGCGGCGGGCATCGACGGCATCGTCGCGCAAGGCTATGAAGCTGGCGGTCACCGCGGCGTGTTCGAGCCGGAGAAGGACGCACGCATCGGCACCTTCGCGCTGGTGCGCACGTTGGTAAAAGGCACCGGCCTGCCGGTGATCGCGGCCGGCGGCATCATGGACGGGCAGGGCATGCGCGCGGTGTTCGAACTGGGCGCGCAGGCGGTGCAGATGGGCACGGCGTTCATCTCCGCCGACGAGTCTTCGGCCAATGCCGCGTTCAAGGCGGCGCTGCGAGGTGAGCGTGGTGAACGTACCGAGGTGACGGCGGCGATTTCCGGCCGTGCGGCGCGGGGTATGGTGAATCGGCTGTTCACCGACGTCGGCAGCGCGGACGCGCCGGCACTGCCTGACTACCCGATCACCTATGACGCCGCCAAGGCACTGACGGCAGCCGCAACCGCCAAGGGCAACACGGACTTCGCAGTGCAGTGGGCCGGGCAGGGTGCGCCGCTGTCACGGGAGATGCCGGCGGCGGAGCTGGTGGCGACCCTGATGCGGGAATTCCGCACTGGCGCGAATCTGTAGGAGCGAGCTTGCTCGCGAACAAATTTTCCGGCGACGCTTGCGTCAAGCGGTTCGCGAGCAAGCTCGCTCCTACAAGAGCATCCGAGTCAGCGCGCGCCGATGGCGGCGGGCTTCTCCCGTGGCCGCCACAGCTCGGCCAGCAACACACCGGCCGAGGATCAGCGCACCGCCCACCAGGTGATAGCTCGTCAATTGCTCGCCCAGTACCACCGCGGCGATGGCAGCGGTGATCACCGGCAGCAGGTTGAAGAACAGCGCCATGCGGCTCGGCCCCATGCGCTGCACGCCCTGCATCCAGGCCAATGCGCCGACGATGGAGGCCAGCAGCCCCGCGTACAGCACCAGTGGCAGGTTGGCGGCATTCAGCCCGTGGTGCGGCGAGGCCAGGTACAGCGGCGCCAGTGCGAGGATCGCTACCAGCACCTGTAGATAGAGCATCAGCAGCGGCGGCAACGGCAGGTTCCACTTCTTCAGCAGTACGCCGTACACGCCATAGGCGAGGGTGGCGACGATCATCATGCCGTCGCCCAGGTTCACCCCGTGGCTGATCAACTGTTGCGGGTTGCCCTGGGTGATCACCAGCAGCACGCCGCCCAGCGAGACCAGCGCACCCAGCAGTGCGGCGAGGCTCAGCTTGTGGCGCAGCAGGATCGATGCCAGGGCGAGGGACATCAGCGGCATCAGCGACAGGATGATGCCCATGTTGGTTGCCGAGGTGAGGGCTGCGGCGTAGTAGGCCAGGCACTGGTAGACGGCCATGCCGAGCAGGCCGAGGGTGACGATCTTGCCCAGGTTGGTGCGGATCACCGGCCAGTGGGCGAGGGTGGCGCGCAGCAGGAAGGGCGTCAGCAGCGCACCGGCCAGCAGCCAGCGGAAGAAGCCGATCTCCGCCGGGGCGATCTGCCCTACGGCGAGCTTGTTGACGACGGTATTGCCGGACCAGATGACCACGGCCAGCAGGGGGAACAGGTAATTCATGGAGGAACGCTTCCGGGGATAACGAAGCGTATTGCCTGCCCGTCCGAATCGAGACGTATAATGAAAACCGGACAATCCACCCCGGCATTCGGACATGACCCGCGTACTCTCCCTTCCGCTACCCGACATCGACCAGCTGCCCGCCGATCTGTATTTCCGCTACGACGAGTTCGACGCCGGCACCCACTCGCCCAGCCATCGCCACGCCTGGGGCCAGCTCAACTATGCGTCCCACGGGGTGATGGAGCTGGAGGTGGATGGCCAGCGCTTTCTGTCCCCGCCGCAATACGCTGTGTGGGTGCCGCCGGGGTGTCTGCACAGCTGCTATAACCGCCAGGCCATCGTCTACCGCTCGCTCTACGTGTCTGCCGAGCTGGCCCGCAAGTTGCCGCAGTCCCCTTGCACGCTGGCGATCAGCGATATTCTCAAGGCGATCCTCTCCGATTTCGCCTCGCGCGAAGTGAAGGTTCCGCAGAGTGCCGCGGACCAGCGCCTGGCCGAGGTGGTGATGGACCAGCTGCAGGCCGCGCAGCCTCACGACGATTACCTGCCGTATGCCAATGGCGGCGCACTGGGTGAAGTGCTGGCCGCGCTACAGGCTGAGCCGGGCGACAACCGCACCCTGGCGCAATGGGCCGAGCGCGTGCACAGCACCGAACGTACCCTGGCGCGGGCCTGCCAGCGGGAATCGGGATGTCATTCGGCGAATGGCGGCAGCGCCTGCGGTTTCTCGCCGCCATCGAGGCGCTGGCATCGGGGGAAGGGGTACAGCAGATCGCCTTCAACCTGGGCTACAGCAGCCCTTCGGCGTTCATCGCGATGTTCCGGCGGCTGTCGGGCACCACACCGGAGCAGTATCGCTCGCCGACCTTCCGCGCCCTGGCGGAAGGCTGAGGCTCAGCGCTTGCCGTCTTCCAGGTTCTTTAGGGTCTTGCGGCAAGGGATCAGCGCGTCGCGCACCATGAAGTTCACCAGCGTCGGGAAACCCCCAGTTCCTCGGCGATCTCCTTCTGGTACGGCCGAGCAGGCGATACATCTCGAAGGCATAGCGCGTGCGCTCGGGCAGGGTCTGCAGGGCGCTGGAAATGGCCTCCAGGGTCTGCCGGTCTTCGTGCTCGATCTCCGGTGACGCGGACGGCGTCGCGATGTGCATGCCTTCTTCCTCGCTACCCGAGTAGCGCTTCTCCAGCGCCTGGCTACGATAGAGATCGATGGCCAGGTTGCGATGGACGCGCATCAGATAGCCGCTCTGCGACTGGATGCCGGTAGTGAGGTCGCTCGCATTGAGCTTGATGTACGCATCGTGCACCACGTCTTCGGCATGGCTGCGGCAGCCGAGGGTGACGTGCGGCCGCATTGATGAAGGCTCTGCCGGTGGGTAGCGAACAGCTCGTGGAGAGCGGGGCGACTCGGCGGGCATTGGCTTGGACATGCAAGGTTTCCGATGCGGCGGCGGAGGCGGGGACGTCCACATGGGTTCGAGGCGGTCAATCTAGATCAAATGATAATTATTATCAATTTATTCGAGATACTCGGACTATCGCTGCGACAGGATTCCCATACTAGTGTGAAGATTTTTCATTCGCATCCATTCGTCAGATCTCTCGGCACGGTGAGGTGGAAGCCCAGGAAATTTCGCCGGCGCATATCTTATGAGAATTAATCGCATCGGAGAACACTAACTATTTCATTGCCTCCTCGTTTCATCGGCAGAGCTGGAAAACATCGGTAATGGCCGGTGGCCGGCATCGTAGCCCCGTAGGAGAAGGGCGATGGCGTTCGATCGCGAAGATGCGGTTTACAAGGTGCTGGTCAATGGCGAGAGCAGTACTCGCTGCTGGCCGCAGTACAAGGAAGTCCCGGCCGGCTGGCGCGAAGCCGGCAAGCAGGGGAGCAAGGCCGATTGCCTGGCCTTCGTCGAAGCCAACTGGACCGATATGCGCCCGCTCAGCCTGCGGCAGAAGATGGCCGAGGGCAAACTGATGCTGCGTCTGTTCTGCCTGCCGTATTCCGGCGCCAGCGCCATGGTCTATCTGCTGGAAGTGCCAGTTGCCGGGTTGGATCGAGGTCTGCCCGATAGAGCTGCCCGGGCTCGTGGCCGGCGCTTCGCCGAAAACCTGCAGACCGACCTGCGCGCCCTGGCCGGTCAACTTGCGGATGAAATCGCCGCGCGCCTGGACCAGCCCTACGCGCTCTTCGGCCATAGCCTCGGCGGCCTGCTGGCCTTCGAGCTGGCCCACGCCCTGCGCGAGCGCGGCCTGCCGATGCCGCAGGCACTGTTTGCCTCGGCTGCCTCCGCGCCGGCGCGTCGCGACAGCCATCGCGAGCTGGCACAGGAGCAGAGCGACGCCCAGCTGATCGAGCGCATGCGCCGTCTCGGCGGCACGCCTGAAGCGGTATTTGCCGACGAGGAAATGCTGCGCCTGACCTGGCCGGTGATGCGCGCCGATTTTCTCCTCGCGGCCTCTACGACTACCGCCCCCGGCACGCCCTGCCCATCGATGTGTTCGGCGGCAAGGCCACCGGCTCGCGGATTCGAGGTGCTGTTCGGATTCTATTGTGTTTCCCTATTAACCTTAGCAATACGACTGAACGAAGGCTACA
>JASGKM010000042.1:0-146391 GCA_049840615.1 Pseudomonas sp.
CGATCGCCTTCCATGCCGCCTGGGCGGACGCGATCAGCTTGGCTTGGCCGGCGACGAACTTCGGCTCGTCTTCATCGCCTTCGCGCAGGTGCGGAGCCAGCAGGTCTTCGGCGAGCTGGCGCGCCGTCTCCAACGTGGCATCGAAGACCTCGCGCGAGTGCTCGGCGTAGCGCGGCCTGGCGAGCACGGCCTGCGTGTCCAGGAACTCGTAGAGCAGGAACTCGAGCTCGCGCTCGCTGATCGTGCTCCCCATCAGGCGACTCCTGAAGCTGCAGCGCGGCCTTTCGCGATGGCTGTGGGCCGCGCGATCGAATCAGAAATCCAGATCGATACGTCGTGGACACGCATGTCGATGTCGGTCATGGCGCTCAGCGGGGCAGTTGCCAGCCCGCGAGCGATGCGCCGCTCTCGGCCAGTTGCGCGAGCAGCGGCGAGACCGTCCAGTACCCCCAGTCGTTGCCGCGCGTTCGTGCGTAGTGGTTGAGCCGTTCCGACTATGCGCACCAACCCCACGCGGTCGGCCATGTGCATCGGCCCGCCGCGCCACGCGGGGAAGCCGTAGCCCGCGGTCCAGACGACGTCGATGTCGCTGCCGCGGTAGGCGATGCCTTCCCGAAGAATGGCGGCGCCTTCGTTGAACAACGGGTAGAGCAGCCGCTCGATGACTTCGTCGCCGGCGATGGCGTCGCGCCGCGCAATGCGATGCGCGCGGGCGAGATCGGCCGCAATGCGTTCGACCTCGGGGTCATCAACCGCCTTGCGCCCCTCGTAGCGGTAGTAGCCTGCGCCGGTCTTCTGCCCCTGCCGCCCCCGTTCGAACATCGTCCGCACCAGCGCGCGGGTAACTGGGATCGCGGCCCAGGATGCCGGCCTTCGTCGCCTCGATCACCGTCTTGGCGCCGACATCGATGCCCGCCATGTCCAGCATGCGGCACGGCCCCATCGCGAACCCGAGCGATTCGACCGCGGCATCCACCTGGCGCGGCGTAGCGCCTTCCAGGATCAGGTATTCGGCCTCGCGCATGTAGACCTCGGCCATGCGGTTGCCGATGAAGCCGTAGCACACGCCCGAGACCACGGCCACCTTGCCCGTCGCGCGGGCGATCTGCATCACGGTGGCAAGCACCTCGGGCGCGGTCCGTGCACCGCGCACCACCTCCAGCAGCCGCATCACGTGCGCGGGGCTGAAGTAGTGCATGCCGACGAAGTCCTCCGGCCGCCCGCTGGCTTGCGCCAGCGCATCGACGTCCAGCGTCGAAGTGTTGGTCGCGATGATCGCGCCCGGTCGGCACAGGCGCCCGAGCCGCGCGCTGACCTCACGCTTCAAGTCCAGGTTCTCGAACACCGCTTCGACGACCAGGTCGCAGGCCGGCCGGAGCGCCGCTTCGCCGGTACCGGTACCGATGCGCGCCAGCCGTTCGGCCGCTTCCACCGCGTCGAGCCGCCCCTTGGCGACGCTCACCTCGTACTGACCGCGAATGAGGCCCAGGCCGCGGTCCAGCGCGGTCTGCGTCGCATCGACCAAGGTGACAGGGTAGCCAGCATTGGCAAAGGTCATCGCAATGCCGGTGCCCATCGTTCCGGCGCCGAGCACGCCAACCGTGGCCACGGTACGTGGTTTCAAGCCGGCCGGCAGGTTCGGAATGCGCGCCGCCTCGCGCTCGGCGAAGAACACGTGGCGCATCGCCTTCGACTCGGCCGAGAGCCGCAACGCGTCGAACGCCGTCTTCTCTTGCGTGACGGCATCGAGGAAGGGCGTGCCGCCGGTCGCGATCTCGACCGCAGCGCACGATTCTCGCGTGCCGGCCGACCACCCATGTCCCCGGGCGGCAGCTTGCGCCGTACCTCGTCGAGCAGATCGGGCGCGAAACCGGGCACGGCGCGCGCGCTCGACACGGCCAAGGCCGTCCGCCCGCGAGTAGCTTGCGGGCCAGGGTTGCGGCCGCTTCGCGCAGGCCGGTTCGTCGACCACCTCGTCGACCAGCCCCAGTTCGAGCGCGCGCGCAGCACCCACCGGCGCGCCGCTGAGGATCATCTCGAGCGCCACCGGCACGCCCACCAGCCGAGGCAGGCGCTGTGTGCCGCCCGCGCCGGGCAGCACGCCCAGCTTCACTTCGGGCAGGCCCAACTGCGCGCCGCGCAGCGCGACGCGGCCGTGACAGGCCATAGCCAGTTCCAGCCCGCCGCCCAGCACGTGACCGTGCAGCGCGGCGACCACGGGCTTGTCCATCTTGTCCAGCACCGCATTCACTTCGTTGAAGTACGGGGTCCGCGAGCTGCGGCTGGTCGAATTCGACAATGTCGCCGCCTGCGACGAAGGTGCGGCCGGCGGCACAGACGACGACGGCATCGCTCTTGGCGTCGGTGTTCGCCGCGACCAGCGCGGCCAGCAGGCTGCGCCGCACTTCGAGCGACAAGGCGTTGACGGGCGGGCTGTCGATTTCGATGGTCAGGATGCGGCTCGCCAGCGACGATGTGACAACAGGGTTCATGATTTGCAGCGAGGCGTCAGGCGCGTCGGCGCGCGACGCGGATCAGGATGGCACCCAGGCCGAAGGCGACGAGCGCATAGCCCACGATCGCCACCGCGGACACGCGAGTTCCGTCCGTCGCCTTCTCCACGGCGACGACCAGCACGGGACTCAGGAACATGCCCAGGAAGAGACAGGAGCTGAACACGCCGGTTCCCAGCCCACGCCTGGACAAGGGCAGTTCGTCCATGTTCCAGCTGGCGATCGCCGTACTCGGTGGCCGGCTTCTTGCGTTTGAGCGGCGCCAGGCCATCCTGGCTCACGACCTTCGACGGGCCGGCCTTGCGCTTGGCGGCTGGCTTCTTCTTCGCTGCCGCCTTGCCACCGGCCTTCTTCGTATCGTCCTTTTTCTTCTTGGTGCCGGCAGCCTTGCCGGAAGCCTTGACCTTCTTCGGCCCCTTGTAGGTCGCCTTCAGCTCGTTGATGACGCGCAGCTCGAAACGCAGCTTGAGATAGCGCTCGATGCTGGACATCAGGTTCCAGTCACCATGGCCCACCAGCGAAATTGCCGCGCCGCCTGCTCCCGCGCGGCCAGTCCGGCCAATGCGGTGCACGTACTCGTCGCCACGACGGGGAATGTCGAAGTTGATTACCAGGTCCAGGCCATCAACGTCGAGACCACGGGCAGCCACGTCGGTGGCGACGAGGATCTTCACCGCGCCCTGCTTCAGGCGCTCGATGGCCAGCTTGCGGTCCTTCTGATCCTTCTCGCCGTGCAGCACGAAGACCTTGTGGCCGGCGGCGATCAGGCGGCCGGTCAGGCGGTCGGCGGCAACGCGGGTGTTGGTGAAGACAATGGCCTTCTCATAGGTCTCGTTGGCCAGCAGCCACTGCAGCAGAGCTTCCTTGTGACCAACGTCGTCGCTCAGGATCACCTGCTGGCTGACATCCTCGTTCAACTCGCTGACGCGGTTGAGTTGCAGGTTCTCCGGCTCGCGCAGGACCTTCTCGACCATCTCGTGCAGGCCGCTGCCGCTGGTGGCGGAGAACAGCAGGGTCTGGCGCTCGGCCGGGCACTGCGCGGCGAGCTTGAGCACGTCCTCGGAGAAGCCCATGTCGAGCATGCGGTCGGCTTCGTCGAGGATCAGCACTTCGACGTCACCCAGCGGCAGGTTGCCGGCGTTGAACTGCTCGTTCAGGCGGCCCGGAGTGCCAATGATGATTTCCGGGTTCTTGCGCAGACGCGCACCCTGCACCTTGAAGTCTTCGCCGCCGGTGATCAGGCAGGCCTTGATGTAGGTGAACTGGGCGAAGCGCTCCACTTCCTTGAGGGTCTGCTGGGCCAGCTCGCGGGTCGGCAGCAGGATCAGCGCGCGGGCGCCGCTCTTGGGCTTCTCCTCGGTGAGCAGGCGGTGCAGCAGCGGTAGCAGGAAGGCCGCGGTCTTGCCGCTGCCGGTCTGCGCCGTCACCCGCAGGTCGCGTCCCTCCAGGGCCTTCGGAATGGCCGCGGCCTGGACCGGGGTCGGCTCGGAGAAGGACAACGAATCGAGCGCCTTGAGCAGGCGTTCGTGCAGGGCGAATTGGGAGAACAAGGCAGACCTCGATATCACGTAAAGACCAAATAGCTGCATAGCTTAATGTTTGCCGAGCCAGCGCGCTGGAAATATTGCCGGCGAGCCTTGCAGGAGACCTGCCGCGTCAATAACCCGACAAACGTCGAGGCGCCCGGTGAAAGGCGATGCCATGCTCTGATATGCCTGGGAAAAAGGAGAATACAGGTGTCATCGACTCTCATTTACTACGTCGCAGCCAGCCTCGACGGCTACATCGCCCGCCCTGACGGCAGCGTCGACTGGCTCGAAGGCTACGGCAACGAACACGACGATCATGGCTACGCCGCCTTTTACGCCAGCATCGACGGCCTGCTCATGGGTCGCGCCACTTACCTGTTCTGCCTGAAGCAGGGCGAATGGCCCTACCCGGACAAGCCCGCGCTGGTCATGACCCGTTCCAACCACCTGCCCCAGGCCGCGCCGCAGGTCGAGTTGGAGCACTACACGCCGGTGGACGCGCTCGCCTCTCTGGAGGCACGCGGCTGCCAGCGCATCTGGCTGGTAGGCGGAGGCAGCCTGGCGGGCAATTTCCTCGCCGCGGGCTTGCTCGACGAGGTGATCGTCAGCATCATTCCACACCTGCTCGGCGCCGGCATACCCCTGTTCAGCATCGGGCTCGAGCAACGCCTGCAGCTGCTGGAGCAGCGCAGCTTCCCCAGCGGCATCGTGCAGATGCGCTACCAGGTTCTGAAGGAAACGCCCTCGCCATGACCACCACCATTCGTATCGCCGCCGCCTGCCTGCTGGATGAAGCCGGACGGCTGCTGCTGGTACGAAAGCGTGGCACCCTGGCTTTCATGCTGCCCGGCGGCAAGCACGAGCCCGGCGAGACGTCGGTCCAGGCCCTGCTGCGCGAGCTGGGCGAAGAACTCGACCTGCACCTGGCGACCTCCGCGCTGACGCCGCTCGGCCACTTCCAGGCCGATGCCGCCAATGAGCCGGACATGCGCGTAGATGCGCAGGTCTACGTCGCTGCCCTGCCCCACGCTGTCCAGCCCGCTGCCGAACTGGAAGAGCTGGCCTGGCTGGACCCCACCGGCGACTACCCGCACAACCTCGCCCCGCTGTTGCGAGAGCAGGTTCTTCCCGCTCTGCTTGCCCATCTGGGCTGATTCGTTCAGCTCAAATACCTGCATTTCGTCGGGTTTTTCCTTAAGAAGCCTTAAGCGTCTGGCTTTTGGCTACTAACCCGCCGGCTTTCCGTCGCATGGCCGAAAGCCCCGTTTTATAGGGCTTCCGGCTATAAGGTCAGGCCGTGACTGATGCGTCTGAACACATGTCACGCAGTGTCCTACAAGTCACAGGGGAGTTGTCAGAATCGACAGACGGTACGAACTGTCATGAAAAGTCGTTCAGAATGCGTGGAATTTTTGAGCGGACCAAAGGAAACCACGCCGACAACAATGGCGATCCAGCGGAGTCTGGGCGATATCAACCAGCAAGAAGACATGCCGAATGCGAAGTACCCTTTTGACATGCCTTTCCATAGGCTTGGCGACTTTTTTAGTCGCCACCGAGGCAACCGCCTCCTCCAAGATCACGCGTTCCTATCAACCCGCTCCGGTTGATCTCCGTGTCCCGGTCCAGGGCAGTGCCCTGCTGACCTTCAACGCCAAGCCGGTCAAGCCGACCAAGAGCGAGGCGCACCAGGTGACCCAGCGTGCCTACAGCATGATCGGCACGCCTTACCGCTGGGGCGGCACTTCGCCCAAGCGTGGCTTCGATTGCAGCGGCCTGGTGAACTACGTGTTCCAGAACGTCGACGAAGTCGACCTGCCGCGTACCGCGCAGCAGATGTACAGCATGCGCGGCAACTCGAAAGTGGCACGCGGTGACCTGCAGCCCGGCGACCTGGTGTTCTTCCGCATCCACAACCGCCGCAATGTCGACCACGTGGGCATCTACGTCGGCGACAACCAGTTCGTCCACGCACCGCGCCGCGGCCAGAAGGTTCGCGTCTCCGACCTCGGTGGCGATTACTGGAAGAAGCACTACACCGCCGCCCGCCGCATTCTGCCGGAAACCCTGGCCAAGGCTGACGTCAGCAGTCGCTTCGACTGACGCTGAGCGCTCTCCCCTCCCGGGAGAGCGCCGTCTCCTCGCCTCCCTCCCTTCGCTTACAGGCCGCGACGCGCCTGTCGGCGCAGCAGTCTCGCGCTATCCCAACCGGTCAGCAGCACGGCAACCCAGATCGGCCCGTAGGTCCAGATCTGCGCCGGGTTGAACGCCTCGCCCAGGAACAGCACGGCGATGGCGAACAGCAGCACCGGCTCGACGTAGCTCAGAATCCCGAACAGCCCCATGGGCAGCAGCCGGCTGGCCGTCATCATCGCGCCGAAGGCGAGCGCGCTGATCAAGCCCAGCAGCGGCAGCAATGCCCACAGGCGCGGAACTTCCTCCAGCACCTTGCCGCTATCGGTTATCCACAAGGCGCCCAGGGCGAACGGCAGCAGCACGATCATCTCGAAGACGAAGCCCGACAGCGAATCCACCGCCATCTTGCGCCGCAGCATGAAGTACGGCGGATAGCCCAGCGCAGTGATCAGGGTGAACCAGGAGAATGCGCGCGTAAGCCACAGCTCGTGCAACACGCCCGCCAGTGCGAAGGCGACCGCGATAGCCTGCAGCGTGGTCAAACGCTCGCCGTAGAACACCCGGCCACACAGCACCATGGTCAGCGGCAGCAGGAAGTAGCCCAGCGACAGCTCCAGCGTGCGCCCGACCATGGGCGCCCAGATGAATACGCCCCACTGGACCAGCATCATCGCCGCCGTCAGCGGGAAGCACGCCAGCAGCCACGGCTCGCGCAACAGGCGCCGGCCCGCGTCGCGCAGCACGCCGCCCTGACGGGTGAACAGCACCAGCAGCAGGACCATGGGAATCGACCAGACCACCCGGTGCGCGATCACCTGGATGCTGGTCAGCGGCTCCAGTGAGTGGATGTAACCCGGCAAGGTCACGAACAGCACGGAAGACGCCAGGGACAGCGCTACACCGCGCCCGGAGATGTTCACGCGAAGCGCTCCTTCTGACGGCGCAGACCGAAACGATTGACGCCCAGCGACGCCACGATCACCGCACCACCCAGCGCCAGGCGTGGCAGGTCGGCAGCTTCGTTCCAGATCAGCAGGTTGATCAGCAGGCCCACCGGTACGTGCAGGTTGTTCATTACCGCCAGGGTGCCGGCATCCACCATCGTGCCGCCCTTGTTCCACCAGAACTGTCCCAACGCGGTGGCCAGCAGGCCCATCCACACCAGCACACCCCACTGCAAGTCGGTGGTTGGCAGCTTCTGCGGATTGCCGAACAGCAGCCAGCCCGGCAGCGCGATCAACAGCGCGCCGACGAAGAAGTAGCCGAAGCGACGGTACTGCGGGATATCCGAGGGATAACGCTGCACCAGGTGCTTGTAGAACACCTGCCCCGCCGCGAAGGTTGCGTTGGCCAGTTGCAGCAGCAGGAAGCCCTGGATGTAGTCGCCGCTGACGCCGTCATAACGAATGATCCCGGCGCCCAGCACCGCAACGGCGGCAGCCAGCAGCGCCCAGGCGTTGAAGCGGCGGTTCAGCGCGTCATCGATGAGTGCCACGTGCAGCGGCGTCAGCACGGTGAACAGCAGCACTTCCGGCACCGTCAGCACGCGGAAGCTCTGATAGAGACAGACATAGGTAATGCCGAACTGCAGCGCGCCCGCCAGCATCACGCCGGCGATGAAGCGCCGCTCCACGCCGCGCCAGCGAGTCAGCGGCAGGAACACCAGGCCGGCCAGCACCACACGGGTCAGCACGGCGAAATAGCTGTCGACCTGCCCAGCGAGGTACTCGCCGATCAGGCTGAAGGAGAACGCCCAGAGGACGGTGACGAAAAGCAGGTAAGGCATGGAAAAGGCGACCGGAACGGGGCAGGCAACATAGCGTCAGTCTCAGCGTAGGAAAAGCGCTGCGCGCCCGCGCCCTGTGAAAGGCAGAAACGAAAAAGGGCGACCGAAGTCGCCCTTTTCCTTGGATGGTGAATCAGGGATTAGCCCTGGTTCTCCATCTGAGCACGGATCAGATCACCGATGGTGGTCGGACCAGTGTTTTCTACGTCTTGCTTGGTGCGCAGTTCTTTCATCGCATCTTTCTCGTCATCAACGTCCTTGGACTTGATGGAGAGGGAGATGACGCGGCTCTTACGGTCGATGCTGATGATCTTGGCTTCGACTTCTTCGCCTTCTTTCAGAACGTTGCGAGCGTCTTCAACGCGGTCACGGCTGATTTCGGAGGCCTTCAGAACGCCTTCGATTTCGCCGCCCAGGCTGATGACAGCGCCTTTGGCGTCAACTTCCTTCACGGTGCCGCGAACGATGGTGCCTTTCTCGTTGAGCGAGGCGTAGTTGGAGAACGGATCGTCTTCCAGCTGCTTGATGCCCAGGGAGATGCGCTCACGCTCCGGATCAACGGAGAGGATGACGGTTTCCAGCTCGTCGCCCTTCTTGAAGCGGCGAACGGCTTCTTCGCCAACTTCGTTCCAGGAGATGTCGGACAGGTGAACCAGACCGTCGATGCCGCCTTCCAGGCCGATGAAGATACCGAAATCGGTGATCGACTTGATGGTGCCGGAGATCTTGTCGCCCTTGTTGAAGCGGCCAGAGAAGTCTTCCCACGGGTTGGACTTGCACTGCTTGATGCCCAGGGAGATACGACGACGCTCTTCGTCGATGTCCAGAACCTGAACTTCCACTTCGTCGCCAACCTGAACGACTTTCGACGGGTGGATGTTCTTGTTGGTCCAGTCCATTTCGGAGACGTGTACCAGGCCTTCCACGCCCTCTTCCAGCTCGGCGAAGCAGCCGTAGTCGGTGAGGTTGGTGACGCGCGCGGTCACGCGGGTGCCTTCCGGGTAACGGGCTTTGATGGCAACCCATGGGTCTTCGCCCAGTTGCTTCAGGCCCAGGGATACGCGGTTGCGCTCGCGGTCGAACTTCAGAACCTTGACATCGATCTCGTCGCCAACGTTGACGATTTCCGACGGATGCTTGATACGCTTCCAGGCCATGTCGGTGATGTGCAGCAGACCATCGACGCCGCCCAGGTCAACGAACGCACCGTAGTCGGTGAGGTTCTTGACGATACCTTTGACCTGCTGGCCTTCCTGCAGGGATTCCAGCAGAGCTTCGCGCTCGGCGCTGTTCTCGGCTTCCAGCACGCTGCGGCGGGAAACGACAACGTTGTTGCGCTTCTGGTCCAGCTTGATGACCTTGAACTCGAGCTCTTTGCCTTCCAGGTGAGTGGTGTCACGCACCGGACGCACGTCGACCAGCGAACCCGGCAGGAACGCACGGATGCCGTTGACGTCAACGGTGAAGCCACCCTTGACCTTGCCGTTGATGACGCCTTTGACCACTTCGTCGGCAGAGAAAGCAGCTTCCAGAACGATCCAGCTCTCGGCACGCTTGGCTTTTTCGCGGGACAGCTTGGTTTCACCAAAGCCATCTTCTACCGCGTCCAGCGCAACGTGGACTTCGTCACCCACATTGATGGTCAGCTCGCCCTGTTCGTTGTAGAACTGCTCGACCGGGATGACGCCCTCGGATTTCAGACCGGCATGGACGGTGACCCAGTCACCATCGATGTCGACCACGATGCCGGTGATGATCGCACCCGGCTGCATGTCGAGGGATTTCAGACTTTCTTCAAAGAGTTCTGCGAAGCTTTCGCTCATGTCTATACCTGTAGTCAAAGGCTTGTAAGCCCGATTCCGCGCCACCAGCGAACACGGTCAAGTGATGAAAAAGAAGCCAGCAGGATCAAGACTGGTATCCTGCCGGCCCCCTGTTGCACCCGCCGAAACGGATGCTCCACATTCAGATTTTAAGGGAACGTTTCGCTCAATATGGGCGAAACCCTCCCGATACAAGGTCTGGAATGGTAGCAATGGATACCGACTGCGTCAATCGGCGACCCTGCCTTCCAGCGCCCTTCGCGACGCCAGCCTCATTCCTTTATTTTCGCCCAGCCTCGGAATTTGGTAGAGCCGCCCGTCAGATCCCTCCTGCGGAACAGCCCTCCGACGTCTTTTCCCGAAAAGAAAAATCCCCGGCATAGCCGGGGACTTTCATCCGCCAAACGATCAGTCAGCCAGGCCCAGGCGCGAAACCTCGGCGAGGATGCTGTCCACCACTTCGTCGATGCTCATCGAGGTGGAGTCCACCAGGATGGCGCCTTCGGCGGGCTTGAGCGGAGCGACCGCACGCTGGCTGTCGCGCTCGTCGCGGGCACTGATCTCTTCGGCCAGTTGCGCCTGGTCGCTGTCGATGCCCTTGCCCTTGAGTTGCAGATAGCGGCGACGGGCGCGCTCCTCGGCGGAAGCGGTGAGGAATATCTTCAGCGGAGCACTGGGGAAGACCACTGTGCCCATGTCACGACCGTCGGCTACCAGGCCCGGCGCTTCAAGGAAGGCGCGCTGGCGTTGCAGCAGGGCATCGCGGACAGCCGGCAGCGCGGCGACCTGCGAGGCGCCGGCACCCACCTGCTCGGTGCGGATGACATCAGTGACGTCTTCGCCTTCGAGGATGATGTGCTGGCCCTGCCCGCCCTTGGCGTGGGTGAACTGTACGTCCAGGTGCGCAGCCAGGACCTTGAGGGCTTCCTCGTTGGTCAGGTCGATGCCGTGGTTACCGGCAGCGAACGCCAGCAGGCGATACAGCGCACCGGAGTCCAGCAGATTCCAGCCCAGGCGCTTGGCCAGCAGACCGGCAACGGTGCCCTTGCCCGAGCCGCTGGGGCCGTCGATGGCGAGGACCGGCCATTCGCCGTTCATCAGTTCTTCTCCTCGGCGACGCGAATACCAGCGCCCGACGCGAGCCCGAGGAAGTTCGGGAAAGAAGTCGCGACGTTGGCGCAGTCGTGGATACGGATCGGCGCGCCGGCACGCAGGGAAGCCACGCTGAAGGACATGGCGATACGGTGGTCGCCGTGGCTCCAGACTTCGCCACCGCCATAGCTGCCGCCGTCGATGATGATACCGTCCGGGGTCGGCTCGCACTTCACGCCCAGGGCCAGCAGGCCGTCGGCCATGACCTGGATACGGTCGGACTCCTTCACGCGCAGCTCTTCCGCGCCGCGCAGGACGGTGCGGCCTTCGGCGTTGGCGGCAGCGACGAAGAGCACCGGGAACTCGTCGATGGCCAGCGGCACCAGGTCTTCAGGGATATCGATGCCTTTCAGCTGCGCCGAACGCACGCGAATGTCGGCAACCGGCTCGCCGCCCACTTCACGCTGGTTTTCCAGGGTGATGTCGGCGCCCATGAGCTTGAGGATGTCGATGACGCCGGTACGGGTCGGGTTGATGCCGACGTGCTCCAGAGTCAGGTCCGAACCTTCTGCGATGCTCGCGGCGACCAGGAAGAAGGCCGCCGAGGAAATGTCGGCCGGGACTTCGATGGACGTAGCGGTGAGCTTGTGGCCGGACTCGACGCGAGCAGTGGCGCCTTCGACGTCGACCGGGTAGCCGAAGCCGCGCAGCATGCGTTCGGTATGGTCGCGAGTCGGGGCCGGCTCGGTGGTGGAGGTTTCTCCGGCAGCATAAAGGCCGGCAAGCAGCAGGCAGGACTTCACCTGGGCGCTGGCCATCGGCATGTCGTAGTGCATGCCGGTGAGTTTCTGGCCACCACGGATGGTCAGCGGCGGACGGCCTTCGGGGCCGGTCTCGATCACCGCGCCCATTTCGCGCAGCGGCTTGGCGACGCGGTTCATCGGGCGCTTGGACAACGAGGCGTCGCCAGTCAGCGTGGTGTCGAATGGCTGGGCAGCGAGCAGGCCGCTGAGCAGGCGCATGGAGGTGCCGGAGTTGCCCAGGTAGATCGGGCCGGGCGGGGTCTTCAGGCCGTGCAGGCCAACACCGTGAACGGTCACTCGGCCATGGTGCGGGCCTTCGATGACCACACCCATGTCGCGGAACGCCTGGATGGTGGCGAGGGCGTCTTCACCCTCGAGGAAGCCTTGCACCTCGGTCGTGCCTTCGGCCAGCGAGCCGAGCATGATCGAGCGATGGGAAATGGACTTGTCGCCCGGTACGCGTACGCGCCCGGAGAGGCGGCCACCCGGCTGGGCCAGGAAAATCAGGTCATTGTTGTGCATGGCGTCCACATAGGCCCGGCGGGCCAGGATTTTGCTGAAATGCTCGCGGGCAACCCGGGCGCGGGTGAAGACGCCCATCAGTTGTTGCCCGTCCCCTTGATCGACGGCCTCGCGCAGGTCGTCGAGGTCGTCACGGAATACATCGAGGATGCGCAGCACCGCCTCGCGGTTGGCGAGGAAGATGTCGTGCCACATCACCGGGTCGCTGCCGGCGATCCGCGTGAAGTCACGGAAGCCGCCAGCGGCATAGCGGAAGATTTCCAGATTCTCGCTGCGTTTGGCCAGCGAGTCGACCAACGTGAAGGCCAGCAGGTGCGGCAGGTGGCTGGTGGCGGCAAGGACTTCGTCGTGGTGCTCGACGGCCATCTGCTCGACATCCGCGCCCAGTTCGCGCCAGAGGCTCTCGACGCACTGGATCGCGTCTGCGTCGGCATTATCCAGCGGAGTGAGGATAACTTTATGACGGCGGAACAGTTTTGCGTTGGCCGCCTCCACCCCGCTCTGCTCGGAACCGGCGATTGGATGGCCAGGGACGAAGCGCGCCGGCATGCCGCCGAATACCGCTTTGGCGGCGCGCACCACGTTGCCCTTGGCGCTGCCCACGTCAGTGAGAATCGCACTGCCGATGTCGAGGGTGGCGAGCTCTCCGAGGACCTTCTCCATGGCCAGGATCGGCACGGCGAGCTGGATCACGTCGGCGTCGCGGCAACCGACGGCGAGACTATCCTCGCAACGATCGACCACGCCCAGCTCCACCGCCAGACGGCGGGTTTCCGGGTCACGGTCGACGCCGACCACTTCCTCGAACACCCCCTTCTCGCGGATGCCCTTGGCGAAGGAGCCGCCGATCAGGCCGAGCCCCACCACCACCAGACGATGCAGCTTGCGTGGCTGGACATCAGGCACGGGCAAGCACCTTGGCCAGCGCGTCGAGGAAGCGGGCGTTCTCGGCCGGCAGGCCGATGGAGATACGCAGGTGCTGCGGCATGCCGTATCCGCCCACCGGACGGACGATCACGCCCTCGGCAAGCAGGGCCTGGTAGATCGGGCCGGCATCACGCTTGAGGTCCACGGCAATGAAGTTGCCCTTGGAAGGAATCCACTGCAGGTCCAGTGCACGCAGGCCACTTTCCAGCTGGGCCATGCCTTCGTCGTTGATGCGCTTGCCTTCAGCCAGGTACTGCGCGTCGTCCAGCGCGGCGCAGGCGGCAGCCAGAGCCAGGCTGTTGACGTTGAATGGCTGGCGTACGCGGTTGAGTACGTCGGCAACCTGCGCCGAGGAGATCGCGTAGCCGACACGCAACGACGCCAGGCCGTAGGCCTTGGAGAAGGTGCGCGAGACCAGCAGGTTCGGGTAGCGGGCCAGGTACTTCAGGCCGTCCGGCAGTTCCTCGCCTTCGGCGTACTCGATGTAGGCCTCGTCGAGTACCACCAGGACGTTTTCCGGGACTTGCGACAGGAAGCGCTCCAGCGCGTCCGGGCCGAACCAGGTACCGGTAGGGTTGTTCGGGTTGGCGATGAAGACCACGCGAGTATTGGCGTCAATGGCCGCCAGCATGGCTTCCAGGTCATGACCCCAGTCCTTGGCCGGCACGACCTTGCCCTGGGCGCCGACGGCCTGGGTGGAGATCGGATAGACGGCAAAGGCGTACTGGCTGAACACGGCATTCAGGCCAGGAGCCAGATAGGCACGGGCAACCAGGTCGAGGATGTCGTTGGAGCCGTTGCCCAGGGTGACCTGCGCAGTATCGACGCTGCAGCGCGCGGCCAGACGACTTTTCAGCTCGAAACCATTGCCGTCGGGATAGCGGGTCAGTTCGGCCAGTTCGGCACGGATGGCCTCGAGGACCTTCGGGCTCGGGCCCAGCGGGTTCTCGTTGCTGGCCAGCTTGACGATGCCGGCGGGGTCGAGCTTCAGCTCGCGGGCCAGCTCATCGACCGGCTTGCCGGGCACGTAGGGGGAAAGTTTCTGCACGCCCGGCTGGGCCAGGGCAAGGAAATCACAGCTCATGAACATCTCTCTCGACTGGGGCCACTCAGATCTACCCGAGGTAACCGGCGGCAGCCATGTAATCGCAGATACGGTCAACAGATTCCTCTACCGACAGCACGGAGGTATCGATGCTCACCTCGGCGGCCAGCGGCGCCTCAAAGGGAGAGTCGATACCCGTGAACTCCTTGAGTTCACCGGCTCGCGCCTTGCGGTAGAGCCCTTTGGGATCGCGCTCCTCGCACACTTGCAGTGGCGTGGAGACATGAACTTCGACAAAGCGCTCCGGCAACAGCTTGCGGACTCGATCACGGTCCGCGCGGAACGGTGAGATGAATGCGGCGATGGTGATAAGCCCGGCATCCACCATCAGCGCTCCCACCTCGCCAACCCGGCGAATATTTTCGCTGCGGTCTTCGGCACCGAACCCCAGATCCCGATTCAGCCCCTGACGGAGGCTGTCGCCATCCAGCAGGTAGGTATGCCGCCCGGCGGCATGCAGTCGCTGCTCGAGGGCATCGGCCAGCGTCGACTTGCCGGAACCACTCAGCCCTGTCAGCCAGACCATGCCGGGGCGCTGAGCCATCAGCCTTGCGCGCCCTGCACAATCGACCCTCTGCGACCGCCGATGGGCGTTTCGCTCCATGTCAAAGCACGGCCTTCGGGTAGGAACCCAGCACCTTCAGAGCAACGGCTTCGCTATTGATCTTCTCCAGCACGTCCTTGATCAGCGGGTCCTTGTGGTGGCCGATGAAGTCGATGAAGAACACATAGGTCCACTTGCCGCTGCGCGAGGGGCGGGTCTCGATACGGGTCAGGTCGATGCCGTTGTTGTGGAACGGCACCAGCAGCTCGTGCAGAGCACCCGGCTTGTTGCGCATCGAGACGATGATGGAAGTCTTGTCGTCGCCGGTGGGCGGCACTTCCTGGTTGCCGATCATGAGGAAGCGCGTGGAGTTGTCCGGGCGGTCCTCGATCTTCTCGTGCAACTTGTCCAGGCCGTACAGGCTGGCCGCCATGTCGCCGGCAATCGCCGCGCTGTTCCACTCGCTTTTCACCCGCTTGGCGGCGTCGGCGTTACTGGAGACCGCCACACGCTCGACATTCGGGTAGTGCGCGTCCAGCCACTTGCGGCACTGGGCCAGGGACTGGGCATGAGAATAGATACGGGTGATGTTGCTGGTCTTGGTGTTCTCGCCCACCAGCAGGTGGTGGTGAATACGCAGCTCGACTTCGCCGCAGATCACCATGTCGTGCTCGAGGAAACTGTCGAGGGTGTGGTTGACCGCGCCCTCGGTGGAGTTTTCCACCGGCACTACGCCGAAGTTCACCGCACCGGCAGCGACTTCGCGGAACACTTCGTCGATCGCCGCCATCGGCGTGCTGATCACCGCGTGACCGAAGTGCTTGAGCGCTGCGGCCTGGGTGAAGGTGCCTTCCGGGCCGAGGGTAGGCCACTTTCAGTGGCTGCTCCAGGGCGAGGCAGGAGGACATGATCTCGCGGAACAGACGAGCGACTTCCTCGTTGTCCAGCGGGCCCTTGTTCAGCTCCATGATGTGCTTGAGCACCCAAGCCTCGCGCTCGGGCCGGTAGAACACCGGCTTCTCGCCTTCGGGCAGGGCCGCCATCTTCACCCGCGCCACATCGGTGGCGCAGCCGGCACGTTCGCTGATCAGCTCGAGGATCTTCTCGTCGAGGCTGTCGATGCGTACGCGCAAAGCCTTGAGCTGGTCAGCGTCGCTCATCAGCCGTGCTCCTTCTCGAACTCGGCCATGTAGCCAACCAGGGCTTCGATGGCATCCAGGCCCAGGGCGTTATAGATGGAGGCACGCATGCCGCCCACCGAACGGTGGCCCTTCAGGTTGAGCAGACCGCGCGCATCGGCACCTTCGAGGAAGGCCTTGTCGAGCTTCTCGTCGGCCAGGCGGAACGGCACGTTCATCCAGGAGCGGGCGCTGGGCTGGATCGGGTTGGTGTAGAAGTCGCTGTTGTCGATGAAGCCGTACAGCATGTCTTCTTGGCGCGGTTGCGCTGCTCCATGGCGTCGACGCCGCCCTGCTCCTTCAGCCACTCGAAGACCAGACCAGAGAGGTACCAGGAATAGGTCGCCGGGGTGTTGTACATGGAGCCGTTATCAGCGGCGACCTTGTAGTTGAGCATGGTCGGGCAGATGCTGCGAGCGCGGCCCAGCAGGTCTTCGCGAACGATGACCACCACCAGGCCGGACGGGCCGATGTTCTTCTGCGCGCCAGCGTAAATCAGGCCGAACTTCGAGACGTCGGTCGGACGGGAGAGGATGTCCGAGGACATGTCCACCACCAGCGGGACGTCGCCGACTTCCGGAATCCAGTCGAACTCCAGGCCGCCGATGGTTTCGTTGGACGCGTAGTGCAGATAGGCGGCGTCCTTGGACAGGTTCCACTCGTTCTGGCCGGGAATGGCGAAGTAGTCGTACTTGGATGCGCTGGCAACCACGTTGACGTTGCCGTAGCGGCGAGCCTCTTCGATGGCCTTCTTCGACCAGATGCCGGTTTCCACGTAGTCCGCCACGCCGTCTTCGGGCAGCAGGTTCAGCGGGATCTCGGCGAACTGCTGGCTGGCGCCGCCCTGCAGGAACAGCACCTTGTAGTTCGACGGCACGCCCATCAGGTCGCGCAGGTCCTGCTCGGCCTTCTCGGCGATGGCCACGTAGTCGTCGCTACGGTGGCTCATCTCCATGACCGACAGGCCCTTGCCTTGCCAATCCAGCAGCTCGGCGCGGGCGCGCTCCAGCACCTCGGTGGGAAGCGCCGCGGGACCGGCGCAGAAGTTAAAGGCTCGCTTGCTCACATCCACTCTCGCTATCAGTCTTCGCTGGCCTGCGGGGCTTCTTCAGCCGCAGCTTCGCCTGCTTCTGGGTTCTCTTGCGACACTTCGCCCTCGACGATCTCGCCGTCGATGACGTCGTCTTCGTCGTCCACCACGGTCGGCTCCTGCACCCGCTCCAGGCCCACGACGGTCTCGTCGGCGGCGAGCTTGATGAGGATCACGCCCTGGGTGTTACGGCCAGCGCCACGGACTTCGTCGACACGGGTACGCACCAGGGTGCCCTGGTCGGAAATCAGCATGATCTCCTCGCCGTCCAGCACCTGCACGGCGCCTACCAGGTTGCCGTTACGCTCGTTGATCACCATGGCGATCACGCCCTGGCCACCACGACCGCGACGCGGGTAGTCGGCCAACGGGGTGCGCTTGCCGTAGCCACGCTCGGAGGCGCTGAGGATTTGCGCTTCGCGGCACTCGGGGATCAGCATGGAAATGATGCGCTGGCCTTCGGCCAGGCGCATGCCACGCACGCCACGGGCGTTACGGCCCATGATGCGCACCTTGCTTTCCTTGAAGCGGATCACCTTGCCGGCGTCGGAGAACATCATCACGTCCTTCGAACCGTCGGTGATGGCGGCGGCGATCAGCGAGTCGCCCTCTTCCAGCTTCAGGGCGATCAGGCCATTGGAACGCGGCTTGGTGAACTGGATCAGCGGGGTCTTCTTCACGGTGCCTTTCATGGTGGCCATGAAGATGTACGCGCCGGTCGGCTCGTCCTGGCTGAAGTCGGCGTCGTCGCCCTCTTCGGCCTCTTCGGCTTCCACTACTTCGGCGACCTGCTCGGCAACCACGTCGTCGTCATCGTTGTCATCACCGGCAAACTGGGCGCGCACGGCTTCCAGGTCGATCTGCAACATCGCGGTGATGCGCTCGCCTTCATCCAGCGGCAGCAGGTTCACCAGCGGACGACCACGGGCGGTACGCGAAGCTTCCGGAATCTCGAAGGTGCGCAGCCAGTAAACCTTGCCCTTGCTGGAGAACAGCAGGAGGGTGGCGTGGCTGTTGGCGACCAGCAGGTGTTCGATGTAGTCCTCGTCCTTCACGCCACTGGCGGACTTGCCCTTGCCACCGCGACGCTGGGCCTCGTAGGCGGCCAGCGGCTGGGACTTGGCGTAGCCACCGTGGGAGATGGTCACCACGCGTTCTTCTTCGGTGATCAGGTCGGCGATGGTCAGGTCCATCTGCGACGCGACGATCTCGGTGCGGCGGGCGTCGCCGAACTCGGCCTTGACCTTCTCCAGCTCCTCGCGGATGACTTCCATCAGGCGCTCGGGGTTGGTCAGGATGCGGATCAGCTCGCCGATCAGGGTGAGGATTTCCTGGTACTCGGACAGGAGCTTCTCGTGCTCCAGGCCGGTCAGGCGGTGCAGGCGCAGTTCCAGGATGGCCTGGGCCTGTTCCGGCGACAGGAAGTACTTGCCGTCACGCAGGCCGTACTGCGGGTCCAGGTCTTCCGGACGGCAGGCATCGGCACCGGCGCGCTCGACCATGGCTTCCACGGCGCTGGATTCCCAGCCGGTGGAAATCAGGCGTTCCTTGGCCTCGGCCGGGGTCGGCGAGGTCTTGATCAGTTCGATCACCGGATCGATGTTCGACAGCGCGACCGCCTGGCCTTCGAGGATGTGGCCGCGTTCGCGGGCCTTGCGCAGCTCGTAGACGGTCCGACGGGTCACCACTTCACGGCGGTGGCGGATGAAGACTTCGAGCATGTCCTTGAGGTTCATCGTGCGCGGCTGGCCGTCGACCAGGGCCACCACGTTGATACCGAAGACGCTCTGCAGCTGGGTCTGGGCGTAGAGGTTGTTCAGCACGACCTCGCCCACTTCGCCGCGGCGCAGCTCGATGACCACGCGCATGCCGTCCTTGTCGGACTCGTCGCGCAGCTCGGTGATGCCTTCGATCTTCTTCTCTTTCACCAGCTCGGCGATCTTCTCGATCAGGCGAGCCTTGTTCAGCTGGTAGGGCAGCTCGGTGATGATGATCTGCTGGCGGTTGCCGCCCTTTTCCATGTCCTCGATGGTGGCGCGGGCACGGATATAGACGCGGCCACGACCGGTGCGATAGGCCTCGATGATGCCCGCACGGCCGTTGATGATGCCCGCGGTCGGGAAGTCCGGGCCGGGGATGTACTGCATCAGGTCGTCGATGGACAGCTCGGGGTTGTCCATCAGCGCCAGACAGCCGTCAATCACCTCGGTGAGGTTGTGCGGCGGGATGTTGGTCGCCATGCCCACGGCGATACCGCTGGAACCGTTGACCAGCAGGTTCGGGATCTTGGTCGGCATGACCGCCGGGATCTGCTCGGTGCCGTCGTAGTTGGGCACCCAGTCGACGGTTTCCTTGTCCAGGTCCGCCAGCAGCTCATGGGCGAGCTTGGACATGCGCACTTCGGTGTATCGCATGGCTGCGGCGTTGTCGCCGTCCACCGAACCGAAGTTGCCCTGGCCGTCGACCAGCATGTAACGCAGCGAGAACGGCTGGGCCATGCGGACGATGGTGTCGTACACCGCGGTGTCGCCGTGCGGGTGGTACTTACCGATGACGTCGCCGACCACACGGGCGGACTTCTTGTAGGGCTTGTTCCAGTCGTTGCCCAGTTCGCTCATGGCGTACAGGACGCGACGATGCACGGGCTTCAAGCCGTCGCGCGCATCGGGCAGGGCACGACCGACGATCACGCTCATGGCGTAATCGAGGTAGGACTGTCGGAGTTCGTCTTCGATGTTGACCGGGAGGATTTCTTTGGCCAGTTCGCCCATGAGAAGCCTGGTTCCTTTTTCAAATGGGACTCCGCCAAGCCCGTCCTGAGCCCGGCGGAGCGCGGTCGCGCCATCAAAGCGCCACCGACTCTCTACAAATCAACGACTTGGCCGTTGATCCGCGATGCTGTGGGGGGCGAAAAAATGCCCCATCAAGAACCGTCGGAGCTTACCACAAGCCAGGGTCAAACCCTACCCTCACCCAAGCCCCTCGATGAATTGCCGCAGGCCCCGTCAGTGCAGGCGCTTGCGACTCATCAGCTGGGCCATGCGCTCGGCGTCAGGGCGTTCGACAACGCCGCGCTCGGTCACAATGGCATCGATCAGGTCCGCCGGAGTCACATCGAACACCGGGTTGTAGGCATCGACGTCAGCCGCGACACGTTTACCACCGATTTCCAGGAGTTCGCGACCGTCGCGCTCCTCGATCGGGATGTCCTCGCCGCTCTCCAGCCCCATGTCGATGGTCGAACTGGGTGCCACCACCATGAAGCGCACGCCGTGGTGCATGGCGGTGACCGCCAACTGGTAGGTGCCGATCTTGTTGGCGACGTCGCCATTGGCGGTGATGCGGTCGGCGCCGACGATGACCCAGGTGATGCTCTCGGTCTTCATCAGGTGCGCAGCGGCGGCATCCACGTTCAGGGTGACCGGCACACCTTCGTTGGCCAGCTCCCAGGCGGTCAGGCGAGCCCCCTGCAGCCAGGGGCGGGTCTCGTCGGCGTAGACGCGCTCGATCAGCCCTTCCAGATGTGCCGCGCGCAGCACACCCAGCGCGGTACCGAAGCCGCCGGTGGCCAGAGCGCCGGTGTTGCAGTGAGTGAGGATCTTCTGCGGGCCGCCATGGTGCTTGCGGATCAGATCCACGCCCAACTGGGCCATGGTCAGGTTCGCCTCGCGGTCGCTCTCGTGGATCGCCACGGCCTCGGCTTCCAGCAGCGGCAGCGGGTCTTCACCGGGCTTCAGGCGCTCCAGGCGATCGCGCATGCGGTTCAGCGCCCAGAACAGATTGACCGCGGTCGGACGCGACTCCGCCAGCACGGTGAAGTCGTCTTCCAGCGCCGCGCGCCAATCACCGCCGGCAGCTACGCGGGCGCGCAGGCCCAGCACCAGGCCGTAGGCGGCAGCGATGCCAATGGCCGGCGCACCGCGCACGATCATCTGGCGAATGGCGTCGGCTACGCCTTCGGCGGTCTCGTAGGACAGCCAGGTTTCCTCCAGCGGCAACAAGCGCTGGTCCAGCAGACGGAGTGTGCCCTTGCGCCAATCAATGGCCGTAACCCGTTCGGCCGCCAACAGTCGCTCACGCATGGAACACCTCTTCATTCGAATGGAATCGCGGGCCGCTCCGGCGCCACGGAAATCACCCCGGAAACACCGGGAAACGGCGGAGTATACCGAGCCTGAAGCCCTGGCGCTCGGCTATACTCGGCGCCTTTATCCACGCGCCCAGGATGCGCTTCATGCCGACCGAAAAAGTCCCGCTCGACCTGCTGCTCTTCCCCACCTGGATCGTCCCCGTCGAGCCCGCCGGCGTGGTCCTGCGCGATCACGGCCTGGGCATCCGCGACGGCCGCATCGCCCTGCTCGCCCCGCGCGCCGAGGCGCTGCGCCATCCGGCCACGGAAACCCGCGAGCTGCCGGGCATGCTGCTCTCCCCTGGCCTGATCAATGCCCACGGCCATGCGGCGATGAGTCTGTTCCGCGGCCTGGCGGACGACCTGGCGCTGATGACCTGGCTGCAGGAACACATCTGGCCGGCGGAATCCAAGTGGGTCAGCGAGGACTTCGTCCGTGACGGCACCGAGCTGGCCATCGCCGAGCAACTCAAGGGCGGCATCACCTGCTTCTCGGACATGTACTTCTTTCCGCAGGTCGCCTGCGAGGTGGTGCACAAGGCCGGCGTGCGCGCGCAGATCAGCGTGCCGGTGCTGGACTTCCCTATCCCCGGCGCCCGTGACGCCGACGAAGCGATCCGCCAGGGCCTGGCGCTGCGCGACGACCTCAAGCACCACCCGCGCATCAAGGTCGCTTTCGGCCCGCATGCGCCCTACACGGTCAGCGACGACAAGCTGGAAACCATCCTGATGCTCGCCGAGGAACTGGACGTCGGCATCCACATGCACGTCCACGAGACCGCCTTCGAGGTCCAGCAGGCACTGGAAAAGAATAGCGAGCGACCGCTGGCCCGCCTGCACCGACTCGGCCTGCTCGGCCCGCGCTTCCAGGCCGTGCACATGACCCAGGTGAACGACGAGGACCTGGCCATGCTGGTGGAAACCAACAGCTCGGTGGTGCATTGCCCGGAATCCAACCTCAAGCTGGCCAGCGGTTTCTGTCCGGTGGAACGGCTGTGGCAGGCCGGCGTCAATGTCGCCATCGGCACCGACGGCGCGGCCAGCAACAACGACCTCGACCTGCTCGGCGAAACCCGTACCGCCGCCCTGCTGGCCAAGGCTGTCGCCGGCCAGGCCACCGCCCTGGACGCTCACCGCGCCCTGCGCATGGCCACCCTGAACGGCGCCCGTGCGCTGGGCATGGAGCAGGAAACCGGCAGCCTGGAGCTGGGCAAGTCCGCCGACATCACCGCCTTCGACCTCTCCGGACTGGCCCAGCAGCCGGTATACGAGCCGGTTTCACAGGTCATCTACGCCAGCGGCCGCGACTGCGTGTGCCACGTCTGGGTCGGTGGCAAGCAACTGCTGGACAACGGCAAGCTCACCCGCCTGGACGAAGAGCGCCTGATTGCCGTGGCTGGCGAGTGGGGCCGCAAGATCGCTGGCGACTGACCGCCTACCGAGCCTGAAAGCGCCCTCTCCCTGAAGGGAGAGGGTACTGTTCGGCGCTAATCGAGAATATCGAGTGCTCCTGATACACCAGGAAGAACACCCAACCTGAACATTGCAGAGGACAACTCCCTCTCCCTTCGGAGCGGGGCGCGCAGCCAGGGCTGGGGAGAGGGTCACGCCCAGTGCCGATACCCCCACCACCACGGCAGACCCCATTAAGTTCGCGCCGCTGCGACAATCTGTCATGCCGCGCCCCATCCATTGAGCGAAGCTGGCATCATAGTCAGCCTTCGTTTCCAGCTTTTTGATCAATAGGGACACCATGAGCAACGTCGACCACGCCGAGATCGCCAAATTCGAGGCCCTCGCCCACCGCTGGTGGGACCGCGAAAGCCGAGTTCAAGCCCCTGCACGACATCAACCCGCTGCGGGTCAACTGGATCGACGAGCGCGTCAGCCTCGCCGGCAAGAAGGTGCTCGACGTCGGCTGCGGTGGCGGCATCCTCAGCGAAGCCATGGCCCAGCGCGGCGCCACCGTGACCGGTATCGACATGGGCGAAGCGCCCCTGGCGGTCGCCCAGTTGCATCAGCTGGAATCCGGCGTGCCGGTGGAATACCGCCGCATCACCGCCGAAGAGCTGGCCGAAGAGATGCCCGAGCAGTTCGACGTAGTGACCTGCCTGGAGATGCTCGAGCACGTACCGGACCCGGCCTCGGTCATCCGCGCCTGTTACAGGATGGTCAAGCCCGGCGGCCAGGTGTTCTTCTCCACCATCAACCGCAATCCGAAGGCCTACCTGTTCGCCATCGTCGGTGCGGAATACGTGATGCGCCTGCTGCCGCGCGGCACCCACGACTTCAAGAAGTTCATCCGCCCCTCCGAGCTGGGCGCCTGGTCGCGTGACGCGGGCCTGGCGGTCAAGGACATCATCGGCCTGACCTACAACCCGCTGACCAAGCACTACAAGCTGGCCAACGACGTTGACGTCAACTACATGATCCAGACCCTGCGCGAGGAGTGAGTCGCATGCTCAGAGCGGTTCTCTTCGACATGGACGGCACGCTGCTCGATACCGCGCCGGACTTCATCGCCGTGTGCCAGGCGATGCTTGCCGCCCACGGCCGAGCGCCGATCGATGACCAGCGCATCCAGGACGTCGTCTCCGGCGGCGCCCGCGCCATGGTTGCCGCGACCTTCGACATGGACCCCGAAGCCCCCGGCTTCGAGACCCTGCGCCAGGAGTTCCTCGATCGCTACCAGGAGCATTGCGCCGTTCTGACCCGCCCCTACGACGGCATGCCGGAGCTGCTGGAAAGCATCGAACGCTCGCGCCTGATCTGGGGTGTGGTGACCAACAAGCCGGTGCGCTTCGCCGCGCCGATCATGGAACAGCTGGGCCTGGCCGAGCGCTCGAAGGTGCTGGTCTGCCCGGATCACGTGAAGAACAGCAAGCCGGACCCGGAAATGCTCCTGCTGGCCTGCAGCCAGCTGAAGGTCGATCCGTCCGAAGTGCTGTTCATCGGTGACGACCTGCGCGACATCGAGTCCGGCCGTGCCGCCGGGACCAAGACCGCAGCGGTGCGCTACGGCTATATCCACCCGGACGACAACCCCGCGCACTGGGGCGCCGACGTCATTGTCGATGCGCCACTGGACCTGCTCGCCATCCTCGACCGCGCCCTCTGCTCCTGCTGAGCCGAATCCCTCGGAGCCCTTCGCGCTGACAGGCTCCGCCAAGGAGAAACCATGTTCGACTATTCCGCCCGCCCCGACCTGCTCAAGGGCCGCGTGATCCTGGTGACCGGCGCCGGCCGCGGTATCGGCCGTGCCGCCTCGCTCGCCTTCGCCGCACACGGCGCTACTGTGCTGCTGCTGGGCAAGACCGAGGACTTCCTCAACGAGGTCTATGACCTGATCGTTGCCGCCGGCCATCCGGAACCGGTGGTGATCCCGCTGAACCTGGAAACCACCCTGCCGCACCAGTACGACGAGCTGGCGGCCATGATCGAGAAAGAGTTCGGCAAGATCGACGGCCTGCTGCACAACGCTTCGATCCTCGGCCTGCGCTCGCCCATCGAGCAGATTTCCACCGACAACTTCACCCGCGTCATGCAGGTGAACGTCAACGCCATGTTCAGCCTCACCCACACCCTGCTGCCGCTGCTCAAGCTCTCCGAGGATGCCTCGGTGGTCTTCACCTCCAGCAGCGTCGGCCGCAAGGGTCGCGCTTACTGGGGCGCCTATGCGGTGTCGAAGTTCGCCACCGAAGGCCTGATGCAGGTGCTGGCAGACGAGTGCGAGGACATCAGCAGCGTGCGCGCCAACAGTGTCAACCCCGGCGCCACCCGCACCGCCATGCGCGCCCATGCCTATCCGGGCGAGAACGCCTACAACAACCCGGCGCCCGAAGAGATCATGCCGGTCTACCTGTACCTCATGGGTCCGGACAGCAAAGGCGTGAACGGTCAGGCCTTCAACGCCCAGGACTGATTTCCACCTCACGGAATCGGTACTAGCGTACCAGCGGCGTCGACCTGTAGCCCAGCAACGACGCCGCCTCCCGCCAATTTTCCGGCTTCGCTTCACGTCCCGCATCGGCAAAGTGCCACTATTTCGCCAGACTTCTGGCGAAACCTATCCCCACTGGGGAACCCCGGCCACCGTCGGTCGGTCAATACGGCGTCTTTTCAGGCCTTTCCGCGCCCTGGCACGGAAATCGCTCTGTCCCTGCAAACGCCGTAAAAATGGTCACCGCCATGGTTCCTCCCAAGCAGTCCAACACCATCGATTTCGATGCTGCCAAGCTCCAGCGTGCAGCCAGCCAGGACACCCGCCCCCTCTCGCGGCGTCCGTTGGACCTGCTGGAATTGCGCCAGCAGTTGAACCTGCAATTGCAGGTAAGCCTGGAGGCCGAGCGCATCCTGGCGGTGTTCTTCCGCGAGATCCAGCAGATGCTGCCGGTGGATTACATGGCCTACTTCCATGCCGGCGCAGACCTGCGCCTGGAGCTGGGCGAAGTGGCCCGGCACAGCGCCGACTACCGCCTGACCCATGCCAGCGAATACCTCGGCGAAATCAGCTTCCGTCGCACCCGGCGCTTCTCCGAGGCCGAGCTGTCGCAGCTGGAGTCGCTGATGGCCTGCCTGCTCTACCCGCTGCGTAACGCCCTGCTCTATCGCGCCGCCGTGCAATCGGCGCTGCGTGATGCGCTGACCGGCACCGGCAACCGCATCGCCATGGACCAGACCCTGGGCCGCGAGGTCGAGGTCGCGCGGCGCCACCTGCTGCCACTGTCGATCCTCATGCTCGACCTGGACCACTTCAAGCAGATCAACGACGAGCACGGCCACAGCGTCGGCGACGATGCCCTGCGCGCCGTGGCCACGGCACTGAAGAACAGCCTGCGCAACGTCGACATGGTGTTCCGCTTCGGCGGCGAAGAATTCCTTGTACTGCTCTCCAACACCCCCGGCGTTGCCGCCGTACAGGTCGGCGAACGGCTGCGCGCTGCCGTGGAAGAACTGAACCTGGCCGCCGACGGCAAGCGCTTGCCGCTGTCCATCAGCCTGGGCTGCGCGACGCTCAATGGCGGCGAGTCGGTGGACGACCTGCTGCGCCGGGCCGACAGCGCGCTCTACGAAGCCAAGCGCGACGGCCGCAACCGGTTGGCCTGCGCCAGCTGATTCGACGGGTAACGCCTCCTGCCGGCGCTGAACTGTAGGAGCGCGCCATGCGCGCGATCGCGGGCATGGCCCGCTCCTACAGGTCTGCAGCTGGTAAATCGCGGGCAATAAAAAAGGACTCCGAGGAGTCCTTCTTCATTTACTGCTGTCGCTTAGCGCTTGAAGCCCGGACGCATGCCGTCACCGGCAGCCTGCGGACGACGCTTGGCGATCGGCTTGCGCGCCGGCTTGCCGGGGCGCTCGGCCAGCGGGGCGCCTTTCTCACGTGCCGGACGGTCGCTCGGTGCCTTGCGCGGAGCACGGCCTTCACCAGCATCGCTGCGCGGACCACGGGCCGGACGATCGGCACCGTCACGCGGAGCGCGAGCCGGACGATCACCACCAGCGTCACGCGGCTTGCGCGGGGCGCGGCTGTCGGCCGAATCGCTACGCGGGCCACGGGCCGGGCGGTCGCCGGCATCACGCGGAGCGCGAGCGGGACGGTCGCCACCAGCGTCACGCGGCTTGCGCGGAGCACGGCTATCAGCGGAATCGCTGCGCGGGCCACGGGCCGGGCGGTCACCAGCATCACGCGGAGCGCGAGCCGGACGCTCGTCGCCGTCACGCGGACCACGAGCCGGACGCTCACCCGCCGCCGGGCGCGGAGCACGCTGCGGACGCTCGCCTTCGACACGCTCGGTACGGGTACGCGAGCCACGGCCCGGACGCTCGCTGGGCGCCAGCTTCTTGCCGAGTTTGCGCTCCTGGCGCTCGACCTTTTCCTTGGTCTTGGTAGAGACCGCGGGCAGGGCGACCGGCGTCAGGCCGACTTCCTCGCTGAGGATGTCCAGCTCGCGCTGGCCCATCTCGCGGTAGCGACCCATGGTCAGTTCGGAGGTCAGGAACACTGGTCCGAAGCGCACGCGCTTCAGGCGGCTGACCACCACACCCTGGGATTCCCACAGGCGGCGGACTTCACGGTTACGGCCTTCCATCACCACCACGTGGTACCAGTGGTTGAAGCCTTCGCCACCCGGCGCTTCCTGGATGTCGCTGAATTTGGCGGGGCCGTCTTCGAGCATCACGCCGGCCTTCAGGCGCTCGATCATCTCTTCGTCGACTTCGCCACGCACGCGCACGGCGTACTCGCGGTCCATCTCGTAGGACGGGTGCATCAGGCGGTTGGCCAGTTCACCGTCGGTGGTGAACATCAGCAGGCCGGTGGTGTTGATGTCCAGGCGACCGACGTTGATCCAGCGACCACTGCGCAGGCGCGGCAGGCGGTCGAACACGGTCGGGCGGCCTTCCGGATCGTCGCGGGTGCAGACTTCGCCTTCGGGCTTGTTGTAGATCAGCACGCGACGGACGTGCTCTTCGATCTTCTCGCGCTTGAGCAGGCGGTCGTCGACGGCGATGGCATCGCGGTCGCCCACACGCTGGCCGAGGGTCGCCACGGCGCCGTTGACCTTGACGCGGCCTTCTTCGATCCAGGCCTCGACGTCGCGGCGCGAGCCGACGCCCATGCGCGCGAGGACTTTCTGCAGTTTCTCGCCGGACGGGGCTGGGGTAAGTTCTTCAAGGTTTTCGTGCGTGTCGGTCATCTGGGCACCTCCCGGTGTGGCATGCAACGAATAAAAAAGGTCGCGCATCATACGCGCTTGCGGGCGGCAAAGCACCGTCCGCAGTCGGGAAAGACTAGTCGACTTACAGGGGGAATGATGCCATGCAGCAGGAAGACGACTTCACGGGCGCCAAACTCGCGCTGTTCCACGCCGGGCAACTGGTGGTCTACAAGCGCGACGACAAGCCGGGAATTCCCTACCCTGGCTGCTGGGACTTCCCCGGTGGCGGCCGCGAGCGTGGTGAAACTCCGGCGCAATGTGCGCTGCGCGAGCTGGAGGAAGAATTCTCCCTGCGCCTGGACGAACAGCGCATTGAATGGCAGCGCCGCTATCCCGCCACCCACGGCCCGGCGCCCTGGGCGTGGTTCCTGGTGGCTCGATTGGAACTGGCCGAGTTCGAAGCCATCCGTTTCGGCGATGAAGGCCAGTACTGGCGCCTGATGCAGGTCAGCGAATACCTCGCCCACGAACAGGCCGTGGATTACCTGCAGGAACGCCTGCGGCATTTCCTCGCAGGGCGCGTGGATATCGCCTGATTCCGCGCGGCGGGCCGCTGATACGCATTTGGGCGGCCCATCTGAATCTGTTTCCTCCCGCACCGTTTACCTAGATTGCCCGCTCACCGGAACGCGCCGGATTTGCCGTCCATCGCGCGCCCGGACGTTCTGTCACAAGCGGGAATCGAGCATGAACACAAGAAGCACGGAGCAGGCGTACAACTACAAGGTGGTCCGCCAGTTCGCCATCATGACGGTGGTCTGGGGTGTCGTCGGCATGGCCATGGGGGTACTGATCGCCTCCCAGCTGGTCTGGCCGCAACTGAACCTGGACCTGCCGTGGACCAGTTTCGGGCGCCTGCGCCCGTTGCACACCAGCCTGGTGATCTTCGCCTTCGGCGGATGCGCGCTGTTCGCCACCAGCTACTACACGGTGCAGCGCACCTGCCAGACACGGCTGTTTTCCGACAGCCTCGCCGCCTTCACCTTCTGGGGCTGGCAGGCGCTGATCGTGACCATGATGATCACGCTGCCACTGGGCTACACCACCACCAAGGAATACGCCGAGATCGAGTTCACCGGCGCAGTGTGGATGGCCATTGTCTGGGTCGCCTACGCGGTGGTGTTCTTCGGCACGCTGCTGAAGCGCAAGACCTCACACATCTATGTGGGTAACTGGTTCTTCGCCGCCTTCATCCTGGTCACGGCGATGCTGCACATCATCAACCACCTGGCCATTCCGGTGGACTGGTTCAAGTCCTACCCGGTGTACTCGGGCGCCACCGACGCCATGGTGCAATGGTGGTACGGCCACAACGCCGTGGGCTTCTTCCTGACCACCGGCTTCCTCGGGATGATGTACTACTTCGTGCCCAAGCAGGCCGGGCGCCCGGTGTATTCCTACCGGCTGTCCATCGTGCACTTCTGGGCGCTGATCACCCTGTACATCTGGGCCGGCCCGCACCACTTGCATTACACCGCCCTGCCCGACTGGGCGCAGTCGCTGGGCATGGTGATGTCGCTGATCCTCCTGGCTCCCAGCTGGGGCGGCATGATCAACGGCATGATGACGCTCTCGGGCGCCTGGCATAAGTTGCGCACCGATCCGATCCTGCGCTTCCTCGTCGTTTCCCTGGCGTTCTACGGCATGTCGACGTTCGAAGGTCCGATGATGGCGATCAAGACCGTCAACGCCCTGTCTCACTACACTGACTGGACCATCGGCCACGTCCATGCCGGCGCGCTGGGCTGGGTGGCGATGATTTCCATCGGCTCGCTCTATCACCTGATCCCCAAGGTCTTCGGTCGCGAACAGATGCACAGCATCGGCCTGATCAACGCACACTTCTGGCTGGCCACCATCGGCACGGTCCTCTACATCGCCTCGATGTGGGTCAACGGCATCACCCAGGGCCTGATGTGGCGGGCGGTGAACGCCGACGGCACGCTTACCTACTCCTTCGTCGAAGCGCTGCAGGCCAGCCATCCCGGCTTCGTGGTACGCATGACGGGCGGGCTGATGTTCCTCAGCGGCATGCTGTTGATGGCCTGGAATACCTGGGTCACGGTGCGCCAGGCGCGCCCCGAGGCGATGCGCGTCGCCGAGCGGATGGCCTGAGATGACGCTCTGGCTGGGATTGACGGGCCTGCTGGTGCTGTATTTCGGCGTCGGTTGGTGCCTGCGGGCCCACCGCGAGCGGGGCATCGAGGAGGCCAGCATGCTGCCCTTCGCCGATGACGAGGAAGTCGCCCGGCGCGTGGAGAAGGCCACCGGGCGCAGCCGAACGGGCTGCGCCTGCCCTGGCCGCTGTCGGGGTGACTGCGAGCACTGGCGCGACTGGCAGCCCTAGCGCGCCACTTTGCAGACACGCCTGCGACAGAGCGCCACATCACCTCCATCAATTTTCATTAGCAAGCACATCAATTTCCCGGCGGGCAGCCCGAGGAGGAATATCACTCCCGTGCCCCGCCACCTGATGGACGCCTGAAGCATCGTCCCCTGTCCTGTCTGGACCCCAGGACAGACATCATCGATGCCAGTGCTCCCCGGTGGGGCTTTCAAACCCATTCAGGGGCCCCAACGGGCCCTCACCGAGCGTTTTATCGAGGGAATAAAGAATGAAGCTTGCCTCTGTCGTGTCGGCTGTCATCTCCAGCCTCGCCCCGATGGCTTTTGCCCAGGACGCAATCAAGACCCCCGGCGCCGAGCTGCCGGTTACCGAATACCACTACGGCATGTCCCTGGACGTCGACAAGGTTCTGCACCGCACCGACAACTCCGGCAAGGTCGGCATCGTGCCTGCCTACATGGTCTACCAGGATCACGAAGGCCAGACCCACAAGGTCCGCTTCCTCGAATGGGGCGGCAGCACCAGCCAGGGCTGAGCCTTCAGCGAACATCGCCCTCCGGCCGTCTTGGCCAAACCCCGCGGGCCTGTGGTGGCGGTCGGGGGGCGATCCTGATTTCCGACGGACTCCACACCCTGTAGGAGCGCGCCATGCGCGCGATCGCGGGCATGGCCCGCTCCTACAAGAGAACTCCCAGCCCCGCCCCTGCCACAAAGAAAAAGCGCGCCAGATGGCGCGCTTTTTCATGCAACGGAAACTCAGATCTCCACCTGCGTCCCCAGCTCGATCACCCGGTTCAGCGGCAGATTGAAGTAGCGCAGGTTGCCGTTGGCGTTCTTCAGCAGGAAGGCGAACAGCGCCTCGCGCCAACGCGCCATGCCAATCAGCTTGGACGGGATCACCGTCTCGCGGCTGAGGAAGTAGGTCGTGCGCATCGGGCTGAAGTCCAGCTCGTTGAGGTGGCACAGTTTGAGCGCCTGCGGGATGTCCGGGTCTTCCATGAAGCCGAAGTGCAGTACCACGCGGAAGAAGCCTTCGCCGTAGGCATCCACCTCGAAGCGACGGTCCTGGGTCACCCGCGGGCTGTCTTCGTTGACCACGGTAAGCAGCACGACCTGCTCATGCAGCACCTGGTTGTGCAGCAGGTTGTGCAACAGCGCGTGCGGCACGGCATCGGTACGAGCGGTGAGGAACACGGCAGTGCCCTGCACGCGATGCGGCGGCTGCGAGCGGATGCTGGAAATAAACAGCGGCAGCGGCAGTGAACCCTCGTCGAGGCGGTCCACCAGCAGCTGGCGACCGCGCTTCCAGGTGGTCATCAGGATGAACAGGCCGATACCGGCAACCACCGGGAAGGCGCCGCCCTGAACGACCTTGGGCAGGTTCGCGGCGAAGAACAGGGTGTCGACGAACAGCATCGTCAGGAAGAACGGAATCGCCAGCCACAGCGGCCACTTCCATAGCAGCCAGACCACCACGCCCATCAGCAGGGTGGTCATCAGCATGGTGCCGGTCACCGCCACGCCATAAGCCGAGGCCAGGGCGGCGGAGGATTCGAAGCCCAGCACCAGCAGGACCACACCGACCATCAGCGCCCAGTTCACCATGGGGATGTAGATCTGCCCCTGCTCGTGACTTGAGGTGTGCTGGATCGACATGCGCGGCACGTAGCCGAGCTGGATGGCCTGGCGGGTCAGCGAGAAGGCTCCGGAAATCACCGCCTGGGATGCGATCACCGTGGCCGCGGTGGACAGCGCCACCATCGGCAGCAGCGCCCAGCCCGGCGCGGTCAGGTAGAACGGGTTACGCGCCGCTTCCGGGTTCACCAGGATGGTCGCGCCCTGGCCGAAGTAGTTCAGCACCAGCGCCGGCAGCACCAGGGCGAACCAGGCGCGGGCGATGGGCTTGCGGCCGAAGTGGCCCATATCCGCGTACAGTGCTTCGGCACCGGTCAGCGCCAGCACGGTGGCGCCGAGGATGGCCACCCCGATGCCAGGATGGGAGACGAAGAAGTTGAAGGCCCAGGCCGGGTTCATCGCCTTCAGCACTTCCGGCTGCTGCGACACGCCATAGGCGCCCAGCCCCGCCAGCGCCACGAACCACGCCACCATCACCGGCCCGAAAAGAATGCCGATACGCGCGGTGCCGTGCTTCTGGATCAGGAACAGGCCGACCAGCACGATCAGCGACAGCGGCACCACCCAGTGCTCCAACCCATCGAAGGCGATCTCCAGGCCCTCGATGGCCGATAGGACCGAGATCGCCGGGGTGATCATGCTGTCGCCATAGAAGAGTGCCGCGCCGATCAGACCGGCGATCACCACCATCGCCTGCAGTCGGCGACGTCCGGTGGCAGCACGACGGGCCAGGGCGGACAACGCCATCACGCCACCCTCGCCCTGGTTGTCGGCGCGCAGTACGAAGATCACGTACTTGATCGACACCACCCAGATCAGCGACCAGAAGATCAGCGACAGCACGCCGAGCACACCGTCGTGGTTGGCCTGCACACCATATCCGCCGACGAAGACTTCCTTGAGGGTGTACAGCGGGCTGGTGCCGATATCGCCGTAGCAGACCCCCACGGCGCCGACCATCAGGCCGATCGCGGAGCTCGAATGGGGCTGCTCATGCTCAACGGTGCCGGCGCTTGCATCGGACATGTAACAAAATTCCTCAAAAAAATTCGGCGCATCCTGCTCCGACCCTTTCGTCGATGCAAGAGCCGGGTTCGAAGGTTCTGATTGACTATAGAGCCTGTTGCCCGGAATTACCGGGCGAACGGGGCTGTCAGGCGGCGTGCGACAGCTTGTCCCAGAGAGGCTGGTCAAGTGCGCGGGACGCCGCTAGAATTGCGCACTTTTTGATCAGAGGCGCCGCCAGCGCGCCCTTCGAGGTTAGCCGCACATGTCCACCGCCACACCCAAAGTCGGATTCGTCTCGCTCGGATGCCCGAAAGCGACCGTCGACTCCGAACGCATCCTCACCCAGCTGCGCATGGAAGGGTACGAAATCGTCCCCACCTACCAGGACGCAGACGTGGTGGTGGTGAACACCTGCGGCTTCATCGACAGCGCCAAGGCCGAGTCCCTGGACGCCATCGGCGAAGCCATCGCCGAGAACGGCAAGGTGATCGTCACCGGCTGCATGGGCGTTGCCGAAGACAGCATCCGTGACGTACACCCCAGCGTGCTGGCCGTGACCGGCCCGCAGCAGTACGAGCAGGTGGTCAATGCCGTCCACGAGGTGATCCCGCCCAAGGCCGAGCACAACCCGCTGATCGACCTGGTGCCGCCGCAGGGCATCAAGCTGACCCCGCGTCACTACGCCTACCTGAAGATTTCCGAAGGCTGCAATCACAGCTGCAGCTTCTGCATCATCCCGTCCATGCGCGGCAAGCTGGTCAGCCGCCCGGTGGGTGACGTGCTCAGCGAAGCCCAGCGCCTGGTAAAAGCCGGCGTGAAAGAGCTGCTGGTCATCTCCCAGGACACCAGCGCCTACGGCGTGGACCTGAAGTACAAGATGGACTTCTGGGACGGCCAGCCGGTGAAGACCCGCATGCTGGAGCTGTGCCAGGCGCTCTCCTCCATGGGCGTCTGGGTACGCCTGCACTACGTCTACCCGTACCCCAACGTCGACGACGTGATCCCGCTGATGGCCGAGGGCAAGCTGCTGCCGTACCTCGACATCCCCTTCCAGCACGCCAGCCCGAAAGTGCTGAAGTCCATGAAGCGCCCCGCCTTCGAGGACAAGACCCTGGCGCGCATCAAGAAGTGGCGCGAAATCTGCCCCGAGCTGACCATCCGCTCCACCTTCATCGTCGGCTTCCCCGGCGAGACCGAGGAGGACTTCCAGTACCTGCTCGACTGGCTGACCGAAGCCCAGCTCGACCGCGTCGGCTGCTTCCAGTACTCCCCGGTGGAGGGCGCCCCGGCCAACGACCTGGGCCTGGACGTGGTGCCGGACGATGTGAAACAGGACCGCTGGGAGCGCTTCATGGCGCACCAGCAGGCGATCTCCGCCGCGCGTCTGCAACTGAAGATCGGCAAGGAAATCGACGTGCTGATCGACGAAGTGGACGATGAGGGCGCGGTCGGCCGCTCCTACGCCGACGCCCCGGAAATCGACGGCGCCGTCTACATCGACAGCTTCGACGTGAAGCCGGGCGACAAGGTGCGCGTACGCATCACCGACGCCGACGAGTACGACCTCTGGGCCGAACTGGTCTGATCCGCAAAAGCCCCGCTGAAGCGGGGCTTTTCATTTCAATGGAACGAACATGACCAACAACGACGTACTGCGCAGCCTGCGCTACCTGCTGGACATCCGCGATGCCCAGGTGGCCGAGATCACCGCGCTGGCTGGCTTCAACGTCAGTGCCGAAGAGATCGGCGCCTTCCTCGCCCGCGACGATGAGCCGGACTTCAAGCCCTGCAGCGACCGCGTGCTGGCGCACTTCCTCGACGGCCTGATCGTGCACCGCCGTGGCCGCGATGAGTCGCGGCCGCTGCCGCCGGTGGAATTGCCGCTGACCAACAACATCACCCTGAAGAAACTGCGCGTCGCCTTCGAGCTGCGCGACGACGACATCCTCGCGATCCTCGACAGCGTCAGCTTCATCGTCACCAAGACGGAACTGGGCGCGCTGTTCCGCAAGCCCGGTCACAACAACTACCGGCCCTGCGGCGACCAGTTGCTGCGCAACTTCCTCAAGGGCCTGACCCAGCGCCAGCAGCGCTGAGGCCGCCGTGCTCTACCGCCTCGCCGCCGACGCCGTCGTCCTTCTGCACCTGGGGTTCATCCTCTTCGTGCTGCTCGGCGGCCTGCTGGTACTGCGCTGGCCGCGCCTGGCCTGGCTGCATGTACCGGCGGCGGCCTGGGGCATGGCGGTGGAGTTCCTCCACCTCTACTGCCCGCTCACCCCGCTGGAAAACCACTTCCGCGCCCTGGCCGGCGACAACGGCTACAGCGACGGTTTCATCGAGCACTACCTGATCCCGCTGATCTACCCCGCCGGGCTGACCGAGGCGACCCAGGTCGTCCTCGGCCTCGTGGTGGTAGCGGTCAATCTGCCGCCGTACCTGCTTCTGCTGCGCCGGGCATTGCGTTCGCGCTGAGCGGCTTGCCCATTGGCAGGTAGGCCAGGCTGGCCTCCTTGTTCTTCGCATGGCCCAGGCGCTGGCCATTGTTGAGCCTCGACTCGATCAGCCGGTGATCCGCCGTCAGCCAGTTCAGAGGCTGCTCTCCCTCGTGCGTCACCTGGGAAAGGATCAGGGTACGCGCCGGGTCCCACTCCTCGCCGGTGCTCTGGCGCAGCCAGGCAAACAGTGCGGCGCTGTCGCCCTGTGGATAACCGGAGTGGACATAGAGGAACGGATGCGCCTGCCGCTCGCCGCGCTTCTCCAGGTACATCGGCAGGCGCGCATCATCATCCCCGAGGATCAACACCCGCCACTGCGACCAGGGTGCGGTCTGTTCCGCCGCGGCGCGCACCTCTTTGGCGAAGACCGGAATCCCGCCGCCAGCATTGCTCCACGGATAAGCAATGCCCACCACCAGCAGCATCAGCACCGCCCCCGCTCCCACCACCCGTGGCCAGACGCGTCCCAGCCCGGCGAGTCCGCGCTCATGTCGGGATTCGACCACCCACCAGGCCGCCAGCAACTGGGCAAACGGCACCAGCGGCAACACGTAGTAGCTGCGCCGGCCACCGCTGGCGGTGAAGAACGCGAACAGCAGCACCAGCGCCCAGACCAGCCAGCGCGCGTTGGGCTGCAATTGCTTCCAGCGGCGCGCGGCAAACCACAGGCCGAGTATCCAAAGCGGTGCCCACGGCAACGTGTAGGCCGGCAGGTACAGCAGATAGGTGTAGATCGGCCCTTCATGATCGAAGGGCTGGAAGAAGCGCACCACGTTCTCGCGGAACACCAGCGCCAGCCCGCTCTCGCCATAGCTGGGCTGACCGTAGAAGTGCGACAGCACGAAGGGGATCGCGTAGGACGCGCCGGCCACCACCAGCGCAGCCACCAGCCGCAGGTTCAGGTGCCGGCGCCAGCGCCCCTCACCGAGCAGATGCGGCAACAGCACCAGCCCCGGCAGGACGAAGCCGATCAGCCCCTTGCACAGCGAGGTCAGCGACAGGATCAGGAAAAACCCCAGGTAGCTGCGCAAACGCGTGTCTTCCGGATCACGCCAGTACCAGGCCAGCGCCGCCAGCACACCGAAGACCGTGAGCATGTCGGCCGTCGCCACCCGCGCCCAGAACAGGAAGTAGAAGGTGGTCGCCAGCAGCCAGCCGGCCAGCAGACCGGTGCCCTTGCGAAGCAGGCGCTCGCCCAGCCACCAGGTCAGCCAGACGCTGCCCAATCCAGCCAGCACGGTGCTCAGGCGCAGCGTCCAGTGGTTGAGGCCGAACAAGCTGGCCGGCGCGGTGATCAACCAGTAGGACAGCAGCGGCTTGTCGTAATACGGCGCGCCGCGAAGGTAGGGGTCGAAGTAGTCGCCAGACTGCAGCATCTGCAGCGAGATGTCCGCCCAGCGCACCTCCGGCCCCCAGACTTCGCGAGCCCACAACCCGGTCACCAACAGCACCAGCGTGGCGACCAGAAGCAGCGCCAACGCCTTGCGATCTTTGCTCCAACCTTGCATCACTCGGCCCCCGGCCTCTCGAACGTGCGCGGGACACTAGGGGAACTCCGGTTATGCGAGGGTTAAGGAAATGCCGGAATTTCGTAATGCGCATCCATTTGCCAACTCGATAGTGCTCGGAGCGCCCACGCGATCCCGCTAGGGTGAGGCGAAAACCCAGTCAGGAGAGGCTCATGCACCCGTACTTTTCCCTCGCCGGCAAGACCGCACTGGTCACCGGCGGCACCCGCGGCATCGGCCGGATGATCGCCCAGGGCCTGCTCGAAGCCGGCGCGAAAGTCATCATCTGTGCCCGCGATGGCGCTGCCTGCGCCGACACCGCCGCCGAACTGTCGCAGTACGGCGAATGCATCGGCCTGCCGGCCAACCTCGCCACCGAAGAAGGCGCCCGCGTACTGGCCGCCGATCTCGCCGAACGCCTGGACCACCTCGACATCCTGGTGAACAACGCCGGCACCACCTGGGGCGCACCGCTGGAAAGCTACCCGGCCTCGGGCTGGGAGAAGGTCATGCAGCTCAATGTCACCGCCGTGTTCAGCTGCATCCAGCAACTGCTGCCGCTGCTGAAGAAGGCCGGCAACGCGCAGAGTCCGGCGCGGGTGATCAACATCGGCTCGGTGGCCGGCGTCACTTCCCACGGCGAGAGCGCCTACGCCTATGGCCCGAGCAAGGCCGCGCTGCACCAGCTGTCGCGCATGCTCGCCCGCGAGCTGGTGAAGGACCACATCAACGTCAACGTCATCGCTCCCGGCCGCTTCCCCAGCAAGATGACCCGCCACATCGCCAACGACGAGCAGGCCATGGCCGAAGACACCGCCGTCATCCCCATGCGCCGCTGGGGCCGCGAGGAAGAGATGTCCGCCCTGGCCATCAGCCTGGCGAGTGCCGCCGGTGCCTACATGACCGGCAACATCATCCCCATTGACGGCGGCTTCCACCTGGGCTGAAGCGCGTAATCGGGTACCATGGCGGCCCCTGCAACCGCTTGTGCCGCCATGTCCCACACCGTCTCGCCCATCGGCTACGTCCGCTCCTGCTTCAAGGAGAAGTTCGCCATCCCGCGCCAGCCGCAACTGGCTCCGGCCGCCACCGGCGTACTGGAGCTGTTGCCGCCGTTCGACACGGGCGATGCCGTGGCAGGCCTGGAACAGGTCAGCCACGTCTGGCTGATCTTCCTCTTCCACCAGGCGCTGGAAGACAAGCCGCGGCTGAAGGTGCGCCCACCGCGCCTGGGCGGCAACCAGTCGATGGGGGTGTTCGCCACTCGCGCCACCCACCGGCCCAATGGTCTCGGCCAATCCGTGGTGAAACTGGAGAAGGTCGAGCCTGGCCGCCTCTGGCTCTCCGGCATCGACCTGCTGGACGCTACCCCGGTCATCGACATCAAGCCCTACGTGCCCTACGCCGACATAGTCGCGGACGCGCGCAACGCCATCGCCGACGCACCGCCTCCCCCATTGCCGTGTACTGGAGTGACGAAGCCCTGTGCCAGGCCCATGAACATGGCCTGCGTCTGGGCCAACCGGTGTGCGAGTTAATCGAGCAGTGCCTCTCCCAGGACCCACGCCCGGCCTACCAGAAGCCCCCACCCGAACGCCGCTACGGTGTACGCCTGTGGGACCTCGACGTGCACTGGCACTACCCCGCCGACGGCGAGATCCGCGTGCTGGACCTGCAGCGCGCCACTGACTGAAACCGGCGTCAGTCCACCGGATTGAGGGCGATCACGTCGCTCTCGAAGCACTCCTGCTCGACGATCAGCGGTTCCACCAGTGGGCGGCTGTCGCGGAAGTGCGCGGTCTGCGTGTGCGCTTCGTAGGCCGCATCATCGCGGTAGATCTCGTAGAGGTAGATCACGTCCGGATCAAGGCGATCCTGGGACACATCGAAGACCAGACAGCCGGGCTCGCTGGATACGGAAGCGGCGGCATTGGCCTTGATGGCATGGAGGAAGTCCTCGGCGCTGCCGGGTTTCACACGGGTCTTGATGAACAGACTGTACACAGGGCGTTCCTTTTGTTTTAAATTTGAAATCAAATTGTATACAAAAAAGGAACCGCGTCCATGTCCGATCTCCCTGCCCGCCCCGGCCGCCTCAACGGCCTGCGCCACCTCGCCCTGCTGGTACCGAACCTGGAAGAGTGCGAGCGCTTCTATGTCGACGTGCTCGGCATGCAGGTGCTCAACCGCGCCAACGAGGACCTGGTGTATCTCACCTGCGGCAACGACAACCTCTCGCTGGGGCGCGGCTTCGGAGCGGCCAACGGCCTGCAGACCATGGACCACTATGGTTTCATCGTTGACAGCGTGGAAGAGCTGGAAGCCTGGTACCAGTACTTCAAGGCACGCGGCGTGACTCTGCTGGACCGCCCCTTCGACCATGGTGACGGCGCGCGCAGCTTCCACCTGCTGGACCCGGCGGGCAACAAGGTGCAGCCGCTGTATCACCCAGCGGTGTCGGGGCAGCGCCTGGCTTGACGTCCCGCCCTTATAGGAGCGAGCTTGCTCGCGAACCTGCAAGGCACAGTGCGCCACGGTTCGCGAGCAAGCTCGCTCCTACGAAAAGCTGACTCTGCTATTTCATCTGCGCCGAACAGCCCCTCCCTCGGAGAGAGGGTTAAGGTGCGGGACTCTTGAACCCACAAAACACAGCCATAAAAAAACGCCGCGCTCCCAAAGGAGTCGCGGCGTTCTTTCGACCGATCGGCGTTGCTTACTTCTCGACGAAGGCACGCTCGATCAGGTAGTCACCCGGCTCGCCCATGCGCGGGGAGATCTTCAGGCCGAAGCTGTCCAGCACTTCGCTGGTCTCGTCGAGCATGCTCGGGCTGCCGCAGATCATCGCGCGGTCGTCCTCGCGGGTTCATCGGCGGCAGGCCGATGTCGGCGAACAGCTTGCCACTGCGCATCAGGTCGGTCAGGCGGCCCATGGTTGTGGAACGGCTCGCGGGTGACCAGTCGGGTAATAGATCAGCTTCTCTTTGACCATGTCGCCGAAGTACTCGTGCTCCGGCAGGTCCTTGGTGATGAAGTCCGCGTAGGCCAGTTCGCTGACCCAGCGTACGCCGTGGACCAGAATGACTTTCTCGAAGCGCTCGTAGACTTCCGGATCCTGGATGACGCTACATGAACGGCGCCAGGCCGGTGCCGGTGCTCAGCAGGTACAGGTGCTTGCCGGGCTTCAGGTCGTCCAGCACCAGGGTGCCGGTGGGCTTGCGGCTGACCATCAGCTCGTCGCCTTCCTTCAGGTGCTGCAGACGCGAAGTCAGCGGGCCGTCCGGTACCTTGATGCTGAAGAACTCCAGGTGCTCTTCATAGTTCGGCGCTGGCGATGCTGTACGCGCGCATCAGCGGACGGCCGTTGACTTCCAGGCCGATCATCACGAATTGACCGTTCTTGAAGCGCAGACCCGGGTCGCGGGTGGTCTTGAAGCTGAAGAGGGTGTCGTTCCAGTGGTGCACGCTGAGAACGCGCTCGGTGTACAGGTTGCTCATCAAGGACTCCTAGGAGAAACGTGGCGCACCCCAGCAGATCCCGGACGTAGCGCAATTGCGCGACATTTTATAGGCGGCGACAATATCCGCAAAATAAATTATCTGGATATTGCTAATCCAAAACGCAGATAAGGCCGCCACGTCCGTAAAATGTCGCGCGCCTCCGGAGCCCCACAGAATGAAGTTCACCCTGCGCCAGCTCGAAGTCTTCGTCGCCGTCGCCCAGCAGGAAAGCGTCTCCCGCGCGGCGGAAGCGCTGTCCATGTCGCAGTCGGCCACCAGTACCTCGCATGGGAGAACTGGAGCGGCAGTTCGACTGCAAGCTGTTCGACCGCTCAGGCAAACGCCTTACCCTCAACGCCCTCGGCCGCCAATTGCTGCCCCAGGCGGTGGCCCTGCTCGACCGCGGCAAGCGAGATCGAGAACATGCTCAATGGCAAGAGCGGCTTCGGCTCTCTGGACCTGGGCGCCACCCTGACCATCGGCAACTACCTGGCGACCTTGCTGATCGGCACCTTCATGCAGCGCCACCCGGACTGCCGGGTGCAAGCCTGCACGTGCACAACACTGCCCACGTGGTGCAGCGGGTGGCCCACTACGAGATGGACCTGGGGCTGATCGAAGGCGACTGCCAGCACCCGGACATCGAGGTGCAGCCGTGGGTGGAAGACGAACTGGTGGTGTTCTGCGCACCGCAACACCCGCTCGCCCGTGAAGGCCGCGCCGAGCCTGGAGCGGCTGACGGAGGAAGCGTGGATCTTGCGGGAACAGGGTTCCGGCACACGGCTGACCTTCGACCAGGCCATGCGGCACCATGTCGAACCACTGAACGTGCGGCTGGAACTGGAACACACCGAGGCGATCAAGCGCGCGGTGGAGTCGGGGCTGGGGATCGGCTGCATCTCGCGCCTGGCGCTGCGCGACGCCTTCCGCCGTGGCAGCTTGGTACCGGTGGAAACGCCGGACCTGGACCTGCGCCGGCAGTTCTACTTCATTTGGCACCGGCAGAAGTACCAGACCGCGACCATGCGTGAATTCCTGGAGTTGTGCCGCAGCGAAACCGCCGGGGTAACGCGCAGCGACGACATCGTCCTGCCGATGATTCCCTGAAGCCAAGCAGAATCACTGCCCAGGTCACGGTGATGATGGTCAGCGCCACGAATTGGGCGGCGCTGCCCATGTCCTTGGCGTTCTTCGACAGCGGGTGGCGTTCCAGGGAGACCCGGTCGACCACCGCTTCCATGGCGGAGTTGAGCAGCTCGACGATCAGCGCCAGCAGGCACACGGCGATCATCAGCGCGCGCTCGCCACGGGTCACGTCGCAGAAGAACGACAGCGGGATCAGGACCACGTTGATCAGCACCAGCTGGCGGAAGGCCGCTTCACCCTTGAAGGCGGCGGCGAAGCCGGCCAGGGAGTAGCCGGCGGCGTTGAAGATTCGTTTCAGGCCGGTCTGGCCCTTGAATGGGGAGGCGGTCACGTGTGGTTCTTCACAGGCAAAAGTCGCGGCAGTCTATACTAGCGATCGGCACAAAGGGGTCAAGGCCAATACAGAATGTGAAGCTCGCGAGCCGGGATGTGACGGCCTCAGGCCCCTGGCACCGATTCCATCTGTAGCCAGCAACAACGCCGCCTGAGTGCGGGTGCGCACATTCAGCTTGCGGAAGATCGCGGTGACATGCGCCTTCATCGTAGCTTCGGAAACGCTCAGTTCGAAGGCGATCTGCTTGTTCAGCAGGCCTTCACAGACCATGGTCAGCACGCGGAACTGTTGCGGAGTGAGGCTGGCCAGACCGGCGCTGGCGGCGCGGGTCTTCGGCTCATCTCGGTCACGGCGTCGAAGGCCTGCGGCGGCCACCAGACATCGCCATCGAGCACTGAGCGCACGGCCTGTTGAAGCACCTCAGCTCGCTGGATTTGGGAATGAAACCGCTGGCGCCGAACTCACGGGACTTGACACCACGGCGGCGTCTTCCTGCGCCGAGACCATCACCACCGGAATCTGCGGGTACTGCCCACGCAGCAGCACCAGGCCGGAGAAGCCATAAGCGCCAGGCATGTTCAGGTCCAGCAGGACCAGGTCCCAGTCGGCCTTCTCGTTCAGGCGCGTCTCCAGCTCCGCGATACTCGCTCCTCCGACAGTCGCACCTCGGGGCCAAGACCGATGGTCAGGGCCTGGTGCAGGGCGCTGCGGAACAGCGGGTGATCGTCAGCGATCAGGATCTCGTAGGAAGCCATGAATTTTCCTTGAAGGCCGCGCCGAAGTCCCGCTGTGGATAACAGCCAGACTTGCGCAGGAAAGGTCGGAGCACGGATAGAGCACTACTTGTCACATTGTACGCAAAGACCACATCCGCTGTCCGCCGCGAATACATCGCCCAACCGTACTTACACCGTGGTCTGAACGCCCCTGCCACTGTGCCCGCCGGGAACCCGCTCCCCTTTCCAAAGGCCCGGCGTTACGGCAGAGTTCCGCTTTTTTTCCTGCCCGTTACGAGAACAAGATGAAAAGCCATGCGCTGCGCGCCGATTTCCTGATGCTGTTCACCGCGATGATCTGGGGGGTCTCCTTCGTCGCGCAACGCCTCGGGATGGATGCCATCGGTCCCTTCCTCTATACCGGCCTGCGCTTCACCCTCGGCGCCGTGGCACTGCTGCCGCTGCTGGCCTGGTCGAGCAAGCGCGGCGCCCAGCCGTTCAACCGCGGCCTGCTGCTGGCGGGCCTGGCCATCGGCACTGCGCTGACCGTGGGGATCAACCTGCAGCAGGTCGGCCTGATGTTCACCAGCGTGACCAACTCCGGCTTCATCACCGGCCTGTACGTCATCATCGTGCCGCTGCTCGGCCTGCTTATCGGCCATCGCGCCGGCATGGGCACCTGGCTGGGCTGCGCCCTGGCCGTGACCGGCATGGCGATGCTGAGCATCGGCCCGGGCTTCCACGTCGCATCCGGCGACTGGCTGCAGCTGACCGGCGCCTTCGTCTGGGGTGGCCACGTGCTGCTGGTAGGTCTTTTTGCCAGCCGCTACGACCCGATTCGCCTGGCCTTCCTGCAATTCGCCACCTGTGCGGTGGTGAGCATGATCCTGGCGCTGGTGTTCGAAGAGATTCGCCTCGACGCCATCATCCAGGCCGGCCCCGCGCTGATCTACGGCGGCCTGTTCGGCGTTGCCACCGGCTTCACCCTGCAGGTCATCGCGCAGAAGCACGCCATCGCTTCCCATGCGGCGATCATCCTCTCGCTGGAAGCCGTGTTCGCCGCTATCGCCGGCGCACTGTTCCTCAACGAAACCCTGCATGTGCGCGGCTATTTCGGCTGCGCGCTGATGCTCGCCGGCATGCTGGTGGCGCAGCTGTGGCCGAAGAAGGCCGAGGTGAAGGCGGTCTAATCTCTACTGCACAACAGAGCGAGACTGTTCGCGAGCAAGCTCGCTCCTACAGGCTGGGGATTCAGCGGCACGAGCGCTCTTCGTAGGAGCGAGCTTGCTCGCGAACCGCACACCTCGGCGCCCGCTCTGAATATCAGAAACATGCATGCGATGAAGGGCCGATCTAGCGCTCGGTAAACGGCCTCAACGCCTGGTGCGCCGGACTCTGCTCGTCCAGCGGCTGTTGGCGCTTGGAGCCCAGGTAGCGCTCGCTGAACACGTCCAGGTAAGCATCCAGCGCATCTCCGGCACGGCGGTCACCGGCAAGACCCAGGCACAGCGCGGCCACCTCTGCCGTACACAGGTGTTCATCAAACTTGGAGCGACGCAGGCGATAGCGCGACAGCGCATCGGGGTTGATGCTCAGTACCGGGAAGCGATCCAGGTAAGGGCTCTTGCGGAACATTTTGCGCGCTTCGTTCCAGGTGGCGTCGAGCAGGATGAACAGCGGGCGCTTGCCGTCCTGCGGCTCCACCGTGGTCACCACGCGCTCGGGCTGGACGAACTCACCGGGGAACACCACGTACGGCTGCCACTGCGGATCATCGAGCAGCGCCAGCAGCGCGGGGTCGACCTCGATGCGCGACCAGCCGAAGGCCCAGGTCTCGGGCACGGTTTCTGCGATCAGCCAACCGGTGTTGCTGGGCTTGAGCGGTTCGGTGTCGAACATCACCAGGCACATCGCCGAGTTGGACTCGACTTGCGGACGCAGGCTGCACATGCAGTAGTTCGGCCGCAATCGGCAGCCAGAACAGCGCGGCGAACGCGAGCCGCGGGCGAAGAACGGCTTGATGCAACGGGCCAGGCGTTCATCGCGAAGACGGGCGACGGCGTGGCTCATGCTGCAGCCACCGGGATGAGGGAAAGCGGACGGGACATCGAAGGCTCGAACGGGACGACGGTTGCGGACCGCCGATTGTACCAGAGCCCAGGCTCGCCCCTCGTACGACCGACCGTCGACCGGCCCGGTGAATCCGCTCCCTTCCTTGACCCATTTGGCGACCCTGCGGGCCGGACAGCGGCCTGCGGCAATCGAATCTCGGCAGGCCGGTCGTTTTCAGGGACAATAGGCGGCTGTAATGACCCGCGAACCCGGAAGGCTCGCCACGGTCGAATCGGCACCATTGTCAGGAGATGCCCATGCTGCGCCTCACCGCCCTCGCCCTCTGCCTCGTCATTCCCGTCGCGCACGCCGCGTCGAAGAAGGACTTCGAACTGACCCAGACCCTGGAAAAGGTCGCCAAGGAAAGCAGCGAAGGCACCCCGCGCGCCATCAACGAGGACATCCTCGACCAGGGCTACACCGTCGACGGCCCCCAATTGATCAACCACCTGAGCGTGCGCGCCAGCCATGCCGAGCGCATGCGCGAGAACCCCGACAGCGTGCGCAGCCAGTTGGGCGACAGCGTCTGCAGCAACACCGCCTACCGCCAGTTGCTGGCCGAAGGCGCGATCCTCACTTACAGCTTCACCGAGTACAAGACCAACGCTCCGGTCGCCACCGAGCGCTTCGACGCTGGCAGCTGCAAGATCAAGCTGAAGAAGTAAGCCGCACCTATGCTCGACAAGGAAATGCTGCTGAAGATCGCGCGCACGCCGATGCCCTTTGGCAAGTACCAGGGTCGCATGCTGGTCGACCTGCCTGACGAGTACCTGCTGTGGTTCCACAAGAAGGGGCAGTTTCCGGCCGGCGAACTGGGCCGGCTGATGCAGCTGACCCTGGAACTGAAGATCGATGGCCTCGACGACCTGATCAAAGCGCTCAAGCGCTGAAGCCGCGCAACCGCCCTGCGGCGGTTGCGCCAGCGCTCGTCAGCGCAGCACGAACGGGTTTTCCTTGCCGGCCACCGCCGCCGCTTCGTCCGGCGCCAGCAAGGCACTGCGCGGCACATCCAGCAAACGCGCGCAGGCCGCCAGCACGTGGGCCCAGCTGCAACGGTTGGCGAACAGCATGCCCGCCTCGTCCAGCGTACCGCCCTGGTTGCGATAGCCGAGTACCGCCGTCTTCAAGGCATCCGGCAGGATCGGCCAGAGGTGCCCGCGCGCCACTTCCGGGCGCATGTGGGTGAGCAGCACGCGGCGCTCGTAGTGATCAGGGAACAGTCGCATGGCGATGGATTCGTCCGTCAGCGCCTGCAACTCCCAGTTGTCACGCGGCGCGCGGAAGCGCCCCGGTTCCTGCAGATAAACCAGCCGATAGGGGTAACCGGCCTCCTCCAGCCGCAACGCCGCACGACGCATCTCGGCCAGTTGGTAGCTGCCGTTGGCAATCAGCAGCAGCGGCTCGTTGCCGGGGTGTTCGTCCATCAGGATCGCGCCATCGCGGGCCAGCTGTTCCGCCTGGGCCTGGTTGAACACTGCCGGACGGTCACGCTTGGGCGCCACGATGCAGGCCAGTTGCCCACGACTACGGTAAATGTCCGGCAGCAAAGCCAGGTGGCTGTTGTGATCAGCCGGGAAGACCACCCGCACCATGTCACTCATCTCGCCCAGCAGCGCTTCGCAGAAGGTGGTGTCCTGGTGCGACTGCTGGTTCTTGCCGTTCTCCCAGGTATGCGAAGTCGCCACCAGCGGCCAGCCGAGCCAGCCCGCCGGACGCCCGGCTTCCTTCTGCTGGCGGGCGAAGATCAGCGTCTGGCGCACGGCCCCGAGCATTTTCACGCAGAAAGCTTCGTAGCTGGCCACCAGGTTCAGTCCGCCCTGGTTGGCCAGGCAGGCGGAAACCACCGCTTCCTCGTTGAGCGCAGTGATGATCCGGCCATCGACGGCCTCCAGATCGCTTTCCGGCTCGCTCACCCGGTGCCGCAGCGCCTTGAGCACGCCGCCCAGGCGATTGCTCGCCAGCTCGTCCGGGTTGCCGACGCGCGCACGCAGGTCCGGGTTGGCGGCGCACAGATCGACATAGAAACGATCCAGCGCGGCCATCGGCGAGCATTCGTCGTTGCGGTAATGCAGCGGCGGAATCGAAGGCTCGATGGGCCGACGCACAGCCAATGGGTTGTCGCACTCCAGCACCCGGCCGCTGTGCGATGCCGAGAACAGGCCGCAGGCTTCGGCGAGCTCCTCCGGCTCCACCCACAACGGTGCCGCATGCTGATTGAACAGATCGAGCGCCTCAGCATCCACGCTGGGGTTGCCCGGCAACGGCAGGTTGTGCGCGGCATTACTGCCGGCACCGTAGAAGCCGTAGCCCTTGGTCGTCTCGGCTATGCCATAGGGAATCGGCAACGGGTAGCGCAGGATGCCCCGTTCCTTCTCTTCGATGCGGTGTTGCAGGCGCTCTTCCATTTCCCACAGGGCGCAGACGAAGGCCGCCGGGTCACGCCCATCGAAGCTGATGGGGTCGAAGCCGCAGCGCCGCAGGTGCAGCTTGAAACCTTCCAGCCCTTCGTGGGTGCCCAGATCGGTACGCTGCTCGATGCGCCGGCCGTTGGCGATCATCACCGGCAAAGCCGTGCCGCAGTCCTCGGCGCGCCACCAGCGGGGAATCCAGTCGCTCCCACGCTGCTCCTCGGCGGCACCATCGGAGAGGAAGGCCACCAGGGTCTCGCCCGGTAGCGGCATGTGCGCATACATCAGCTCGGCGAAACCGAGGTAGCCGCCTTCGGCAATGCCGCCGGCGGTATGTGGATTGACGTGACTGCCCAGCGGCGCGGCGACCTTGCCGTCCGGCTGCTGCGCGTAGCTGTAGAAATCCTGCACCAGTCGGTCCAGCCCGGCCTCGCCGTTTCCGTAGGCCGCGGCCTGCTCCGGATGCAGGTTGCCGGTGAGCACGTTGAGTGCGTCGATTGCCGCCACACAGTGCCCCTGCCCCATCAGCCAACCGCGAGTTTTGCCACTCAGGGCATTCAGGGCGAGGTAACCGGCATAGGCCGGCACCATGTTCAGCGCACCGCCGGTATGACCTTCGGGCTGCGCCTTGAAATCCTCGGCCTGCAAGGGGGCGCCGTCGAGGCGCACGCGCCGGGCGTAGGTCATGTGCGCCACCAGCCAGAGCCCGGCGCAGGTCAGTCGGTCCAGCGCGCCAAACAGGCGGTAAACGCTGGCCAGATCGGGCTGCAGACCGTACTGGACCAATTGATGAGCGACACGAAAGACCGCCGCCTGGGTCTGCACGCTATGCTGAAGCGGACCACGGCCTCGCAGCCAGCGGGCATATTCCGGCTCGGCTACCGCATGGGCGGCAAGCTCCTCAGGGCTTGGCAGGATCTGTGACATGTCGGCTCTCCCTTGGCTATGCCGGAAAGTCTAGGTCGCCACAGATCCGAGGGGCGATGACATGTATCAACGAGCGCCCCGACCAATCGAGCAAGGCTGAAAGAGAATTCCGACAAGGAGACGACATGGCGCTTCTCACCTTCATCGGCGCGATCCAGGAAGTCACCGGTTCCTGCTACCTGCTGGAAACCCGCGACGGCGTCCGCGTACTGCTCGAATGCGGGATGCGCCAGGGGCGCAGCGGCAACAAGGGCACCCGCGACAATGAGGCGACCAACCGCACGCCCTTCCCCTTCGATCCGAAGGAACTGGACGCCGTCGTCCTCTCCCACGCCCACCTCGACCACAGCGGGTTGCTGCCGCGCCTGGCGAAGGAAGGCTACAAGGGGCCGATCTACGCCACCGAATCCTGCTGCGATCTGCTGGAGCTGATGCTGATGGACTCGGCGCACCTCCAGGAGAAGGACGCCGAGTGGGAGAACAAATGGCGCTCGCGCCTGGGCAAGCCTCCGGTGAAGCCTCTGTACACGGTCGAAGATGCTTCCCGGGCACTGAACCAGCGCCGCCGCGTCAGCTATGGCAGCACCGTGGACGTAGCGCGCGGCATCCGTGTGACCTTCCACAACGCCGGGCACATCCTCGGCTCAGCCATCGTCGAACTGGAAATCCATGAGTTCGGCTCGACCCGCCGCCTGGTGTTCTCCGGCGACCTGGGCAGCACCTGCTCACCGCTGATGCGCACGCCGACGCCGCTGACCCGCGCCGACGTGGTGTTGCTGGAGTCCACCTACGGCGACCGCGATCACCGCGACGCCAACGAAACCCTGCTGGAGCTGGCCGGCATCCTGCAGCGCGCGCAGAACGAGGGCGGCAATGTCCTGATCCCGTCGTTCGCCGTGGGCCGCACCCAGGACCTGATCTACTACCTCGGGCGCTTCTACCAGGAGGGTCGCCTGCCGCAGCAGGTCGTCTACCTCGACAGCCCGATGGCGGCGCGAGCCAACAGTATCTACCTGCAGCATATCGGCGAGATCGCCGACGTCGACCGCGAGTACATGCGTGGCACTGGCACGGCCAAGGTCGGCGAGTGGCTGCCGATCCTGCGCACCACCCAGAGCGCGGATGAATCGATAGCGCTGAACCGCATCAAGAGCGGCGCCATCATCATCGCCGGCAGCGGCATGTGCACCGGCGGGCGCATCGTCCACCACCTCAAGCACAACCTCTGGCGCGAGGAGTGCCACATCGTATTCCCCGGCTTCCAGGCCAAGGGCACGTTGGGCCGCGCCATCGTCGACGGCGCGGAGACAGTGCGTATCCTGCGCCAGCGCATCAGCGTGAAAGCGCAGATCCATACCCTCGGCGGGTTCTCCGCGCACGCGGGACAATCACAATTAATTCAGTGGGTTGGCCACTTCGAGAACAAACCCGAGCTATACCTGATACATGGCGAGCGGGAAAAGATGGATGTACTCAAGGGTGCACTCCAGGATCGCCTGAACTGGACGGCCAACATTCCGGAGCCCGGAGACCGGATCGCCATCTGAAATCGGGGCCTCACCGACTGTCACACCCCGCGTGCCAGACTCGGCAGGCCTCCTGCTGAACCCTGTGCGTGCGGCGAAGCGCCAATACGCTACCGCCAGAGCCACCCTGCGTGGCCGGCGGCGCCCATGGACAGGCGATCAGGGGTTGATGAACAAGGAGTATCAACATGCCCTATGAGCCCGACGACTACCTCTCCAGACATTTCCAGACCAGCGGCACCGACCTTGCGCAGAAAATCGAGGAACTGGCCGAACTGGCCGCTCCCGGCAACAGCCAGAACCTCCCGTTGTACCGCGAGATGCTCACCACCGTCGCCCGCATGGCCCAGGCCGACCGCAACCGCTGGGACGCGAAGATCATGCTGCAAACCCTGCGCGAGATGGAGCACGCCTTCAGCACCCTGGAGCAGTTCAAGCGTCGCCGCAAAGTCACGGTGTTCGGCTCCGCCCGCACGCCGGCCAACCACCCGGTCTACAAGCTGGCCCGCGAGCTGGGAGAAACCCTCGCCCGCTACGACCTGATGGTCATCACCGGCGCTGGCGGCGGCATCATGGCCGCAGCCCACGAAGGCGCCGGGCTGGAAAACAGCCTCGGCTTCAATATCACCTTGCCGTTCGAGCAACACGCCAACCGCACCGTGGACGGCACCAGCAACCTGCTGTCCTTCCATTTCTTCTTCCTGCGCAAGCTGTTCTTCGTCAAGGAAGCCGATGCCCTGGTGCTCTGCCCCGGCGGCTTCGGCACGCTGGACGAAGCGCTGGAAGTGCTGACCCTGATACAGACCGGCAAGAGCCCGCTGGTTCCGGTGGTCCTGCTCGATCAGCCAGGCGGGCACTACTGGGATCACGCACTGGAATTCATCAAGGAACAGCTGGAGGACAACGGCTACATCCTGCCCAGCGACATGAACCTGATGACGCTGGTGCATACCGCGGAGGAAGCTGCGGAGGAGATCGCCCAGTTCTACAGCAACTTCCACTCCAGCCGCTGGCTCAAGGATCGCTTCGTCATCCGCCTGAACCACCCGCTGAGCGTGCGCGCGTTGCAGTTGCTGGAGCGCGAGTTCGGCAGCCTGTGCGTGACCGACGGTTTCCACCAGCAGCCCTACAGCGAATCGGAACTCGACGAACCGGAATTCGCCCACCTGACCCGCCTGGCTTTTGCCTTCAACGGCCGTGATCAAGGGCGTCTGCGGGAACTGCTGAACTTCATCAACCAGCCGGAGAACTGGGAGCGCTGATCTCCCTGGCCTGAAAACAAAAAGGCACCCAAGTGGGTGCCTTTTTGTTCAATCATCCGAGCGTCGACCACTCAGAAGCCGACTGATGGCCTCCATCGAGTAGCCCCGATAGCTCAAAAACCTGCCCTGCTGGGCTCGCTCGCGGGCGTCCTGCGGCAGTCGGGCGAACTTGCGGCGCCAGACTTCCCGCAGATTTTCGTTCCAGTCGACATCCGACTCGCTCAGCGCAGCGTCGATCTCGCCACGGGGCAACCCCCGTTGCGACAGCTCCTCGCGAATCCGCACTGGACCGTAACCGGCCCGCGCTCGGCTGGCGATGTAACTTTCCAGGTAGCGGCTTTCATTGAGCAGCCCCTCCTCGGCCAGACGGTCGAGGGCGGGGTCGATCAGGTCCTGCGTGGCGCCGCGTTGCCGCAGCTTGCGCGAAAGCTCCGCCCGGCCATGCTCGCGTCTGGCCAGCAGGTCCATGGCGACCCGCCGTACCGCAACGGGGTTATCGAGCTCGGCGGCCATCGCTATCAGTAGTCGGCTTCAGCTTCCGCTTCGGCTTCTGCCGCAGCGAGCTCGGCCTTGGTCGGCGGCGTCTGGTTGGTCAGCAGTTGCTCGCGGATAGCCTTGTCGAGGGTGTTGCAGATCTCGGTGTTGTCTTCCAGGAACTTGGCGGCGTTCGCCTTACCCTGGCCGATCTTGCTGCCCTGGTAGCTGTACCAGGCGCCGGACTTCTCGATCAGGCCCAGCTGCACGCCCAGGTCGATGATCTCGCCGGTGCGGTAGATGCCGCGACCGTACATGATCTGGAACTCGGCCTGACGGAACGGCGGGGCAACCTTGTTCTTCACGACCTTGACGCGGGTTTCGCTGCCGACCACCTCGTCGCCTTCCTTCACCGCGCCGGTACGGCGGATGTCGAGACGGACGGAGGAGTAGAACTTCAGCGCGTTACCGCCGGTGGTGGTTTCCGGGTTTCCGAACATCACGCCGATCTTCATGCGGATCTGGTTGATGAAGATAACCAGGCAGTTGGCGTTCTTGATGTTACCGGTGATCTTGCGCAGCGCCTGGGACATCAGACGGGCCTGCAGGCCGACGTGCTGATCACCCATCTCGCCTTCGATTTCGGCCTTGGGCACCAGGGCTGCCACGGAGTCGACGATGATCACGTCAACGGCGTTGGAGCGCACCAGCATGTCGGTGATTTCCAGGGCCTGTTCGCCGGTGTCCGGCTGGGAAACCAGCAGGTCGTCGACGTTGACGCCCAGCTTGCCGGCGTAGTCCGGGTCCAGGGCGTGTTCGGCGTCGACGAAGGCGCAGGTGGCGCCGATTTTCTGCGCCTGGGCGATAACCGACAGGGTCAGCGTGGTCTTGCCCGAGGACTCAGGGCCATAGATCTCGACGATACGGCCACGCGGCAGACCGCCGATGCCCAGTGCGATGTCCAGACCCAGCGAGCCGGTGGAGATGGCGGGGATTGCCTGGCGCTCATGGTCGCCCATGCGCATGACCGCGCCTTTGCCGAATTGGCGTTCGATCTGTCCCAGGGCCGCGGCCAGGGCGCGCTTCTTGTTGTCGTCCATTGAAGTCCTCGCGAAGTCAGGCGGCCGGGCGGCCACGAACAACTGTATAAGTAGACAGTATTATTCCACAGGGCAAGCCGCTCGCCTACCCCTGAATCGGATTTTCCCCGTCCGCCAGTCGCAACAGCCCTTCCAGAGCGGTCGCCACGGTCTGCCGGCGTACAGCTTCCCGATCACCGGCATACAGACGGCGTTCGCTGAACACCTGATCGCCTTTCCTCCAGGCCAGCCAGACGGTGCCCACCGGCTTCTCGGCAGAACCGCCATCCGGCCCGGCAATACCGCTCACCGCTACGGCAATATCCGCCCCGCTACGTGGCAGGGCTCCAGCCACCATCGCCTCGACCACTTCGCGGCTCACCGCACCCACCTGCGGGAACAGCTCGGTCGGCGCATCCAGCTGCCGCGTCTTCTGGCTGTTGGAATAGGTGACATAGCCCGCTTCGAACCAGGCCGAGCTGCCGGAAATACGGGTAATCGCCTCGGCGATTCCGCCCCCGGTACAGGATTCAGCGGTCGTGACACGTAGCCGATTGGCCGCGAGTCGCGCGCCGAGTCGGGCAGAAAGATCGGTAATAAAGGAATCGGTAACGGGCACGCTGCGCTCCGGGGTTAAAGAAGGCCAGGCGGATACCGTACACTCAGGCGCTTTTGCATGTTGAAGCCGGACAGCCAGAAGCCATGAGTCAGAGCGATCTCTCCGCCCACACACCGATGATGCAACAGTACTGGCGGCTGAAGAACCAGCACCCGGACCAGTTGATGTTCTATCGCATGGGCGACTTCTACGAGCTCTTCTACGAGGACGCCAAGAAGGCCGCCAAGCTGCTGGACATCACCCTGACCGCACGTGGACAGTCCGCCGGCAACTCCATCCCCATGGCCGGCATTCCCTTCCACTCCGCCGAAGGCTACCTGGCCAAGCTGGTGAAGCTCGGCGAATCGGTGGTGATCTGTGAACAGATCGGCGACCCGGCCACCAGCAAAGGCCCGGTGGAACGCCAGGTCGTGCGCATCCTCACCCCGGCACCGTCAGCGACGAAGCGCTGCTCGACGAGCGCCGCGACAACCTGATCGCTGCCGTACTGGGCGACGAGCGTCTTTTCGGTCTGGCCGTGCTGGATATCACCAGCGGCCGCTTCAACGTCCAGGAAATAAAAGGCTGGGAAACCCTGCTGGCCGAACTGGAGCGACTGAACCCCGCCGAGCTGCTGATCCCCGACGACTGGCCCCAGGGCCTGCCGGCGGAGAAGCGCCGTGGCGCGCACCGCCGCGCGCCCTGGGACTTCGATCGTGACTCGGCGAAGAAGGGCCTGTGCCAGCAGTTCGGCGTGCAGGATCTCAAGGGCTTCGGCTGCCAGGAACTGACCCTCGCAATCGGCGCCGCGGGCTGCCTGCTGACCTATGCCAAGGAAACCCAGCGCACTGCCTTGCCGCACCTGCGCAGCCTGCGTCACGAGCGTATCGACGACACCGTGATCCTCGATGGCGCCAGCCGCCGCAACCTGGAGTTGGACACCAACCTCGCCGGTGGCCGCGACAACACCCTGCAATCGGTGGTCGACCGCTGCCAGACCGCCATGGGCAGCCGCCTGCTGACCCGCTGGCTGAACCGCCCACTGCGCGATCGCGCAGTTCTCGAAGCTCGCCAGGACTCCATTGCCTGCCTGCTGGAGCGTTATCGCTTCGAAATTCTCCAGCCACAGCTGAAGGAAATCGGCGATGTTGAACGAATTCTCGCTCGAATCGGCCTGCGCAATGCCCGCCCGCGCGACCTCGCCCGCCTGCGCGATGCTCTTGCCGCCCTGCCGGAACTGCAGAATGGCATGACCGAGCTGGAGGCCCCGCACCTGGGCGAACTGGCCACCAGCATCCGCACCTACCCGGAACTGGCTGACCTGCTGGCACGCGCCGTGATCGAGAACCCGCCCGCAGTGATCCGCGATGGCGGCGTCATTGCCCGTGGTTACGACGCCGAGCTGGACGAACTGCAGATCGCTCAGCGAGAACGCCGGCCAGTACCTGATGGACCTGGAGACTCGCGAGAAGGCTCGCACCGGCCTGCCGAACCTGAAGGTCGGCTACAACCGCATCCATGGCTACTACATCGAGTTGCCGCGCGTGCAGGCCGAATCAGGCTCCAGCCGATTACATTCGCCGCCAGACCCTGAAGGGTGCCGAACGCTTCATCACGCCGGAACTGAAGGCCTTCGAAGACAAGGCATTGTCGGCCCAGAGCCGAGCCCTGGCCCGTGAGAAGCAGCTGTACGAAGAGCTGCTGGAGCTGCTGATTGGCCAATTGGCGCCGCTGCAGGACACCGCTGCCGCCCTGGCCGAGCTGGACGTGCTGTCCAACCTCGCCGAGCGCGCGCTGAACCTCGACCTGAACCGCCCACGCTTCGTCGAAGAGTCCGGCATCCTCATCGAGCAAGGCCGCCACCCAGTAGTCGAGCAGGTGCTGGATACGCCATTCGTCGCCAACGACCTGAACCTCGACGAAGAAACCCGCATGCTGGTGATTACCGGCCCGAACATGGGCGGTAAATCTACCTATATGCGGCAAACGGCATTGATCGTGCTGCTTGCGCACATCGGCAGTTTCGTCCCGGCCGCGCGCTGTGAACTGTCGCTGGTGGATCGCATCTTCACCCGGATCGGCTCCTCCGACGACCTCGCCGGTGGCCGCTCCACCTTCATGGTGGAAATGAGCGAAACCGCGAATATCCTGCACAACGCCAGCGACCGTAGCCTGGTGCTGATGGACGAAGTGGGACGCGGCACCAGCACCTTCGACGGCCTTTCTCTGGCCTGGTCCGCGGCCGAACACTTGGCAAAACTGCGTGCCTTTACCCTGTTCGCGACTCACTATTTCGAGCTGACCGTGCTGCCCGAAAGCGAGCCGGCGGTGGCCAACGTTCACCTGAACGCCACCGAGCACAATGAGCGCATCGTGTTCCTGCACCACGTACTACCCGGCCCGGCCAGCCAGAGTTATGGCTTGGCGGTCGCACAATTGGCGGGGGTACCGGGTGCGGTCATTCAGCGCGCTCGCGAGCATCTGTCACGCCTGGAAACCACCAGCCTGCCCCACGAAGCACCGCGCTCGACCGACCCGAAAAGCCCGGCGCCACTGCAAAGCGACCTGTTCGCCAGCCTGCCGCACCCGATCGTCGAAGAGCTGATGCGTGTCAGCCCCGACGACCTGACTCCGCGTCAAGCTCTCGAATTGTTATATGCATGGAAGATGCGGGTCTGACGGACCACTGGACAAGCTGCTAGAATCGCGCGCGCTTAGCCGCCCGCCTGAGGAGAAAATTAGAAATGACCTTCGTCGTCACCGACAACTGCATCAAGTGCAAATACACCGACTGCGTGGAAGTATGCCCGGTGGACTGCTTCTACGAAGGCCCGAACTTCCTGGTCATCCACCCGGATGAGTGCATCGACTGCGCCCTGTGCGAACCGGAGTGCCCGGCACAGGCGATCTTCTCCGAGGACGAGGTCCCGGATGGCATGCAGGAGTTCATCGAGCTGAACAAGGATCTGGCCGATGTATGGCCGAACATCACCGAGAAGAAGGACTCCCTGCCGGACGCCGAAGAGTGGGACGGCAAGCCGAACAAGATGCAGTATCTGGAGCGCTGATCTTCAGCACCTCCAAAAATAGAAAAGGCCCGCCTAGTGCGGGCCTTTCTGCATCTGGGGCTTCACTTTTTCGCGGGCAAAAAAAGGGGCGGGATAACCCGCCCACTCTTTCTTCCCTTCTTCATCATCCTGATGAACCGCATCCTGCGGGGATCCTGACCGACATCCTTACCGGCCTGCGCCTTTCCGTGTACGCAGGAGTGATATTACCCGCCTGCCGGAGCGCGGCAACTGGGACACTTTCGCGCATCTACCACTCACAGCGTCCTTTCATTTGAACAAAAATCCTTACAGAACAATGAGATACGAAAAATAGACGTCAGAGCTGGCGGCACTTCAAGCTGAACGCTCACACGCTGTGTAAGCGAATGCTTACATCGCAATGCATAAAAAAGCCCGGAATCATCCGGGCTTTTTAATTGTCGGCGCGAACACTACTGGAACAGCGCGTCGCTCGACAGGCCGTTCTTCTCGAGGATCTCGCGCAGACGCTTGAGGGCCTCGACCTGGATCTGCCGAACCCGCTCGCGAGTAAGGCCGATTTCCTGGCCGACTTCTTCCAGGGTGCTGCTTTCATGACCACGCAGGCCGAAGCGACGAATCACCACTTCGCGCTGCTTGTCGGTCAGCTCCGACAGCCAAAGGTCGATACTTTCGCTGAGGTCGTCGTCCTGCAGCAGTTCGCAGGGATCGGTGGGACGATCGTCAGTCAGGGTATCGAGCAGGGTCTTGTCCGAATCCGGGCCGAGGGAAACATCCACCGAAGTGACCCGTTCGTTCAGACCGAGCATCCGCTTGACCTCTTCCACCGGCTTCTCGAGCAGGTTGGCGATTTCCTCGGGCGACGGCTCATGGTCCAGCTTATGGGTCAGCTCGCGAGCGGCCCGCAGGTAGACATTGAGTTCCTTCACCACGTGGATCGGCAAACGGATGGTGCGGGTCTGGTTCATGATGGCCCGTTCGATGGTCTGACGAATCCACCAGGTCGCGTAGGTGGAGAAGCGGAAGCCACGCTCCGGGTCGAATTTCTCCACCGCGCGGATCAGCCCGAGGTTGCCCTCTTCGATCAGGTCGAGCAGGGAAAGGCCGCGATTGACGTAACGTCGCGCGATCTTCACCACCAGACGCAGGTTGCTTTCGATCATTCGCCGCCGACCGGCCGGATCGCCTTTCTGCGCGAGGCGCGCAAAGTGGACTTCTTCTTCCGGCGTCAGGAGCGGCGAGAAACCGATTTCATTCAGATACAACTGGGTCGCGTCGAGCGCCCGTGTGTAGTCGATGTGCTTGTGTTGCTTGAGAGAGGAGAGTGAGGTGGCTTTAGGAGTGACTCGAAGCGATACCTGCTCTTCGGCAAATGACTCTTCGAGGATGATGCCAGGCTCCAGCAGGAGCACTTCATCATCGACGTCAAACTCCGGCCCTTCTTTTTTAAGTGCCATGTCGTTATCCCTTGCTGAGTTCGACAACAAGCCCAGGTGCGTCCTTATCCTTAGGACACCTAGGCCCGCTCACCCACGCAGGGGAACAGCAAGCATCAACGACTTGGCAGGTATTGCAGCGGATCTACAGGTTTACCCTGGCGGCGAATCTCGAAGTGCAGCTTCACCCGGTCGGTCCCTGTGGAGCCCATCTCGGCAATGTTCTGCCCGACTTTGACCTGTTGCCCTTCCCGCACCAGCAACCTGCGGTTGTGACCGTAGGCGCTTACGTAGGTATCGCTGTGCTTGATGATCACGAGTTCGCCGTAGCCCCGCAAACCACTACCGGCGTACACCACCGTGCCATTAGACGCAGCCAGGACAGGCTGGCCCAATTGCCCGCCTATATCAATCCCTTTATTCAAACTGCCGTTTGATGCAAAACGCCCAATAAGAGTGCCATTGGTCGGCCATATCCAGCCCCCCGGAGCGCCCCCTGCGACCGCCGGAGTTCCGCCGCTGGCGGGCGTCTGCGCGGGAGTAGTGACGGCAGGAGTGGTCGGTTTGCTGGCGGTCGCCGGGGTTGATGTCGGTTTGTTGACGACCACTGGCGCGACAGGCGTGGTGTTTTTTGCGACAGACGGTGCTGTCGACGAGCCACCATCGAAGCGGATGGCCTGCCCCGGGCGAATGGTGTACGGCGCGGAGATGTTGTTGCGCGCGGCCAGGGCTTTCCAGTCCCAGCCATAGCGGAAGGCGATTGAATACAGCGTGTCACCGGGACGCACCACGTACTGGCCGCTGGTGACAGTCGGCTTCTGCTGGGCGTTGCGGTCCACCACGGTCGTGGTGCTGCGCGAAGTCGAAGAACAGGCCGCCAGCAGAGAGCAGACGGCAATGGCCAGCACAGCGTGGCCCAGGCCCTTGATCCAGTTCCGTTGACACAGGGTCGCTGTCAAGCTCACCCATCCCCCTTATCCATGAATTGACATCCAGCCTCACTGGCCGGCGGTTACCGCAGCCTTGAGCGGCTTGCTCTCAGCCTAGCGGACCGTTGAGCAGCGGGACAAAGCGTACGGAGTCCAGCACCTGGCGCTGGAAACCGTCCTCGGTGCGGACGATCAGCATCAGTTGCTGCACCTCGCCACCGCCGACCGGAATCACCAACCGCCCCCCGGGTGCCAGTTGATCCAGCAACGCCTGCGGGACCTCGGCCGCAGCCGCGGTGACGATGATGCCGTTGTAAGGCGCCAGAGCGGGCCAGCCCTCCCAGCCATCGCCCCAACGAAAGACAACATTTCTCAGGTTTAGCTCCGCAAGTCGCTCCTTGGCGCGATCCTGCAGGGCCTGGATGCGCTCGACGGAGAACACCCGCTCCACCAGTTGCGACAGCACGGCAGTCTGGTAGCCAGAGCCGGTGCCGATCTCCAGTACCTTGTCCAGCGGGCCTGCGGCCAGCAGCAACTCGGTCATCCGCGCCACCATGAAAGGCTGCGAGATGGTCTGGTTGTGCCCGATGGGCAGCGCGGTGTCTTCGTAGGCGCGGTGCGACAACGCCTCGTCGACGAACAGGTGGCGCGGCGTACGACGAATCACTTCCAGCACGTGGGCGTTGGACAGGCCTTCTTCGTACAAGCGCTGGATCAGGCGCTCACGGGTACGCTGGGAGGTCATGCCGATCCCGCCGCGACGCGACAATTCATTGGCCATGGTCGAGCCCTCCGAGCCAGTCGCCAAGGACATTGAACGCCTCCCGGAAGGTCCGGTCCATCTGCAACGGCGTGATCGACACGTAACCCTGCATGACCGCGTGGAAATCGGTGCCCTCACCACCATCCTCGGCATCGCCGGCAGCGGCAATCCAATAGCCTTCCTTGCCGCGCGGGTTGACCACCTTGACCGGCGGTTTGGCGCGGGCGCGATGGCCCAGACGGGTCAGCTGGATGCCCTTGATCCGCTCGAGTGGCAGGTTGGGAATGTTCACGTTGAGCACGGTGCGCGGCGGCAGTTCGAGCTTCTCGTGGGACTCCACCAGCAAGCGAGCGAAGTGCATGGCGGCCGGCAGGTTGTCCGTCAGGCGCGAGCACAGCGAGAAGGCAAAGGCCGGGCGAGACAGGAAACGCCCTTCCAGGGCCGCAGCCACGGTACCCGAATAGAGCACATCGTCGCCCAGGTTGGCGCCCAGGTTGATGCCCGAGACGACCATCTCCGGCACCTCTTCGAGCAGGCCGTTGAGGCCCAGGTGCACGCAGTCGGTCGGGGTGCCGTTGAGGCTGATGAAACCATTGCCCAGGCGATGGGGATGCAGCGGCCGATCCAGCGTCAGCGAACTACTCGCTCCGCTACGATCGGCCTCCGGGGCGATCACGACGCAGTCCGCATAATCGGACAGCGCGTCGTGAAGCGCGGCGATACCGGGTGCAGTGACCCCGTCGTCGTTGGCAATCAATATGCGCATGGGCTTTCCGTCTGCCCTGCCGGCACGAGGTCGATCAGCTCGCGCACTACCACGGTGGCGAAGCAGCCAGCCGGCAGGACGAATTCCAGTTGCAGAATGTCAGGGGCGGGATAATGCCATGTAAGACCCGGGATGGGGAGGCGCAGAATGCGCCGTTCGTGCGCCATGTCCGCACTGGCAAGCCACTGGCAAAGCGCCACCTCCGCCTGCTGCACGCTGCTTTCGATCTCTCCGGGCCGGTTCGTCGCCGGTGAATCGCCTTCGCCCCACATCGGGCCGGTGGGGTGCAGGTCGAGTGCTGCGAGACGTGGGTCGGAGCATTCTGCTTCGCCGGCGGGGAAGAAACTGCGGCTGTCGGTGAACGCCAGCAGGTCGCCGATCTGCGTTGGTTCCACGTGCCTTCCACCACGCGGCGGGCCAGCACCTGGTTGAAGATGTAGCTGCGGGCCGCCGAGAGCATCCGCGAACGCATGTTGCGATGCTCCGGCAGCTTGCCGCGCTCGGCGAAGCCACGGGCGTCAAAGACGTTGCCGCCGTCATGGCCGAAACGCTGGGTACCGAAGTAGTTCGGCACTCCCTGAGCGACGATGGCTTTCAGACGCCTTTCGAGTTGCTCGCGGTCCGCCTGCAATTCGGTCAGGCGCAAGGTAAAGCCGTTGGCCGAATGCGCGCCGCGCTGCAATTTGCGGCGATGGCGATTGCGCTCGAGGATGCGCAGGCTGTCGTCCTCGGCAGCGGCCAAGTCCGGATCGGACTTGCCAGGCAGGTGCAGGCTGAACCACTGGCGGGTCAGCGCCTGACGATCCTTGAGGCCGGCGTAACTGATCATCTTTACCGGCACACCGGCAGCTCGGGCCAGGCGGCGGGCGGCTTCCTCGGTGTTCAGGCCGCGCTTTTCGACCCACAACCAGAGGTGCTCGCCGTCACCGGAAAGCGGGATGTCCAGCACTTCGTCGACCTGGAAGTCTTCCGCCACGGCCTTGAGCACGGCACTTCCGCAGGCGTCGCCATGGGCGCGCGGGCCCAGCAGTTCCAGCTCCGTCATGCGCGAACCAGCAGGGCAACGGCGTGGACCGCAATGCCCTCTTCACGGCCGGTGAAGCCGAGCTTCTCGGTGGTGGTGGCCTTGACGTTGACCTGGTCCAGCTCGACCTTCAGGTCGGAGGCGATGGTTTCGCGCATGCTCTGGATGTGTGGGGCCATCTTCGGCGCCTGGGCGATGATGGTGGTGTCGACGTTCTCCACCTTCCAGCCCTTAGCCTCCACCAGCGACAGCACATGGCGCAGCAACGCGCGGCTGTCGGCCCCCTTGAACTGCGGGTCGGTGTCGGGGAAATGCTTGCCGATGTCGCCCAGGGCGCAGGCGCCCAGCAGGGCATCGGAGAGCGCGTGCAACAGCACGTCGCCGTCAGAGTGGGCGACGAGCCCGAACTTGTGGGGAATACGCACGCCGCCGAGGGTGATGAAGTCGCCCTCGCCGAAGCGGTGCACGTCGTAGCCATGTCCGATACGCATGAAAAAACGCCCTGTAGATGTCAGGGCGTCGATTCTACCGGATCACCGCGCAGAGGGTGTCAGCCACAGAGCGCCGCAGCGTGATGGCGAAGGTGATCTTCGATGAAGCTCGCAATGAAGTAGTAGCTGTGGTCGTAGCCGGACTGCAGGCGCAGTTCCAGCGGGTGACCGACCGCAGCGGCGGCTTCGCGAAGGGCTTCGGGCTTGAGCTGCACGGCGAGGAAGTCGTCGCGATCACCCTGGTCCACCAGGATCGGCAATCGTTCATTGGCATTCGCCAACAGCTCTACGGCATCCCACTCGCGCCAGGCGGCCGGGTCTTCGCCCAGGAAGCGCCCCAGCGCCTTCTGCCCCCACGGGCAATCGCTGGGATGTGTGATCGGCGCGAAGGCCGACAGCGACAGGTAGCGCCCCGGATTGCGCAGTGCACAGATCAACGCACCATGTCCGCCCATGGAGTGGCCGCTGATGCCGCGCTTCTGGGAAACCGGGAAGTTCGCCTCGATCAGCGCCGGCAACTCCTGTACCACGTAGTCGTGCATGCGGTAGTGGCGCGCCCAGGGCTCCTGCGTGGCGTTGACGTAGAAGCCGGCGCCGAGGCCGAAGTCCCAAGCGCCATCTGGATCGCCTGGTACTTCCGGCCCGCGTGGACTGGTATCCGGCGCGACGATGACAATGCCCAGCTCGGCGGCCATGCGCTGCGCGCCGGCCTTCTGCATGAAGTTCTCGTCAGTGCAGGTCAAGCCGGACAGCCAGTAGAGCACCGGTAGGCCGGCCTCGGGCTCAGCCTGGGGTGGCAGGTAGACCGCGAAGACCATGTCGCAGCCGAGGGTATCGGAGCGATGGCGATAGCGCTGGTGCCAACCGCCGAAACTCTTCTGGCTGCTGATCAGTTCAATGGAATCCGTCATGAAAATCTCCTTCCTGCAAGGCCGGGGCGCACGCACGCCCCGGCACGCCTATCAGTAATGGATGACGGAGCGGATGCTCTTGCCTTCGTGCATCAGGTCGAAAGCCTCGTTGATCTTCTCCAGGCCCATGGTGTGGGTGATGAAGGTATCCAGCGGGATTTCGCCTTTCTGCGCTTTTTCCACGTAGCTCGGCAGCTCGGTGCGGCCCTTCACGCCGCCGAAGGCGGAACCGCGCCAGACGCGACCGGTGACCAGCTGGAACGGACGGGTGCTGATTTCCTGGCCCGCGCCGGCGACTCCGATGATGGTCGATTCACCCCAGCCCTTGTGGCAGCACTCCAGTGCCGCACGCATCAGTTGGACGTTGCCCACGCACTCGAAGGAATAGTCGACGCCACCATCGGTCATTTCGACGATTACTTCCTGGATCGGCTTCTGGTGGTCCTTCGGATTGACGAAATCGGTAGCACCCAGTTCCTTGGCGATGTCGAACTTGGCCGGGTTGATGTCCACAGCGATGATGCGAGAAGCCTTGGCCATCTTCGCGCCGATGATCGCCGCCAGGCCGATTCCACCGAGACCGAAGATGGCGACGGTGGCACCCTCCTCCACTTTCGCGGTGTTCAGCACGGCGCCAATGCCGGTAGTCACGCCGCAGCCGAGCAGGCAGACCTTCTCCAGCGGTGCTTCCTCGGGGATCTTGGCCAGGGAGATTTCCGGCAGCACGGTGTACTCGGAGAAGGTCGAGCAACCCATGTAATGGAAGATCGGCTCGCCCTTGTAGGAGAAGCGGCTGGTGCCGTCGGGCATAAGACCCTTGCCCTGGGTGGCGCGCACGGCCTGGCAGAGGTTGGTCTTGCCGGACTTGCAGAATTTGCACTCGCGGCATTCGGCGGTGTACAGCGGGATCACGTGGTCGCCCACTTTCAGCGAGGTCACGCCCTCGCCCACCGCTTCGACGATACCGCCACCTTCGTGCCCCAGGATGCACGGGAACACGCCTTCGGAATCCTGGCCGGACAAGGTGTAGGCGTCGGTGTGACAGACACCGGTAGCGACGATGCGTACCAGCACTTCACCCTTCTGCGGCGGCGCCACATCCACTTCGACGATTTCCAACGGCTTGTTGGGGGCGAAGGCGACGGCGGCACGGGACTTGATCATCGGGAAACTCCTGAACGAAGGAAACGACAACGCCCGCCGAGGGCGGACGGGTTCGGCGCATTGGCCGAGAAACCGGGACGGGCCTGGACCACGTCGGGGAATTTTCAGGGCGGCCCATGGAAAGTGCGCCCCAAAGCCTTGGAAGTGTAGAAAACCTCGTTTCAGGGAATAATCAGGCAATAATCAAAACATTATTGCCATACAGGGATAATCCAGATGCACCGCTGGGAAGGACTGGACGAATTCGTCGCCGTCGCCGAAACCGGCCAATTCACCGCTGCCGCCGAGCGCCTGGGCGTGTCGTCGTCCCACGTCAGCCGCCAGGTCGCGAGGCTGGAGGAGCGGCTGCAGACCCGCCTCCTTTACCGCAATACCCGCAAAGTGACGCTGAGCGAAGCCGGCCAGACTTTCCTGCAACATTGCCGACGCCTTCAGGATGCGCGCGAAGAGGCATTGCGAGCGGTCAGCGATCTATCCGCCGAGCCAAAGGGCCTGCTGCGCATGACCTGCGCAGTGGCCTATGGCGAGCGTTTCGTGGTGCCGTTGGTGAACGAGTTCATGGCGCAGTTTCGCCAACTGCGGGTGGAGATCGAGCTGTCGAACCGCCAGCTCGATCTGTTCCACGAAGGCTTCGACCTGGCGATCCGCCTCGGCCGGCTGAGCGACTCGCGGCTGGTGGCCACGCGGCTGGCGCCACGTGTGATGTACCTCTGTGCGACTCCGGACTACCTGACTCGCCACGGCACACCGCAAAGCGTGGCGGAACTGACACAGCACAACTGCCTGGTGGGCAGCAGCGACCAGTGGAGCTTCCTCGAGGACGGCCGCGAAACCCAGCACCGGGTGCAGGGCAACTGGCGCTGCAACAGCGGTCAGGCGGTTCTCGACGCGGCGCTGCGCGGATTCGGCCTGTGCCAATTACCGGATTACTACGTGCTGGAACATCTGCGCAGCGGGCGCCTGATCTCTCTGCTTGAGGCCCACCAACCACCCAATACCGGGGTCTGGGCGCTTTATCCGCAGCAGCGGCACCTGTCGCCCAAGGTGAGGCAATTGGTGGACCATCTGAAGGAGGGTTTACAGCACCTGCAGCCTGCCTAGGACTATTCCCCCTTGTCTTGCAGCAAGTGGCGGCGGCTTCGATTGGATAAAATGGGCGGTTTCCCACCAATAGTTTCAAGGACGACAGCATGTCTGCCCTTTCCAGCTTCCGCGAACGCTACCTGCTGCGTTTCTGGTCACCCTTGCCGACTCTGGTCGCGCTGGGCGTCATCTCCGCCTATTACTTCGCCATGACCGGCACCTTCTGGGCAGTCACCGGCGAGTTCACCCGCTGGGGCGGCCACGTGCTGTCCTGGTTCGGCCTGCAACCGCAGGAGTGGAGCTACTTCAAGATCATCGGCCTGCAAGGCACGCCGCTCGACCGTATCGATGGTGTGATGATCATCGGCATGTTCCTCGGGGCGCTGGTCTGCGCGCTCTGGGCCGGCAACGTGAGCCTGCGCTGGCCGACCAGCAAACGGCGTCTGCTGCAAGGCCTGATCGGCGGGGTCATCGCCGGTTTCGGCGCGCGCCTGGCCATGGGCTGCAACCTGGCGGCCTTCTTCACCGGCATCCCGATGTTCTCGGTGCACGCCTGGGCCTTCATGTTTTCCACCGTGATCGGTGCCTGGTTCGGCGTGAAGATCAGCTTGCTGCCCTTCCTGCGTATTCCGTTGAAAGTAGGCGGCAAGCCTGCCGCCCTGCCCAGCGCCGAGGCCCTGGCCCGCCGCGCCAGGCTGCAATGGCGCCTGGGCATGGGCGTACTGGCCATCGCTGCACTGTTCGCCGCCTGGCGCTTCGAGGTCTCGCTGGTGCTGGGCATGGCCTGCCTGTTCGGCCTGCTGTTCGGCGGCCTGATCGAGCGCGCGCAAATCTGCTTCACCAGCGCCGCCCGCGACCTCTGGACCACCGGCCGCACCCAGGCCGCGCTGGGCATCCTGCTGGGCATGGCGGCAGCCTGCGTTGGCACCTTCGCGGCCATCCACAACGGCCTGCCACCGAAGATCTTCTGGATGGGCCCGAATGCCGTGATCGGCGGCGTGCTGTTCGGCATCGGCATCGTGCTGGCCGGCGGTTGCGAGACGGGCTGGATGTACCGCTCGATGGAAGGCCAGGTGCACTTCTGGGTGGTGGGTATCGGCAACGTGATCGGCGGCACCCTGGTCGCCGTGTTCTGGGACCAGCTCGGCACCAGCCTCGCCCTGCCCTACCCCAAACTCAATCTGCTGCAGGAATTCGGCCCCGGCGGCGGCCTGCTGATCACTTTCGCCGGTCTCGCGCTGTGCATGCTGCTGGTACAGCTCAACGCGCAACGCTTCACTCGTAAACGGAAAGCCAACGATGTCCGAAACCAAGACGCCGACGCTGTCGCTTGACCTGCGCGGCGAACACTGCCCGTACAACGCCATAGCTACCCTGGAGACCCTGGAGACGCTCAAGCCCGGCGATCTGCTGGAGGTGATCACTGACTGCTCGCAGTCGGTGCATGGCATTCCGGAAGACACCCAGCGCCACGGCTACCATTGTCTGGCGGTGGAGCAGCATGGGGCGCTGTTTCGTTTCCTGATCGAAGTGCCGCTGCTGGGCTGAGACGGCTTTCGTAGGGCGCATAACGCGCCAGCGTTATCCGCCGCGTCTGGAAGAGCCGGTGGATAACCTGTTCCAGGTTATTCGCCCTACAGATCGAAGTGCCGCTGCTGGGTCGAGGCCGGGCGCTCTTCTGCAGGAGCGCGCCAAGCGCGTGTTCGCGGGCATGGCCCGCTCCTACAGGGAGGAAGAGATTCAGTGCTTGGCGAAGTTGCGCTGCAGGCGCGACAGGTCTTCCGGGGTGGTGACCTTGATGTTGTCTACCCGCCCTTCCACCATGCGCGGCGCATAGCCCGCCCACTCCATGGCGGAAGCTTCATCGGTGATGGCCGCATCGGCCACCAGCGCATCAGCGAGCGCGCGATGCAACGCACCTAGTCGAAACATCTGCGGTGTGTAGGCCTGCCAGACCACGCTGCGGTCGATGGTTTCCACTACACGGCCGTCAGCGCCAACGCGCTTCAGGGTGTCCCGCGCGGGTACGCCGAGCAGGCCACCCACAGCGTCGAACTCCAGCTCGCCCAACAGGTGATCCAGGTCCGCGCGAGCCAGGTTCGGCCGGGCGGCGTCGTGTACCAGGACCCAATCGTCGCTGCCAGCGCCCAACTCGGTCAGTCGCAGCAGGCCATTGAGCACAGAATCAGCGCGCTCGCGGCCACCTTCGGCACGCTGAATGAGTTCGTTGGAAGCGCTGGGCAAAGTTGGCCACCAGGGATCGTCGGCGGCCAGACACACCACGAGGCCCTTCAGCCGGGGATGGCCGAGGAAGCAATCGAGGGTGCGTTCGAGAATGCTGCGACCGGCAAGGTCGAGGTATTGCTTGGGGCGGTCGGCGCGCATCCGCGAACCGATGCCGGCGGCCGGGATCACGGCCCAGAAGGCGGGAGTGGTCATTGCGCGAGCTGGTAGAGGGTTTCCTTGTCCTTGACCATGCCGAGTTCGTGGCGCGCACGCTCCTCAACGGTCTCGGTGCCTTTCTTGAGCTCGGCGACTTCCGCCTCGAGGATGCGGTTACGCTCGAGCAGGCGCTCGTTCTCGCCCTGCTGGTCAGCGATCTGCTTCTGCAGGTCGCGCACCTGCGCCAGGCTGCCATCACCCACCCACAGGCGATACTGCAGGCCGGCCAGCGCCAGGATCAGCACAACGAACAGCCAGTAAGGGCTACGTAACCTCAAACCTTCAGCTCCATACGCAAAGGGGTGGCTCCTGCCACCCCTTCACCGTACCAGACTAGGATCAGCCGCGGAATTCCGCGCGACCACGGTACGGCGCCTTGGCGCCCAGCTGCTCTTCGATGCGCAGCAGCTGGTTGTACTTGGAAACGCGGTCGGAGCGGCAGAGGGAACCGGTCTTGATCTGACCAGCGGCAGTGCCGACGGCCAGGTCAGCGATGGTGCTGTCCTCGGTTTCGCCCGAACGGTGCGAGATCACCGCGGTGAAGCCGGCAGCCTTGGCCATCTGGATGGCTTCCAGGGTCTCGGTCAGCGAGCCGATCTGGTTGAACTTGATCAGGATCGAGTTGCCGATCTTCTCGTCGATGCCGCGCTTGAGGATCTTGGTGTTGGTCACGAACAGGTCGTCACCGACCAGTTGTACCTTCTCGCCGATCTTGTCGGTCAGGACTTTCCAGCCAGCCCAGTCGGACTCGTCCATGCCGTCTTCGATGGAGATGATCGGGTAGCGCTGGGTCAGGCCGGCCAGGTAGTCGGCGAAACCTTCGGCGCTGAACACCTTGCCTTCGCCTTCCAGGTCGTACTGGCCGTCCTTGAAGAACTCGGAGGAAGCGCAGTCCAGGGCCAGGGTGACGTCGTCGCCCAGCTTGTAGCCGGCGTTGGCAACAGCTTCGGCGATGGCGGCCAGGGCGTCTTCGTTGGAAGCCAGGTTCGGCGCGAAGCCACCTTCGTCACCGACGGCAGTGTTCAGGCCACGGGCCTTCAGCACGGCTTTGAGGTGGTGAAAGATCTCGGCGCCCATGCGCAGAGCGTCGGCGAAATTCTTGGCGCCAACCGGCTGAACCATGAACTCCTGGATGTCGACGTTGTTATCGGCGTGTTCGCCGCCGTTGATGATGTTCATCATCGGAACCGGCATGGAGTACTGGCCCGGAGTGCCGTTCAGGTCGGCGATATGCGCGTACAGCGGTACGCCCTTGGCCTGGGCGGCAGCCTTGGCGGCAGCCAGGGAGACGGCCAGGATGGCGTTGGCGCCCAGCTTGCCTTTGTTCTCGGTGCCGTCGAGGTCGATCATCGCGTGATCCAGACCTTTCTGGTCAGCCGCGTCCTTACCCAGCAGCAGGTCGCGGATCGGGCCGTTGATGTTGGCCACGGCTTTCAGTACGCCCTTGCCCAGGTAACGGCTCTTGTCGCCATCGCGCAGTTCGAGAGCCTCGCGGGAACCGGTGGATGCACCGGACGGGGCGCAAGCGCTGCCGACGATGCCGTTGTCCAGGATCACGTCCGCTTCAACGGTCGGGTTGCCGCGGGAGTCCAGGACCTCACGGCCCTTGATGTCGACGATCTTTGCCATTCTTGATAACACTCCGAAGATAGAGATAAACGGGGCGGCTGGTGAGACATCAGAATCTGCTCAATGCCCCGCCAAGCTTGACGCTGCGGGGCACATCGAGCGGATTCTCAGGCAGTCTCGATAGTGGGGAAACTCTTGACCAGGTCGTCCAGCTGCTTGAGCTGGGACAGGAAAGGCTCGAGCTTGTTCAGGCGCAGGGCGCACGGACCGTCGCATTTGGCGTTCTCGGGGTCCGGATGGGCCTCCAGGAACAGGCCAGCCAGGCCCTGGCTCATGCCGGCCTTGGCCAGGTCGGTGACCTGGGCGCGACGGCCGCCGGCGGAATCGGCGCGACCACCCGGCATCTGCAGGGCGTGGGTCACGTCGAAGAACACCGGGTACTCGAACTGTTTCATGATGCCAAAGCCGAGCATGTCCACCACCAGGTTGTTGTACCCGAAGGAGGAGCCACGCTCGCAGAGGATCAGCTGGTCATTACCTGCCTCCTCGCACTTGCGCAGGATGTGTTTCATCTCCTGCGGCGCGAGGAACTGGGCCTTCTTGATGTTGATCACCGCCTTGGTCTGGGCCATGGCCACGACCAGGTCGGTCTGCCGGGAGAGGAAGGCCGGCAGCTGGATGATGTCGCAGACCTCGGCCACCGGAGCGGCCTGGTAGGGCTCGTGCACGTCGGTGATGACCGGCACATTGAAGGTCTTCTTGATCTCTTCGAAGATCTTCAGCCCTTCTTCCATGCCCGGACCACGGAACGAGGTGATCGAGGAACGGTTGGCCTTGTCGAAGCTGGCCTTGAACACGTAAGGGATACCGAGCTTCTCGGTCACCTTCACATACTCTTCGCAGACCTGCATCGCCAGATCACGCGACTCCAGCACGTTCATGCCGCCGAACAGCACGAACGGCAGGTCGTTGCCGATCTGGATATCACCGACGCGGATGATCTTCTGGGTCATGTTCAGGCTTTCCCGGCTTGCTTCAGAGCGGCGTTGACGAAGCCGCTGAACAGCGGGTGACCATCACGCGGGGTGGAGGTGAACTCCGGGTGGAACTGGCAAGCCACGAACCACGGATGGTCCGGCGCTTCCACCACTTCCACCAGCGCGCCGTCGCCGGAGCGGCCGGAAATCTTCAGGCCAGCGGCTTCCAGTTGCGGACGCAGGTTGTTGTTCACTTCGTAGCGGTGACGATGACGCTCGACGATCACTTCCTTGCCGTAGCAGTCGTGCACCAGGGTGCCAGCAGACAGCAGGCATTCCTGGGCGCCCAGGCGCATGGTGCCGCCCAGGTCGGAAGCTTCGGTGCGCACTTCGGTGGCGCCGGTAGCGTCCTGCCATTCGGTGATCAGGCCGACGACCGGGTGGCCGCTGGACTTGTCGAACTCGGTGGAGTTGGCATCGGTCCAGCCCAGCACGTTGCGGGCGTATTCGATGACAGCCACCTGCATGCCCAGGCAGATGCCCAGGTACGGAACCTTGTTCTCACGGGCGTACTGCACAGCGGTGATCTTGCCTTCCACGCCGCGCAGGCCGAAGCCGCCCGGAACCAGGATGGCGTCGGCGCCTTCGAGCAGGCTGGTGCCCTGCTGCTCGATGTCCTCGGAGTCGATGTAGCGCAGGTTGACCTTGGTGCGGCTCTGGATGCCGGCGTGGGTCATGGCCTCGATCAGCGACTTATAGGCGTCGAGCAGTTCCATGTACTTGCCGACCATGGCGATGGTGACTTCACGCTCGGGGTTGAGCTTGGCGTCGACCACGCGGTCCCATTCGGACAGGTCGGCCGGGCCGCACTCCAGGCCGAAGCGCTCGACGACCAGGTCGTCGACGCCCTGGGCGTGCAGTACGGACGGAATGCGGTAGATGGTATCGACGTCTTCCAGCGAAATGACCGCGCGCTCTTCCACGTTGGTGAAGAGGGCAATCTTGCGACGGGAGGACACGTCCACCGGATGGTCGGAGCGGCAGATCAGGATGTCAGGCTGCAGGCCGATGGAGCGCAGTTCCTTGACCGAGTGCTGGGTCGGCTTGGTCTTGGTCTCGCCAGCGGTGGCGATATACGGGACCAGCGTCAGGTGCATCAGCATGGCACGGCGCGAGCCGATCTCCACGCGCAGCTGGCGGATGGCCTCGAGGAAGGGTTGCGACTCGATATCACCGACGGTACCGCCGACTTCAACCAGGGCCACGTCGGCATCGCCGGCGCCCTTGATGATGCGACGCTTGATCTCGTCGGTGATGTGCGGGATCACCTGCACGGTGGCGCCCAGATAATCACCACGGCGCTCCTTGCGGAGCACGTCCATGTAGACGCGGCCGGTGGTGAAGTTGTTGTTCTGGGTCATCGTGGTACGAACGAAACGCTCGTAGTGGCCCAGATCGAGGTCGGTCTCAGCACCGTCGTGGGTGACGAACACCTCACCGTGCTGGAACGGGCTCATGGTGCCCGGATCGACGTTGATGTAGGGGTCCAGCTTGAGCATCGTGATCTTCAGGCCACGCGCTTCCAGAATGGCAGCCAAGGAAGCCGAGGCGATGCCTTTCCCCAATGAAGAAACAACACCACCCGTGACGAAGATGTAGCGCGTCATGAAAAGCCCTGAATGTCAGCGTTTAGGCGGCTCGGCCGCCGGGGAAGCGAAGGTGTCGGGTACAAGACCCGGCTCACGACTTCGTCGTGAAAATAGCGAACTCCCACTGATTCGAAGGCGAATCAACAGGAGCGGTACAAGACGGGAGCGTAGTCTACCGGAAAGCCGCTATCAGCTCAAACCCGAGTCATTCGTCGGAGGTGTCCAGCGCAGGGTCCAACCCTGTCCTGCCTCCACTCGCAGGCCCGGCAGCAGGGCCACGCCGAGCAGTTCGTCGGCTCGCCAGAGCAGCGGCAGACGGCCTCGCAGGAAGGCTGGGATGGCCGCTTCGTTGAGCAGGCGCTTGAGATCGCGCCGGCCACGATCGAACAGCGATATCACCTCGCCACCCTGGCGATAGCGAACCTCCAGAGGTCCGCCGGGCGGGTCGCCGTCGAAATGCAGCGAGCCATTGCCCGGCAGGGACAGCGCTTCTGAACCCAGGTCCCAGGCCTGATTTTTCGGCACGAAACCCAGCCAGGGATTGGCCAGCCACCAGAGGCGTCCGTGGGCGCGGCGCAGCTCGCCGTCGGCAAGGCGCCAGATCGGTTCGGCGTCTGCACGGGCATCGCGCAGATCACGCCACCCGGCCCAATGGGCGCTGTCGGGCAGGCGCGCCAGGGGGGCGAGCCAGTGGCGCAAGGCGTTGCGCTGGCGCGGCTCGCTCAACTCCGCCAGCGCCGCCAGGGACAACGAAGGCAACTGCATGCCGATGTACTCGGAGCGAGCACCGGCGGCAACAAGATCATTCTGCGCCAACTCACCCAGCAGGGCTTCGGCCTCGGCCAGGTGCTCGGCGCTACGGGCAATGCTTTCGACCGCGGACGGCCAGCGCTGGACGATGCCAGGCAGGATTCGATTGCGCAGGTAATTGCGGTCGTAGTCGTCGCTGCTGTTGGACGGGTCTTCCACCCAGCTCAGGCCATGTTGACGGGCATAGGCCTCCAGCGCCTGGCGGGTGAAATCCAGCAGCGGGCGCAACAACTGGCCGGCACCCAGCGGGCGACTGGCCGCCATGCCGGACAATCCACGCACACCGGCGCCACGGAACATGCGGAACAGCACGGTCTCCGCCTGATCGTCACGGTGCTGGCCAGTCAGCAGGCACTCGCCCTCCCCAAGCGCCTCGGTGAATGCCGCGTAGCGCGCCTCGCGCGCGGCGCGCTCCAGGCTCGCACCTTCATCAACCTGCACGCGCACCACCCGCATCGGCACGCCGAGGGAGTCGCAGAAACGCTGGCAGTGTTCCGGCCAGGCATCAGCGGCAACCTGCAAGCCATGATGCACATGTATGGCAGAAATTGGAGGCAAGGCCTTGCGAGAGGCGATCTGCACCAGGAGATGCAGGAGAACGGTGGAATCCAGCCCACCGGACAATGCGACACGCCACGCCGACGCGTTGCGCCAGGGTGCGAGGAAACTCAGCAGTCGGGATTCGAAATCAGCAGACATGGCGCAGATCGGCAGGGTCGGGGACGAGGCAAGAATACCTCGTCACCCGCGCTGCGCCGAAGGCGTCGATCAGGCGACGCCGTAGCTCATCAGGCGCTCGTAGCGGCGCGCAAGGAGCTCTTCGGTGCTCAGCTGGTTCAGCGTGTCGAGCTGGCCGAGCAGGGAGTTGCGAATGGTCTCGGCCATGGCGGCCGGGTCGCGGTGGGCACTGCCCAGCGGCTCGGGGATGACGCTGTCGACGATACCCAGGTCCTTCAGGCGGTTGGCGGTGATACCCATGGCTTCGGCCGCTTCCGGTGCTTTCTCGGCAGTACGCCAGAGGATCGAGGCACAACCTTCAGGCGAGATCACCGCGTAGGTGGAGTACTGCAGCATGTTCAGCTGGTCGCACACACCAATGGCCAGTGCGCCGCCGGAGCCGCCTTCGCCGATGACAGTGGCGATGATCGGGGTCTTCAGGCGCGCCATGACGCGCAGGTTCCAGGCGATCGCCTCGCTCTGGCCACGCTCTTCGGCGTCGATGCCCGGGTAGGCGCCGGGGGTGTCGATGAAGGTCAGGATCGGCATCTTGAAGCGTTCGGCCATTTCCATCAGGCGACAGGCCTTGCGGTAGCCTTCCGGACGCGGCATGCCGAAGTTGCGGCGCACCTTCTCACGGACTTCACGGCCCTTCTGGTGGCCGATGATCATCACCGGCTGGTCTTCCAGACGGGCAACGCCACCCACAATCGCGGCGTCGTCGGAGAAGTGGCGGTCGCCGTGCAGCTCTTCGAACTCGGTGAAGATGTGCTCGATGTAGTCCAGGGTATAAGGGCGACGCGGATGGCGCGCGAGCTGGGCGATCTGCCAGCTGGACAGGTTGCCGAAGATGTTCTCGGTCAGCGCCTTGCTCTTCTCCTGCAGACGGGAGATTTCGTCGGTGATGTTCAGCGCGTTGTCGTTACCGACCAGGCGCAGCTCTTCGATCTTGGCGTGCAGGTCGGCAATGGGCTGTTCGAAATCGAGAAAATTCGGGTTCATGGGCTATCCGTCGTTCTGTTGGCGGCTGGGCCTGGTCCGTAGGCGCCCTACCTTACGGTATCGGGCGCCAAGGGTCGAGACTGGCGGGCGGGCGGCCTTTGGCCACCGGCTTCACTAGCGGTAGTTCAGGAAGACGTTGTCGCGGCCGAACTGGTCACGCAACGCTTGAATCAGGTTGTCTGCCGGGTCGATCCGCCACTGCTCACCGAACTGCAACAGGGCGCGCGCCTGCTCGCCACTGTAGTCCACGGTGACCGGGCAGCTGCCGCGGTGACGGGTGCACAGATCGGCCAGCCAGCGCAGACGGTCGCCCTTGAGCGCATCGGCATGGACGCGCACCCGCAGGCTTTCCGCCAGCGAGGTGCGGGCCTCTTCCAGCCCCATCACGCGCTTGGCTCGCAGGCGCAGGCCGCCGGAGAAATCGTCCTGGCTGACCTCGCCCTCGATCACCACCAGCGCGTCGGTCTGCAACAGCGCCTGGTTGGCAGCGAAGGCTTCGGCGAACAGCGAGGCCTCGATCCGGCCCGAGCGGTCATCCAGGGTCACGAAGCCCATCTTGTCGCCGCGCTTGTTCTTCATGACCCGCAGATTGACGATCAGGCCCGCGACAGTCTGGGTATCGCGTGCGGGCTTCAGCTCGACAATGCGCTGGCGGGCAAAACGTCGCACCTCGCCTTCGTATTCGTCGATGGGGTGACCGGTCAGGTACAGGCCGAGGGTGTCTTTCTCGCCCTTCAGGCGCTCCTTGAGGTTGAGCTCCTTGACCTTGCGGTGGTTGGCGTAGACGTCCGCCTCGGGCTCGGCGAAGACGCCACCGAACAGGTCCATGTGACCACTGTCATGGCTGCGCGAGGTCTGCTCGGCGGCCTTCACGGCTTCTTCCATGGACGCCAGCAGCACGGCGCGATTGATGTCGACGTGGGCGTGGTAGGCCTTCTGCTCCTCAAAGAAGTGCGGGCCGAGGCGATCCAGAGCACCGGCGCGGATCAGCGCCTCCAGGGTACGCTTGTTGACACGCTTGAGGTCGATACGGTCGCAGAAGTCGAACAGGGTCTTGAACGGCCCGCCTTCGTTGCGGCACTCGGTGATGGCCTCCACCGGACCTTCGCCGACGCCCTTGATCGCGCCCAGGCCGTAGACGATCTGATCGTCCTCATCGACGGTGAAGCGGAACTCGGAGTTGTTCACGTCCGGCGCGAGGATGCGCAGCTTCATGTGGCGGCACTCTTCGATGAGCGTCACCACCTTGTCGGTGTTCTGCATATCCGCGGTGAGTACCGCGGCCATGAACGGGGCTTTCCAGTGGGTCTTCAGCCAGGCGGTCTGGTACGACACCAAACCGTAGGCGGCCGAGTGCGACTTGTTGAAGCCATAGCCGGCGAACTTTTCCACCAGATCGAAGATGTTGCCCGACAGGTTGGCATCGATGCCGTTGTTGCTGCAGCCTTCGATGAAACCGCCGCGCTGCTTGGCCATTTCCTCGGGTTTCTTCTTGCCCATGGCGCGACGCAGCATGTCCGCGCCGCCGAGGCTGTAACCCGCCATCACCTGGGCAATCTGCATCACCTGCTCCTGGTACAGGATGATGCCGTAGGTGGGCTTGAGCACGGGTTCGAGGCCTGCGTACTGGTAGTCCGGGTGCGGGTAGGAGATTTCCTCTCGACCGTGCTTACGGTTGATGAAGTCGTCCACCATGCCCGACTGCAGCGGACCGGGACGGAACAGCGCCACCAGTGCGATGAGGTCTTCCAGGCAGTCGGGTTTGAGCTTCTTGATCAGCTCCTTCATGCCACGCGATTCAAGCTGGAAGACCGCGGTGGTTTCCGCCTTCTGCAGCAGGTCGTAGGTTTTCTTGTCGTCCAGTGGGATGCGGTCGATGTCGACCAGGTTGGGGTCGCCGGCCTTCTGCTGCTTGCGATGGATGATCTCCATCGCCCACTTGATGATGGTCAGGGTACGCAGGCCGAGGAAGTCGAACTTCACCAGGCCAGCCGCCTCCACGTCGTCCTTGTCGAACTGGGTCACCAGGCCGGCGCCCTCTTCGTCACAGGCGATGGGGGCAAAGTCGGTCAGTTTGGTCGGCGCAATCACCACGCCGCCGGCGTGCTTGCCGGTACCACGGGTAACACCTTCCAGCTTGAGCGCCATATCCCAGATTTCCTGGGCTTCCTCATCGGTCTTGAGGAAGTCACGAAGCATTTCCTCCTGCTCGAAGGCCTTCTCCAGGGTCATGCCCACTTCGAAGGGAATCATCTTCGACAGCTTGTCGGCCAGACCGTAGGACTTGCCCTGCACCCGCGCCACGTCGCGCACTACCGCCTTCGCGGCCATGGAGCCGAAGGTGATGATCTGGCTCACCGCGTTGCGACCGTATGCGCCGGCCACGTAGTCGATCACCCGGTCGCGGCCTTCCATGCAGAAGTCGACGTCGAAGTCGGGCATGGAAATACGTTCGGGGTTCAGGAAACGTTCGAACAGCAGGTCATAGGCCAGCGGGTCGAGGTCGGTGATCTTCAGCACGTAGGCGACCAGCGAGCCGGCACCCGAACCCCGACCGGGGCCCACCGGCACGCCGTTGTTCTTGGCCCACTTGATGAAGTCCATCACGATCAGGAAGTAGCCGGGGAAGCCCATCTGGATGATGGTGCCCAACTCGAACTCCAGGCGATCGACGTAGATCTGCCGCTTCTCTTCGTAGTTGGGCGTGGTCTCTTTCGGCCAGAGCACCGCCAGGCGCTCTTCCAGACCTTCGTAGGAGACATGGCGCAGGTAGTCGTTGATGTCCATGTCGTCGTAGGGGATCGGGAAGTTGGGCAGGAAGTACTTGCCCAGCTGCACGTCGATGTTGCAGCGCTTGGCGATCTCGACGGAGTTTTCCAGAGCCTCGGGAATATCGCTGAACAGCTCGGCCATTTCTTCCGGGCTCTTCAGGTACTGCTGGTCGGAATAACTGCGCGAACGGCGCGGGTCATCCAGGGCACGACCTTCGCCGATACAAACACGGGTCTCGTGGGCCTCGAAGTCTGCTTCCCTGATGAAGCGCACGTCGTTGGTTGCCACCAGCGGTGCGCCACTGCGCACGGACAGAGCCACGGCGGCATGCACATGCTCTTCGTCATTGACCCGATTGGTGCGCTGGATATCGAGGTAGAAGCGATCCGGGAAGACCTCCAGCCACTCAGCCAGCAGAGAATCGGCCAGGGCATCGTCACCTTCGAGCAGGGCCATGCCGATCTCGCCTTCCTTGGAGCCGGACAGCGCGATCAGGCCTTCGGCGGCCTCCTTGACCCATTGGCGTTCGATGATGATCTCGCCATTGCGCTGGCCTTCCTGCCAGCCACGGGAAATCAGCTCGGTCAGGTTGCGGTAGCCCTTGGCGTTCATGGCCAGCAGGGTCAGGCGGGTCAGCGGACCGTCCTCGTCGCGGTTGGCCAGCCAGATGTCGGCGCCGCAGATCGGTTTGATGCCGCCGCCCATGGCCGTCTTGTAGAACTTCACCAGTGAGCACATGTTGCTCAGGTCGGTGACCGCCACTGCCGGCATACCCGCCCCGCCGACCGCCTTGATCAGCGGCTTGACCCGTACCAGCCCGTCGACCAGGGAGAATTCGGTGTGCAGACGCAGGTGAACGAAGGTGGCGGTCATGGTGGTCCTTGGCAAACGCGAAAAACGGCAAGCCCCGGATTGTACCGGGGCTCTCCGCAAAGCTACAGGGATCAATGGGCCAGCCGTCGCGCCGGGTGTTTCAAGTCACCGCAGAAGCGCTGGCCTTGAGGAATTTCAGAGTAATAACAAGGTATTACAGGATGCCGGCAGGGTTTTCCAGCAGTGCGCGCACCGGCCCGAAGGAGCGGCGGTGGATGGGCGTCGGGCCCAGGCGCCTGAGGGCCTCGAGGTGTACCGGGGTCGGGTAGCCCTTGTGCCCGCCAATGCCGTAGCCGGGGTACAGCGCTTCCATTTCCTGCATCTCGCGGTCGCGGCTGACCTTGGCAAGGATCGATGCGGCAGCAATGGCCGGGACCTTGGCGTCACCCTGAACGACCGGCGCGGAGGGCACCTTCAGTTTCGGGCAGCGATTGCCATCGATCAGTGCGAGCTTCGGCGTGACGTTCAGGCCCTCCACCGCGCGCTGCATGGCGAGCATCGTGGCGTGAAGAATGTTCAGCTGGTCGATCTCGTGCACATCCGCACGGGCGATGCACCAGGCCAGCGCCTTCTCGCGAATTTCGTCGAAGAGTGCCTCGCGGCGGGCCTCGCTGAGCTTCTTGGAATCGTTGAGGCCCTTGATCGGCCGCGCCGGATCAAGGATGACTGCCGCAGTGACCACCGGCCCGCACAGCGGACCACGGCCCACTTCATCGACACCGGCTACCAGCTCTTCCACCAGGGTGAAGTCCAGGCCCATCTGCATCAGCGTTTCTCCACCAGAGCCAGCACCGCTTCGGCGGCCTGCGCGGACGCATCCTGGCGCAGGGCGCGATGGATGGCGTCAAAGGGTTCTGTCTGCACGCTGCCGTCTTCCAGCAGCGGCAGTAGCGTAGTCGCCAGTGCCTCGGGAGTCGCCGCATCCTGGATCAGCTCGGGCACCAGCAGCCGCCCGGCCAGCAGGTTCGGCAGCGAGATGTACGGGCTCTTTACCAGGCGTTTGAGAATGCGGTAGGTCATGGGCGCTACCTTGTAGGCGACGACCATCGGCCGCTTGTAGAGCAGCGCTTCGAGCGTGGCGGTGCCAGAGGCGATCAGCACGGCATCGCACGCGGCCAGCGCCTCATGGGAGGCACCGTCGAGCAACTGCACCGGCAGATCGCGTCCGGCGAGCATTTCCTCGATCTGGACCCGACGCTCAGGGCTCGCGCAAGGCAGCACGAAGCGCAAATCGGGACGTTCCTGCAGCAGGCGCTGGGCGGTATCGAGGAACAAAACGCCCAGCTTGCCAACCTCGCCTCCCCGGCTTCCGGGCAGAAGCGCGACAACACTGGCATCCTGCGGAAGACCGAGACGTTCGCGCGCACCGGCGCGGTCGGCCTCCAGCGCAATGGTGTTGGCCAGCGGATGGCCAACGAAACGTACCGGCACCGCATGCTCTTCGTAGAAGCGCGCCTCGAAGGGGAAGAGCGCGAGCATCAGATCACAGGCTTCCTTGATCTTCAGAACACGCTTCTGCCGCCATGCCCAGACCGACGGGCTGACGTAGTGCACCGTGCGAATGCCCGCACGACGCAACTTGAGTTCGATATTGAGGGTGAAATCCGGGGCGTCGATACCGATGAATACGTCCGGCCTGGCCGCGATCAGCATCTGTATCAGGTCCTTGCGCCGGCGCAGCAGCTCGCGCAGACGCCCCAGGACCTCGAACAACCCCATGACCGACAGCCGCTCCATGGGGAAGTGCGACTTCAGCCCTTCAGCCTCCATGCGCGGACCGCCGACACCGATGAACTCGATGTCGGAGTGGCGCTGCTTGAGCGCCTGCATGAGGCCGGAGCCGAGGATATCGCCGGACGCCTCGCCCGCGACCAGGGCGACGCGCAGCTTGCGTGCGGTCGGTTGCATGGTCAGCGGGTGATGCCGCGGGTGGAGCTCTGGATGGAATCGCGGAACACCGCGACTTCCGGGAACTGCGCGGAGACCTCGGCCAGCTCGGCCAGCGCCTCGTCCACCGTCAGGCCCTGGCGGTAAACCACCTTGTAGGCCCGGCGCAGCGCCTGGATCGATTCGGCGCTGAAACCACGACGGCGCAGGCCCTCGAAGTTCATGCTGCGGGCCTCGGCAGGGTTACCGAAGACCGTGACATAGGCCGGGACGTCCTTGCCGATGGTGGTACCCATGCCGGAGAAGGCGTGGGCGCCGATTCGGCAGAACTGGTGTACCAGGGTGTAGCCGGAGAGGATCGCCCAGTCATCCACGTGAACATGACCTGCCAGCGCAGTATTGTTCACGAGGATGCAATGGTTGCCGATCACACTGTCGTGGCCGATGTGCACATAGGCCATGAGCAGATTGTGATCGCCGATGGTGGTTTCCGAGCGATCCTGGATGGTGCCGCGATGAATGGTCACACCCTCGCGGATCACGTTGTGGTCGCCGATCACCAGGCGAGTCGGTTCGCCCTTGTACTTCAGGTCGGGGGTATCTTCCCCCACGCTGGAGAACTGGAAAATCCGATTGTGCTTACCGATCTTCGTGGGGCCTTTGACCACCACGTGCGGACCGATCACCGTACCTTCGCCGATCTCCACATCCGGCCCGACCATGGACCAGGGGCCCACTTCTACGTCGTCAGCCAGCTTTGCGCGCGGGTCGATGATGGCGCGAGGATCGATCAAACTCATAGTTTGCGTTCCGCACAGATGATTTCAGCCGAGCATACCGGCTTGCCGTCCACCGTGGCATTGCAGTCGAACTTCCAGATGCCGCGCTTGACGCTGAGGAACTGAGCGTTGAGCTGCAGCTGGTCACCCGGCAGCACCGGCTGACGGAAGCGCAGCTTGTCGGAGCCGACGAAGTAATAGAGGGTGCCATCGGCCGGCTTCACGTCGAGCATCTTGAAGCCGAGAATCCCGGCGGCCTGGGCCATGGCCTCGATGATCAGCACGCCCGGCATGATCGGGTGCTGCGGGAAGTGGCCATTGAAGAACGGCTCGTTGATGCTGACATTCTTGTAGGCGCGAATGCGCTTGCCTTCGATGTCCAGCTCGACCACCCGATCCACCAGCAGGAAGGGGTAGCGATGAGGCAGGTATTCGCGAATCTCGTTGATGTCCATCATGTTCAGGGGAGCCTGTTCAGAAAAGGGAAACGCCAAAAAATGCGTGGATCACGCATCTGATGGAGCGTCTCCGCTTGGGGTCACGGCGGCCAGGCGCTTTTCCAGCTGCTGCAGACGACGGGCCATGTCATCCAGCTGACGAATGCGCGCGGCACTCTTCTTCCATTCAGCCGCGGGCTGCATGGCGGTACCGGACGAGTAGGAGCCCGGTTCGGTGATCGAACGGGTCACCATGGTCATTCCGGTGACGAAGACGTTGTCACAAATCTCGATGTGGCCGACCAGGCCGACACCGCCGGCGAGCATGCAGTGCTTGCCGATCTTGGCGCTGCCGGAAATCCCGCAGCAGCCGGCCATGGCCGTGTGGTCACCGATCTGCACGTTGTGCGCGATCATGATCTGGTTGTCCAGCTTCACGCCGTTACCGACGATGGTGTCGGACAGCGCGCCACGATCGATGGTGGTATTGGCGCCGATCTCGACGTCATCACCCAGGGTTACGCCGCCAATTTGCGCGATCTTCTGCCAGACACCCTTGTGGTTGGCGAAGCCGAAGCCCTCACCACCCAGCACGGCGCCAGACTGGATCACCACGCGCTTGCCGATACGGACGTCGTGGTAGAGCGTCACGCGCGGCGCAAGCCAGCCACCCTCGCCAACCACGCTACGCGCGCCAACGAAACAGTGCGCACCGATGGTGACGTTCGCACCGATCTGCGCACCCGCCTCGATCACGGCATAGGGACCGACACTGGCAGTTGCGTCGACCTGCGCACCTTCATCGACCACCGCGGTGGGATGAATGCCGACCGGCGCCTTGGGCTTGCGGTCGAACTGGTGGGACAGGCCGGCATAGGCCAGGTAGGGATTGGGAACGATCAGCGCATTGCCGGTAAAGCCTTCGGCGTCAGCGGCGGTCAGCAGGATGGCGCTGGCCTGGCTGCCTTCGAGGAACTTGCGGTACTGCGGATTGGCCAGGAAGCTCAGCTGGCCGGCGCCTGCATCCTGCAGGGTAGCCAGCCCGCTGATTACCTGAGCGGGATCGCCGCGCAACTCGGCATCGAGTTGCGCAGCCAGTTCGGCGAGAGTAAAGGACAGCTCGGTCATCATCAGCGCAGTTGGTTCATGCGCTCGATGACTTGACGGGTGATGTCGTACTGCGGCTTGACGTCGACCACGGCACCACGCTCGACCACGAGGTCATAACCACCTTTCTTGATGGTTTCCTCAACGGCTTGGTCCAGCTTCGGCTTGAGCTTCTTCAGCATGTCGCGGTCGGCAACGGCCTTGGCTTCGTTCAACTCCTTGGACTGGAACTGGAAGTCGCGGGCCTTCTGCTTGAAGTCGCCTTCAGCCTTTTCACGCTCGGCGTTGGACATCTTGCTGCCGCCGTTGACCAGCTTGTCCTGCAGGGACTTGGCGTCGGTTTCCAGAGCCTTGAGCTTGGTCAGCTGGGGGCCGAACTTCTTCTCGGCATCCACGGCATATTGCTTGGCCGCATCCGACTCGAGGAGTGCCATTTGATAGTTGAGCACCGCGATCTTCATGTCGGCGAACGCGGGGCTCGCTGCCAGGGCGGCGGTGATCAGGACGAACTGGGTCAACTTACGCACAATGCACTCCTGCACAAAGCATGGTTGTCTTTACAACGATACGGCCAATTAGAAGGTCTGTCCCAGGGAGAACTGGAATATCTGGGTTTCGGCGTTATCCGGTTTCTTGATCGGCGTCGCCAGGCTGAAGCTCAGCGGGCCCAGCGCGGTGATCCAGGTCAGCCCCACACCCGCAGACATCGCCATATCCTGGAACTTGACGCCATCGCAACCTTGGGTGGTTGAAATCGGGCAGTCGGTGTCGAACACGTTACCGATGTCGTAGAACAGCACGGTACGCAGTTGGCGCTGATCCTTCACGAAGGGCAGCGGGAACAGCAGTTCGGCACCACCGGTGATCAGGATGTTACCACCGAAGGCTTCCGGATCCTGATCCGGGTCGGTGTAGCGGCCCTGGTCGTCCGGACCATCTCCGTTGTTACGAGCCTTACTGGGCGTACTACGCGGGCCAAGGGAGCTGTCCTTGAAGCCACGCACCGAGTTGAAGCCACCGGCGTAGTAGTTCTCGTAGAACGGCAGGCGATCGGTGTCGCCGTAGGCACCGCCATAACCGAGTTCGGTATGGAAGCGCATGGTGTAGTTTTCGGTGAGCGGCGCGAAGATCTGGCCGCGGTAGTCAAGCTTGTAGAACGACAGGTCGCTGCCCGGAATAGTGGTTTCCAGTACCAGGCTCTGCGAGTGACCACGGTTCGCCAGCACGCCCTTGTTCAGGGTCGACTCGGACCAGCCGATGGACGCCTTGAAGTTGGTGAAGCTGTCGCCTTCCTTCTCGATGAAGTCGAAGATCTCGTCGACGGTATAGGCACCGGTGTCGATGTCGTCGCGTTGCACGGTCAGGCCGTAGGTCAGGCGCGAGGTCTCGCTGATCGGGTAGCCGATGCTGACGCCGGCACCCAGGCTGTTCACCGAGTAGCTGGAAACGTCGACGTCGAGTTCGTCATAGTCGGTCTTGCGGTAGAAGGCGTTGTAACCGAGGCTCACGCCGTCGACGGTCCAGTAGGGGTCGACGAAGCCGAAGTTGTAGCGGGTCTGGTAGTCGGACTTGGTCAGGCCGATGCTGACCTTGTTACCGGTACCCAGGAAGTTGTTCTGGCTGATCGAGCCGCCGAGGATCAGACCCGCGCTCTGGGCGAAGCCCACGCTCGCGGTGATCGAGCCGGACGGCTGCTCTTCCACGCTGTAGTTGACGTCGACCTGGTCGTCGGTGCCCGGCACGGCCGGGGTCTCGACGTTGACCTCCTTGAAGTAGCCCAGGCGCTCGAGACGCTGCTTGGACTGATCGATCAGGTAGGTCGAGGCCCAGCCGCCTTCCATCTGGCGCATCTCGCGACGGAGCACTTCGTCCTCGGTCTTGGTGTTGCCACGGAAGTTGATGCGGTTGACGTACGCGCGCTTGCCCGGATCGACCACGTAGGTGATCGATACGGTCTTGTTCTCGTCGTTCGGCTCGGGAACGCCGTTGACGTTGGCGAAGGTGTAACCCTCGTTGCCCAGGCGGCGGGTGATCAGGTCCGAGGTGGTGGTCATCACCTTGCGGGAGAACACCTGGCCCTTCTTCACCAGCAGCAGTTTCTTCACTTCGTCTTCCGGCACCTTCAGGTCACCGGAGAGCTTCACGTCGCTGACGGTGTACTTCTCGCCTTCGTTGACGTTGACGGTGATGTAGACGTGCTTCTTGTCCGGGGTGATGGACACCTGGGTGGAGGCGATATCCATGTGGATGTAGCCACGGTCCAGGTAGTACGAACGCAGGCGTTCCAGGTCGCCGGAGAGTTTCTCGCGGGAGTACTTGTCGTCGTTCTTGAAGAAGGACAGCCAATTGGTGGTCTTCAGCTCGAACAGGTCGGTCAGGTCTTCTTCGGAGAAGACGGTGTTGCCCACCACGTTGACATGGGCGATGGCCGCCACGGTGCCTTCGTTGATGTTGATCTTCAGGGCGACGCGGTTGCGCGGCTGCGGCACCACTTCGGTCTCGATCTCGGCGGAGTAGCGGCCCTGGGCCACATACTGGCGCTGCAGCTCGTTGCGCACGCCCTCGAGGGTCGCACGCTGGAAGATTTCGCCTTCGGAAAGGCCGGACTGCTTCAGACCCTTCATCAGGTCTTCGGTGGTGATGGCCTTGTTGCCCTCGATCTCGATACTGGAGATGGACGGACGCTCGACCACGTTGACGATCAACACATTGCCATCACGGCTGAGCTGGATGTCCTGGAAGAAGCCGGTCTTGAACAGCGAGCGGGTCGCTTCGACCAGGCGACGATCGTCGATCTGCTCACCGACGTTCAGCGGCAATGCCGCGAACACGCTGCCGGCAGACACGCGCTGCAGGCCGTTGACCCGGATATCGGAAACAGTGAAGGACTCGGCGTGAACCTGGGCGATCATCAGCGCGGAAAGGGCCGCGGGAAGCAGAAAGCGTTTCATGGAGTCCTTTTATTCCAACTGACAAATAGAGAATCTGCCGCATAAGGGCGGCAGATCCGAAAACCAACGAGCGGTTACAGTCGACTCAGATCGTTGACCAGGGCCAACAACATGACCCCGACTACCAGGCTGATGCCAATCTGCATCCCCCAAGCCTGGACCCGCTCCGACAGTGGGCGGCCTCGCACCCACTCGACCATGTAGAACAACAGATGCCCGCCATCGAGGACAGGAATCGGCAACAGGTTGAGAACCCCCAGGCTGATGCTCAGATAGGCGAGGAAATGCAGAAAATCCCCAACGCCGGACTGGGCTGAAGCGCCCGCCACTTTAGCAATGGTTATCGGCCCGCTCAAGTTTTTTACCGAGAGCTGCCCGAGCACCATTTTCTTTAGAGAATCCAGAGTTAGCACGCTCATGGACCAGGTTCGGGAGAGCGCCTGCCCCACCGCAGCCACCGGCCCGTAGCTCACCTCGCGGAGCATTTCCGGCGGCCACTGCCCACCGGCGACACCCGCCCCCAGGTAACCGGTGCGGGCCTTGCCCTCCCCTTTGGCTGCCAGGGTCAGGGCAAGCTCTTCGCGCTGGCCGGCACGCTCGATGCCCAGCGTCACCTTGCCTTCAGGCATGGCACGGACTCGCGAGACCACTTCCTGCCAATCCGTGACCGACTGGCCATCCAGACTGACGAGTCGATCACCAATTTGCAGGCCAGCAGCCTTGGCTGGCCCCTTTTCGTCCAGCTCAGCGATTACCGGTGCGACAGCAGGTCGCCATGGCTGGATCCCCAGGCCACCGATAGGGTCGGGATTGTCTTCGCTCTTCAGCCAGGAGCTGATCCGCACCTGGTGCACGGCCGGAACGCTCGAACCCTGCTCCAGCACCGAAACGCTCAGCTCGCCAGTTTCACCGAGACGACGTACCAGCTGCAGGTTGACGGCGCTCCAGCCATCGACGGCCTCGCCGTCCACCGCAACGACTTCCTGGCCAGATGCAAGGCCGGCGATGGCCGCAGGACTGTTCGCCACCACGGAGCCGATGATCGGTTTTATCTGCTGGCTGCCCAGCATGGCCAGGACCCAGAAGAACAGGATGGCCAACAGGAAGTTGGCGATCGGCCCCGCCGCAACGATGGCGATTCGCTGGAAAACGGTCTTGCGATTGAAGGCTCGATCGAGCAGTTCGGCGGGAACATCCCCTTCCCGCTCGTCCAGCATCTTCACGTAGCCACCCAGGGGAATGGCGGCAACGACGAACTCGGTGCCGTGGCGGTCATGCCAGCGCACCAGCGGCGTGCCGAACCCCACGGAGAAGCGCAGGACCTTGACCCCGCAACGGCGGGCGACCCAGAAGTGTCCGAACTCGTGGAAGGTGACCAGTACGCCGAGGGCGACAATCAGTCCCACCACCATATAAAGGGCGCTCATCGCTACCTCCTCGGGCTCAATGCCCGCGCTCCTGCAACCACGCCTGTGCGGCGCCGCGTGCACGCTGGTCGGCCGTCAGCACCGCGTCGAGCGATTCGACCGGTGTGTGCGCCTCACGGTTCAGCACTTCGTCGATGATAACCGGGATATCCGTGAAGCGGATGCGCCGCTCGAGGAACGCCGCGACGGCCACCTCGTTCGCCGCATTGAGCATTGCTGGCACGCTTCCCCCCGCCTCGGCGGCCTGGCGAGCCAGGCGCAGACAGGGGAAACGCTGCTCATCGGGCGCACTGAAGTCCAGACGGGCGACAGAGAACAGGTCCAGCGGAGAAACACCGGAATCAATCCGCTGCGGCCAGGCCAGGGCATGGGCGATAGGAGTACGCATATCCGGATTGCCGAGCTGGGCCAGAACCGAGCCGTCAACGTAGTCGACCAGAGAGTGGATCACGCTCTGCGGGTGGATCACCACCTCGACCTTCGCTGGCACGGCGTCGAAGAGCCAGCAAGCCTCGATCAGCTCCAGACCTTTGTTCATCATGCTCGCCGAGTCGACGGAAATCTTCCGCCCCATCGACCAATTGGGATGCGCGCACGCCTGCTCTGGCGTAACCCGGGCCAGCTGTTCCAGCGGCGTTTCGCGGAACGGGCCGCCCGAAGCGGTCAGCAGGATTCGACGAACGCCTACCTCGCCCAGGCCGCGAGCATAGTCCACAGGCATGCACTGGAAGATCGCATTGTGCTCGCTGTCGATGGGCAAAAGCACGGCACCACTGGCTCGCACGGCATTCATGAACAGCGCGCCGGACATCACCAGCGCCTCTTTATTGGCCAGCAAGACCCGCTTGCCAGCCTCGACGGCTGCCAGAGTGGGTTTCAACCCAGCGGCGCCGACGATGGCCGCCATCACTGCATCCACTTCAGGGTGCGCGGAAATCTCGCAAAGCCCCTCCTCGCCGACCAGCACCCGGACCGCGAGCCCGGCAGAACTCAGGCGTTCCTGCAAGGCGCGCGCCTGGTCAACCTCGGGCACGACGACGAAGCGAGGCTGATGGCGCAGGCATAGCACCTCGAGCTCAGCCAGTCGGGAAAACCCACTGAGCGCAAAGACGCGATAACGATCCGGATGACGCCCAATGACGTCGAGAGTGCTGAGACCGATCGACCCGGTCGCACCCAGCACGGTGATCCACTGCGGATGACTCACGGCGTACCCCAGCCCACAGCCCAGAGCAACGCGGTGAACACCGGGATGGCTGCGGTCAGGCTGTCGATGCGATCCAGCACGCCACCATGGCCTGGCAGCAGGTTGCTGCTGTCCTTGAGGCCGGACTGGCGTTTGAACATGCTTTCAGTGAGGTCACCGATCACCGACAGGGCCACCACGATGGCCGCGCACGGCAGCGCCAGCAGCAGCTCGCGCACAGTCCAATCGCGATAGATGGAGACGGCGACAGTGATCGCCAGGCACAGCGCCATGCCGCCGAAGAAGCCTTCCCAGCTTTTGCCCGGACTAACACGCGGGGCAAGCTTGCGCTTGCCGAAGGCCTTTCCGGAGAAGTAGGCACCTATATCCGCCGCCCAGACCAACACCATCACGGCAACGATCAGCCAATTAGACAGCGGCCACTGCTTGAGCAACACCAGCCCCTGCCAGGCCGGCAGCAGGATCAGCAGGCCGATCAGCAGGCGGCGCCACCGGCCGCCCCAGCTCGACGCACTGTCCGGATAAGTCAGCACCATGACGGTCGCCAGCCCCCACCAGAGCAGCGCCAGCACCAGTAGGGCTCCCGCCATCTGCGGCAACCAGGCCAGTACCAGCATCAGCACGGCGACAACAGCGGCGTACCCAACGCGCGCAGGCTGCTCGTTGTAACCAGCCAAACGCGCCCATTCCCAGGCACCCAGACTGACCACCAGACCAATGAACAGCGAGAACGCCGCACCATCGAGCAGGAAGAAACCACCCAGCGCGATCGGCAACAGGATCAGCGCCGTGATGATTCGTTGTTTCAACATGACGGGGGCGCCTCGGCCTCGACCTGCTCGCTGGTCTTGCCGAAGCGGCGCTGACGAGAGGCATAGTCCTGCAACGCAGCCTGCATGGCTTCGTGCTTGAAGTCGGGCCAGTAGAGATCGGAGAAATACAGCTCGGCATAGGCCAGCTGCCACAGAAGGAAATTGCTGATGCGGTGCTCGCCGCCGGTGCGGATGCACAGGTCCGGCAGCGGCTGGTCACCGGTGGAGAGGCACCCCTGGATCAGCTCCGGGGTGATTTCCTCTGCCGCCAGATGGCCGGCCTGCACTTCACGGGCGAGTCGCTGGGCCGCCTGGGTGATATCCCACTGGCCACCGTAGTTGGCCGCCACCTGCAGCAGCATGCTGCCGCCATTGGCAGTCAGCGCCTCGGCCTCACGCATCGCCGCCTGCAACTCAGGGGCGAAGCGGCTGCGATCACCGATGATGCGCAGGCGAATGCCGTTGGCACTGAGCTTGCGCACCTCGCGGCGCAGGGCCATGAGGAACAGCTCCATCAGCGCACCGACCTCTTCGGCCGGGCGCTGCCAGTTCTCGCTGGAGAAGGCGAACAGCGTCAGCACTTCGACGCCTGCCTCGGCGCAGGTCTTGATCACCGCACGGACGGCATCCACGCCTGCCTTGTGCCCAGCCACTCCGGGCATCAGGCGCTTCTTCGCCCAGCGATTATTGCCGTCCATGATGATCGCCACGTGCCGAGGCACGTGCGTCACCTGCTTGGTCTTATCCATGACGAGAGCCCGGCCGTCAAACGGCCATCAGGTCCGCTTCCTTGGCCTCGAGGGCCTTTTCGATCTCGGCAACGAACTTGTCGGTGATCTTTTGCACATCGTCACCGGCGCGGCGCTCTTCGTCCTCGCTGATTTCTTTCTCTTTCTGCAGATCTTTCAGCTGAGCCAGGGCGTCGCGGCGAATGTTGCGCACGGAAACGCGAGCCTGCTCGGCCTCGGCGCGAGCCTGCTTGGTGAAGCCCTTGCGGGTCTCCTCGGTCAGGGCCGGCATCGGGACGCGAATGGTGGTGCCAGCGGTGGCCGGGTTCAGGCCCAGGTCGGAGGTCATGATGGCCTTCTCGACCGCCTGGATCATGCTCTTGTCGAAGACGCTCAGAGCCAGGGTACGGGAGTCTTCCACGGTGACGTTGGCCACTTGGCGCAGCGGAGTGTCGGAACCGTAGTAGGACACCATCACGCTATCCAGGATGCTCGGGTGCGCACGGCCAGTACGAATCTTGGCGAAGGCATGGCCCAGGGCTTCCAGGGTTTTGCCCATACGATCCTGCGCTTCCTTCTTGATCTCGTTGATCATCTCAATCCTCCTCGATCAGGGTGCCTTCAGCACCACCTACAACAATATTCAGCAGCGCGCCGGGCTTGTTCATGTTGAACACGCGCAGCGGCATTTTCTGGTCCCGGCACAGGCAAATGGCGGTGAGATCCATCACACCCAGCTTGCGATCGAGCACTTCATCGTACGTCAGACGTTCGAATTTCTCGGCATTCGGGTCCTTGAACGGGTCGGCAGTGTACACGCCGTCCACCTTGGTCGCCTTGAGTACTACGTCAGCATCTATTTCGATGGCGCGCAGGCAGGCGGCAGAGTCAGTGGTGAAGAACGGGTTGCCTGTACCGGCGGAGAAGATCACCACTTCTCCACTTTTCAGGTGGCGCATGGCCTTGCGACGGTCGTAATGATCGGTCACGCCGACCATGGAAATGGCGGACATGACGATGGCGGTGATGTTCGAGCGCTCCAGGGCATCACGCATGGCCAGGCCGTTCATCACGGTGGCGAGCATGCCCATGTGGTCACCGGTGACGCGATCCATGCCGGCCGCGGACAACGCCGCGCCACGGAACAGGTTGCCACCACCGATCACCAGGCCGACCTGCACGCCGATACCGACGAGCTGGCCGATCTCCAGCGCCATGCGGTCCAGCACCTTGGGATCGATGCCGAACTCCTCGGAGCCCATCAGGGCTTCGCCGGCTCAGTTTTAGAAGAATGCGTTTATAGCGAGGTTGACGAGCGCTCAGCTGCTGAGCCATGACCTTTTTCTCCTGCGGCGATTGAATGCTGTGCACCTTGTGGGTGCTTGGTGGAAAGCTTGGGCCAGCCAGCCTTACGGCGCCTTTAAACCCGCCTTGCGGGCGCGGACCGTGGAAACCGCCCCTTTTGGTTTCCCCAGTTTGGCAAAGAGGCCGCGCGCGTTAGCGGGCAGCCTCTTGCGGGGCGACAGTCGTGAGACTGTCTATTACTGCTTGGAAGCGGCTACTTGAGCAGCAACCTCGGCAGCAAAGTCAGCTTCGACTTTCTCGATGCCTTCGCCTACTTCGAAACGAACGAAGGAAACGATTTCAGCGCCGGCTTTCTTGGCCAGGTCACCGACCTTGACTTCCGGATCCTTGACGAACGCTTGCTCGACCAGGCTGGCTTCGGCCAGGAACTTCGAGATACGGCCTTTGACCATGTTCTCGACGATGTTTTCCGGCTTGCCAGCGATCTTGTCGGCGTTCAGAGCGAGGAAGATTTCCTTCTCTTTGGCTACGGCTTCTTCGGAAACCTGCGACGGATCGAGGAACTGCGGGTTGCTGGCAGCGACGTGCATGGCGATGTCGCGAGCCAGCTCAGCGTTGCCGCCCTTCAGGGTAACCAGAACGCCAATGCGGTGGCCGTGCAGGTAGGCGCCAACCACTTCGCCTTCGGTACGAGCCAGGCGACGAATGTTGACGTTCTCGCCGCACTTGGCGACCAGGGCTTCACGGGCCGGCTCTTGCTCAGCGATCAGCGGAGCGGCGTCGGTCAGCTTCTGGGCAACAGCCTTGTCCAGGCTGGCAGCGACGAAGTTCTTGAAGTCGTCCTGCAGGGCCAGGAAGTCGGTCTGCGAGTTGACTTCGATGATGGTCGCGGACTTGCCGTCGTCAGCCACTTTGGCGGCGATGGCGCCTTCGGCGGCGATGTTGCCAGCCTTCTTGGCAGCCTTGATGGCGCCGGAAGCGCGCATGTCGTCGATGGCTTTCTCGATATCGCCTTCGGCGGCTACCAGTGCCTTCTTGCACTCCATCATGCCCTGGCCGGTACGCTCACGCAGTTCCTTGACCAGTGCTGCAGTAATTTCTGCCATTTCGAAATCCTCTTGAGTTGCTCTCAAAACCAGATCGCCCGGCTGCCCGGGCGGAATTTACAGGGTGGCAAAAAGGGGGCCTAGCCCCCTTTCCGCGCACCGCAGGACGTCTGGACGTCCTGGAATCAGCCTTCGGCGGATTCGGCCGGCGCTTCTTCTACGAACTCGTCAGCAGTCACGCCACCGGCGTTCTTGCCACGCAGTACGGCTTCAGCCATGGAGCCCAGGTACAGCTGTACGGCGCGGATGGCGTCGTCGTTACCCGGGATAACATAGTCAACGCCTTCCGGGCTGCTGTTGGTATCGACGATGCCGATAACCGGGATACCCAGCTTGTTGGCTTCGGTGATAGCAATGCGCTCGTGGTCAACGTCGATCACGAACAGAGCGTCCGGCAGGCCGCCCATGTCCTTGATGCCGCCCAGGCTGCGATCCAGTTTTTCCAGATCGCGGGAGCGCATCAGAGCTTCTTTCTTGGTCAGTTTGGCGAAGGTGCCGTCCTGAGACTGAACTTCCAGCTCGCGCAGACGCTTGATCGACTGACGGATGGTCTTGTAGTTGGTGAGCATGCCGCCCAGCCAACGGTGGTCAACGTACGGCATGCCGCAACGGGCAGCTTCTTCGCGAACGATCTTGCCGGCGGAACGCTTGGTGCCGACGAACAGGATCTTGTTCTTGCCCTGGGCCAGGCGCTCAACGAAGGTCAGGGCCTCGTTGAACATCGGCAGGGTTTTTTCGAGGTTGATGATGTGGATCTTGTTACGCGCGCCGAAAATGAACTTGCCCATTTTCGGGTTCCAGTAACGGGTCTGGTGGCCGAAGTGCACACCGGCCTTCAGCATATCGCGCATATTGACTTGGGACATGATAGTTCCTCGATAAGTCGGGTTAGGCCTCCATGCATCCCAACGGCCAACCCTCCGACTGTGTCGAAAGGCACCCAGGCCATCGTGTCGATGCATGTGTGGGTTAATGCTCCGAAATAGCCGTAGCCTTCAGAGCGGGGCGCTTTATACCACAACCTCGGCCAGAACAAAACCCGAAAGGACGCCCGACACCTCCCCCGCCGCCTCATCCGAGTGGCCCGTCGGCCGCCCTCCCTTAATAGAAGGGCGCCAAATCTGATAGACTTGCGTATTCCTCTCATTTACCCGCGCGTACGCAGCGCCTGAAGAGAAGTCGCATGACCGTCACCATCAAGACGCCCGAAGACATCGAGAAAATGCGCGTCGCCGGCCGTCTGGCCGCCGAAGTGCTGGAAATGATCGGCGAACACGTCAAGCCCGGCGTCACCACCGACGAACTGGACCGTATCTGCCACGACTACATCGTCAACGTGCAGAAGGCCATTCCTGCGCCGCTGAACTACAAGGGCTTCCCCAAGTCCATCTGCACCTCGATCAACCACGTGGTGTGCCACGGCATCCCCAACGAGAAGCCGCTCAAGGAAGGCGACATCGTCAACATCGATGTCACCGTCATCAAGGACGGCTACCACGGCGATACCAGCAAGATGTTCTCGGTCGGCAAGACCCCGGAATGGGCTGACCGCCTGTGCCAGATCACCCAGGAGTGCATGTACAAGGGCATCGACGTGGTCAAGCCGGGCGCGCGCCTGGGCGACATCGGCGAAGTGATCCAGAAATACGCCGAGAAGAACGGCTTCTCCGTGGTGCGCGAGTACTGCGGCCACGGCATCGGCCAGGTGTTCCACGAGGAACCCCAGGTACTGCATTACGGCCGTGCCGGCACCGGCCTGGAGCTCAAGGAAGGCATGATCTTCACCATCGAGCCGATGATCAACCAGGGCCGCCCGGAAACCCGTCTGCTGGGCGACGGCTGGACCGCCATCACCAAGGACCGCAAGCTGTCCGCGCAGTGGGAGCACACCGTGCTGGTTACCGCCGATGGCTACGAGATCCTGACCCTGCGCAACGACGAAAGCTTCCCGCGCACCTCGGCCTGAGGGCGGTTTGCAATCTTGCCGACGGCTGGGTAGAACATAGAAATCCCGGCCCGGCACAGCCATCGGGCCTGGCGCCATGCGCGCAGGCCCGGTTGCTCTCTTGCCCCTGCCCTCCCCTAAGCCATTGATCAGGAAGGCCGCCATGCCGCAGGTGGATCCCGAGTTGTTCGACCGTGGGCAGTTCCAGGCGGAACTGGCCCTCAAATCCAGCCCCATCGCCGCCTTCAAGAAGGCCATTCGTCAGGCCAACGAGGTGCTCGACGCCCGCTTCAACGGCGGCCGCGACATCCGCCGGCTGATCGAGGACCGCGCCTGGTTCGTCGACCAGATCCTGCAGCAGGCCTGGAATCGCTTCGACTGGGGTGACGACGCCGACATCGCACTGGTCGCCGTGGGCGGCTACGGACGCGGCGAACTGCATCCGCACTCGGATATCGACCTGCTGATCCTGCTCGACAGCGAGGACCAGGAGAGCTTCCGCGAGCCCATCGAGGGCTTCCTCACCCTGCTCTGGGACATCGGCCTGGAAGTCGGCCAGAGCGTGCGCTCGGTGGCCGAATGCGCCGAGGAAGCGCGCGCCGACCTCACCGTGGTCACCAACCTGATGGAGTGCCGGACCATCTCCGGTCCGGACAGCCTGCGCCAGCGCATGCTCGAAGCCACCAGCGCGAAGCAGATGTGGCCCAGCGGGCAGTTCTACCTGGCCAAGCGCAAGGAGCAGATCCACCGCCACACCAAATACAACGACACCGAATACAACCTCGAACCCAACGTGAAAGGCTCGCCCGGCGGCCTGCGTGACATCCAGACGTTGCTCTGGGTCGCCCGCCGCCACTTCGGCAGCCTCAACCTGCACGCTCTGGTCCGTGAAGGCTTCCTGGTGGAGAGCGAGTGCGCGGTGCTGGCCTCCAGCCAGGAGTTCCTCTGGAAGGTCCGCTACGCCCTGCACATGCTCGCCGGCCGCGCCGAAGACCGTTTGCTGTTCGACCACCAGCGGCGTATCGCCGGGATGCTCGGCTATGAAGGCAATGACGCCAAACTGGCGGTCGAACGCTTCATGCAGAAGTACTATCGCGTGGTGATGGCCGTTTCCGAGCTGAATGACCTGATCACCCAGCACTTCGAAGAAGTGATACTGCGGGCCGGCGAAAACGGCCAGATCCAGTCGCTCAACAGCCGTTTCCAGCTGCGCGACGGCTACCTGGAAGTCACCCACGCCAACGTCTTCAAGCGCACCCCGTTCGCCCTGCTGGAAATCTTCGTGCTGCTGGCCCAGCACCCGGAGATCAAGGGCGTGCGCGCCGATACCATCCGCCTGCTGCGCGACAGCCGGCACCTGATCGACGACGACTTCCGCCACGACATCCGCAACACCAGCCTGTTCATCGAGCTGTTCAAGTGCCAGGAAGGCATTCACCGCAACCTGCGGCGGATGAACCGCTACGGCATTCTCGGCCGCTATCTGCCGGAGTTCGGCCTGATCGTCGGACAGATGCAGCACGACCTGTTCCACATCTACACGGTCGACGCGCACACCCTCAACCTGATCAAGCACCTGCGCAAGCTGCGCCGCCCGGACATGGCGGAAAAGTACCCGCTTGCCAGCAAGATCATGGAGCGCCTGCCCAAGCCGGAGCTGATCTACATCGCCGGCCTTTACCACGACATCGCCAAGGGCCGAGGTGGCGACCACTCGGAACTGGGCGCGGTGGACGCCGAGCACTTCTGCCAGCGCCATCAATTGCCGCCGTGGGACACCAACCTGGTCTCCTGGCTGGTGCAGAACCACCTGATCATGTCGACCACAGCCCAGCGCAAGGACCTGTCCGACCCGCAGGTGATCTACGACTTTGCCCAATTGATGGGTAACCAGACCTACCTGGACTACCTCTACGTCCTGACCGTGGCCGACATCAACGCCACCAACCCGACGCTATGGAACTCCTGGCGCGCCAGCCTGCTGCGCCAGCTCTACACCGAGACCAAGCGCGCGCTGCGTCGCGGCCTGGAGAACCCGGTGGACCGCGAGGAGCAGATTCGCCAGACACAGAGCGCGGCCATCGACATCCTGGTGCGCGGCGGCATCGACCAGGACGACGCCGAGCAGCTCTGGAGCCAGCTGGGCGACGACTACTTCCTGCGCCACAGCGCCGCCGACGTGGCCTGGCACACCGAGGCCATCCTCCAGCATCCGGACGACGGCACACCGCTGGTGCTGATCAAGGAAACCGCCCAGCGCGAATTCGAAGGCGGCACGCAGATCTTCATCTATGCCGGCGACCAGCACGACTTCTTCGCCGTGACCGTGGCGGCGATGGACCAGCTCAACCTGAACATTCAGGACGCGCGGATCATCACTTCCACCAGCCTGTTCACCCTCGACACTTACATAGTGCTCGACGCCGATGGCGGCTCGATCGGTAACAATCCCAGCCGAGTCGAGGAAATTCGCGAAGGCCTGGTCAACGCCCTGAAAGACCCGGACGAGTACCCGACCATCATCCAGCGCCGCGTCCCGCGCCAGCTCAAGCACTTCGCCTTCAACCCGCAGGTGACCATTTCCACCGACGCGGCGCGCCAGGTCAGCGTGCTGGAAGTCATCGCCCCCGACCGCCCCGGCCTGCTGGCGCGCATCGGCGGGCTGTTCCTGGACTTCGACCTGTCGGTGCAGAACGCCAAGATCGCCACCCTGGGCGAGCGCGTGGAGGACGTGTTCTTCGTCACCGATGCGCACAACCAGCCGCTCTCCGACCCGGAGCTGTGCAAGCGCATCCAGACGGCCCTGGTGGACATCCTCTCCGACGGCGGCCAGCAGACAATGCCGGTCCGCATCAGCATCTAATCCCGATCTTGTAAAAAGTCAGAAAGAAAGAGCCTTGCCATGAACCCTGCCCTCGACTCGCTCCAGCCCTACCCCTTCGAGAAGCTCCGCGCCCTGCTGGCCGGTGCCCAGCCGCCGGCTGAGCTCAAGCCCATCGCGCTGTCCATCGGCGAACCCAAGCACCGCTCGCCGGAGTTCGTCGCCAAGGCACTGGCCGACAGCCTCGATCAACTGGCCGTCTACCCGACCACCTTAGGGATTCCCGCCCTGCGCGAAGCCATCGCCGCCTGGTGCGAGCGACGCTTCAAGGTGCCGGCCGGCTGGCTGGATGCCGCACGCCACGTGCTGCCGGTGAACGGCACCCGTGAAGCACTGTTCGCCTTCACCCAGACCGTGGTGGACCGTAACGCCAAGGGTCTGGTGATCAGCCCGAACCCGTTCTACCAGATCTACGAAGGCGCGGCCCTGCTGGCCGGAGCCGAGCCGCACTACCTGCCCTGCCTGGAAGACAACGGCTTCAACCCGGATTTCGACGCCGTCCCGGCGGACGTGTGGGCGCGCTGCCAGATCCTCTTCCTCTGCTCGCCGGGCAACCCCACCGGCGCGCTGGTGCCACTGGAAACCCTGAAGAAGCTGATCGCCCTGGCCGACGAACACGACTTCGTGATCGCCGCCGACGAGTGCTACAGCGAGCTGTACTTCGACGAACAGAACCCGCCAGCCGGCCTGCTGACCGCCTGCGCCGAACTGGGCCGCTCGGACTTCAAGCGCTGCGTGGTATTCCACAGCCTGTCCAAGCGTTCCAACCTGCCGGGCCTGCGTTCGGGCTTCGTCGCCGGTGACGCCGAAGTACTGAAGAAATTCCTCCTGTACCGCACCTACCACGGCTGCGCCATGCCGGTGCAGACCCAACTGGCCAGCGTCGCAGCCTGGAAGGACGAGGACCACGTCCGCGCCAACCGCGACCTGTACCGCGAGAAATTCGACGCCGTGCTGGACATCCTTGGCGACGTACTCGACGTGCAGCGACCGGACGGTAGCTTCTACCTGTGGGCAAAGACCCCGGTGGCTGACACCGAATTCTGCCGCGGCCTGTTCGACCAGCAACACGTAACCGTGGTGCCGGGTTCCTACCTGTCCCGCGAAGTGAACGGCGAGAACCCCGGCGCCAACCGCGTGCGTATGGCGCTGGTGGCTCCGCTGGCCGAGTGCGTGGAAGCCGCCGAGCGTATCAAGCGTTACGTGCAGGGCCTCTGACGAAAAATCTTCCCTGTAGGAGCGGGCCATGCCCGCGATCGCGCCCGAAGAGCGCTCCTACAGGGGAAGTCCCTGCTACACCCAGCGCCCCGCCTTGCTGGTCACCCAGGCCTCCTGGCTGTCCAGCTCACCCAGCACCTCACGCATGGTCTCGTCGTCGATCTCATGTTCCCGGCGCATGCGATACAGCTCCAGCCGCTGCGCCCGCAGCGCCTTGATGCGTAGAGCCTGATCCGCCAACTCCAGGCCACGGGCGCGTTCGCGGGCCTCCTGGCTATCCGGCGCCGGATCCAGTTCGTGGCGATACTCGGCCATCAGCCGCGCCTTCAGCTCCGCCATCCGGGCCGCTTCGTCGGCATCGGCGCCATCACGGGCGGGCATTTCCTCGCCCTCGAGCATATGAATGGCCGCCGCCGCGGTCTTGCGCCAGACCGACTGCACCTCGCGCTCGCGCTGGTCATTGCTGGCCGCTGGAAGCCCCCGAAGCAAAATGGGCAATCCGATGGTGGCGGCGATCAGTGACACCAGGATCACCCCCGTGGCGATGAAGATAATCAGATCGCGCTGTGGGAAGGCCGAACCATCAAGCAGCAGCAAGGGCACCGAAAGCACACCTGCCAGTGTCACCGCCCCACGCACCCCACCCAGCGCCGAGATCGCCGACAGCCGCAGCACCGGCTCGCCGGATCGGCCGCCCAGCTCGATCCCCCACCACTGCTCGAAGCGCACGGACACCTTCCAGTAGCACCAGACCCAGCCGAAGCGCAGCAGGAGCAGCACGGCGAACACCGCCAGCACGTAGAACAGCAGCAGCGAGGAGCGCCACATCACATCGTCGGCGTGATGCGCGACGGACTTGAGGATGTCCGGCAGTTGCAGCCCCAGCAGCAGGAACACCACGCCGTTGAAGGCAAACTCCAGCATCGACCAGACGCTGCGGTTGAGCAGGCGGGTATTGGTCTGACGCGGCAGCAGATCAGCCCAGCTCTGCATCATGCCGGCTGCCACCGCCGCCAGGATGCCGGAGACACCCAGCTCCTCCGCGATCATGTAGCAGGCGAAGGGCAACAGCAGCATCAGCACCACGTGGGTAGCCGGATCATCCCAGCCGCGACGGATCATCCAGCCGCGAATCCGCCCCAGCAGCCAACTGATGAACACCCCGCAGGCCAGCCCGCCGACCGCCACCAGCAGGAAGCTCAGGCTGGCATCCATCAGCGAGAAAGTACCCGTCATGGCCGCCGCGATGGCGAACTTGAAGGCCACCAGGCCGGAAGCGTCATTCATCAGGGCTTCGCCCTGCAGCACGTGCATCAGGCGCCTGGGCAGGCGGTCCTGGGCGATGGCCGAAACCGCCAGCGCATCGGTGGGCGACAGCACCGCCGCCAGGGCGAAGGCCGCCGCCCAGGGAATCTCGGGGATCAGCAGATGAATGAAGACACCACCGCCGAGCACGGTGAACAGCACGAGTGCGAAGGCCAGGGTGAGGATCGGCCAGCGCATCTTCCAGAACTCGCCCTTGGGCATGCGCCAACCGTCGGCGAACAGCAGCGGCGGAATGAACAGGAACATGAACAGCTCGGGGTCCAGTCCCACGTGCAGCCCCAGGCTCGGCCAGGCCAGCGCGGCGCCGGCAGCGATCTGGATCAGGGGCAGCGGCAGCGGGATCAGCTGAGCGGCGAGCCGGGTTCCCCCCACGACCAGCAGCAGGATCAGAACGGTGTAAACGGTTTGCATCGTCGAACTCCAGCACAGCCTTCCATTGAAGCACCCACCGCGGTTCGGATCAGCCCCGCATCGGGCAAAAAACTGTTGCAATACGCCGGCCTCCCGGTGGCGTCCCGCAAGGCGTCGGGAAGTGGCATAATCCCGCGCCTGAAAAATGTATCGAAAAGGAGAGCGCCCCGTGAGTCAGCGGACGCTGTATGGCATCAAGGCTTGCGACACCATGAAGAAGGCCCGCGTCTGGCTGGACGAGCACGGTGTCGACTACGCCTTCCACGACTACAAGAGTAGCGGTATCGACCGCGAACACCTGCGCCAGTGGTGCAACGAGCACGGCTGGGAAACCGTCCTGAACCGTGCCGGCACCACTTTCCGCAAGCTCGACGACGCGCAGAAGGCCGATCTCGACCAGGCCAAGGCCATCGAACTGATGGTTGCCCAGCCGTCGATGATCAAGCGTCCGGTGCTGGACCTGGGCGATCGCACCCTGGTCGGCTTCAAGCCCGACGCCTACGCCGCCGCTCTGGCCTGAGCACCACCACGATGAGCATTGCCTGGGCCCTGTTCCTCCCCGCCTGCTTCGCCCTGAACCTGGCGCCGGGACCGAACAACCTGCTGTCGCTGAACAACGCCGCGCGCTTCGGCCTGCTGCGCGCCACCCTTGCCGGTGGCGGGCGCCTGCTCGCCTTTGCCGGCATGCTGGCCCTGGCCGCATCCGGCCTGGCGCTGGTGCTGCAGGCTTCGGCCTGGCTGTTCCTGGCGATCAAGCTGGTGGGCGCAGGCTACCTGCTGTGGCTGGCCGTTCAGCTGTGGCGCGCCCCGACAGCGAACCTGTCGGTGGAGTGGCTCCCCGGTTGCCGCCACCAGCCTGTGGCGCCTGGCCCGCCAGGAGTTCTGGGTGGCTGCCGGCAATCCCAAGGCCATTCTCATCTTCACCGCTTTCCTGCCGCAGTTCGTCGATCCGCGTCAGGCCGTGGGAGCCCAGTTCGCCCAACTCGGCGCAGCCTTCCTGGTTCTGGAATGGCTGGCCATCGCTCTTTACGGGCTCGCTGGGGTCCGCCTCGGCAAGCTGCTCGCCGGCGCACACGCCCGGCGCCTGTTCAACCGTGGTTGTGCCGCGCTGCTGGGCAGCGCCGGGCTGGGCCTGCTGCTCAGCCGCCGTCCGGCCTGACCTATTACTTTCTTTTCAAGGAATCTCCCCATGTCGAAATCCCTGTTCAGCATCGCTTTCGGTGTCGGCACCCAGAACCGCCAGGGCAACTGGCTGGAAGTCTTCTACGCGCAGCCGCTGCTGAACCCCAGCGCCGAACTGGTCGCTGCCATCAGCCCGCTGCTGAACTACGAAGGCGGCAACCAGGCGATCGCCTTCACCGCCCACCAGGCCTACCAGCTGGCCGACGCCGTCGAGACCGTCGACGCCGCCCAGGCCGCCCTGCTGAACCGCCTGGCCGAAAGCCAGAAGCCGCTGGTCGCCACCCTGCTGGCCGAAGACGCCGCCCCCAGCTCCACCCCGGAGGCGTACCTGAAGCTGCACCTGCTCTCCCACCGTCTGGTCAAGCCGCACGGCCTGAACCTGACCGGCATCTTCCCGCTGCTGCCGAACGTGGCCTGGACCAACCAGGGCGCCGTGGACCTGGCCGAGCTGGCCGAGCTGCAACTGGAAGCGCGCCTGAAGGGCAAGCTGCTGGAAGTCTTCTCCGTCGACAAATTCCCGAAGATGACCGACTACGTGGTCCCGGCCGGCGTGCGCATCGCCGACACCGCCCGCGTACGCCTGGGCGCCTACATCGGTGAAGGCACCACCGTGATGCACGAAGGCTTCGTCAACTTCAACGCCGGCACCGAAGGTCCGGGCATGATCGAAGGCCGCGTCTCCGCGGGCGTGTTCGTCGGCAAGGGTTCCGACCTGGGCGGCGGCTGCTCCACCATGGGCACCCTGTCCGGCGGCGGCAACATCGTCATCAGCGTCGGCGAAGGCTGCCTGATCGGCGCCAACGCCGGCATCGGCATCCCGCTGGGCGACCGCAACATCGTCGAGGCTGGCCTGTACGTCACCGCCGGCACCAAGATCGCCGTGCTGGACGACCAGAACAACCTGGTGAAAGTGGTCAAGGGCCGCGACCTGGCCGGCCAGGCCGACCTGCTGTTCCGCCGCAACTCCCAGACCGGCGCAGTCGAGTGCAAGACCAACAAGACTGCCATCGAGCTGAACGAGGCGCTGCACGCGCACAACTAAGCTGGGCGCCCCGCTCGCGCGGGGTACGCACTAAGCTTGGAGAAGCGGGGGCTGGCGGCCCCCGTTTTACTTTTTCCGCAACCGGCCGCACGCCCATGTCCATTCCCTCGCCCTGGCGCTCCGACTTCCCGGCCCTCGCCGCCTTCGAGGCCGAAGGCCAGACCTACCTCGACAGCGCTGCCACCGCGCAGAAACCGCGCGCCATGATCGACGCCCTAGCCGGCTACTACGCCAGCGGCGCCGCCAACGTGCACCGCGCCCAGCACCTGCCCGGCGAGCGCGCCACCCGCGCCTTCGAGGCGACCCGCACGCTGGCCGCCAACTGGCTCAATGGCGGTAGCCCGGCGCAGATCATCTTCACCCGTGGCGCCACCGAAGCGCTGAACCTGCTGGCCTACGGGCTGGAAAGCCAGTTCCAGGCCGGCGACGAGATCGTCGTCAGCGCGCTGGAACACCACGCCAACCTGTTGCCCTGGCAGCAACTGGCGCAGCGCCGTCGGGCTGAAACTGGTGGTGCTGCCGCTCGACGCCGACGGCCGCATCGACCTGAACCGCGCCGCCGACCTGATCGGCCCGCGCACCCGCCTGCTCGCCGTCAGCCAGCTGTCCAACGTGCTCGGTACCTGGCAGCCACTGCCGGAGCTGCTGCAGATGGCCCGCCAGCACGGCGTACTGAGCGTGGTCGATGGAGCTCAGGGCGTGGTCCACGGTCGGCACAACCTGTCGGCGCTGGGCTGCGACTTCTACGTCTGTTCCAGCCACAAGCTCTACGGCCCGGAAGGCCTCGGCCTGCTCTGGGGCCGCCCGGAAGCGCTGGCACGCCTGGCGCACTGGCAGTTCGGCGGCGAGATGGTACGCACGGCGGACTACTTCGACGCTCAGTTCCACAGCGCTCCCATGGGCTTTGAGGCCGGCACCCCGCCCATCGGCCCGGTGATCGCCCTGGGCGCTACGCTGGAGTGGCTGGCCGCGCAGGACAGCGCCGAAGTCAGCGCCCACGAGGACTTCCTCCACGCCCGTCTGCTGGCCGGCCTGCGCGCCCGTGACGGCGTGCGCGTGCTGGGCGCGCCGGAGGTGGCGCTGGCCAGCTTTACGGTCGAGGGCGTACACGTCTCCGACCTGGGCCACCTGCTCACCGAGCAGGGTATTGCCGTCCGTGCGGGGCATCACTGCGCCATGCCGCTGATGAAGACCCTGGATGTTGCCGGTGCCCTGCGCGTCTCCCTGGGCCTGTACAACGACAGTGCCGACGTGGAGCGCTTCTTCAGCGCGCTGGACAATGCCCTGGAACTGCTGCGATGAGCCTGCCCACCGCTGCCACCGGGGCGCTGGCAGCTTTCACTGCCCTGCAGGGCTGGGAGCAACGCGCCCGCCTGCTGATGCAATGGGGTGAACGCCTGGAGCCGCTGAGCGAAGCCGAGCTTGGCGACGAACACCGCGTGCAGGGCTGCGAAAGCAACGTCTGGCTGGTGGCGGATCGGCGTGAAGAGCGCTGGCACTTCCGCGCTTACAGCGATGCGCGGCTGCTGCGCGGGCTGCTGGCGTTGTTGCTGGTGCGGGTGGAAGGCTTACCTGCCGATGAATTGGCCGCCATCGACCTGCCGGACTGGTTCAACCAGCTCGGCCTCGGCCGGCAACTGTCGCCGTCGCGCAGTAATGGGCTGAATGCCGTATTGAAACGGATGCAGAAACTGATCGGCAGCGTGTAGGAGCGCGCCATGCGCGCGATCGCGGGCATGGCCCGCTCCTACAACCGGGCATTAGCGTAGGAGCGGACTCCGTCCGCGATCGGTCCGCATCGCGCCAGATGTCATCGCGGACAAAGTCCGCTCCTACAAAAGCCTCTAGCCCGCAGAACGCTCCGACGGACGCCGCGCCCCGGCAACAATCTTATCCACAGCCCTGGCAGCGGCGACCATGCCGAAGGTGGCGGTCACCATCATTACCGCGCCGAAACCGCCGGCGCAGTCGAGTTTCACGCCTTCGCCCACGAAGCTCTTGGACTGGCACACGGTGCCGTCCGGCTTGGGATAGCGCAGCTGCTCGGTGGAAAACACGCACTGCACGCTGTAATGCCGGCCCGGCGTGCGCGAGAAGTTGTAGTCACGGCGCAGCGTGGAGCGGACCTTGGCGGCCAGCGGATCGTTGAAGGTCTTGTTCAGGTCGGCGACTTGGATCTGCGTCGGGTCCACCTGTCCACCCGCGCCACCGGTGGTGATGATCTGCAGCTTGCGGCGCTTGCACCAGGCGATCAGCGCGGCCTTGGCGGCGACGCTGTCGATGCAGTCGATCACGCAGTCCAGCTCGGGAGTGATGTAGTCCGCCATGGTTTCGCGGGTAACGAAATCGGCTACGGCATGTACGACGACGCCCGGGTTGATAGCCTTCAGGCGGTCGGCCATGACCTCGACCTTGGGCTTGCCCACGGCGCCCTGGATGGCGTGCACTTGGCGGTTGGTGTTGGTAACGCAGACGTCGTCCAGGTCGAACAGCGATATCTCGCCCACGCCGCTGCGCGCCAGGGCCTCGGCCGCCCAGGAACCCACGCCGCCGATCCCGACCACCGCTACATGGCTGGCCGCCAGCCGCTCCAGGCCCTCACGGCCATAAAGCCGCGCGATTCCGCCGAAACGCTGTTCATCCAGTTGCATCGCCCACACCTCGCATCGAAACGGCCGGCATTCTATACCGGCCAGGCTCCCGTAAGGAGCAGCATTGGCACGCCTGCAACAAAGCCGGATTGCCGCAGTCTCAGTCACGCGCCTGCCACACATTCTAAACTGTCGGAAATTGCCCACGAACGCCCTCGCGGCGGACGGCGCCGGCAACCTGTACAGCCCCCGGAGTGCGGGGTAGGATGCGCCCCGACCGAGCTGTCCCGTACAGAGATTGTCCCGGCCCCTCCCCGTTCCACCCTTTGGAACCCGATCGCACCATGCCTGCACGCAAGTTCGGCCTCAACCTGGTGGTGTTCGTTGCCCTCGCGGCACTCTTCACCGGCTTCTGGGCCCTCTACAACCGCCCCGTCAGCGTCCCCGACTGGCCGGAAAGCATTTCCGGATTCTCCTTCTCGCCTTTCCGCCTGAACCAGAATCCGCAGAAGAACCAGTTCCCCAGCGACGACGAGATCCGCTCGGACCTGGAGCTGGTCTCCAAGAACACCGACAACATCCGCACCTACTCGGTGAAGGGTTCGCTGGCCGACATCCCGCGCCTGGCCGAAGAGCTGGGCATGCGCGTCAGCCTCGGCATCTGGATCGGCCCGGACGAGGCGGAGAACGAAGCCGAGATCGAGCGCGGCATCGAGATCGCCAACAACTCGCGCAGCGTGGTGCGGGTGATAGTCGGCAACGAGGCGCTGTTTCGCCGCGAGGTCACCGTCGAACAACTGACGGCCTACCTGGACCGCGTGCGCAAGGCGGTGAAGGTGCCGGTAACCACCGCCGAGCAGTGGCACATCTACGAAAAGTACCCGGAGATGGCCAAGCACGTCGACCTGATCGCCGCCCACGTGCTGCCCTACTGGGAATACACGGCGATGAACGACGCCGTGCCGTTCGTCCTGGAACGCGCCAAGGAGCTGCGCGCCAAGTTCCCGCGCAAGCCGTTGCTGCTCGCCGAAGTCGGCTGGCCGAGCAATGGCCGTATGCGCGGCGGCGCCGACGCCACTCAGGCGGATCAGGCCATCTACCTGCGCACGCTGACCAACGCGCTGAACAAGCGCGGCTACAACTACTTCGTCGTCGAGGCCTTCGACCAGCCGTGGAAGGTCGGTGACGAAGGCTCGGTGGGCGCTTACTGGGGTGTCTACAACGCCCAGCGCCAGCCGAAATTCAATTTCGACGGACCTGTGGTGAACATCCCGCAATGGCGCGCCCTGGCGGTCGCCTCGGTGGTGATGGCACTGCTTGCCCTGACCCTGCTGATGATCGACGGCAGCGCCCTGCGCCAGCGCGGACGAACCTTCCTCACCGTGGTCGCCTTCGCCGGCGGTTCGGTGCTCGTGTGGATCGCCTACGACTACAGCCAGCAGTACAGCACCTGGTTCAGCATGACCGTCGGCGGCCTGCTGGGCATTGGTGCGCTGGGCGTATTCATCGTTCTGCTCACCGAGGCCCACGAACTGGCCGAGACCGTCTGGGTACGCAAGCGCCGTCGGCCGTTCGACCCGGTTCTCACCGACTCCGGTTACCGTCCCAAGGTCTCGGTGCACGTGCCCTGCTACAACGAGCCGCCGGAAATGATGAAGAAGACCCTGGATGCACTGTCCAGGCTCGACTATCCGGACTTCGAAGTCCTGATCATCGACAACAACACCAAGGACCCGGCGGTCTGGGAACCGGTGCGCGACTACTGCGAAATCCTCGGCCCACGCTTCCGCTTCTTCCACGTCGCGCCGCTGGCCGGTTTCAAGGGTGGCGCGCTGAACTACATCCTGCCGCACACCGCGCCGGACGTCGAAGTCGTGGCGGTGATCGACGCCGACTACTGCGTCGAGCCGAACTGGCTCAAGCAGATGGTGCCGCACTTCAGTGATCCGAAGATCGCCGTGGTGCAGTCCCCTCAGGACTACCACGACGGCGAGGAAAACCTCTTCAAGAAGCTCTGCTACGCCGAATACAAGGGTTTCTTCCACATCGGCATGGTCACCCGCAACGACCGCGACGCAATCATCCAGCACGGCACCATGACCATGATCCGCCGCACCGTGATGGACGAGCTCAAGTGGGCCGACTGGACCATCTGCGAGGATGCCGAACTGGGCCTGCGGGTGTTCGAGAAGGGCTATTCGGCTGCGTACTCGCACCAGAGCTTCGGCAAGGGCGTGATGCCCGACACCTTCATCGACTACAAGAAGCAGCGCTTCCGCTGGGCCTATGGCGCCATCCAGATCATGAAGGGCCACGCCCGCGCCCTGTTCCAGGGCAAGGACAGCAAGCTCACCCTCGGCCAGCGCTACCACTTCATCGCCGGCTGGCTGCCGTGGATCGCCGATGGCATGAACATCTTCTTCACCGTCGGTGCACTGCTCTGGTCGTCGGCGATGATCATCGTGCCCAAGCGGGTCGACCCGCCGCTGCTGATCTTCGCCATCCCGCCGCTGGCGCTGTTCTTCTTCAAGTTCGGCAAGATCATGTTCCTCTACCGCCGCGCAGTGGGCGTGGACCTGCTGCGTTCGTTCCAGGCGGCGGTGGCGGGCCTGGCGCTGTCGCACACCATCGCCAAGGCGGTGCTCTACGGGACGTTCACCAAGACCATCCCGTTCTTCCGCACGCCGAAGATGGCCTCCAACCACGGCCTGCTGGTCGCCCTGGCCGAAGCGCGTGAAGAAGTCTTCATCATGCTGCTGCTGTGGGGTGCGGCGCTGGGCATCGTGCTGGTGCAGGGCGTGCCAAGCCGCGACATGATGTTCTGGGTGGCGATGCTGCTGGTGCAGTCGCTGCCCTACCTCGCCGCCCTGGTCATGGCGCTGCTGTCTGCCGCGCCCAAGGCTCAGGAAGCGCCGGCAGCAGACGTCGTTGCAACAGGTTGATCTCTGTAGGAGCGAGCTTGCTCGCGAACGCTTTCGCCTGATACCCGCGGTACCAGGCATGTTCGCGAGCTTGCTCGCTCCTACAAGTTGAACTGCACCGCCGATCCGCTCCCGAGAACGCCGGCCATGCGCCGGCGTTTTTGCTTTAAGATGGGCGCCTTTTTCCGTTCCACCCCAGGATGCCTTCAATGTCCCTCTCGCCGACACTGGCCCTCGCCTGCGAGCTGATTCGCCGTCCCTCCGTCACACCGGTCGATGCCGACTGCCAGCAGATGATGATGCAGCGCCTGGACGCCTGCGGCTTCGCCCTGGAACCCATGCGCATCGAGGATGTGGATAACTTCTGGGCCCTGCGCCAGGGTCGCGACGGAGCCAACGGCCCGGTGCTGTGCTTCGCCGGCCACACCGACGTGGTCCCCACCGGCCCCGAGCAGGCCTGGCAGCACCAGCCGTTCGACGCCCTGATCGACGCCGACGGCATGCTCTGCGGCCGTGGCGCGGCGGACATGAAAGGCAGCCTGGCGTCGATGATCATCGCCACCGAGCGCTTCGTCGCCGACCACCCGGACCACCGCGGCAGCATCGCCTACCTGATTACCAGCGACGAGGAAGGCCCGGCCCATCACGGCACCAAGGCCGTGGTCGAGCGCCTGAAGGCGCGCAACGAGCGCCTGGACTGGTGCATCGTCGGCGAGCCGTCGAGCACCACCCTGGTGGGTGACATCGTCAAGAACGGCCGTCGCGGCTCCCTCGGCGCCACCCTCAGCGTGCGCGGCAAGCAGGGCCACGTTGCCTATCCGCACCTGGCGAAGAACCCGATCCACCTCGCCGCCCCGGCGTTGGCCGAACTCGCCGCCGAGCACTGGGACAACGGCAACGACTTCTTCCCGCCGACCAGCTTCCAGATTTCCAACATCAATGGCGGCACCGGCGCGACCAACGTGATTCCCGGCGAGCTGAAGGTGATCTTCAACTTCCGCTTCTCCACCGAATCCACCGTGGAAGGCCTGCAGCAGCGTGTTGCGGCGATTCTCGACAAGCACGGCCTGGAATGGCACATCGACTGGGCGCTGTCCGGCCTGCCTTTCCTCACCCAGCCGGGTGAGCTGCTCGATGGCGTAGCGGCGGCGATCCGCGCGGTGACCGGCCGCGAGACAACCCCGTCGACCTCCGGCGGCACCTCCGACGGCCGCTTCATCGCCACCATGGGCACCCAGGTGGTCGAGCTCGGCCCAGTGAATGCCACCATTCACCAGGTGGACGAACGCGTGCTGGCCAGCGACCTCGATGTGCTGACCGAAATCTATTACCAGACCCTGGTGCGACTGCTGGCATGAGTGGACCGAACAAAGGCTTCTGCCTGGGCGCCGTACAGCCCGATACCCCGCCGCCCGCGCCAGCCGCCGAGCGCCGTTACTCCCTGCGCGTGTACCAGATCGCCCAGCGACGCCGCTCCCTGCCGACCGTGCTTCGCAATGACCTGCCGCAGCCGCTGGTGCCGCCGCAAGGGAAGAAATGATGTTGATCTGTCCGCTGTGCCGCGAGGCGCTGACCGAGGTCGACAACGGTGTCGCCTGCTCTGCCGGTCACCGCTTTGACCGCGCCCGCCAGGGTTACCTGAACCTGCTGCCGGTGCAGCACAAGAAGAGCCTCGATCCGGGCGACAACGCCGCCATGGTCGAGGCGCGCCGGCTCTTCCTCGGCGCCGGCCACTACGCGCCACTGGCCCAGCGTCTGGCCGAACTGGCCGCAGAGCGCGCTCCGGAGCGCTGGCTGGACATCGGTTGCGGTGAGGGTTACTACACCGCGCAGCTGGGTGAAGCCCTGCCGCAGGCCGACGGCTATGCGCTGGATATCTCCCGCGAGGCCGTCAAACGCGCCTGCAAGCGCGCCCCGCAACTGACCTGGATGGTCGCCAGCATGGCCCGCGTACCGCTGGCCGAATCGTCCTGCCAGCTGCTGGCCAGTGTGTTCAGCCCGATCGACTGGAAGGAAGCAGCTCGCCTGCTCACTCCCGGCGGCGGCGTGCTGCGCCTGGGCCCGGCGCGCGACCACCTGCTGGAACTGCGCCAGCGCCTGTACGACGAAGTTCGCGAGTACGTCGAGGACAAGCACCTCGCCGACCTGCCCGAAGAACTGAAACTGGCGCATACCGAACAACTGAGCTTCAAGCTGCCGCTGCACACCCGCGAAGCCCGCGAGCACCTGCTGGCGATGACACCCCACGGCTGGCGGGTCAATCCTGAGCGGCGCGAGCGCATCCTTGCCGAGCCCTTCGAGGTGACGGTCGCGGTACGCTACGATTGGCTGCAACGCCAAGAACCCTGACGAGGACGCCATGCGCCAACCGGATATCGAGATCTACATCAAGGATGCCGACCAGGCCGCCGTCGGCGCCTGGCTGGAAAAGGCCCTTGGCCCCTGCTCCGAATGGCGCGCCCAGGGCGAGACCTTCAAGTGCACTGCCGGCAGTATTCCCGCCACCTGGCTGCCCAAGGCCGTGGGCAAGTGGAACAGCCTGTTCCTGGACAGCGACAAGACCCCGTGGGACGACGATGTCGCCTGCGCTCGCGACGCCTGCGCCGCTCTGGAAGTGGAGGTGCGCTGCGCACCGGGTAGCTGGAGCGAGGCTCAGGGTGAGGAAGACGCAGACCGCTGGCTGAAAGTGACTGCCGCGGGCGTCGAAGAGATTACCTGGCGCACGGGCTGAAACCGCCGCCGGCAGAGTGTGAAAATCAAAGGCCCGTCCATTGGACGGGCCTTTGATTTCGGGGGCTCAGACCTTCGACACGTCTTCTGCCTGGAGGCCTTTCTGACCCTGGATCACCGAGAACTCCACTTTCTGGCCTTCGACCAGGGAGCGGTGACCGTCGCCACGAATGGCACGGTAGTGAACGAAAACGTCCGGACCGCTATCGCGTTGAATGAATCCATAACCTTTGGCGTCATTGAACCACTTGACGGTTCCGACCTCACGATCAGCCATTACCACACTCTCCAACTTGCCTATTATTTTTGGATGGCCCCCGGAAATGAGGACTTCGGCAGTCGCCGGCTGAACGCTTTCCTTATCATCCAACCCGCGCCGAAAGGCACGTAGGAAGGTAATTCGAATAACGCCCAAGGGCGACAGCGCTCCCGAGTATATAAATCAAAAGTTACAGCTGAAAAGCACTTTTTCATCAACTCCGCGCCCCTATGACCAATCAGGCCAAAGTGCCATTTTTCGGGGCCTGCAGAGCCATTTTGGTGCTCGTTACCCAGCGTAACGAAAGTGTTTCGAACGTGGACCCTTTCGCACTTTCGCGCATTTACAGCGGGTAGTTTCGTTCCCGTTCATCCGTTTTGGCCGATCTCCGGAAATGTCTTTCAGACGCAGCCAGAATGCGTCCTGCAGTTTCGGCTACAGCAATATGCCTGATCATTTATCTGCTGAATTGGCCGTCCGCCAATCCATTGGGCTCGATGAATAACGGCCATAAAACACCGACTGACCACACCTGATGCGCAGCCAGTCGTGCACCATCAAAGGTCCTGAACCTTCAGGGGCTGACCTGATAGCCCCGACCTTGCAGGCAACCGCTGTAGGCACTGGCGCTGGCAGTGCTCTGTGCCTCGTTCTGCGTGCGACGATCCTGCCGGCGGTCCTGGCGCTGGCGTGAAGCTCCGACCACAGCACCCGCAGCGGCGGCATCGCCCGCTCGGTTTTGCCGGTACTGCTGCTTGGCATCGTCGCTGACTCGGTCGTAAACCTCATCATGCCGCTGCCCACGTACCTCCGCCGCCACGGCGCCCGCTGCCGCCCCCCTGGCCGCACCACGAACCCGACCGCCGACATTCGGGTCGGAACTGCTGGTAGCGCTGCTCGCCGCATTGGCGGCAACGCTGTTGCACTCGCTCATGTCCTGCTGCATCTGCTGGCTGCTCTGGCCCTTGAGCGGGACGACGGTCTGGCCCGCGGCGGGCAGCGCAACCGACAAGGCGAGCAGGCATCCCCAGGTGAACGTACGCATCGCGGAACCTCCATGGAATGTCATCCCCTAAATGGCAGGATAGCCCCACTCCACGGGGTGTCCGCTCGCGCCGACCAAGCGCTCGTGGCTTTGCTGGCGCGGGCCTAATCCGGCAAACTAGCCGGCCTGAGCAATCGCTCGTTTTACCTACGCCAGCCATAGGGCCTGTATGCCTCGTTACCCGTTCCGCCGCTTCGGTTTTGGTGCCCTGCGCCGCCTGCTGTACCTCTGGGTGCGCTCGGAAACCATCAACCAGTCGGCCTTCAGCCTGAAGATCGACCGCAGCAAACCGGTCCTCTACGTCCTGCAGCAACCCTCGGTGACCGACCTCGCCGTGGTGGATACCGAATGCCGCAAGGCCGGCCTGCCTCGCCCGGTGATGCCCGTGGCAGTGGGTGAATCCATCGAGCCGGCAGCCTTTTTCTACCTGACCCCGGAGCCCGACTGGCTCGGCCGCCAGGACAAGCGTGGCGCACCGCCGGCGCTGGTACGCATGCTCGGCGCCATTGGCCAGAACGGCATCGACGACGCGCAGATCGTCCCGGTCAGTGTGTTCTGGGGCCAATCCCCGGACAGCGAAAAGAGCGCCTGGAAACTGCTGTTCGCCGACAACTGGGCCGTCACCGGCCGCCTGCGCAAACTGGCGCGCATCCTGATTCTCGGCCGCAAGACGCGCGTGCAGTTCTCTGCGCCCATCCACCTGCGTGAACTGGTGGAGCAGAACAAGGGCCACGAGCGCACCCTGCGCATGGTCCAGCGCATCCTGCGGGTGCACTTCCGCAACCAGAAGACCGCAGTGATCGGCCCGGACCTTTCCCACCGCCGCACCCTGGTCAAGGGCCTGCTGCGTGCGCCGCTGGTACGCCAGGCGATCCAGGAAGAGTGCGAGACCCAGAAAATCTCCCAGGACAAGGCTGAGGCCGCCGCCCTGCGCTACGCCAACGAGATCGCCGCCGACGTTTCCTACCCGGTGATCCGCTTCCTCGAAGTGACCCTGACCTGGTTCTGGAACAAGCTCTACGAGGGCGTGAAGGTCAACCACATCGAGCGTGTGCAGGAAGTCGCCCAGGGCCACGAGATCGTCTACGTGCCCTGCCACCGCAGCCACATCGACTACCTGCTGCTGTCCTACCTGCTGTTCCGCAACGGTCTGACGCCGCCGCACATCGCCGCCGGCATCAACCTCAACATGCCGGTGGTGGGCTCGATCCTGCGCCGCGGCGGCGCCTTCTTCATGCGCCGCAGCTTCAAGGGCAACCAACTGTACACCGCTGTATTCAACGAATACCTGCACACCCTGTTCAGCCGTGGTTTCTCCACCGAGTACTTCGTGGAAGGCGGCCGCTCCCGCACCGGACGCATGCTGCACCCGCGCACCGGGATGCTGGCAATCACCCTGCGCAGCTTCCTGCGTGACTCGCGCCGGCCCATCGTCTTCGTGCCCGTCTACATCGGCTATGAGCGCGTGCTCGAAGGCCGCACCTACCTGGGCGAGTTGCGCGGCGCGGCGAAGAAGAAAGAATCGATCTTCGACATCTTCAAGGTCATCGGCGCGCTGAAGCAGCGCTTCGGCCAGGTCTGGGTGAACTTCGGCGAGCCGATTCACCTCGACGACTTCCTCGACCAGCAGCAGCCGGACTGGCGCGAGCAGGAGCTGGGCCCGGAGTTCCGCCCGGCCTGGCTCTCGGAAACCACCAATCACCTGGCTCGCGACGTCGCCCGTCACCTCAACGACGCCGCGGCGATCAACCCGGTGAACCTGGTGGCCCTGGCGCTGCTGTCCACCACCCGCCTGGCCCTGGACGAAACCGCCCTGGCGCGAGTGATCGACCTCTACCTCGAGCTGCTGCGCAAGGTGCCCTACTCGCCCAGTGCCACGCTGCCCGAGGGCGACGGCCACCATCTGATCGAGTACGTGAAGAGCATGAACCTGCTCAGCGAGCAGAAGGACGCGCTTGGTCGCATCTGCTACCTCGACGAGCAGAACGCGGTGCTGATGACCTACTACCGCAACAACGTGCTGCACATCTTCGCCCTGCCGGCGCTGATTGCCAGCTTCTTCCAGAACAGCGGACGGATCAGCCGCGAGCAACTGCTGCGCTACACCCGCGCGCTGTACCCCTATCTGCAGGCCGAGCTTTTCATCCGCTGGAGCCTGGACGAACTGGATGCGGTGGTCGATCAGTGGTTGCAGGCCATGGTTGCCAGCGAACTGCTCAAGCAGGAGAACGACACCTTCATCCGGCCACCGCCCAGCTCGCGCCAGTACGTGCTGCTGACTCTGCTGGCCCGCGCCATCGCGCAGACCCTGCAGCGCTTCTACATGTCCATCTCGCTGGTACTCAACGCCGGGCAGAAGCAACTCACGGCCGAGGAACTGGAGAACCTCTGCACCGTCATGGCCCAGCGCCTGTCGGTCCTCCACGGACTCAACGCCCCGGAGTTCTTCGACAAGAGCCTGTTCCGCCACTTCATCCAGACCCTGCTGGACGAAGGCGTCCTGCGCAAGGACGAGAACGGCAAGCTGAGCTACCACGAGTTGCTGGGCGAACTGGCCGAAGGTGCCGCCAAGCGTGTGCTGCCGGCGGAAATTCGCCTGTCCATCCGCCAGGTCGCCCTGGAGCGCCCGCCTCAGGAAGAAAGCACTCCCGCCGAGCCGCCGACCGCCAGCCAGGGCTGAATCACGCCACTGCCGGTGGCTTGACGCCCTGACACCGCGACCGATAGATTTCTGACGATCCATCGGTCGCGGTCAGGGACGCTCCCCCGTGTTCAACAGGATTCTGATCGTCTGCGTCGGCAACATCTGCCGCAGCCCCATCGCCGAACACCTGCTGCGCGAATCCCTGCAAGGCAGTGATATCGCCGTGGCCTCCGCCGGCCTCAGCGCGCTGGTCGGCCATTCCATCGACAGCACCGCCCTCGCCATCCTTCGCCGCCACGGCCACCATCCCCACCCGCATCGCGCCCGCCAACTCACCGCCGAACTGGTCCACGAAGCCAACCTTGTCCTGGTGATGGAGCAATCGCAGGTCCAGAGCGTTATCCGCCTGGCCCCCGAGGCCCGCGGCAAGACCTTCCTGCTGGGTAAATGGCAGGCCGACCAGGAGATTCCGGACCCTTACCGCAAAGGCCCGGAAGCCTTCGAGCGCGCCTACGCACTGATCGAGTCCGCGGTGGCCCCCTGGAGCGATCGCCTGCGAGTTCGCCGGTAATTTGGCGGAATATTTTTCCTCCGACAAAAGCGTCAGAAAACCTTACAAAGCCATGATGAAAAAGGCTACGCTCTAGCCAAGCAAGACCATATTCAGCTGTTTGGTCTCCCAGTTACGACACGTAATTTTCCAGGGGCCTACATCGCTTTATGAAGATCCTGCACATCACCGAGTCCTTCGGCGGCGGCGTCACCTCGGCCATCAACTCCTACATACTCAACTCCCAGCAGCATGAGCACTATCTGCTGGCCTCGGTGCGCAAAGGCGACACCACGGGAGAGGAAAGCCAGGGCCTGTTCAAGCACATGGAACTGGTGCCGCGCCGCCTGTCCAGTCTTGCGAAGGTGAAGCCCTACATTGATCGCGTGCAGCCAGATGTCATCCACCTGCACAGCACCTATGCCGGAGCGCTGATCCGCGCCCTGCCCTTCATTCCCGCACAGAAGGTTGTCTACACCCCACACGGCTTTGCCTTCCTGCGCGGCGACCACCCGATAATGCTCAAGGCCTACCGGACGATCGAGTCACTGTTGGCGCGGCGCACCGCCGTGATTGCCGGCTGCGGTCTGGATGAGCAGCGTATCGCCGGCGAACTGATCGAGCCGGCACATACCCTGGGACTGGTGAACGTCTGCGACGACCTGCCGGAAGTGCCGGCGGTGCGCAGCCTCACCAGCAAACCCGTGATCGGTATGGTCGGGCGCATCAGCCGACAGAAGGGCCACGAGTACTTCCGTGCCCTGGCGGAACGCTGCGCGGACGTTGCGCACTTCAAGTGGATCGGTGGGGGAGACGCCCAGGTCATGGCGGAGATGGTCCAGGCCGGCATCGAAGTCACCGGGTGGCGTCAACGTGGAGAAGTCATCGCCCACATGAAAGGGCTCGACCTTTACTTCCACACTGCCGCCTGGGACGGTTTCCCGATCTCGGTACTCGAGGCGGCGAAGCTCGACCTGCCCATCGCGCTTCGGCGTATAGGCCCTTTCGTTGCCGAAGGGTTGTCCACCGCACGGGACCTGGCAGAAGCACAGCAGCAAGTCATCGCCTTCGCCCAGGGCGACCCGACCGTTCTGGCGGAGCTGGCGCGCAATAGCCACAGCATCCAGGGCCTGCACTCTGGCGAACAGCTGCAGTCTTCGCTGGAACACCTCTACTCCCGCTTCATCCCGCCAAACGCCGTCAACCAGCTCGCCGCAAGCTGACATCCAGGCCTATCCCAAGGGATAGGTCTCCCCTCTGCTCACCGGGTGCTCTCCTGCTGACCGCGAGTCTCGTGCAGGACCACGCCCTGCTCCCCCTTGATCTCGCCTCCGCGCCGCTCTGCAAACCAACTATTGGAACCGAGCCATCGATCCGCCAGCGGATGCGGCATAGCGCCACCAGAATTGTCCACTCCCACCCGGTATTTGAAGGGATTCCCTTTAACCCTCCTCAGAGAATTCCTAAACCCCTGAAACGGGAGGGAGCACGCATTGAATCGTCCCCGCGCGAAGCTTAATTTTCGCGGCCCATAGGTAGCGATCAATCAATGCAGCGGTGGTCAGCGTGTTCAAGAACGTACTGGTTATCTGCGCAGGCAACATCTGCCGCAGCCCGACAGGTGAGCATCTGCTCCAGCGAAATCTCGCCGGCACCGGCATCCGCGTCAGCTCTGCTGGCCTTACCGCCGTGGTGGGTCATGCGCTCGAACGCAACGCTTTCGAAACCCTGCAGCGACATGGCCAACAGCCCCATGACCATTCGGCACGGCAACTGACGCCACAGCTCCTGCAGGCATCCGACCTCGTGCTCGTCATGGAGCGCCGCCAGCTGCAGGACGTCATCCGGCTCTCACCTGCATCACGCGGCAAGACCTTCCTGCTCGGCAAATGGCAACGCGAGCGCGAGATCCCCGATCCCTACCGTCAAGGAAGCGCCGCCTTCGAACACGCCTACGCCCTGATCGAAGAAGGCGCAGCAGCCTGGTCCCAACGCCTTCAACCTCAACGCTGAATACTTCAAGAAGCCCCGTATGCAATACCCTCAAGCGCCCGCCCTTCCGCCGGCCGTCAGCGATGACGATGAAATCGACCTGCTTGCCCTGTTCGGCACCCTGGTCGATCACAAATGGCTGATTGCGGGAATCACCGCCGGTTTCATGGTCATGGGCGCTGCCTATGCGCTGCTGGCGGCCCCGGTTTATCGCGCGACGGCCACCCTTCAGGTCGAGCAGAAAAAACCCGGGATTCCGGGCCTGTCGGACATGAGCGATCTGCTGGGAGCACAGTCGCAGGCTGTCACTGAAATCCAGCTGCTGACTTCTCGCACTGTGATCGGCAAAGCCGTGGATGCGCTCAAGCTGGATATCGATATCCAGCCGTCGTTGCTCCCGGTGCTCGGAAACCTCCTCCATCGCCGCTACTCCCCGGATCATCAGGAAGACGTTGCCTCGCCACTGCTGGGCATGAGTCGTTTCGCCTGGGGTGGGGAAACGCTGAAGATCTTCCAGCTCGAAGTTCCCAATGCACTGCTCGAGAAGAAGCTGAAGCTCATCGCCGGCGACGAGGGCCAGTTCACTCTGCTGGATGATGACGACGACACGCTGGTGGAAGGCCAGGCTGGAAAGCCCGCCGAGCAGAATGGCGTAAAGATCCAAGTCGAAACGCTGCATGCCAACCCCGGCACACGCTTCACGGTCGTCCGTGAACGCCGGTTGAGCGCCATTCTCGATTATCAGCAGGCGCTCAACGTCAGCGAGACCGGCAAGGAGTCCGGCATCCTCACTTTGTCCCTGGATGACGAACAACCTGACCAGGCGCTGGCCGTCCTCAATGCCATCAGCCAGCAGTACGTGCTGCAGAACGTCGAGCGCGCGTCTGCCGAAGCTGCTTCCAGCCTCGACTTCCTGCGCGGACAGCTTCCCGAAGTGCGGCATGATCTGGAGCAATCGGAAAACGCCCTGAGCAGCTACCAGTCCCGCGCCAAGTCGGCGGACATCAGCCTGGAAACCAAGGCCCTGCTGGACCAGATCGTTGCGCTGGACACCAACATCTCGCAGCTCAAGCTCCAGCAAGCAGAGATGGACCACAAGTTCACCCGCCAGCACCCGGCCTACCAGGCCTTGATGCGGCAGATCGGCGAACTGACCAGCAAACAATCCGGCCTCGCCAAGCGCGTGGAGGCCCTGCCGGAAACTCAACAGGACCTGCTGCGTCTGACTCGCGACGTACAGGTCAGTACCGCTATCTATACGCAAATGCTGAACAAGGCCCAGGAGCTGGACGTCATGCGCGCGGGCGCCGTCGGCAACGTGCGCATCATCGACCCGGCCGACGTCGACATTACCAAGCCGGTAAAACCGAAAAAGCCTCTGATCGTCGCCATCGCTACGCTGCTCGGCCTGTTCCTTGCCATCGCACTGGTGCTGCTGCGCAAGGCACTGAATCGCGGTATCGAGAATCCCGAGGCAATAGAGCAACTCGGCCTGCCGGTCTATGCCTCCATTCCCTACAGCGAATTGCAGAAGTCGGAAGAGGACCAGCGCAACAAACACAACAGAAAGGGCAAAGCCGCTCTCCACCCGGCTCCGCTACTGGCAACCGGTCATCCCACCGACCTTGCCGTCGAATCCCTGCGTAGCCTGCGCACCAGCCTGCACTTCGCCATGCTCGAATCTGGCGATAACCGCCTGATGATCTCCGGCCCCAGCCCAGCGGTAGGCAAATCCTTCGTCAGCGCCAACCTGGCCGCCGTGATCGCCCAGGCGGGGCAGCGAGTGCTCCTGATCGACGTAGACATGCGCAAGGGATACCTGCACAAGGTTCTCGACACGGATGACAAGAATGGTCTTTCCGACCTGCTCATCCAGCGTTGCACCTTCCAGCAGGCGTTGCGGCAAACGGAGGTAGAGAACCTCTGCTTCATCTCTCGAGGCCAGATCCCGCCGAATCCCTCTGAACTGCTGATGCATCCCAACTTCACCGACTTGTTAGAAAAAGCGAGCAACGAGTTCGACCTGATCATTCTCGATACCCCTCCCCTTCTCGCCGTCACCGATGCCGCCATCGTTGGCCGACAGGCCGGTACGAGTCTGATCGTCACCCGCTTCGGCAAGAACGCCCCACGGGAAATAGAACTTACGATTCGCCGCTTCGAACAGAACGGCATCGAGCTCAAGGGAGCGATCTTCAACGGTGTGGAGCGGCGTGCGGCGGACTACTACGGCAATGGTGCGTATGCCAATTACCAATACGAGTACCTATCAGACAAGCGCTGAACGAGGCACCTGTAGTCGCCTACACAGGGAGGAACAATGAGTTCGAGAACCGAAAAACGCTGGTATTTAGTGCAGTGCAAACCTAAACAGGACTTACGTGCGCTCGAGAACCTGCGACGACAAGGGTACGAATGCCTACTCCCGCTACATAAAATTGAGCGGTGCCAGAAGGGACAATGGAACGTTCTAGAGGAACCAATGTTTCCTGGTTATTTATTTATAAACCTTGACTCCTTGCTGGATAACTGGATGCCGATTCGATCTACTCGTGGCGTTTGTCAGATAGTGCGATTTGGAACAGAGCCAGCCGCCGTTCCAGAAAAAATAATCTGGAAGCTTAAACAGGAATATAACGCTCCTAAAAAAGCGCTAAAGCCAGGCGACAAGATTACTATCACATGGGCAGATACTACAGGATTCGAAGCAGTTTTCTTAGCTAAAAGCGGCCCAGAAAGAGTACTACTTCTACTAAACATTCTTAACCGAGAAATAACACTAACCACCCACAAAAAGGGAATAATCCCCAGCACCTGAAGGCGTCAAACCAAGATCAATCCTTAGTCAATTAAATTCCAACCGCATTGCGTCTCAGGAGCTTAACGAAAAATCCTGGGCGGTAGCGTGTTCGACAAAATAAAAGTTTATGAAAAAAGCTTTCAACACAATTGCAGAGCAAATTATTTACACCACTTGCTTCTTCCTGACACAGGCAATATTAGCTCGTTCAATGTCAATAGAAGAATTTGCAATGTTCTCCGCCTTCTACTCTGCCGTCATACTCCTGAGCATAATACACAACTGCACGGTCACAGAACCGATACTGACATTCATCACTAGGGATCACAAACCAACAGCAAGAAGTATAGCGATAGCACATTTCCCATCAGTAACTTTCGTCATCGCATCAGCCTATTACATAAGCTCTGAGACTTCAAAATCTGAAAGCCTAATATACATCGCAACCCTGTTATCTTTCCTTATCTACTGGACCGCCAGATCAATCGCGTGGCAGAGCGGAAATATAATAAAATACAGCATGCCAGCGATACTACAGACCATCTGCATTGCAACATTATCTCTATTGGGAAAAACCACTCTAGACAACACACTACTCGCAATCTCTGCCAGCTTGTTTACTCCATTGCTAATTATCAAAAAAAATAATAAACCAGAGCAGTCGCTAAACATCCTTGCATCGATGAAATTCTCATCACTAAACCTTGGCGCACAAGTAGTACTTTGGGCCATGACACATGGGCTCGTAATATACTACCTACAAATCAACGAACCTGATAATTCATCAAAACTCAGAATACTTCTCACCCTGATACTTCCCGCACAATACATAAATATAGCACTATCCAACTATTACCTACCTATACTTTCAAAAGAACAGTCTCTATCATCAAGCGCAATCCGTTTAATTTCCACCTCAGTAGCAACAAGCACTGTATATGGAATTATTCTTTTCTCTATCGGCGAAAGCTTAGCAAGCACATTATTTGGAAGAAATTTCACCAACATCGATGTAAGCAATTATTTCATCCTACCAATAGCACTTTCAGTAATACAGTCAACTAGAACAGTATTAAAATCACAACAAGAAAGCCTTTTTATCCTCATATCGCTTTCAATAGGGTTCACAACATTTGCAATTCTCCACCTATTAAAAGCCCAACTAGAAATTTGTGTTTTCATCGGCCTCACTTCTAGCGCAACTCTTTTATCCCTTAAAACAGCCAATCTAATCAACACATCAAAAGTACGCACATGAATATAGTTATATGCGCAGTGCCATTCAGCCAAAACCTTGGAGACGGCGCCATATTCGAAAGCATAAAATCAAGGTATGAGAGCATTTCCACAGAGGCAAAAGTAACACCTCTAGACATTGCAGGACGAACAAGATATGAAGCATCAAACTCCAATCTTGATAAAATACGAATCATCCCAAAGAGCCTTCGACGCTACGCCGTATTGAGTTACTGTGTATTAAAATACCTAACGACCTGGCGAACGCTTTGGCAAAAAACCCTTAAAGATGCAGACATAATAACAATCGGTGGAGGGCAACTATTCCTAGACGAGGAGCTAAACTTTCCAATCAAACTATACCTACTATCTCGACAGCTAAGAAAGATGCGAGCAAAGAAGAATATTTCATTTGTAGGCGTATCCTCAACGTCAAGCAAAATTGGGAGAGCCCTATTAAAGAAAGCCATAAAAAATATAAATGCCAACTCCATTTCTGTTCGAGACATAGAGTCAGGCAAGAACATGAAAAACACACTAGGGATTGCAGACAAAATCTCCGTATCCCCAGACCCAGCACTCTATTTCGAAAAAGCACTTCAACCTAAAAAAAACCCCATCAATCCAAATAGAATATCAATATGCATATCCAACCCTAAAAGTTTAGATGCAGAGCAAAAACTCGGAAAAGAATTCCATCAACGATCTACAGAATTCTATAGCGACCTTATAAGCAAACTATTCAGAAGAGAATTTTCAGTATCAATTTTTTCTAATGGGGCGCCAGAGGATGAACAACTAAAAAATGAAATCTACAACATCAACTCAAAAAAAATATATCGCTGCCACCCGAAGCCATTAACCCCAGGAGATTTAAAAAGTCATATTTCGGAAGCCGATATAATTATTGCCCATCGACTACATGCAAACATTATCGCTTACTCTCTGGGAGTCCCTTCCATCGGATTAAACTGGGACTCCAAGGTAAAATCATTCTTTACTGCCGTTCAGCGACTGGACTACTACCTCGACGACTTAGCACCTACCGCAGAGAATATTATCGAACTAGTGGAGAGAGTACTAAAACTCAAGCCTGCATTTCTTCACGATACGCTCAACAAAAAAATTGACGAGGAGATATCTTCGCACCTAAAGAGAAATTAAATGCAACCGAATATCACGAAAGAGGTAAGAATTTCAACAGCAATTCTATTATCAATTCTATGCATAACAATATACATCACACAAGAGCAAATAATACCAGAGTATTTCTTCATAGACTCGCAAACAATTAACGACCTCCTCAAATACCATGACCTCAGCAACTATCCAAAAAACTCATTTAGCACAACAGCCTACATCTATGAAACATTAGGCCAAACATTATCTCAAGCATTAATTCTTCTTGCCGCCCTATCAACAATAGCATTCATATGCCTAAATTCCAGACCCTCATCATTCCTCGCAGTTGCAATCATATTTACCATCCCCTTCTGCATATTCAACCTGAAGTATTCCAAAGAAAACCTTGTAATACTTATGAACCTAACCATCTGTCTATTACTTAAGCATGAAAAACCTGGAAACGCCGTAAAACTGATAATCATAGCAACATCTTACACTGTTTATTCATATTATTTCAGACCATACTTCGCCTTCATATCAATCCTACTTCCCGCAATCTACATAATAGTAAACAACCCAAACAAACGCTCAATAATAATAACTGCAATAATTATTATATGCCTTGCAATACCATCAGAACTTTGGACTCAACTACAGCAATCTAGGGATATGGTAAACGAAGGTCGAGAAGGACTTTCAAACTCTAAAACAGCATTTACCAACCTTCTCGAGCCAAATGGTTTCCTATCGGCGATACCAAACTCTCTATATGGGTTAGTAAGATTCTACTTCTCGCCCGTCTTTTCCTTTAGACCACAAGAGATTGTCCTTTCCTCGGTATTATGGGGAGTTACCGCGCTGGCATTCAAAAAGTGCAACTGCAAATCTCCAATATTCTGCCTTATCGCATCAAACTTCATACTCCAAACATTTTTCGAACCGGATCTCGGGTCATTCTTCCGCCACATGATGGCATACATTTTCTGTCTATATGCAACCACACGATGAACAAACTTCCCCCCCCCTACCGCCCCAAAATACTCAATATCGCAGAAACCATAAAAGGAGGAATTGCCAGCTATCTGAATATCCTAGAGCACCAAAAGACCGATATTGGCTGCAACTTTGAATATTTAATTCCGGAATCACACGCCGATCAACTTTCCAACAAAACACCGTTCACCCACAGATACGCCAGAGGAATACTAGGAGTACTGGGACTTACAAAAGAAATAATAAGAATAAATAAGAAAACAAATCCAGACATTCTATTTGCACACAGCACATTTGCTGGCTTAGCACTTACACTTGCCACCCCATTCTTACCTAAGAATAGCAAGACGATTTACTGCGCTCATGGCTGGGCCAGCTTTCGCTCACCGACAAGGAGAATCTATAAAACCATAGAGCGAATTATATCTAAAATTCCGTCCGCAACAATAAATATATCTAGAACAGAGCACATAAAATCTCAAGAAATAGGATTCTCCAAGCGCTGTGTTCTCATCGAGAGCACTGTACTCCCTTCCCTAGTAAAACCCGAATCATCGGAGCTATTTGAAAGCCAGCAGATAAACATACTTTTTGTTGGTAGATTTGACTATCAAAAAGGATACGACATCCTTTGCAACGCGATCGACGAGATCAACAAGACAAGCAATGATTTTATATTCCACTTTATCGGTGACACCGTACTTGAAAACCTAGAATTCCGCAAACTAAACTACAACAATGTCCGGTACCACGGATGGATCGACAACAAGAGAATAGATATCTACTATGCTTCCGCCGACTATCTAGTAATGCCATCACGATGTGAAGGATTCGGCCTATGTGCTCTAGAAGCATTTCGAAATTCGCTTCCAGTTATAGCTAGTTCCAACGGGGCACTCCCAGAAATAATCAGAGACCATAGTAACGGAATACTATTCGATGGCAGCGCCGAACAACTAACCAAAACACTAAAAAGACTTCAAGAGCTGGACCGCTCCACCATGGCCCAAGAAGCCTACCGCGACTATCAAACACGATTTTCTCCAGAAAAATTTACTGAGAAGTATAAAAACCTAATACAAAGCATACTAAATGCAAGTCTGCGGGTCTCAACAAATGAAAATAAATGAACGCAGAATCCTTCGTCCTCATCAAGCCACAATTTCCATCCTGCAAAAACTTCTTGACCTCGGTGTCATCTGTTTCGGCATGAGTGTGATCATAGCCGTCGACCGAACACAGTGGGACTACTCAGCGGTTATTGCAACGTTGTTTTCCCTGGTCATCTTCTATCTGCTCAGTGACTTCGGGCAACTCTATGTCTCATGGCGGGGTGAACGAGTTCGCGAAGAATTAAGGAAGGTTGGCGGTATCTGGGCGATCAGCTTTGCCGGCGTTGCAGTTGCCGACTACCTCAGTCCAGAGATCACCGTGCTCAGTGGTACAGGGCAGATACAGTGGTTTTCACTGGTACTCGGCGGCTTGTGTGGTTACCGCGTGCTTTTGCGCTCAGGCCTGCATGCACTTCGCCGTCGAGGCTTTAACACCCGTTCGGTTGCCATTGCAGGTGCAGGAACGCTGGGACAGCGCTTGGCCACCAATATTGCGAGCGCGCCTTGGATGGGACTGGAACTGCTCGGCTTCTTCGATGACAAGCTCCACGCGCCGATCAGCCTGGGTAATGGAAAGGTGAAACTGCCTATTTCCGGCACGCTGGAACACCTGGTTGAACAGGCCCGCGCGGGTAAGCTGGATCGCGTCTACATCACGCTCCCCATGCGCAGCGAAACGCGAATCAGATGGCTGGTGGAGCAACTGAGCGATACCACGACCTCCGTCTATATCGTCCCCGATGTTTTTGTCTTCAACCTGCTTCACGCCCGCTCGCAGAATATCGACGGTATTCCGACCATCAGCATATTCGACACCCCCATGGTAGGCGCCGGCGCATGGGTGAAGCGCCTGGAAGACATCGTGCTGTCGTCCCTGATTCTCTGCCTGATCGCCATCCCGATGTTGCTGATCTCAGCTGCAGTAAAACTCAGCTCCCAGGGGCCAGTGTTCTTCAGGCAGAAACGCTACGGCATTGATGGTCGTTCGATTGAAGTCTGGAAGTTCCGCAGCATGCGGGTCATGGAGAACGGTGTGACAGTCACCCAGGCCACACGCAACGACAATCGCATCACCCCGGTTGGAGCCTTCCTGCGCCGAACCTCGCTGGACGAACTCCCCCAGTTCATCAACGTATTCCTCGGCGACATGTCCATCGTCGGCCCACGCCCTCATGCCATCGCGCACAACGAGGAGTATCGCGGGCAGATCAGCAGCTACATGCTGCGTCACAAGGTCAAGCCGGGTATCACTGGTTGGGCCCAGGTGAACGGGTGGCGTGGGGAAACGGACACCCTGGAGAAGATGCAGAAACGGGTGGAGTTCGACCTCGCCTATATCAACAACTGGTCAGTCTGGTGGGACCTGAAGATCGTCTTCCTGACCCTGTTCAAGGGATTCGTCCACCAGAACGCCTACTAACCAAACCCTCCTCCAGTTAAAGAATTCCCTGTCGCAGCCCACCATCCTTTTCCTACATCCGGCCACAAGTCCCGTTGCTAACCTGCGCAGCCTCCTGGCCAGCTCCCGGCCCAGGAAAGTCGGCGCTGAAAGCCCCCGCGCCATCCTGACCAATCCTCCTTGTGTAGCCCCCATGATTCGTCCATTGTCTGTTGCTGTCCTGTCCGCCCTAGTCCTTCAGGGCTGCATGTTCGCCCCTGGTCAGAACCTGGATACCGGGCGTTTGATGCAGGAGGATTCGGCTGAGTCGAGTCGTGTTCAACTGGTGCAGATCACACCAAAGCTGCTCACCGTAGAAGCCGCAACGCAGCAGGACGATCTGGTGCCTACTGAATTGCTCGACTATCAACCGGAAAGCTATCGAATCGGTGCCGGTGACCTGCTCTATATCACTGTGTGGGACCACCCGGAACTGACCTCGCCCGCCGGCCAACAACAGCAGATCGACGCAAATGGTCGCCTGGTCCGCCCGGACGGCACACTTTTCTATCCCTACATTGGCCAGATCAAGGTGGGCGGTCGGACGATCGAGGAAGTTCGCCGGAGCATTACCGAAGCACTAGCCGACTATGTCGAGCAACCGCAGGTGGATATCGCCGTGATGCGCTATGCAAGCCAGCGCGTGGTACTCAACGGCGCCTTTGTGAAGGCCGGACAACAGCCTATTACAGCAACCCCGCTGACGCTGATGGAGGCGCTTGGCGCCGCCGAACTGGACAGCGCCAACGCAGACCTTTCCGGCCTGACGCTTCAACGCGGCAAACAGGTATTCCACCTGAACCTCGATGCTCTCAATACCGCTCAGGGCTCCGATCTGTACAACCTTTACCTGAAAGACGGTGACCGCATTTATCTGCCTTACAACGACCGCAAGAAGATCTACCTCATGGGCGAGGTCAATGCACCGCGCGCACTGACCTTCAAGACCCGCGAGATGAACCTGGCCGATGCGCTGGGCAGTGTGGGCGGCCTGAACCAGACCACGGCCAACGGCAAGGCTGTCTATGTCATTCGCGGCGTGGACAATCTGGAGACTGAACGCGCCAAGGTCTTCCAGCTGGACGCGAACTCACCTACCGCCTTCATCCTTGCCCAGCAATTCCAGCTGCGGCCTCAGGACGTGGTCTACGTCGGCCCGGCAGGCGTCACTCGATGGAACCGTCTGATCAGCCATTTGGTACCCTCTGCGGGCATCGTGGGCACCGGTTCGACCGTCCAGCGCAATCTCACCAACAACAACTGACTCGGCGCCATGACTGCCCTTCGCCTGATCGCGCTGGCCGCATTGGTCGCGTCCCTGAGTGCGTGCAACCCCCTGATGCAAGGCTCCCTCAGTACGCTGGGCGCCAGCCTGCATGGCCCGGCCTCCCTGGAAGTCACGCAAGCCCAGGTCGAAGCTCTGCCCTATTACCAGATTCAGGTATCGACCGAGTACGGCTCGGCCGTCATGGCGCTGGTGCGCGTACAGGACAAACTGCAGTACTGGCGGGCCAACTCCAACCAGCTGTTGTTGCTGGAGGATGGCGTCATCGTTCGCACCTTCGGCTTCCCGAATGATCTTCTCGGGACCCGGCTGGCCCCTGGGTCGCCGTTCGCCCGAGGTCTGCAACACATTACTGACGGGCAGCCAAGCCAGCGCTGGATCGACCTCGACTCGGACGCTCAATTCGACGTCGCGCTCCGCGGCACTTTCCATCTGGCCGGCATTGAGACAGTGCGTATTCTCGGCCGCGACCATGCCTTGCTGCGCGTCGACGAATCTCTGGATTCCCCGCTCGCCGGCATGTCCGCAACCAACCACTACTGGGTCGATCCGCAGGATGGCTTCGTCATGCAAAGCCGCCAGCAGGTCACGCCGACCCTGAGCGTCATCGTCACCCAACTGCGACCACTTCGGGGGCAACCATGAAAGTTGCGCAGATTGGCTGCCTTCTGCTGGGCATGACATTCGGCAACATGCTGTTTGCCAATACCCGCATCGAGGTGCAGGGAGCAGTCCCCTCCCCCGGAGAAAAGGACATTGTCGAAGGCCTGCGCCTGGGCGATCTGCTGGGCCAACTGCGGGTCGACCCGCTGGGCTATTGGCTAGGGGCATCCTGGCAGCGCGAAAGCCTGAAGCAGGAGCAGCAACGCCTGAAGGCGGGGATCCTGTTCGACCTGATCCAGCTCCAACGTCTCTCATTGCTTCAGAACGAGCCGGGGATGGCCAATGCAGCCCGGCAGTTGAGCGAGCAGGTGAGCGGTCTTGCAGTCACCGGGCGGCGCATTTACCGGCTCGACCCATTGGCCGTCGAACTGAACGCCGCCCACTCGCCCAGGCTCCAGGGCGGCGACCGGCTGATATTCCCGCCGCGGCCAGACAGTATTCGCGTCACCGGCGCGGTCTCGAACGACTGCACGCTGCCGTTTGCTCCACTGCAACAGGCCTTCCGGTATGCACAACAGTGCCCCGCCCTGGCAGAGGCCGACCCGGATTACCTCTACCTGATTCAGCCTGACGGGCAGGTTTCCCGGTTGGGTATCGCCCTGTGGAATCGAGAGGATGCCGAGCCTCCGGCGCCCGGCGCTATCGTGCAGATCCCGCTGGATGCCGGGCGTGTGCATTCGATAGCCCCGGACCTGAATCAGGAACTGGCCCGATTCCTCGCCACTCAGCCTTTACCCACGGGATCGCCATGAATTGCCGCCAAGGCCTTTACCTGCTGCTGGTCGGCGCCAACCTGACCTTCGCCGAACCGCGCTATACGCAGAACGACTTCGGTGGCGTCGGCCTGTTGCAGACGCCAACCGCGCGCATGGCGCCGGCCGGTGAGATCAGCATCAACGCCAACCGGACCGATCCCTACTCGCGCTACAGCTTTTCACTGCAGCCCTTTGACTGGATGGAGGGTACGTTCCGCTATACGTCCATCAGCAACCGCAAATATGGATCTGCAGACGAGAGCGGCAACCAGAGTTACAAGGACAAGGCCTTTGACGTCAAATTCCGCCTACTGCAGGAAAGCCGCTGGGTGCCCGAGATTGCCTTGGGTGGTCGAGACATTGGCGGTACCGGTCTGTTCTCCAGCGAGTACTTTGTCGGCAACAAGCGCGTCGGTGATCTGGATTTCAGCCTGGGACTTGCCTGGGGCTACATCGGCAATCGCGGCGAGCTGGACAATCCGCTCGGCTGGATTGATGACCGCTTCAATACGCGGCCCGAGTCCGAGGGCACCGGGGAGCTGAGTTCCAACAGCTACTTCCGCGGCCGCCCTTCCCTCTTCGGCGGTATCAACTGGCAGACTCCCTGGAAACCACTGTCCTTCAAGCTCGAATACGACGGCAACGACTACCAGCACGAGCCACTCGACAACCCACAGAAGCAGGACTCGCCGTTCAACATCGGCATGGTCTTCAAGGCCAGCGATTCGGTCGACCTGACGGCCGCCTTCGAGCGCGGCAACACCGCCATGTTCGGCATCACCCTGCACACCAACTTCGCTACCCGCAAGGCGCCGGCGAAAGTGAGCGACCCTGTGCCCGAAGCCTTGGCACAGCGAGTGGAGCAGAAACCGGGCGGCACAACCGACTGGGCCGACGTCTCCCATCGCCTGGAAGAAAACGCCGGCTACAAGGTGGGGCGCATCACGCAGAAGGACAGCGAAGTCGTGGTCTACGGTGAACAGACCCGCTATCTCTATGCGCCCGAAGCAATAGGACGTACCGCTCGTATTCTCGACAACACGACCGACGGCAGTATCCAGTGGTTTACCGTCGTCGATACGCGCTACGGCCAGCCAATCGTCGAAACCAGCGTGCCGCGCCGGCTATTCGAGGAAGTGGCCAATCAGGAACGGCCGCTGGAAGACCTGCGCCGCACGACCGAACAGAACGTACCGTTACCGCAGCAGGAACAGGTGCTGTACCAGCAGAAACCCGATCCGCTCAGCTACAACGTCGGGCTCGGCTACAACCAGAGCATCGGCGGGCCAAACGACTTCCTGCTCTATCAGTTCACCGCCGACCTCGACAGTGAATACCGCTTCACGCCGAGCCTTTGGGCAAACGGCCTGCTCAGCGTCAACCTGTTCAACAACTTCGACAATTTCACTTACGACGCGCCGAGCAACCTGCCGCGCGTGAGGACCGATATCCGCGAGTACATGACGACCTCCAACGTCATGCTGCAAACCTTCCAGCTGAACAAGACCGCCCGGTTGGACCAGGACCTGTACGGCATGGTCTATGGCGGCTACCTGGAAAGCATGTATGCCGGCGTGGGTGGCGAGTTGCTGTATCGCCCCTTGAACGAAAGCTGGGCATTGGGCGCCAACCTCGATCTGGTGCGCCAGCGTGAGTTCGACCAGCACTTCGCCCTGCGCGATTACCAGACGGCGACCGGCTTCGTCACCCTCTACTGGCAGACTGGCTTCGAGGACATCCTCGCGCAGCTCAGCGCCGGCCGTTACCTGGCACGCGACTGGGGCGGCACCCTCGATCTGTCCCGACAATTCAGGAACGGCGTGCGCTTTGGTGCCTGGGCCACGCTGACCACAGCGGACAAGGAAGCTTACGGCGAGGGCAGCTTCGACAAGGGCATCTATGTGTCGATCCCCTTCGACGAGCTGATGAGCAGTTCCACCATGCGCCGCGCCAACTTGAGCTGGGACCCTCTGACCCGTGACGGTGGCGCGCGACTCAGCCACTACTACTCGCTGTATGACCTCACGGACGGTCGCGATCAGGTCATGTTCCAGAACCGCTTCGGACGCATCGTGAAATAACTCGACGCTCTCCCAGATCATGGCGCGGAAACCAAAGTCACCCACAATGGTCTGACGCGCCCTGGATCCAAGGAGAGTTCCCCCATGAAAACCCTGCCCCTGCTGCTGATGACCGGCCTGCTCGCTGCCTGCACTTCCACGTCGTCCGGCGACAAGGCTTCGCTGGATGGCGAAGTCTTCTATCTGCAGCGCATCGCCCTGCCGCCAACCGCCCAGGTCACCGTCAGCCTGCAGGACGTATCGCTGGCCGACGCCCCGGCCATCGACCTCGCCCAGCAGCAGTTGGAGTCCGGCCGCCAAGTGCCGCTGCCGTTCCATCTGGACTACGACCGCAACCAGGTCAAACCAGGCCACACCTACGCCGTCAGTGCGCGCATCGAGGACAGCGGCCGCCTGCTGTTCATCACCACCGAACGCCACAGCGTCAAACTCGATGGCAGCGATCCGCAGCCGCTGCGGGTCCGCGTCGACCCTGTGCGCTGATTCACCGCGCCGCCGGGTTTTCCCCGGCGGCCATCCTCCGTTAATCTCCCCCCTCCCTTCTCCACCTCGGCGGTTCGAAACCGTCGTGTTTCCCCAAGGAAGTATCGATGCTGCGATTCCCCGTTCTGCTGGCCGGCGCCCTGCTGTCCGTCAATGCCTTTGCCCTGTCCCTCTCCGACCTCAGCCAGAGCGACGCCACTGGCGGACTGAAGGACGCACTGACCCAGGGTGCCCAGGTGGCGGTTAAGCAGCTCAGCCAGCCCGGCGGTTTCAGCAATGACCCAGCTGTGCGCATCGAACTGCCCGGCAAGCTGGGCAAGGCCGCCAAGACCATGAAGCAATTCGGCATGGGCGCCCAGGTCGACCAGCTCGAAGCGAGCATGAACAAGGCCGCCGAAGCCGCCATGCCGCAAGCCCAGGCTCTGCTGGTGGATGCAGTCAAGAAGATGAGCGTGACCGACGCCAAGGGCATCCTCCAGGGCGGCGAACACTCCGCCACCGATTACCTGAACCGCAGCAGCCGCGAGCAACTGCGCGCCAAGTTCCTGCCGATCATCAAACAGGCCACCGATCAGGTTGGCGTGGCCAAGCAGTACAACGCCTTCGCCAGCCAGGCCGCCGCTTTCGGCGTGGTCGACGCGAAAAGCGCCAACATCGAGAACTACGTGACCGAAGAAGCGCTGGACGGCCTGTTCAAGCTCATCGCCGAGCAGGAAAAGGACATTCGCCAGAACCCGACTGCCGCGGCCACCGGCCTGGCGAAGAAGGTGTTCGGAGTGCTCTGAGTCTCGTTGACGCGACAATGAAAAGCCCGGCCGATGTCGGGCTTTTTTTATCCTGCCCCGGACGCACTGGCTGGCTCAACCGGCAGGGGCGCACCATGCGCGCGATCGCGGGCATGGCCCGCTCCTACAGGGTGCGCCACACCAGGCTGCGATGAATTCCTGCGGGTACGGAGTCACTCGCGCCCACTTTCAAGCACGCGGGCGGCGTCGCTGAGGCGCAGCCAGACGCCGCCTTGCCATTCGAGCACCGCCAGCGGGTAACCCTGCACCTCGCGCAAAGCGTGGCGGGGGACGGAGCCCGCTGGCGACTGCGCGTCGTGCAGGACCGGCACGACGTCATTGCTCAGCCACTGTCGCAGGTTGCGGTTTTCCGGGTGGTAGAAGTACACGAGCAGCAGCGTGTAGAGGCCGCTTTCGCTGACGAGCAATTCATCGTCCTTGCAACCTGCCAGCCGCTCCCAGCGGTACTGATCGGGATCGAGCTTGCGGGTGGTGCGGCCGCTCACGTCGGAGTTGGTCAGCCGCGCGAGGTCGCGGGCGACGAACCAGCACTGACGATCGAGTAGCAAACCACGCAGGATGCGGTCGTAGCGCTGGAAGGTCTGGAAGCTCAGGCCAGAGTCGGCCGGGAACAGCGTTGAAGGGCTCATGCGGTCTCTCCTTGTACAGCGAAAGAGCCGCCCCCCGGATAAGGGAGGCGGACCGTGCAAGGGTGGAAACCCGGGCGGTAAAACCCCATAGACCGGTCGGGCCGAAGCCCGCCTCACACGGTCCGCCATAGACAGCCAGAGCCAGCCTGGCCTTCGAAAAGGCCAGACCATCTCTGCTATGGCGTTGGGGTGTACCGCTACAGGTTTCCACACCTGACCACGGTTTTCCGTGGCGGAGAAACGCTAAGCAGCAGGCTTGTAGGAGCGCAACGCCGTTGATGAGTCAGGCGGTTCCTGCACCAATGCCGCATGCCATTCGGAACGATCAGAGCCTGGGAATCGAGAACAGGAAAAGGTCGTGAGAGTGACAGGTCGATAGGTTCTCGTATGTCGGTCGATTCGCTTCTATCGGCCAGACGACGGATAACGCTGTGCGTTATTCGCCCTACACCGAAGCCAAACTCTGCCTCCCTGTAGGAGCGCGCCATGCGCGCGAATCGCGGGCATGGCCCGCTCCTACAGGTGGATACCGGCGCGGATCGCGCCGGTATCCGTCAGACCTCTTTCTTTACCCGGAACCACGCCGCATAGAGCGCCGGCAGGAACAGCAGGGTCAGCGCCGTGGCGACGATCAGGCCGCCCATGATCGCCACCGCCATCGGACCGAAGAACACGCTGCGCGACAGCGGGATCATCGCCAGCACGGCGGCCAGAGCGGTCAGCACGATGGGCCGGAAGCGTCGCACCGTGGCCTCGATGATGGCGTGCCAGGTGTCCAGGCCGTGGGCGCGGTCCTGCTCGATCTGGTCCACGAGGATCACCGAGTTACGCATGATCATCCCCGCCAACGCGATGGTGCCGAGCATGGCCACGAAGCCGAAGGGTTTCTGGAAGATCAGCAGGAACAACGTCACGCCGATCAGCCCCAGCGGTGCGGTGAGGAACACCATGATCATCCGCGAGAAGCTGCGCAGCTGGATCATCAGCAGGCTGAGCACCACCACGATGAACAGCGGCACGCCAGCGTTCACCGAGTTCTGGCCCTTGGCCGAGTCCTCCACGGTGCCGCCGACGTCCAGCAGGTAGCCATCGGGCAGCTCGGCGCGGATCGGGTCCAGCGTCGGCGAGATCTGCTTCACCAAGGTCGCCGGCAGCGAGTCGTCGTAGATGTCGGCGCGCACGGTCACAGTCGGCAAGCGGTTGCGTCGCCAGATGATGCCTTCCTCGAAGCCATACTCCAGCGTTGCCACCTGCGACAGCGCCACGCTGCGACCGCTGCTGGTCTGCATCGACAAGCTGGGCAGTTGCGACAGGTCATGCCGGCCGCGCTCGTCGCCGCGCAGGAGGATTTCGATCAGCTCGTTGTCCTCGCGGTAGTAGCTGACGGTGGAGCCGGTCAGCGAGCTCTGCAGGAACTGCGAGATATCCGACGTGCTCACACCCAGGGCGCGGGCGCGCTCCTGGTCGATGTCGAGGAAAATCGCCTTGCTCGGCTCTTCCCAATCCAGGTGCACGTTCACCACATGGGGGTTCTCGCGCATCTTGTCGGCGACCTTGCGCGCCAGCTCGCGGACTTCCGGGATGTGCTCGCCGGAAACGCGGAACTGCACCGGGTAGCCCACCGGTGGGCCGTTCTCGAGACGGCTGATACGAGTACGCAGGGTCGGGAAGTCTTCGTTCATGTGCTTGATCAGCCACTGACGAATCTCTTCACGGGACTCCAGGCTCTTCGCCAACACCACGAACTGCGCGAAGCTCGCCGCCGGCAGTTGCTGGTCCAGCGGCAGGTAGAAGCGCGGCGAACCGGTGCCGACGTAGGCCACGTAATTGTCGATGCCCGGATGCTTGGCAAGCATCTTCTCCAGGCGATTGACCTGCTCGGTGGTGGCGGTGAGCGAATCGCCTTCGGCCAGCTTCAGGTCCACCAGCAATTCCAGGCGCGCCGAGGGCGGGAAGAACTGCTGCGGCACCAGGCGGAATAGCATGATCGAGCCGATGAAGGCGGCAACGGTCAGCAGGATCACCGTCTTGCGGTAGCGCACGCACCACTCCACCACACGGCGGAAGCGCTGATAGAACGGCGTCGAATACGGGTCGTGGCCCTTGTCGCTGCCGCCGTGCTTTTCCGCATGGCGCTTGGCGAGATCGGGCAGCAGCTTCTCGCCCAGGTAGGGCACGAAGACCACGGCGGCGATCCACGACACCAGCAATGCAATGGTCACCACCTGGAACAGCGAGCGGGTGTATTCGCCGGTGCCGGACTGCGCGGTGGCAATGGGCAGGAAGCCGGCGGCCGTGACCAGCGTGCCGGTGAGCATCGGGAAGGCCGTGCTGGTCCAGGCGTAACTCGCCGCCTTGAGCCGGTCGTAGCCCTGCTCCATCTTCACCGCCATCATTTCCACGGCAATGATCGCGTCGTCCACCAGCAGCCCCAGCGCCAGCACCAGCGCGCCGAGGGAAATCTTGTGGAGGCCGATGCCGAAGTAGTACATGCAGGCGAAAGTCATCGCCAGCACCAGCGGGATCGACAGCGCCACCACCAGGCCGGTACGCAGGCCGAGGGAGAAGAAGCTCACCAGCAACACGATGATCAGCGCCTCGGCCAGCACGCGGACGAACTCGCCCACGCCCTCACGCACGGCGGCCGGCTGGTCGGACACCTTGCGCAGCTCCAGGCCCGCCGGCAGCGTCTGCTGCAGGCGCTCGAACTCGGCGTCGAGCTTCTTGCCCAGCACCAGGATGTCGCCGCCGTCCTTCATGGCCACGGCGATGCCGATGGCATCCTCGCCCATGAAGCGCATGCGCGGCGCGGGCGGGTCGTTGAAGCCACGGTGCACCTCGGCCACATCGCCGATGCGGAAGGTGCGATCGCCGACCCGGATCGGGAAGGAGCGGATGTCTTCCACCGAGTCGAAGCGTCCGGACACCCGCAACTGCACGCGGTCGGTCGCCGTCTCGAAGAAGCCGGTGGCGGTCACCGCGTTCTGCTCTTCCAGCGCCTTCTGCACCGCCGCCAGCGGCAGGCCGAGGGTGGCGAGCTTGGTGTTGGACAGGTCGATCCAGATCTTCTCGTCCTGCAGGCCGACCAGCTCGACCTTGCCGACGTCCTTGATGCGCTGCAATTGCAGCTGCAGGCGGTCGGCATAGTCCTTGAGCACCGCGTAGTCGAAACCCTTGCCCGACAGCGCGTAGATGTTGCCGAAGGTGGTGCCGAACTCGTCGTTGAAGAACGGCCCCTGGATGCCCTGCGGCAGGGTGTAGCGAATGTCGTTGACCTTCTTGCGAATCTGGTACCAGAGCTCGGGAATGTCGCGGGAATGGAAGTCCTCGCGGGCGACGAAGGTCACCTGGGATTCACCGGGACGGGAGAAGGAGATGATGCGGTCGAAGTCGCCGGTCTCCATCAGCTTCTTCTCGATGCGCTCGGTGACCTGGCGCGAGACTTCCTCGGCGGTCGCGCCCGGCCAGTTGGTTTTCACCACCATGGCCTTGAAGGTGAACGGCGGGTCCTCGCTCTGCCCCAGCTTGGTGTAGGACAGCGTACCGACAATGCCCAGCAGCAGCATGAGGTACAGGACGATGGAGCGGTTCTGCAGCGCCCAGGCGGAAAGGTTGAATTGCATCGGGCGTTACTCCTTCGCCACCAGCTTGATCGACCGGTTCTCCCGGTCGACTGGCCGTACCTCCTGCCCTTCACGCAGCACCTGCACGCCCGCTGCCACTACCCAATCACTGTCCTTCAGGCCTTCGAGCACCGGCACGCGATCCTCGGCGTAAGGACCAACGCGCACCAGGCGGCGATGCAGGGTGGAAGTCTTCGGATCGACGACCCAGACGAACGGCTGGCCGGCTTCCGAGGTCAGCGCCGCGAGCGGCACCGCCAGCGGCACGGTGCCCTCGGCATGGATGTAGACACGGGCGCTCTGGCCCAACTCGGCGGGCACCTTGGCGTCGTCGAACGCCACACGCGCGGCGAAGGTGCGCGACTGCGGATCGGCCGCCGGCGACAGTTCGCGAATCTTGCCGCTGAAGCGTTTGTCGCGCTGCGACCAGAGTTCGACGCTCACCGCCTCGCCGACGCGGAAGCGTTCGAAGGCGTGTTCGGGGAAGCTGATCAGCACTTCGCGGTCGCCATCGGCGGCCAGGGTGAAGACGGTCTGCCCGGCGGCGACCACCTGCCCCACTTCCACCCGACGGGTGGCGATCACGCCGTCCTGGGGCGAACGCAGGACCGCGTAGCCGGCCTGGTTGCTGGCCACGTCGTACTCGGCACGAATCTGTTTCATCCGCGCCTCACCGGCGCGGTAGGTATTCTCGATGTTGTCGAACTGCGACTGGCTGACCAGCTGGCGCTCCAGCAGGGTCTTGTAGCGGGCGTATTCGGAGCGGACGGTCTGCAGGTTGGCTTCGGCCGCGGCCACCTGGGCGCGCGTGGCTTCAAGCTGCAGGCGAACGTCTTCGGGATCGAGCTCCGCCAGCGGCTGATCCTTCTTCACTCGTTCGCCGGTTTCCACCAGGCGCTTGCTGACCTTGCCTCCGATACGGAAGGCCAGTTCGGGCTCATGACGGGCGTGGACTTCGCCGGGATAGGCCTCGGTGATGTCCTTTGCCGGCAACGGCTGGACCACGATGGCCGGGCGCACAGCGGGCTTGGGAGGCTCGCCATTACCGCAAGCGGAAAGGGAAAGGATGAAGGCAGCAGGCAGCGCGACAGACAGAGCATGGCGGAACATGATGTGTGACCTTTCGCAAAACGCGGTTGGAATTCTTATACTCGCCGGTATAGTAAAAATACAGAACCCATCAGTCCAGTATTAGAAATGTAAAAACATGTCGCCAACGAACTCATCGAACGGACCGGGTCGCCCCAAGGACCCGGCCAAGCGCAAGGCCATTCTCGAAGCCGCCAAGGAGCTGTTCGTCCGCTACGGCTACGACGGCAGCAGCATGGAGGCCATCGCCGCCGAGGCCGGGGTGTCCAAGCTCACCGTGTACAGCCACTTCACGGACAAGGAGACGCTGTTCGTCGAGGCGGTGCAGGCCAAGTGCGCGGAGAACCTGCCCGAGCTGTTCGCCGAGCCATCGGCTGACGCGCCGCTGGAAAGCCTGCTGCTGAACCTGGCGCGTGGCTTCAACCAGCTGATCAACAGCCCGGAAGCCATTGCGCTGAGCCGGCTGATGATTGCCCAGGGCGGACAGAACCCCCACTTGTCCCAGCTGTTCTTCGACGCCGGCCCGCAACGCGTGCTGGACCAGATGGAGCGTCTGCTGGAACAGGCGCGTCAGCAGGGCAAGCTGGCGATGGAGAGCCCGCGCCGGGCCGCCGAGCACTTCCTGATGCTGGTTCAGGGTTGCGTGCACTTCCGCCTGATGATCGGCTGCGTGGAGCCGCCGACCGAAGAGGAGTCCGAGGCTCACGCGCGGGAGGTAGTGGCGCTGTTCCTCAAGGCGTTCCGGCCCTGATATCGGCGAAGCCGGCAGGTCGCGGGCATGGCCCGCTCCTACAGGTTGCTCACGGTGCGTGGGTGGTGGGAGCGAACCGCGCCGGCAGGCTGGACAGGGTGCTTCGGTTGTAGGAACGGGCCATGCCCGCGAAGCGCGCCGACAGGCGCGCAGGCTCAGCCCTTCAGGCTTTTGAGCGGATAGATGTCATAGCGGCTGGACTTGCCTTCCAGGCTGTAGCCGGGCTTGCCGCCCTCGATGATCGGCGCCTTGCGCGGGCGCTTGACCACCACGCGGTGGCTGGCCAGTTTCAGCGCCGCTTCCAGCAGGGCCGGAGCGTCGAGGTCATCGCCCACCAACGGGCGGAACAGACGCATTTCCTTCTTCACCAGCGCGCTCTTGTCGCGGTGCGGGAACATCGGGTCGAGGTAGATCACCTGCGGCGCTTCCCCTTCCCACGCAGCCATGCGCTCGATGGCATTGCCTTGCAGCAGGCGCATGCGCGCAACGATGGCGCCCACCTCGAAATCTCCGGCGGCACGAGCCAGACCGTCTTCCAGCAGCGCCGCGATGATCGGCTGGCGCTCGGTCAGGTCCATCTCACAGCCCAGGGTCGCCAGCACGAAGGCGTCCTTGCCCAGACCGGCGGTGGCGTCCAGCACATGGGGGCGTACCCCCTGCTGGATGCCGACGGCCTTGGCGATCATCTGCCCCGCGCCGCCGCCGAACTGACGGCGGTGGGCTGCGGAGCCTTCGAGAAAGTCCACACGCACCGGGCCGGGTGAGTCCGGCCCCAGTTGCAGCAGTTGCAGGCCGTCATCCCCCAGTTGCAGGGCGAAATCCGCATCGCCCACCCCCATCGGCAGCCCGAGCCGCTGCGCCCACTGCTCGGCGGCGGACTGCCAGGCAGGCGCCAGCGCCTGGACGACGATGCGCGGCGGGGTGAGGATTTCGGTCATGACGGGGCGATCCTGGAAAAAACCGCGATTCTACCGCAGCGCGCAGCCGGCGGGCTCAACGGCAGATCTGCCAGCCGCCCAGGTCGAGATGGAAGTGATCATGGTGCGCGCGGTTGTAGTCCGGCCCGAGCACGCCGTCGAAGTTGCCACAGGCGCCGTCGCGCACGGCACGCAGAAAGCGCGCGGCATTACCCTGCCCGTTCCAGTCCTTGGCGACGACGATGCGCCGGCCATCGGCCAGGCGGAAGGCGGCGATGTCCAGTGCGTTGGCCGTGGCGTGCTGGCTGCGCCGGGCATCGGCACGGCCGTAGATATTGCGGCAGGCAAAACTGCCCAGATGCTCCACACCAACCACCGGTTGGCCGTAGATGGCCCGTGCGGCGGGCTGCAACGAGTGGCGCTCGAACAACGCAAAGCTCACCGCCAGTGGGCAACTGGCGAGGAAGCTGCTGCTCAACTTCACCTCAGCGGCCTGCACGCGCCAGACGTTCTGCAACGGGCAGCCGGCGACTGGTTCGCTGTCGACCATGGGCTGTGCCTTGAGGTCTGAACTCTGCAGCGCCAGCCGGCATAGCTCCGCATCGTCGCGCAGGCGCCAGAGCTTGTAGCGGGTCAGCAGGTTCGGCTCGTCTCTTACGTCCAGCGGCGCCCAGGGGTTCCAGCGGTCTGGCACTTTCACCCACTGCTGTTGCACCGCCAGCGCAAAACCGGCGCAAGCGAGGACGAAGCCCAGCAGCCACCAGCGCTAGTGTCAGCCCCGGAACAGACCATTGATGCGGTCGAACGGCATGGCGCCGTGCATGGGCTTCAAGTCGCCCCTGGCCAACGCTTCCGAGGCGCTGAAGAAGGCGCCATAGGCAGCCCGCGCCAGGGTGGAACCAACACTGACGCGCTTCACACCCAGCTCTGCCAGTTCTTCCAAGCCCAGTTGCACCGCAGGCGAGCCCACCAACACATTGACCGGCCGCGGCGCTACCGCCTGCACCACTGCCGAGATTTCCTCGCGAGTCTTCAGGCCCGGCGCGTAGAGCACGTCTGCGCCGGCCTCGGCAAAGGCCACCAGGCGGCGAATGGCGTCGTCCAGGTCGACACGGCCGTGCAGGAAGTTCTCCGCGCGCGCCGCCAAGGTGAAAATGAACGGCAGGGCACGAGCGGCCTCTACGGCGGCGGTGATGCGTTCGACCGCCAGCTCCAGTGGGTAGATCGGCGTGTCAGGTCGGCCTGTGGCATCTTCGATGGAACCGCCGACCAGCCCGCAGGCAGCGGCCAGGCGGATGGTCTCGGCACAGTCTTCCGGCGTATCGCCGTAGCCGTTCTCCAGATCGGCGGCCACCGGCAGCGGAGTCGCTTCCACGATCTCACGCGCATTGGCCAGCGCTTCGTCACGGCTCACCGCGCCTTCGGCGTCGCGCCGGCCAAGGGCGAAGGCCAACCCCGCGCTGGTGGTGGCCAAGGCTTCGAAGCCCAGGTGGGCGAGCATCTTCGCCGAACCGGCGTCCCAGGGATTAGGCAGGACGAACAGGCCGTCGCGCTGGTGCAACGCGCGTAAGACCTCACCGCGCTCCTGTTGGCTGCGCTGAGTGTATTGCGATGTCATGGCCGTCTCCTTGCCGATCGAGGGAAGGAGCAGGTTAGTCCCCTCGCCCGCCCCGCGCCATGCACAGTTGACCGCTCACAGCAGGCCGAGCTGTTCCACTTCCGGCTTGGGCTCGAACAGCGGCGGCAGGCCCGGAAGGCGCTCGCGCAGCAAGGCGTGGAAGCGCTGGGCCTGTTCGGCGGCGCGGTGGTTGTCCGGTGTGTGCAGGAAGATGTAAGGCGTCAGGCCCTGCTCGATCCACTCGGCCACCTTGCCGATCCAGGGCGTGAGATGGACGAGATTGGCATCCAGGTCCGGCCCACCGATGAAGCGCACCTGCGGGCTGTCGCTGAAGGCAGCCGGGCGTACCGGCACCTTGGGCTTCTTCGACTGCGCATGGAGCACGGCCGGGTCGTCGGACTGCACGGCGAACAATGCCCGCGAGTCCAGGCAGATACGCTCGACGCCGCGGTCGAGCAGCAGGCGGTTCAACGCCCGCTCCTCGTCACCCTTGGCAAAGAACGCCGGGTGCCGCACTTCCACGGCAATGCGCCGCTCGGAGAATTCGTCCAGCCAGGCCGCCAGTTCGCCCAGGCGATCCGGGCCGAAGCCTGCGGAAACCTGCAGCCACAGCGGCGCTACGCGCTTGCCCAGCGGTTTGAGCAGATCGAGGAAGTCACGGGTATTTTCCAGCTGCCCGCGCAGGTCGCCTTCGTGGCTGATGTCGCGCGGCAGCTTGGCGCAGAAACGGAACGTCTCCGGCATGGTCTGCGCCCAGCGCGCGAGGGTGTCGGCGTTGGGGCGGGCGTAGAAAGTGGTATTGCCTTCCACGGCGTTGAACACCTGGGAGTAGAAACCCAGCGTCTCAGCGGCGCGCAGATTGGAAGGGTAGAAAGTGCCGCGCCAGGCCGGCTCGTTCCACGAAGGGCAGCCGAGGAAGTACGGCAAGGGCATCAGGCGTAGAGATCGAGACCGAGGACTTCCTGGCCTTCGTACTGGCCGGCCATGCTGGCGGTGCTGGTGTAGCTGGCCAGGGCCTGGGCCGCGCGGGAGCTCAGCGGGCGCTGGTACTCGATGTCGCGCAGGGTCGCCGGCACACTGTAGCTGCTGGCGCTGGAGGATTCGACACGGCGGGTCTGCGACTGCGATTCAAGCCCCTGGCTCGCCGAGGCCGGTGCAGGCTGCTCGCGGCGGGCTTCGACCTCACTTTGCACGTCCCGATACGGCGTCACCGCGGTGCCCGTTCGGGAACCACGCTCCGGCGTCTGGGAAATGGAAGTGAAACCGTCGATACGCATGTCAGAAACTCGGTGGGAATGCGCTCACTCTAGCGAGCGCTCCGGGCTGTGGTCAATTGGCGCAGGTCAGGCTTTCTTGGGAGTTGCCACGTTGTCGCGCAGGTAGACGGGCTGGGCCTGCTCTGCGTCAACCGCCTCGCCGCGGGCCCAGGCGAACTCGGCCAGGGTCAGCAGGTCTTCGGAGTGCGGCAGCAGGCTGGCGTCACAGGCGGCAACCTTCACCGCCAGGCGCTCCTCGAAGCCCCAGCCGGTGCCGGAGCCGAACCACTCGCCCTGGGCATCACCCGGCAGCTGGACGCTTTCCGGCGGCAGCACCGCCTCGGCGCCCGCCAGGCGCATTTCGCCCTGCTCGGCGCGGTAGCAACCCCAGTACACCTCGTCCATGCGCGCATCGATAGCCGCAGCCACCTGGCTCACGCCGTGCTCGCGGTAGGCCCGCTGGGCCAGCACCGCCAGGTCGGAGATCGGCAGTACCGGCTTCTGCAGGGCGAACGCCAGCCCCTGCACCACGCCGATGGCGATGCGCACGCCGGTGAAGGCGCCAGGGCCGCGACCGAAGGCGATGGCGTCAACGGCGGACAGCGCGATGCCGGCCTCGCCGAGGATGTCCTGCACCATCGGCAGCAGGCGCTGGGCATGCAGGCGCGGGATCACCTCATGGCGTACGAACCGGCGGCCGTCATGCAGCAGGGCGACGGAACAGGCTTCGGTCGAGGTATCCAGGGCCAGCAGCGTGGGCATGGTGTTTTCCATAGGACGTGAAGAACAGGGCGATAAAAAACGGGCGGGCATTATAAACGCCAAAGGCCCGCGTGTGCGGGCCTTTGGTGGTGCCGAGGATGGATCAGCTGAGGGCGCCGAGCACCTTGGAGGTGATCTGCTCCACCGAGCCGACACCCTCGACGCGGGTGTACTTCGGGGTGCCTTCGGCAGCGGCGAGCTTCTGGTAGAAGTCGACCAGCGGCTTGGTCTGCGAGTGGTAGACCGACAGGCGGTGACGCACGGTGGCTTCCTTGTCGTCTTCGCGCTGGATCAGGTCTTCACCGGTCTCGTCGTCCTTGCCAGCCACTTTCGGCGGGTTGTGCTCGACGTGGTAGACACGGCCGGAAGCGGCGTGAACACGGCGACCGGCGATGCGGCCGACGATTTCCTCGTCGTCCACGGCGATCTCGACCACGTGGTCGATGGAGACGCCCGCTTCCTTCATGGCCTCGGCCTGGGGAATGGTGCGCGGGAAGCCGTCGAACAGGAAGCCCTTGGCGCAGTCGGGCTGGGCGATACGCTCTTTCACCAGGTTGATGATCAGGTCATCGGAAACCAGGCCGCCGGCGTCCATCACGCTCTTGGCCTGCAGGCCGAGCTCGGTGCCAGCCTTGACCGCTGCACGCAGCATGTCGCCGGTGGAAATCTGCGGAATGCCAAACTTCTCAGTGATGAAGCGAGCCTGGGTACCTTTGCCGGCACCGGGCGCCCCGAGCAGAATCACACGCATCGATATGCTCCTAAATACTTGTTAAGCGAAATCACGGATCCGCCTCGTGGGGCCAATCTCATCGTGCTGGAATGGCGCAAATGCGCGCCGAAAGGTTGCTCACGATACACAGCGGTCCCACACCACACAAGCCGGCCATGGGGACTGCGCACGCCGATCCCGGGCCATTGCCGCACCCGGGATCAGCCATCAAATTAATCTCAATTGGCAGCTCGGCAATCCACCTTTGGTGGGGGGTCGTACACCCTCAGCCGGTATTGCGCAGCCCCGCCGCAATACCCGCCACCGTCACCAGCATGGCTTGCTCCAGACCGCCGCAGGCATCGCCCGTGCAGCGCCGCGAGCGCGCCAGCAGCTCGGCCTGGAGCAGGTGCAACGGGTCCAGGTAGGTATTGCGCACGCCAATGGACTCACGCGTTTCGGCAGCGTGGGCAAGCAGCTGGGACTGCCCGGTCAGCCCCAGCACCACGCGCACCGACTGCGACAATAGGTCGCGTAAATGCGCACCTAATGGTCGCAGTTCCGATTGCACCAATCGCTCGTCGTAGAGTTGGGCGATTTCCCGGTCGGCCTTGGCCAGCACCATCTCCAGCATGTCGATGCGCGTGGTGAAGAATGGCCACTCCTTGCGCATGCGCCCCAGCAGCGCGCCTTCGCCGCGTTCGATGGCCTTGAACAGAGCGTCTTCCCAGCCCAGCCAGGCCGGCAGCATCAGCCGCGTCTGGGTCCAGGCGAAGATCCAGGGAATCGCCCGCAGGCTCTCCACCCCGCCCTCGCGGCGCTTGGCAGGACGGCTGCCCAGCGGCAGGCGGCCCAGCTCCTGCTCCGGCGTGGCCTCGCGGAAGTAGTCGACGAACTGCAGGTTCTCCCGCACCACCGCGCGGTAGGCGAGTACGCCATCGGTGGCCAGGCGGTCCATCTCTTCGCGCCAGGCCGGTTCGGGCACCGGCGGCGGCTGCAGGGTCGCCTCCAGCACGGCGGCCAGGTAAAGGTTGAGGTTCTGCTCGGCGATATCCGGCAGGCCGAACTTGAAGCGAATCATCTCGCCCTGCTCGGTGGTGCGGAAACGCCCGGCCACGGAACCCGGCGGCTGCGAAAGGATCGCCGCGTGGGCCGGGCCGCCACCACGGCCGACGGTGCCACCACGGCCATGGAACAACAGCAGCTCGACGCCATGGTTACGGCAGATGTCCACCAGCGCCTCCTGCGCCCGGTACTGCGCCCAGGCGGCGGCCAGGGTGCCGGCGTCCTTGGCCGAGTCGGAATAGCCGATCATCACTTCCTGCGGCCCGGCCAGGCGGGTACGGTAGCTGTCCAGGCTGAGCAGGCGGTCGATGCAGGGACCGGCGTTGTCCAGGTCATCCAGCGTCTCGAACAGCGGCACCACGCGCATCGGCCGCTCCAGCCCGCACTCCTTGAGCAGCAGCTGCACGGCCAGTACGTCGGACGGCTGCCCGGCCATGGAGATGACGTAGGAGCCGAGCGAAGCCGCCGGTGCCTGCGCCACCACGCGGCAGGTAGCGAGCACTTCGGCGGTTTCGGGCGAGGCTTCGTAGTTCGCTGGAAGCAACGGGCGACGGCTGGCCAGCTCTTCGAGAAGAAACTCCTGGCGCACGCTTTCGTCCCACTCGGTGTAGTTGCCCAGGCCCAGGTACTCGGTGATTTCGGCCATGGCTTTGGCGTGACGCGTGGAGTCCTGGCGAACGTCCAGCCGCGCCAGGAACAGCCCGAAAGTGGCGGCGCGACGCAGGGTGTCGAGCAGGTCGCCATCGGCAATCACGCCCATGCCGCAGGCCTGCAGCGAGCGATAGCAGAGTTGCAGCGGCTCCAGCAGTTCGCGGTTGTCCTGCAATACCTCGGCGCCCGGCTCTTCACCGGTATGGATCGCGCGCTCGGCCCAGGCGCGGGTGGCGCGCAGGCGTTCGCGCAGTTGCTTGAGCAGCGCGCGATACGGCTCGGCGAGTTCGCCGACCACGCCGCGCAGCTCATCGCTGGCCTGCTGCATGGAGAGTTCGGCGGCGAGGCTGTCCACGTCGCGCAGATAGAGGTCGGCTGCCATCCAGCGCGCCAGTAGCAGCACTTCGCGGGTGATGGTGGCGGTGACGTTGGGGTTGCCGTCGCGGTCGCCGCCCATCCAGGAAGCGAAACGAATCGGCGCAGCGCTCAGCGGCAGGCGCTCGCCAAGGGTTTCCTTGAGGGGACGGTCGACATGGCGGAGGAAGTCCGGCAGCGCGTGCCAGAGGGAGTGTTCGATCACCGCGAAGCCCCATTTCGCCTCGTCCACCGGAGTCGGGCGGGTGCGGCGGATCTCGTCGGTGTGCCAGGCCTCGGCGATCAGCCGCTGGAGTTTCTCCTGCACCGCCTGGCGCTCCTCGGGCAGCAGGTCGGTGTGGTCTCCGGCGGCCAGTTGCGCGGCGATGGCATCGTATTTCTGGATCAGCGTGCGCCGCGCCACCTCGGTGGGGTGCGCGGTGAGTACCAGCTCGATCTCCAGGTCCGCCACCTGACGCGCCAGGCCTTCGGCGCCCAGGCCGGACTTGCGCAGGCGCGCCAGCAGCTCAGCCAGCACGCGGTTCTCGAAGGGGCTCAGGCTCCTTGGGCGTGCGCCGGCGGATGCGGTGGTACTGCTCGGCGATATTGGCCAGGTTGAGGAACTGGTTGAAAGCGCGCGCCACCGGCAACAGTTCGTCCTCGCCGAGGCCGTCGAGGGTGGCGGTGAGCTGCTTGGCGCCTTCGGCGGAGCCGCGCCGGGCGGCCTTGGCGCCCGTGCGGATCAGCTCGATCTTGTCGAGGAAGCCCTGCCCGTACTGGGCGCGGATGGTCTGCCCGAGCAGTTCGCCGAGCAGGTGAACGTCCTCGCGCAGGCGCGCGTCGATATCCGGCATCACAGTCTCCTGGATAGATAGCCCTATGAGAGTCCCTGTTGACGAGGCGTCGCTTGGCTTCACAGTGCCGCCGGCCGGGCCGGCAGGCAAGCGCTCGACGAACACCCGCAATCCTGCTCGGACAACGTCTAGGCTGAAAGTTATCCCCATCGTCGGGAAAACCTGCGGCGACCTCACGAGGGCCGACCGCCACGTAACGACCCTAGAGGTGAACATGAAAATCCGCGAGCTGGTACGCCATTGGGAACAGAACGCCAGGGGGCGCATGACCAACCATCAGTACAGCATTCCGCTGGACGTCGAGACGGCCGCGCGCCTGGCTGCGCTGCACGACATGTACCCCAAGCGCAGCGTCGAGGAGCTGCTGGGGGAACTGGTCAATGCGGCACTGGAAGAGCTGGAGGCGAGCTTCCCCTACGTGCAGGGAAACAAGGTGGTAACGCAGGACGAACAGGGTGATCCGATCTACGAGGACATCGGCCCGACTCCGCGCTTTCTCGCGCTGTCGCGCAAGTACCTGCATGAGCTGACGGAGGCGGAGCATTCCTGATGAAAGCGCCCCGGCTCAGCGGGGCGTTTTGTTTGCCTGTAGGAGCGAGCTTGCTCGCGAACAGACTGGCCGGCAGCTCCAGCGCTGGGCGGGTTCGCGAGCAAGCTCGCTCCTACGAAAAGCAATCAATGCCGGCCGTGGACGCCCGGGACGTGCAGATGCCCCGCCTCGGCGCAGGCCTCCGGGATCACCGAAGGCTCCGCCGGCTGTTCCAGCTCGCGCAGGATGCCGCAATCCTCGCTGTTGCCCTCTCCCTGGCACTGCGCGCGCAGGTCGCGCAGTTGCTGGCTGAGCGACTGCAGCTCGGCGATGCGCACCTCCACATGGTGCAGGTGCTCGTCGATGAGGCGATTGGCGGTGCCGCAGTCGGCTTCGGGGCGGTCGCGCAGGCCGAGGAGGATGCGGATTTCCTCCTGGGTCATGTCCAGCGATCGACAATGGCGGATGAAAGACAGCCGCTCGACGTGGCTGGCGTCGTACTGCCGGTAGTTGCCTTCGCTTCGCGACGGCGCTGGCAGGTGCCCTTGATGCTCGTAGTAGCGGATGGTTTCCACCGGGCAGCCGGTCAGTTTCGCCAGTTCACCGATCTTCATGTGCGACTCCTCGCCAACGGACGCTTGACTCTGTAGTTGCTACAGGGTGTGCAACGAACAGCAACTCGTCAAACAGGAAAAACGGACGACATGACTGCCAATCGCCAGGGCCCGATCATCCACGGCCCGTCGAGGATCATCAAAACGATGCTGCCGGTAGCTGCTGCGGCTGCGACAAGGGCTCGCTGTTGCTCGCGCCGGCCGCGGCTGACCAGCATGACCATGCCCACGAGTCACGATCACGATCACGATCACGGCGAGGATCATGGCGCGCGAGCCGAAAGCGCTGCCACTGCCGCCGCGGGCTCGGCCA